>CAZGQM010000037.1:0-2622 GCA_964528055.1 uncultured Geoanaerobacter sp. | reverse complement strand
TTGCCCTCTTTCCGGAGGATCTCCCGCACCTCGTCGGCGGAGATCGCATCCAGGCCGCAGCCGAAGGAGGTCATCTGGACCATTTCGAGGTGCGGGGTGTGGGCAACCACCTTCGCGACGGAGAGGAGCCGGTTGGTGTAGGCCCACTGGGTAAGGATGTGGCTGTCTTTCAGGGTCTGATCTCCGGCGAGGGGAACGGCGCTCTCGGGGATCACATCGATCCCGAGGCCCGCGATCAGTTCCGGGAGGCCGTGATGGACGAGCGGATCGCCGTGATAGGGCCTGCCCGCAACCACCATCACAAACCGTCCGTTCTCCTCTGCCTTCGTCATCAGCGGAAGGGCACTCTCCTGCAGTTTCCTCCTCACCTCCTGCTGCGCGCCGAGACCGGCCACCACCGCCTCATCGACGCGACTTCTCCGGACCCCGAAGGTTGCCAGAAAGCGCTGCATCTGCCTCTTCAGGAGGGATACATCCTTGAAACTGACGACGGGGCTGTCGATCGGGATTCCGCCCCGCCCCTCGGGATCGATCGCGCTCCGGATCACGTCGGGGTAGCCGCTGACCACGGGGCAGTTGAAGCTGTTCCGGGCGCCGAAGGCCTCTGTCCGTTCGCAGACCACGATCGGATAGAAGATCCGGTCCACCCCCTGTTCGATCAGGTCCAGAATATGGCCGTGGGCGAGCTTTCCGGGGAAGCAGATGCTGTCGGACATCACCGTCCCGATTCCCTTTTCAAACTGCTTCACCCCCGACGGTGCGGAAAGGGCCACCCGGAAGCCGCAGCGGGTCAGCAGGGTGCACCAGAAGGGGAAATTCTCATACAGGTTCAGCACGCGCGGGATGCCGAACGTGAGGATCGGCGGCCCGGCGGGGGCAAGCGGCCGCTCGAAGAGGAGTTTCAGCCTGGCGGCGAAGAGATTCTCCCCGGGACCGCAGGCGAGGCCCGCGTTGCTGAAGCGGCGTTCGCACCGGTTGCCGGTGAAGTAGCTCCTGCCGCCGGCGAACCGGATTCGGGTCACGGCGCAGCGGTTCTCGCACCCTTCGCAACGGAACTCCTTCCTGACCCCGCCGTCGTCCGGGGCCTCCCCGTCGAACCCCCGGAAGGCGGTGGCCGCGGCCGGCTCCCGAAGGTGGTTCCCGAGCGCCGTCAGGGCGGCCCCATAGGCCCCCATCATTTCGGAGATGTCGGGCCGGATCGCCTCCCGCCCGGTCAGGAGCTCGAAGGCGCGCAGCACGGCGGGGTTCCGGAAGGTGCCGCCCTGCACGACGATCCTCTCCCCGAGGAGGGATGAGTCTTTGAGTTTCAGGACCTTGAAGAGGGTGTTCCGGATCACCGAATAGGCCAGTCCGGCGGAGATCTCCCCCACCGTGGCCCCCTCGCGGAGGGCCTGTTTCACCTTGGAATTCATGAAGACGGTGCAGCGGGTCCCGAGATCGAAGGGCTCGTTCGCGTCGCAGGCGATCCGGGCGAAGTCGGCGACGCCGTGGTTGAGGGAGCGGGCAAAGGTCTCGATGAAAGAACCGCAGCCCGAGGAGCAGGCCTCGTTGATCACGATATCCGTGACCAGCCCCTCCTCGATGCGGATCGCCTTCATGTCCTGTCCGCCGATGTCCAGGATGAAGGAGACATCCGGGTCGAAGAACCTCGCTGCCCGGCTGTGGGCCAGCGTCTCCACGACCCCGTCGTCCAGCGAGAATGCCGCCCGGATCAGCTCTTCGCCGTAACCGGTCACGGCGGTCCGGAGGATGCGGGGCATGACTCCCGCCTGCCGGCAGCTCTCCCGGAAAGCGTCTAGACCCCTCCGGACGGCGAGGACCGGATCTCCGCCGTTCGGTTCATACCAGGTCAGCGCAACCCGTTTCGCGTCGTCCATCAGAAGGAGCTTCGTCGTCGTCGAACCGGAATCGATCCCCAGGAAGCAGGGGCAGCCATCCAGCCGTTCGATGCCGATCTTCGGCACCCGGTTTCGGCGGTGGCGCTCCTCCCAGACGGAAAAGGTTTCCTGATCGCCGAAGAGCGGCGGTAACTTTTTTTCCGCATCCTTCCTGCCGCGCAGCGTCCCCCCCGCAAAGAGCTGCACGCATTTTTCCAATGCAATCCGGCGGGGGCTCCCCCCGTGATGCCGCGCCGCCCCTTCCGCCGCGATCAGCTCCGGATGGGCGCAGGATGCGATCCCCGTTTCCGCATCGAGGCGGAGCAGTTGCACGAAGGCGTCGCGCAGGCGGGGGAAGAAGGTCAGCGGACCGCCGGCAAAGAGGACCTTCTCCCGGATGTCGCAGCCGCGCGCGAGCGTGGAGATGACCTGGAGGGCCATGGCGCGGAAGACGGATGCGGCAATGTCTTCCCGGGAGACCCGGTTGCTCAGGAGCGCCTGGATGTCCGTCTTGGCGAACACCCCGCAACGGGAGGCGATCGGATAGATCGTCCTGCTCTCTCCGGCCAGGCAATCGAAATCGTCGAGGGGGACGTCGAGCAGAAGGGCCATCTGTTCGATGAAGGCCCCGGTGCCCCCCGCACAGTTTCCGTTCATGCGGATGTCGGGTTGAAAATGGTCGTCAAAGAGGGCGATCTTGGAGTCCTCCCCGCCGATCTCGATCAGGGTCCGGACATCCGGCCAC
>CAZGQM010000036.1:0-4309 GCA_964528055.1 uncultured Geoanaerobacter sp. | reverse complement strand
TCAGGTCGTCCTTGCGCAGCAGGAACACCGCTTCACCGCCCTTGCCGTAAAGCGGTTTCATCACGATGTCGCCGTGAAGAGCGCGGAATTTCTTGATCTCATCCAAATCCCGCGACAGCAGCGTCGGCGGCATCAGATCGGTGAATTCGGTGACATACATTTTTTCCGGCGCGTTGCGCACGGAAGCCGGGTCGTTCACCACCAGCGTTTTCGGATGCACGCGCTCCAGAAGATGCGTCGTCGTGATGTAGGCGAGGTCGAACGGCGGATCCTGCCTCAGCAGCACCACATCGAAGCTTGAAACTTCAGTGCTCTTCGCTGCCCCCAGCGTGAAATGATCGCCCTGCTTGTCGCGCACTTCGAGCGAATGCGCGCTGGCGACGATGCGGCCATCCGCCATCGAAAGCTTGTCGGGTGTGTAATAGGAAAGCTTGTGCCCGCGCGCCTGCGCTTCGAGCAGAACGGCGAAAGTCGAATCGCCCGCGATCTTGATGCGGTCGATCGGGTCCATCTGGACGGCGACATTCAGCGGCAAGTTTTCCTCCAATCAGCTTTCCGATTCGAAAGCAGACTCAATATGCCTCGGCAATTTGGCGGGCGCGATGAGAACCGCATCGAAGCGCATGTCGTATCCCGCATGTCCGGGGTGGGCCGCAAGCCATGCTTCGGCGGCCGAGACAATCCGGCGTTTTTGACGGACTAAAACGGCTTCCGCCGCATCGTCGAGCCGTCCACGCGCTTTCACTTCGACGAAGACGATCAGCCTGCCTCGTTTCATGATGAGGTCGATCTCACCGACAGGGCTTTTCCAGCGCCGGGCGATTTCGCGATAGCCTTTTGCATTCAGAAACAGCGACGCCTTGCCTTCCGCGCTTAGCCCGAAGCGGAATGCGGCCTGCTTGCGCGGATTCGCGATCTTTTCACTCATCGCTTTTTCCCGTTCGCATCGTTCAGGGACAGCGCGCGTTTGTAGATGTCACGCCTTGGGAGGCCAGTCTCGGCGGCGATCAGGTTCGAGGCATCCTTGACGGAAAACTTCTTCAGCGCATTGCCGAGAAGCTCATCGATTTTTTCTTCGGAGATTTGTTCGGCGTCAGGATCGGGCGGGCCGACGACGATCACGATCTCGCCTTTCGGCTCTGATGCCTCTTTATAATGTGCGGCGAGTTCGGCCAGCGTTCCGCGTCTGACCTCTTCATAAGTTTTTGTCAGCTCGCGGCAGATGGCACCTGAACGCAGACCCAGGCTCGCCGATAAATCCGCGAGGCTTTCCGCGAGCCGCGGACCCGTTTCGTAAAACACCAATGTCGCCGGAATGCTTGCGACTTCCGCGATGCGATTACGCCGCTGCCCGGACTTCGCGGGCAAAAAGCCCTCAAAGAAAAACTGGTCGGTCGGCAGCCCCGCCGCGACAAGCGCGGCGAGCGCCGCCGACGCGCCGGGAATCGGAAAAACTCGATGTCCCGCCTCAATCGCGGCCTGCACCAGCTTGTAACCGGGGTCTGAAATCAGCGGAGTTCCCGCATCTGACACCAGTGCGACAGATGCGCCCTCGCCAAGCCGCGCCAGCACCCGCGGACGCACGGTTGCCGCATTGTGGTCGTGATAGGAAAGCAGAGAAGGATTCAATCCGTACCGGTCGAGCAGCCTGCGGGTGATGCGCGTATCTTCGCACAGCACCAAGTCCGCGCTTGCCAGCACGGAGAGGGCACGGAGGCTTACATCCGAGAGGTTCCCGATCGGGGTCGCAACGACGTACAGGCCCGGCGCGAGCTTCAGCGGTTCCAGCACCGGCAGGGTCACTTGTTGGGAATTTTTGCGATCAGGCTTCATGGGTGTGCCAGCGCCGACTCTAGCCGGACCTAAGCTCCGGCAACAGAAGGGTTTTTGGCTCGAAAGGGGCCGGTAACTTTGACATGGGCATGATGCTGTCACAGATTGCCCCGGGTTTTTGGGGCCGCCAGCAGACAACCGGGGACCGGATGTATTCGCGTACGTTTTGGGTAGCGGAAAAGCCCGAAGCGGTTTCTCGCCGCTGGCTGATCCGTTTTGCCGCTTTGTCCGGTCTGTTCCTTGCCGCCTGCTCGGGCGCGAACGCGCCCATGACGACGGGCAGCGGCTCGCTTTTCGGCGACCAGCCGGGGGCTTCGCCTTTTGGCGGCCAGCAGACAGCGGGCGTTGCCGGCGGCGTGAAAGTTGGCGTGATCCTCTCGCTCACCGCGCAAGGCAATGCGGGTGCCGCCGCGCAATCCATGAAGAACGCCGCCGATCTGGCGCTGGCGGAATTCCAGGGCGCGAACGTGCAGCTCATCGTCAAGGACGATAATGGCACCGCGATCGGCGCGCAGAACGCGGCACAGCAACTCCTGTCCGAAGGCGTCGAGATTATTATCGGACCTCTGCTCAGCCATGCAGTCGCCGCCGCCGGCCAAACAACGCGCAATCGCGGCGTGCCGATGATCGCGTTTTCCACGGACAGCAATGTGGCCGCGCGCGGCGTTTATCTCTTGAGCTTCCTGCCTGATACGGAAGTTGACCGGATCGTTTCCTACGCGGCCAGCGTCGGCAAAAAATCTTTCATCTCGGTCATGCCGGACAATGCATACGGCTCCGTGGTCGAAGGAAGTTTCAAACAAGCCGTGGCGGGCCGCGGAGGCCGCGTCGTAGCGCTTGAGCATTATCCAAATGAAGCGAACCGTATCGGAGAGGCCGTGCGCAAGGTGGCCGCTTCCGCGCGTCAGGCCGACAGCGTGTTCATCGCAGACGCGCCTGAAGTCACGCCGCAAGTTATGCAGCAGTTCAAGGCGAACAGTGTCGCGCCGGGCCGCATGCAATTCATGGGTACCTGGCTCTGGGACGATCCAAAACTCTTTTCTGATCCAAACATGAATGGCGCCTGGTTTGCGGCGCCCGACATCAGCGGTTTCCGTTCCTTCGCTCAACGCTACCGCGCTAAATACGGGCAAGACCCTCTGCGCACTTCAAGCCTGGCGTATGACGCAGTCTCGCTCGTCGCAGCACTTGTGAAGACGCAGGGACCAAACCGCTTCTCGGAGGAAATCCTGACGAATCCCTCCGGCTTCTCCGGCATCGATGGCGTGTTCCGTTTCCGCTCCGACGGCGCCTGTGAGCGCGGACTTGCCGTGATGGAAATCCGCAATGGTGCTGCGCGCGTCATCAGCCCGGCCCCCCGTTCGTTCGGACAGCAGGCGGCTCCGGCGGCGTCTCTTTAAATTCAGGAAGCCAGATCGGCGACGATCGCGTCGAGCAGCGGAAATCCGGCTGCCGTGACGCGCAATCTTCCATCCGGCGTCGTCTCGATCAGACCTTCCCGTTCCAGCAATTGAAGCTGGCTGGAATCGAAATCACGTCCTGCGAGCCGTATGAAACGTTTTCGATCAATGCCTTCAGCAAGGCGCATCCCCATCAGCAGAAACTCGTCGGCGCGCTCGATTGCGCCAAGCGGCTCATCGACAGTGATCCCGTGACCTTTGGCTTCCACGAGTTGCAACCATTTTTCTGGATTGCGTTCGGTCTCGGTGGCGCGGCGTATTTTATTGTTTTCAAGACGCCCATGCGCGCCGGGACCAACGCCGGCATATTCGCCCGAGCGCCAATAAACGAGATTGTGTCTGCACTCGGCGCCGGGCCGAGCGTGATTGGAGACTTCATAGGCGGGCAGTCCCGCGGCCTCGCAGGTCTCCTGCGTGACGTCCCACAAGGCGCGCGCCAGATCGCCTTCCGGCACCACGAGTTTTCCGGCGCGGTGGAGTGCGAAGAAGGGCGTTCCTTCCTCGATGGTGAGTTGATAAAGCGAGAGATGCTCGATGTTTTCAGACAATGAGCGCTTTAGTTCCGCGCGCCATTGATCCGGCGACTGTCCCGGCCGCGCATAAATCAGGTCGAACGAAACGCGCGGAAAAGTATCTTTCGCAATTTTTACAGCTTTCAACGCTTCTTCCGCTGTGTGCAAGCGGCCAAGCGATTTCAGCGAAGCATCATCGAGCGCCTGAACGCCAAGCGAGACCCGGTTTACGCCCGCCGCGCGATAACCACGAAAGCGTTCCGCTTCAACGCTGGTCGGATTTGCTTCCAGCGAGATTTCGATGTCGCGCGCGGGTGTCCAGTGCTTGCCGATCGAATCCAGAATCGCGCTGACCGTTTCCGGATGCATCAGCGAGGGCGTTCCGCCGCCGAAAAAAATACTGACGACTTCGCGCTGTCCAGTTACCGAAGCCGCATGTTCGATTTCGCGCGCGATGGCGCGGGCATACCGCGCCTCGTCGGGCTTTTCGTGACGGACATGGCT
>CAZGQM010000035.1:0-5756 GCA_964528055.1 uncultured Geoanaerobacter sp. | reverse complement strand
ATGCTCGTAACCGCCTTCCATGAAAATCTGATAGCGGACATGGCCGGAGTTCGGGCATACAGCACCCCTTACGGAATCCTCGGTGATCTGAGCCGGGAAATATGACAGAACAGCTCGGCCCTGGTTAGCTTCCTTTCGCTTTGCGTTGATCTCGGTCAATATTGCATGGATAGGATTTTTCACTTTGCCACCTCCGTAATGTCTTAAACGAATTTCAAAGCTCGGCTGTTTTCGGTTTCGATGATCTGCGCTAAGTCAACGTTTCCGTTGCCCCTGAATAGTGAAAAATCAATGATCGCCTTGACACGCTCTTCAACGTTATCCATACCATTAACCGGAGGATTAAAGAGTTTTTGCCCGTTCTGCCGCCGATTGTCGGCACGGAACAGTGCCTGCTGTAGCTCCCCGGTCGTGTTGCAAAGCTCAGTGTAAGCAGCTGTCATCCCTGCAAGGTGGGTAAGAAGCTCTGCCGTTAATACCGTCCTGCGTTCCGTGAAATTCTGAATTGTCATGTTGATTCTCCTTGTTTGCCTGATTTGCATCAGGGTTGAGGTAAACTACCCGTTGGTAAATTCTTCTCTAATTTCGTCCCATGCTCGCTCTGCCCAATTCATCAACCGCTGTCTTGATAAGCCGTCCCGCTGCCTGTTGCTCAAGTCGAGAAATCGAATCAAGGCGTGTGAGCCGTCGAAATCATCCTCTGTGTATTGGCCTGGTGGATAAACTCGCCAGCCGCAAATCAGGCACCGAATCACCATGAGGCCGACTGTTCCGAGTTCGGGCATCTTGACTATGTGGCCGGCGCATTTCGGGCATGGGGGGCGGGTCATTGACTATCTCCTTTCTTGAAAAATAGAATCAACTGTACTTTTGGCTGTACTGAATGACCCCTACAGCTTTACTTTTGGCTGTACTGAAAGCCCTAACCCCTGCCAAAAGTACAGTTGTAGGGGGTGGTTTTTGGCCCCGCAGTACAGCCAAAAGTACAGAGTTCATATAATTACCATCTTGTAGGCTCATTTCTTTGCGTCCTTCCTTGCCTCAATCGCCCAATCCAGCCCACCAAAAGTGACCCATCTTTTACTCAACTTGTACTTGCTGCATGTGTGGCCGACTCCCCTTAGCCCTCCCTGCTCAACAAGGTCAATGAACCCATGCTGAATGAGGTCTTGCACTGCTCGTGAAAATGTACGAGTGGAGAACCCATATTTAACGGCCTCGGTGTAGGTGAAACCAAAAAGTGTAGTCTCATCAGGTGCGCTCTTTGTGGCCCTTACACAGGTGCGCTTGAAATATGGCAGTAGCTTTGCCGCACTTGGTGGTAATGTCCGGTATGCCGTCGATTCCAGTTCATCGTGGAAAATAGGCACAAACGCTGCTAAACGCTGCTTCTGATGGCGTAGTTTTCCCATATCATTAAGCCGCCTTTAATTCTGACTTGGCGCGCTTGATATGGCAGTGACGGATATATCCTAGAACCTCCGCTGAAACCTCTCTGGCAGGCGGTAGGTTCGTGTATTTGTTCGGCCATACCCCGAACTTTTCCCGGAACTTGTGAGATACCCAGCCGGGGTTATAGCCATGCTGTGTGGCATATTTCTTTAACTGACGATACCAATCAGCTTTCACCTGACTTGACGGCTCCGCCTTTCTGGTGGTCGATTTCCTGACTATCTCCCCCAGGGTGCCGTCGATGTACTCGATGTCCTTGCCGATCTGCTTCATGGTTGGAATGTTGCCACAACCTGGACACTTCAATTGTCCGGTGTAAAGCAGGTCACATACCGGACAGCCAATAGGTTCAGATTCCTTCTTCTTGCGCTGGGCCTGCTTCTGGTTGATTGTCTTGCAGGTTGATGACAGTTCCCATTCTGTGATTTCATCAGGGAATCCATGCTCGTGAATAGCGCCGGCATGATCCAGAAGGATGCAATCCGTTTTACCGGGAACGGCTCGCATACCGCGCCCCACCATTTGCATGTACATTGGCAGTGACTTGGTAGGACGTGCCAGAATGACGCAACCGATGTCTGGGACGTCAACCCCTTCCGTGAATATCATGCAGTTGACGATGACCTGGATGGAGCCGGACTTGAAGCGGTCAAGGATAGAATCCCGATCTTCCTTTGGAGTAGTGCCGTCAACGTGTGCCGCTGTAATACCTGCCGCATGGAACTGTTTGCAGAGAGCAACCGAATGTTGCACCCCTGTTGCGAATACCATCGTCTTTCGATCATCCCCATATTTCTGCCAATGACCGACAATGTCGCCAATCAGACCGGCCTGATTCATGGCCGATTCAAGCTGTTTGGCATTGTAATCACCTGCTGTCACCTTCACCCCGGTGAGATCTGGCACCACAGGGGCAAATGCACGCACTGGCGCCAAGTATCCAAGGTCTGTAAGTTCCTTAATCGTGGCAACCTGGATCATCTTGTCGAAAAGATTGCCCAGACCAACCCCATTTTGACGAGATGGAGTAGCAGAGAACCCGAGAACGACTTTCTTTTTAAATTGCTCGATTACCCTCAGATAGGTTGCTGCTGTGGCGTGATGTGCTTCGTCAACGATGATTACGTCTGCTTGACGAATGAAGGGATTCTGCAGGCGCCTGGTAATAGTTTGGAAGCTGGCCAGCTGTACCGGATGATGATCTTCATGGACTTCACCGGATTTGATGATTCCATGCTCGATGCCGAAGTGGTTCAGGTATGCTGATACTTGGTAAAGGATCTCTTGCCGATGTACCAGAAAGAGAACAGTGCTTCCTTTTTCATGGCACCGGTTGATGATGTCCGACAGCATAACTCCCTTGCCGCTGCCGGTCGGTGACTGGATCATTATTGAGTGATGGGCTGCTGCAATGGCCTGCCTGATCTCCTGTAATGCCCGTTTCTGGTATGGTCGCAACTCATACCGCTGCGGTTTTTTATCGACTACTGGAGCTGGTGATGGTGCCGATGTTTTGAGAATAGCGGTTACTGCATCAATACCGCTGATAGATGACAAGTCGTTAAAATCTGTTCCCTTGTCACCTGGAAAAGTAGGAACTGCCAACCCTGCATTAATGGCTGTTGCTGCTGCCGTGGCATGGGTTAGCCCTGGATTGCCAGCGGTCAAGCGGTCATCATCGGCACAGATAACAATGGTCTTGTCTGCACCGACATTTGCCCGTATTGCCTCTGCCGCTGGCAGGAGATTGCCACAACTGAAGGCGATAAACACCGTTGCGCCTGTAGCCTGGTGGATTGTTGCCGCTGTTGCGAACCCCTCACAGATATAAAAGGGCTTGGAATTGTCTCCCAGGATATAGGAGAAATTACCCTTGACCGGCGTTCCGTCCTCGAACCACTTAAAGTCACAGGTGATGTATTGAAGACCCATAAGCTCGTCACAGATGTTGCGGACTGGAACAGTGAGACGATCCTTGTAAACCCTCATTCCGTTGGCCTCGATACTCTTCTTGACCAGATACGGATGATTGTTAGGTGCAACCGGAGATTGGGCCCAGATTATTACAGACCGCTCTTTGCACTCCTTGTGACGCTGTTCTTCTGCCTTCTTCCGCGCCTCGATAGCCTTCTGCATCTTGATTGCATAGTCGCGTTTCTCTTCCGGCGTAAACTCGACTTCACTCTTGACGCTCCACTTACGGCCCTCTGGCAACTTAGACCAGTGGCAGTAGTAACCGGCTGTTTCATAGCAGACATAACCAATCAGTTTGTTACGAGCTTTGCCGTCACGGTCATCTATCCGGCGAAATACGCCATCTGCAATGATAGGTTCTGCCGGATGTAGTCCGCTGTTCTCCATATCCTGCTGCATAAGGTGGCCAGTCATAGCGCCTCCTGGTCAATGCGTGCAGTCTCAATCAAAAGGAACTGGATGCAGTCGGCCATAGACTGGGTAATACGATCTCCATTGAGGCGGTCAACTTTACGCTGCAATCCGACAAGATGATCACGACATGGTTTCGTTAATAACTTGTGATTCGATGAGTTCTTTGTTGGAGGGTTCATTTGGCCCCCCTGATCCTGCGAAAAAGCTGATTGCGGATAGATAGGAGTTTGCACCCTTCGACCATCATGCCGGTTTCGAAGCCTGCTAGTGCATCCCTGGTGACATAGTTCGAAGGGAATTCGAAGTCAGCCAACGGACCACAAAAATTAACGGTGCAATCTTCGCCGGAGACGGCAATTATGAAAGAAGCCAAGTCAATATTTTTGGTTTTAAAAGTCTCAGTTCTCATAGTCACCCCCTAAGCCGCGAGCTTGGCTGAATCAGCCTCGGTCGTGTGGCAATAGGACGGCAATGATTCGATGAAACTGATCAGGTCGGAAGCATGGTAGACAACCATTCTCCCAATGCGTGTAAAGCGGAGTCCGGCAAGTGCGCCTCGACCGCATCTGCCTTGCTCAAAACTGGAGTCTGCTGCTGGAATGAACTGCTTAAGCTCTGACTGTCGGTAAAGAGGTTTGCGGAGGATGTTACTGCGTAGTTCTTCGGGTACTGTTGCCATGTGAGTCTCCTTTTTGATGGGAGCCGGTCTGGCAATAAAAAAGCGACACGACTCCGTTTTGAGAGTTCGCATCGCTTCCATTATTCGTCGGACTACAAGAGCCGAGAGAGCAAAAAGTAGATTGCGTGAGCTAGCCAGTGGCGGCATGCATGGCTAGCAATGTGAGATTATAGGATTATAGGTTCTCCCATCAAGCGTCCGTTATTCATCTGAAAAGTGACCTTCTTCGCTCCTGGAGGTAATATTGCCTTCAAAGGGTAGACAACTGTTTTTTTCCACCAGGTGAGTGATACTGGCATATCCTTTCGAGTATCCGGCTTTTTAGGGAATTGAAGCCCACCGTTATTCCAGACCGTGACAACATCTCCATGCCATAAGTTACTACCTGTGAGGAAGTGGATCGCAGTCTCAGCCCGGTGGAGGTCATAGTCATTTAATCGTTGCATGGTAACCTCAAAGCTTGACAGCAGTGTTTGTGTGCTAGATAATCGAACTGTGTTGTACTAAATCGCACAGTGCAACTTTAACGGGTATCAGATTTATAGTCAAGGAGTTTTTTTATGGGGGATGTCATTGCAAAAAGAAAAAAGGTAACCCAGCCGGAAATTGATAAAGTAAATCGACTCGTCCTGGGCATAAAGAAGCAGGAACGATGGGGTAGAGGTTTAAATGCTTGGCTTTCAGAAGTCACTGGCTACTCTCCAACATATGTCGGGCGGGTATTTAAATGTATTACTTCAGCCGAAAGTGCAGTAGTTCCCGATGATAAGTTCTTGATGGCGGCTTGCCGATCCTGCGGGGTAAGCTCTACATGGGTCTTGAATGGATATCGTCCGAAAGGATTAATGGAGTGGCCGCATGGTTGGTGTCCAGATGACGCACCGGCTCCACCAGATGATCTCGTAGCACGAGAAGAGAGGGCCAATGTATTTGAGAGGACAGCGGATAAAAGAGTGGATATTATCGACGCACTCAATAATTCGATCATCAGAGATACCGCTGCGGAGATGTCGAAATTATCTAAGCCTGATCAGTTGAGAGTTCTGGCGATGGCGATGGAATTGGCAGAAGGTGTAAAATAAATTAGACCGTAAAAAGGTAACAGACGTTCCTGACTTGTTACCTATGTGTTACCTGCAACAAGAAACAGCCACCCAGGAAATCCCCTAAGTGGCTGTTTTATATGGTCGGTGCGACAAGATTCGAACTTGCGACCACTAGACCCCCAGTCTAGTGC
>CAZGQM010000034.1:0-7736 GCA_964528055.1 uncultured Geoanaerobacter sp. | reverse complement strand
GTATCTTAAACCTATATTACTTACTGTAATCATTAGCATTAACCTCTCTATAATAAATTTTATTTAAGTATTTTTAAACTTACAGCATATTATAACAAAAATTTTACTCTATGTCTAAGATTTAATTGTATATAACTCCTCTAGCTGTCTTTATCCTAGCTTGTATATATGATAAAATTTACCTGTAAAGTTATTTTATAAATCTACATTTGAAAAGGAAGTGATCTTATTAACACCTCTATAATTATGCTAAAAAAAAAGCTAAGTTATATAGAACTTTTTAAGTTATCAAATGCTGTTAGTGAAGAAACATCCAAATCCTTACTTGAATTAAATATTAAGGAGAACTTTGTTTTTAATAAAATGATTTCTCAAGGCTTCTTTATAGAAAAAAATAATAAATATTATCTCAACGAAGAGATTTCTACTATATTTATGAATAGATATGGTAGAATACTTAAACTTAAATAATCACTTAATGCACATGAAAGAAAATATAAGACTCAATAAGTATTATTTCCTTATTGAGTCTTATTTATATTGTTAATTCGTTTTGGGCTTAATTATTATTTACCTTGTTTCTTATTAGAGTATGAATTTACATACATTTGTTTAATTTCAGATATTAATGGGTATCTTGGGTTAGCTCCTGTGCATTGATCATCAAAAGCTTGCTCACTCATCTCTTCTAATGTAGTATAGAATTTTTCCTCTGAAACTCCAAACTCTGATATTGTCATTGGTATATTAACTTTTTTCTTTAATTCATCTATAGCTTTTATTAGTAATTCTACTTTTTCATCATCAGTATTTCCACCAAGTCCTAAGTAATCAGCAATTCTTCCATATCTCCATTTAGCATTTGGATATTTATATTGAGGGAATGCTGCTTGTTTTCTTGGGCTATCTACTGCATTAAATCTTATTACTTCATCTATTAATATGGCATTAGCAACTCCATGTGGTAGATGGTGCATTGATCCTAATTTGTGTGCCATTGAGTGGCATACTCCTAAGAATGCATTAGCAAAAGCCATACCTGCCATACATGACGCATGAGCCATCTTTTCTCTTGCTTTTATATTAGTTGTTCCTTCACCATATGCTTGTGGTAAATATTTGAATATTAATCTTATAGATTCTAGTGCTAATCCATTTGTAAACTCAGATGCAAGTACTGATACATAAGCTTCTATACCATGAGTTAATGCATCTATTCCTGATGCTGCAGTAAGTCCTTTTGGCATGTTCATCATAAGTTCAGCATCAACTATGGCCATATCTGGAGTTAATTCATAATCTGCTAATGGATATTTAACCCCTGTTTTTTCATCAGTTATAACTGCAAATGGTGTTACTTCTGAACCTGTTCCTGCTGAAGTTGTAACACATACAAGATCTGCTTTAACTCCTAACGTTGGAAACTTATAAACTCTTTTTCTTATATCCATAAATCTCATTGCTAAATCTTCAAATGCAACTTCTGGATGCTCATATAATGTCCACATGATTTTTGATGCATCCATTGCAGAACCTCCACCAAGAGCTATAATTACATCTGGCTCAAAGCTCTTCATTTCTTCTGCTCCTCTGCTTGCTGTATGAAGAGTTGGATGTGGCTGAACATCCATGAATACTTTAAATTCTATATTATTATTTTCTAATATATTAGTTATTTTATCTGCATATCCTAAATTGAATAATACTTTATCTGTTACTATGAATGCTCTCTTTTTACCCATATCTTTTAATTCTTGAAGGGCAACTCCTAAACTACCATATTTAAAATAAACTTTTTCTGGAACTCTAAACCAAAGCATATTTTCTCTCCTCTCAGCTACATTCTTGATGTTTAATAAGTGTTTAACTCCAACGTTCTCTGATACAGAGTTTCCACCCCAAGAACCGCAGCCTAAAGTTAAAGATGGTGCTAATTTAAAGTTATATATATCTCCTATAGCTCCTTGTGCTGCTGGCATGTTTACTATAGTTCTACCAGTTTTCATAGTAGCTCCGAATTTTTCCACTCTATCTTTACATTTACTTGTATCTGTATATAATACTGATGTGTGACCGAAACCACCTAGTTCAACTAGTCTTTCTGCTTTAACTAATGCTTCTTCAAATGAATTTGCTTTATACATTCCTAAGACTGGTGATAATTTTTCATGAGAGAATGGCTCTTCAAGTTCAACTGATTGAACCTCTCCAATTAATACCTTAATATTTTCTGGAACTTTAACTCCAGCCATTTCTGCTATTTTATTAGCTGATTGACCAACTATTGCTGCGTTTAATGCACCATTTTTAAGAATTACTTCTCTTACTTTATCTATTTCATCCTTCTTTAATATATAAGCGCCTCTTTCTTTAAGCTCTTTTCTAACCTCTTCATATACATCTTTTATAACAATTATTGATTGTTCTGATGCACATATAACTCCATTATCAAATGTTTTAGATAATAATATTGAGTTAACTGCCATTTTTATATGAGCTGTTTCATCTATTATAGCTGGTGTATTTCCTGCTCCAACTCCTATAGCTGGTTTTCCTGATGAGTAAGCAGCTTTAACCATTCCTGGTCCACCTGTTGCAAGTATTATATCTGCTTCCTGCATTACTATTTGTGATAATTCAACTGATGGTTCATCTATCCATCCTATGATTCCTTCTGGAGCTCCAGCTTTAACAGCTGCTTCTAAAACTATTTTAGCTGCTTCTATCGTTGCACCCTTAGCTCTTGGATGTGGTGAAAATATTATTCCATTTCTAGTTTTTAAAGATATTAATGCTTTAAATATTGCTGTAGATGTTGGGTTTGTAGTTGGTACTATTGCTGCAACAACTCCTATTGGTTCTGCAATCTTTGTTAACCCAAATGCTTCATCTTTTTCTATAACTCCACAAGTTTTATCATCTTTATATTTATTATATATATATTCTGAAGCAAAGTGATTTTTTATAACTTTGTCTTCAACTATTCCCATTCCGCTTTCTTTAGCTGCTACTTTAGCCAAGTGAATTCTAGCATTATTTGCTGCTATGGCTGCTTGTCTGAATATCTCATCAACTTGTTCTTGAGAATATGTAGAAAATTTTCTTTGTGCATCTCTTATTTGTTCTAATCTTTTCATTAGTGTTTCAACATTATTTACTTTCATTAATATTCACTCCTTAAATATCGTGCTAATTTTACTATCTCTATTATTTCTATAAATTATAATTTGCTTTTAAAATGATTCTATAACAACTATTTGTTTACTTCTAAAGTTTGATAGTTATTTAACAAACAATTTTAAAAAATAAATGTTTTTTACTATAATTTTATTATATAATTATAATCTAATACACTATTTCTTAAATTCCTGCATTTCTTACTAATTTACTTTTCTTAGTGCTTTGTTTCATACACCTTATATTGTTAATATTATCACATACTTCTGCTAGTGTAAATACATTTTTAAATTTTTGTGGATTTATAAATTTTCAATCTCTTGAAAACATTTTCCCTTGGTTTATTTTGTAGTTTTTTTAACAATTCATTAAAAACAAATAAATTAGTGACAAATTTTTGAGTGACAAGTGACAAGTTGAGGTTGGTTTTTCTAAACAAAATAAAGAAAAACATAATTAACTCTATTGTAACTTGTCACTTACTGAAGATTATCACTGATTAATTTCTTTCTATATATTCTTTTGGAATATAACTTATAAATCTACTTTCACTGTCCATTCTTTCTTCTCTTCCATATTTATGTTTATGTCTTAATAAATACAGATTATTTTTTGCTCTAGTTATGGCTACATAAAATAATCTACATTCTTCTAAAATATTATTTTCTTTTATACTTAAATAGCTTGGAAAAATATTTTCATTTAAAGCTGGAAGAAACACAGTATCAAATTCTAATCCTTTTGCTTGATGAATTGTTATTATAGGCACCTTATTTTCCTTTGAAAAACTTCTATCTATTTCACTATTAGATAATGATGTTATAGTAAGAAGTCTTATAAGTGAATCCTTGGAACTTAAACTTAAATCATCTCCATTTTTAAAAAACTCATAAAGTTCCTTTAAGTTCTCTATTCTATTTAATTCCTTTTTACTTTTATGTATACTCATAATATCACTTAATTCATATATTTTTTCTAATATAACATGTGGTCTTACTTCTTCCATTAAACTACTTATCTTATCTATTTGAAACTTTAATTCTTTAAATCGTTTGTTGTACAGCCCCATAATAGACATTCTTTCTAAAGATGTTTCATTCAACTTTTTTACCATATGAATTAATATATCTTTAGTTGCAAGAATATCATCCATGGCATTATGACTTGGTTTTACCTCTACTTTTATAAAATTACTTAAAGTTTCTAACTTATGATTTTCTAAATTAGGATAAAGTTTTCTTGCCATATCTAATGTGTCATAATAACCCTTAATATTATATTTATTCATTTTTAATCTTCTAAGTTCACTACTAAGTATTCCTAAATCATATTGTATATTATGTCCAACTATGATTTTGTCTTTAATAAACTCTAAGAATTCTCCTAAAACAGACTTAGCTTCACGTCCATTTTCTTTTAAATATTTATCACTGAAACCATGTACTAAATAAGAATTTTCAACACTTTTTTTAGGTTTTATAAATTCTTCAAACTTAACCATAGAGCCATCTCTATTTATTTTTATAGCTGCAATCTGTATTATTTCATCACTAGTTATATCTATTCCTGTTGATTCTACATCAAATACAACTACCTCTCCACTTGTCAAGCCATCACATAACCTTCTATATGGTTCCCCAAGTTCTATGGTACTTTCTTCAAGAAAATCTGTGAGTCTTATACCTAAATCCTTATTTTCTCTTTTTTCAATATATTCTAAGGTTTTATCTCCCACATTAGATACATAATTTAAAGCTATCCTTTTCATACTGTTAATATCATATTTGTTTAGTGAAAGTTTTATATAAGCTAAAACATCCTTTATTTCTTTTCTTCTAAAGAATTTAAACTCCTCAACTAAAAAACAAGGTATCCCTCTTTTCTCAAGTACATTAGAATATGCTACATTCATTTTATTGTTTCTTGTGAGTATTGCTATAGAACTAAGTTTATCTCTATAATTTTTATGAATTTTATCACAAATAAAGTTTGCCTCTTCCTCTAATGTATTGAAACATTTATAGCTTACTTTATCTCCATTTGTTTGTGAATAGCTTTTTATTTTTTTATGTTTTAGTAAATCATCTTCAATAATATACATACTTCTTATTTTTTCTATATACTCTGACGATACCTCTATTAATGTTTTTGTTGATCTATAATTTTTATCAAAAAATATCTCTTTAACTGGGTTAAAGCTTTCTTTAAAATCCTTTATTATTTCAAATGGCTTTGATCCTCTCCACTGATATATAGTTTGGTTTGTATCTCCGAAAAAACTTAATTTTTTATTTAGAGCTAGTTTTTTTATAATTTCATATTCTAATATAGAAGTATCCTGGACCTCATCAACTTGTATATATTGGAATTTTTCTCTCCACCTATTTAAAGTGTAATTATCCTCGAACAATTCATATACCTTTACTACAAGATCTGAAAAATCTAACCCATGTCGTTCCATTAACATATCATCATATTTTTTAACCAAACCATATCCTCTTTTTCTTAGTGCTCTTTCTGTAAATCCATTATCTTTTGAATTAAATTTTTTAAAGAACTTGTCCCCTTTGAGTTTTATAAATTCTTTTGTAACAAACTCAATATCATTTCTATATTTAGCATCTATTTCTATAGAAAAATGCTTAACTTCATATATGAAATTGCTTAACATATATAAATCCATCTTAACTCTGCCTAAAATTTCTTTTATTATTTCATTGCAATCTTCTTCATCAAAAATCAAGAAATCCTGGGATATATCAGTATTTCTTTTTGCCTCAGATTTTATAATATCAAAACAAAATCCATGAAAGGTCTTCACCTTTACTTTCAATCCATCTCTGCCTAACGTAGTTATAATCCTTTGTTTCATTTCATTACATGCTTTATTTGTAAAAGTTAAGCATAGAATCCTATCTGGAAAAACACCATTGAATATTATATTAGCTGTTCTTAAAGCTATAACTTTAGTTTTTCCAGTTCCAGCTGAAGATAACGTTAGAAGATTAGAATTTATATCATTTACAACGTCCTCTTGATTTTCATTTAATTTATCTAATTCCTCCAAATAATTTTTGTTTTCCATTTACCTCACTCCAAATTAAATTAAACATTTACTTACTACTAAGTTCTATAGTTTCTTTTGGTAATATTATACCTTGAAAATTTTTTTCCTTAATTAATTTGTTTTTCTTTAGCATTATAAGGAAAACTGATGTAACAACTACTCCTTTGAGAATGCTACTTATGCTTATACTCCACCATACGCCATTCAGCCCTAAAAGAGCTGTTGAAGATAGTAATATTGCAAATGGAACCCTAAGTCCAGTTAATATTATACTGATACTTGCTGGTATATACGTTCTTCCTATACCATTAAATGCACCTGCTGTTGTTATTTCTATGCACATAAACAGTTGAGAATATCCTAATATTTTTAAATATTCTTTTCCGTAACTTATAGCTTCTTTTTCAGGTATAAATATTGAGAATATAAATTCTCCTCCAAATATAAGAAGTAAACTAGTTATCCCCCCAACTACAATTGCCATCATTATGGTTGCTTTATATCCTTTTTTTATTCTATCATATTTTTTAGCCCCATAATTTTGTCCTACAAAGGCTCCTAATGCTGTTGAAAATCCTCCTGCTGTCATCCATGATATAGCTTCTATTTGTGACCCAACCTTTTGTACTGCTATAGGTACTGGCCCCCATACTGCTATTACCCTAGCAATTAAAATAGTGAATAATGTAAATAATCCATTTTGAAATCCAGATGGAAGTCCTAATTTACATATTGTTTTTATAGTTCTTATATTAGGCCTTTTAAATATATTAAACTTTAAATATTCTTCCTTACTTTTTAAGATAATAGATATAAAATAAATTACTACTACACATTGTGCAGCTATTGTTGCCAGTGCTGCTCCTAAAACCCCTAATTTAGGAAATGGTCCTATACCCATTATTAATATAGGATCTAAAACTATATTTATAACTAATCCTACTGCATTGATAACAAAAGGTATTCTACTATTACCTGCTCCATTAAAAATAGCTGTAAATACAGGTATCATACAAGTTATACTCATAGCACTTCCTATGGCTAATAGGTAAACTTCTGCCATTTTTATAACTTCTTCGTTTCCTAACTTAAAAAATCCTATAAACTCTTTTTTAAATATAATTACTATAATTGAGTAAATAATAGAGAGTAATATATTTATTTGAATAGCACTTACTATATAATTTTTTGCTGCCTCATCGTCATGTCTACCTAAGCTTTGAGAAACTTTTATTTCTACTCCAACCTTAGATACCATAGCTAAGGATGCTGCTATCATAGCAAAAAATCCTGCCGTACCTACAGCTGCAACCTCGTTACTTCCAACTCTACCTATCCAAATCATATCAGCCATATTATAAGCTATTTGAATAAAAGATGTTGCCATTATAGGTATAGCTAATTTTACTAATTTCTTTACAATTACTCCTTCTGTCACATCGATTCTCTTTGCCTTTAAATTTTCCCCCCAAATACCATAGCACCATGGTTT
>CAZGQM010000033.1:0-10826 GCA_964528055.1 uncultured Geoanaerobacter sp. | reverse complement strand
CAGCCGCTCCCGGGCCGCAACAGCGGCCCGTACATCCCCGCATTTATTTTTTTCTAATTTTTAAATTATGGCCACCGGCGGAAAGAATTTAAACGGGGGCACCTTGGTTTAATAAAAACCCGCCCAGGCTCGCTGTTCGCTCGCCCTGGCGGGCTTTTCTGTTAATGTTATGTAGCCCCCGTGGGGAGTGGGGAAACCTGCAAAGAAAATAAGGAGAGGCCAGGGCCAGTAGCGGCTTTCCTCGAGATGGACGCCGCCCCTGGCCCTGGCCCGCCTTAACTGCCCCCGCCCAAATTAAGGTACGGCAGAATTACCCACCCGGGAACGCAGAAAACAGCGAAAATACACAGCTGTCCGGGGAAAGTTTTAAACGGCTGCGGGGTGTAAGCGGAGTTGGGCTTCAGAACAGGCTAAATCCCCTATGAAAATGCGATTTTGGGGCTGTTTGGCAGTGCTGTCCGGGAAAGTCGGAAAAACTGGATACACAGAATCATGTCCAGATTGGAGTAAGGAGAGTGTAAATGGGCGTTTTAGCGGGCAAAGATTACGGTTTTCGACGGAAAATGCGACATAATACGGTGCTTTAGGGCCAATTTGATGATATGCGGCAAAATTTCCCCGGACAGCTGTGCGAAAATAGCCATTTTCATCGCGACACACCCTTGTCGGGTTGGTCTGCTAGACTATTTACAGGGGAATGGGGGAGTTATGTATGCAATTAAAAGAAAACCTCGCTTCTTCTCAGCGGAAAAACTTATCCAAGATGCACTATTCTCAATTAGTTATAATATAAATGGTTGTGAGCATTATATAATGGCACCAATAAAAAACACATCTCCTGTTATCGCCGGCCAATCACCACAAGACAAGGTATTACTGTCTTCCAAGTTTACTTCCCCTGAATTCCTTGCAAAACTCGAAGAAGCTGCTATTGAAATCAAATGTGGTGCAAAACTCTCTGCCACAGAAGCCACAATCGCAGGGAGATTTGAGCGTATCCTATATGCAACACTTAAAGACATCGGAATATCTTTTCATCCTGAAAAAGAAGAGGCTATAGATACATTACGGCATGTCGGCAGGAATGGCCGTCTCGACAGCAGAATTGGGGCAATTGTTATTGAATATAAAAGACCGGCTGCATTTCAGACAACGAGTCAGGTGTCTAAAGCAAAAGCCCAATTAAAAAACTATTTAAAAGCTTTGTCTGAATATGACAAATGCGCTGTATATGGGTTAATAACGGATGGGAATCGCTGCGTTGAAATTAAAAGCAATCTTGGAGTAATAGAGTCTGATACCGACCCCCTTCCGCTAAATGCTCAAGCACTGCTTCGTTTAGCCAGAGGATTAACCTCTTTAGACAGTACCGCTCTCACAGCAAAAAACCTAATCCGGGATTTCTGCGGAGATAATCATTCAGGGATACTTTTCCAGGTTGCACGGACTTTTTACGACGAGTTGGCAGCAGGGTCCTCCCCAAAAACCCTAATGCTCCACTCTGAATGGAAAGCTCTTTTTGCAATTGGGCATAACGATTTATCTCAGCAAAAGAGAATACAGGAAAGACGCGAAATTCTTTCCAAGCTCTTGGAAAGAAAGCTAAAGACCCCTGAAGAAGAGTATCGCGGCCTATTTGCGGTACATACCGCGTACGCAATTGTAATTAAACTTATAGCTTTTCGTGTAGTATGCGATCTCTGGGAAAGGCAGGCAAGTCGTTTTGGTAAACTTTTATCCGCAGATTCAAAACAACTTCAGATTTTTTGCCACGGCTTAGAAGAAGGTGAAGTTTTCCGTCAGATTGGTATTCTCAATTTGCTTGAAGGCGATTTCTTTTCCTGGTATAGCGACAAATCCCAATGGAGCACAGCTGTAGGAACTTCTGTCAAAAAAGTCTTGGAAGTCTTAAGTCGGTACGAACAAGCTATTGAGCTTTTTCGATCTACTGGCGCAATGGATATTTTCAAGGAATTATACGAGGCGACTGTGCCGCAAGTTGTTCGAGGGAGTTTTGGTGAGTTTTACACTCCGCAATGGCTCGCTTCTCACGTTTTAAACACTGCACTTGGTCAAAGTAACAAAGGACGTGTACTTGATCCGTGCTGTGGGTCTGGGACTTTTCTAATAACCGCAATAGAACGCATTAGAAGAGAGGCGGGGCAGAAAACGCCTGCGGTTCTTCTCCAAGAGATATTTAACAGCGTATCTGGCATCGATTTAAATCCGCTCGCGGTTCTAATGGCAAGGGTTAACTATTTTATCCACATCGTAGATTTACTCCCCACAGAAATCACAAACCTTGTTGTTCCAATTTATCTTGGGGATGCCTCTTATGTCCCACAAAACATAATTGTAGAGGGAATTCCTTGTATTGAATATACCCTCAACACAATCAAAGACCCCATTGATGTTATTCTTCCAACAGCTCTAATTCAAAACACTCCGGCATTTGTAGAAACAATGCTTGAATATGAAAAGCTTATAGTTTTAAAAGATCCAGTAGCAGCAAGCAATAGTCTTATTAAACGAATACCGGAAGGACACAAAACAGAAGCCATTCGCTCAAAAGTTGGCCAACTTTCAGAGCAACTTGTAAACCTTGAAAAAAAAGGATGGAACGGGATTTGGGCGAGGATTCTAACTAATTTTTTAACCACAGCAGCTCTCGGTAGATTTGATGTAATTGTTGGCAACCCTCCTTGGATTGATTGGAAAAACCTGCCGACGACATACCGGGAAAAAATAAAAACACTATGCATCGATCGAGGCCTGTTCTCAGGCGATGGTAGAACAGGTGGAATCAACCTCAATGTTTGTGGCTTGATTTGCCATGTCGCTATAGCCAACTGGCTTAAACCCAACGGGAGATTGGCTTTTCTAATGCCCCGTGAACTTGTTTTGCAACAATCCTATGAAGGATGGAGGAATTTATCCGGAACTCCTAGACGATATTTCGAAGAGTTCCATGACTGGAGTGCTGCTGGACATCCTTTTGATCCTGTAAAAGAAGACTTCATGACATTTGTCATTGGAAGCACACCCCCGGAAGAAGATTTTGTCCCAGTTACTCTGTATCAGAAAAAGCGCTCTGTAAAAAAACTAGCTCGGGATTGGGTCACGCTCGAAGAAGCTAACTCCAGCCTTGAGAGCCGCAAAGCACTTGCAGGGCAAATAATACCAGGAAAAACCATATTTACAATCGCAGACACTAAAGAGGAACTTAAAGAATTTGGACTTGTTGCAGGGAATTGCGAATATATTGGCCGTGAAGGCATTGAATTTTTCCCACAAGAACTTGTCATTTTTAAACCTAAAAGACCTGGCCCTAAAAAAGGTGTATGGTGGTTTCAAAACATTCAAGTTCAGAAGTCTAAATACCGTATTCCGCAACACGAGGTGCTTTTAGAAACAGAATTCATGTTCCCACTTGTTAAGGGAGCTGCACTAGAGCGATTCGAACATGACTATGAGGATTTAGTTGTCCCATTACCATACAAAGACACAAATTCCCAGCAGCCAATACAATTTACTGAACTAAGAAAAATCGCGCCATTCCTTTCGGCTTTTTACAAGAAGTTTGAACAACCGTTGCGCGAGCAAACAGGATTCAGTGACAAGATTCGAGGTCCAAACCCTGGCGAATTTTATGGACTTGCAAGAACAGGGCCATATAGTTTTAAATCAGTTTACGTCGGATTCAGAGACAACACTAAATGGCGTGCCTGTGTAATCACCCCCAAAACAACTGCTTGGGGGGGGATGAAGCGCTTTGTGTTCCAAAACCATGCTGTTTCAATTTGTGAAAGGACAGATCGTTCGTATGTTTCACTTAATGAAGCTCATTATATTTGCGCCATTTTAAATGCGCCCATTGTTGAAAAGTTTATATATGCATCGTCTGACCAACGATCTTATAAAATCCGTCCACCGATATCCCTGCCGAAGTACAATCCAGAACTTGAGTCCCATTGCCAGTTGTCTGAGTTATCTAAAAAAGCTCATAAGGTAGCGGGATCTAAAGCAGAACTAGCACTAGTGCTAGCCGAGATTGAGCAGGTATATTTAAAGATTTGTCGTTGCCGCAGGTAAGGGCAGGGCATCTCTACAGCACTGTTCTTGGGATGTTCTACGGAATGTTTCTCAAGATGGGGATGGCATACCAATTCATTTCAGTCTTTAACGTTTTGTAAAGGGGGCAGCTAAATTTACAATGAAAACTAAAACCTCATTTATTGAGGATCTCACGCCATTAAGAGATCCCACGCTAGCAGATGCGCTCCAAAAACTTGAAGATTTGATGTCTCAAAACAACAGGGTCTTCCTGCTCGGCGCGGGATGTAGCCGATGTGCAGGCCTTCCACTCACCTCAGAATTAACAGACCACATATTAAAAAGCGCTACACTTAACGCCCCGACCAAGGGATTGCTGACTACTGTAGCCAAATGCTTTGAAGGCACAAAGGCGGGAACCATTGAAGATTACCTGAGCGAATTGATTGATTTATTAGCAATCGTACAACGCCGAGAAGCGCGCGGCGCAAAAGAAAAATCTATCACGATAGGAAAGACAGATTACACAGCCTCACAAATGGAAGACGCTATTGATGATATTAAAAAGCAGATTGCCAAAAACATAGAAGAAAAAACAGTCGATATAGCCACTCATCGTGAGTTTGTTCGCCTTGTCCATAGAACACTCAGGAGTGGTAAGGACGCTTCAAATAAACCGACAGACTATATTATTCTTAATTACGACACACTCATTGAAGATGCCCTCTCTCTCGAACAGTTAACATACTGTGATGGGTTTCTTGGTGGACCTTCCGGATGGTGGGACTCCGCAGGATTCAATAAGGAGGGATTCAATGGTCGCGTTCTAAAAGTACACGGTTCTATAGATTGGTGTCTTTTAGAAAATGACTTTTTACCTCGACGGATTAGACCAGGGAATGGTTTGTCCAGCATTGTGCCGAAGGAAAAAGTCTTGATTTGGCCAGCATCAACTAAGTATAGAGAAACCCAACTCGATCCGTATGCTCAAATCCTCAATATTACCCGAGGTGCATTAAGGCCAAACGGAGAAACGCAAACTGTATTAACTATTTGTGGCTATAGTTTTGGAGACACGCATATCAACTTAGAAATAGATCGCGCATTACGGGAATCTGCGGAACGATTAACGGTACTCGTGTTTACTGAACTTTCAAAACCTGAAGGTCAATTAGAAAGATGGATGAAAGACCCCGAAATCAACAAACAGGTCAGGATTCATGCCAAGGGCGGTTTTTTTCACGGTGACACAGCAATTCAGACAAAGAAAGATTTGCCATGGTGGCGCTTTGAAACACTCTGCCACCTCCTAGGTGGTGCACGCTAATGCCTACATTAAATCCGAACGCTCCAATCCCGAACTTGGCGATTGGGAAAATTATTGAAGTCGATGGCTCACATATTGTAGCGGAACT
This sequence comes from uncultured Geoanaerobacter sp., assembly GCA_964528055.1. GTDB lineage: Bacteria > Desulfobacterota > Desulfuromonadia > Geobacterales > DSM-12255 > Geoanaerobacter. Next base: position 5,358 of record CAZGQM010000033.1, on the reverse strand, counting down.
ATCCCCTGAAATCACGGAACTCTCAAGAGTATATGGAGGGGAAGTTTATCCTATAGGTCAATTTGGATCTATTCTCAGAGTACATTATGGGCGACGTCAGATTTATGGGTATGTTGGACGCCTTAGAATGAAAACAGAGTATGAGCAAGAGATTGGCATAGCTACTCCCACCGCATCGGATGCAAGAGTCATCGAAGCCGATTTGTTCGGTGAAGGCGAGTGGTATCTTAACACAGAAGTTACTCCATCAAAATGGGAACTTACATTTGGACGTGGGGTCTCGACATTTCCTTTGCCCCAACAAACTATTTACCTGACGCCTTCAAGTGAGTTGCGCTTCATATATGGGCATGGCAAAGGTGCTGTCATTAAAATTGGCGAACATGTTGGCGCGGGTGGAACCCCTTGCTATGCCGACATGAATGAGTTGCTGGGAAAACATACAGCGATATTGGGTGCAACGGGCTCAGGGAAATCTGGGGCGACTGCGGCGATTATCCATGCGCTTCTTGCGCATGGGAAATTAGAAAGTCACAAGTGCTGGCAGCCGCGCATTATCATGCTCGACCCGCATAACGAATATGGAGAGGCCTTCCCTGGACACAAACGACTATCCACGGATGAAAATTCACTGCAACTCCCCTATTGGTTGTTAAGTTTTCAGGAAACGGTTTCTTTACTTGTCGGGAAAACCGAGTTCGTAGCTACGTCGCAATCCAATATTGTTAAACGGGCACTCCAAAGTGCCCGCGTGGCAGGAGCAAAGAAAATCGGGCTCGATGAAAAGACAATAACAATCGATTCACCTATCCCATATCTATTTGAAAGTTTCAAGAACACCATCGAAACAGAAAGGAATGCGATAACTGCTCAAAGCAAGCAAGATTCCCACAATTCGATTCTAGAGAAAATAGACATGCTTGAAAGAGATGCTCGCATGAATTTTCTTATGCAACCGTGGGATGGCAAGGAAGACCCTTTCCAAAAAGTTGCTGCACAGTTTCTAGGAGGCAAGGAAAATATTCGAATCGTTGATTTTTCGGGGGTCCCGAATGAGGTTGCTGGAATAGCAAGCGCCGCTATTGCACGAACTCTTTTCAACATTAAATTGTGGCAAACAAGCGCAGAGCGCGAAGCTGACCCAGTTTTATTAGTATGCGAAGAAGCACATCGTTACGTCCCCAATAGCGGAGAAGCTCAATACGAAGGCGCTCAAGAGGCGGTACGGCGCATTGCCAAAGAGGGCAGAAAGTACGGATTGGGACTTATGCTCGTTTCACAACGTCCGAGCGAAGTTGAGGCGACAGTTTTGTCACAATGTAATTCATGGATTGTTTTAAGAATTACAAACGAGGCTGATCGTGCACATGTTCGAGCGATCCTGCCAGATTCACTTGCAGGCTTAACCAAAATACTTTCCGGCTTACGACGCCGCGAAGCAATTTTTGTTGGACAAGCCGCAATGCTGCCTTCGAGAATTCTAATAACAGAATTGAAGAAAGACCAGCTCCCAAAATCTCACGACATTGACTTCAACAAAGGCTGGCAGAACGCTTTTATAAGCGAGGATCAAATCAAGCAGATTGCTAAACGGTGGCGAACCCAGCAGAGAACTTAAGGTGGACAAGGCCCTACTTCGAAGACACGGGAGTTTTTTCCGACTTACCCCGCACTCCGTTCACAAGGGAAATATAATAGCTAGAGTGTCAGCCTTGGTTTATGACCAAATCTCCTTTCAAAGTATTATCAGTTGAAAACTGGTTAAAACCTGATCCACTTATGAATGCCTTGCAGGGATTCAGTCATCTACCAGAAGGCTTTGAACCGAAGCATGCCGAAAGATGGATTAACGAGATTTTAGAAGTCTCCATCGACGAACACCTACCCACAGAGATACAAGAGATGTTTGCTGTTGCCCGCGGAACGGCAATATATGGCCTGTTCTTTTATCCGCTTTTTACTGTCGCGGATGAGCAGATGGACCGATTAGCCGAAACTGCAATTTCTCTTCGCTGTATTGCGGCTGGAGCGCCGCTAAATTTAAGAAAGATGTCAGCCAAGATCAATTGGCTTGCAAAGAACGGAATCCTTCTTAAAAAAGATAGGGAGATGTGGGACACCAAAAGAGAGCTGAGAAATTCCGCATCTCATAGCTGCGGGCAAAAGATTCTGTGGCCGGGGCCTGTAGGAAGCCTCAAGATCTGCGCAGAGGACATAGAAGCACTATTTGGGTTACGGCCTTCAAGATGGACGGAGTAGTCATATCTACAGGGGGATTTGGTTTATGAAAAAGGCAAGCAATGACGGATATGATCCCACGGTAGAATTAGCCAAGGGGGCAAACCTTACAGCCGCGTCTTACGACAAAACTCAAAAGATTACAGTAACGGCTGGGAAAGTAACTGTAGGTGGAAAGCCTGGGATTGTTAAGATTTCTGGGCTTGCAACCGGCAAACTGGATGCAGGCATCGACGGCACAATAGACTTGTGGCTTTCAATATTTCGTTTTAAGCGCCCGGATGGGACGACAAACCATGTTGCCGGGTGGAATATTCCAGTAGTATTAAAGCCTGACCAGACCGCGGCCGCTACGGCAAAAGCCTTTGCGGCGTATGTAAACTCCGGAACTAGGCCATACCGAGCTACAGCTGCCGGCGACAAACTGAAGATTGTTTTCACTGAGAATCCACACAGTATATGAACAAACCTTTAGTTAAAATCACAAGAATTGAATTCGAGAACCTCCGCGGCTATACTCATACAAAACTATCCTTAGACAAGCCATTTATTTCTATTATTGGCAACAACAATCAAGGGAAGTCTTCTGTATTAGTCCTGCTAGATTTTTTACTTAACAAAGGTGATGAAAAACTGTTCAGCGGAATCCGCCCATTAACAGATAGTGAAGCTGACATATTAATACCATCGAACAATGCCCCTCATCAAGCACGGCGGCTAACCGTATCGATATCGTTTTCTGACCTCAAGCAACAGGCCTATTATTTCCCTTCGGGGCAGCGAAACATTCTTCGACTTTCGGTTAAGAAGAAAACAAAGAGCCTACGTTTAAACACGGGCCTTCCTCGGCGTAGCGAGGCACACGACCCGAAAGCAATGGAGCTTTTACGATATCTAAAGCAAAATATTAAATGTTGCGTTATCCCATCAAGTCGGGACTCAAACTCTGAGTGGTTCAATAATCTTCTGACATTGGAAATAGAACGGCGCTTAAATATTGAGTTTCATCATGACAAGCAAGCTGGAGCCAAGCGCAATTATCGTGATGCCAGAGGAGTTACAAACACTTTGAACGAGTTATCCAGCCGGATTTTAACAGATTTCTCCAAAGACTTACTAAAGGACATCTCTGGCCCATTGGTCAGAAGAAGTGAAATCAATTGCACTGTAAAAAACTCGGATTTAAGCAGGTGGCTCTCCAACGCAGCTGTCCTCAAGCTTGCAACAGGGGCACACGATGAAAACCTTGTACCAAGTCAGCATGTCGGGAGTGGCCTACAGAGCACCTTAGGCGTAGTGCTCGGTCTTATGTGTGGGAAGAACTCAGGCAACAACCAACACATTATTGCTGTAGAGGAGCCCGAAACTTTTCTGCATCCTAGCGCACAAAGACTTGTTTCCACAATGCTACGGAAGCATGCCTCCGATTCAACTACAATCCTCATCACCACACACTCCCCAATTTTTATTGAAGAAGCTAAATACGAAGAGATTGTAATAGCTCAAAACAGGAAATACTTTGAACCGACGATTTCAGCAGCACGAAGACATGCAATTAACTCCTCGCTCATGAGTGCCGCGAATGCGGAAACTTTCTTCGCAGATTGTGTCTTATTTGTAGAGGGACCCGGTGACAAAGCATTATTCGATGCTCTATTTCGGCGTTTACGAACCCTGCAAGGGGGGGAGCGGTTATGGAACATAAGCATTCAAGTTGCTGGTGGCAATGAACGCTTTGCTCCTTGGATCAAGTTGATGAGAGCATATGGTGAACCAGGGCAAAGGCCGATAAAGTGGTTCTCGCTATTTGATTCAGATGTTTTTGACGATGGGGCATTTAGGCGGACAATGAAAGAAGTTGGATATCCCCTTGCCAATAAGGTCGATAGATTAATATCACATATTTCACAATTAGGTTATTCAGATTCTGGAAAACGCGGTTTCTTTGTAGAAAAGCTAAACAGATCTGAGATTAATAAATTCAAGTTCGGATTCTGGGGTGTCGATCTGGAATGGGCAATGTGTAATGCCAATAACGCCAGTGAGGCAGCAGTAATGCTGGAAATTCTAAATGAAATCATTGCAGACAGAAGCAGTAAACGATTTACAACTACACATGACATTGCTAAAAGACTCGGTTCAAAAGTAAGCACTGGAAAATCTGTAGAGAAAACATTCAAGGACCCCTACATAAGATTTGAATATGGAAAAAGGATTCCCTTTACCGCACTTCCCCGTGAAGTTGAACAAATTATTGGTAGAGTTCTTAAGAAGCTTTTACGAAAGGCTAAACTGGTCGATGAATTGATGAATAGAGCGAAGAAAGAAAATCCGCAACTTTTATATTAGGCGTTAGAGGCTTAGGGGAATCTTATGTATAAATACTGGTCAATATCGCTACTGGCTTTAATCCTTTGTTTCTCTACACGAGGGTTTACGGCAGAGAATAAACCCGTTTACAAGTGGGTTTCCGCCAACGAGTATTACATGATCATGCCTACTGGGCAGAGCCTGGACATATCAGGAGGCAGCAATGAGACCGTTAAGCCTTGGGGCTTTGGCTTCCGCGCCGTCGGGCATGAGACTATCTCCAAGACTGGCGGATTGCAATTCCAAAGCATTAAGGTTGATAATCCGCACACAGGCAAGGACACCTTCTATCTCTTTGATCTGTTGCTCGGCATGGAGTACATGACACCAAAGGTGCAGGGGAAACCGCTGCGCTTTACCGCGCAGGCTTACGCCGACCTTGGACTGTCTGACACGACGCTTTACGCCGCTCCCATGATTTCCGCCGGGATGCTCTACACGACCAATGAGTTCGCTGATACGCCCACAGGCTTCACATTTGATATTTTTTACAGGCTTATCGACCTCAACCTGGACAACGTAGGCGGGGGGAAGGCCGGGACGCTGAAACCGGCGCTCGGATTTAAGATCGGATACATCTTTGAAGGCTTCTGGACTACCAAAGAGAAGTCCGCCAACTGATAAATTATTGCCACCCTGGAAGAGGGGAAACAGAAATAAGGTAAATCCTTATCGGTGGCCATAATTTAAAAATAAGAAAAAAATAAATGCGGGGATGTACGGGCCGCTGTTGCGGCCCGGGAGCGGCTG
>CAZGQM010000032.1:0-11294 GCA_964528055.1 uncultured Geoanaerobacter sp. | reverse complement strand
CGGTCGCCGGCCGCTTGCAGCCGGCGACCGGCTTACATTCCTGGACATGGCCCACTACACGATGGTCAAGACCACGACCTTCAACGGCATCCAGTTGCCGCATATCTGCACATTTGAACCTCAGACCGGCGAATTAAACGTAGTCCGCAGCTTCACATATCCTGATTTCAAAAACCGCCTCTCATGAGCAGCGGCGCAGAAAGTTGGTGAACAATGCCCAGATGGTCGATAAACGACTCCGCAAAGATCTACAACCTCAACAACTGGGGGGCAGATCTCTTCTCCATCAACAAGAAGGGGAACGTATGCGTTCACCCTTCCCCCAATTCAAAGTATTCAATCGACCTTCGTGCCCTGGTGGACGATCTTATCAAGCGGAAGATCAAGCCTCCCATTCTGCTCAGATTCATGAACATCCTGGAAGGGCGGATAGCAAGTATCAACCGCATATTCAAGAACGCCATTCAAGAAAACAACTACCCGGCAAAATACCAGACATTTTATCCGATCAAGGTGAACCAGCAGCGACAGGTCGTCGAGGCAATCTCCAATTTCGGCAAGAAATACAATATCGGCCTCGAGGTCGGTTCAAAGCCTGAACTGGTCGCCGGGATCTCCCTCTCGACCGGCAGAGGTCTACCAATTATCTGCAATGGGTACAAGGATACCGAATACATCGAAACGATCCTGTATGCCACCAAGGTAGGATATGACATCACCATAGTCGTAGAGAAGCTGTTTGAACTTGAAAAAATCATCGAACTTGCCGAGAAGACCGGAATCACCCCAAAGCTTGGGATCAGAGTCAAGTTATCATCAAAGGGTACCGGTAAATGGGCAACATCGGGGGGCGAAGACGCTAAATTCGGCCTGAGGATATCCGAAGTTATCGCAGCAATCGATACGTTGAAAAAACATAACCTTATCGACAGTGTTAACCTGCTCCATTTTCACATCGGCAGCCAGATAACCAAGATCGACAAGATCAAAAACGCCCTTATCGAAGGGACCCGTATCTATGTTGAGATGAAAAAACTGGGGGTCAACCTTGAGTACCTCGATATCGGTGGCGGTCTGGGCGTAGATTACGACGGATCAAATTCGAGCTATTTTTCCAGCGTAAACTACTCCATCGAGGAGTACGCCAACGATGTCATCTATCAGATTAAAAACATCTGTGACGAAGCCGGAATAGACTGCCCCAACATCATCTCCGAGTCGGGAAGGGCTACAGTTGCCCACTATTCGGTCCTGGTCACCAACATCCTGAATACAAACACCCAGACGTTGATGCCCGATTTCGAGTCGATTCTGACCGAATCCGGCAATCTGTCGCCAACGGTAAAAAAACTGGTTGATATCTTCAAGAGCATCGACCGCCATTCGCTGCGTGAGGACTATCATGACACCATACAGCTTATTCAGGAAGCGGTCAGCCTCTTCAATCTCGGCTATCTGAACCTTAATGAGCGTGCAATAGCCGAGTGGATCTGCTCGAAGATAATCAGGAAGATAAACAGCATCGTCGAGAGGATCAAGCCGATCCCTGAGGAGCTTCAGAACTTCCAGCTCAGTCTGCGTCAGACCTATTTCGCGAACTTCTCCCTGTTCCAGTCGATCCCCGACTCATGGGCCATAGACCAGCTCTTCCCGATTGTGCCTATCCAGCGGCTCGATGAAAAACCCGATGTGATTGCCTCGATAGCAGACATCACCTGCGACTCTGACGGGGAGATCACAAGCTTTGTCGGTGAGAACGGAAAAACCAAATTTCTCCCTATCCATAAGATCCGCGCCGACGAAGATTATTTCATCGGATTTTTCCTGATCGGCGCCTACCAGGAAATACTTGGAGACATGCACAATCTCTTTGGCGATACGAACGCAGTCCACATCACCTTTAACAAAAAGACCAATTACATGATAGATACGGTCATAAATGGAGATGCGATCTTTGAAAGCCTCAAATACGTTCAGTATAACGGCAATGAGATACTGAAACAGGTCCGTGACAACCTCGAAAAGAACGTTGCTTTGCGAAAAGTCTCCATAGAAGAGAGCAGCCACTTCCTGGAGCTTCTGGACAAAACACTTCAGGCTTACACGTATTTAGGCGAATAGTTCGGTTAAAGGCGAGGCATGCCCCCAATCGGAGGGCATGCCCGCTTACGCCGGTTTCCACACCCCCGAAAAGCATTAATCATCACCCACGCACGCCCTCAAACCAGCATCTCCTCTACTTCAAATCCTTTCTACGGAAGCAACCGAAACTTTTCCTACCTTGTCATCACTCCACAATCGGCTAAGATAAAACGTAATAATAATCGGCTCTCTGCCAAGATCATCTTATTGATATGATGCTTTCTATCCTGCGTTGAAGTTGCACTGAAGGAGTGGACGACATGAGCCTTACCCCAGAGAATACATCGCGGAACGCAACACGCTCAGATAACCGTTGCTGGCTCCGGGAGCAGATGAATCCGTATTTTTTCATAACGATGAAGGACGAACCGGAGGCGATGGCACTCCTCGAACGCGAGATGGGGACACTCAGGCAGAACCGCCGACTCATCCTGGCCGACAGGGAAAAGATCCTCATCCAGGCCATAAACAACTTCCCCGGATCGCTCTACGAAAGCCTGCGAAGTGTCAAGGAGCGTGAGATTTCCTATGCCATGATTGCCCATTCCGAAGGGAAACTGCCGGGAATGGAGACAACACTGGAATTCCAGCGCTTCGAATTTGACCGCAAAAGCAACCGAGAGATACTTGATGGAAAAGAGGTTGTCATCCCCCAGTCAATACGGAGGAAAGCCGTCACCGGACTGAGGCAGCATTACCCTTCCTTCGACATGAGGGACTTTGAGCGGCTGCTTCGTCTGATCTGGCTCAATAATGAAAATTACGTCCGGATCTCCTCGCCCGGCAGGGTTGCACAGGTCCTGCAGCTTCTACAGAAGGGGAACCTGAACAACGGGCTTTATCTCGATCTGGAACCGATCGAAGAGGGTGAAGAGTCCCGAGTACACTTTGCCGTCGGGAATCCGCCACAAAAGGAGTTTTTCATCCAGGTTCTTGAGGTATTCAATCGTCTGAAGCTTGGGATCAACCGCGCCTACTGCCTTACCATCTCGAACGGTGTTCACCCTTATTTCCTCGGGACGTTTTATGTGCGGCGACGTGATCGAAAAGTGCTGGAACGTGGTTCAGATCTTTTCGTCCAGCTCCAGCAGGAACTGTACAACACCCAGATCATTGCGACCAAATCCTATACCTACCGCGAATTCGTCACCTGCGGCGTCATGACCGGCGAGGATGCATCGCTGGTAAACGCATTCATCGCTTTCTGCCACTCCAATCTGGCCCACAACCAGCCTGATCGCTTCGGTCTTGAGGATGTGCTGAGCGCCTTCCAGTCCCACGCGGAGATCGCCCTTCAGCTGGTCAGGCTCTTTCGAGCCAGGTTTGATCCGACCATCACAGACCGTCAGGCACGATACGATGAGGTTCTCGCGGAGACCCGTCGCGCGGTGGATGAGTACAACACCGGCCATCGTTACCTCGATGAGATACGCAAGGGGATCTTCCGCTGCTGCCTGATCTTTATCTGCAACACCCTGAAGACAAACTTCTTCGTCCCGGAGAAACAGGCCATCTCCTTTCGACTCGACCCTGCCTACCTGACTGAACTCGGCCAGGAGTTCACCGCGGACCTCCCTCAGGCCAAGCCGTTCAGGGTGACCTTCTTCTTCAGCCGGAACGGATTCGGATATCACATCGGCTTCTCGGACATCGCACGCGGTGGATGGCGAACCGTCATCGCACGCAACCCCGATGACCTCATCACAAACGCCAACACCCTTTTCAGGGAGAATTTTGTACTGGCACATACCCAACATCTGAAAAACAAGGATATCTACGAAGGTGGCTCCAAGCTGGTGCTGGTACTGGACGCATCGGATCTCATGAGGGCCAATGAGAGGGAGCTGGAGACCTGGCGCCTCTATAAACTTCAGTATGGGGTCATCAACGCCTTCCTGGACATCTTTGTAACCGAAGGTGGCGTTGCGAAAAACCCCCTGGTTGTTGACTATTACCGGGAGGACGAGCCGATCGAGCTCGGCCCGGACGAGAACATGCACGATTCCATGGTTGAGGCCATTGCGCGGATGTCGAAAAAGCGAGGATATATCCTGGGGATCGGGATCATTTCAAGCAAAGAGGTGGGAATCAATCACAAGGAGTACGGCGTCACCTCAACCGGAGTGGTCAAATTCGCGGATATCATCATGCAGGATCAAGGGGTGGATATCCGCAGGGACCCCTTCAGCGTAAAGTTTACAGGAGGCACCAACGGCGATGTGGCTGGCAACGCCATGCGGATACTCCTGGCACGTTCTCCTCAGGTTGCAATCAGACTTATCCTCGACGGCACTGCCGCGCTCTGCGACCCGACAGGAGCCGACCACGGAGAGCTTACACGGATACTCCTGAGAGAGGACCTGGACGGATTCGACCCCAATGCCCTTAACAACGGCGGTTTCATGCTCTTCAGGACCGGGAGCAAGAAAGACGGCCTGAAGGAGCTCTACCGTAAAGTAACCATGACTGATAGTGGACTTCAGGAAGAGTGGATATCCATCGACGATTTCTCCCGCCAGTTCGGCGAACTGGTCTTTACCGTTCAAGCAGACCTCTTCATACCTGCGGGCGGACGACCGGAAACCATAGACAACACGAACTGGGAGCAGTTTTTTCTACAAGACGGTACACCATCATCGAAAGTGATCGTGGAGGGGGCAAACTCGTTCATAACACCGGAAGCAAGGGTGCAGCTCCAGCGCAAGGGTGTCACAATCCTTCGTGACGCCTCTGCCAACAAGTGCGGCGTGATCTCATCCTCCTACGAGATCATCGCCAATCTCCTCTTTACCGAACAGGAGTTCATGGCGCATAAGGAGCGCTATGTCACCGACGTTCTGGAGATTCTGGAAAAGAGGGCGGAAGAGGAGGCGAGACTGATACTCAAACGCCGCAGAGAGCGGCCTGACGCACTCTGCACCGAGATATCCTTTGCCCTCAGTACCGAGATCAACGACCACTATGCACGTCTCTTCAACTTCTTCCAGAGAAGGCCTGAACTCTGTCTTCAGCCGCTCTTCCGGCGGGCGATTCTCTCCCACCTACCACGGATCATCAGGGAGGAGGCATGCTACAGACGCCGACTCTCAAAACTCCCGCAGAAATACCTGTTTGCCATCCTTGCTGCTGAGATCGGCTCTTCCATGGTGTACAAAGGAAACCAGGAGACTACCTTCGAGGATTCGATCCGACTTCATCTGACGAGGAATTCCCCTGTCACTTCTACAAAAAAGGGGGAGCCATGAAATTTCAGGCAGGTGCATTTTGGATCTGAAGGCGAAAGACTAGATGCATCAACGGGAAGGTGAAAGTTTTGGTATTCGCGTTCTCTCCTCAGCTCTTCAGATATGGATAATCTCCCCTCTCGATATGCCTAAACAGGCAAGGGCACGAAAACGGCACAAGTACCGACCACAATGTACCCCCTAAAAATCAGATCATTACTTAAAATCAACAAATGACGCTAGAATCCGAGTGGTACACTAGGAAAATTAAAAATTAATGGTAGAATTTTAACAATTGTTTGGGCAATAAGAAACATGGATAAGCACAACACTTCATTTTTGGGTCAAGCGCATGAATATATATGCATCCGATAAACGAAAGTGGAAATGACATGGGAAATATCAAAAGTGCAAAAGGGATACGGCTATCGTTGATGTTTGTCTGGTTGTTACTGACGATCAGTTGCACAAATCAGACTACCCCCATAGAAAATGTGACGATCGGAATATCAAAATCAGTTACCTCTTCTTTGGATGTCATCGCGGAAAACAAGGGTTTCTTTGCCAAAGAGGGGCTTAACGTGACCATAAAGGAGTTCCCGAGCGGAAAGATTGCAATGGAATACCTTTTTGATAACAAAATCGATATAGCTTCTTCCGCTGGATACCCAGTCGTAACGAACAGTTTCAAAAGAAATGACTTTCAGGTTGTGGCTACTGTCGGGTCGTCTGTAAATGATAATGAGATTATCGTGCGCAAGGATACCGGGGTTATTACGGTCGGAGATCTTAAGGGCAAAAGGATCGGAGTCATGCAGGGGAGCATGACGCAATATGTTTTGGATCTTTTGCTGATGAAAAATGGATTAAACAAAAATGATGTGACCATTATTTACGACGATAAACCGAACAATCTTATTACAAGACTTGTTTCAGCGGACTTGGATGCGCTCTGTGTATTGGGGGACAATATTGACAAGGCATGCAATGCCTTGAATGGGGAGTGTATCAGGTTCACCGAAGAGAACTTGGTGCGTATTACAACCTGTGTGTCAGCTCTCAGAACTAAGACCCGGCAGAATCCCATTTTGTTCCAAAAACTAATCCGCGCCTACATACGGGCTGAAGAGTATGTACGGGCCAACCCCGATGAGTCATTGGCAATTGTCGCTAAACGTTTCAACAGAGACAAGGCCGAAATGGTAAAGCACTGGAAACCGCATATGTTCCATGTGACTCTTGCCCAATCGCTGCTCATAGATCTGGAAAGCCTTGCAAAATGGCAGATGGACAACCGGTTGATCACTGCAACAACAGCACCTAACTATATGAATTTTATATATTTCGATGCGCTTGAGAAAATAGACCCCTCTCGGGTTACCATAGTTCACTGAAAGTAAACAATGCGAATAAAAACCCGTTTTTCCATAACTATCTGGGTATCTGTGCTCCTTCTTGTCATAGGTTTGGTCTTTACGATCTCCGGCATTTCCCAAGTTAAAAGCATTCATGATGACTTCATCCGTTACGACAATATCCTCAGGGATCTCAACGAAATACGGATGCTAACGCTTGAATACGTCAACAGCCCTTCGGAGCGAAAGGAAGAGCAGTGGAACGCGGGATACCAGATTATCAAGGTAAACCTTTTCAACTCCACTCCTCCGCAGGAAATTCAGGAAGCGTATAAAAACATATCCGCAATTTTCGAACAGATAGCTATTAATGCGCATAACTTCAGCATGGAAGACAGAAAGAGTATTCATTACCGCTTTCAACAACAACTCTATTCAACCTTGCTCGTGGAGACTCAGCGAATCATTGACTGGGATAGACGACTTTCAAACAACAGACAATCTCAACTTAAAAATAAAATTAATCTCTACAGTACTGGAGCTCTTATACTACTCGCGACAGTCTCTATCCTGACAGCTATAATGCTGGTGATTTCTCGAAAGAGAATTATGTATTCAATATCAACGCTGGAACATGGAGTAAATCTATTGTCTGGCGGCAACCTTCAGCATACCATTGACCTTCAAACGAATGACGAATTCAGCGAGTTTGCCGCTGCCTTTAACTCCATGACAACTGACCTGAAGCTAAGAGATGAACGGTTAATAGAATCTAGTCTTCTGAATCAACAAATAATCAACAGCGCCAATGAGGGCATCATCGTCTATGATAGGAATCTCTGTTACAAGGTATGGAATCCTTTCATGGAGAAACTGAGCGGGTTGAAGGCCGAGGATGTGATCGGCAAGAATCCGGTTGAGGTATTCCCGTTCCTCAAGGAAAAGGGGGTAATTGATCGCCTAAAGAAAATACTTAAAGGAGAGAACGTCGAACCCATTGAGTTCCCTTTTCCCATTCAGGAAAGTGGCAAAAGCGGCTGGACATCGGATTCAAGCGCGCCTTTCCTGAATAACAAGGGCGAAATCATAGGTGTTATTGGGACGGTTCGAGACATATCAGACCAGAAAACGATCGAAGAACAACTGCGACAATCTCAGAAAATGGAAGCGATCGGTCAACTTGCAGGCGGAGTGGCCCATGATTTCAATAATATCCTGACGGTCATCATTGGATATGCGAACTTGCTTAACATGGATCAGGAGCTTAATGACCCTCAAAAGAAAAAGGTCAACTTCATCATAGAAGCATCAGATAGGGCCGCCCAATTGACACAAGGGCTGCTTGCCTTCAGTCGAAAACAGGTCATGCATACCAAGCAAGCTGAACTCAATGAGATAGTTCATAATGTCGAGAAGTTTCTAGTAAGGGTAATTGGGGAGGACATAACACTGAAGCTGGCCCTTGCCAAAGATGTTCTTCCCGTACACGTGGATGTAGGGCAGATTGAACAGGTACTCATTAATCTTGCAACGAATGCACGTGATGCCATGCAGTCTGGAGGCCTGCTTTCAATAGAAACTAGAAAACATGACGTTGATTTATGTCAGGGGCATCAGTATGGAGACATCCCTCCCGGACATTATGCATGCATTTCGGTGCTTGATACCGGTTGCGGAATGGATGGCAATACTCAATCCAGGATTTTCGAGCCATTTTTCACCACCAAGAGTGTTGGGAAAGGCACCGGTCTTGGTATGTCGATAGTTTACGGGATCATCAAACAGCACAACGGGTTCATACATATTTACAGCGAACCAGGTCATGGGACAACATTCAGAATATTCTTACCTCTTGCTGAAGAGGAATCAGCAAACCAACAGGGTCATACGCAAATCGCTCCGCCAGCAAAAGGAGATGAAACAATTCTGGTAGCAGAAGATGATTCGGTTGTCAGGGAACTTATAGAATCGATTCTCACTAAATTCGGATACACGGTCATCCTTGCCGTTGATGGTAATGATGCTGTCGACAAGTTCACTGAAAACCGCGACAGAATAGACTTGATTTTGATGGACATGATAATGCCGGGCAAAAACGGCAAAGAAGCATTAGATGACATTCGTAATATTCAGCCTGATGTAAAAGCAATCTTTGTCAGTGGATATACGTCCGACTTTATTGACAAGCACGGAAGGCTGAATGTAGAGGTTAAACTTCTAATGAAGCCGATTAACCCATCAGATTTATTGAGAAATGTGCGTGAGATTTTAGATCTACCACGGAGCCTGGGAGATTAACTGATTTTGTCTACTTGTATGTTTTTAGCAAGTTCATCCAATATTTTCTTCAATTTCGTTTCTAGCCAAACAATACCATAAAAATTTATTACATGAATTAATACATCAATTGAAAAATGGGCTACATCGTATTGCTATATAGTAGGGGTTGAACAACTATTTCTTGTTCTACGTTTTTACTTAAGATTGGTTCTTTACAATTCTTTTCATTGGAATATCGTCGGTAATTGTTGATTTACTATTATTGTAATGTGTAGGCAAAATAATTCCCTTGCAGGGAACAAAGGAAAAAGGTAAAAAGCATTTAATGTAATTCCTAGCCCCCCGGTGTTATTGAAACGGGGCAATGATAGAAAAGAAGTGTGCTCAAAAATATACACCCTATCCTGCCACCCTTCAGCCGTTCAACTACTAAAAGCGATGAGATTTAGGCCAATAAGGTGAATATTATTTTGTCGATGTTTGACCATTATGTAGAAGCTTAGGAAAGAGTACACTAAATAGGAGGCTGTAAAATGAACAACGTAATTTTGAAAGTAATTTTAGTATCATCAATATGCTGGAACCTATTGGGGTGTGCTACGATTATATCCGGCACGACTCAAGATATTAAAGTTGAATCGACACCTAGTGGTGCTCAATATAAAATTGAGAAATTAACTGTATCAGGTCCAGTACTTGTTTCTGAAGGTAAGACACCAGTAACAGTAAATCTAAGTCGAAGTGAGCATCACCAACTACTTACATTGTCACAACAAGGGTATGAAATAGAGTATATTCCAATTTCTGCTGGAAGAGAAAATGGGTTTGTATGGGGGAATTTATTATTTGGTGGTTTAATTGGTCTCGCAATTGATGGTATATCTGGAGCAAGTGTTGTTTTAGAACCAGAAGAAGTAAATGCTAAACTTTTTAGCATCACTCGTTGATATCATATGACACCAATATCTGATGATATTATCTTATAGTAATATTATATTTACAATGAAAGGACATGTAACATGATTAATCGTTATTTGTTAGTTATAGTTGTTTTGGTTGTATTATCTGGGTGTGGTGGATTTCAGGCTGTTAAAATCGATAATATGGTAGCTAAAGGTAAAAGCAATGCCTTTATATCATCTAATAAATCATGTTATTTAAAAGATTTTGAATCTAGAAATATTGATTATGTCAAATATACAGATTTGATGAAAGCTATTGAAGCTAGTTTATTACAATCTAAAGCATTTGCTACTGTTTACACTGCCGAAAATAATAAAGCTGACTATACTCTATCCGCAAAAATACTTGGAACGCCACTCGACCGCAGATTGAATGCGTTTACTCAGACGTTTAAAGTCTCAATGTATATAGCTTATAATTTGAAGAGAACCGATACAAACACAAGTGTTTTCAGCAAAATAATTAAAAGCGACTATACTTTTCCAGAGAACGAAAATGGCAGTACAGGTTTCCGTATGACTTATGAAGGTGCTACAAGAGAAAACATAGATTTGCTATTACAAGAGCTTTCGAAAATAGAACTCTAGTGTCTAGACATAATAATGCCAAGTAATACCTCAAATTGCAGATAACTTCATTGCGTACATATTTTTATTAATTTATTAGTTGCTTGCTTCATTTTACAGAGTATTAAAGAATACGTTGAATCCTGACTCAGTACACGTGAGAGATTGCGTTTGCCTTGCTCTACAATCGACGACCACATGCGTGTAGCTAGTCTGAGTCGTCTTGCTATGTGATCGACAAGGACAGGGAGGGTTTTGTAAAATTCGATAATGATGGTCAAGATGTTGATTTTGGTACTGGTAGAAAAGAGGTTTGTTGGAATTTTCATGACAATCAGCTTACAACAAAATGTAATCCGAACCAGATTGAATTCGTATAATGATGCACCGTTATTGCCTAAGTTTATTTAAGCCCCCGTGACCTTTGCTAATGATGACACACCGATTTCCAATGTCTTTCTTTCAGTGATGGGTGCTTTCGCTGAGTTTGAACGGGAGATTAACCGAATCCTTTTATTTTGAGTTATGTCAGCAGGTGGCTCACTACCATCACAGTGTGCGTCCGATGCCCCCCCACCCTTGCCAATAAAGTGGGCGGTCATATTTACTCCATCCAATTTCATTCAAGAGCAGACCAAAAAGGTTGCACCAGAGGTTGCATGAATAGAAAAAGCGGCCAGCCTCTCAGCTAACCGCTTGTAATTATTGGCACGCCCGGACCGATTCGAACGGCCGACACCCAGGTTCGAAGCCTGGTACTCTAT
>CAZGQM010000031.1:0-11364 GCA_964528055.1 uncultured Geoanaerobacter sp. | reverse complement strand
TATTTCAAAGAGTTTAAAAGAAGATATGGGGTCGGTATAAAAGTGAAGGTCATGGCCCCCAGCGAATTTCTGCAAACCGCCTTAGAACGTCCACACCCGTACAATTTAACTATAATCGGTTTGGACGCGACTGGCCCGAATTACAGTGCTTTTCTCGACGGCATTCTGCCTAAAGACGGTTTCTTCGATTTTGATATGCCGATATTGGCGGCGGAGTATGAGAATATGCGGCGCGAGAGCGACGCAGTTATTCAAACCAAACTAGCCTCAGCTTTGGCCGACGAGATATCGGATCGGTCCCTGTTGCTCCCGCTTTACCAAGACCAACGCGTTTTCTATTACCCGAGCAAGATCAAGAATGTTATCGTAGGACGTGAGTTTTTGGAGTATCCGGAGGTGGCGGACTTCCAATGGTAAAAATACAACCTCAGCGCAGCCTTATTCCGTAAAAAGACAGGAGTTTACTATGCCGTTAAAAATTGGAGCTATGAATATTGCGGGAATAATTAAAAACAAGAATCCCGAATTCACGGCCGTGTGCGCTGAAGCCGGCGCCTTGATGAAAAAGTTCTACGTTCCGGGCGCGGCCATAGGGATCTGCCATAACGGGAGGGAATATTATTCGGGACTTGGAGTGACAAGCGTGGAAACCCGGATCCCGGTCGATACGAATACGTTGTTCCAGGTCGGGTCCATCTCAAAAACGTTCCTGGCGCAGATCGCCGTAACACTGGCGGAGGAAAACAAACTGGACCTGGATGCGCCGGTCCGCAGATATATCCCTGAATTAAAACTTAAGGACGCGAACGTGGCCGCCAAGGTAACCATGCGACATCTGCTCACCCATACGGGCGGCTGGTTCGGGGACTATTTTAATGATTATGGAACCGGCGATGACGCGCTGACTAAAATGGTCCGGGCGATGGAAACACTGCCCCAGGTGACGCCTCTCGGGAAGCTGTGGTCTTATAACAACGCAGGGTTCTATCTGGCGGGCCGGGTTATAGAAAAGGTTTGCGGGAAACCTTATGAGACGGTTGCGAAAGAACTAATTTTTACACCTCTTGGGATGCATAACTCTCATTTCTTCGCCGAGGAGGTGATCACCAAGCGGTTCGCTGTGGGGCACCACCGCGTTAAGGGCAAGACCGCCATAGCGCTGCCCTGGGGCATCGGAAGATCCGCGCATCCGGCCGGCGGCATAATCTGCAGTGTCAAAGATCTTATGAAGTACGCGCGCTTCCATATGGGCGAGGGGAAGGTGCCCGGAGGGAAACGATTGGTATCTAAAGAAGGAATGAAAGCGCTTCATTCCCCGGTGATGCACGCGACAGGCCTGAAAAGCGTGGCGCTAAGCTGGTTCGTTACCAGGGCGAACGAAGCCGACGTTATTTCGCATGGCGGCGCTACTTCGGGCCAAATGGCGGAACTGCGGATAATACCGGAGAAGAAGTTTGCCTTGATCGTTTTTATTAACGGGAAACACGGAACTGGGGGCGCGGCGCCGATCGCGGCGGTAATAATGAAAAAGTATTTCGGCGCAAGCCCGGTTAAGAACAAGACCCTGAAACTGGCGGATAAAGAGCTCTCCCAGTATTTGGGGAAATACTCGACACCTACGGACGAATTCGATTTTGTCAGAAAAAAGGGAAAGCTGATCTTGAAAATGACGGATAAGGGCGGCTTCCCAACCCCTGAGTCCAAGCCCACACAGCAGCCTACCCAGGTCAGCGCGGGTTTTTACGCCCCCGACAAGATCGAGCTCCTGGATCCTCCATATCAAGGCTCTTTGGCGGAGTTCCTGCGCGACGAAAAGGGTATGGTCTCCTTTCTCCGGGTCTTTTCACGGATACACGTGCGGCTGGATAATGGCGAAATGAGAAAAAGGCGGAAGCCGGTTAAAAAATATATAAACCATTAATTCCATATAGTTCCGGGATGGTATGGAGATAGTTTGTCGGGCAGCGGATTTAAAATGCTTAAAATCTTAGGCAGGGCTTTCTCATATAACTGGAAATATTACGCCGCGGCGGTGGTGGTGTTCATCGCTTTCTGGCAGCTATTCTCCGTGTTCTCCGCGGTGCGTGTGGCGGACGACAAACTGCTGACCGCCATGCGGCAGAACGCGGCTTACTTCGAGAAGACTTTCCTTGAGGGCGACGTCTTCGAGACCCAGCGCATAATGTGGCGCGTCAAGAACGAGAATATAAAGCGCATCACTTTCCACCCTGTCGAATTCGAAGGCACGAAGTGGATCTTCAAAGAAGCCATAGTCGGCAATCTCTACGACCGGCCGCGCGCTCAGCTTAAGCGCGAAGTTCCGTTCATATCCAACGGTGCCGAGCTGGGGCGGCTTGAATACGTGATAGACCTGGTGGATGTGAACTCCGCTGTCTTCGGGCAGAACTATGTGCTGTTCATAACCGTGGTGTTCTTCTTCATGGGCCTGCTGGTCCTTTCCAATATCGGGGCCATTAAGACGATCTTCAGCATAGAGCGCTGCGTGGACGAGACCAATACCCTGGCGGCCGCCGGCGAGCATTCCAAGATCCGGGATTCGATACAGCGCAGCATCCAGTCGCTGCCGGCGGGGCTGCGCCGTACGCCTTTCGCCGTTTTGATCGGGCGCCTGGCCGAGGTGCTGCAGAAAGCCTCACGCCTTGAGAGCGAGCTGGCGGTTTCCAAAGCCACGTCCGACCTGGCCGCGCAGGTGGCGCATGATATCAGGTCGCCGCTGGCGGCGCTGGGAGCGGCGGCTAAGGACCGGGCGATCCCCGAAGAGCAGCGCAGGCTTATGGAAGGCGCCGTGGGGCGTATGCAGGGCATAGCGGACGACCTGCTCCAGCGCTATAGAGCGCCTTCGGCCGCCTCGGTCATATCCAAACCGGCGGTTTGCGCGCTCGGAGGGCTTGTCGAACAGGTGTTGGCTGAAAAGCGCCTTCAGTATAAAGAGAAAACCGGCGTGAAGATAGAATTCACCGGGGCTTCCGGCGAAATTAAAGCCCTCGTCGAGCCTAAAGAACTACAGCGGCTTATCTCCAACCTGGTGAACAACTCTGTCGAGGCTTTTGACGGGCCGGGCACGGTCTCCGTGTCGCTGTCCGCGCCGGACGGCCGGGTTTTGATAGAAGTAAAAGACAACGGCAAAGGCATACCGCCGGAGATCTTGGCGAAGCTTGGCCGGAAAGGCGAAACCCACGGCAAAGCCGGCGGCAACGGCCTGGGCCTTTACCATGCCCGCACAACGATAGAGGGCTGGGGCGGCAGCTTCACAATGAAGTCGGAACCCGGCCAGGGCACGGCGGTCCTGATAACGCTCCCGCGCGCCGCAGTACAGTCTGCCGGACGAACGGCCGTCCTGCTGGACGACGACATGCTTGTGCACATGAACTGGAAGCTGGCCGCCAAAGCCGCCGGGGTGGACCTGAAGGCTTATAAAATACCGGAAGATTTTTCTGCCGGCATAGAAACCCTGCCCAAAGACACCCCCATCTATATAGATTCCGACTTAAGCAACGGCCTTAAAGGCGAGAACATCGCCAAAGAGCTGCACGCTAAAGGCTTTGCCGACCTGACCATGGCCACCGGCCACGGCCCCGAGAAGTTCGCCCATCTCCCCTGGCTGAAAGTTACCGGCAAAGAGCCCCCGTGGGCCTGACGTGACGCCCCCCTTTGAAGACGAGGTAAATACCCGTCCTTCATTTTCATTTGAAAATAATTATTTTCAAATGAAAAGATTTTCCCCATAGAATCCGCTAAATCCCGGTTAAAACCGGGGTTTTGACCGCAAAACACCCTAAAATCCCCCTGTGCCGCATTGGCATATAAATTACTCTGTACCAGGCATAGCGGTACAAAATCTAAAAGGGTAGGAGAAAATTATGAAAAAGAGCAACATACTGATAGCGGTGTTCGCGGTGATGTCTACGGTTTCTGCGGCCGGGGCGGCAGAAGTTAAGTTCGACTTTGACGGAGAAAAGCGCGGAGGAATAAGTTTCATCGAACTCTTGAATTCTGCTGATTCCTGTCAAAATGATAAGATTGCTTGCAGCAAGCCGGTGGCTGAAAAGGTTGAGCCTGCTGCCGTTGCCGTTTCCGGAGAGGTGAAAATTAAAGTGACCATAGCCTCGGGTGCCTCGGAAAAAAAGGAAACTCTGCTTTGCCAGGCCGGCCCGGAAGGGAAAGGCCTTACCGGATGTAAAAAACAGAGCGACCTTTCAGCGCTAACGCCCGAAGAGATCAATGCTATGTCGCTGCGTAAATATTTCCCGGAGGCTGCCGCGTTCGCCGGCCTGCTCGAGCAGACGAAGCATTCCTATACCAATCAGAGCGGCCCGATGACCTTTCACTGCATTGACATCTGCACCGGCTGGAAGCCCGTTTCGAGCAGCAATAGCTGCACCGGAGGCACCAGCGGCGCGAATTGCACCCACGAGGTCACTTCCGAATGCGTAAACTGGAGCCATAGCTGCGAGTGCACGAAGGGCTGCTGATCAAAAGTTTTTGCGGATTCCGGCGCGGAACTGTTCCGCGCCGGATGAAATTATGAAAAAGAAGACGGTTATTATTTCCCTCGCTCTGGCGGCAGCGGCCCTTCTTGCGGGCCGCGCTTTTGCCGGCGAACGGGAAAAGATAATCGGCGCTTTCTCCAGCCTGCATGCGGCCGCCGCGGCCGGACGCTCCCCCTGGCCCGGCTATTCCCCCGCAGGGTCGCCTTTACTGGTGGAACTGCCCGGCGAGGGCGGCTCCCTGCTTTTTAGCACGGGAAAGCCGCCGGCAGGCTTTCAGCCTTCGCCCGGCGGCGGCGAGGGGCTGCCGGTTTATTTCAGCACCGCGCAATTCCAAGGGCCGGACTTCAGCGTCCTGCTGCTTGGCGGGGAAAGAGTCACCAGGATCAGGTTTACGGAGGGGCTGGAGCCAGGCTTCAGGACGGCCGTGCATGAAGTGTTCCATTTTTTCCAGAGGGACAGGTTTAAGATTAAAGATGTAGGGAATATGCCCGCCAAGATCTCTGCTAAAACCCTGGCGGACGCCTATATCGAGCGCCAACTACTATATAACGCGCTCGTCCAAGGAAATTGGAGGGACAGCCTGCGCAGTTTCGCGGCTTTGCGCCGGAGCCGCTACACCGCGGAAAAAAAAGACGTGCGTGAGTTCGAAGAGAACAGGGAACTTACTGAGGGTATAGCCACGTATGTGGAACGGGAAAGCCTGCCTTATCTGAACGGACAGAGACCGGAAGACGGCGGGGCCGCAGGAGACCTGCAGAAACTGTTTGATGTCAGGCTGCCGTATTTCATGTTCTCTTTTTATGGCAGCGGCCTGGCGCAGTGCCTTCTATTGGACAGGCTGGGCGTCGATTGGAAGAAGGATGCGCAGACGGGAAAGCCGTTATTCGAAATACTTTCCGGGCAGGTAGCGCTTGGCGAAAAGGAAGTCGGTGCTGAAGCCGCGCGGGTACGGGCTTCGCACGGGTTCCGGGCGCTGGTTGAAAAAGCCAGAAGCGATCTCTCTTCTTACGAGCGGACGTTGGAATACCTGGCGGACAAGCACAGGGTAGCCGCCGGCGGTATACGGGTTGTTCTGAAAAATATCAGGCTGACGTGGAGCCTGTCCAGCCAGGGCGGGATCCATTACCTGGGCGGGCGAAAGCTCCTTATTCCGGAAGTGAAGCGCTTTGAATTGGCGCCTTCATCGCTGGAAAGGCTGTCCCTTTACGGCGGCTCCATAATAATGGAGCTGGGGCCCGGGCTGGGAGAAAATCTTGCGGGAGACCTGGATCTTGTGCTTAAGAATGCGGGTGACGTGATCTTTAAATTGGACGGTAAAGAGTTTGCCCGGCGCGACGGCTGCGGGAAATTTATGAAAGAAATATCCATAAGCTCCCCGTACGCGGATTTCTGGCGCGCCGGGCATGGCAAGATTTGTTTCGCAGGGAATAAAGTTGAGGTGGCGGCCGAATAATATGAAAACGTCTCGTGCCCTTCTTTTTGCCGCGCTGATCCTCGCTTGCTGTAAACAAGCGCAGGCCGTTAATGGCACCGCTATCGGAGTCGCAGAGGCGGAATCGGTGCTGGCGGCTAACTCCTGCATGGGGAACGTCTGGCCCGGCTATACGATAAAAAAACCCATCCTGATCTTTTTCGAGGACCTGCGCCGCCTTGCGCTTATTTCTCACCCGAACCCGCCCGCCGGCTTCTTCCTGTGTTCCGCTAGAGGAAAGCCGCCGGTCTACTGCAAGGATGGCGAATTTTTCGGCCCGCGCTCGAATTTTTCGATTGCTTACAAGCTGAACGGGGTTGACGTTACTTTTTACAGGCAGGGCAGCGTTCTCAACGCCGATAGCGGTAAAGACCTGCTGTTCCATGAGAATTTCCATGAATTTCAGTGGGGGAGATTCAGTTCTCCCACGAGGTACTTCGACCCGTATTCCCCGGAGCCGGCGCAAGAAGCCCTTTACAGAATCGAGAACAAGGCACTCCTGGGCGCTCTTTTGGCGCAGGGCGGCGAAAGGCTGGAAAGGATCTCCGATTTTATAACTATCCGGGAGTACAGGCGGCGTTCTACGGCCGCCAAGAACCTCGACCGCGAGGATTTCAAGGAGCGCATTGAGGGATCGGCCGAATACGCAGGCCGGATGGCGGCAGTTCTGCCCTGCGTTAACAACGGAGGGAATGGCCATGTTATCCCATTTATCGCCAGAGACTCCCTGTTCCTCGGTGAAATATTCGGTAACGGTGAGAATTTTTATTTCAGCGGCCTGCTTCAGATGACCATCCTGGACGCTCTGCGTATCCCCTGGAAAAGCCGGCTTGAAGCGGGAGAAACCATCTACGGGATATTCCGGGACTATTTCCCCGGGCCGGGCAGGAGGCTCCCCGCTTTGAAGAAACAATACGGCTATGCGGCTGTTTTGGCGAGGGTGAGGGAAGCTGGAGAAACTTCCGCGCAAAAGCGGTCCGGAGCGGAAGAGAAAGCTTTCGAAGGCCCGGCTATCATAATTACCGTCCCCGCCGCGGCGCGCGGAGCCGCCGGGCCGCAATCCCACGGCGAGTTCCGGGTGCTTGCTGACGGAAGAACTTTTTATTTATCCGCCAGGCTGGAAGTTTCTGAAAAGGGCGGGCTCTACCTGTTCAGTGAAAATCTACCCATGATCCTGGGTAGATCAGCGAAGCCGGTAAAAGCGGGAAAGAGCGAGATCTTCCCCAATAGGTACGAAATCTCCGCCGGGGAGCTTTCCTCGCTACAGTTTAAGATCGACGGCAAGACTTCACCCCTGCCCGAAAAAGAGCGCGCGTTCAAAACCATAGAAGTGCTTGGCAAAGGTTTCACCTTGAATTCCGCCCTCCCGGGCCGCGCCTGGAAGTCCGGTGAAAAACTTTCCATAGAATTCGATAACTGAAGCACTATGTCGCCGCTGGCGCTTCAGTGTCGCAAAAGCAGCACCATTGCGACATTGAGGGATGAATTCCCGGTTGCCTTTCAGCATGGACGCGAGCTGGTCGGCCAGGTTCTTGGACGGCCTGATGCCGTGGTTTCTAAGGAAGGGGAGGCGCTTGGCCGGTAAGTTCCTGCTGGAACTTACCCACCGCATAGCGGTGGCCCGTACCGGGCGGCATACACCCCCTCGGGCCTGGCGCGCATAGCGCTTGGCCCTCGGCCCGCTGCTGCGGGGAATCCCGCCGTGCCCGGCAGGATTCGGGTTATAGGACCAGACCTGGTAGGACGGGTGCGTGGTTTCGCGGGGCTGGCCCATGAACTCGGTGATCACGATGGAGTCTTTGTCGGTAAGGGCGGCGTGCTGCCACTGCTTGAGCTCCACCAGGATGGCGGTTTCCAGGTTGCGGGCGTCGGCGCCGGTGAGGATGAAGTCTATGCGCTTGTTGGACTTGGGGATGTGGTATTCGATGGCCACGCCGGCGTCGCCGGGGATGGCGGGGTCGTTCAGGACGCGGTCCATGTACTGGAGGGAATTGACCCAGGAATTTATTTCCGATTTTTGTGTGTTTTTGCCGGTTGCGCCTTTGAAGGCGCCGAGGATGATATTGCCGATGTCATTGCTCATGACATCCTGGCTGAATTTGGCCTTGGTGGCGTTGTAGACTATCACAGGGGAAGTCTTATAATGTTTTTCATGTTGTAAACCCGCCGCTAACCCTGTAAAATTCTACATCTTTAAGGCCGGATGCGCTAGAAAGAGACTTCTGGCGCGGGGTGTTAGCGTTATAGAATACCCCCCCTGCCAAAAAGCAGAAAATATTTCCATTTGAGAGGATTCTTTTCATATGAAAATGTTTTAGGCCTGTTTAATCTTCATGCCTCCCAATGAAAAGCCGCTGATACAGGGCTTTCTCATGGCTGGCATAAGAATTGCTCCGTAGCGCGCGTAAGAAGAACAAAATGCCGGGGCCCGGTAGCGGATAGGTCCAAAGGCCCTTCCGGAAAGCAAAGTTCTCTGCAAAACTATGATAGTAGTATCCTTGTAATTTGGCGGATTGGCGCCAGAGTATCCACGAACCGACCGTAATCGGTTGTATCCAGGGAAAGCAAAAAGACACTTTGCTTTCCCTTTTTTGTTAAGCAGATTGCTTAAAAATCTTAAAAATGGCAGAATATGAAAGTTAAGGGGAGCTAATAATGAAAACTAAAGATAAAATGATAATTGCGTTTTTTGTTGCCGCCGGGTTGTTCTCAATAGCCCAGGCTGAGCAGTATGTCTCCAAGCTCTCCGCAACTGAAAAAGCCAAGTTCGCCAGCACCATAAGCGTATCTAACGGCGCCATAACGGTTTGTGAAGGCGTGAAGATAGACACCGACGATACCAACAATAAAAGTAGGGCCTGACGTTTTGAATGCCCGCCACCAACTCCCGGATGTTTTCGCATTTGGGGGTCATACCTGGTTTTGCCTGCAACATAAAGTGTAAGCATTGTTGTACCGCGTATATGGACCCTGGCCACAAGCTGACGCCCGGGGAGATTTCCATTTTATCGCGAACAATCAACAAGTACCACATCTCCGAACTGGCTTTTGTGGGCGGGGAACCAACGCTATACGTTAAAGAGATAAACGCAGTGCTGGGCTCGTTGAAAAAGCTCTCCAGAACCAGAGTACTGCTCACCACGAACGGGAAATTCGCCGTAACGGAGACCGCTGCCTTAAAAATGCTCGACTCTTTTAAGAAATTGAGCAAAGTGCATATGTCTTACGACAAATTTCATGGGGCGTTCATTAAACACCGGTCCATAAAAAATCTTTATCAAGCTTGCCTGGCGCGCGGCATAGACTTTGATGTTCTATTCGCAGTGCAAGATCCCACAGACCTGCATTTGGTTCAGACGCTTCGCGCGCTTGGTAATTTCAAGATCGGGGTGCAGTCAATTCTGCCTATGGGGCTGGCAAAAAAGAATGCCCTCGGCTATGATTATCTTTCTTTTGATAAACGCGTGTTATCAAAATGCTGCCCGAATAAAGGGCGCCTGATGTATGTGAGCGGGAAAGGTTTTGCCACCTGCTGCTCTTCCCTTATGTTCAACGGCTCCAATATTAAGCTTTGTTATTCCACCCCTGAAGGACTATTGGCGAGCAATTTTTACAAGTTGGCGTCATCCGTCCCTTTCAAACGCTGGCCTGGGATATTAAACATTCCGGAACCGTCCCGCACTCCTGCGCAGTCGGCGGAATGTTCGCTATGTGAATCCTTGATGGAGATATATGATAAAAAGCTGCCGCCTGATAAAAAAAACGGAAACGGCCGCGATATTCCGTATAAACCGGCCTGAAATAATTACAATACGCTTAGTTAAGTCCCTTCTGAAGAGAAATTGCTGCAGGAGGATTTCTTTCATATTTCCACCTGACGGCAACATGGATAAGCTTTGTCAGACAGCCGAAGGCAAACTTAAATTGCGCGTGGCATATTACGCGTCCAAAGCGCAATTGTTAAAAAATCACCCACAAATCAACGCTGGTTTACACTGGCGGAAACCTCGCTCTCTTAAGGAGTTGAGGCGGTTATATAAGATGTCTGTGGAAAGATATTTTTATGCTCCGTATAGGGATCGGCTGGACTTAAAAAAGAACCGAAAAGAAGACGCATGGTTTTTGCGGGAAGCAATGACGCTGCGCAGCTCAGCGGTTTTGACGGAACATGGTTCCATACAGGGCATTGTCAACGCTTTGGATTGGAAGGATACTGCGGGAAGGCCGTCGCTTCTTGTGGCTTGGGTCTGGATTTCAGATAAACTGCTGCCACCGCAGCGGGCGCAGGCACATGCAGGACTTGCTGAATGGTTAAAGGAGCACGCTAAGGGGCGGATAATGGCAACAGTCGATTCTTTCAACGTGCGTTCGCGCCGTTTCTTCGTTAAACTGGGTTTTTCACCTGAATGCGTACATTTTACGGAATAGCCGCTGTCTGCGCGCTGCTCGTCTTCCCTCTCCCCTCCGCCAGAGCAGAGGGCGGGGATGCCTGGCAGGTATTGTTCACTATGCTCCCGGCCAGGATTTCCACGGAATTGGCAGGTCTTAATATTCCTTTGTATATACTCAAACAAACGCATGAGCCGCTTTTACGACAGGACGACGGACAAAACTTTCGCTCCAAGATACTTACAAGCTGGAGCCGCAACATAAATTCCACAGAGTATGCTTTCTGTCCGGACACATCACGCTCATTCGACAAAGATCACCCGTTTTCAGTGGCGTATTTACATGGATTTATACATTCCAGGACACAGGCATTCGACCCGTCTTTCACAATTACAGAAACCTCCGCCTGTGTAAAAGTCAAGTTTACGCAGAAGCAGACCAAATACCTGTCTTTTCTCTCTCTGTATGATAATGCCCCGACCTTGAAGTTGATCGACGGCAACGAGGCAGGCTTGGGAGAGTTTCGGCTCACGCGGTTAACCAAGGAAGAAATAACATTGATAAGAAAATACAGGATAAGTAACGGGTACAATGCTGTCATTTGTCGTCTGTATCGTGGCGTTTCCGATCCGAACCTGCAGAACCGGGAGATAACGGATTTCAACAGGATACCGGAGACGGATATCCCGGAATGGGTACCGAAGCAGTCCTATTCCTTTGTCAACATGGTTCTTAAGGTAGCCGTACTTGCCTTGAATGTCAACGATGAAAAACTGAGGAAGTTGGTTTTTAACTGCCTTGACATCCAAAAACTGCGCGAAGCTTTTTATCCACATAAGAAGTCCTTTGTACAGATACAGACAGTTTTTCCTGTGGGCATTTCCGGGGCAAAGGCCGGGGCCCCGCTTCAGAACTGCACTAAAGAGAAATTCCGCGGAACTACGGAGCTGATATTAACCGCCTGGCGCCCGTACACGGCAGAGGCTTTAAAGG
>CAZGQM010000030.1:0-13231 GCA_964528055.1 uncultured Geoanaerobacter sp. | reverse complement strand
GAGATGCACCAGTCACGGATGTTTTCCATCCAGTCGTAATAGGTGTTTTCCCACTGCTGGGGGACGATTCTGGTCTTCCCTGCCTTTACCGCAGCCATGGCCTTGTCGGCAAGGGGAGCAACCTTCACATACCACTGGAGCGACAGATACGGCTCCACTACTGTTTTGCAGCGGTAGCAGCCACCAAGTGACAGGGGGTGGTCGTTGATCCTGTCAAGTAGCTTCTGATGCTCAAGATCTTCTACCACCTTCTTGCGGGCTTCAAAACGGTCCATCCCCCTGTACTGCCCACCATTCTCATTAACAACACCTGACTCGTTAAAGACATTGATCAGATCAAGTCCATGACGACGTCCGACCTCGAAGTCATTGAAATCATGTGCCGGCGTGATCTTCACCACTCCGGTTCCAAACTCCCTGTCAACGTAGTCATCGGCAACAATCGGAATCTCGCGATTCATCAGCGGCAGCAGAACCTTCTTGCCGACCAGACCGATGTAGCGTTCATCTTCCGGATGAACCGCGACGGCTGTGTCGCCAAGCATGGTTTCAGGACGTGTGGTCGCAACCACAAGATACCGGTCAGTGCCGACCACCGGATAACGGAGGTGCCAGAGGTGACCGGCCTTTTCCTCATGCTCCACCTCTATGTCCGAAAGCGCGGTGTGGCAGCGGGGGCACCAGTTGATCAGACGGTTGTCCCGGTAGATAAGACCCTGCTCGTAGAGCGAGACAAAGACCTCGCGGACTGAACGGGAGAGCCCCTCGTCCATGGTGAAGCGTTCACGTTCCCAGTCACAGGATGCCCCAAGCCGCTTCAACTGGCCAATGATCTGACCGCCGGATTCAGCCTTCCACTGCCAGACCCGCTCAATAAACTTCTCCCTCCCGAGTTCGTGCCGATCGGTGCCGGCAGCTGCCAGCTGCCGCTCCACCACGTTCTGCGTGGCAATGCCTGCGTGGTCGGTGCCTGGCATCCAGAGGACATTGTGCCCCTGCATCCGCTTCCATCGACAGAGAATGTCCTGCAGCGTATTGTTCAGTGCATGGCCCATATGGAGGGCGCCGGTTACGTTGGGGGGAGGGATGACGATGCTGTAAGGCTTTTTGTTCGATGTTGCCTCAGCACGGAAATAGCCTTTCTCCTCCCATTCGGCATACCATCTCTTTTCAACATCATGCGGCTCATACGCCTTTGAAAGTTCCTTCTTAGTCATAACCTGCCTCTTCAAGAAATTCTGTAATAAAAAAGGGGATTCGCATCCCCATTGGTTTTTCACTGTATGAGGGAAAGGAACTGCCCCTTTCCCCGACGCCAGAAAACTATCGAACGATACCTTCCTTGAGTTTCCTGATCTCTTCCCGGATAATGGTTTCGGCCAGATCAGGGACCACTTCCCAGACGATTTTTTCTATCACCTCGCGAGAGAGCTGGCTTAGGATTGCCCTGAGCTGCTCTTCACCGAAGGCCGGCTGCGGTGCAACAACCGGCGCCGGTTCAGCGGAAAGATCTGCTGCCTCCGGTAAAGGTGCTCCAGTATACATCGCTGCGGGCTCCAGAGGAGAGGAGTGCGACACGAAAATGTCTGACTCTGCCTCTATTTGGGACACGTAGAGATCTGGTGATGATATCTCAGGATCAACCTTCGATTCGAAGGATTCTGCTGTGATCTCTTCGTACTGTGACGGGTTATCGGTAAGTACGGCCAGAGGCTCACCCATGCCTACGGTAAAAGTCTCACCAGCAGGAGTAAGCTCCTCAATCTGATACGTATAGGACTCCTCTGCCAACGGTTCAAAACCGGGATCAATTTGACCGGCATCAACGGTGAAGACAGGTGCAGCCGGCTCGATACCTTCCACTACACCCGGCTCCAGGTCATCAGGAGAGAATGCGCCCGCTTCAGTGATCGAGCCGTAAATATTTTCTAACGGCTGACCCGACGAAACCGGAGCAATCTCTTCATCAAGATCGGTAAGATCGAACACACCCCAGGGGTCATCGCCAGGTCCTGCCTCGACCACCTCGACAGCCATGCCGGTCGATTCGTCAGCGACAGTAGCAGAAAAATCGTCGACAAACACTGCCTCATTGGCCTGCAGGGTATCGTCGAACATTTCGGGAATCGGTTCAAAAGGAGCGGCAACAGAGGGAGGAGATTCACCCCAAGGGGTCGATGGCGGGACAAAGAGAGATTCCGGCTGGGTGTAGATAGCTGATGGCATTTCTGCGACTGAAGCGGCAGCACGCTCTTTACCAAGTTCCAGAAGCCTCTTCACCTTATCAAGAAATTGCTGTGATTCAAACGGCTTGGAGATGAAATCGTCGGCGCCGCACTGTTCTGCCTTGCCCTCATCGAAAGGCTCAAAGGCACCGGTCATCAGGAGAAGAGGGACGTTCTTAAGGCGTGCATCCGCACGGACCTCCTGACAGACCTCATAGCCATTTCTGCCCGGCATTAAAGCGTCCACCAGCATCAGGTCTGGAATCGCTTCCCTAGCCTTGTCCAAAGCGGCAACACCGTTATCCACCACAGTAAGGTCATAATCCTCGTTGGCGAAAATGATCCCCACAACCTTCTGGATGGTGATGCTGTCATCGGCGAGAAGCAATCTGGTTCCCATCAATCCCTCCTGCGGTAACGCCTCTAACGGCGACCCGTAAACGCTTCAACTACATGAAATAATCGGTGAAAAGCTAACACACAAGCTGTGGGGTGTCAAGTCGATTAGATTTATTCAACGCTCCATGGTTACCGCCTTAAGGAGGTCGGCAAGGGCTCGCTGGGGAGCCAGCTGCGCGGCGACGAGAGTTGACAGATCGCCCCGGAGACGACTCAGGTCACGTGTATGCCTGTAGTCTATACGAGAGGTAAGGAGGATTACGAAGAGATCGGCACTGGGATCAAGCCAGAGTGAAGAGCCGGAATAACCAGTATGCCCAAAGGAGCCCTCGGAAAAACCGTTGCCGCGCGGAGCAGAAAACGGAGAAGAGATGTCCCAGCCAAGGCCGCGCACCACCTCTCCACCACGAGCAAAATACGGGGCAGTCATCTGTTCTATGGTACGGGGGGAAAGAACCTTCTTCCCCCCCAGTTCCCCTTGGTTGAGAAACATCATGCAGAAGCGCGAAAGATCGCCGGCTGTGGCGAACAGACCTGCATGGCCGGCCACTCCTCCCAGTTGGCGGGCGAGGTAATCCTGCACCTGCCCGACATGTTGGTTTCCCTCACCGAAAGAGGTGGCAGCGCAACGCAACGATCGTTCAGGATCAGGATTAAACAGAGTATCCCGCATGTCGAGAGGAGCAAATATCTGTTGCCGTGCGTACTGATCAATCGGAAGTCCGCTTACCCGACGGGTAACCTCTGCCAGAAGGATAAAATTGATATCCGCGTAGCGGAAGCGACTCCCGACCTGGCCCTTAGACTTCTGTGACGCTGCACCTTCCAGCGCGCTCTGGAGCGGGTTGGCGGTAGAAAGTGAAAAATCGTCCAGGCCCGATGTATGCGTCAGGAGATGCCAAACAAGCAGATCTTCCCTGGCTGCAAACTCTGGAAGCCACCTTCTGACCGGGTCAGTTAGGGAGATGCGCCCCTCTTCGGCCAGTTTTAGTATGGACGGGGCAGTGGCAAGCACCTTGGTGAGAGATGCAACATCAAAGATCGTATCCAGGCTCATCGGGCGAGCGGCAACTTCCGGAGCTACCCGTCCATAAGCCTTCTGAAACAGGACACCCCGACTGTTGCCAACCAGAACCACCCCGCCTGCAATGAGTCCTCTGGAGATTGAATCCTCAAGGAGTCTGTCGACCTGATCCGAATGGAATGGCTGGATATTCAGGGCATTGCCGCTGCATGCCCCCGGAAACAGGAGCATCAGAAGGGCCATGCAGAGCAATCGAGAAAATCTCATAGGATACCCACAATAATAGTAGAGCCTCCCCTTTTATGCTAATTCATCCTGAACTTAACCGACTTGAGCAATTTTCCGTTACTGTCAAGGGCATCCACCCGCCACTCCCCTGACATCCCCCTTGAAACCCCACGGCGGCTGAAAGTCCGCCAGCGCTCACCCTTCACCGGCAGATCTGATTCACCAACCTTTTCGTCGTTGCGATACCAGACATGTTTGATACTTGTATCTAACTTCTCAGTCGATACAGTCCGGGTGAAGCAAAAGAGCTCCTTTACCGATGCCGAAGAGATCCTGTGCACGGAATCGATGGGGTTTCCACGGACGATCTTGGTAGTAACCGCCATCTCGGAAATCCGGAATGGTACTACCTCTGCATTCACCGGGGTTGCAACGATGTGCATGCTGAACAAACTTATCATTAGTGCAGTTACGGAGATTTTCTGCATATCCCCTCCGCCTCGGAATTGGGTTCAGGTTCTGTAATCGGCATTAATCTTCACATACTCATAGGAAAGGTCACTGGTATAAACCGTAGCAGACCCATTCCCCAAACCGAGATCAATGGTAACGCGGAATTCCGGCTTTTGCAACACTGCCGAGCCCCGTTTTTCGGCATCCCCGCCAACAAAGAGACCACCAGCGACCATCCTCACATCATCGAAGGAGAGCTCAACCCTTGACTGGTCGACCTCTGCGCCGGAATAGCCGACTGCAGCCAGAATCCGGCCCCAGTTAGCATCCTGGCCAAAAAAAGCGGTTTTGACCAACGGTGAATTGGCAACTGCCATGGCAGCCTTCCGCGCGTCGGCATGGTGGACGGCCCCGCAAAGGTGAATCTCCACGAACTTTGTCGCCCCTTCGCCGTCTTTCACAATCGACTTGGCAAGTTCCAGTGTCACTTCTCCCAGCAGGCTCGCAAACCCTGCCGAATCCTCGCAAAAGCCGTTCAGTTGGGGGGTTAAAG
Organism: uncultured Geoanaerobacter sp.; assembly: GCA_964528055.1. Classification (GTDB taxonomy): domain Bacteria; phylum Desulfobacterota; class Desulfuromonadia; order Geobacterales; family DSM-12255; genus Geoanaerobacter. The sequence continues at coordinate 8,349 of CAZGQM010000030.1, read as the reverse complement.
CCATGCCGTTGGCCATAATCAAAGCCGTGTCATTGGTAGACGTATCACCATCTACGGTAATGCAGTTAAACGACAGATCCACGGCCTCCTTGAATGCACTCTGCAGAAAATCCGGGCTGACCGATGCGTCGGTCATCAAAAAGGCAAGCATGGTGGCCATGTCAGGTCGGATCATACCAGCCCCCTTGGCGACCCCTGCGATGGTATAGCTCTTCCCCCCCGCCTTACCTTGCCGCTGCACAAGCTTTGGAAAGGTATCGGTGGTCATAATGGCGCGAGCAACATCATCCAGGGTTCCTCTTCCGAGAGCTGACGCCAATCCAGGTACCGACTCTCGTACGCGGTCCATCGGAAGCGGCTGTCCTATAACTCCCGTAGAGCTCGGAATCACCTGATTCTCTGGAATACCAAGCTCATCAGCGACCAACCGGGCTGTCTCGCGGGCGTTCTCCAGTCCTGGCACGCCGGTGCAGGCATTTGCGTTGCCACTGTTGACAACAATTGCCTGACAGGTTCCGCCGTTAACCCTCTCCTGTCCGAGAAGTACCGGGGCAGCTTTAACCTTGTTGTTGGTGAAAAGCGCCGCGCAGAACGCCGGCACCTCGGAATAGATCAGCGCAAGGTCTAACCGACCAGGCTTCTTGATGGCCGCCTCTACGGCGGAAAATCTAAAACCCTGCATCAGCATTCATCCTCCTCCAGTGCACGGTAATGGAACTCATCGGTTCTCTTACCATATTTTTGCAGCAGCTGCCATGTATTACTTGATGATTTATTGGATCATCCGCCAACTTTCAGCCACCCCACTTGACATGATGAGGTTATTGATTAAAATATGCTCATACGAATGCTTACCATCAGAGACACGCGGTTGTACTCCCTCCCGCCAAAAGAGGCGCCGGTGAATGCCATGGTCATTCGGATATTCTTGATCTCCATTCTGGCTACCTTCCTGAATCTTGCTGACCCGTTACCTGCCGCTACAAACGATCTTCCCCGTGACTCCGCAAGGAGCGAACGTGTCATTCTTACCTTCTTCTGGGGGGTTGGCTGCCCTCACTGCAGCCGAGCCAAGCCTTTCCTGGAAGGGCTGCAGAAACGCTACCCCCGACTCCTGATACAGGATTGCGAGGTTATGCAGCAGAGGGAAAACATTCCAAGGTTGTTGGAGATGGCGCGCCGGCATGGCGGTGAGGCCAGGGCGGTTCCGGTCTTCTTCATCGGCAAGAGTATGTTCAGCGGCTTTTCCGATGAAACCGCCCAAAAGATCGAACAAGAGGTCTCGCAGCTCTGCAGCGACACACTTTCACACCCCACTCCCCAGGCTCCCGACACGACCGTCAGACTCCCCATAATCGGCGAACTCGACCCGGCAGGGATGTCGCTCCCTCTCTTTACAATCATCATTGCGGGCCTGGACAGCTTCAACCCATGCGCCTTCTTTCTCCTATTTTTCCTGCTGAGCCTACTGGTGCACGCCCACTCCCGACTCAGGATGGGCCTAGTCGGCGGGCTCTTTGTCATCTGTTCGGGGTTGATCTACTTCCTGTTTATGGCAGCCTGGCTCAATCTCTTCCTGATTGCAGGGCAACTGGCCGCCCTGACCATCGGTGCAGGGATTGTTGCACTGATACTGGCCCTTATCAACATAAAGGATTTCTTTTTTTTCAAACAAGGGGTCTCACTTACAATCCCCGAACAGGCAAAACCCGGGCTGTTCGAGCGGATGCGCGGACTTGTACGGTCAGGCTCTCTGCCGTCCATGCTCGCAGGAACAGTGGTGCTTGCCATAGTGGCCAACAGCTACGAACTCCTCTGCACCGCAGGATTTCCCATGATCTTTACCCGGGTACTTACCCTTAACAATCTGGATTCAGCATCCTATTACCTCTACCTGGCCCTCTACAACCTTGTCTACGTAATCCCCCTGCTGGTAATCGTCGCCATTTTCATCATCACCCTGGGTAGCAGAAAGATTTCAGAATGGCAGGGCCGGGTATTGAAACTGATTTCAGGGACAATGATGCTCGGCCTTGGGCTGGTGCTCCTGATCAACCCATCGCTCCTGAATAACCCCCTTGTCTCGATAATGCTCCTGGCAGTGGTGCTGCTTGTATCCCTGGCAGTGGCACTTACGACTCGGCGCTTCTTTGACGCTTGTAAAGAGGCGGGGCAACATCTGTAAACATACGGCACCAAATATTTCACCTACCTCGCTATGCAACCCTATATGAACTCTTTTCACTCCATCAAGCAAGAGTGGGCATTGTTCGTTGGCAGAACCGCAGAGTGTTATGACATGGTCGAACTTTTCACCGGTCAATACATCGATTGTTTTGGAGCTGTGGATGGAGTGAGATAGGCGTTCAACCGTGGCGAATAAAAAGCATGGGATATGGCAGCACCTCTATTATATGCGCCGCTTCCTGAGCAGGTTGTCAAGATGGTGGACAAGAGCATAAAAGGGATCAAATACTGACTGTAGTGAGAATGCCAAGCCACAAATAACGTTTCCGGGAGAGACGGACTCGAACAGCTCCTGCTCATATGGCCAGCAGGAGCTGTTTCTTATTCTGCCAAAAGATGATTCCCCCTTTGGGCCACGGGTCGTTTAAGTGAGGGTGTAAAGTGTAAAGCCATTTCCCATCAAATCTTAAACTGCCCGACCAGTTGACTCATCTGTTTCGCAAGCTGGTCAAGCTTTTCGGAAGAGTCGGCAGACTGGTTCATGCCAGTGGCGAAATCATTGGTAACTCCGGATACCTGCTGCACATTTTCCGTTATTAATTCAATTGTTGAAGACTGCTCCTGGGATGCAGTAGCGATCTGTGAGATCATTGCTGTAATCTCCTCAATGCCGGACACAATTTTTTCAAGCGCTTCTCCTGCACTATTTGCCAGTACGACCCCGGTCTCCGCCTCTTTAATCCCACGTTTCATAGAGGATGCGACATTTTCGGATTCCTTCTGGATTGAACTGATCATACCAGCAATCTCTCCGGTTGCTTCTGTTGTTCGTTCCGCAAGCTTTCTTACTTCATCGGCAACTACAGCAAATCCGCGCCCCTGTTCACCGGCTCTGGCAGCCTCTATGGCGGCATTAAGCGCGAGGAGATTTGTCTGTTCGGCGATGTCGTTGATCACGGACGCAACTTCACCAATTTTCGTAGACTCATGAGAGAGATCTGATATAGTTCCGGATGCTTCATCAAGCGTTTTTGCAACTGATTTTATCCCTTCGATTGCCTGGCGGATAACTTCCCCACCATCCATAACAGAGGTTTTCAGGCTGGTCGAGAAATCCGCGGCTGAATGGGTGTTGCGGGTGACGTCCAGCACCGTTGCGGACATCTCTTCAGTGGCTGTTGCGATTCCTGCGGTCTGTTCTGCCTGTTTCTGTGCACTAGCAGCCATCTGATGGGAACTGACCGAAATTTCGCGGGATGAGTCAGCCACCTTTGAGGCAATTTCGTTGATCTGTGAAATCGCCTGGTGAAGTCGCTCGAGGAACCTGTTGTAGCTCTGCGCCATATCACCGATTTCATCGCTGTTTAAATGATCGAGACGCGTTGTCATATTGTTTGTCTGTTCAGCTTCTTCTATGACCCCCTTAACCTTTACAACCGGCCTGACTATAGATCGGTAAAGCATGGTTCCCAGTAGCAAAGAAGCAACAATGGAGATCGCTCCTACAATAATGTTCAGAGAGATGCTGAAACGGACAGTGCGGTTTGCCGAAGCTGCCGCGTCTTCCTGCCCCTTGTGAGCAGTCAGCAGCTCTTTTTTCCCCTCTTCCGTGTAGCTCACCACCATTTTCCGAAGCTTGTCGTCCAGTTCCTTCCCCTTGCGTTTCATCTCTAGTTGGATACGTACCTTTGAAATTGCGCCATCCTTTGCCAGCAGGATTTCCCGAACTACGTTCAGCTTAGATACTGCACTGTTAAGCAGCGCGGTTTCCGCCTTTGCATTGATTGTTGCCATCCCTTTTGCAAGGGTATTCTTATAACCCGGTATTTTTGTAAAGACAGTATTGATCTCTCCCTGGAGCCGCTCCAACTCAGCTTCTGAAGATGCGGCGAACAGCCGGGCGCTTAAACCGTCCAGTGAAAGCACTGTCGTCACCAGTGTTGCATTGGAACTGAGTACTCCTGATGCAGCGTTTGTCTGGGTAAAGGAGCTGTCCTGACGTTTCGTGGCAGTCGTCGCCTCCATGTTTGCAGCATCGGCGTTTTGAACAAGGTTTGTCTGAACAGTGCCAAGCTGTTCCTTCATTTCGGAAACAAGAGTGTCGAGCTTCTGTTTCCCGGTACTTTCTTCGGGCTGTTTCAGGAAATTGGCATGCGTCTCGGCAAGTTCTGTTGTTTTCTGCTTCACAGCACGAACTGTTGCTATCAACTCTTTTGAATCGGCAACCGCCTGGTTTTCGGCAACCTGGTCTAGCAGGCCGTTGATCTTGCTTTTAAGAATGGTGGCCTGTTTTCGTTCCTTGGTGCTCTGAAGCATAGACAACTGTACCTGCAGGCTTTCGAGAGCAGATTTGCCTGATTCCACGTTCTTCAGACGCTGGGCAATTTTTTTCGAGCTGTCGAAAGCACCGTTGAACGCCTGGGTATTGGTCTTTTGAAGGGTAACCACCTTTGCGTCCAGTTGTCCGAGAGCAGACGTCATCTCTTTCAACCGGACGCCGATGGTCTTGTACGCTTCCTGGACATCAGCTTCTGATCGGAGCCGTTTCTCGGTGATTCCGAAAACTTCCGTTGCTGTACCGTTCAACTCCTTGTTAATCCCCCGGGACTTGCCAGAAATACGTTCCAGCGCTTCTTCTGCAGCTTTCAGTTCGGCCTCGGATTTGGCAAAACTCTCCTGGTACAGCTTCAGTTCCTGAGAGTTAGTTGCACCACTCGTCTTTATCAGGTCTGATACCGCGCCCTGCAGTGTGCGTTGCAGGTCAGTGGTTCGCACCTGATAAGGTGTGCTGGTGGCCAGGAGATAGGTGAGGTTGCGCCGGACCGTTGTGAGTCCGAATATACTCACAGCTGAAAGGGTGAGTACTATAAGAATGACCAGAGATGCGTTCAAGGCGATTTTTGTTTTAATGGTCATAGTGTGCACATACCTCATTGTATGAACTTGATGCCCGGACAGCATTAATACCCACTATTTCAGGTATTTCTGCCCCTCGCCCTTGATGAAGTCGATCAGCTTCTTTGCCGCAGGAGTCGGATCACCCTTGGTGACCAGTATGAGCGGACGGGAAATTGCCGGGGCCTCGACAACCTTTACCGTGTCGTTGACAACCGAGTCGCTGACGGCGCCGATGGCCTCTTTCATCGTTGCCACTTCCTTGACTTCAGCCATGGTGGTCGCAGCCTCGATTGCGTCGGCAGCATACTCCTCGCCATCCATTACTGCCTTCTTAAACATGGAGCGTGTTCCCGACCCTTTGGTCGAGGTGACCACGATGACATCGGCATCAGGTCCGCCTACCTCTTTCCAGTTCTTTATCTTGCCGGTGTTGAGCCCTTTGAGTTGATCTTTTGAAAGTGATGCGACCGGATTCGACTTATTTACGATGACCTTCATGGAATCCTGTCCAAGCTGATGTTCCTGTATGTTGGCGATTGCACCCAGTTCACTGACCGACTTTTTCAGTTCGGCAAGGCTTTCGGATGCCATGGCCATATCGCATTTACCGGCAGCAAGGCTCTTGGCACCGGCTCCCGAGCCGTTTGCCTGAAGTTCAAGCTGAATGCCCGAACTCTTTTCAAACGGATCCTTGATCTTTGACATGATCTTCCCCATGGTCGTGGATGACCCATGTATGACAAGTTTTTCAGCATTGGCAGGAAGCGCAGGGATCGTGAGTGCAAGCAGTAGAAAAAGCGATAGTGTTTTCATGATCGTCTCCTGTTTGTAATGTTGCTTTAATGAGCTATGATTTGTTTTCGGCAATTTAAAGTTTAACTTGAGGTATATGTTACAATCTGGAAACATACACTTTCTGACAATACGCCAATCCAGGATGCCACGGCTCTGCAACATTAAATTTAGTCTTCATATATTTGCGCCTAATCCCATTTGGTTCGCAATGACGAGAACGCAAAAAGCCCCCGGAGAGATATGTCCCGGAGGCTTTTCCACTAACTCTAAATTCGTACTGCGGTGAGAAACTACTTGCCGCAACACCTCTTGTATTTCTTCCCGCTGCCGCACGGGCACTGGTCGTTCCTTCCTGCAACCTTTTCGCTTCTGGCAGGCTGCGTTTGCGCCGCCTGAGCCTCACCCAGGTTGTAGAGAACCTTCCGTTTCTTAAGGTGTTCTTCCTCCAGCCGCTCCACTTCCTCCTCCAGGTCCTCTTCGCGGCTGAGCTGCACCCAGAAGATCTTTTCTACGACATCGGCGCGGATCCTGACAATCATGCTCATGAAGAGATTGAAGGCTTCCTTCTTGTACTCCTGCTTGGGGTCTTTCTGGCCATAGCCACGAAGGCCGATCCCCTCCTTAAGGTGGTCGATATTCAGGAGGTGATCCTTCCAGAGCTGATCGATGGTCTGCAGCATGATCCACTTGATCAGATGATCCATCACCTCTTCACCGAAGTGACCGAGCCTTTCATTGAAACGCTTGAGAACCTCATCCTTGAGAAGCTGCCTGAAGTTATCAGGGGTGAGTCTGCGGATGGACTCTTCCGGCAGGTCGAGTTCGAGGCCGAATGTCTTGTAGAGGGCCTCTGTGAGCCCCGGCCAATCCCATTCGTGGCCCGGCACCTTGTCAATGGCGTACTCCCCTACGATATCCCCGATGGACTCGTCGAGCATCTCCAGAAAAATATTCCGGATATCGTCGCCGGCAAGTATCTCCTTGCGTTGCGTATAGATAACCTCACGCTGTTTGTTCATGACATCGTCATAATCGATGAGGTGCTTACGGATCTCGAAGTTGTGTGCCTCGACCTTCTTCTGCGCGTTTTCTATCGCCTTGCTGATCATCCCGTGAGTGATTGCCTCGCCTTCCTCGATCTTCAGCAGGTCCATGATCTTTGAAACCCGCTCTGAACCGAAAATCCGAAGCAGGTCGTCTTCCAGCGACAGATAGAAGCGCGAGGAGCCTGGATCCCCCTGACGTCCGGAGCGCCCGCGAAGCTGGTTATCAATCCGGCGCGACTCGTGACGCTCGGTACCGAGGATGTGCAGACCTCCGAGAGCAACCACCTCGTCGTGCTCCTTTGCACAGACCGCACGTGCCTTTTCCAGCATCGCCTCGTATTGCTCGCTGGTTGCATCAGGGTTCTCCTTGCGCCAGGTCTTTGCAAGTCCGTCCGGATAGCCACCCAGGACGATATCCGTACCACGGCCCGCCATGTTTGTAGCGATGGTTACCATCCCCTTGCGCCCTGCCTGTGCAACGATCTCGGCTTCCTTGTCATGCTGCTTGGCATTCAGGACGTTATGGGGGATTCCCTGGCGCCTGAGAAGTTCAGACAATACCTCCGACTTCTCGATGGAGATGGTACCGACCAGCACCGGCTGGCCCTTGGCATACAGCTCCTTTATCTCCTCGATTACCGCATTGAACTTCTCCCTCTCTGTCTTGTAAACCACATCCGGGAAGTCCGGGCGGAGCAGAACCCGGTTGGTCGGGATAACCGACACGTCAAGCTTGTAGATTTTGTGGAACTCTTCAGCCTCAGTGTCGGCAGTACCTGTCATACCGGAGAGTTTCTCGTACATCCTGAAGTAGTTCTGGAAGGTGATGGTTGCGAGGGTCTGGTTCTCGTTCTCGATCTTCACCCCCTCCTTGGCCTCGATTGCCTGGTGCAGGCCGTCGGACCAGCGGCGCCCCGGCATCAGCCTGCCGGTGAACTCGTCTACGATGAGTACTTCCCCCTCCTTTACGACATAGTCCACATCCACCTTGAACAGGGCATGGGCTCGGAGTGCCTGGTTTACATGGTGCAGAATTTCGATATTGCGCGGATCGTAGAGGTTGTCGATCTTCAAAAGCTTTTCGACCTTGAGTACCCCTTCTTCGGTAAGGGTGGCTGACTTGGCCTTCTCGTCTACGGTAAAGTCACCGGTGTAAGCCTTCCGCTTGCCGGAGAGGGTGTTGGCCTCAACATCCTTCGCCTCCCCTTTTTTCAGCTGAGGTATGATCCTGTCGATGGTGTAGTACTTGTCGGTGGAGTCTTCGGTAGGACCGGAGATAATAAGCGGGGTCCTGGCCTCATCGATCAGGATGGAGTCAACCTCGTCGACGATTGCGTAGTGAAACGGACGCTGGACATAGTCTTCCAGTGCGAACTTCATGTTATCCCGCAGGTAGTCGAACCCGAACTCATTGTTTGTACCG
>CAZGQM010000029.1:0-14436 GCA_964528055.1 uncultured Geoanaerobacter sp. | reverse complement strand
CACCGGGTGCCCTCGCAGTCTGGAGTATATGTCTGTTGCTCATTTTTCTCTTGATAGGCTTTCTGGCTGCGCGGCTGATGCCAGGCGAGACACCGATGTTTTACATGGAACTTCCCCCCATGAGGATGCCTCAGTTGTCAAATATCCTGACCAAGACCTATACCCGGATGCAGTGGTACTTCATGGAGATTCTTCCGCTCTTTATCCTTGCATCATTCCTGCTCTGGCTAGGGAAGATCACCGGATTCTTTGCCAGGATGGTGGAATGGCTCACTCCTGTCATGAACGCTCTCGGACTCCCCAAGGAGGTTACGGTAGCCTTCATCTTCGGCTTTTTCCGCCGTGATTACGGGGCAGCAGGACTTTACGATCTGCAGGCCAAGGGTATACTAGATCCGAGGCAGCTGACCGTTGCTGCGGTGACACTTACCCTCTTCATCCCGTGTGTGGCGCAGTTCTTGATAATGAAGAAGGAGCGGGGGTGGTCGGTTGCTCTTTCAATTGGGATATTTGTTACCTGCATGGCATTCGGAAGCGGCTACCTGCTGAACCAGTTTCTTATGGCAACGAAGCTGTTATGATACTCTGTGGTTATTGTGGGCATGCGTTTCCAGATGAGGATGGGATACGCTCCTGCGGAAGGTGCGGCAAGCCTGGTGGGTGCCGGATGGTCAGGTGCCCCCGTTGTTTCTATGAGAATCCCGAGGAGCCGAGGGTTGTAAAAATGGTCAAAGAACTGTTCGAGGGAGCCAAGAAATGAAACTGTCCGAAAAAGCGGAAGAGATACTGGAGACTATGTGGGTTGCCATTGAAGAGGAAGGTAAGGGTTTTACCGAGATTGAATCCGTTGCAGTACAGGCTGATGACTCAGCGATCAGGGAGCTGACATCACTTGCTCTGGTAGAGGTTAAAGACGGGAGGCTCTCCTTCCGTGCTGATGGGCGAGAAGAGGGGCGGGCCACGATCCGCCGCCATCGGCTGGCCGAACGTCTCATGATGGATGTACTTAACATACGAGGCGAGAATGCAGAAGACAAGGCCTGCCAGTTTGAACACCTGCTGAACGAAGGGGTGGATGTCAAGATATGCACCATGCTCAATCATCCAGCTACCTGCCCGCACGGCAAACCTATTCCTCCGGGCGACTGTTGCGAGAAGGCCCGCATGAATGGTGACCTGGGGGTGGTGCCTCTTACTGAACTAAAATCGGGTGAAGAGGGAGAGATCGCCTATCTCCTGAGCGGAGACGACAAGAAGATGCAGAAGCTTATGGCACTGGGAGTGCTGCCTGGTAACCGGATTTCGCTATTGCAGACCTTTCCATCGTACATATTCCGGGTCGGTTTTTCGGAGTTTGCCATAGACACTGCAATGGCTCGTGAGATAATAGTCCGGAAGTAAATGGGCTCACTTTCGGTGTATAGTATGGTATAAATATACATGCTCATATAAAGAAATAATGTTGAGTGTTTGAGGAGGTTCAATGAGGGTTCTGCTTGTAGAAGACGAATTCAAGACTGCCGATTTCATCCGTAAAGGCCTTCTGGAGAAGGATTTTGAGGTTGATGTCGCCCATTATGGCACTGACGGCCTGAAGCAGGCCCAATCCTACGAATACGATGTTATCGTGCTCGATATCATGCTCCCTGGCATTGACGGATGGGAAGTGCTGCAAAAGCTGAGGGAAAAGGAGAATATGACCCCGGTTATATTCCTTTCCGCCCTTGACGGACTTGAGGACCGCATCCAGGGGCTGAAGCTCGGAGCAGATGATTACATTGTTAAACCCTTTGCAGTATCAGAGCTTATTGCCAGAATCCATACGGTGCTTCGGCGCGGCGCTTCAAAAATCCAGAGCGAGATCTACCGCGTAGGTCCATTGGAACTGGACCTGGCTGGTCATCGAGTAGTACGTGATGGTGTAAGGATTGATCTTACGCCCAAGGAGTTTACACTGCTTTCTCTTCTCATGCGATTCAAGGGGGATGTTCTGACAAGGACCCGCATTGCTGAGAGGATATGGAATCTCGACGACTTTCACGATACAAATGTTGTTGATGTCCACATGAGACGCTTGCGGGCAAAGGTCGATGACCCCTTTGAAAAGAAGCTTATACATACGGTCCGTGGGGTAGGCTATATCCTCGAAGATAGGGGTTAGATGTTGATGACGGGAAATAGTCCACCTAAAATCAAACCCGCCATATCCATAACGAATGAACTGACCACGCATTATGTAATATCGGTTTTTATCATATTATCATGCGTTTTGGGCCTCATGTACTGGGCAATGATCGCCGGCGTTAGGGCACAAAGCGTCAAGTTTATGAGGGATGAAATCAATCTCGTCCAGGCTCTTCTGAACGAAAAATCTCTAGAGGCCCTTAAAAAGGGAATCATAGTAACTCATGAGAACGAATACGCAAAAATGTATGTCAGAATTACAGAAAAGAACGGCAGCGAGCTGATCGAGACCTCTGGCATGTCGAGCCTGCTCCCTTCCTTGGTATTTCAACCTCCTGTGCCGATAGGTTCAACGTCACTGCATAAATTCCACAGATTGAAGGTCGGCGGGTCAATTTTTTTGATCGAGTCACTCTGGCTTCATGTTCTGGGAGAACCTAAGATCGTTCAGATAGGGCTCGATGTCTCGAATATTGAGAAAGTCCTCGATACATTTATCGCGAAACTCTTGCTTATTCTGCTCTTTGGCATCCTTGCATCGGGTATGGTAGGACGTTTCATAATGCGCAGGGGGTTGCGGCCCATCATACAGATAGCAGCCAAGAGCAGAGAGATTACGGCCGGTAACCTTGGAGAGCGATTTATCCCGCAAAACTGGCCGGTCGAGATGTATGACCTTACGCTTGCCCTCGATGGGATGCTCGATCGCCTTCAGGATTCCTTTGAGCGGCTCAGGAATTTTTCTGCGAATCTTGCCCACGAATTGAGAACCCCCATAGGAAACCTTATGGGTGAGGCAGAGATTACTCTTAGCAGGAGGCGTAATGTAGAAGAGTATGAACGGATACTGGAGTCCAGTCTTGAGGAATTCAAGCGGCTCTCCAAGATCATTGACAGTCTTCTCTTTCTAGGTTGGGCGGATTCCAAGGAGGTAAAGCTGAAGCTTGAGGCAGTAAAGGTAAATGAAGAAATTCACAATCTGCATGACTATTACGCCGACTATGCCCAAGGCCGGGCATTCATGATATTGTGTGATCCCGATGTTACGGTCTGGTCTGATGCTGTCTTGTTAAGGAGGGCGCTGAGCAATATCATTATGAATGCAATACGGTATACACCTGAAGGCAAGATAATAACCATCCGGGTTGAGAAATCCATTGATCAAGTTGAATTATCGGTGGAAGATGAGGGAATCGGCATCGCTCCGGAGCACATTGAACGTCTGCTTGACCGATTTTACCGGGTTCCGTCGTCAAGTCCGCGTCATGCAAATGGTTCCGGTCTCGGTCTCTCAATTGTAAAGTCCATTATGGAGCTGCATGGAGGGTCCGTATCAATCCATAGTAAGCCTGGGAGAGGGACGAAAGTTACACTCTCGTTTCCGAACGACGAAGAAAAGTTCAATGCACAATCATCTGTCACTGTCGAAAAATCAAGCATCGATGCAAATTAGGGAGGTATTCAAGTATGAAACACAACAAGATCATGGGAATAGCGTTGGCACTGTCCGTTTTCGCAGGAACAGCAGTCTATGCGGGTTTTGGCTGCAACGGAGTTTCGGGGATGTTCGGTCCTAATCCTGACCTGGAGAAGGTCCGCTCTTTTCAGAAGGAGACCGGAGGCCTTCGCGACGAGATGATGCTTAAGCGGATTGAGCTCACCCAAGAGCAGGCGAAGTCAAGCCCGAACAAGGAACGTGTGGCTGCAATCAGCAAAGAGATGGTTGATATTCGCGCCAAATTGCAGGAATCCGCGACAAAGCTTGGACTTACCGGAGGCTGCCTCACCGACTGTACCATGGACCCTGCCGATTGTGGCCAGGAGAACTGTGACAAGCATGCCGCCAAGCTTGGCAAAGACAAGAAGGGTAGCGGTTGCGGCAACTGTAACAAGAAGAAGTGATGCAGACTATATGTGTGCCAGATTGATCCGGTTGTAGTTATGCCGTGATCATGTTATCAGATCCCGAGGCAGCGGCCTCGGGATTTTTTCTGCTGACAGTAGTTGGCGTGTAGGTGTATTGTGCGAAAAAAATTCGAGGAGCAGTGTGATGAAGAAGATAGTCGCTGGATTCGTTGGCTTGGCATTTGCTGCTGCGGTACTACCCGCAGTTGCAGCAGAAAAGGTTGCACTTCCCAAGGGGTATGAGAAATGGGAGAAGAGCAAGGAAAAGGTGGTGAACGACAAGAGTTCACTATTCTACGGGATTCATTACATCTACGTTAACAAAAAGGCCATGCAGGGATACAAGGCAGGGGGGGCTTATCCTCAGGGTAGCCAGTTTGTGGTGGAACAGTTCAAGATTACCACTGACACCGGAAAGCCCGTCAGAGGCAGGAAGGATATGATTGTCCTGATGAAAAAAGACAAAAAGCACAACTCAACCGGTGGGTGGCAATTTGCCGGATTTACGGCAGAGGGAAAACTGAGCGGCATTGATCCGATTAAGAACTGCTACGAATGTCACGCCAAGGATTCGAAAGCCACTGACCTGGTTATCTCTAAATACGCTGACTTTAAATAAGCGTCTACCCTTCTATTTTTCTCTCCTTTCATGGCCGATAATCGCGTAACTGCGGAGATCGGCCTCTTATTTTATTCAAATCGAAATTAAGTTTCACCTTGGTATCCCGATAAGTTAGAAAATAACAATTTTCTGCTGAATGTCACAGGCTGTGGGAGCTTTGATGGAGTCATCCGAAGTTCGCATACTTCTGGTTGATGATGACCTGAACGATGTCGCTCTGATCCGCACTATCCTGAATGGGATAGGTGGTTCGGGGATGGATATCGAATCGGTGAATTCATATCAAGAAGGTCGCCTGGCACTTAAGCGGGAATGTCACGATATCTGTCTGGTTGATTATAAGCTTGGAGTGGAAGACGGACTTCAGTTTATCCAGGAATCCATTGCTGACGGTTGTCGGCTGCCGTTCATCATTATTACGGGACAGGATAATCGTAAGGTAGATCTGGTTGCCCTTGAGGCTGGAGCCACCGACTATCTGGTAAAGAACGAACTGACACCAGCAATTCTAGGTCGCGCCATCAGATATGCCATAGACCGAAAGCATGCCGAGGAGCAGATATCACTGGCTCGTGACGAAGCAATGGAACTGTCAAGAGCAAAATCAGAGTTTTTGTCAAATATCAGCCATGAGATGAGAACTCCAATGAACGGGGTAATCGGCATGCTTGATCTTCTGGCCGGTTCCGAACTATCAAAAAAGCAGAGGGAACATCTTATGCTTGCGCGTTTTTCTGCAAAGTCCATGCTGGAGCAGCTTGACAGGGTTATCGAGTATTCCTGCAGTGAAGAACCCGGAATCAATAATCGCTTGATTCAATTCAATGTGCGTGACGTGGTTGAATCGGCCATTGATCCGATCCGTTACAATGCAGCATTCAAGGGACTGAAGTTAAGCATCAGGTTTGCATCGACCCTTCCGGATACATTGTTTGGCGAAGCAGAAGCTCTCGGCAAGATACTCCATCATCTGGTAGACAATGCGATCAAGTTCACCGACAAGGGGGAGGTACAAGTCACCATGGATGCCTCTCCCCGAGCAGATGGGGTGGTGGAGCTCTCTGGCAAGGTTAGTGACACGGGCATAGGGATCTCCGATCAGCAGTCAGGGATCATTTTCAGAGCGTTTAGGCAGGTTGACGGCTCTCTCACTCGACATCATGGAGGAACCGGGCTAGGGCTCAGCATTGTCAAGCGTCTCATACGTAAGTTGGGCGGGGAGGTTACTGTCGAGAGCCAGTTGGGACAAGGAAGTACCTTCACGTTTACCATTCCCATGCTTCCTGATATGCGGGAGCCGGCTTCCATAGGGCTGGTAATGCAGACCGAATTTTCAGAACAGGAGGAGGATGTGAAGCCCGATGACGTCCCAAAACTCAAAGTGTTACTGGCGGATGACAGCAAGGTAACAAGATTGGTCTTTTCCAGCCTATTGAAGAGGTATGGACATGAAGTGGTTGAGGTGGTCAATGGGAGTGAGGCTTTCGTAAAGTATAAGAGCGAGCGCTTTGATCTAATTCTTATGGACGTGCAGATGCCGGTTATGAACGGACTAAGCACAACAAAGCTGATCCGGGCCGACGAATCCCAGACCGGCATTCATACACCTATCCTCGCACTTACTGCAGCTGATACAAAAGCCGATCTCGAACGATGCATTCAGACCGGCATGGACGGGTACCTAAGCAAGAATATAACCGCTGAAGAACTCCTTGATGTCCTCCAATGTTATGTGAAACCGGATCGCCAGAAAGAAACAGAGTTGACTGACTGTCGTGATAAGGACAGGGGCACATCAGCTCTGAAATGCATGGTGAGTGAAAAGATGGGGCCAGCTACGTCAATAGGTGAAGAGCGGGATGATGGCAATGAGGAAGGGATCCCTTCCCTGTTGGACAGCTTACGCCAATCTGTTGCTTACCGGGATGAGTCACTCATGGAGAAGTGTTCCGTAAAGATGAAACGGCTAGCTCTCAAAATGAACCATGAAAGACTCGCTGATGAAACCTTTAGGGTGCAACTGGCTTACAGGAGGGGAGATCTCGATGCAGCCAGACAGCACCTCAGATCTGTTGAGGAACTCGTTTCGAGAAAAATAGGCCAGGCAGGCATTGAGCTCGATCTGAATAGTAATCTGCAAGATTCTACACATAGATTGATTTCGTAATAAAGGAGAACAATGGATGAAGACTTTGATTGTGGAAGACGACTTTATTTCGCGTCGAATTCTAAAAGAGATGCTGAGCCCTTACGGTGAGTGTGATATTGCCATAGACGGCGAGGAAGCGGTTCAGGCTTTTCGTATTGCGCTGGATGAATCTGCACCATATGACCTGGTCTGCATGGATATTATGATGCCGAACATGGATGGGCAGGAGGCACTGAGGTTGATCCGCGCACTTGAAAAAGAAAGGGGCGGATCGGCTGCAAAGGAAACAAAGGTGATCATGACAACTGCCCTGGGAGATCCGAAGACGGTTGTTGAGGCGTTTTATAAGGGCGGAGTAACGTCCTACCTTGTGAAACCTATCGGCAAGCAGAAACTGTTGCAGGAATTACGGAATTTTGGATTGATTCGATGAATCTCATAGTGCCTGGGATTTTATTTGATAAACTCTAGGGGAATTCCTGATGCCGGTATTAAGCCTAAAGAAGTTTTAATTTCGGGCCGAAGTAGCAATATAGGTATATTCTTCACAGAGAATGCCAATGCTGACTCAGTTCATTTCTGCCTAAAATAACGGATTGTGACACTTACCATGCTAGATTTATTCAAAACTCTACCTGTTGCCAAACCTGAAGCAGAACTCATGTCAGTGTCTCAGGGATCATCCAGAGGCATGGATTCCACCGTTCAGTTTACAAACTGGAGTGAAACATTGGCTGGCATGGCTGAAGAGCTGCACCAACTGGCCAGCTCAACAGAAGGTGAATTTCTCTCCATCGGTGCACATCTCCACGATTTCTATGCACGGGCAGGGGCGATCAGCCATCTCTCTTCAGAAGTCGTTGATCAAGTCGTTGGTGAAGAGGTTCATACCTCGATCAGCGGGCTTGCATCTCTCATTGACCGGATGCGAGAGTATCTTGATGAGGCAGAGCGTGATGCCGTCAAGGACTGTGATGCCCTGGGGAATGTCCTCCATCTTCTTGATGAAGTCTCGGAGCCGCTCGGCGGATTCAAGAAGATTAACAAGGTGCTGAGGATGCTCGGAATATCCACCAAGATTGAGAGTGCGCGTCTTGGGACAAGTGCTGCTGGCTTTGATACCCTTGCCGAAGATGTTGCCAATCTCTCCGTTCAGGTACTGGATAAATCAGAAACCATTCTCACCCAGAAGGAGCATTTGAGCAGCACGATACGGGAAACCCTGGTCAAGGTCGAGAAAATTGAGGCCGAACAACGCACCCATGTGCTTGAGATACTTCGGAAGACCAGTGAGAGCCTTGTCTCGCTCAGGGAGATTAACAATCGCTGCACCGATCTTGCCTCTGTGGTCGCAGCTGTATCGGCAGAGGTCTCCTGCAGCATAAGCGAGGTGGTTACCTCAATGCAGTTCCACGACATCGTTCGTCAGCAGATAGAGCATGTCCAGACAGCTCTTGACGAATTGCGTGTCCGGATTATTGCCGACCTGGAAGTCAATCCTGCAATCAGAGGCGGTCAGGATCTGGTGGTGGAGACAGGTGACATCTGCGAACTCCAGTCAGCACAATTGCGCCAGGCAAGCGATGATATCCAGGTTGCGGTATCCAGCATCATAGAAAACCTTTCATCCATTGCCACAAAGGAGTCGCATACTTCCGCAAAGACACGTGACATGGCCGGGGTTGCCGATCAGGCAGGCAGTTCGTTCTTCAGCGATATGGAACATGGTCTGGAGCGGGTAGCAGTTTCTCTTGCCGACAATGCCGAGGCGAACAGAAACATCTCTCAAGCCATGACCACTGTTGCCGGGACAGTTGGTGAGATAGTCGCCTATGTGGGCGATATCGAAAATATAGGCGAAGAGATCGAGCTTATTGCCATGAATGCCCAGATAAAGGCTGCGCGGACCGGCGAGGAAGGGGCTGCGCTTGGGGTTCTGGCGGAAGCTATCCAGCGCCTTTCAGTGGAAGCTCAGCAGCAGACCGGCACGGTTTCAGCGACCCTGCGTTCAGTTACTGATACTACAGAGCAGTTGTTTCGTGGGGGAGATGATGATTCAAAGTCCCTTGAGCACGATGTTGAGGTTATGGTCAGTGAGTTGCACATCCTGCTCGAGACGCTACGGCATTTGAATGAGACCCTCATATCAAGGGTTACCGCACTGGAGCGAGAGGTGAGTTCGCTTTCAGCGGATATTGAATCGACCATCAGTTCGATTACCGTTCACGAAAAGATGGTTGCAGGACTGAGTAAGGTGATCTGTGATCTAGATCTCCTTGTGGAAGAAACAAGCGCCCTGGTACCACCCGATACGCTCAAGGGAAGGACTGAACGGCTCAAGGAACTTGCCACTCGTTATACTATGCATAGTGAGCGGAAGGTGCATGCCAGCATCGCCATGGTGGGAGATGCTGGTTTTGCTGTCGAACATGCTGGCGGTGATGAGATGGATGACAATATCGAGCTGTTTTAGCCACTAACAATGGTTCGACGGTCAAGGAGGATTGTATGGAGGATTTTTCAGCAACCCAGTCAGGAACACCTGATAACAGGGTTGTACAACTTGCCGGAAGTATGACCATCCACTATGCCGCTCAGATCAAAGAGGTCCTGCTTGAAGCCTTTAATGGCTCCGGGCAGCTCACCTGCATTCTTGAGAATGTCAGTGAAATCGACCTGGCCGGATTGCAGCTGCTCTGTTCAACCCACAAGTCATGCTGTGATGCCGGTATACCGATTTCCGTTAAAGGGCTGCTTGGGGAGAACGTGCATAAGACTATTGTTGAGGCAGGTTTTGTCCGACATGTTGGCTGTCAGCATGACGTGAACAAGAACTGTCTATGGGTAGGAGGGGGAGAATAATGCCAAAAGTGATAATGACCGTGGATGATTCTGCGAGCGTTCGACAGATGGTGAGCTTTACACTCAAACAGAGCGGCTACGACGTAGTTGAGGCAGTGGACGGTAAGGACGGGCTCCAGAAACTTGCTGGTACCAAGGTTGATATGATCATAACCGACCTCAATATGCCTAACCTGGACGGCATCGGCCTGATTAAGGGTGCGCGAGCTCTTCCCACCTGTAAATTCATACCTATCATTATGTTGACAACTGAGTCGCAGGATTCCAAGAAGAGCGAAGGGAAGACTGCCGGTGCCACAGGCTGGATCGTAAAGCCGTTCAAGCCTGAACAACTTATAGGTGTCGTAAAAAAGGTGCTCGGATGATAGACGCTCATAGGCAGGCATTCAAGGAGGAGGCCTACGAACTGCTCTCCGAGTTGGAGACATCATTGTTGGCCCTTGAGGAAACCCCTGATGATACTGAAACCATCGGTAGGGTATTTCGTGCGATGCACACCATAAAAGGATCTGGAGCAATGTTCGGTTTCGAGGACATTGCTACCTTTACCCATGAAGTGGAGACGGTCTTCGACCTGGTGCGTAACGATAAAATACCGGTCACCAAGCATCTGATCAACCTGACCCTCTCAGCCCGCGATCAGATCAAGGGTATGCTCGATGCCTCTGACAGCGGCGGGCCGGTTGACGATGAGTCTGCTGCAGAGTTGATTTTGGAGCTGAAGAAACTCGTTCCAAAGGCAGTGAATGCTGAGAGTTCAGCCGAAGAGAAGCGTCCAAAGCACACTGCCATGGCCAACGAACGACCGGTTACCTATAGGATCCGTTTCAAGCCTGGTTCTGAGATATTCATGAGTGGGACCAACCCAATCAACCTGCTGCATGAATTGTCCGAACTCGGCACCTGCAGGGTTGTGGCGCATACCAACGGAATCCCTCAGCTTTGCGAACTGCAGCCTGATAGCTGCTATGTGAACTGGGACATCATATTGACAACTGCTCGCGGCAAGGATGCCATTGAGGATGTCTTTATTTTTGTCTCCGATGATTGCGAAATATCATGTGATTTGATTGACGATGGTGAGGACGAACTGGACTCTGGATACAAGAAGCTTGGTGAAATCCTGCTGGAGCGGGGCGATATCTCAAAAGAGGAGATGGAAAAGGTGCTCTCTCTGCAGAAGCGGTTTGGAGAGCTTGCGGTGGCAACCGGAGTTGTGGACTCAGAAAGTGTGCAGTCAGCTCTTGCGGAACAGCAGCATGTAAAGGAGATTCGGCAGGAGCGTCAGACCACGCAGGATCCCGCTGCTACCAGCATAAGGGTTCCTGCGGACAAACTTGATGCCTTGGTGAATCTGGTCGGGGAACTGGTTACGGTCCAGGCACGGCTATCACAGACTGCCCTCTCAAAAAGAGATGCAGACCTGGTTAATATTGCGGAAGAAGTGGAGCGGCTTTCCGCAGAGCTGCGGGATAACGCCCTAAATATCAGGATGCTCCCCATAGGGAGCACATTCAGCAAATTCAAGCGATTGGTACGCGATCTCTCCAACGATCTTGGGAAAGAGATTGAGATGACTACTGAAGGTGCCGAGACCGAGTTGGACAAGACCGTTATAGAGAGGCTTAACGATCCGCTGGTTCACCTGATTCGCAACAGTATCGACCATGGTATCGAAGATCCTGCCGAGCGAACGGCAGCCGGCAAGCCGCGCCATGGCACCGTACACCTTGCCGCTGTGCATTCAGGTGACAGCGTTCTGATCTCCATTACCGACGACGGAGCCGGACTGGACCGTGATGCGATACGGACCAAGGCAGTGGAGAGAGGCTTAATCCAGGCGAGTGCAGAACTCACGGATAAGGAGATATTTGCGCAGATTTTTGCCCCCGGCTTCTCTACGGCAAAAAAGGTCACCAGTGTATCCGGTCGCGGGGTTGGTATGGATGTGGTCAAACGCGCCATCGACGCTCTTCGCGGTACGATCGATATATCCAGTACCCGTGGTGTCGGCAGTACTATCACCGTCAGGATACCGCTCACTCTGGCGATTATCGAGAGCCTTCTGGTGAAGATTGGCACTGACTGTTTCGTGCTGCCGCTCTCGCTGGTGCATGAATGCGTTGAGCTTACCGCTAAACAGGTTGACGAGTCTCATGGACGCAATCTTGCCAATGTACGTGGTCATCTGGTCCCCTATGTTCCTTTGCGGGAGCGTTTTGCCATCCCGGGTGAAACACCTGCCATCCAGCAGATCGTTATCACTGAAGTTGGGGGATTCCGGGTCGGTTTTGTGGTAGATCACGTCATAGGTGAACACCAGACGGTTATCAAGACATTGGGACGTGCCTACAAGAACGTCGAAGGGGTCTCCGGTGCAACCATCCTCGGAGATGGTAGCGTGGCCCTTATTCTTGACATACCGCAATTGATGCGTGATGTGGAGGCGGCAGAGCGGGCCGCCTGATGTCTTATGCAGAAGAGGCGGTCGATTCTGGCCGCCTTTTTGACGAATATTTTTATTCTGATCTCGGACTAACTTCATGGCATTTACATTCTTCTTCCGCGATATTCACACCATTGAACATATCGTCCGTCATGTGGTCCCATTTGCTGCGGGGCGCAGTACGGTTAAAGTCTGGGACGCCGGCTGTGCAATGGGACCGGAGCCATATACCCTCGCCATTGTCTTTGCCGAGAACATGGGGAATTTCGCCTATAAGAACCTGAAGATAGATGCTACCGACTACGACGGGAGCAACCTCTTTGGAGAAATCATCCGTGAGGGGGTCTACCCATTCGAGGAGATCCAGCGTATACCTGCAGATCTTTTAGCCAAGTATTTCAAGCCTGCTGACAAGCCGGGACATTTTAAAATCGTTGACTCTGTCAGGACCCGGTTGACGTACCAGAAACATGACTTGCTCACTCTCAAACCTATCGGAGACAATTACTGCCTGATCATGTGCAAGAATGTCCTGCTCCATTTCAATCAACTGCAGCGGATTGAGGTGATACGGATGTTTCATGCCTCTCTTGCCCCAGGAGGGTTCTTCGCCAGCGAACAGACACAGAAGCTTCCGCAGGAGCTTGCGGGCTTGTTCGAGCAGGTGACCCCGGATGCCCAGCTCTTCAAAAAGATCGGTTGATAGGTGAAAGTAATACCTCTTCATGGTCGACCAGGAATCTATACTTGCCGCTCATACCTTATTCTCGGAGAATGGAACCGGATCGAGGATGTGAATACCTTGATCGATGTTGGGACCGACGGATCGATCATCGAAGAGATCGATGCCATCTCCACCGGAATAGGAAAAAAGCCTGTGGACCAGGTGATCATAACCCATAACCATTTCGACCATGTTGGAGGGCTGGACAGGATCATCGAGCGCTACAAGCCACGTATTTACTCCTACTCGGATCTGGGCAAGGGTGAAGAGCGGATCCGCGGATGGGAAACCATTCGCGTGGCTGACAGGGAATGCCGGATCATGCATACCCCCGGGCACTCCAGCGACTCCATCTGCGTATACTCCCCTGATGATGCTGCCATATTCTCCGGAGACACCCCCCTTCGGATCCTTTCGCCGGGCGGTTCCTACAGCCGCGAATTCCTGACCTGCCTTCTGCATATAGCCTCCCTCAAGATTGAAACTATCTATCCTGGCCATGACGATCCCATCACAGCGAATGTGCACCAGATGCTTCTTGGCACGCTTTCAGTTGTGCAAAGAAGCCAAATAAGCCCCTTAACGAAATAAGTATTATTTTATTAAATATGACTTAAGTTGCTATGGTGATATCCGATATGAGTGTTATTGCGGATTTCAATAGGGGTTTCCCTTGTCAGTCAATAAGGGAAAACAGAAGTCAAGACAGGAGGAAAGTATGTTCACGAACATGAATCTGAGCAAGCGGTTGGGGATGGGTTTTGGAGTGCTGCTGGTGTTAATGGCGGTACTGATAGGAATCGGTGTCAACGGCATGTCGAAAATCAGCAAAGACCTGGAGCGGATCGTAAAAGTAAACGCGGTAAGAATTGCCCTTGTTGCCGATATGGATAAGTCCATCGCCAATATCGGCATCAATCTCCGGAACATGATTGTCAACGATAATCCTGAAAAAAAGAAGGAGTACGGCGAGCGGATCGCCAAATTCCGTGAAGAGTATGGCAAGAGCTTCAAAAAAGTTGAGGAGATGACCACCAAGACAGACACAAAGTCCTGGGAGATCATCACCGCACTCAAAGAGAGTATCGGCAACTACCGGGGACTGAACTTGAAGGTCGCAGAACTGGCAATGGCGGGCAAGGAGAAGGAGGCAGCCCAGCTGCTGAGCAAGGAGGCAGCCCCGGCAGAGCGTGTGGTGAGCGGAAATATTGAAAAACTGCTGGAGCACAACGCTGAACGGAATATGATGCGTTACGAAGAGGCGGTTGCAACCTACACCAAATCCCGAAACTTGATGATAGGTCTTGGCGCCGCAGCCATTCTGCTCGGCATTTTTACCGCACTATACCTGACCAGATCGACCCTTCGCCAGCTTGGTGCTGACCCGAAAGATGTCGGTGAAGTGGCGAACCTGGTAGCCGTAGGCGACCTAAGCCGTGAGATATCGCTTTCAACCGGCGACACAACCAGCGTCATGGCAGCCATGAAGAAGATGGTAGAGACGATCAAGGCTCTTGTATCAGATGCCAGCATGCTGTCAGAAG
>CAZGQM010000028.1:0-19104 GCA_964528055.1 uncultured Geoanaerobacter sp. | reverse complement strand
GTTGTGTTGGACGTGTGTGTGGTGGGTGTTGGTGTGGTGTGGTGGTGTGCTGGGTTGCGGGTGATGGGTGTGGTGGTGTGCTGGTGGGCTGGTGTGCTGGTGTGCTGGTGTGCTGGTGTGCTGGTTGGGGCGCATATTGGCCTCGTTTAATTGAGGAATTTTGCGAATTGTATATAGAAATATGTGAGTCGTGTCAAGCGGAAAGCGTGGGGGAAATGGGGGGTGGAATGGCATAAAAACAGCGTGCCTGGTGAATCTTTGAGACTACACTGTTTTTGATTATGAAAACAGAGGCTTCTTTCCAGTCCGGGATGACCACGGGGCGCGCAATCCCATGCTTTGTAAACGCGAAATGATCCCCTTCGATTCTTACGCACTGAAACCCGGCTTGCTCGAAGTTTCTTTTCAATTTCCAGGCAGGTATGGGAGTAATCTTCGGCATATCAGGTTGCCATGTTCATGAGTTCTGTTGCTACAAGACGAGGAGGCGACCACAATGATTCAGACGATTGTGTTAACCCGGATTCCTCAAGTATATCCTCAAGCGTACCCATCTTTTGCGCTTCTTCCACAAACAGCCTCACAACCGTTTTCAAATTTGTCCGCGCCTGTTCGATGTCATTGCCGCAACTCGATACATCCAGTTCCGGCCAATAGGCAACAATCGCCGAACCTTCCTTGAAAAAGATTGTGTCGAAATCCATCGCAAACATAGTGCATATCCTCCATTTTTAAATAGCCGTTTATCAAACTTGAAAATTACCATGTCACAGCAGACCGCCAAAAGCAAAAACCGATGCTTTGGAAAACCGCGACGCGTGGCGTGATAAAGAATCTTGTCAAAGTAAAATATTGCGGTTCAGGCAAAGGTGTTGACTGCAGTGGTGGAGATTGCGTACTATCCATATGCATGACACGGTTAATGAGGGAATAATGCAGCCACTGAAAAAGCTCTTTTTGCAGACCTTCGGCTGCCAGATGAACGTGAGCGATTCGGAGAAGATAGCCGCGCTCCTTGCCGGCGTTGGGTATGAGTTGACGGATGATACAAATACAGCGGACCTGATCATATTCAATACCTGCACAGTCCGGGCTAAGGCCGAAGAGCGTGTATATAAACAGCTGGAAAACCTTCGGGCCATGAAAAGGAAGAGGCCGGGCCTATTGCTGGGGGTTGGCGGGTGCGTTGCCCAGCAGGAGGGAGAACGGCTGCTTGAGAAGATCCCCTATCTGGACCTTGTGTTTGGCACTCACAACCTGCACCGGCTTCCTCAGATCGTCCGGGCGGCTGAAGAGGGGCGTAGGACTTCCGAGGTCGATTTCATCGACAGCGAGACAAGGGTAAACCTCTTTCCTGTGGATGACCGGCCTGGCGGCGTTACCCGGTTTGTTACCGTGATGCAGGGGTGTGACAACTTCTGCTCCTACTGCATAGTCCCGTATGTCCGGGGTCGCGAGGTGAGCCGGCGTTCGGCAGAGGTTATTGCCGAGATCAGGCAGATGGCTTTGCTGGGTGTCAAGGAGGTGACGCTGCTTGGTCAGAACGTCAACTCCTACGGAGTAAATGACTCTGGCGAACCCGATTTTGCAGGTCTTCTCCGGATGGTGGCGAAGATTGACGGAATCAGACGGATTCGTTTCACCACGTCGCATCCGAAGGACATTACCCAGCCTCTTATCGACTGCTTTGCCGAGTTGGACAAGCTTTGCCCGCATATTCACCTCCCTGCACAGGCAGGTAGCAGTTCTGTCCTGTCCCGGATGAACAGGGGCTACACCAGAGAAGAGTATCTGTCAAAGATCACCGCTCTCAGAGCGGTCCGAAAGGATATTGCCATAACCGGCGACATCATCATCGGCTTTCCTGGAGAGAGCGAAGACGATTTTGCCGAAACACTCTCATTGGTTGAGGATGTCCGGTATGCCGACCTCTTTTCGTTCCTCTACTCCCCAAGGCCCGGAACCAAGGCCGCGGATTTCGAAGGTGATTTGCCCTACGATGTCAAGCTGTCGAGGCTCGACCGTCTTCTGGTGATTCAGAAGAAGATCACCCGTACGTTGAACGAGGCCCAGGTGGGTACCTTGCAGGATGTCCTGGTGGAAGGGACGAGCAGGCGGGAAGGGCAGATATTCGGCAGAAGTTCGGTGAACCGGATCGTTAACTTTGAAGGTGACGCACGGTTGATCGGGAGTCTTGTCACGGTGGAAATAGTGCAGGGGTACCAGAATTCGCAGCTTGGGAAATTGATCCATTCTTGTAACTAAGAGGTAGCAATAAACAAAGTGTTACATAAGGCGCTCAGATTTGAGTAGGGTATTGCTTCGCTGTTTGAGGTTCAGACAGTCATAGCAGGGTTACGTTAAGGTGTTGGCGATTGAAACGGCATCAGCTCCCCAGAGATGAGATTCATTACGAGAGGACTGCTAATGTACATAGAAATGACAATATTCGGTTTTACGATGGACAGTGTTTCTAAACGTCCTGTGGTGCTTCTCAAAGGGGCAGACGGGACCACTACCGTACCGCTCTGGATCAGTGTCGGTGACGGGGTTTCCATCGCTGCCGACATGATCTGCAGGGATCTGGCCGGTCAGGTGGAACGGGCAGGTTTTCTCACCACCCTTCTGAAAAAGCTGAGGCTCCGGCTCTCCCAGATAACTATTCACCGAGATGACAACGGGACCATAGTTGCGGAGGTTTGGCTCACTGGGCCCAATCGTAAACAGAAGATAGAAGTCAGTGTCACTGAGGCCCTAAATATGGTTCTGACAAAAAAGACCCCGCTCATGGTCTCCACAGAACTTATCGACTGGGCGACCCGTTATGCACTCAACGATGAAGAGGTCCTGAGCGAGAGCAATGAGCGCAGGTATGCAGATTTCCTTGAGAATATGGACCCTGCTCAGATGAATAAATTGCCGATTTAGCATAACGCCATATTTGAGACCTAACGGCGTTGGCTCGTCTTCGGTTTCCTCAGCGTACTTGATAGTACGCCTTCGTCGCCTCAATCCTCGCCACCTTGTTATGATCTCAAATCTGACGTTATGAAAAGGAGTTGTACATGCGCAAGGAATCCTTCGAGTTTCTCTCCAGACTGGTAGAGGCTCCCAGCCCATCGGGCTACGAGCAGCCAGCTCAGCGGGTCTTCCGCTCGTATATCGAACACTTTGCAATGGTCACCACAGATGTGATGGGAAACGTCTATGGTCTGATCGAGGGGGGTGGGAAGGATCGTCCGCGTGTGATGCTAGTGGGGCATTCTGACGAGATAGGTCTGCAGATCCGTTACATCGACGACAACGGTTTTATCTATTTTAGCGCAATCGGCGGCGTTGATGCCCATATCACACCAGGTCAGAGGGTTAAGGTGCATTCGAAGGGGGGGGCGCTTCCAGGAGTTATCGGGCGCAAACCGATCCACCTGATGGAGCCCAAGGACCGCGATACTGTAACCAAGCTGGAGAGCCAGTACATTGACATCGGAGCGCTGACGAAAAAAGATGCCGAAAAGCTGGTCAGGGTCGGCGATCAGATCACCTTTGCAGCAGGCCTGGAGCGGATTTACGGTGACCGAGTTACTTCCAGGGGGTTTGATGACAAGGCCGGAAGCTTCGTGGTGGCCGAAGTGCTCCGCCAGGTTGCTGCTGGCTCCAAGAAACTGCCGATTGATCTCTATGGAGTTTCTTCGGTCCAGGAGGAGGTTGGCCTGCGCGGTGGCACTACCAGCAGCTACACGGTGAACCCGGACATAGGCATCTGCGTTGAGGTGGATTTTGCCACTGACCAGCCAGACGTGGAGAAGAAGCACAACGGAGATGTCAAGCTTGGTAAGGGTCCCATCCTGCCTCGCGGGGCCAATATCAATCCGGTCCTCTTTGACCTCCTTGCCGAAACTGCCGAGGAGCAGAAGATTCCAGTGCAGTTTACCGGCATCCCACGTGCGACCGGTACCGATGCCAACGTCATGCAGATATCGCGAGGCGGCGTGGCAACGGCGCTGGTGAAGATACCGCTTCGCTACATGCATTCTCCGGTGGAGGTCCTGGCCCTCTCCGACCTGGAGCATGCGGTCAAGCTTATAGTTGCGACGTTGGCGAAGATAAAGGGGAAGGCGGCTTTCATTCCTTGCTGATTTTTCCCACCGGATCAATGAGGTTGAGGAGGCCATCCCAAAGAGAGCAATTGCTGCCTGGATTACCGTGGTACTCACTCCGACGGCACCCGAACTGCTGCGATATTGATATTTAAAAACCCGGCTTAGAAGATATGTAACCCTGCTGTCAAGTTATTGAGCACAGCAACACAAGTCAATACTGCCGAGTTTACTATTTGCAAGCCAGCCACTAGATATTTGGGATACGGACACCATGAAAAGGACACTGATTTAATGAAATGAGTTTTTCCCTCCTAGCTCTGCTGTTTCTGACCCTACGCCCATTCTGACTCGCCTCAACCAGATCTTCTGCTGAAACCTCTCAATATCTTTCATCCGTCGCCGTCGCGTCATCATATAAAAAGCAAAACTGTATTCTTGTGCTAAAATATTTCGGTATAACGTAACAACGTGTTTGATTTTCCAGGATGACCGGATAGTACTGTCGACTCGTGATGAAGGGGAAGTGAAATGCCAGAATTTGCTATGAATTTGCCTGTCCTGATTGTTGATGATGACCAGCAGGCCCTTTTGATGTTGAAGTCTGTGCTTGAGCGTTCAGGGATCATGAACGTGATGACTTTTGACGACAGCCGCAAGGCCCTTGTCTATCTCGAAAATAACGATGCAGCCGTTATTGTTCTGGATCTCATGATGCCAGATTATCCGGGGCTTTCGGTGCTTGACTTGCTTGCCAAACAGAAACCGTATATCCCGGTTATCATCGTAACGGCAGAAAATCAGATTGAGACTGCTATCGAGTGCATGAAGTCAGGAGCAGTTGATTACCTGACCAAGCCGATCACCATAAGTCGCCTGGTTTCAGGCATAAAGCGGGCACTTGAACTGAGAAGCCTTAACGATAATTTATCCTTGCTTCAGAGTTCCCAGGAGCCTGAGGTGATATTTTCACCTCCGCCCCAGGTTGAATCGATTGTCACCAACAATCGGGAGATGCTCTCCCTTCTTCGTTATGCCAAGGTAATCTCGCTCTCTACCCAGCCGATACTGATTTTCGGGGAGACAGGTGTGGGCAAGGAGCTCTTTGCCCAGGCAGTCCATTCAATGAGTCAGCGGAATGGCCTGTTTGTGAGCGTAAACGTGGCAGGGCTCGATGACATGCTCTTCTCCGATACCCTTTTCGGTCATCTGAAAGGTGCCTATACCGGCGCCATGACCCATCGGGACGGTTTGGTTAAAAAGGCGTCAGGCGGCACGCTTTTTCTTGACGAGATTGGTGATCTGAACGAGATATCCCAGATCAAGCTGCTCCGTCTACTGCAGGAGAACGAATACTACCCTCTTGGTTCTGACCGGCCGGTACAAAGCCAGGCGCGTCTGGTGGTTGCCACTAATCAGGATCTGAAACGCCTTATGAACGAAGGAAGGTTTCGAAAAGACCTCTATTATCGGCTCTGCACTCATCAAATCGCGGTACTTCCCCTTCGCAACCGTCCTGACGATATTCCGTTACTGCTTGACCATTTTATTTCCGAAGCGGTACATCTCACCGGGAAACCGAGACCCTCCTATCGTAAAGAGCTCGTATCGCTGCTTTCCACCTATGAATTCCCCGGAAATGTCAGGGAACTTCAGGCAATGGTTGTAGATGTCATTACCCGGAGCCCTGCCAAGCTGCTGGTCAACCATTTCAAAGAAATTATCGACAGGGAGCGCGACTCTGCCCAGGGAACCTTTAACAACACCCCCGACATTAGCGGAGCAGACTTTAATGCAGTTACGTTCCAGCGCTTTCCTACGCTTAAAGAGGCGGAAAGCGAGCTGATCAGCAAGGCGATGGAGATCGCCAAGGGTAATCAGGGTAATGCCGCACAATTGCTCGGCATTACACGTCAGGCGCTTAACAACAGACTACGCAGGAACAAGGCAGGGGAATAGGCATGGATACCAAGGGGAGAAGACAGTTTCTCGGCCTCTGTCTTGGTGGGTTCGCCGCCGGTGCGTTTGCGGCTATAGCCTATCCTGTATTCCGCTATCTTTCCCCAAAATCCGAACAGGGAGAGAAAGGAAAAGTAACGATACAACTGAGTGAACTCTCCGCAGATGGGGCGAAATTCTTCCAGTTTGCCGGCTCATCAGCGGTTTTGGTACGGAGGAAAGGGGGAGATATGATCGCTCTTTCTGCCGTTTGTACCCATCTCGGCTGTATAGTTCAGTGGCATAAGGAGAGTGAGGAGTTTATCTGTCCCTGTCACGCAGGACGCTACAGTCCCGATGGGGCCGTTGTCTCCGGTCCGCCCCCCAAACCGCTTCCTCGTCTTCCGATAGCCGTGGTAAACGGTACCATAACCGTAGGATGATACACATTAGCTCCGGAGGCAACCATGACGCTGCTCAGGCAGCTCTTCGACTGGCTTGACGTCCGTATCGGCACACGCGATCTGGTGGAGAAGGAACTTACCGGCTATCTCCTGCCCCGTAACATCAATGTCTGGTATTCCATGGGGAGCATCCTGCTCTTCATTTTTGCCCTTCAAGTGGTAACCGGGATACTGCTCCTCATCTACTACGTTCCGGATGCGGAAAAGGCCTTCAACAGCGTTACCGGCATAATGAACAGGGTTCCATTCGGCTGGCTTATCCGGATGTGCCATGCGGTAGGCTCCAACATGATGGTGCTGATACTGCTGTTCCACATGCTCTCTGTGCTGTTCATGGGGAGCTACAAGCGTCCACGCGAGCTCAGCTGGCTTTCCGGCTTCATCCTCTTTAACCTGGTCATGGCGATCTCGCTCACAGGGTATCTCCTCCCCTGGAGTCAGCTCTCCTACTGGGCAACGACAGTTGCAACGAACAGTGTCGGTACGATCCCGTACATAGGTCCATATCTGGTAGAGTTCCTGCGTGGCGGGAAGCTGGTCGGAGCCCCCACCTTGGGGAGGTTTTTTGCCCTGCATGTGGCCGTGCTCCCTCTTACCATTGCCCTGTTCGCAGGGGTGCACCTGTTTCTTCTTCAGAAGATTGGCGTATCAACGCCACCTTTCGGACTCGACGATACGAAGAACCGATGGAAAGGTGAACGGTTCGAATATGAAGGGCACCCTGGCGGCATCCCATTTTTCCCAAACTATGCAATCCAGGATCTGACCTCCATTGCCCTCTATCTGGCTTTCTTCCTGGCAGTGGTCTTTTTCGACCCCTACCTATTTTTCCCCAAAGATGCCTTTATCCCTGCAAACCCCTACCTGACACCGTCCCACATCAAGCCTGAGTGGTATTTTCTCGCCAATTATCAGACCCTGAAGATCTTTCCCAGCGAATTCCTCGGTCTGGCAGTACAGGGGGGTGCCATGACATTTCTAGCACTTCTTCCCTTTATCGACAGGGGGGTGGAGAAACACCCGCTGAAGCGCCCTCTCTTCATGGCCTGCAGCATCGGGGGAATCCTGGTGTGGCTCGCTCTAACGATCTGGGGGCACTATTCATGATAAATCTGAAACGTACAGGTGTTCTTGGGATAAGCCTTCTCTTCTTTTCGGCAAGTTCCATCTTTGCCGCTCAGCAGCAGATCGTCTGCATAGGCTGTCACGCAAAGTTGACCGGTAAATTTGCAGAACCGGTCAGACTTTGGCAAGGGAGCATACATGCGGAAAACGGCATCGAATGCAACGCTTGTCACGGCGGTGACCCCAAGGATGCTGTTAACGCCATGAGCCCTGCTCGCGGTTTCCTCGGTGCGCCGAAACAGAATGATATCCCTGCCTTCTGCGGTCGCTGCCACGTCGGGGTACTTAACGACTACCGTACGAGCGCCCATGGCAGGGCCTTGGGCAAAGGGGGGCCGACCTGCGTCACCTGCCACGGTAACCACCGGGTTTTAAGGGCCTCTCTTGAGCTGATCAACGAAAAGAGCTGCACCCGCTGTCACAGCTTCGAACGGGCACGTCTGATCAGGGACGCCATGCAGCAGACCGAAGGGATGATCGTTGCCATAGATAAGAAGATTAACGAGTACAAGCAGGAAGGGGTTGACGTCGAGCTGTTGGAGAAGGGGCTTTACGCGGTGCGGAACCGCTTCCACAGCCTGTTTCACAATGTGGATACGGAGAAGGTACGGAAGGAATCGGTTCAGATCAATGCTGAATTGTCCAGGCTGAATGCCTCACTGCAGGGTATTGAGGATGAACGTCGGCAGAGGAAGGTTATCGGGGTAATCGCTGTTGCTTGTGCACTCGTGGCCGCCCTTTTTCTGCGGCTGTTCAAGCAGACGTACGACTAGTCTCTCATCCGGGGACCGGTGAGGGATGCTTACAGGAGGGAGTATGGGGAAGAACCTTGCGACAAAGATTCTGGAAGCGCATCTCATGGAAGGGAAGCTTATTCCCGGCTCAGAGATTGCCCTGAAGATCGATCATGCGCTTCTGCAGGATGCAACCGGCACCATGGCCATGCTGGAGTTCATGGCCATGGGGGTCGAGAGGGTGAAGATCGACCTGGCCGCCCAGTACATAGACCATAACCTGCTTCAGACCGACAACAAGAACGCAGACGACCATATCTTCCTGATGACTGCGGCACAGAAGTTCGGTGTTCACCTGTCAAAGCCGGGAAACGGTGTATCGCATCAGGTGCACCTGGAGCGTTTCGGCGTTCCGGGAAAGGTGATGCTTGGAGCCGACTCGCACACCCCATCAGCCGCGGGACTGGGGATGCTGGCCATTGGTGCAGGTGGCCTGGACGTGGCCATGGCCATGGCTGGACATCCGTTCTATCTCCCCTGCCCGATGATCATGGGGGTAAAGCTTACCGGGACGCTGCCCCCTTGGGTATCCGGCAAGGATCTGATTCTGGAGATGCTCCGTCGCCATAATGTAAAAGGGGGGGTCGGCAGGATTATTGAGTACTACGGGCCGGGTGTTTCCACCCTCTCTGCCACTGACCGGGCAACGATAGGCAACATGGGTGCCGAGCTCGGGGCAACGAGTTCCATCTTCCCTTCGGATCAAAGAACCAGGGAGTTTCTGGAGGCCCAGGGACGCGGCAACTGTTGGGTGGAACTGGCTGCCGATCCTGACGCCATTTATGATGAATACGAAGAGATTGATCTCTCAACCCTGGAGCCGCTCATAGCCTGCCCTTCATCCCCTGGCAACGTGGTTCCGGTCCGTGAGGTTGCAGGGGTAAAGGTTGACCAGGTGATTGTCGGAAGCTCGGTAAACTCCTCGTTCCGCGATCTGATGACGGTCTGCCGCGTTCTGGACGGTCGTCGGATCGCACCGCACCTCTCATTCAACGTCAACCCCGGAAGCAGGCAGGTCCTGGAGAACGTTGCTGATCAGGGGGGGATAATGATGCTTCTCCTGGCAGGGGTGCAGATCCACCAGCCAGGCTGTCTCGGCTGCATCGGCATGGGACAGGCGCCCGGTACAAACCAGGTTTCGCTCAGGACATTCCCGCGGAACTTCCCTGGCAGGAGCGGCACCAAAGGGGATAAGGTCTACCTCTGCTCGCCGGAGACCGCGGCAGCTTCAGGACTGTTCGGCGAGATCTCCGATCCGCGCAGGCTGGGCGAGCTCATGCCGTGGCCGAATATCCAGAACCCGGTGAAATACGTTTTGGATGACTCTGCTATCATCTATCCCTTGGCAGATACAAGCACTGTGGAGATCGTCACCGGACCGAACATCGTGCCGTTCCCGGATTTCGACGCACTTCCTGAGAATCTTGAAGCTGAAGTTGTCATCATTGTCGGCGATAATATCTCCACCGACACCATCATGCCTGCCGGCAACAAGGTGCTCCCGCTGCGGAGCAATATACCGGCCATTAGTCAGTTCGTATTCGAGCAGATAGATCCCGGTTTCCCCGATCGTGCCAGGGAAAAGGGGAACGGCGTGGTGATCTCCGGAGAAAACTACGGACAGGGCTCTTCACGGGAGCACGCGGCCCTGGCTCCACGTTACCTCGGAATCCGGGCAAAGATAGCCAAGAGCTTTGCCCGGATTCACAAGGCGAACCTGGTGAACTTCGGTATCCTGCCGCTGGTCTTTGAGGACCAGGCAGAGTACGATCTGCTCAGGCAGGGGGACCGGTTGATCTTCAGGGGGGTGCGGGGGCTGGTGGCATCCGGGGCGACGAAAATCCCGGTGGAGGTGGGTGGCCGGACATTCATCGCGCTGCTCGATGTTTCGGATCGACAGAGAGAGGAGTTGCTGGCCGGCGGCACTCTGAACTATGTAAAAATGGGTTGACGAGGTTCTTATGGAAACTAAACTGCGGGCTTTTCTTCCGGATACTGAACTGCTCAGGCTCTACGAGCAGATGGTCCTTTCGAGGGAATTCGAGGAGTCGTGTGCCGAGCAGTATGCCAAGGGGAATATCACCGGTTTCCTGCACCTCTACAGCGGGCAGGAGGCGGTGGCTGTTGGCGCGACTGCTGCATTGCACCGGGACGACTATATCCTTTCGGCCTACCGCGAGCACCCCCAGGCCATAGTTCGCGGTGCTGACCCGAAACGGGTGATGGCCGAGCTCTTCGGCAAGGCAACCGGCATCTGCAAAGGAAAGGGTGGCTCCATGCATCTTTTTGATCCAACCCTCAACTTCATGGGAGGATACGCCATAGTGGGCGGACAGTTTCCCATTGCCGTCGGGCTTGCCTTTGCCGCCAAGTTTCGGAAGGAGGATAGAATCAGCGCCTGCTTCTTTGGGGACGGAGCGGTCAACCAGGGGACCTTTCACGAATCCCTCAACTGGGCCAGACTCTGGGAACTCCCTGTCCTCTTTGTCTGCGAGAATAATTTCTACGGCATCGGCACCGAGGTGCACCGATCATCGGCCCTCTCCTCTGTCCACCGCCGAACCTGCGGCTACGACATCCCGTCCGAGAAGATAGACGGCATGGATGTGATCGCCGTCTACCGGGCGGTGAAGCATGCTGCGGAAAAGATCCGCGAAACCGGACACCCCTACTTCATAGAGGCGGTAACGTACCGGTTCCGGGGGCACTCCATGGCAGATCCTGCCAAGTATCGGAGTGTTGCCGAACATGATATGTGGAAGTCGCGCGACCCGATCCCGAATTTCGCCAGACGCCTCAAAGAAGAGGGGATTGCCGATGAGCCGCGACTGGACGAGATCAGGCAGCGATGCGTGCTGCAGGTGCAGGAATCGGTGGCATATGCCGAGGAGTCCCCCTGGCCTGAGGACAAGGAGATATGGGAGGACATCTATGTCTGAAATGACCTACCGTGATGCCCTGAACCTGGCCATGAAGGAGGAGATGCGCCGCGACCCGAGTGTCGTCATCTGGGGGGAGGATGTGGCGCTTTACGAGGGTGCCTTCAAGGTGACCCACGGTCTTCTGGCCGAGTTCGGCGAGGAGCGGGTACGGGATACTCCCATCTCGGAGAACACCATAGTAGGCGTTGCCGTTGGCGCGGCCATGGGAGGGCTCCGCCCCATTGCGGAACTGATGACCGTCAACTTTGCCCTGCTCGCCATGGACCAGATCGTCAACCATATGTCCAAGATCCGCTCCATGTTCGGCGGCCAGATATTTCTTCCGATGGTGGTCCGGATGCCTGGTGGCGGTGGCAGTCAGCTGGGAGCACAGCACTCCCAGAGTCTGGAAACATACTTTATGCACTGTCCGGGCCTTCTGGTTGCCTACCCGGCGACACCGTCCGATGCCAAGGGTCTCTTGAAGTCTGCAATCAGGGATAACAACCCGGTGGTTTTTCTGGAGCATGAGCTTCTCTACAACAGCAAAGGTGAGGTCCCGGACGATCCGGAGTTCATTGTGCCGTTCGGCAAGGCAAACACCATGCGCCAGGGCAAAGATGTCACGATCGTTGCCTATGCCCGGATGAGCATCCTTGCGCTGGAGGCGGCGTCGAGGCTTGCGACAGAGGGGATCGAGTGCGAGGTTATCGACCTGCGCACCCTTAATCCGCTCGATACGCCAACCTTTGTGGAATCCGTCAGAAGGACGGGCAGGGCCGTTGTGGTGGAAGAGTGCTGGAGAACTGCGGGCCTTGGCGGCGAGATCGCCTTCCGCATCGTTGATAGCTGCTTCGACAGCCTGTTGGCGCCGGTAAAGCGGGTATCAGGGCTCGATGTGCCGATGCCCTATTCGAGAAAGCTTGAAAAACTCTGTATCCCGCAGGTCGAGGGGATCATGGAGGCGGTGCGTGATCTCGTTTCCGCCAAATACTGAGGAAGAGCCATGACTGAAATCACCATGCCCAAGCTCTCTGACACCATGACCGAGGGGCGCCTCAACTCTTGGAAAAAATCCGTCGGAGATCAGGTCGAACGCGGAGAGATCATTGCCGAAGTGGAGACCGACAAGGCGAACATGGAGCTGGAGGCGTTCACCTCCGGAGTGCTGGTTGAGATACGGGTGAAGCCTGGAGAAAAGGTACAGGTGGGTGCGGTCATAGGGGTCATAGGGATGAAGGGGGAAGCAGCGGAAGCGGTGTCGCCCTTGGCGACATCTCTACCCAAGGTGAGTGTCCCTGAAGAGCCGCAGGTTCGAGAAACTCCGGCTCACGACCAGGTGGCCAGTTCCGAAGAGGTTTCCGCAGTCGAGTCAACGATGCAGGAAAAGAGTGCCCTTGCAGCGCCGATGGTCCGCCGCAGGGCCCGGGAGCTGGGGATCGACCTGGGGCAGGTACAGGGCAGCGGCCCGGGCGGCAGGGTGCTGCTGGAAGATCTGGAGCAGCCACCCGGCTTACCGTCTGCTGCAACTGTCGAGGCCGGGACTGAAGCCATTCCGGAGAGCCCTTCTGCAATAAAACCTCAGGCATCCACTGATTTGCTGTGTGCCGAATTTGAGGAGCATACCCTTTCACGCATGAGGGCTGCCATTGCCCAGACTGTGGATCAGTCTTGGCGGACCATCCCGCACTTTTCGGTAACCGTGGAAGTGCGGATGGATCTGGCCGAAGAGGTTCGCCGAGAACTGAAGCGGAGCGGGGCTTCGGTATCCATCAACGACATGGTGATCAAGGGGGCTGCTCTTGCGCTGCAGAGCTTTCCCCTGGCCAATGCCTCATTTGCCTCCGACTCGATCATCGTGTTCAAAGAGATCAATATCGGTATAGCGGTAAGCCAGCCGGACGGCCTTCTGGTGCCGGTCATCAAGGGGTGCCACTCCCTCTCACTCAGGGAGATAGCCATTACAAGCAGGGATCTGGTGACCAGGGGGCGGAGCGGCCATATAAGCGAGGCAGAGATAAGCGGCGGCACCTTCACCATATCGAATCTCGGCATGTACGGTGTTAGCCAGTTCTCTGCCGTAATCCTCCCTCCACAGGCGGCTATCCTCGCAGTCGGTGCAGTCAGCGATACGGTGATCATGAAGAACGGCCAGCCGGCACCGGCCAGGGTCATGCGGGTCACTCTCTCTGCAGACCACCGGGTGCTCGACGGGGCATATGCAGCCGGATTTCTCGGTGAGTTCAGAAAGATTTTGGAAAACCCGGTAAAGCTTTTACTGTAGGCACTACCCATGCGGATCATCGATTGCGGCCTGGTGGAGTTCCATGTCGCGTATGCAATGCAGGAACGTCTGGCCGCCTCCATTGCCGCCGGAACAGATCAGGATACACTCCTTCTTCTTGAGCATCCTCCGGTCTATACCATCGGCAGCGGTGGGGACGCAGGTAACGTACTCGATCCTGCCATTTCTGTTGTGCGAACCAACCGCGGGGGGGACGTGACATTTCATGGCCCCGGACAATTGGTGGGATACCCGCTGCTCGATCTCTCGAAACGTTGCAGGGACCTGCATCGATACTTACGCTTTCTGGAGGAGATGCTGATTCGTACGGCGAACGCTTTTTCAGTTGAAGCCAGGCGCATCCCGGAAAAGACCGGTATATGGACAGACAGGGGAAAGCTTGCATCCATCGGTATAGGGATACGGCGCTCGGTAACCATGCACGGGTTTGCGCTGAACTGCAGTGGCAGGCTGTCGGGTTTTACCGGGATAAACCCCTGCGGTATCCCGGGTTGTTCAATGACGTCGCTGGAGGCGGAGATGGGGGCTGGCCAAATGGAGATGTCAGCGGTAAAAGATCTGTTCTGCGCGAATTTTACGGAGCTATTGAATGGGGCACTACCTGAGTATACTCTGCCACAATTGTCGTGAAGCATGAAAGTCTCTGAAATGACAGGGCTCGCCATTCCAAAAGCTTAATACTGTTTGAGATTGCTGAATTCAGTAAATTTCAGATAATTTTTTGGTGATTCGACGAAATCATATATGTTTTCAACAATGGCAAGATGTTCTCTCTCTTCCTGCGCCAGTTTCAGAAGTAATTTTTTAACGTTTTCGTCCCTCTCATTGCTTGCGGCCTCTTCATAGAATTTGATGCTATGCTCTTCAAACTTTATGGCAGTGGAGTAACAATCATTGTCACTGACAGCACATTCGAAATTTCCCGATTGTATAAAGATTTTAAAGACATTCTGGGCTTTTGCAAGGAAATCGGATTCAAAGCTTTTATAGTCATTTCTGTTTTTCAAGGCGCTGATCTTTTTGTAATGTTCTCTTTCGACAGAGGCCATCAGGGAAAAAATGGTCTTCAGCTCAGCTGCCGGGGTAGTGTCAGCCAGGGATTCATAGAGATTTGCTCCATCTCGTTCCATATGAAGTGCGGAATCGAATATGTTCATACTACTCTCCCGGCTCATGGTGGTAACATTGTCGCTGTAAAACATTTAAGGCTATAAAAGCAGTATTCATGCCTCACGTAAATAATTTGATGTTTCTGCAATATCAGTCAGTTATCTGAATTAATCTCATAGTGATCGGGGTATGAGTGCAACAATAGTTTCGTCAGACCCTGACAGAGTTCATGAGCAGGGTCTATTTGCAGGAGCAGAAAAGAGAATACACCATAGTTGCATGTGCAATAATGATTGCACGGATAGACGAGTTATTACCGGATGCAGCGGGCAAGCAGTTCCAGAAGCGGTGTCGGCCAGAACCCCAGAATCAGGATGATAAGTGATATCATGCCGATGAGTGCTCCCTCTGGGAGCGAAGGGGAGCTGGTTTCTGTTTCGATGCCGGATTCCATATAAAGGGATGCCA
Source organism: uncultured Geoanaerobacter sp. (assembly GCA_964528055.1). Taxonomy (GTDB): domain Bacteria; phylum Desulfobacterota; class Desulfuromonadia; order Geobacterales; family DSM-12255; genus Geoanaerobacter. Next base: position 3,882 of record CAZGQM010000028.1, on the reverse strand, counting down.
CGATCCGAAGGTAGTAGTAGGCTGATGCCGCGGCGGTGAGTATGCCGATGAGTGCCAGAGGGGTCTCGCCCGCTTTGATGGCAGCGGTAAAGATCAGAAATTTCCCGGTGAACCCGGCTGTCGGAGGGATACCGGCAAGGGCAAAAAGTCCTATGCTCAGGACACCTGCGCTAAATGGTCGCTGAAATCCGAGGCCACGGTACTCTTCGACGGTTTCACCGCACCCCGACTGTTCAATAACCGCTATGGCACCGAAAACCGCCAGGCTCATGGCCGCATAGGCAACTGCGTAATAGGCGGCAGCCAGATACCCTCCGCTGGTGCCGCTGATGAGCGCCAAAACCACATACCCCATCTGGGCGATGGAGGAGTAGGCGAGCATCCTGCGGACTTTCGACTGTAGGAGCGCTGCCAGGTTTCCCACAATCATCGAGAGGAGCGCCAGCCACCAGAGCGGTGTCCGGAGGATGGCTGCATCGCCGGAAGGAAGGAGGAGCAGGAGCATGGCCACTGTGGCCCCCTTGGAGGCGGCGGAGAGAAAGCCGGCCACTGGTGCCGGTGCACCCTGGTAGACGTCCGGAGTCCAGAGGTGGGCCGGCACCAGTGAGAGCTTGAAGGCGATGCCTGCAAGGATGAATCCCCAGCCGGCCAGGGCAAGACGGTTCCCTGCGGCCAGCCTCATCGCGTCGCCAATTGCCAAGGAACCTGTTCCGGCATAGAGCAGCGCGATGCCAAAGGCGAGAAAGGCAGCTGAGATTGCCCCCATCAGGAGGTACTTTAACCCTGCCTCGCTCGATGTCTTTCGCTTCAGGTCAATGGCCACAAGGATGTAGAAACCGAAGGTCATAGCCTCCAGGCCGAGGAAGAGTGTCAGCAGGTTGGTTGCCGAGGCAAGGGCGAGCATGCCGAAGGTTGTGAAGAGGATGGTGGCAGGGTACTCTTCTCCACGGATCTCCCGCTGTTCGTTGTAGTCGTGGGAGAGGACGAGCACTGCAGCGGCAATCAGACAGAACAGCACGGTAAAGAGGCGCGCCAATGGCGTGGCTGCAAGTCCCAGTGTCGGCGCGAGCAAAGCCGGAGGTTCCTGTACTGCCCAGAGTGCAGCTCCCAGTGCTGCGGTGACTCCGACCACGGTTCCTATCCTTACCGGCACAACCGCACCGATGAGCAGTACGAGAATCGCACTCCCGGCCAACACAAGGAGAGGCATGGCAATCCAGAGGTCAGCCATGTTCATGGCCCACCTCCGCCGGTCAGAAGTGCCACCGGAGTCTTCAGTATATCCAGGAGGGGCGCCGGATGGAGCCCAAGATAGAGATCCGCCATTGCCAACAGGGTTAGCACTACCCCTTCACGCAGGGTAAGGTCGGCGATTTCGAGGGGACGGCGCTCCTCCACGAAAAGCAGATCCTGAATAAGGCGGACGGTATATATGAGCGGAAGTATTACTCCAATGAAGCCGAGCACCACTGCAAGGTGTGATATCTTGAAGGAGCCGGTCAGTATAAGGAACTCTCCGACGAAATTGTTCAGGCCGGGGAGGCCGGCAGAGGCCATGGCAAATAGTATGAAGAAGAAGGAAAGTCGGGGCACCTTCCCCCAGATCCCTCCGTAGGCTTCGATTTCCCGGGTCTGTGCACGCTCGTCCAGCATGCCGACCAGGGCGAAGAGGGCTCCGGTGGTAAGGGCGTGGTTGACCATCTGCAGGACCGCACCCGACAGGGCCACCGGTGTCCAGGCGGCAATCCCCAACGCAACGAACCCCATATGGCCGACGCTGGAATAGGCCACGAGCCGTTTCATATCCTTTTGTGCGAAGGCGATCCATGAGGCGTAGAGTATGCCTGTCACCGCAAGGGCCATAAGGAGCGGGGTGAGGGTTTTGGCTGCCGCCGGAAAGAGCGGATAGCCGAAGCGGATCAGCCCGTAGGCCCCGGTCTTCAGGAGCAGGGCGGCAAGTATCACGCTCCCTGCGGTCGGTGCATCGGTGTGCGCATCCGGCAGCCAGGAGTGGAGCGGGATTATCGGGAACTTGATGGCAAAGGCGAGAAGGAAGGCACCGTAGAGCCAGAGCCCGGTTTCATGGGAGACCGAGGTTTTGGTCAGCTCGTACAGGGCAAAGGTGTGGTAGCCTGTCTGAGCTCCGTGGAGCAGATAGATGCCGATGATGGCCAGAAGCATCAGGAGCGAGCCGGTCAGGGTGAAGAGAAAGAACTTTACTGCAGAGTAGATTCTTCTGCCATGCCCCCAGATACCGATCAGGAAGAACATCGGGATCAGCATCACCTCCCAGAAGAGGTAAAAGAGGAAGAGGTCGAGGGAGAGGAAAACCCCCATTATGGCGCTCTCCATGACAAGGATCAGTAGGTAGTGTAGGGCAATTCTTTCCCTGATTGCACTCCAGGATACCAGTATGGCGATGACCGTGACAGCAGCTGTCAGTATGACAAGCAGCAGGCTGATCCCGTCCATCCCGACGGTGTAGCGGATGCCGAGTTCAGTGATCCAGGGGAGGTTCTCGTACAGGAAAAAACCGGGAGGGGCTCCACCAGGCAGAGGAACAGATGAGGCGGGCCAGCAGAAGCAGGCCAGTACCAGTTCCAGCAAGCCTCCAGCCAAGGCAATCCATCTCGTTGCATGGCAGCGATTCCGCACCAACAGCATGCAGAGCCCCACCGCAAGCGGCAGGAAAATAAGAATTGTCAGGAACTGGCTGGGGAGTGTCATAGTGCAACCCACGCCATATAGGCAAGTATCAGTGTGGCTCCGGCTACCATGCTGAGTATGTAGACCGAGACCTTTCCTTTCCCCCAGCTTCCCAACTGCTGACCGGTGCGTCCCAGCAGTGAAGCGAAGCGGTCGAGAGAGTCATCTATAACCCCCTTGTCAACCCGCTCCCAGAGAGTGAGGGCCAGCAGTTTGTATGGTCTGACCAGCAGAAAATCATAGAGCCGGTCCAGATACCAGCCGTTCAGGCAGAACGCTGCGAGTAGGGACGGACGGCGTTCCGACTCGTCGATCCTCTCCAGCCGGCGCTTGCCGCCATAGCGGAAATGTGCGAGGGCAACGCCCCAGATGGCAACTATGGCCGCAACCCCCTGCAGAGCCAGTTCGGAGGAGTGGGGCAACTTAGGGGGTGTTGCTCCTGTCAACGGCTCCAAAAAGCTTCCGAAAAATCCGTCCCCGAGGTAGGCCGGGAAGTTGAGAATTCCACCGAACAGACCGAGCAGCGCAAGCGGAATCAGCATCCATTCCATGAGACGGTGAACAGACAAGCTCCCATCCCCTTGATCTCCCCCGAACACCAGATACAACATCCTGAAGCTGTAGAACGCCGTCAACAGTGCCGTAAGCAACCCAAGCCCGAAGAGTGTTCCATAGAGAAGCCCACCTTGTTGCCATACAACTTCCAAAATGCCGTCCTTGCTGAAAAAGCCGCCGGTAAGAGGGATGCCGGCAAGGCAGAGAGTTCCGGCGAGAAAAGGCCAGAAGGTTAGGGGCAGCGTGCGGCGGAGGCCCCCCATACGGTAGATGTCCTGCTCGTGGTGCATAGAAGCTATGACGCATCCTGCGGCCAGGAAGAGAAGTGCTTTGAAGAATGCATGAACGATCAGGTGGAAGCTGGCGGCAGCGATACCTCCAGCGCCGACTCCGAGCACCATGTACCCGATCTGGCTTATGGGGGAATATGCGAGGACGCGCTTCAGGTCGCGCTGGGCCATGGCGCAGGTCGCGCCGTAGAAGGCCGTAACCCCTCCGGTGATCGCTGTCGCTGCCAGGACTTCCGGGGAACCGCTTATGAGTGGATACATCCGTATCAACAGGTAGACCCCGGCTGTTACCATGGTGGCTGCGTGGATCTGCGCGGAAACCGGTGTGGGG
>CAZGQM010000027.1:0-22584 GCA_964528055.1 uncultured Geoanaerobacter sp. | reverse complement strand
CACCAAGCGCACCGCCACCAGCACCGCCACCACCGGAACAGTCAGACGCCGGAGTTATAGGGGCAAGGGACGCAGAGCGCAGACGCCGACGAATGGCGGCAAGCAATACCATTCTGACCGGCCCGGGCGGAGTGACAGGAGCAGCGCCGGTAGTTACCAAGACGTTACTTGGACAATAACATACAAAAGGAGACAATAAATGCCACGAATACCACGATACGACTCACCAACAGTCAACAATTCCCCCCTCTCCATTCCACAGGCGTCTCCTGTTGGCCCTGATGCGTTCGGAGCAGGGTTAGGCAAGGGGTTGGCGCAGGTTGCAACCGTAGCTGTGGATTACGCGACACAGCAGCAAAATGAACAGCTCAAGATCGAGAAGAAGCAGCAAGAAGATTTGGCGAAAATGGTTGAACTTCGCGACACGAACAAGGCTAAAAACCTGTTCCTCGACATGGAGAACACGCTATCTGTTCACGAGCAGGCGCTTGTTGATGACCCGGAGACCCCCCCTGAGAAGTACCCAGACGCGATCACTACGAAGGGTAACGAGTTGTTGGCAGATATCCGCAAGCAGGTGCCGGAAAAGATATGGTTGCAGATGGAGCCCAACTTTAGAGAACAGGTGTACAAGAGCCGGGGCCGGATGTACATCAACGGCCAGAAGGAGATAGACGATCAGTCATGGGCCGAAGAGTTAGCGGCGGCTGATGCTCTCGTCAATAATCCCAACAAGCTGGCGGCTGATAAAATCGCTATCCTCAAGAGCCCTGAGTTTTTCGCGTCTAGTGGGCGGTCAGAGGTGGAGATTGAGAAGGAACGCGAACAGCGTATCAATGTAGTAGTTGACGGCGAAGTAAAGGCCATGTTCAACGGGGCTAGAAACAATATCGACCATCTCAAGGAAGTGAAAGACCTGTTGGGCGCACGCAATAAGGACGGCTCATATACCTACATACCGGAGATGCAGCAGACCAGGCGTGAAGAATATGTAAGTTCGGTTGATGGTAAAATAGAGGTTCAGCAGCATCTTGCCGAAGCGGAGGCCAAACGCAAGCAGGCAGAGGCGCGGCAATACTCGCAGGAACTTATCACGGAATACCGGGAGAAAGTGAATAGCGGGTGGATGCCGAATACTGCCGATGATTACAGGTTTGTTGGACAGGTGAAGCGGGCGGCTTCGGCGTCTCCTTCCCTTTTTCGTCAATACAACGATGCCTACACTCGCATGACATCCTTTGCCAGCCGTGAGAAGTTTCGCGCCGAAGATCCACTTGGGACGGCGGCGGCTGAAAAAGGTATCGTTCTCCCCCCTCTGAATGTCATGGCACCTATGGGGCCACAGCTTGAGGCGCGTGCGAGAATAGCAGGCAAGCTCGGCGTCCGGTCACTGTTCAAGGGAGATGAACTCAACGCCTGGGGCGATAGGATCAAAGGGATGGACGCCAACGGGCAGGTTACGGCGTTAAAGGATCTATCGGGTCAGCTTGGCACATGGTCATCTTCCACGCTATCCGTTGCAGCGGAGCAGATCAAGGGTAAGGATATCGGAACATCAACACTATTTAAGCTGGCGTCAACCGGAGATATGCACGCGGTCAAGATGTATGCCACTGGTCAAGAGTTTTTGCGGTCCGAAAAGAAAGACCTATTACAGCAGAAGGTGACGGTGATCAAAGAGAAGCTGGAAGAGAAACTTACAACGTCTCTCGGCATGGCAATGCAGGCACTTCCACAATCACGAGACGCAGTGAAAAACGCAACCGCGATTGCCTACATTGGGGCGGCTACAAGTCAAAGTATCCCTCTGGACAAGGTTGATACCAAACTTCTGGCTGACGTTCAGAAGAGGATCATCGGGGAGACGGTGCCGACAGGGAAACAGTGGATGGGAACATCCGGCAGCTGGAAGACAACGATTGTTCCCAAGGGCATGACCGGCGATCAGTTCCTGAACGGTATCAAGGCAATCACTTCGGAATCTATTAAGCATTTAGGCGGCATTGAAGGGATGGACGATACAGAAGCTGCGGATTATCTTAAGAAAACGGCATGGCATGAGCACGGCCCCGGTTACGGTTTCTACAAAGATGGTAAAATGCTGATGAATAAAAAAAGCGGTAAAGCGTTCTTGTTAAGCTGGGGGTGGTGACCGGGAGGGCAACTGCAGGGCAATAAAACAGAAGGGCCGGGGCAACTCGGCCTTTACTTTTCCAGGCGCTTGAACCAAATTCTGATAATATTACCGCTGGAGGTATCGGGAATGCAGAACACAATCAAAGCAATGCACCTCTACGAGACAGCATTGAAAATCAAGGAGACGCCGAAGTTCTCAACACTCCCGGCAGAGGACCAGGAGAAAATCAACCTGGCGATATCGGAAGGCAAACGCCTCTTGAGACCGAAGCCGAAGTAATTACCCCTCCCTTTCTTTCATGTACTTCTTGAGTTCTGGAATGGTCATCGTCCTGGCCGCGTGCGCTATTTCGTCAACTTCTGACTTGTTGCGCCGGAGCTCTACAGCCACAGCGCGGGCTCTCACCTGGACAGTCGGCAACCTGAGCGCCACAGCATCGGCTATACGGTCTATATCGGCTTGTGGGAGTGCCATATCATTTATTTCCTATCTCTTCCTTGATGCGCTTGTTGTGTGCCTTAAATTCCTCCATTGTCATCACCTTTGGCCGCGGATCAGAAACCATATCCAGCAGAAGGCCGTAAGCTTTCAAATGGTCGTGAGTATCCATTTCAAGTAGCCTCACGAGGCATTTATAAAAAGGTCTGTCTGCCTGCCAATCGTCGTCATCTTCGAGCGCAAATAATATCTTCCCAAGAAAATCTTTATAACTTTCGTCAATATCTTCCATTTTCCGGTATGCGTCCCATATAGCGATATGGTTGAAATCAATCTTCCCGTCCCTTGTTGCCCAAGGATCACCCCGTAAATAGGATAACGAAGTCTTGAAGTAGTCAGCTAGCTTTTGAAGTGTTGCCGTTGTCGGCTCTCCGATGCCTTTCACGTAGCGGCTGAGTGCAGACTTGCCCACTCCTGTTGCATTCTCAATACCTATCAATCCATTTTCAGAAACCGCTTTACTCAGAAGTTCTACAACTCTGGGGGGGGTCTCCTTGTTGCCTCTACCTTTTACCATTTACCACCTCTTCCCACATATGGGAAATATTTGCTTGACTTTCCCTTTTTCGGGAATTATAGTTTCCCTTAAATGGGAATACAACAACAATCAAGGGAGGTGATAGCAAATGAGTAAAAGACTACTGACACCGAAGGAAGCCGCAGCAAAGCTGGCAACAACAGAAAAGACCCTTTCAGGCTGGCGTAGCAGGGGTGTAGGCCCGAAGTTTGTCAAATCAGGAGTAGGGGCGCGGAGATCATCGGTGCGTTACCTGGAAGATGTCCTGGACGCATTCATTGACGGGCTGACAGATGGACAACGGGCAGAATAAACCCAATCAAAGGAGACCATCATGGAAGAATCAAAGAAGGAACGCTACATGAAATCAGATATTCAGTGCATAGCGGAGGAACTGAACGGAATTGAGACACTACTTATATGGGCTTCAGAACTCTACTGTAAGCAGCATCCTACCGAAGTAGGACACCTCGACCAGCTCATAGACAATGCTGCAAGTAGGGTTGGCCTTTTGGTTTCAGATCTCCATCGGGCGCTTGCTGGGGAAGACCTCGTTTATCGTGCAGATTATAAGCAGATCACACTGCGTAATAATGCCAATGATTCGGCAACTCGTCTGGATTCTATACGTGTATGGCAGGAGGGTGCGCTTTCCGCTTTACGGTCCGGGCATAGCTTATCTGCAGAGAAGCTTCTCTGCGAAGCGATAGCAATTCTTAGTGGCCAAGAACAGCAGGCCGAAGAGACTCTTTGCAAGGCAGTTGTTGCTTTAGACAGCGAAGATGAACTGCTTCACCACTCAAGTACTGACATGGGCCCAATAAACGAAGAGGAACGCCTCCCACTTCGGGAAGTTGTCATGCTCAACTTGTATAATGCTCTCGAAATTTTGGAAACAGGAATCTTAGAAAATGTTGAAGCTTCAATTTATGATGCCCTGAATGCCCTTCACGAATTGGAACAGCAGGCCGCAGCATGAACGCGATCCAGATACAAGACTATCTTCCTGAGCTTGTCAGCTACCAGACCTTTGAAGCGGAGATCATACTCCAGGGGCCGCAGCTGAACCAGGCTCACTTTAACGAGATCATCTTGACGCTACCTGCAGAGATCCGGACGCAGGTTATCGGGTGGCAACGCACCGGGAGGTAATCAGGAGGACATACAGCGGATCGAAGCCGTCTCAGATTTGGGGCGGTTTTTTCATTCCTGGGATCGTGTTATTTGAACGGTATGCATTCGTCTATATTCCCCACTTAAGGGGCAAGGAAAGTAATATGAAATACACGCTTTATGTACCAAGCCAAGCCAAGTCCAACGATTATGACAAAATACGCCAGTCCTATGCTAGGCATAAACTGGGCAACGGCAGATGCTATACACCCAAATATACCGTAATATACTATAGTTGAAGCAATTATCGAAAGTTTCGCCTTCATTTTATTATTTTATCATTTTTTTGATTATTTGGACTAAATCTTTTGGATCAGAAGCCTCAAGTTTTTCCAACGCAGAGGAAAGTTCAGTTTCCCTATGCCTCTCTTTAAGAAAATCAGAAATTCTTTTAATTAACCCATCAGACTTTAACTCAACCGTGGTCTCACCATGTTTAGCCCTGAACCCGCCGCCTACTACCGCGATAATTATCATCCCAACAATCGTAAGGGCATAAAAGTTAACGCCTATAAATTCAATCTCCCCGGGTGAATTTAAAGAGATTTTTACATCGATGCCTGATGTATCCTCATGGTAATTATTAAAGGTCAAAAATTCATCTGTTATGTCTAATAGTTCAAGACAACCACTAAATAACTGTCTAGCGTTAATGTCCTCTTTCTTTAATACTTTCAGCTGCAAATAAACTTTTCCATCTTTTTTGTAAAAGTCATTTATTGTGCTGTCGATGTATTGAGAGTATTCATTCCCATTAGAAATAGTTTGATGAGCAAAAAACAAGCTGAATAATTTCGGGTTTAAGGCTTTTCTACCAACAGTCTTTACCCAAAAAACTGACCTAGCTTTATCATAAGAAAAGTCTTTGTTTTGCTCGGCCTTAAAAAACGAATGCTGAAACGGCTTATCATCTTGGATAATGCCAAAAGATAATTCAGACGAAGATTCACTTGGAATAATTACAACATCACCATTCTTTATTTCTGTAAAGAATCTTATAATTTGAGATGCAGCTAATCCAGGTCTCTCATTATCTGGATATTTTTCTTTTATCGTTGTTATTAAAGCTTTTTTAGGGTCTTTTTTGTCATCATTTAATATCCTGAATATATCATTAATAGATATTTTCTCAAATCCTATGCTTATAACATTCGAAGATAGAAATTCCTTATAATAATAACCACCATCAGTTCTCACAAACCAGTATTGTCTATCGGTATTTACATTAGGGATCTTAGCAACTATACCGTCGAGTTCATTAAGCATCTAACCTCCAAATCAAACTGTCATTATCAATCGTTGTGCCTCCATCCAGGCGCCAAAACATCCGTATACCCAATGCCAAACGCACCTTAGCAAATTTAAATCTATTTTAATAGAAGGAATATAGTGGGAGTACCCATTTTATTCCATTCAATTCCATCCAAGCGTACACCCTAAAGGTTACACCAGAGGTTACAGATAAATAAAAAGCGGCTAGGCAATCACCTAACCGCTTGTAATTATTGGCACGCCCGGACCGATTCGAACGGCCGACACCACCAAAATTATGTTCAGGAAAGCGTTTGCTTGCATGGCAAACCTGAACGCAGCCCCAGAAATTCTGAGCCTCGCAAAATCTCAGGAAATGTTTACTGCACTCGAGACCAAGAAGAGCGCAATAGGCATTGTCGATGCTGTTGCTTTCAACGATGCTGCAGGCAAATTCAAAGCCATAAAGATCGACGGAAAATCCTTTGATTCCGCTAACTGGTCTTTCGTTCTCAGAAATCACCTTGTAGTCGGGAAGAGTCCAAAGGATTCTGTAAAGAAGTTTCTGGAATTTGTTGCTTCACCTGAAGGCCAGGCCATAATCAAGAGCAACAAAGCAAAGCCTGTGAAATTTAGCCTGTAAAGCGGCAGAGTAGGCCGTGATAATCTCGATTTGAAATAAATAACAGCACCGTTTACATTGAAGCCGCTCCGATCTGTAGCGGCTTTTTTCATGCCGTAGTTATGCCGTAATAATGATCGTCAAGCCCCTACTGGTTGCGGCTATTTAACGGTAGCAGTGTTTTTAACAAGTTCCAGTATTTTATCTGTTCCTAATTCACTGATCAGCTTCTTGATAAGGTCAACCTTGCTTTCATCATCAATGGAATCTGCAGGCAGGGTAGGGGGGCCATTGATGATTTCGTTGATCCTGTCGGTGACCCTTTGCATCGGTTCGCGCAGTTTGTCTGCTGTCAGTATCAGATATCCCTGAGTAACATCGTCTCCGGTCGAATGGTTCATCAGTCGCTTCAATTCTGGGTAACTGACAATATTCTGGGCGATGGTGGAGAATGTTCTGCGGAGATCATGCGGCATGAAGGTGAATCCAGGAATGAGATTCGATTTGTTGCTATTGATTGCCTTGTCGAGATCGGCATCAGTTTCGATTCCGTTGAGTATCTTTATGGATTCTCGTTCCATCAATCCAATCTGCTTCCGTACGTCAACCATGTGACCGGCAACCTTGTTTCCAGGGAATACATAGTCGTTCATCCTGGTATCGAGTCTTGATTGGAATATCTCCTCGATAGTGGTGGACATCGGTAGAGTGATATCGTTCCTATTCTTAGGGTCAAGGAGAGTGAACGTCTTACCCTTCATATCAACCTCAGACCACTTCATTTCCATCGCTTCGTTCTTTCTCATCCCGGTGAACAGGAGCATCTTGAGAAGATCCTTTGCCGGCGGACTGGTTACTACATCCAGGGATTTCCACCAGACCGGAAGCATCTCATCGCTGATTGATGTCTTCCTTCTCTCGACCTTCGACCACTTCCCCATGTATGCCGATAGGGACTTCACCGGATTGTCTTTTAGTTCACTGCCGTCCTGCTTGGCAGCATAGTTGTACATCAACCGCAGTACCTTCATGGTATTGATGGCGGCAACCCTGCCATTGTCTTTTTCGAGTAACATGAACTTCTTCTTGACCATATCACCACTGATGTCTGACATTGCCTTGGTCTTCCAGGTTGCCATGTGGGCATCGATGAGGAGTTTGTAGATATTAGCGGTCGATTCTTTAAGATCCTGAGTTTCGAAGTACTGTTTAGCAACCTTCTCAAGAGTTATCCCTCTGACCTTCTCCTTCGCTTTCTCCTTGTTATGATTGGTCCCGGTTGTCATCTCGCCAAGATGAATCTTTGCCTTCTCTCTGGCATCTTTTGCGGTCAAAGGACTGTGCTTACCTATGGTGACCCTCACCAGTTTGCCTTTAACCCTGGACATGGCGATATAGGTCTTAGAAGTATGACTGACGCGAATACCGAATCCAATCAGACTCGTATCCCAGAAGTCGATCTGCTTACCCTTGTCGGCATAAGGTAGCTGTTCGACGGTCTCCTTGTTGATCTTGATCTTGGAGCACTTCTCGTTGGTTCCGGAGTTTGCCATTTGCGTCACCTTGATGTATTATTGAACTGCTTCATAGGTAACATATAGGTAACACATTGGGGACAATTATGCAATACTCAATACAACATAAAAAGACTAAAAGCTATCAAATAGAAGGGTTTATAAGGAAGGGTAAAACACGCTACAACGTACATCGTAAAACTGGGGGTCTAGTGGTCGCAAGTTCGAATCTTGTCGCACCGACCATACAATAAAAAGGGATTTCGCACTGATAGCGAGGTCCCTTTTTTCATTTTGAGGAGTGGATTGGTTTGATTATCCATTGTAACTGCCGCATTAGGCATTACCTTTCCAGAGAATGCCGGATTCTGGATTACCTCAAAATTGCTTATCCAACAGGAGGAGAAGATGCATAAATTTAGTTACGGGTTCATTGCATTCTGGATGCTGATCTGCTCGGTGACTTCTGCCGCAGCCGAGGTGAGCATTGGTATCGGGTTACCAAACGTGAGCATCGGGATCAACCTGCCGCTCTACCCTGAACTCGTTCCGGTGCCGGGTTACCCGGTCTACTATGCACCGCGGGTGGATGGGAACTACTTCTTTTACGACGGCATGTTCTGGGTCTATCTGGGCGATAACTGGTACGCGAGCTCGTGGTATAATGGCCCCTGGTCGCTCGTGGAGCCGGAGATCGTGCCGCTGTTTATCCTTCGTATCCCTGTACGCTACTACCGGCAGCCTCCTGCCTACTTTCGCGGCTGGCAGCCGGATGCACCCCCCCGCTGGGGTCAGCACTGGGGCCATGGATGGGAGGAGCGTCGAGGCGGATGGGAAAGATGGAACCGAAATTCTCCTCCAAAGCGAGCCCCTCTGCCTGTCTACCAGCGCCAGTATGCAGGAGACAGATATCCGCGGGCAGAGCAGCAGCATAGGCTACGCAGTGAGGCTTACCGCTATCAGCCACGTGACCGGGCAGTCCGACAGCACTTCAAGCAGCAGGTAGAACATAGAGAACCCGCACCTGCACAACGAGGAGCGGAGGAAGAGCCTAGAAGGAGAACTCCACGGCAGTACGAGCCGGAAACCCAGCGATCAACGCCTTCTCAGCAGCGAGGCCAGGCAGTTCATGAACTGAGACAACAGCAAGGTGCTACCCAGCGTGAGCAACTGGCACCAAGGTCTCATCAGGAGCGGGGGGATTCACGAGAACCGAATCGTGGCCATGGACAAGGGCTGAATAGTGATCAAGAACGAGGCCGGGAACGCAATAATTAGCCCGGTTATTGCCATAAGCTATACATCATTTCTGTGCTGGTAGAAATGACGTGTAGATATGTATTCATGAAACAGGAGCAGATACATATGAGTACTATTGACATACATTACCTCCGTACTTGGATAGGGAACTCCCGCGCTGACGAAGACATTATTTCGGCCCGTACTGCAGGGCTTTTGGCTGCCACAGTCGATTTCATTGCCGCGGATACTATTCGAGACGGAGAATACCTGCCTCCACTGTGGCATTGGATCTATTTCCTCGAAGGTGTCCCCTCAAGTGAACTCGGAAGAGACGGCCATCCGCTGCGCGGCGGGTTTTTGCCACAGGTGCCACTCTCCAATCGGATGTGGGCCGGAGGACGCCTCTCATTCCTGGCACCGGTATGCATCGGATCGACAGTGCGGAAGGAGTCGAAGGTTCTGGATGTCACTTACAAGCGAGGTCGCTCAGGCGATCTGGTTTTTGTGACAGTGCTCCATGAGCTCTGGTCGCAACAGGGAGATCTACTCATCCAGGAAGAACAGGACATCGTTTACAAGAATGCCACACCATCGTCCGCCCCCTCCGTCGTACCGACTGCCGCACCGGATGCACAATTTTCCAAGATCTATATTCCGGATTCTACCATGCTGTTCCGTTATTCGGCGCTGACCTTTAACGGACACCGCATACACTACGATCTGGACTATTGTCGCGAGGAGGAAGGCTACCAAAACCTTGTGATTCATGGCCCACTGAACGCAACCATGTTGGCCGGGTATGCAGAAGTCGTCAGCGGCAAAAGGGTGCGCAAATTTAGCTACCGTGGGGTTTCTCCCGCGTTGCTTGGTGACTCAATAACGCTTCGTGCCAACGTTAGGGAATCAGAAGTAAGCCTTTATGCCACTCTCGGCAACAGCACAGTTTGTATGCAGGCAGAGGCCATCGTTGGCTGAATGACAGATCCTATCCTGGAAAATCAGACCATGGAGTCTGAAGTATGGCTACGGAGGGAGGCATACAGGGTACGACGTCCTCTTGCAGTGGCTGTTATCATTGGTGTGGCTGGTGGTATTTTAATTATCATCCAGGCCAGAGTCCTTGCAGGTGCCTGTCACGACATGGTAATCAAGGGCATCCAGTGGAACAGCTTGATGCCCAATGCTATAGTGCTTGCGCTGGTAGCCCTATTGCGGGGCGCTGGTTCGTATCTGGCCGAACAGCAGGTAATTGATGCCGCGTCTGAGATAAAACAGCAGATTATCAGTCGTCTCTACCGTCGCCTTCAAATGCTTCTTCCGGCCGGAGTTGCAGGTGAAGATGCCGGTACTCTGGCAGAGATTGTTACTTCCGGAGTCGAAGGGTTGGAAAGCTACATGACCCGTTTCCTTCCTCACCTGATTCTGGCATCGATCCTGCCACTATTGGCTTTGACGGTAATTTTTCCGGTAGAATGGCGTCTTGGAATTGTACTCTTGTTTTCAGCACCGTTCATTCCGCTGATGATGATACTGATCGGTAAGGGGGCAGAGCGCCTCAACCATCAACAGTGGGGACAATTGACCCGGATGGCGGGACACCTGCTTGATCTGGTACAGGGCTTGCCGGATTTGAAGATATTTGGCGCTGCTCGCCGTGAAGCGGCCATGGTTGCTGAGGTCTCTGAAGAGTATCGACGCAGCACCATGGCAGTGCTTAGGATTGCCTTTCTTTCAGCCTTGATGCTGGAGTTTTTCGCCACTGTGGGAACCGCCGTGGTTGCCGTAATTGTCGGGTTCATGCTACTTTCAGGAAGATTAGAGCTAATCGATGGTCTGTTTGTACTTCTTCTCGCCCCGGAATTTTATTTCCCATTTCGCACCCTGGGCCTCTCATGGCATAGCCGTATGAACGGTACGGCAGCAGCGTCACGGATACTTCCATTACTTCTTCACCCCCTGTCATTGCAGGAGTGCGGCGTCCTGAACCCTCCGGAATTCCCGCCGTTATTGCGCCTGGAAAATATAACCTTCCGATATGGCGGCAATCGAGGCGGAATACGAAATATCAACCTAGAGCTGCCTGCTGCGTCCATAACAGCCATTGTAGGAGAAAGCGGCAGTGGTAAGTCTACGCTCGCCAGAGTGCTTCTGGGACTCTCGACCCCTGAGCAGGGAAGGGTGCTTCTTGACGGGCGTGATCTCACTACCTATGACCAGGATAAATGGCGCAAACGCCTTGCCTGGGTACCCCAGCGACCATTTTTTTCAGCTGCCAGCATTAGAGATAACCTTCTGGCGGCCAGGGTTGATGCAACGGACAACGAACTGATTAAAGCTCTTGATTCAGCTGCATTGTCGAATGTAGTCAACCGGCTGCCCCAAGGTCTTGATACGCAACTTGGAGACAGAGGCGCCGGTCTTTCCGGAGGTGAACTCCGTCGTCTCGCTCTGGCGCGGGTATTGCTCCGTGATCCGCTGCTGATTGTTCTTGATGAGCCGACTGCAGGGCTTGACCAGGCCAACGAACTGTTGCTTCTTGACTCCATTGAACGACTGGCGGTCGGTCGAACTATGATTGTAATCAGCCACAGGGAGGAAACAATCCGGCACTGCACGCAGGTTGTGCGGATGACTGATGGCTGTCTGGCGCAGATTTCATCTGGAATTTCATTGCAACCGGTGGCGCATTGAAAGCGCTTGTAACTCTCTTCACGGTTATGGCTGACCGGCAATGGCGCTGGCTGATTGCCGGGATTATTGCTGGCATAGTGGTAATAGCCGCAAACGTTGCACTGATGGCACTGTCCGGCTGGTTTATAGCTTCCATGGCGGTAGCCGGAGTCACCAAGGCAACCTTCAATTACGCCATTCCGGCTGTTGCAATCAGGGCTCTCGCCATTACCCGTACATTGAGTCGTTATGCAGAACGCCTGCTTACCCACGAAGCGGCCTTCAGGATGCTGGCGGATCTCAGAACATGGCTGTTTGATAGTTTGATTCCACTGGCGCCAGCCGGCCTTGAAACGTACGCGGGGGGAGATCTTTCGGGGCGACTTCGGGCAGATGTTGATAACATGGAGAGTCTTTATCTCCGGATAATCGCACCGATAGCCACAGGATCTGCAATCATACTGCTGGCCCCTTTTTGTCTGGCTCTCTTCACCCCAGTTGCCGGTTTGATTCTTATTGTCGCCCTCTTGGCAGCTGGTGTTGCACTACCGCTCGCCGTAAGAAAAATGGCCGCTTTACCCGGAGAGCAGTCTGTACGGCTTGCAGGAGAGCTAAGAACCGTTGTAACCGAAGGGCTGCAGGGTGCGGAAGAGCTTTTGTTGCTCGGTGCGGCTGCTGAGCAGGCGGATAAGGTTGAGGCCCTGTATGCTGAAATAGCCAAAGGTCAACGACGCCTTGGCGGGATTAACGGGGTGGCGATCGGAGGGGTGGTGACTGCCGGCGGAATAACTCTTGCGGCTTTGCTGGTGATTGCAGCATTTGAAGTTTCCAGGGGGGTGATATCTGGTCCGGAGCTGGTCATGCTGCTCTTTTTCTCTGCAGCATCTTTTGAAGGGATTGCACCGTTGGCCGCTGCTCTTCAGGCGTTTCCCGCCACATCTGCCACAGCAAGGCGCCTTGTTGAGCTGGCAGCTGTTCCGCCCCCTGTTCCGGAACCGATCACCCCACTTCCGCCAGTGCAAGGTTACGATGTCGTTTTCCGTGACGTAGCTTTTGCATATTGTGCCGGAGTCGAGGTGCTCACTGATTTTTCGCTGACCATACAAGAAGGGAGCCGGGTGGCACTGACAGGTCGCAGTGGTGTAGGGAAGAGCAGCATCCTAGAGTTGCTTCTACGTTTTCGCCCGTATTGCGGAAGAATTACCATCGGAGGTACCGAGTTGCGGGATATTTTCAGCCATCAGATCCCCTTCTTGATAACAGCCGTACCACAGCGACCGCATCTTTTTAATGGTTCTATTCGCGCTAACATTCTGCTGGGATGCCCGGATGCCAACAGTGACCGAATTAGGGAAGCCCTGGCAGATTCCGGTCTAGCAACCTGGGTTGAAGGTTTGCCGGATGGGCTCGATACTCTGGTAGGTGTTGCAGGAAGTGCCGTATCCGGAGGAGAGGCAAGAAGAATTGCTTTGGCGCGGATGTTACTACATGATGCGCCTATCGTCCTTTTGGACGAGCCGACCGAGGGGCTGGATGAAGCCATGGAACTTGAGGTAGTTTCGCGCCTAACCAAACGCTTGCACGGGAAAACCGTGCTCTTGATTACTCATCGAGCCGCGTGTCTGGCACTGGCAGAAAGAGTCATCCGGTTGTAGGTTTAACCAAGGCGTTTTGCCACCGGTCAAACCTTTGAAGGATCCTTCTGGGCCAACGATACGAGATAGTAGACGATACCCAATATCAGCAGGGTACCGGCAAGAAAGGCTTGAGTAGTGAGATCGTCTTTGCGTAGGGTAGAAATGAGTATCTCGCGGATCATGGCAACAATGATAACACCGATGAAAACAAGTATGTTGAATCTCCCCCCTTTTAGGTTTTTGATCTCATTGTCCATCAACTCAATCATCATCCAGAGGATCAACAAAGATCCGAGTGCCGAGAGAATGCCCTTCTCCATATTTCCCCTGAAAATGTGCAGGATATCCCACACAAAGAGCATTACCACCGAAATAGATACTCCCGCCAATGCCAGAACCAGGACCAGGTTCAGACCGTAGGTGAAACGCTCCGTAGCCTTAATCAGGAAAGTCTCGACCTTGTGTGAAACAAAGACTTTTTTCAATTCCTCTTCCCGATAGGAGGCGGTCATCACATCCAGATTCATATCGAGAATCTTTTCTACCGCATCGCGAAGGCTGCGGCGTTGTTCACGCTCAGAATAATTGAAATCTATCAGGTCAAGCAAGAAGTGGCGGATCTGGTTCATGGCAGCATTGACAAAGTGGACGCTGAGTCCGACCTTGACATGGGCATTACCGATGCGGATTAGGTGATTCATATAGTGGTTGTCATAGATTCCGTTAAAGAGTGACATGAACCAGTTGCTGTGCATTTCACGCAGGCGCAGACGGTTGGAGTCGTTGAGGATTGATGACATTTCCGGGAGGCTGTAGAGATAGTCGTAAAACTCAAGCGCAAAGCGTTCCAGATTTTGTTTTGCCAGAGGTTCCAGCGAAAGTAACTGTTCGGCATCTTGATCAGTGAAGCGATAATGTGCGCGTAAATCCTGCATGGTGAACATTGAGGAATCTCTCTAAAAGAATTGGAATTTGCTTTTCAGGAAGTAAACCTTACCACTGTGAATGAGGTGGCGTCAAAGCAATTTCAAGGAGATGCGGGAATGCTGAAGAGTTCAGTGAGAACGACAACCTGATAACGCACCGGTTTCCGCATCCTTCTGAATTTGAATCCAGGATCAATGAGAACGTTACCGCTGTCTGCCAGACCGTCTGTGGTATCTGCACCAATTGTTGGTCCGCCGTTTGCTTCTGCAGGGAGACAGTCGACAGTCAATGCCTCGGAACCATAGAAGCTGTTTCCGGACATATTGTCGAGGTGCATGAAGAAAGTGACCGGTCGGTCCAGATTGAAGGTTGGCCGGCCCCCTGTTAGCTATGAGAACTATTGCGAAGCTATTAGCTGAACCATCTGCTGACTCTGCCGACAGAGGGCAACGCGACATTTGCAGTCACTGAGAGTAGGTTGCATAATATATCCGATCCTGTATAGTACCTTTAACCATTATCCGATTCCGGCTAAAATCCGGATGAAAATTAATCAAGTACAATCTTGGGGGGTAGCTGTCATTGAATGATATAGCTCAGGCACGACAAAAGATACTAGTAACAGGCGCGGCCGGTTTCATAGGCTCTCATCTGACCAGTCGGCTTCTTGCTGACGGTCATGAGGTCGTAGGGCTCGATAATATCAATGATTATTACGATGTAAATCTCAAATTAAACCGGCTCAAATTGATTGAAAGCAAACCGGGTTTCAAACTTGTTAAGGCCGACCTTGCTGACAGGAATACCGTTGACAGGCTTTTCGGAGATGAGGGCTTTGACTCAGTTGTTAACTTGGCCGCTCAGGCTGGGGTTCGTTATTCCCTGACCAATCCCTATGCCTATATAGACAGTAATATCCAGGGGTTCATGAATGTTTTGGAAGGGTGTCGTCACAACGGGGTCAAGCACTTGGTGTATGCCTCGTCCAGTTCAGTATATGGCGCGAACACCTTAATGCCATTCTCTGTGCACCACAATGTCGATCATCCGGTTTCCCTTTACGCGGCTACCAAGAAGGCGAATGAACTGATGGCGCATACCTATTCCGGCCTCTATGGACTACCTACCACCGGGTTGCGATTTTTTACCGTTTATGGACCTTGGGGTAGACCGGACATGGCACTTTTCCTCTTCACCAAGGCGATAATGGAGGGGAAACCTATCGACGTTTTCAATAACGGAAGAATGAAGCGTGATTTTACCTTTATCGACGATATTGTAGAAGGTGTCTTTAGGGTGACGTTCACTATTCCGACTGCCAACCCGGGGTGGAACGGTGAACGACCTGATCCCGGAACCAGTTTTGCTCCCTATCGAATTTACAACATAGGAAACAACAGCCCAGTGGAACTCCTCCATTTCATCGAAGTCCTTGAGGAGTGCCTGGGAAGAAGGGCTGTGAAAAACTTCCTCCCCATTCAACCAGGCGACGTTCCTGCAACATATGCTGATGTCGATGATCTTCTTCGAGATGTGGGATTCAAACCGGCAACCTCAATCCAAGAGGGGATTAGCCGTTTCGTTGCGTGGTACAAAAGCTATTACGGCCTCTGAAAATAATTCAACACACTTTTCCCGATGACTATATGCTTTTAACAATATTTTCCTGGTCAGCATGCGCCCTTATACTGTCTGTTTCCGCGCTCACCTTGAGCAGGCGCGAGCAGGGGGCTTCCACATGCCTGCTGGTGGCTGCTCTCATCTCAGGTGCCCTCCTTGAGGTGGCAGAGACGCTTGCACTTGACCCATCAAACGACTACCTTCTCTGGAAACAATGTGCCGTTTTTCTTGAGGGGGCACTACCTGCCCTGCTTTTCCTCTTCAGCGTATTCTATGCCCGGCACTTTTCATGGGGTACATCATCAATTGTCTCACGGCTGCTTCTTGCCCTCTTGCCGCTTCTCATTCTATTCCCTCTATTTCAGCCGCCTTCGAGACTATTCTATGCACCTGATTTGCTGTCTGAGCGTATGCTCTTTCTTACCAGCGCGGGGTTCGTTTTCTATATCGCAGTATTTGTCTACTTGGTAGCAGCTCTCTTCAATCTTGAGTCTACGTATCGCTCTGCGCTCCGCCCGGACCAGTGGCAGATCAAATTCACCGTTGTCGGAGTGGGGAGCCTTCTTGGGTTGTTCATATTTTACTACTCCCAGGGGCTCCTCTATCGCTCTATCAACATGAATCTCGCACCCCTTCGTACACTGTCGCTGTTCGTTGCAGCTGCTCTTCTTACCTATTCGCTTTTGCACAGAAACCGTCGGATACGGGTTACTATTTCCAAGGAGATGGCATTCAGGTCGGTTGTACTCGTTATCGTAGGTGGTTACCTCATCCTTCTTGGTCTGCTGGGCCAGGGCCTTCGCTACTTTGGTGAGGCCTCTCAACAGGTAATTTTCCTCTCTGTTTTTTTTCTCGGGTGTGTGTTTCTTGTAGCTCTGCTCCTGTCAGAGCAGATGAAGCGCAAGGTAAAAGTCATAATCAACAAGAACTTCTTTGAAAACAAATACGACTACCGGATCGAATGGCTGAAATTCACCAGCAGGCTGGCTGAAACACGTACGAATGCGGAACTTGATGCCGCCATCCTTTCCGCTTTCTGTGATACCTTTGCCATGGGCGGAGCCCTTCTCTACCTCTGGATGCCTGAACAGCGGGTCTTTTTCAACAGAGGTTGTTACCAGTCCGAACCCTGCAACGTACTCTTTACCAGGGATAATCCGCTTATCTGCTACATGGCTGATCAGCAGTGGGTATTCAACGCAGCGTATCATGAACCAGCTTTGGTGGAGGTAAACCGCGACTTTTTGTACGCCGAGAAGATTGCCTTCACGGTGCCTATTTTTACAGGAAGTGATATGGAAGGGTTTATCGCACTGACCAGACCTATTAACCCTGGCGAGACCTACACCTATGAGGATTACGACCTAATGAAGACTTTGGCCAGGCAGGCGGCATCCGCCCTGACAAGCGCCAGGCTTACAGAACAGCTTGCCATAGCTCGGGAAATGGAGGCAGTTGGCAAAGTCACTACTTTTGTCATGCATGATCTGAAAAACCTTGTCTACAGCCTCTCGCTTCTCACAGCCAACGCAAACGACTATATCGGTGAACCTGAATTTCAGGAGGACCTTCTGAAGACCCTTGGCAACACAGTTGCAAAGATGAAGATCCTTATTGCCAAGCTTAAAGAGCTCCCAGAAAGGAATGAACTGCACCTTAGCGAGGTAAACCTCCTGCATCTAACCAACGAGGTAGTTGCCTCCCTGTCAGGAGGTGATATAACTGTAACCGGGAGTAATGCTCTCCTGTTAGCCGATCAGGAAGAGCTTGGCAAGGTAGTTGCCAATCTTGTTATCAATGCCCTTGATGCAGTAGAAGGTAAGCAGGGAGGAGCAGTAAGTATTGAGGTGGGCGGCTTCGAACAGGCATTCATAAAGGTTGTCGACAATGGTTGTGGCATGACCCCTGAATTCATTAGACAGGACCTCTTTACTCCATTCAAGACAACCAAGAACAAGGGGCTTGGTATTGGCATGTTTCAATCCCGCCAGATAGTTGAGGCCCATAAGGGGCGTATAGAAGTAATGAGCGAACCTGATAAAGGTTCGACAATTATCGTCTGGTTGCCGGCCTCAATAAAGCTTCCATAAGAGAAGGATCGATCAATATGGAAAAATTGCTGATAATCGATGACAACGAAGATATACGCAAGCAGATGAAATGGGGGCTCAGCAAGGAGTACCAGATTCTCCTTGCTGCTGATGTCGAGGAGGCTCTGTCACTTTTCAACAAACACAGGCCCTCCGTGGTTACCCTTGACCTGGGTCTTCCTCCTCATATAGATACTTCTGAAGAGGGATTCCGCTGCCTTTCGGAGATGCTTACCATAGACCCGTTGGTAAAGGTTATTGTCCTAAGCGGAAACGATGAACGGGTAAATGCACTAAAAGCTGTGGAACTCGGAGCCTACGACTTCATTCAGAAGCCTGCGATACTTGAAGAACTGCGTGTGATCCTCTCAAGAGCCTTTCACCTCCATATTATTGAACAGGAAAACAGGCGCCTACAGAGCGAGCTTAAGGGCCGAACCGGCGCTTATGGGGGGATTATTGGGCAGTGCGCGGAGATGCAACAGGTTTTTTCAACCATCCGTAAGGTGGCTGCCTCTGATGTCGCGGTAATGATAAGTGGTGAAAGTGGTACCGGCAAGGAACTGGTTGCTCGTGCAGTTCACAATGCAAGCATGCGAAAGAACGGTCCTTTCATACCGATCAATTGTGGTGCTATTCCGGAAAACCTCCTTGAGGCAGAGCTCTTTGGACATGAAAAAGGGGCGTTCACCGGAGCACTAGCCAAGGTGCAGGGTAAATTCGAGTATGCCCACAATGGGACACTTTTCCTTGACGAGATAGGTGAACTCCCCCCTCCCTTACAGGTAAAACTACTTCGCTTTCTTCAGGAAAAGGTTATTCAACGGGTCGGCGGGCGAGAAGATATCCAGGTTGATTCCAGGATAATTGCAGCAACCAATATCGATATCACCAAGGCTATGGCAGAAGGGACGTTCCGCGAAGATCTCTATTACAGGATCAGTGTCGTAACCGTGGCACTTCCTCCGCTACGGAGCCGTGGTGAAGATATTACCCTGCTGGCAACCCTCTTTCTCCGGCGATTCAGTGATGATTTTCACAAGAAGGTTCGAGGTTTTTCGGCGTCAGCCCTTGAGGCAATTCGTAGCTATACATGGCCCGGAAATGTTCGGGAGCTTGAGAACAGGGTCCAACGTGCGGTGCTTATGTCTGCGGCAAACCTTGTGGAACCGGAAGATCTTGGTTTTGACCAACTTCCCGGATTATCGGGTGTAAAAGGAGGTACTCTTAATCTTCGTGCGGCTCGTGAACGACTGGAGACTGACATGATCAGGGGAGCCCTGACCTCCAATGGTGGAAACATTGCTAAAGCAGCGGACGATCTCGGGGTGAGCCGACCGACTCTGTACGATCTGATCAAGAAATACGATATTGAAACTTGATGCGTTTACAGGGTGAAGATGAAGATCATTTCTGCCGAACAAATGCAGCAGATAGACAAAGATACCATTCAGGAGTACGGCATACCAGGACTCTGCCTTATGGAGAGGGCAGGGGAGCGATGCGCCGAGCTTATCATGGCCGAGTTTGCCGAAGTCTCCTCAAAGGTTGCCCTAGTGGTTGCCGGAAAAGGGAACAATGGCGGTGACGGCTATGTGGTGGCTAGGATTCTCCATGCCCATGGCTGGAAGGTCTCAGTTGTCGTACTTGCACTCCAGGAAGAGATCAGGGGTGATGCTGCTGTCAACCTGGGCCTGCTGCCACAAGATGTACAGCGCTCTTTCTGCGCCGACAATCATTCACTTAGCCTTGTCCTTAAAGACCTCAATAACTTTACAGTTATCATAGATGCGATCTTTGGGACTGGTCTAAAAAATGAGGTTACAGGAATCTATCGACAGACAATTGATGCATTGAATTGTACTGGCACGCCCGTGCTCTCCGTTGATATTCCTTCAGGTGTCAATGGCAGCACAGGGGAGATTCTTGGATCAGCAGTAAAGGCGAATCACACCGTAACATTTGCCTGCGCAAAGATGGGGCATGTCCTGTATCCAGGGGCTTTATACGTCGGCAGCCTGACGGTTGGGGATATCGGGATACCTGCAGAAATCACCGATCGGTGTGCGGGTTGCGAGTTCGTGGATGCTGCTGAAATCCAACGTATCTTGAAATTCCGCGATCCTTCTTCTCACAAGGGGAGCTTTGGCCACTGTCTGATTATTGCTGGTTCAACCGGGCATACAGGCGCTGCAGCCCTGGCAGCTGCAGGCGCATTGCGGGGAGGTGCAGGCCTCGTGACCCTGGCAGTCCCCGCAACTCTCCATACAATCCTTGAAGTTAAAACTACTGAGGCAATGACATTGCCTTTAGGTGACCGAGGGAGAGGGCATCTGGGCGATGATGCGTTTCCGGATATCGCAGCCGCCTTGACAGGAAGGGACGTTGTTGCACTCGGGCCTGGAATGTCAAGGCAAAAGGAAACGGTAAATCTGGTTCTGAGGTTAGTTCGAGAGATTCAACTGCCGATGGTAATTGATGCAGATGGGCTCAATGCATTAGCTGAGGATTCCTCGGTACTTCTAGAGAAGGCATCACCTACAGTTATTCTGACTCCCCATCCAGGCGAAATGTCACGCTTAACGGGCCTTACCGTTACTCAGGTAGAGGCTGATAGGGTAGGGGTAGCCAGGCGGTTTGCTCAACAAAACCGCGTATATTTGGTACTCAAAGGAGCAAGGAGCGTGATCGCCTCGCCCGATGGAAAGATTGCAATCAATGGAAGCGGCAATCCCTGCATGTCCACGGGAGGTATGGGGGATGTTCTCACTGGTCTGATTTCCGCACTGCTCTGCCAAGGCTATCCGCCATTTGAGGCCTGTCGGGTGGGGGTCTTTGTGCACGGCTTTGCTGCTGACATGGTTGCCAAGGACAAAGGTCAGATAGGAATCACTGCGACCGATGTCGTTGAACGATTGCCGTATGCATATCAACAACTGATGAGAATTGAGAAAAAGTGATAAAAGGAGAGTAGCCATGTTAACTGCATCCGATGTAATGACCTCAGAGGTTATTTCCGTTACAAAAGATACCTCGGTCAGGGAACTGGCCGAGCTTTTCGTCAAGCATCGCATCAGCAGCATCCCAGTTGTACATGGCAACGGACTCCTGGCTGGTATGGTCACAGAGACCGATCTGATTGAGAAAGACCGCAACCTCCATATACCGACCGTATTTTCCCTGTTCGACGGAATATTTTACCTGGAAAGCGAACGGGTTCTTGAGCAGCAACTCAAGAGGATGACAGGGCAGGTGGTCGGCGATATTTATTCGGAGAAAATCGAAAGTGTCACACCTGAAACCCCGGTAAGCACCATTGCCGATCTGATGAGCGCCAATCGTTACAACGTACTCCCCGTGGTTGAGAGGGGAAGGCTCGTAGGGGTCGTTGCCCGAATCGATCTGATACGGACCATGATAGCACATGGTGACGTGTGACCGAGCTGGTCTCGAATAGCCCCTCTGAAACCTCTGGTTTTGGAAAGCGGCTGGGTAAACTCCTATTGCCAGGAGATTTCGTTGCTCTGGTTGGCGAGTTGGGAGCCGGAAAAACTCAGTTCGTCAAGGGAGTTGCTACAGGACTAAAAATTTCATCATCAGATCTGATCACCAGCCCTACCTACGCATTACTCAATATCCATAAGGGGCGGATTCCCCTCTACCATTTCGACCTGTACCGACTGAACGATGTTGAAGATGTTGCTGAGTTAGGTTTTGAAGAGTATTTCAGCGGTGACGGTGCAAGCATTGTGGAATGGGCTGAGCGTCTGGGGAACCTCCTGCCGCAGGAGAATATTGTAATTCAGTTTAAGGTTGATGATGCAGAACGTCGCATTCTCAGATTTCTGCCGACTGGTCCTCGTGCACGGGAACTGGTGCGCAATCTCTTCAATGATTCTCACTGCTCACGGGAAAAATCGAGATGCTGATAGAAGAGATGACAATGACCGAATTTGAGCATGGGCTTAACCGTTCAAGGGTAGTATTGATACCTTTTGGCGCTGTTGAAGAGCATGGACCGCATCTTCCGCTATCAACCGACACCATTCAGGCATATGAAGTGGCCAAGAAAGCCTCCAAGATTGTACCTCTCTTTGTTGCACCACCTATCCATTATGGAAACTGTCGCTCAACAGCATCCCATCCCGGCACCATATCAATATCAACTGCTACACTTAAAGGGCTTCTTGTCGACATTGTTACATCATTTCGGTCTCACGGGATCAATAAATTCATCGTCCTGACCGGACATGCTGGAGGAGCGCATCGTATGGCGCTTCAGGATGCAGGAGAAGAACTTATTGATCGATACCTAGATGTTTCCATTGCCATTGTAACCGAGTACGAGCTTGCCAGGAGTGAGGGAGAGCAATTAATCGAAACATCTGGAGACTCGCATGCTGGTGAAATTGAAACATCACGCATTCTGCACACGCATCCCCATCTGGTACAGGGGATAGCAGAAAGAGAATTTCCCGCGTTTCCATCCTGGATTCTCGTACGCAACAAAAGAAAATACTGGCCAAATGGTGTATGGGGCGATCCGACTAAGGCTTCCATTGAAAAAGGTCGTGTATTGGAAGAGCGTGTAGTCAATAAAATTGTTGCACTGGTTAGAACGCTGGAAAACCATAATGAGATACTAGAGCCTGAGTCACCGATTACTTCAACTTGACATAATATATC
>CAZGQM010000026.1:0-28193 GCA_964528055.1 uncultured Geoanaerobacter sp. | reverse complement strand
CCCTTGGCACGCTACCTGATCGCATTAGCTTCCGAGTATTCCCCCCTCAACACCCATCTCCCCTACGTCTGGTACTAATACATCGATACAACCAGGGACCGCCAACGATCGATGGCCGGGGTCCCTTTCTTCGTCTGTCTCTCATACGTCTTTCTTGCCTACGGCGGCTATGCACCGGCGCTTGTCATTACTTCGCCCATCCGTGCATGGCGATGGAACCTTGTGACCCTGGAAACACGTTCAATCCGCCGTTCATTTGCAGCTCTCTTTCTCGGATCGATTCTGCAGGTGTTCCTTGACATCATCATAGACCCTGTTGCCCTCCAGGGGAGCCGCTGGTTCCTGGGGCAGATTTACGGATATAAGGAGGCTGGTATTCACTTTGGGGTACCTCTGTCAAACTATCTCGGCTGGTGGCTTGTCGGATTTATAATGATTTTGGCGCTGCAGGTGATCGATCGTACCGTGGGCCGACATGAGGAGCGGCCTGCCGGGGTCCGCAGTCTGCCGTTCCGCGCAGTTTTGGGGCCATTGCTCTATCTCTCGGTGATCATCTTCAACCTTACCATGACCCTCCTCATCGGCGAACGGCTGATGGCGGTAACAGGCATCTTTATCTACACCCTGCCTCTTTCCATGGTGTTGGTCCTGGCAATCCGTCGGACCAACTGCTACAGCAAGGAAGAGCTGGCCGAGCATTTGCGTAATTTTCCTGAATCCGTTGCCGGGGGGAGGAAGGGTTAGAGTGGGAGTGCGGGGAGGAGGCGACTTACCGCCTCGCTGAGGCGTCTGCCGGCATACCCGGAATTGCGCGATAGCCGAATGAGTTGCGGGATGATCCACGGTTTACGCACCATTGTGAGAAGTACCCTCCAGATCTGCAGATTCAGCTCCCTATCGCAGAACTCATCCAGATTGAAGGCCAGTTCTTCGAGAGCGCCGTCGCTGATGGCGCGGATCGCAATCAGAGGTATCCCTTCCTTGTTGGCTATTTGAGCTACTGCCGAGCTCTCCATCTCCACTACCGCCTGTTTGATGTCTGTCGGCATCCGTTTGCCCAGCTCCATTTTGCCGGATATCCGAGCAGTCGTGACGAATGCAGCATGGTGTACAAAAGAGGACTCTCCTTTTCCTAGAAGATCGGCGCAGAGCCTGTTAGCCCTCACGTCGAGTCCCTGCTGTTCGCTGAAGAGTTTTCCGTGAAGGAAGAGGAGTCGGCAGGCCAGCACAATGTCTCCGACCTTCAGTTCCGGAGAGATCGCGCCGGCAAAGCCGAAGTTAAGAATAACCTTAGGTCTCGACCTGTCTATCAGCAGCCTTGTTGCAATAGCTGCATTAGCAGGTCCCATGCCCGATTCCACTAGGCATACGGCACGCTTGCCGGCAGTGAAGCGATATATACGGCGATTGCCGATACTCTCCTGCTGATACTCTCCCACAATTCGGAGTAAAGGACGGATCTCCTCCTGCATGGCCGCCACCAGGCCGATATCACTTTGCATATTCGTTACCCCCAGTTGAAGCCTACTCTAGCAGACCTCCCGCAAGACGGCAATCTTTCGTACGAGCATACTATGTTGTTCGGTAAGAGTCTTTCTTAAGTATTTCTTACCGAATGTCGATACAGTATCCGTTAGGATCAATTTTTATCCGGAGACCATAATGACCCTGCGGCTAAAGGTGATATTGTGCGTAGTGACGGTTTTTTCCGCGTTACTTTTCAGTCTTTATCTTGGATGCGGTTCATGGTTCGGGAAAAGCTATGCAAAACTCGAACAACGTGAGCTCCAGGACAGTTTCCGGCGAGTTCAGGACCTGCTGACAGGTGATCTGGAGATGCTGGGTAGCCAGGTGGGGGATTGGGCCAGCTGGGATGATGCGTACAATTTTGTTGAGACGGGTAATCCACAATTCATCGTCCATAACATTTCAACAAACAGTTTCAAAGAGCTGAAGGTCCATCTGATACTGTTTGTCAACAGTGCCGGCCAGACAGTCTATGAAGGTTGGCGTGACCCAAAAAGCGGAGAAATATCTGGTCGCAAGGTAAGCATTCAGAGTCATATCGCCGCTGAAAGCAGGCTCCTCAACCATACTTTTCCCTCGAGCAGCGTAACCGGGATACTCAACATTTCGGAAGGGCTGCTGCTCGTGGCGGCACGTCCGATTCTTCCAACCAATCACAATGGACCGATACGTGGTACCCTTATCATGGGGAGGTTTATTGATGAGGTCGAGATTGCCCGGCTTTCCAAGGAATCTCTGGTTAAATTTGCAGTTGCACGAATTGGGGACCCGTATATCTCTGAGGAATTCGGGTCTGTACAGAATCTGTTGACCTTGGAATCGCCCCGGTTGGTCAAAACTTACGGAGAGAATGATTTGGCTGTTTACGGCTTCCAGAAGGATCTCTATGGCAAGCCGTCAATCATACTGCGCACCAGCATATCCCGAGAGATACTGCACGAGGGGAGTGCAGCAATTCGTACGTTCAGATATTTTATGCTGGCCGCCGGTTTGGGAGCGGCATTCATACTGATTGTAGTCCTCATGTTTTCGTGCCTGGGACGGGTCGACGCCCTAAAAAAAGGAGTGGATCAGGCATGGGCCAACGGTAAACCGGGGGATGATCTCTCTTTGAACGGCAATGACGAATGCGGGCAGATTGGCGCAGTTGTCAACGAAATGCTTCAATCTCTAAAATCTGGGAGCAGCAAGGTAGCAGGCCAGGGAGTAAACCGGCTTCAGCGGTTTTTTGATGAGGCCCCGACAGGATTGTATGTAGCAGACTCTGAAGGGCGGTTGCTGCAGTGTAATGCCGCGCTTTTCCGTGCATTAGGTTTTGATTCAGCGGCAGAGGCTGTTGCCACAAGAGCTGTAGCGCTCTATCCTGAAGGCTTGAAGATTCCAGATCTGGGAAAGGCTCTCGTTGATCGCACCAACCTTATTGGCCAATCTGTTGAGATGGCTTGCCTCTCAGGCAAAAGGCTTCCCACTATACAAAATCTCAAAGCAGTTATCGGCCCGAATGGCGCACTTCAAGAGATTGAAGGTTACATACTTGCGTATTCCGATCCTGTCGATCCTCCAGAAAAGTTGGATATATCTATCACTTCCCAGGAAGCTGAAGAGCTGCCAGTCGATTCTGCTGAGGTTCAGACAGAGATGACAGTCGAGACAGGCGGACTCTCGGAAAATATGGAACAAGAGGCAGAGGAACAAGAGGGAGTGGAACAAGAGGCAGAGGAACAGCAGGCAGAGGAACAGCAGGCAGAGGAACAGCAGGCAGATCAGGAAAGCCCCAATAAGGATAAACCGCTCTGAAGGGTCTAAAAGTGGGTGCGGAGTTTCTGAACGCGTCCAACGCTCCGATTTTCCATGGCAAATTTATCTTGACAATCCGAAGGTTATTCGCCTATATTCAGTCCCTTACGAGTGGCTATCTGCGTCCGTAATCCGGCCTTGTGTGCGGATATAGCGTAAACGCGCATTGGAACTGCATGTTCGAGAATCTTTCCGACAAGTTGGAATCGGTCTTTAAAAAACTCCGTGGTCAAGGGGTTATGACCGAAGATAATATAAAGGATGCCTTGCGCGAGGTGCGCCTGGTACTGCTTGAGGCAGACGTCAACTTCAAGGTTGTGAAGGAGTTTGTCGAGAAGGTACGTGTTCGAGCTGTCGGGACTCAGGTCCTGCAGAGCCTTACCCCTGGTCAGCAGGTAGTCAAGATCGTTCATGAAGAACTGGTCGTGCTGATGGGGGGGGATGAGGACAATAGCCTAGATCTGGCTGCAAAACCACCTGTTTCCATCATGATGGTCGGGCTTCAGGGAGCAGGCAAGACGACTTCCTGCGGGAAACTTGCGCGACATCTCAAGGGTCTGCGTCGCAATCCGCTCCTGGTGCCTGCCGATGTCTACCGGCCAGCAGCTATCGAGCAGCTGAAGACTCTTGGGAAGCAACTGGGGATAGAAACCTATGACTCTAGAGCTGATCAGGATCCGGTGGCTATCTGTAAGGATGCCCTTCGCTTTGCTGTACTCAACGGCTTTGATACCGTAATTCTCGATACAGCCGGTCGTCATCAGATCGACGATTACCTGATGACCGAACTGGTTCGTATACGGGATGAGGTACAGCCTCGTGAGATACTCTTCGTTGCGGATGCCATGACCGGTCAGGAAGCGGTCAACGTGGCCAGTGGCTTCAATGAGCGGCTCGAGATCTCCGGTGTGGTGCTTACAAAGCTTGATGGTGACGCCAAGGGTGGTGCTGCTCTCTCCATCAAGGCTGTTTGCGGAAAACCGATCAAGTTCGTTGGTGTTGGGGAAAAACTGGACGCGCTGGAGGTCTTTTATCCGGACCGACTGGTGTCACGTATCCTTGGTATGGGAGATGTGCTCACACTGGTCGAAAAAGCCCAGTCGGTCTTTGATGAGAAGGAAGCGGAGCGCCTCAAGCAGAAGTTCAAGAAGAATCAGTTCGACCTTGAGGATTTTAAGGCCCAGCTTCAGCAGATCAAAAAGATGGGATCGCTTGAATCCATCATGGGTATGATCCCCGGCATGGGAAAGATGATGAAGCAGATGGGGAATGCCCAGCCAAGCGAACACGAGATGAAGAGGGTTGAGGCAATAATCGACTCCATGACTCGAGGAGAAAGGGCCAATCACACCATCATTAATGGTAGCCGTCGTCTCAGGATAGCCAAAGGGAGCGGAACCTCGGTTCAGGAGGTCAATCAGCTCCTCAAGCGCTTTACTGAGGCGCAGAAAGTGATGAAGCAACTGCAGAAACTGGGACCGAAGGGACTTATGAGGGGTATGGGCGGTATGCGCGGCATGCTCCCC
Organism: uncultured Geoanaerobacter sp.; assembly: GCA_964528055.1. Lineage (GTDB taxonomy): Bacteria > Desulfobacterota > Desulfuromonadia > Geobacterales > DSM-12255 > Geoanaerobacter. Next base: position 23,343 of record CAZGQM010000026.1, on the reverse strand, counting down.
TTTTAACTGACAATAAACCAGATCGACAAAACGTCGACAATCAGGAGGAATACAATGGCAGTAAAGATCAGACTTGCACGTGGTGGCGCCAAAAAGAAGCCCTTTTATCAGATCGTCGTGACAGACGAGCGGAGCAGACGTGATGGTCGTTTCATCGAAAATGTAGGGACATACGATCCAAATCAAAACCCCGCTTCTATATGTTTCGAAGAGGCAGAGACGCTGGAATGGCTCAGCAAGGGTGCCCAGCCGACCAACACTGTCAAGCAGATGCTTAAGACGACCGGCATCTGGACCAAGTTTGTTGCCAAGGCTGCTGTATAGCCTAGGTATTTTACATACATGGTCTGTTGCCCCGGCCCGCCGGAAATCCCATACCTACAGAGGAAACCGACATGAGACAGCTCGTAGAGACCATCGCGAAGGCACTTGTTGACGATCCCAGCCAGGTCAGAACCAGCGAGGAGTTCGAGGAGGACACCTTGGTGATCAAGCTGACGGTGGCCAAGGAGGATATGGGTAGGATCATCGGCAAGGAAGGTCGTACCGCAAAGGCTGTAAGGACGCTGCTCAATGCTGTTTCTACCAAGGACAACAAGAAGGCGATCCTGAAGATTGTCGAGTGATGGGGCAAGGTGACGATCTGATTCTTCTGGGGAAGGTGGTAGGTACCCACGGGATCAGAGGTGAATTGCGAGTCGTCTGTTATTCAGGCGAGTATGATACCCTGATCGGTCTTAGTGAGCTGCATCTTCGGGGGGCTCAGGGAGAACTGCAGGAACTACCGATTGCTTCGGTAAGGGTACATAGCGGCAAAGCATTGGTAAAGCTCTGCCGGTACGATGACATCAATGCCGTGAATCACCTAGTCGGGCGTGAAGTGGTGGTGCAGCGCAGCCAGCTGCCTGAACTTGAAGATGACGAATACTACTGGCACGACCTTATAGGGCTCCGCGTACTCATGGAGAGCGGCGAGGAGCTTGGCACGCTGGCTGAAATATTCGCCACCGGCAGCAATGATGTCTATGTTGTGAGGAGCGGGAAGCGGGAGTATATGATTCCCGCCCTTGAGGATGTGGTCAGGGAGATCAACCTTACCGCAGGAACAATGAAGGTAAGCCCGATGGAAGGGCTTCTCGATCTATGAAATTTGATGTTTTGACACTTTTCCCCGGCATGTTTACCGGCCCGTTGGACGAGAGCATTATCGGTCGCGCAATCGGCCGTGGATTACTCCGGATGAGGATACATAACATCCGGGATTACGCCACCGACCGTCACAAGACAGTGGACGATGCTCCCTATGGAGGCGGAGACGGGATGATCATGAAGGTGGAGCCGCTCGTCGCATGTATAGAGCATGTCAAGAGTGAGCGACCCGATGCAACGGTGCTCCTTACTTCTCCGCGGGGCGTTCCCTTCACACAGCGATTCGCGGCAGAACTGGCAGAGAAGCCCGAGCTGATCATAGTCTGCGGTCGTTACGAAGGTGTGGATGAGCGGGTTACAGAGCTCTGCATCGACCATGAGGTCTCGCTTGGTGATTTTGTCCTGACCGGTGGTGAACTTGCTGCCATGGTCATCGTCGATGCGGTTGGGAGGCTGGTGCCCGGCGTCCTTGGTTGTGACACTTCGGCCCATGACGAATCCTTTTCAGACGGCCTTCTGGAGTACCCGCAGTATACTCGGCCCCCTGAGTTTAGAGGTTTAGCGGTACCTGAAGTCCTGCTTTCCGGAGATCACAGTAAGATCGCACTCTGGCGTCGCCAACAGTCGATTCTCAGGACCCTTGCTGCACGCCCTGAGCTCCTTTCGCGGGTTGAGCTTACGACGGCTGAACAGGAATTGGTTGAACAGTCCAAGGGGAGTGACAATGTCCATTGACACCCCCCAGGCCGGACGGGTTGCCATTGCGCTTATACATTATCCGGTGTACGACAAGAACCGGCGAGTTGTTACAACGGCTGTCACCAATCTCGATCTCCACGACATAGCACGGGCGGCCCGAACCTTTGGGCTCTGCCGCTACTATGTGGTGACACCTGTTCCACTCCAGCATGCGCTTGCTGAGCGGATTCGACTGCACTGGCTGGAAGGGTGGGGGGCAGGTTACAACGCAAACCGCAAAGAGGCGATGGAGTCAATGCGGATTGTATCGACCATTGACGATGCAGTGGCCGAAATGACGGAGGTATTCGGAAACCGTCCGTTACTTGCAGTAACCGGCGCAAGGGGCAGGACAGATGCAGTTGGTACATCCCAGCTCTTAGGCCTGTTGCACGATCAGGAGAACCCCTTGTTGCTGATGTTCGGTACCGGATGGGGACTGACACAGGAAATTTTTGATCGTGCGGATCTGGTGCTTGAGCCGATCCAGGGGAACAGTGACTATAATCATCTCTCTGTCCGTTCGGCAGTTTCCATATATCTGGACCGACTGTTCGGAAGGTAATAACTCGTAGCATCCTGAAACGAAACAAACAAAGAAAAGCTATCATAGAGGAGGAAGGACAAAGATGAACAGAATAGATTATCTTGAAATGGAACAGATGAAAAAAAATGTGGCCCCCTTCAAACCGGGCGATACCGTGAAAGTACACGTTAAGATCGTTGAAGGAGACAAAAGCCGTATCCAGGCTTTTCAGGGAGTTGTGATCTCTAAACAGAACGGTGGTATCCGCGAGTCGTTCACGGTTCGCAAGATCTCCAACGGCGTTGGTGTGGAGAGGGTTTTCCCGATTCACTCTCCAACCATAGAGACTATTGAGGTGATTACACGCGGGCAGGTCCGTCGCGCCAAGCTCTACTACTTGCGCAAACTGCGCGGCAAAGCGGCTAGGATTCGCGAGAAGAAGTACGTAGCTGTTGCCAAGTGATGAAAAGCCCCGGGAGACAACCGGGGCTTTTTTCATATGTTGGGGATTCGATGAATCTCGACCTCTTTGAAACAGACGATACAGAGCGTGACCTGTTTGCCTTTGAGACTATTGTACGTCGTCAAGGGTACCGGATCATAGCCGGTATAGATGAGGCAGGCCGCGGTCCGTTGGCTGGACCTGTTGTGGCCGCGGCAGTGATCCTCTTGCCTGACGTGGTGATTCCCGGGCTCGACGACTCCAAAAAGCTCTCTCCCTCCCGACGCGACTCCCTTTTTGAAGAAATCCAGGCATCTAGCATGGCCATCGGCGTCGGTATGGCAGACCATGAATCGATCGACAGGATAAATATCCTTCAGGCCACGCTTTTTGCCATGCGGCAGGCGGTGGCCGCTCTTGAACCCTCCCCGGATTATCTCCTGATTGACGGCATCAACCACATCCCCATAAACATTATGCAGAAGACCATCAAGAAGGGGGACAGCCTTTCCGCATCCATTGCCGCAGCCTCTATCATAGCCAAGGTGACAAGGGACCGGTTGATGGAGGAGTATGACCGGAGATATCCTGGCTACGGTTTTGCCGGGCACAAAGGATACGGCTCTGCCTCACATCTTGCTGCTATTGCGGCTCTTGGCCCTTGTGCCATCCATAGGAAGAGTTTCCGCGGGGTCAGGGAACACGTAAAGCTGGGGATTAGAGGTGGGAAGTAGTAACAGGGAACCATATGGAAAAGCCTCATGACAACAAAACGCTGGGTGCATATGGAGAGGAACTGGCTGCTGACTTCCTGATGGCCAAGGGGTACCGTATTTTCGAACGGAACTTTCGCTGCAAGGTGGGCGAAGTTGATATCGTCGCAAAGGACGGCAGCACAGTTATCTTTGTGGAGGTAAAAACCCGCCGCAGCCTTTCATTCGGCGTTCCGCAGCTTGCCGTTACTGCGTTCAAACAGCGTCAGATCATGAAGGCGGCCCTTACCTGGCTGTCTAAGCACAAACTTCATGATGCGGCTGCCCGTTTCGATGTTGTGGCGATTACGCTCAGAGCTGATTCAGAACCTGCCATCGAGCATATCCGCAATGCCTTCGATCTTGCCTATTGACAAGGAGCGGCCATTGCAAACGCCTCATTCCTGTGGTAACGTAGGCAAAAATTACGGAGTATTCCATGGACTTCACCGTTGCTCTTGCCCAGATAAAACCGAAGTTAGGCTGTGTTGCCGATAACCTGGCCGACATCGTGGCTTCCGTGGAGCGCGCCATTGCTGCTGGCGCCCAATTGGTTCTTTTCCCGGAACTGGCGCTCACCGGCTATTTCCTGAAGGATCTGGTGCCCGAAGTAGCCCTCTCCATAAACTCCCCCGAGATCGAACAGCTGGCGGCACTCTCCCGACAGATCAGCATCGCTGTCGGACTGGTGGAGGTCTCGCGAGACTATCGGTTCTTCAATACCGCCCTCTATTTTGAAGACGGCGCTATCCGTCACCGTCACCGCAAGGTCTACCTCCCCACGTACGGGCTTTTCGACGAGCAGCGCTATCTGGCCTGCGGTGATCGCTTTCGCGCATTTGACACGAAATTCGGACGATTCGGCATGCTAGTATGCGAGGATATGTGGCACCTCTCGGCCAGCTACATACTGGCCATGGAAGGTGCAACAACGCTTCTCTGCCTGTCGAGCAGTCCCGGCCGTGGGGTTGCATCCGAAGAGGGGCTGGGATCTGCAAAGGCCTGGCAGCGGCTTACCTCTACCACCGCCATGTTTCTCTCCTGTCGGGTCCTCTTTTGCAATCGGGTCGGGTACGAAGACGGGGTCAATTTCTGGGGCGGCTCGGAAGTGGTCAGGCCGTGTGGCGATCTGGCTGTAAGAGGGAAGCTCCTGGATGAGGATATGGTCGTTACAAAGGTTGAAGAGGGTGAACTCAGGCGTGAGCGGATCTCTGCTCCGCTCCTTCGGGACGAGAATCTTAACCTTACCTTGGGGGAACTAAGTCGGATCAAGGCGACACGGGGGGCGAGCGATGTCGACTGAACGCACTAAGGCAACAGGACTCGCCATTAACGCGAAGCTGGTCCGCCAAATACTGGTCGGTTTTCTCCGCGAGGAGGTTCATAAGGTCGGCCTCAAGAGGGCGGTGCTGGGGCTCTCCGGCGGGATCGATTCTGCACTGGTGGCCCATCTGGCGGCTGAGGCCCTTGGGCGGGAGAACGTCCTGGCCATTATAATGCCGTACAAGGCAAGCAATCCCGAGAGTGAAGCGCATGCACGTCTCGTGGCGGAAGGACTCGGTATCGAACATCACTCCATAGAGATAACCCCGATGGTGGATGCCTATTTCGATATGTTTCCGGATGCAGATTCCATGCGTCGCGGAAACAAGATGGCACGCGAGCGGATGACCATTCTCTTCGACCACTCTGCTGCCCGATCGGCCCTGGTTCTCGGCACCAGTAACAAGACAGAGCTGCTGCTCGGATATGGAACCCTTTACGGCGACATGGCAAGTGCCTTGAACCCCATTGGCGACCTCTATAAAACTCAGGTATGGCAGCTCTCCGAGGAGATCGGTGTTCCTGCGGTAGTCATCGACAAGAAGCCATCCGCAGACCTGTGGGCCGGTCAGACAGACGAGCAGGAGCTCGGTTTTACCTACCGCGCAGTGGACGAACTCCTCTACAAGATGATTGATCTCCGCATGAGCGGCGATGAGCTGCTTGCGCACGGCTTTGAACCGGATTTCATAACCCAGATATACTACAAGGTCCAGAATTCACATTTCAAACGCCGCCTCCCGGTGATCGCCAAGGTTTCCAACCGGACCATCGACCGCGATTTCAGATACTCCCGCGACTGGGGTAAATAGGAGCGAGGCTTTTCTGCAATCTCGGCGCAGGTCTTCGCTACTCCTTGTGCGGCGTACTTTCGTGTACGCCTCCGCGTCGGATCTCTTCCGCCTTGACCCTGCGAATAAATCGCGCTCCTTGAGACAGAATTATGCAATCAGGCACCCTCTACATAGTTGCAACCCCCATCGGCAACCTGGAGGATATGACCTTCAGGGCGGTCCGTATCTTAAAGGAGTCGGACCTGATTGCTGCCGAGGATACCCGCCACTCCCGGAAGCTCCTTACCCATTTCGGCATCTCAACCCCTCTCACTCCCTATCATGATCACAATGAGTCATTGAAGACCCCCCAGCTGATAGAGCGTTTGAAGTCCGGACATACAGTTTCACTCATAACCGATGCTGGAACCCCTTGCATCGCCGATCCGGGGTATCGGATTGTCAGAGCTGCTGCAGAGGAGGGGATCCGTGTAGTGCCCGTACCCGGTCCTTCAGCCACCATGGTGGCACTCTCTGCATCCGGATTGCCTACCGACGAATTCACCTTTGCAGGGTTTCTGCCGGCAAAGTCTGGAAAACGGCGTGAGCGTCTCAGGGAACTGGCTGTAGAACGCCGCCTGCTGGTCTTCTACGAGGCACCTCACCGACTTATTTCCATGCTGCGCGACCTTGTCGATATTTTCGGTGAGAGAGAGGGATTGGTTGCGCGTGAACTGACCAAGCTCTTTGAGGAGTTTACCCGCGGCACTCTGGCAGAGCTTGCGCAACGCTTCAGCGAAACCCCTGCACGTGGCGAGGTAGTGGTGCTTGTGGCGCCGCCTGAATCACCGATAGCGGCTGTTCAACCGAATCTTGAAGCTATGCTGAAAGATCTTCTGGAAGAGGGGTCAACGGTCAAGGATGCTGCCCGTCGGATTGCAGAAGCGACCGGTAAAAGTCGCAGCGCACTCTATGATTTGGCTCTGGAACTCAGGAAGCAAGTTTGAAGAAGTGATGTTTGAAACGGGAAAAGGGCCTGCAGCTGCAGGCCCTTTCCGTACGATTTGCAACTAATTGAGATATGCCTTCAGATCTGCGATCTGAGTTGATGAAAGTGTAATGCCCTTATGCCCTGAAGCCCCTGCTGTCGGGAATTTCGAGCTGACCAGCGCGCTTTTTGCGCTGAGGTTCATGAGTGAAGCTCCAGTCAGGGAATGACAGGCAACGCAGTTGACTGTGAACACCGTTTGCCCTGCCGACGCAGATGGTGCTGGTACTGGTGTCGGAGTCTGGGTAGAAGTTACCTGCGCATTCAGAAATGCGGAGAGATCTGCAATCTGGGTGGAGGTAAGGATCTTGCCATTATGCCCGGTCTGGTCAGCAGTCGGGTATTTCTGGCTGACTTTGGCCCCTTTGCCGGCAAGGTTCATGATGGTGCTGCCGGTCAGAGTGTGACAACCGGCGCAGTTGCTGTTGTACACAACCTGTCCTGCAGATGGTGATGGTGCTGGGGCCGGATTGGGGGTTGGACTTGGCGAAGGAGCAGGATTCGATATGCGCCCCTTGCCGTGCTTCTTGATTTTAATCTCTGCCGCAAGCAGGACGCCGTTGACCAAGCGCCCTTCGATTTCTACCCAGTCGTTTTCAGCCAGACCTGAGAGGTTCAGTATCGTTGCCACCACTGAGAGCCCCCCGACGGTGAAGGTGCTGTCCGCTGTCGACAGGTTGGCAACTATCCCCTCTACCTCTGCGTGGTCGGCTTCGTCCAGATCCGGGGTATGCAACTCTACTTTCATGGCGATGAGAGGGCCTGCGGGTGCGCTGATCGTCCCCTTTACCTTGACCTGCGAGCCGACTGCCAGCTGTTGCGGGAGGGGAGGGACGCTGGTTATCGTTAAGTCCCCTATGGTTAGAGTCTGACCGTTAACCGACGAGACAGTGCCGTTGAGTTTGACCAGGGTGATGTTGGCAATGAACGGGTTGGATTTTCGACCAATCCTGGTTGCCTGGATCCGACCGTCTGCATCAAAATAACCACTTACCACGACCATATCACGTACGGCCATGTTGTTTAAATCGTTTATACCGGAAAAGATGGTGCTAGTGGATGTTTCCACTGTCTGACCCAGGACTGTCAGGGTACCTGCGGCTGGATCGATGGCAGAGACTGGCCCCTTAAGTAGATGTTCGAAGCGGATTTCATCGGCTCTTCTTACACCGCCGGGGCTCTTTTCATGGCTCTTTACGGTTACCACCATGCCGAGAGCCAGGCTATCATCGTCTTCGTCTTTTATGATGTTGCTGGTACTTTCAATGGAGTAATCAACTCCATTGATTGAGATGCTTGAACCGCTTGTTGCTACCCCCGCAAGGGCTATCTCCTTGCCGGTGGAATTGTCTTTGGTGGCAGTAATGACACCGGTGGTAACTCCTGAAGTCGGCTGTCCGTTGGGGCCTGACCCGCCGCCGCATCCTGATATGATCGATATGCCGGCAATGATTGATATGACTGTAATGACGTTGCTGATCTGTTTGATATACATAGGTTCCCTCCGTACAATCTCTGTTGCGTGTTACTAAATAATAAAAAATGGAAATTCACGGATCTGGTTAAGGATAGTCTGGGTTCTGTCCATCACCCCCTTTCTTACCCCGTTGTGAATAAAAAACAGCCGGGGCCGAATGTGAGGGCATTTCGGCATCCCGGCTGTCTCATTGAGACCCTTAGGCTTTCCGCCCCATCCTCACGGATGGTTTAGTATTATCGTCTACCGTATTGTCTATGTTCTCCTGTCTGCACACTGTTCAGATGACAGGGGAAAGCGCGATATCTGATGGTCTTGTTCTCTCTATGCAGCTCTCCTTTTGGGTTAGATGTTACGTTGCCTGGGTATTGTTACGAATCAAGAGGCCATCGCCAGTGCATCCGCAGCAAGTATGATATGCTCCCCCTCTTCGAGAACCGGGTGAGCACTGTGCTCGATCAGGTCGTAGAGGTGAAGGTATTTTGCAACCTCGACAGTTTCGTTGGTCTTTCTTCCGAAATACCTGCCACTTTGGGGGAAAACTTCAGACACGGTCCGATCGTCATAGATGGCCAGGTCGCAGGGGCTGTTGGTATCACGACCACTGAAATCGCCGACTGTTGGCAGTTCGTCGCGATAGACAACACGGACATCGATGTTGTCCCTGTACTGCGCGATCAGCACCTTCTGAACCTCAGGGTCTGTCAGCTCCTCACGGGATATGACAAATATCCGGGTGATCTTGACGCCGCGATCCATGGCGCGAAGATTGGCCTGGTAGAAGTTGAGCAGTGCCCCGCGTGTACCCCATCCAGGGGTCAGCGGGTCTACGGCCTTGATCTTGCGAGTAGCCTGGTCTGAAAGCTTGGCCCCTTCCAGGTAGAATTCGGGTTCGTCCATCGGGATATATCCCTGCTGAAGCATTGCGATGGTCCGCTTGGCGACGGCCAGGAGTTCCAGAGCCTTGGCCTGACATTCGGGGTTGCTTATCCGGGCTATGGCGAAGGGTATTTCGTGGGCCAGGTTATACTGCTCAAGAAGCGTTTCCTTGGTTTTTTCGATCTCTTCGCGCACAAGGTAGGTGACCAGAGAGAGGAGGATGCCGATTCCGAAGATGATATAGGCAGCGCTTTCGTTCTTGAGGACCATGTGGAAAAAGATAGCGAGCCCTGAGCCGGCGAGGAACTCGACAAATATTGCTATGGAAGGGATGTTATTTTTCAGTGCCATCGAATGACTCCTTGTACTGGGACTCGCTTGCCGGACCATTCTGAAAACAAAAAAAGCCGGGTCGCCTGTCATATCTTGTAGGATATTTCGGCGACCCGGCTGTCTCAGTGAGACCCTGTGGGCTTTCCGTCCCACCCTCGCAGGTGGTTTAGTATTGTCGTATATCTACTGCTTAGTTTTGATTACAATAGATGCGACTATAGTTTAATGAGAAATGCAAGTCAAGAATAAAATGGTTAAAACCTGATAAATGCTATAATTTACAGCATGTTATCACTGATCGGCCAAGGTTTTCCCGTCGACTACCATCAACTCGGAGATCAGTCTGGTGAACCGGAGCGGGTCCTTGAGTGGGGAGCCTTCCGTCAGAAGCGCCTGGTCAAGGAGCAGTTCGCAGTAGTCTGCCAGGCGAGGGTTGGCCTTGTTTTTGCCGTATATGCCTGCCATGATACCCATGAGTGGATGGTCGGGATTCAGTTCCAGGATCCGCTTGGATTCGGGAATATCCTGGTTCATCGCCTTCATGATCCGTTCCATATTGGCGTTCAATCCGAATTCATCAGCCACGAGGCAGCAGGCGCTGTCTGTCAACCGGTGCGAAAGACGTACCTCCTTTACCCGGTCGTCGAGTTTCTCCTTGATGAAGTCAAGAAGTTCCTGATACTGCTTCTTGGCATCTTCCCTCTCCCCCTCCTTCGCCTTCTTCTCCTCTTCACTCTCAATTTCAATGTCTCCCCGGTCAATGGCCTTGAGTTTCTTCCCATCGTATTCGGGGAGGGACTGAACTACCCATTCGTCAACCGGATCGGTGAGAAAGAGAACCTCTAAATCTTTCTTCCTGAGAGCCTCAAGGTGCGGGGAGTTCTCAACTGCCACGCGTGAGGTTCCGGTGATAAAGTAGATCTCTGACTGCCCTTCAGGCATCCGCTCAACATACTCCTTGAGAGAGACGAATGTACCTGATTCGCTCTTGGAGCTTTCAAAAAGAAGCAGTTCCTGGAGTTTTTCACGATTTGGGTAGTCAACGTGGAGCCCCTCCTTCATGACCGCCCCGAACTCCTTGTAAAATTTCAGATATTCGTCCTGCTCTTTTTCTTTCATTTCGGTAAGTGTTGAAAGTATCTTGGTTACAAGGCTCTTCTGGATCCGCCTGATCTCAACGTCCTGTTGGAGAATCTCCCGGGAAACGTTGAGTGGCAGGTCGCTGGAGTCGACCACACCTTTCATGAAGCGGAGATAGTCGGGGAGAAGCTCTTCGCAGTGATCAGTGATAAAGATCCTGCGTACGTAAAGCTGTACCCCTTTTTTCTGATCTCTATAGAAGAGATCGAACGGCTTGTGTGACGGGATGTAGAGAATGGAACGGAACTCGCTGGTCCCTTCGGCTGCAAAGTGGATGGTCCGTAATGGTTTGTCGTAGTCGTGGGAGATATGCTTATAGAACTCCTCATAATCCTCTTCGGTGATCTCGCTCTTGGGGCGTGTCCAGATCGCCTTCATGGAGTTGAGGGTCTCTTCGACGGTTTTTTCGATGTCGCCACCACCCTCGATTACCTTGCCGTCAGCACCCTTGGCGGGCTCAGTACGGGTGATATCCATGCAGATAGGGTACTGGACATAATCAGAGTATTTTTTAACGATGGATTTGATTTTCCACTCGTCAAGATAGTCCCGCATATCCTCCTTGAGATGGAGAACGATATCTGTTCCACGGCTCTCCTTGGTTGCCTCCTCTATGGAATATGTGCCGTCTCCGGTAGATTCCCAGCGGCAGGCTGCAGAAGAGTCGCCTGGCTTGCGGGTGATAATCTCTACCTTGTCGGCTACCATAAAAGAGGAGTAGAATCCGACTCCGAACTGACCTATCATTTCCGGGTTGTCGGCCAGGTTTTTCCCTTTCAGGCTCTCCATAAAGGCCTTGGTCCCAGAGCGGGCGATGGTGCCAATGTTCTCCTCGACCTCGGGTATGCTCATACCGATACCGTTATCTCTGATTGTAATGGTGCCGGCTGCCTTGTCTGGTATCAGCTTGATCTTCCAGTCGGAATTCCCTTCCAGCAAGGTTTCGCTTGAGTGTGATTCGAAGCGTACCTTGTCTATGGCGTCCGAAGCGTTTGAGAGCAGCTCCCTGAGGAATATGTCACGGTTCGAGTAGAGGGAGTGGATTACAAGGTCCAGGAGTTGCTGAACCTCGGTCTGAAACTGTTTGGTGGTTTTGGACATTTTTGCCTGGTTCTCCTTTTGTTGTTGTATGCTTCATGCAGGGTCATATAAAACTAATGATTGTGTCGTCACATTGCAAGAGGGAAGGACGAGATAGCATGTTTTTTTCGTCCATAAGTGGAATTTTTATTTTTTTCTGGTAAACAGTAACGATCACCTAGTTAATGAGATTTAGTCTGCGGCTGAATATCTGGAAGGTAATGACCCACACGTTGTTTGATCGGGAGCAGGTTTTGCTTGAACGAAATGATCAGCATGCCATGACAGAGCTTTGCCGGCAGGTAGTTGAATCCCCTCAAAGTCAAGATGAGCCACTACTCAATATGAACATGCTTGAGGCAATCTTCTCCTGCATGCCCGTCGGTGTTTCCATTCAGGATCCCGACTATCGCATCTTGTATCAGAACCCCATGTCACATCGGCTTTTCGGTGAATCTGCGGGGCGATACTGTTTTGAAGCGTACGAGCGACGGAGTACGGTCTGTGAGGATTGTCCGGTTGCCATGTCATTCGAGGATGGAGGAATTCACAGAACAGAACGGAAGGTGCAATTCTCCAGTGGCTTACGCTATTTCGAGATCACTGCATCACCTCTGTGCGACCTCGAAGGGGCCATCATAGGTGCTGTGGAGGTGGTTTGCGAGGTGACCGAACATCGTCGGCAGGAGGATGAAATCCGTAATCTCAATATCGAGCTTGAGGCCCGGGTGGCAGAGCGGACCCGTCAGCTTTCCGAGGCAAACCAGATTTTGAGGGAGGAAATTCGCCAGAGAACCGCCGCACAGGAAGAGGTAATCTGGCTCAACGAGGATCTCATACAGCGGACGCAGGCGCTGGAGTCTGCAAACAGAGAGATGGAGGCATTCAGCTATTCGGTTTCACACGATCTGCGTGCGCCGCTGCGTCACATCGAAGGGTTCAGTCGACTCCTTATGGAAGAGTGCGCTGATCATATTGAAGATCATGGCAGGGACTATCTGAACCGGGTCTGTCGAGCGAGTAACCGGATGTCGATGCTCATTGACGATCTGCTCGGCCTCTCTAAGGTCTCAAGAAGTGATATGCTTTGCCGCCAGGTTAATCTGACCCAGGTTGCCCGAGAGGTCTGCGATGAGCTCCAGGAATCAAACCCTGCTCGTGATGTCGACTTCAGGATCGCCGAGGATGTGATAGCCTGGGGAGACCCACGTCTGCTCAGGGCAATGCTTGTGAACCTATTCGGCAATGCCTGGAAATATACCGGCAAGAAGGATACAGCGACGATAGAGTTTGGCTGCATTGAACAGGAGGCGGGGAAGGTATTCTTTGTGAAAGACGACGGTGTCGGTTTCGATATGAACTATGCGGACCGGTTATTCGGAACCTTTCAACGCCTCCATCACGCAAACGATTTCGAAGGCTCCGGAATCGGCCTTGCCACCGTGCAACGGATTATTAATCGCCATCAAGGTAAGATATGGGCCGATAGTGAGATTGGGTTCGGCGCAACGTTTTATTTCACCCTCCCGGAACAGAATTTCACGGAACTCTCCGAAGTGTAGATCCCCCCTGCCTGACCTTGACACTGCTGATCCGCTGTGGTACGTTAACGCCTTACCGTTCAGGCCTTTGGCGGCTTTCCTGCTTGCAATACCCGGTCTTTGCCGGTTTCCCGGAGCACCAGATGCTGTATCCCGATTTCCCAACCTTCAAAGCGCTTGCCAGCAGAGGAAACCTGATCCCGGTATATCGCGAGATCATGGCAGACCTTGATACCCCGGTAAGTGCTTTCAGAAAGATCGATGACGGCCAGTATGCCTTCCTTCTGGAAAGCATCGAGGGTGGGGAAAAATGGGCACGCTATACCTTTCTCGGCTCAAATCCTTCAGTGATCATACGTTCCCGCGGCAAAACCGTTGAACTGATCGAGCAGGGGGAGCCGCTACGGAGGTTTGAGGCTTCAGATCCCATGGAGTTCATCCGTGAGTACCTCGGTCGCTTCCACCCGGTTGAGGTCGAGGGGGTCCCCCGCTTTTTCGGAGGTGCTGTGGGATATCTGGGCTACGACATGGTGCGCCATTTCGAATATCTTCCCACTGGCAAGCCTGCGATCATAGATGCCTGGGACTGCTATTTTGTCATCACCGATACGATCCTGATCTTCGACAATGTCAGACAGAAGATAAAAGTCGTTTCCAATATACACCTTGAGAGTGACCGATCTCCTGAAGATGTCTATGCAGAGGCAATCGCAAAAATCGAATCCATTATCGCCAAACTCAAGGCGCCTCTGCCGGCCCATTCCTCCCTTCCGGTTGCGGAACGCGTCTCCTTTGCCTCAAACATCACCCGCCAGGAGTTCGAGCAGTCGGTCAGTAAGGCAAAGGAGTATGTCCGGGCCGGCGACATCATACAGGTCGTCTTGTCTCAGCGGTTTTCGGGAACTCTGACGGTCGACCCGCTGGATATCTACCGGGTGCTCAGAACCCTCAATCCCTCTCCCTACATGTTTTTCCTCCGCCTTGACGACACCGTTGTGGTAGGGGCTTCTCCGGAGGTGATGGTGCGCAAGGAGGGTGACCGGGTTGAACTCCGCCCTATTGCCGGTACCCGACCACGCGGTGCCACTGCAGACGAGGATGCAGAGCTTGCAAAAGAGCTTCTGGCCGACCCCAAAGAGCGGGCCGAGCATGTCATGCTGGTGGATCTTGGTCGGAACGACCTGGGCCGGGTCTGCAAAACCGCATCTGTCAAGGTTACCGAGCTGATGGTGATCGAGCGCTACTCCCACGTGATGCATATCGTTTCCAATGTTCAGGGGGAGCTTGCCGATGGCAGGGACGCGTTCGATCTGGTGAGGGCAACCTTCCCGGCCGGGACACTTTCGGGTGCACCCAAGGTCAGGGCGATGGAGATCATCGATGAGCTGGAGCCCGTGAGGCGTGAGATCTATGGCGGAGCAGTCGGCTACTTTTCATTTTCCGGTAATATGGATCTGGCCATTGCCATCAGGACCCTGGTTGTGAAGGATGGCAGGATTCACCTGCAGGCTGGCGCCGGCATCGTTGCCGATTCCGACCCGGCGGCCGAGTGGCAGGAGACGGTGAATAAGGCCATGGCTGTTGTAAAGGCAATAGAAACAGCTGAACAGGGGCTCGAATAATCCTTGTGATGAACGACAACCATCATTGTTCTCCGCTCTCACGTACCCGGTATCATTTCTATACGAGTAATGCTTTCGTGCCTGGTTCAGTCTGAAGATTGAGTTGGTGCTGTACAGATTACCGACTTCATATTGGCCGACCAAAAGTATGTTGCGGGGGGAGTATGAAGGGTAACAGCAGGATTTTGATGCAGGGAAATGAGGCCATTGCCCGTGGAATTGTGGAGCAGGGGTGTATGGTGGCTGCTTCGTACCCCGGCACTCCAGCTTCCGAGATCCTGACGGCACTCCAGGCCTTCCAGCAGGCGGAAAATCTCCCCATGCATCTGGAGTGGGCGGTGAATGAGAAGGTTGCCTTCGAGATCGCCTATGCTGCCAGCCAGACAGGCCTTCGGGCCATGACCGCCATGAAACAGGTGGGACTCAATGTTGCTGCCGATCCCCTGGCCAGTGCCGCCTATCTCGGGACTGTCGGCGGTTTCGTCGTGGTGATCGCCGACGATCCCGGTCCCCACTCATCCCAAACCGAGCAGGATTCCCGCCTGATGGCAATGCTCTTCAAGGTGCCGGTGCTGGACCCGAGTTCACCGGCCGAGGCAAAAATGCTTGCCGGGGTGGCATTTGAACTCTCGGAAACCTTCCGCCTGCCGGTCATGATCCGCCCGACGACCCGGGTCTGTCATGCCTGCCAGGATGTGGAGATCGGTGAGGTGCAGCGGCTTGGCCGGAGAGCCGAATTTAAAAAAGATCCGGCTCGTTGGGCTGCGACCCCGGTTTTCCGGTACAAACTCCATCTGGAACTGATCGATAAACTGGCTCGCGTCGCTGCCTACGCACCGACTGCGCCGCGCCTTCTCAATCCGCATACAAGCGGTCGGCGGGCCATTGTGGCTTCGGGGGTCTCCTTAGCCCATGCCGTGGAAGTCGTTACAGGACTCGGCCTCTGGGATATCATCCCGCTCTACCAGGTCATCCAGCCCTTCCCCCTCCATACTGCTTTTATCGAAAACCTCCTGGCTGCGTATGATGAAATACTGATCCTCGAAGAGACCGTCGGGGTCATGGAAATGCAACTGCGGGACCGCCATAAGGTGCGCGGGAAGGAGAGCGGTGCAGTCCCTGCGGCGGGCGAGCTGCTTCCTGAAATAATGGAGCGGATCGTAGCGCACTTTGCCGGCATTCCGGTGCCGGTACAGCTTGCGCTACCTTCCGGCGGCGGACGCCGACCGACACTCTGCCCGGGCTGCCCGCACCGGGCCAGTTTCTACGCCATCAAGAAGGCTGCCCCAGGCGGCATCTACCCTTCCGACATCGGCTGCTACACCCTTGGACTCAATCTGGGGGGGGTTGACACCGTCCTCTGCATGGGGGGAGCTGTGGGGCAGGCTGCCGGTTTTTACCAGGCCCACCGGGTTACCGGCCAGCAGCGGGATATCGTTGCCACCGTCGGCGACTCCACCTTCTTCCATGCCTGCATCCCTCCTCTCGTTGATGCCGTTACCCAGGGGGCGCGCTTCGTCCTGACCATCCTCGATAACAGCACCACCGCCATGACCGGAAACCAGCCGACCCCGGCCCACGGAACGCCGGCGGGGCGACCGGTCGTCATCGAGGAGTTGGTGCGGGGGTGCGGAGTCCTGTTCTGTCGTACTGCCGATCCCCTGCAGCTGCCAGCGTTCAGCGACGTCATGAAAGAGGCGGTCGAGTATGCCCGTACGGAAGGGGTCGCGGTGGTCATTGCCAGGAGCCCCTGTCTGGTGGATCGGAGCGTTACGCAGCAGAAGCGATTGCAGGCCGTTGTCACTGCGGGATCCTGTTCCGGCTGTCAGGTCTGCACCAAACAGTTTGAGTGTCCGGCACTGCTCTATGATCCGGTTGCCGCAAAGGTATCGGTGGATCTCATGATCTGCAGCGGCTGTGGCGTCTGTCTTGAGGTCTGCCCCAGCAGGGCGATCAGCATTGGGGAGGGCAAACCATGATCGCGCAGCAGCTGATCATCTCCGGGGTCGGCGGGCAGGGGATACTCTTCATTACCCGGCTGCTTGCCGATGTGGCTATTGCCCAGGGGTTGTCGGTCCTTACCTCCGAGACTCACGGCATGGCGCAACGAGGGGGGATCGTTATCTCCCACCTGAAGATAGGAGCCTTTTCCAGCCCGCTGGTACGGCCAGGGCAGGCGGATGGCCTTCTCTCTCTCAAGGTTGAGACGGTCGCCCTGCATCGTCATTTTCTGCGGCCGGACAGCTGGATCGTGGCCAACTCCCTGCCGACTCAGATTGTCGAGACCGGGCATACGGTGGCCACGGTCGATGCGGATGCTGCTGCGCTGTCACTCGGCAATCCCCAGGCAGTCAACCTGATTGTGCTGGGCAGGGCACTGGCTGAGCCGGGTTTGATCTTCTGCAGCCACGAGCAGGTTGAGGCCGCAATCCGACTGAAACTGACCGCCAAACCGAAGCTGCTGGATGGTGCCTTGGCTGCACTGGCCGCCGGACTGCGGGGGTAGGCAGACAAATCCCTGTGTTGGAGTTATGCAATGCTGAAACGTTTTCCTCCCGCCGCATCCGATGCGGTTGGAATGGAGGCCCATCAACTGGCGGGCCTCAAGTGGACCGTGGCCCACGCCTATAAGGAGTCCCCCTTTTACCGGGAGAGCCTGCAGGCTGCCGGTATCGTTCCGTCCGACATCTCCTCTCTCAACGATCTCCAGCGCCTCCCCTTTACCTCAGCCGACGACCTGCGGGCCGGGTATCCATTCCCGCTGCGGGCTGCCCCCTTCGAGCAGCTGGTGCGGGTGCACTCCTCCACCGGCACTACCGGCAAGCGGAAGATACTCTGCTATACCCAGAAAGATATCGATGACTGGGCGGCCATGTTTGGCCGTTGCTATGAACTGGCCGGTCTGACTGCTGCCGACAGGGTGCAGATCTGTGTCGGTTACGGCCTCTGGACCGCCGGTGCCGGGTTTCAGTTGGGGTGCGAACGTTTCGGCGCCATGGCAATACCGGTGGGGCCGGGAAACCTGGAGATGCAGGCCGGATTCCTGGTGGATCTGCAGAGCACCGTGGTCTGCTGCACCGCCTCCATGGGTCTGCTCCTGGCTGAAGAGGTGCATAAAAGGGGGCTGCGGGACCAGATTGCCGTGCGTAAGGTAATCCTTGGTGCCGAACGCTCCAGCGAGGCGATGCTGACCAAGATCCGCGATGCGCTTGGTGCCGAATCGGTTCACGACATCACAGGACTTACCGAACTCTACGGTCCGGGCATCGGCCTAGGCTGCAGCCATTCGGAGGCTCATGGCGCGATCCATTACTGGGCCGACTACTACATCCTGGAGATCATCGACCCAGAGACCCTTCAGCCGGTGGCTCCTGGTGAGATTGGGGAGATGGTTGTGACCTCTTTGCGCAAGGAAGGGGCGCCGCTCATCCGCTATCGCACCCGAGATTTGACCCGTCTGCTGCCGGGGGATTGCCCCTGTGGCTGCACTTTGCCGCGTCATGACCGGATTCTCGGCCGCTCCGACGATGTGGTCATCTTCCGCGGCGTCAACTTCTACCCCGGCCAGATCGACGAGCTGCTGTCGTCCATCAATGGCCTGGGGAGTGAGTTCCAGGTTCTTCTGGATCATCGTCCTGATGGCAAGGACTACATGACCATCCGGGTGGAACGGGCCGAAGATATCCTGCCGACCTCTGATCCGCAATTAGCCAAGGCCATTTCATCGATAATCAAGCACAAGCTGCTCGTATCCTGCGAGGTGGAGCTCCTCCCCTACGGCGAGCTTCCCCGTTCCGAGAAGAAGACCCGGCGGATGTTCGATAACCGGCGGTTTGAATAACGCGACACGTTGCACATTCTGCATCCTGGAGGTTCACCATGAAACTTCGTACCTATCTTCTCACTCTGGTCCTAACCCTGTTATCTGCCGTTACTGCGATGGCTGCCGAAACCATCACCCTCACCTACGCCAACTTCCCTCCTGCTGTCACGTTCCCGAGCGTCCAGATGGAGCGGTGGGCCAAGGAGGTGGAGAAGCGGACCAATGGCAAGGTGAAGGTCAAGACCTTCCCCGGCGGGACCCTCCTCGGCGCCAAGAATATGCTGGAAGGTGTTACCGCAGGCAGTGCCGATATCGGCAACTTTGCCATGAGCTACCAGCCTGGACGCTTTCCGGTATCCGAGGCGGTGGACCTCTACCACGGCTTCACCAGTGCAAGGGTTGCCAGTCAGGTACTTTTCGACCTGGCAGAGAAGTACAAACCCAAGGAGTTTGAGAAGGTAAAGATTGTCACACTGTTTACCTGCCCGCCAACCAACATCATGACCTCAAAGCCTGTCAGAACCCTGAAGGACCTGAAGGGGACCGAACTGCGGGTTGCAGGAACAAGCGCCGACGTCTTGAAGCGTCTGGGGGGGGTACCGGTGGCAATGCCGCAGTCCGAAACCCCGGAGGCGATCCAGAAAGGGGTGGTGAAGGGGATGATATCTTCCATGGAAATCCTGCAGGACTTCAAGTTCGCTGCCTACACCCCCAACGCCACGGTGGTGAACCTGCCGGTAGTCTCCTTTGCCGTGGTGATGAACAAGTCGAGATGGGAGGGACTGCCGTTGGATGTGAAGAAGGTAATCGACGACCTGGCACGTGAGCAGGCAGTCTGGACCGGCGAGTATGTTGATCAGCATGTTAAGGATGCTCTGGCGTGGTCGGCCAAGGAGCACAAGCTTCAGCAGTATACCCTGCCGGAGGTTGATCAGAAGCAGATAGGAACTCTGCTTGCCCCGATGACCGACGAATATATACGAAAGGTTTCGGCACAGGGGTTAAACGGCAGGCAGATCGTTGCCGATGTGCAGGCGCTGAAGGCGAAATACGAGAAGCCGGCAAAGCCCGCGAAGAATAAAAAGTAGGCTAAGCAGCCCCCTTTAGCAAAGGGGGGGTCATCTGACAGAAAAGGTTACCATGGAACTGATCATCAGCTATCTCTCCCGTTTCTGCATGGTTGTCGGCGGCATCGCCCTGCTGCTTCTGGTGCTGCTGGCCACCGGCAATGTAGCCATGCGCCTGTTCGGGATACCCTTCGCAGGCACCTATGAGATCGTCTCCTTTCTCGGGGCTCTGGTAACTGCGGGTGCTCTGGCGCATACCCAGCGCCGGCGCGATCATATTATGGTGGACATTCTGACCGATCGCTTCCCGCCGAATGTGAAGCGGCTCTTGGATGCGGTGAGCGATGCCCTGGCTGCCCTGCTGTTCGGTATCGCCTCGTGGCAGATCTTTGCCTGGGGGAATAAACTGCGCGAGAGCGGCGAACTGTCCGAGACCCTGCAGCTCAAATTCTACCCCTTTGTCTATGCCACGGCAGCCGGTTTTTGCCTGTTGACCCTGGTTCTGCTGCTCCAGATGTTTCGGGTCATGTTACGCAAGAGTGAGGAGAAGACATGACCGGACCGATGATGGGAGTTACCGGCATTGCCGTCATGCTCCTGATGCTCTTTTCCCTGAGGATACCCGCCGCCTTTGTCATGATGCTGGTAGGGTTCTTCGGGTTTGCCGCCGCTACATCCTTCGACGCAGCCTGCTCCATGCTGGGGAGTGAACTCTGGGCCAGCTTTTCCAACTATGGCCTGACGGTCATCCCGCTGTTCATTTTTGTCGGAGAGATTGTCCACTATGCCGGATACAACAACGGCCTCTATTTTGCAACCTACCGCTGGTTCGGACACTACCGCGGCGGGCTGGCCATGACCACCGTTATGGCCTCTGCCGCCTTCTCGGCCATCAGTGGCTCCAACACCGCTACCGCTGCCACCATGAGCGCCGTAGCCATCCCTGCCATGAAAGAGTATGGGTACCACCCGCTCCTGAACGCAGGTTCGGTCTGTGCCGGAGCCACCCTGGGGGTACTGATCCCCCCCAGTATCGTACTGGTGGTCTATGGACTGTATACCGGCCAATCCATCGGCAAGCTCTTCTTCGGCAATATCATCCCGAGCGCCATTCTCACCATTTTGATCTTGGCCACGGTGGTGGTAATCTGCTGGCGTCACCCCGACTGGGGTCCCGCCGGCCCTAAGAGCAACTGGAAGGAGCGTTTCCAGGCGCTTCCCGAGGCCATCGACATCCTGGTGCTGTTCGGCATCATCATGTTCGCCCTGTTCACCGGGGTAGTCACGGCCACCGAGGCTGCGGCGGTCTCCTGTTTCCTTGCCCTGATCATATGCGGAGTGCGGCGCAAGCTAACCTGGCAGAAACTGGGGGGGGCTTTTGTCGACACCTTGCGTATCTCCTGCATGGTTTTCATGATCGTGGCAGGTGCGCTGATCTTTGCCAAGTTTCTCACCGTCACCCGCCTCCCTGCAGAGACCGCCGAATGGATAGGCACTCTGCAGCTTCCCCGCTGGGTGGTGCTCTGGATCATTCTCTTTTGCTACATCATCGGCGGCTGTATCATGGACGCCCTTGCCTTTTTGCTGGTATCGCTCCCGATCTTCTATCCGCTGGTGACACAGCTGGGGTATGACCCGATCTGGTTCGGCCAGGTGATAACCATTGTAACCACCATGGGCTCCATTATGCCTCCAATCGGCATCTGCTGCTATGTCGTATCAGGCATGTCCGGAATCCCGCTCGGAACGGTCTTCCGGAGCGGGCTCTATTACATGCCGTCGTATATATTCTCCATACTGGTGCTAATGGTGTCGCCTTACTGGACGGTGCTCTGTCTCTCGGATCTCGTGAAATAATCTGATGGCGTGGTATTGAGGCGGAATGGCTGAAAGGATGCTGAAATTGTTCAGTAAACAGAGGAAGAACATACAACGATTTTCCGAGAGAGCACAGTATACAAATCAGAACGATTAATACCTTGGAAAGATCATGAAAGAGATTCCCCTACGGCATACCGCCCTGATGCTATGCGCGGCCAGGCTCTGTCACATTGCCGGAACGTAGTGGGGATCGAAGCGTTACCAAATGATCTTCTCATAGAACAGGCAATGGAACAGAAACTAGCAATGGCTGAAGCTACTAACTTTTTGGTACGAATAAGGGAACAGGGACGAAAGGCGCTAGTTTAGGTGATTAGCACGATATCTGTTCCGGGGGGAGATCTCCTTCATATTCTGCATTGAGTAAAAAAAAGGTGGAACCCTGAAGAGTTCCACCTGGTAAAAGTATTGGAAGAAGGTTACTTCTTGGCCCGCTTGCGGGCTAAGGCAAGACCGGCTATGCCAGCACCGAGCAGTAAGATAGTTGACGGCTCGGGAACTGGTGCAGCACCAGTGTTGAATGCCACATTGTCAATGACATCGAAGCTGCTCAAATTGTTCACGGTCACTTTCGTAATCAGGTCCAGGTTTGACGAAATACCGAAGAATCCGGCTCCACCACTCGGAATATTTGTAGTGAAACTTCCCAGAAGACCACTTGCTCCAAAGATGTCAATATTTTCGACAATTGTATTGCCAGATTGAGTGCCGCCCCCAAAATTCTGGAAAATATCCACAGCAAAAGCACTAGTGCCTGCACTAAAGAGGATATCCCAGCCAGCAGATGTAGGGGTGTTCACACCGATTGCTTTGGTGGGGTTGCTTGATTGTCCGGGAGAGGCGAAATAGGCATCATTTCCGCTAGTAAGCTGAAATTGTACACCGGGGAGAATGCTGCCGGGTGCCCAGAGGCCAGGAGTATTTGTACTGCTGTTAAGAGGAGTGGAGAACGTGGTGGTAAAAGTGCTAAGTGCGTTCTCAAAACCCTCTACAACAACTCCGGGATTGCTCAAATTAAAACTTGCACGATTAGCGTATGTGGTAAGGGTTGCATCGGCATCAGTGGGAATGGCTAACTTGAAAAGCACAGCAGCGGCAACAATTGCAACAAATTTGATCTTGAACATATGAACCTCCAATTATTTAATTAACATAAAGTATGTTGCACAGTACGTGCCATCGAGGTATGGCCATGAAATCATTGATTAAAATTAAACTGCTAAGTTACTGGTGTGATGATATGTAAAAAATATCGACAGTCCTGTAGTATTGGCCAGAGTGGGTAAGATATGCAAGTAGCTGCTATTGTTATAGTATAAAAAAATTCGGTCAGTCTGATCTCTGTCGGAAAATTTAAAAATGGTGGAAGAAATGCTCTTTCCCCTGTGAGGTAACTCAATACGAGATTCCGGGTAGAGTAGATGAGAAGTTTACGTGTCCCCCTCATCAAACCGTGAAGGAGAGCTGGGCAACGTTCGTGTGACTAATTATTATTCCATTCTATGTTTCATTCCAATTGTCGATTATGATATATATCCTTCTGACGCATCTTGAAGATACTACGGGCATCTAGAAAATGCGGGTATCTTCGCGGGTGCCGGTTAACGATAAATACATCAAAAATAATTAAATCGAATGGTTAAGTGTTAATATGCTCCTGATGATCGACAACTACGATTCCTTCACCTACAACATCGTCCAGTACTTCGGGGAACTGGGTGAAGATGTCCGTGTCTACCGCAACGACCG
>CAZGQM010000025.1:0-40034 GCA_964528055.1 uncultured Geoanaerobacter sp. | reverse complement strand
TCCTGCCAACCGTTAATCGAATCGCGTTTATAACAACCTCTGCCCTTTCTGTCAATAGATTTTTCGCTGATATAGTCTTTTATCGAAGACTGTTACCAAAACCCTTTTTCAACTGGCTGAACGATAGTACAACTCACTCAAATCCCTTAAACTGCTCTCCAACTCGCTGTTAAGGGCTCCTTGAGCCAAGCGCCACTCCCAATTACCCACTGCAACCCCCGGAACATTCATTCTCGACCCCGATGTCAGCCCAAGAAGATCCTGGATGGGGATTACTGCATAGCGGGACACCGATGCGAATGCTGCACGAATCATCTCGGATGGCACCTCCCCTGGATCACATCTGAGATACTTGCAGACCCGATGCTTTTGACTGTCACTGAGGGCGTCAAACCACCCTTGCGTTGTGTCATTATCGTGAGTACCAGTATAAACAATGCTGTTCGGTATATGATTGTGGGGCAAGTATGCATTGTCTGCACCGGAATCAAAAGCAAACTGAAGGATCTTCATTCCAGGAAGCCCAAGGTGATCTCGCAGTGACTCAACCTCGGGAGTTATCACCCCAAGATCTTCAGCAAAAAGGGGTAGATTGCCAATGGCTTGCTGAATAGCGTTGAAAAGGTTCTCCCCAGGTCCTTTTTTCCAGCACCCTTTTATAGCTGTTTTCTCACTGTATGGTATCTCCCAGCACGCCTCAAAACCGCGAAAATGATCTATTCTGACAACATCGTAAAGCCCGAGATCGCTCCTAAGACGAGCAATCCACCAAGCATATCCATCAGAGGCGATCTTTTCCCAGTTATAGAGAGGATTCCCCCATCGCTGACCGGTTTTACTAAAATAATCCGGCGGGACACCTGCCACAGCCAGAGGGACTCCTTTGTCATCAAGTCGAAATAACCGTTGGTTGCACCAAACATCGGCTGAGTCATATGCTACAAAGATCGGGGCATCTCCCACAACAGTAATCCCGCAAGCATTAGCGTAACCTTTGAGAGCCCGCCACTGCCTGAAAAACTGCCACTGCTGATACTTCTGCTCACCTACAGCAACACCGAGCTTTTCTCCATATTTTTCACAGGATTCCCTGTCGCGCTGAACCAGATCAACTGGCCAGCGATTCCATCCCTTTCCTCGAAAGTACTCCTTACAAGCCATGAACAGTGAATAGTCTTGAAGCCAAAAAGTCCCGTCGCAAAACTGCCAAAACTCCCGCTTTCTCTCCAGATCGCCGCTGGCCAAGAATCGTCCTGCTGCCAAGCGTAGTAGTTTCAGTTTGTATTCGGCAACTCGTGGATAATCTACCAGTTCTTCTGGAAGATTTTCGTATAGTTCTTCGGCAACCAAGTCTCCCTCATCTACAACTGCCCTTAGATCAATCAGAAGTGGGTTCCCAGCAAACGCTGAATAGCATGAATAGGGTGAGTTCCCGTATCCGGTTGGGCCAAGCGGAAGAACCTGCCATATTGTTTGTTTGGCATTTGCCAGAAAATCTACAAATTGACGGGCCTCAATACCAAATGATCCAATACCTCCTGGACCAGGCAACGATGTTGGATGCAGCAGAATTCCGCTCATACGTTTAAGATCCATACATTCACCCCAAAAATTATTAATGATCAGTATGACACGGCATCTGAATCATTCAACCTATGCAAAAGGATGCTTTACGCTTGGGCTAATATTGTGGTAAAAACTACGCAAATAGGAGGAACAGCTTTGATCAAGACAGCTCTCTTTGAAACACTAATTGACAGTGCCGTCAAGAACGATGATGGATCCTATACGTTTACCCTGGAAGGTATTCATTATCAGATCAGTGATACCCTGGAAATCTCAAAGATCGCCCAAGATCACGGCTATATCATTATCTATTAGCACAAACGACTCATGACTTTTCACAGATATCACCAATTAATGGTATACGCCCCCATACCGTATGCAGCTTTTTTCCCAATGTGAAATTGCTCACCCATCAACAGAAACGGCAGATACTCCAGAAGTGGGCCACTAAAGATCATACTCCCAACCAGACCGCTCCCTGCATTCGGCCATGACTCCCACCGAAGCCGATCTTCAGATACTCCTACTGCAAAGCTACCCTCGGCCAACCATTTGAAATCCATATCAAGCTCAACCCCGCCATAGTAGTAAGCTAAAGAAGATATTTTTCGCATAATTGGCCGTATAAACTGCGGAAACGTCATACAATGCAGCGGCTTTCCGTTATGATTCTGATATAAGGGAGTCCGCAGTGTCACCCTGACAGTTTCTGCAGCATCCGTACATGTAGTGATGAAATTATCTCCAGAAAGAAGGGTCAACTCGGGGTTATCAGGTGAAATATGATGGCCGGAGCCATCGAGTGCCTCAGAGGTAATTGATATGATATTAGATTTGAATCCTTGTTCAATCGCTAGTTGACTAACAGAACTGACAACCCCCCTTATTACCCAATCGCTGTAATTAAGGGTTATACCGGCCATTACAAGCTCAATATCACAAGTAAGTGAACCTTTATGATTTAACGGAAGAACCGGCAAGGTAAATGCGAATGGGAGCGGTGGTTTTTGAAACCGTTTCAGCGCCGACTGATCTTGTGTAAGAGTCTGCCCAAAGATTTTTTCGCGAGCCTCTCTCTCAATATGGCTGTTGTTCGGATAAGTGCTAGAGAACTTAGGGAAGAATCTCTTGATGTTAAAGAGTGCGTAACGATTTGTCACTGGTCCTGCCAGTTCGAACCGAAACATAAGTTTGGCAAAAGTAAACATTTATACACCTGAATGAAAAAAGGGGCAGGAATAATCATCCTGCCCCTCGTTTATACTGAAACAAAAGACGTTACGCGAAAAGCGACTTTATGTACTCACGATTCATGCGAGCAATGAACTTGACGTCAATCCCCTTAGGGCAAGCCGCCTGGCACTCGTAATGATTGGTGCAATTACCGAAGCCACAATCTTTCATGGCCTCTACCATGTTCTGAACCCGCTCTGAAGCCTCGGCTTTCCCTTGTGGCAGTAACGCAAGTTGGGAGACCTTTGCTCCTGTAAAGAGCATGGCGGCGCTATTGGGGCAGCCAGCCACGCATGCACCACATCCAATGCAGGCAGCAGCATCCATCGCCTCTTCAGAGATCGGTTTGGGAATCATAATAGCATTGCCGTCGGGAACTCCGCCAGTATGGCACGAAGTATAGCCGCCAGATTGGATAATCTTGTCTAGCCCCGATCGATCGACTATAAGGTCCTTGATGATAGGGAATGCACGGGCACGCCACGGTTCGATGTAAATGGTATCGCCATCCTTAAAGTTACGCATATGGAGCTGACAAACAGTAGTCTTTTCTCTGCCACCATGCGGTTTACCGTTTATGACCTGCGAGCACATGCCGCAGATTCCTTCGCGACAGTCATGGTCAAAAACGATTGGTTCCTTGCCGGCATTGATCAAGTCTTCGTTGACGCAATCTAGCATCTCAAGAAAGGAGTGATGATCAGTAATATTTTTTGCTGTCAATGTTTCAAACTTGCCTGGATCGTTGGCATTTTTTTGGCGCCACACGATCAGCGTCAGTGTCATGGTACTGTGATCGCTCATTATTTGTAGCTCCTTACAGCGAGATGTATATTTTCAAATTTCAGCGGTTCTTTGTGCAGCTCTGGCTCCTTACCTACACCCTTGAATTCCCAGGCTCCGACATATGAGAAGTTGGCATCATCACGCCGTGCTTCTCCATCTTCTTCCTGTGATTCTACACGGAAATGACCTCCGCAGGACTCGGTACGATGAAGAGCGTCGCGGCAGAGGAGTTCGCCGAATTCGAGGAAGTCAGCGGTCCGACCGGCATTTTCAAGCTGCTGATTCAACTCGTTGCCACTGCCGGAAACCTTGACATTTTTCCAGAACTCTTCACGAATGGCAGGAATCCTTGCAATCGCCTTTTTGAGACTGGCATCACTTCTGGCCATCCCGCATTCATCCCACATAACCGAGCCGAGTTCACGCATGAAATCGGTAACAGTCCGCTTGCCGTTAATTGACAGGAGCTTATTGACGGTCGCTGTAACTTCTGCAGACGATTTTTTGAACTCGGGATGATCTGTTTTCACAGCCCCGGGCTTAACCGTAACCAGATAACCGCCGATTGTGTAAGGAATGACGAAGTAGCCATCTGCAAGACCCTGCATTAGCGCCGAAGCACCAAGACGGTTTGCGCCGTGAACGGAGAAGTTTGCCTCTCCGAGTACAAACAGACCGGGGATATTGCTCATCAGGTTGTAATCGACCCACAGACCGCCCATTGAATAGTGCGGGGCCGGATAGATGCGCATTGGCGTCTTATATCCGTTATCATCAGTAATGCACTCATACATCTCAAAAAGGTTGCCGTAGCGTTCACGGATGGTGTCCTCACTCAACCGCTTGATGGAGTCAGCGAAATCGAGATAGACGCCGCGCCCGCCAGGGCCTACACCCAGACCAGCATCGCATGCCTCTTTTGCAGCACGAGACGAGATGTCACGTGGAGCCAAGTTACCGAATGAAGGATACTTGCGCTCCAGATAATAATCACGATCTTGTTCAGGAATCTGATCAGGACGCTTACCGACATCTTCTTTTTTCTTGGGAACCCAGACACGACCATCGTTTCTCAGGGATTCTGACATGAGCGTGAGTTTTGACTGATAATCACCGGCCTGCGGAATACAGGTCGGGTGGATCTGGGTAAAGCAAGGATTGGCAAAGTAAGCACCTTTTTTATGGGCAGCCCAGTTAGCAGTTACCGAACAACCCATTGCATTGGTTGACAGGTAAAATACATTCACGAATCCGCCGGTACAGAGACAAACCGCGTCAGCTGCGTACATCTCAATTTCACCGGTCACCAGATTACGACAGGTAATTCCCCTTGCAACGCCGTCGACAACAACCAGGTCAAGCATCTCACGACGATCGTACATCTTGACCGTTCCAAGCTTAATTTGACGAGAAAGGGCCGAGTAGGCACCCAGCAGCAGCTGCTGACCCGTCTGTCCACGGGCAAAGAAAGTACGGGAAACCTGGGCACCTCCGAATGAGCGATTATCCAAGTATCCGGCATAATCGCGGCCAAAGGGAACACCCTGAGCTACGCACTGGTCAATGATATTGTTGGACACCTGGGCCAGACGCCAGACATCCGCTTCGCGCGAACGAAAATCCCCCCCTTTAATGGTGTCGTAGAAGAGGCGATATATCGAGTCACCGTCGTTGGGGTAGTTTTTGGCAGCATTGATACCACCCTGTGCTGCTATGGAGTGGGCGCGGCGTGGACTATCCTGATAACTAAATGCCTGCACGTTGTAGCCCAGCTCGCCAAGTGAAGCTGCCGCGGCGCCGCCGGCCAGACCGGTGCCGACGACAATGATGTTGTATTTACGTTTGTTGGCGGGATTGACCAGCTTCAGATCAAAGCGGTGCTTGTCCCATGTTTTTTCAATTGGTCCGGTTGGACATTTTCCATCGAGTATCACTATGAACCCCCTATTATTTGCTCAGAATGCCTGTAAGAATAAAGACGGGAATGGAGCTGTAACCGACCAGGAACACCAACGCGACAACCTTGCTCAGTTGGCTGAAAACTGGCAACGTCTTGTCCGTATTCCACCCCATTGTCTGGAAAAAACTCTGGATCCCATGGTTCAAATGGAGGAAAAGAACAATCATTGCGCCCACGTAAATTGCTGCAATGCCTCCTTTCTGGAAGCTGGTTAGAACCATTGTAAACACATCAAATCTGCCGAGTGCATCAACTCCTTGCACGATATCCGGGGTCACCCTTACGGTGAACTGGAGCAGGTGGTATACGAGGAAGAGCAAGATAAGAAGGCCCGTCCAAATCATGTTGTTGCTTGAGAATGTTGCCTTGCGATGATCCTTAACGGCATATGCCTGGGGTGTCGCTGCACTATTTTCCAGTGACAGGATAATCCCGAAAATGGCATGCACTGAAAGGAGGCTCAACATCCCAAGACGGAAAACCCATACAAACGGGCCGAGGTCTTTAAGATGCTTGGCATAGGCATTGATGCCGTCTGCCCCAATGAAAATCGAGGAGTTGCCAAGCAGATGCACGACAACGAAAAGGACCATAAGTTGCCCGGTGATCGCCATCAGAATCTTTCTGCCTAGTGATGATGTAAGTATCTGCATATTGGTATCCTTTTGCTGAGATGGTTTCTTTTGTTGCTGCTACAAGTTTTGATAATATTGCCGACGGATTATCGCCATCACCAAAAATCGCTGTCTCTTCGAAGGTTTCGGCGTTGTGGAGATCCTGATGGAGGTGCTCGCCATTCATTGATTGCACACATAGTATCCTCCTCTTACTTCAGATTTCAGTTGTTCAATAGGACTTGTCAAACAAGATTTTACGGCAATATATTAATAATTTATTGTATACTGTATACTAAACACCGTTTTGGCAAAATGCAACAAAAATCCACATAGATCCATGCTAGTCGCGCAGTTGCATTTTAGACTACATTCTGCTAATAAGGGGTTTCAGTTCTATCCGGATTATGGCACCTTGTCATTTCCGAAAGGAAAATTAATGCATTTTATAGAAAAAGGCAACTACCATTTTACCATTATTCAAACCGACTCCTCATCATCTGCGAGAAGAGGCACGCTTCTCACTCCCCATGGCCCTATCGAAACACCCATATTCATGCCGGTTGCGACACATGCTGCGATGAAGGCCATGACTCCGGAGCAGGTCAAGGAAACCGGGGCACAGATTATACTCAGTAACACTTATCATCTTCATCTGCGCCCAGGCGAGACTCTTGTGGAAAAAGCTGGGGGACTCCACAAATTCATGGGTTGGAACGGTCCTATACTTACCGACTCGGGAGGATTTCAGGTTTTTTCACTGCCACATAAAAGAATTACCAATGATGGGGCTTACTTCAGGCATGAAATTACTGGAGAAGAAGTATACCTCGACCCACGTAGCGCTATCGCCATTCAAGAATCTTTGGGAGCTGACATCATCATGGCATTTGATGAATGCATTCCATATCCGTGCGATAAGAGTTACGCATCTCAATCAACGCGAAAAACTATCAAGTGGGCGGAACAATGCAAGATTGCACAAACACGAAAGGATCAGGCACTTTTTGGAATAGTTCAGGGCAGCGTATATGAGGATTTACGTGCCATGTGCGCTAACGAACTCGTCGCAATGGACTTCCCTGGTTATGCCATAGGTGGAGTTTCAGTTGGCGAAGGACTGGAACTGCTCAAGAAGGTAGTATCCATGACTGCGCCCTTTCTCCCAGAAAATAAGCCTCGGTACCTTATGGGAGTGGGCCTTCCAGAAGATATCCTCGAGAGTGTAGAGCGCGGAATGGATATGTTTGACTGCGTCATTCCTACGCGTTACGCTAGAAGCGCTACCCTTTTTACCTATCGAGGGAGAATTAGGTTAACCAACAAAAATTATAGGCGAGATTTCTATCCCATCGAACCCAATTGTACATGCTATACTTGCCGTAATTTTACAAGAGCCTATCTTCATCACCTCTTTACTGCAAATGAGGTACTTTCAGCTGTATTAGCCAGCATTCACAATGTACATTTTTACCTAAACATGATGTCCGAAATTCGCGAGTCCATTGAACAGGGTTGTTTTTTGAATTACAAGCAAACTTTTCTTGAATCCTACATTGGCCTTAACAAGAAGGCAGTCCGACATGAATAACCTGCAGTTTAGCCGGCTGATTTGCATTATGAAGCAACTCCGGGGACAAGACGGCTGCCCCTGGGACGCTGAACAAAGCCACGAATCGCTGAAACGATATCTTCTTGAAGAGTGTTATGAAGTTATTGAAGCAATTGACTCCAAGAATGATTATCACCTGAAGGAAGAACTTGGTGATCTGCTTTTACAGCCAGTATTTCATGCGTCGATTGCAGAAGAACGAGGCGCTTTTACCATAAATGATATAATTGAGACACTCTGCGACAAGCTCGTACGACGACACCCTCATGTATTTGGTAACCAGGTCCTCTTAACAAGCGATGAACAGATAGAAAACTGGGAAAAGATCAAGCAAGAGGAAAAGTGCAATGAACGGAAGTCTGCTCTTTCCGGCGTGCCTCCTCATTTACCCGCGCTTCTTAAAGCACAGAAGATCACGGAAAAAGCTGCGCGTGTCGGATTCGACTGGAAGCATATAGATCAGGTAATCGCAAAAATCGGGGAAGAGCTGCAGGAGCTTGAGGAGACAATCGCCGAGGAAAACCGGGAAGGGATGGAGGCTGAGTTGGGAGACCTGCTTTTCGCTATAGTAAACCTCGGCAGGTTCCTCTCACTCAATCCTGAGGAGGCGTTGCGAAAAACAATAAACCGCTTCAACGTAAGGTTCACACATATAGAGGATTCTCTTCATAAACGTGGAGTTCTCATGAAGGATGCAGGCTTGGATGAAATGGAACGGCTCTGGCAGGAAGCTAAGGAAATAGAGCATGGTGGAATAATATAGAGGGACATTTTAGTATGATACTAAAAAGGGCCACCCAAATAAAGGTGGCCCTTTAGCTTTTCACGTAACAAGTGCTCAGATCAATCAGCCTTTGCTTCGCACTGCTCTGCTGGATCAGTGACCTCTGTAAGAGGGGCTTCGACCAGTTCAGATGTGGGTTCTACGGCTTGCGATGTAGCAGCAACTGCAACCGAAACTGGAGTTACTACCGCAGGGGTTACAGTCTTGGGCGCGGGTGACTTCTTCGCAGGCTTCTTCTCGAGTTGCTCTTCCACAAGTTCGATAATAGAAACGTTAGCATTATCACCCTGGCGAATCCCGAGTTTGATTATCCGAGTATAACCGCCATCGCGATCCTTGTAGCGAGGAGCGATTGTCTCAAAAAGCTTAGTAACAACCTTTTTGTCGCGTATGTACGCGGCAGCCTGGCGAACTGCATGCAGATCACCACGTTTACCGAGAGTAATTATTTTCTCGGTTATGGGGCGGAGTTCTTTAGCCTTTGAATCAGTGGTTGTTATCTTCTCATGTTGCAAAAGAGAAGTTACCATATTACGAAACATTGCTATACGGTGACTTGTTGTTCTTCCTAATCTTCTACCAGCCTTAGCGTGGCGCATAACTACTGATCCTTTCTATATTACGGTCTCGCAGGCGTCTATTCTTCTTCCTTGCGCTCACCGCGCAGCCTGCGCATGACTTCTTCATCTGGAAAATTATCTAGTTTCATTCCAAGTGACAATCCCATATCTGCCAAAACATCTTTTATCTCATTTAGCGATTTACGACCAAAATTTTGGGTCTTTAGCATCTCGGCTTCTGTTCTGATTACTAATTCACCGATCAGCTTGATACCAGCATTTTTCAGACAATTCGCTGAGCGAACTGAAAGTTCAAGCTCATCAACTGACCGATAAAGATTTTCGTTAATTTTATCAGAGTCCTCTTCAGGCTCAAGATCTTCAGGTTGCTCAACATCCTCATCAAAATTTATGAATATTGTAAGCTGTTCTTTTAGAATCTTAGCTGCATAAGCGATTGCATCATCTGGCTTGACACTCCCGTCAGTCCAAACATCCAATGTCAGCTTGTCAAAATCGGTAATTTGACCAACTCGTGCATTCGTAACCTGAAAATTAACTTTGGTAATAGGAGAAAAAATCGAATCGATGGGTATGGTTCCGACAGGAGCCTTCTCATCCCTATTCCTGTCAGCAGGAACATACCCTTTGCCCATCTTTACAACCATATCAATCTCAAGATTTGCATCCTTTGAACATACTGCAATGTGGTGCTCGGGATTTAGTATTTCTATGTTGTGATCAGCAACAATGTCTCCAGCTGTGATCTTCCCTTCACCTTTGTGCATTATACGTACTGTACGCGATTCAGATCCGTGCATACGCAGCCGCACACCCTTTAGATTCAGCACGATATCTGTCACATCCTCTGTGACACCGGGAATTGCTGAAAACTCGTGGAGAACACCTTTTATCTTTACGGATGTAATTGCTGCACCTTGCAAAGATGATAGAAGTACTCTTCTCAAAGAATTCCCGAGTGTAGTACCAAATCCACGCTCAAAAGGTTCAGCGTAAAATTTACCATATGTATCTGAAAGTGTTTCTGATTCTAACTGTATCTTCTTTGGGCGTATGAGGTCACGCCAGTTCTTATACATGATTCCTCCCTGTGAGGGTTAGTAGCTGTTACTTTGAATAGAGTTCAACAATCAGCTGCTCTTGAATAGGCATGGTGATGTCTTCTCTAACAGGAAGGGTCTTTAGTACGCCTTTAAAAGCGTCCTTATCCAGTTCTAGCCACTGAGGAATGCCGCGACGTACAACACTATCAAGTGAATCAGTTATGCGTATGATCTTTCTGCTCTTCTCACGAAGTTCGATCACATCGCCAGACTTAACTAAAATGGAAGGTATATTGACCTTTCTCCCATTCATCGTAAAGTGACCATGCTTAACGAGCTGACGAGCTTCGATTCGTGAAGATGCGAACCCAAGTCGATAAACGAGGTTATCAAGCCTGCGCTCCAAGAGAATGAGCAGGTTCTCGCCCGTTACCCCTTTCATCCGGTCAGCTTTATCAAAATACGTACGAAACTGTTTTTCTAAGATGCCGTAAATCCGGCGAACTTTTTGTTTCTCTCTAAGTTGCACCCCATAGTCTGACACCTTTGTCCGACCTTGACCGTGCTGGCCCGGAGGATAATTCCTACGCTTTATTGCACATTTGTCAGTGTAGCAACGCTCACCTTTAAGAAAGAGCTCCATATTTTGCCTCCTGCACAAACGGCAGGATGGTCCAGTATATCTAGCCAATCAAAACCTCCTTAGCAGAAATTCTCATCTGTTTATACCCTTCTCCGCTTGGGAGGACGACATCCATTATGCGGAATCGGTGTAACATCCTTTATAAAGCTAACATGAAGACCTGCTGCCTGAAGAGCTCGCAACGCTGACTCGCGTCCAGAACCAGGACCCTTTACATAAACCTCAACAGACCTCATTCCATGTTCCTGTGCTTTTTTTGCGCAATCCTCTGCGGCTATCTGCGCTGCAAACGGAGTGCTTTTGCGGGATCCCTTGAACCCCTTACACCCGGAAGTAGACCAAGCAACAACATTCCCAACAGGATCTGTTATGGTAATCATTGTATTGTTAAAGGTTGCCTGTATATGGGCAACCCCGCTTGGGACATTTTTCTTTTCTTTTTTCTTCCTAACTACTCGCTTAGCCGGACTTGCCATTGTTCCTCCACATTTTACGAGACTATTTCTTCTTGCCAGCTACCGTACGAGCAGGTCCTTTACGCGTTCGCGCATTGGTCTTTGTCCGCTGCCCTCTTACCGGCAACCCTTTTCTGTGACGAAGGCCACGATAACAACCAAGGTCCATCAGACGTTTTATGTTCATTGAGACATCACGCCGAAGATCTCCCTCAACCTTCAGGTTCTTGTCAATGTAGTCTCGAATCCGCGCGACCTCAGCTTCAGTCAGCTTATCAGTACGAGTATCAAAGTCGATACTACTCTCTTTAAGAATCAGTTGAGCAGCTGACCGGCCAATTCCGAAAATATACGTCAACGCTATCACTATCCGCTTACTCTTTGGAAGGTCTATTCCAGAAATGCGTGCCAATGTCTACTCCTCCTCTTTTGACTCTTAACCTTGACGCTGCGAATGTTTCGGCGTGTCACATATAACGCGCACTACACCCTTACGCTTGACAATCTTGCACTTAACACAGATACGCTTAACTGATGCACGTACTTTCATACTAGTTTCCTTTCGACTGCATAGGGTCAGATAATAGTCAGAATTTCAGGGCCATTTTCGGTGACTGCTACTGTATGCTCGAAATGTGCAGAAAGTCCGCCATCACAGGTTACCGCTGTCCAGCCATCATCAAGCACCTTAACCTGATGCCCTCTTTCATTAATCATCGGTTCTATTGCTAGAACCATTCCAGGTTTAAGCCGCGCTCCCTTACCGGGTAGACCGTAGTTAGGTATTTGTGGATTTTCATGTAATGAGCGACCAATCCCATGACCAACAAAATCCCTTACAACACTATAGCCTCTTGCTTCAACATAACTCTGTACCGCGTGTGAAATATCTGAGACCCTACCACCTGGCTTTGCTGCATTTATGGCTACATACAACGATTCTTCTGTAACCTTAAGCAACCTTGCAGGTCTTGCCTCGATTTCTCCGACTGGCAGAGTGATAGCAGCATCGCCGTAAAACCCGCTCTCCACCACACCAAAGTCTAGGCTGACTATATCGCCTTGACACAATAGCTTATTACTAGGAGAGCCATGCACAACCTGCTCATTCACTGAACAGCACAATGAATACTTATAGCCACTGTATCCCTTGAATGCCGGCACAGCCCCTCTTATTGCTGATTCCCGTTCTGCGGCCTCATTCAAATCTGCAGTCGTTATGCCTGGTCTTATCATCTCAGCAAGTACATGAAGGATCTCAGCTACAATCCTACATGGCCTGCGCATCCTATCAATCTCCTCAGGAGACTTCAGGATTATCAAACACGACCGCCTTGCAGAATGCCAACTATCTGCATCTGGATGGAGTCTATACTCCCTACACCTGAAACACCCCTTAACAGGGAAGCATTTTCGTAGTATGCGATAAGTGGTGACGTCTGCTGCTCATAAACATCAAGTCGCCTGCGCATAGTCTCTTCACTATCATCTTCACGCTGAATCAATTCACCAGAACACTCATCGCAGACATCTGATCTTAGTGACGGCTCGAAATGGATGTGATATCCCTTTCCGCATGCCTTGCAGGTGCGACGACCAGTGACGCGCGAAATAAGTTCTTCCTTATCTACAGTTATGGATATTACATGCTCTATTTTCTTGCCGAGCCCTTCTAGCATTACCTTTAAGGAATCTGCCTGAGCAACAGTCCGGGGGAACCCATCGAGAATAAAACCCGCAGAGCAATCAGGCTGAGCAATCCGCTCGCTAACTATTCCAACCACCACATCATCAGGCACCAGTGAACCGACATCCATAAATGACTTTGCCTTTAAACCCATTGGCGTCTGATCCTTTACAGCTGCACGAAGAATCTCACCGGTTGAGATCTGGGGAATACAATATTTCTTTATGAGTAATTTTGCTTGCGTCCCCTTACCTGCACCTGGGGGACCTAAGAGTATGAGATTCATTAAAGACCCAAACAGGCTATCGCCTTCCCTTGATCCTCACACCCTTCATAAACCCTTCATAACTGCGAGTTATAAGATGTGACTCTATTTGCGAAACAGTATCCATACCAACACCAACCGCAATTAGCAATGCCGTTCCTCCGAAATAAAACGGCAAATTAAATTTACCGATTAGGATCGAAGGAAGTACACACACTATCGATATATAGATAGCACCTGCAAAAGTCAGCTTGGTCAGAACTTTGTCTATATAATCGGATGTTTCTTTGCCTGGTCGAATACCAGGAATATAACCGCCATGACGCTTCACATTCTCTGCCACATCCACTGGATTGAATGTGACAGCCGTGTAGAAGTAGCAGAAAAAAACTATGAATGCAATAAAAAAGATATTATAGACCAACTTGCCAGGGGAAAGACTTTTGGCTGCAGCCTGCACCCAAGGGATATCAATGAAATTTGCAATTGTCGCCGGAAACATAATTATCGAGGACGCAAAAATCGGTGGAATCACGCCTGCCATGTTAACCTTTAACGGGAGATGAGATGTTTGGGATCCAAATGTCTTAAGCCCTACTACACGTTTTGCATAATGTATCGGTAGACGACGCTGTCCTCTTTCTACAAAAATAATTGCAGCAATGACGAAAAACATAAGTACACCAACGAACAGTAATACAAACAGTGAAAGTTGCCCGCTTTTTACAAGCCGGAAACTATTCACTAAAGCATTAGGTATAAGCACCACAATGCCTGCGAAAATAATGAGAGATATGCCGTTACCTATCCCCTTTTCAGACATCTGCTCACCAAGCCACATTATAAAAGCTGTTCCTGCTGTCAGGGTAATAACAGTCATCACCCTAAAAGACCATCCTGGGCTAGGTACCACCAATTCGCCTGCTGGTCCCCGCATACTCTCTAGACCAATGCTTATACCAAGTCCTTGGACAACACTTAACAGTATTGTTCCGTAGCGTGTATATTGTATGATTTTTTTGCGCCCAGATTCACCCTCTTTTGATAATTTCTCAATTGCAGGAACCACTACTGTCAGCAATTGAAAGATAATTGACGATGAAATATATGGCATAATGCCTAGAGCGAAAACGGACAACCTCTCTAGGGCACCACCAGAAAACATGTCAAACAAACCCA
The DNA here is from genome assembly GCA_964528055.1 of uncultured Geoanaerobacter sp. Lineage (GTDB taxonomy): Bacteria > Desulfobacterota > Desulfuromonadia > Geobacterales > DSM-12255 > Geoanaerobacter. The sequence goes on along the minus strand of CAZGQM010000025.1, from coordinate 25,626 downwards.
AGAGTGTTCCTTGAGTTTGCTTAAAAAAATGAGCCAATGCTAAACTATCAATGCCAGGTGTTGGAATATGACAGCCCACACGATATACCGCAAGCATCGCCAGGGAAAACAGTACTCTTTTTTTTAGCTCAGGAATCCTGAAAATGTTCTGAAAAGCCTCTATCAAGAGAGAATCTCCTCAACTGTTCCGCCAGCAGCAAGTATTTTTGCCTTTGCTGCATCACTAAACTTATGGGCAATCACAGTTAAAGGCTTTGTCAGCTCACCAGTTGCAAGCAACTTAACTCCACTCTTTATTTTCTTAACTAGGCCACTACGTACAAGAGCTTCAAGATCCACTATAGAATTTGCTTCAAAGATATTCAGTTTCTCAACGTTTACCGGTGCATAGTCTATACGGTTTAATGAATTGAAACCACGCTTTGGTAGACGCCGTTGCATAGGCATCTGGCCTCCTTCGAAGCCGGCCTTAATGCTCCCACCACTTCGTGCTTTCTGGCCCTTATGACCCTTTGTCGCAGTCTTTCCGTGACCTGAGCCGATACCTCTACCGATACGCTTTCTATTTTTTGTGGCCCCGAGGGCTGGCTTTAACGTATTCAGTTCCATTAGGATCTACCTCTCTGAATTACTCTTCTACCCTTACAAGATGGGCAACTTTTTTTATCATTCCACGGATCTCAGGCGTGTCGCAAAGTTCAACAGTCTTGTCACGCCTATTTAATCCCATCCCATTAAGCACTGCTTTATGAGTTGGAAGTTTGCCAATGTGGCTTCGCACTAGAGTTATCTTGAGCATCTGTGCCATCTGTCTTGCTCCTTATCAACAGGTGGCCTATTCGGCCATCCCTCTTCTCTGCATAATTTCTTCGGGACTCTTTAGTTTCTTGAGTCCTTCAAAGGCTGCCTTAACAACATTATGTGCATTGTTAGATCCCAAGCATTTGGCAAGAATGTTATGAATGCCGGCAGATTCAAAAACTGCGCGTGCTGCACCACCGGCAATAACTCCCGTACCGGCTGACGCGGGCATCATTAAAACTCTGCCAGCCCCAAAATGGCCTTCGATTTCGAAAGGTATTGTCTGACCTTCGACAATGGGAACCTTTATGAGGTTCTTCTTGGCCTGCTCCACACCCTTGCGAATAGCCTCTGGTACTTCATTGGCTTTTCCAAGACCATGCCCCACATAGCCGTTTCCATCTCCTACAACAATTAGTGCAGAAAAACTAAACCTGCGGCCACCTTTTACAACCTTGGCAACCCTGTTGATATGGACAACGCGATCAGTAAGGGTAAGTTCATTCGGATTAATCTTCAACAATTGCGGCCTCCTTAAGGATCCTAAAAGGACAGTCCATTCTCACGCGCAGCTTCGGCGAGTGCTTTAACCCGTCCATGGTACAAAAAGCCGCTGCGATCGAACACAACTGTTCTGACATTCTTTTCCAATGCGCGTCGAGCAATCTCAGCCCCTACTTTTTTGGCTGCTTCCACGTTCCCAGTAGAACCAAGGCCGCTGCTGACATTTTCTAGCAGGGTTGAAGCTGTGACGAGTGTTGAACCCGTTGTATCATCGATTATCTGGGCATAGATATGGCGAGCACTCCTGAATACGTTCAGTCGTGGGCGCTCAGTTGTGCCCTTGATTTTCTTCCGAACCCGTACTTTACGTTTAATCCGGGCTAATTTTTTTTCCGCAAGAGAGCTCACGGGTTCACCTCTTTTTCTATTTTTTACCGGTTTTGCCGGCTTTACGCAGAATAGTCTCGTCAGCGTATCTTATCCCCTTACCCTTATAAGGCTCAGGAGGGCGGAATGACCGGATTTTAGCCGCTGCTTGACCAACCATTTCTTTATTTATGCCCTTAACCAATAGCTTGGTCATCTTGTCTACTTCAACAGTTATCCCACTTGGAAGCTGATAATTAATTGGATGCGAATAACCAAGACTGAGATTTAGGACATCACCTTTTGCCTCAGCACGATATCCAACACCACTTATTTCCAGTGCCCTTTCAAATCCCTTCGTAACTCCGACAACCATGTTGTTGATCAAGGTACGTGTCAAGCCGTGTGCTGCACGTGCCTTGTTACTATCGTCGTTTCGAGTGACTGTAATGACTGTATCAGATATATCGATGGTAACACCATCCATGACATGTCGTTCAAGGGAACCTTTCGGACCCTCAACAGTAATCACGGTGTCGCTGTACTTGATCTTGACCCCTTTAGGGACCTCTACAGGCAATTTACCTATCCTGGACATGCTCAGTACTCCTTAAGAATTTACCAGACTGTACAGATGAGTTCGCCACCTACACCCGCTTCACGTGCCGCCTTGTCTGTGATGACACCCTTCGAGGTCGAAAGTATGGCTATACCCATTCCACTCTTTACATTTGGGATCTCATCATGCGTAACATAACGTCGGCCACCAGGCTTACTAACTCTCTTAATCTCATTTATGACAGAATCTTTTTCATCAATATACTTGAGATAGATTCTCAGAATACCTTGCTTCTGGTCGGCAATTACCTTGTAGTTCTTGATAAAACCCTCTGCACGCAGAACATTTGCCAAACTTACTTTCATGTTGGAAGATGGGATATCTACCTTCTGAAGTTTGGCAAGATTGCCGTTCCTGATTCTAGTGAGCAGATCTGCAATGGGGTCAGTCATGGACATCGATATGCACTCCTCTGTTACGTATTACTCTGGTTTATATTACCAGCTAGACTTTATCACACCGGGTATCTGACCAATGGACGCCAGCTTACGCAGGCAGATCCTGCACATATCAAATTTCCGGTAATAGGCTCGCGGGCGACCACAGATGGGGCAGCGGTTGTAATCGCGCACCTTGTACTTGCTAGGCCTTTGTGCCTTGATAATCATGGATTTCTTTGCCACTTGCTTCCTCCAAACGGGTTAGTTCCTGAACGGCATCCCCATGTATTTGAGCAGAGCCCGACCTTCCTCATCTGTCTTTGCAGTCGTTACAATGGTAACATTAAGGCCCTTGAGTTTATCGACCTTATCGTAATTGATTTCAGGAAAAATCAACTGCTCCTTAATCCCAAGCGAATAATTGCCTTTTCCATCAAAAGCCTTTGGCGAAAGACCTTTAAAGTCCCTAACACGTGGCAGTGAAATATTCAAAAGACGGTCAAGGAATTCGTACATGCGATCCTTACGTAGAGTTACCATACAACCAATGGGCATCCCCTGACGAAGTTTAAACGACGCGATCGACTTCTTTGCCTTAGTGATTACGGCTTTTTGTCCGCTGATCTGTGCTAGCTCTTCTACAGCAGAGTCCAGAATCTTGACGTTCTGTATTGCCTCACCCAAGCCCATATTTATTACAATCTTTTCAATCTTGGGAACTTCCATGATAGTCCGATATTTCATATCGGTCATCAATTTGGCAACTATTTCTTTATTATAAAGCTCTTTCAGCCTGGCCATCACATTCCTCCATCTTATTTATCAAAGGACTCGCCACACTTAACACAGACTCGAGCTTTTTTCCCGTCGTCTAGAAGATTAGCTTTTGTCCTTACTGCCTTTTTGCATGTTCCGCAATAGATCGCAACGTTCGAAATATTTATAGGCGCTTCTTTTTCCAAAATTCCACCAGGCTCATTACCACGAGCACGTGAATGGCGCTTTACAATGTTAAGTCCTTCTACAAGAACACCATCTTTCTTTGGAACAATTTGCTGAATCTTACCGGTCTTGTTTTTATCCTTACCAGCAAGTACCATTACGGTATCGCCTTTTTTTACATGCAGTTTCTTGCCCAGCATTGTATCTCTCCTTACAGCACCTCAGGCGCCAGCGAAATGATTTTCATAAACTTCTTCGCTCTGAGCTCTCGGGCAACCGGTCCGAATATACGTGTTCCAATCGGCTCCTTTTGGTTGTTTATCACCACCCCGGAATTACCATCAAAGCGTATGTACGATCCATCGGGACGTCCAGTTTCCTTTGCGGTGCGAACTATGACAACCTTTACCACATCCCCTTTTTTTACCTTGGAATTTGGCAGGGCCTCTTTGACTGAAGCAACGATAATGTCACCAACCCGTGCATATTTGCGCTTTGAGCCACCAAGCACTTTAATGCAGAAGAGCTTTTTTGCTCCCGAGTTATCTGCCACATCGAGAATTGTTTGCATCTGTACCATGAAAGAACTCCTATCCTACTGCACCGAAGAAATAATCTGACGTACTTTCCAGCACTTGTCCTTGCTCAACGGGCGAGATTCCACAATAACTACACGATCACCCACCTTACAGCTGTTCTGCTCATCATGCGCCTTGTATTTTTCTGTACGACGTATGTATTTACTATAAACCGGGTGTTTAACCATCCGGTCAACCTTGACAACGACAGTCTTATCCATCTTGTCACTGACAACCAAACCAATCTGTGTTTTTCTATTGCCACGCTCAATCATTGCTTACCCTCTCTCTCCGCCGTTTTCACTGAGCAACGTTTTTACCCGCGCGATATCCTTGCGGAGCGCAGCCAGCTTTGCTGTATTCTCAAGCCGACCGGTATGCAACTGAAACTTAAGGTTAAAGAGCTCCTTAGCAAACTCTTTGTCCTTAGTTATTAGTTCTGAAGTATTTAGCTTTCTGAGATCACAGGCCTTCATTGCCTTCCCTCCTGATTACAAATTTCGTAGGCACTGAAAGTTTATGAGCTGCCAACCGAAATGCCTCACGAGCAATTTCCTCGGTTACCCCTTCCATTTCGTAAAGAATTCTTCCTGGCTTGATGACACATACCCATGAGTCTGGAGAACCTTTACCCTTACCCATACGAGTTTCTGCTGGTTTAGATGTAAGGGGCTTATCCGGGAAAACGCGAATCCATATTTTACCGCCCCTTTTTATGTAACGGGTCATGGCAATACGCGCTGCCTCTATCTGTCGAGAATCGAGCCAGCAGCATTCAGTGGCCTGGAGACCGTACTCACCGAAGGCAATCACTGCCCCACGGCCTGCTGCTCCGGTCATCCGACCCTTCATCTGCTTTCTATGCTTAACTCTTTTAGGCATTAACATCTGAAAAACTCCTCATCTCATTCTTATCAATTAACCAGGGAGAACCTCACCCTTGAAGATCAGAACCTTAACGCCAATGATCCCATAGGTAGTCTTTGCTTCAGCAAAACCGTAATCAATGTCGGCACGTAGTGTGTGCAGAGGAACACGCCCCTCTCTATACCACTCGGTACGCGACATTTCCGCTCCACCAAGGCGCCCTGCACATGTAATTCGTATACCTTTTGCACCAAATTTCAGCGCAGAAGTAACGCTTTTCTTCATCGCACGTCTAAAGGCAATTCTACGTTCGAGCTGCATTGCTACGTTTTCTGCAACCAATTGAGCGTCGAGCTCTGGTTTTCGTACTTCCTGAATATTCAGGTAAATTTCGGTATCAGTGAGCTTGGCGAGATCTTTTTTGAGAGTCTCGACTTCAGAACCTTTCTTACCGATAATAAGTCCTGGTCTGGCAGTGAAGATATTTATCTTTGCCTTGTTTGCGGCACGCTCGATTTCGATCTTTGAAACACCCGAATGGTACAACCGCTTCTTCAAAAAACTACGGAGTTTGAGATCCTCGTGCAGTAGTTTCGCATAGTCTGCACTGGCATACCAACGCGAGTCCCACGTTTTAATGACTCCCAGTCGGAAGCTGATAGGATTTACTTTCTGGCCCAAACTACACCTCCACCCGTCTCTGTTTATTTCGTATCAGCCAGCACTACTGAAATGTGGCTGGTTGGTTTGCGAATCTTGCTGGCTCTCCCCATTGCACGGGGTAAAAAACGCTTCAATACTGACCCGCCATCGACACTGATCCCTTTGACGTACAGCCTGTCTACATCTGAAACGCCTTTTTGTTCGGCATTGGCCACAGCCGAACTAAGCAGCTTGGCAATCACCTTTGCAGAAGGCTGAGGAGAGAATTTAAGAATCATCAATGCATTCTGTATGTTCTTTCCTCTAACCATATCAGCAACTAGCCGTGTTTTACGTGGCGAAAGCCGAATGGAAAATAACTTGGCGCGTGCTTCCATGCGAAACTCCTTTACGGTTTACTTCTTCTTCAACTTACTTTTTTTATCGGCTGCATGACCGTGAAAGGTCCTTGTTGGCGCAAACTCACCTAATTTGTGACCAACCATGTTCTCTGTCACGAAAACCGGTATGAATTTTTTGCCATTATGCACAGCGAAGGTAAGCCCTATGAAATCCGGCGTTACCGTAGAACGCCTTGACCAAGTTTTTATAACCTTCTTGGAGTTAGGACCCTCAGCCTGAACCTTCTCTATCACATGTGAATCTACAAAAGGCCCTTTTTTAATTGAGCGTGCCATACTGTCTATCCTCTAACCAGATTTATTTGGTGCGCGGCTTAACAATGAACCGCGATGACGTTTTATTCGTCCGAGTTTTATAACCCTTGGTTGGAATTCCCCAAGGCGTAACTGGATGACGCCCGCCGGAAGTCCTACCTTCACCCCCACCATGTGGGTGATCGACCGGGTTCATTGCAACACCTCTGACCTTAGGCCTTCTACCAAGCCAGCGAGATCTGCCTGCTTTACCTATGGTAACGTTCTCATGATCAATATTTCCGACTTGACCAATAGTCGCTGTACAATCCAAAAGCACCATCCGCACTTCACCGGAAGGCAGTTTTACCTGGGCATACTTCCCCTCTTTGGCCATCAACTGAGCAAAGGTACCGGCGCTACGGGCCATCTGACCACCCTTGCCGATTTTAAGCTCAATATTATGTATGATTGTGCCCAGAGGAATTGATCTCAGTGGCAGCGTATTTCCTGGTTTTATATCAGCGCCTGCACTGGCAATTACCGTGTCGCCCACCTTCAGATCCAATGGCGCCAGGATATATCGTTTCTCTCCATCTACATAATTCAGGAGCGCTATTCGAGCACTTCGGTTCGGGTCATACTCAATGGTAGCAACTTTGGCAGGTATATCGATCTTGTCTCGCCTAAAATCAACAATACGATACTTTTGCTTATGGCCACCACCGATATGACGCGAAGTTATACGCCCATAACTATTACGACCCCCCGATTTTTTAAGGGTCTCCAATAGTGACTTCTCTGGGGTGGTACATGTAATTTCTTCAAAGGTGGAGCAGGTCTGATGCCTGCGCCCGGCCGAAGTTGGTTTATAGCTTTTGATTCCCATCGTTACAGCTCCACAGAAAATGGATTAGATTTCAAAGAAGTCGACGTTACTACCCTCTTGAAGAGTGACATACGCCTTTTTCCAGTTGGAACGCTTGCCCATGGTCTTGCCAAAGCGCTTCATCTTACCTGCCACGGTCACAGTACGTACACCGGCTACCTTAACATTAAAGAGTTGCTCAGCAGCAGTTTTAATCTCTATCTTATTTGCATCACGATTTACCACAAAGGCAACGACATTGTGATCGTCTTTGGCCAAGGTCGACTTCTCAGTTACAAATGGTTTTTTGATAACGTCATAGATATTCATGACTGCAGTGCTCCTTCTACCCTGGCTACAACTTCGCGGCTAAGGATGACATTCTTATACTTGAGCATGTCAAAGATATTCAATCCGTCTGCATGCAGAACCTTTACACCCTTAACATTCCGTGCAGACAATTCAATATCTCGACAATCTCCATCTACAATTACTAAAGCCTTTTCAAACTCAAAACGATCCATAACCCCTGCGAATTTCTTTGTCGATATTGCTCCAATATTGTAGGAATCCATGACCGTAAGCCTGTTATCCTTATAAAGGAGGGAGAGAGCAGACCGTAGTGCAGCCTTGCGCGCCTTTTTATTCATCGAGAGGTTATATATTTTGGGCTGTGGCCCAAATGCGACTCCACCGCCTGGATACTGAGGAGCGCGCTTACAGCCCTGGCGAGCATTTCCGGTACCCTTCTGACGAAATGGCTTCAAACCGCTACCAGCAACCTCAGAACGATTCTTTGTGGACACTGTACCTGCGCGCCGGTTTGCGAGCTGAATCTTTACAGCTTCATGAATGAGATATTCCTTTACCTCTACACTGAAGACAGCGTCGCTTAATTCCATTTCACTGACTTTGTTTCTTTCAAGGTCATACACTGCTATTGTTGCCATACCTGGTCTCCGGATATAAGCTTTTTAATCTACTATGCTTTGACGCTGGATTTTATAACGAGCAATCCATTTTTGGCGCCAGGTACTGCACCTTTGATAAGCAGAAAATTATCAGCTGCATCAACTCTAACTACCTGAAGCCTCTGTATCGTCACCTGCTCGTTTCCAAGCTGGCCTGGCATTTTCTTATTTTTGAAAACCCTTGAGGGGGTCGCTGAGCAGCCTATTGAACCTGGTGCACGATGAAATCGTGAACCGTGTGACGCTCGACCACCCTTGAAGCCCCATCGTTTTATTACGCCCTGAAAACCCTTGCCTATACTTGTACCTGTTACATCAATATATTCACCAGCTTCAAACAGTGTGGCTCCAATTTTGTCGCCAACATTAAACTGGTCAACATTTTCTACACGCAACTCACGCAGGTATCTGAACACACCCTGTCCTGCGGTTCTGCAGTGACCAATGATTGCCTTAGTGACCTTCGCAGCCTCATGGCTTTCAAAACCAACCTGAATAGCATCGTACCCATCCTTCTCCACGGTCTTCTTTTGGAGAATTACGCACGGCCCTGCCTCTACAACCGTGACAGGGATTCTGCGGCCATCTGCGACAAATATCTGAGTCATGCCCAGTTTTTTTCCTAACAAACCTTTTTTCATATCTAAGCTTCCTATCCTAGCGGCGTGCTTATAGCTTGATTTCGACGTCTACACCCGCCGAAAGATCGAGTTTCATGAGAGCATCAACCGTCTGCTGGGTTGGGTCAAGAATGTCAATCAGGCGTTTGTGGGTCCTGATCTCGAACTGCTCACGTGATTTTTTATCAACATGAGGGCCGCGAAGAACACAATACTTATTAATTACAGTCGGCAATGGAATCGGCCCGGCAACTCGCGCTCCAGTCCTCTTCGCTGTGTCAACTATCTCACCGACCGACTGGTCAAGGAGTTTGTGATCATACGCTTTAAGGCGAATTCTTATCTTCTGACTTGGCATTGTTTCCTCTTCTACAAACTTATTCGATTATCGAGCTAACGACACCAGCACCAACAGTCCTGCCACCTTCGCGGATGGCGAAGCGAAGTCCTTCATCCATGGCGATGGGTGTGATCAGGTTGATGGTGACAGCTACGTTGTCGCCCGGCATGACCATTTCTGTCCCCGCTGCCAATTCGGCTATTCCGGTAACGTCGGTGGTGCGGAAGTAAAACTGCGGCCGATACCCATTGAAGAACGGTGTATGACGTCCACCTTCTTCTTTGGTAAGGATATATGCCTCTGCCTTGAATTTGGTGTGAGGGGTGATGCTGCCCGGCTTGGCCAGTACCTGCCCGCGCTCAATATCTTCACGCTTAACACCGCGAAGAAGTGCGCCGATGTTGTCGCCTGCGCGCCCTTCGTCAAGAAGTTTGCGAAACATCTCTACGCCGGTTACGGTCGTCTTGGACGTTGCCTTCATTCCTACGATCTCAATCTCTTCACCAACCTTGACGATGCCACGCTCTACCCTGCCGGTGGCGACTGTGCCACGTCCGGATATGGAGAAAACGTCTTCGACTGGCATGAGGAAAGGTTTATCGATCGCACGCTCCGGTACGGGGATATAACTGTCAACTGCGTCCATCAGTGCGAAGATGGCGGGCTCTGCCAGATCCCCCTTTTCACCGTTGAGCGCCTGAAGGGCGGAGCCTTTGATGATGGGTACGTCGTCTCCGGGGAAATCGTAGGAGGATAGCAGCTCGCGGATTTCAAGCTCAACGAGCTCAAGTAGCTCCTCGTCGTCAACCATGTCGGCCTTGTTAAGAAAGACCACTATGTAAGGTACGCCAACCTGACGGGCAAGCAGAATATGCTCGCGAGTCTGTGGCATGGGACCGTCTGCAGCTGAAACTACGAGGATTGCACCGTCCATCTGGGCTGCGCCGGTTATCATGTTCTTGACGTAGTCTGCATGGCCCGGACAATCGACGTGGGCATAATGGCGATTGTCGGTTTCATACTCCACATGGGCGGTGGCGATGGTGATACCACGCTCACGCTCTTCAGGGGCATTGTCAATCTGATCGAAGGCCTTGAACTCGGCCTGACCCTTGCCTGCCAATACCTTGGTGATTGCTGCCGTCAGCGTGGTCTTGCCGTGATCGACGTGACCTATCGTCCCAATGTTTACGTGAGGCTTATTCCTCTCAAATTTTGCCTTTGCCATAACCTGAGTCCCTCCTTAATAAAGGAATGTTATCCTTTAACCTTTGCGACTATTTCTTCAGAAACAGATTTGGGAACCTGTTCATAATGATCAAATGTCATGGTGTAAGTAGCACGACCTTGCGTTGCAGATCGAACATCCGTAGCATATCCAAACATCTGAGCAAGGGGAACCATAGCAGCTACAACCTGTGCTCCTGCTCGACCTTCCATACCCATTATCCTGCCACGACGCGAGTTCAGATCACCTATTACCTCGCCCATATACTCCTCTGGAACGACAACCTCTACTGACATTATTGGCTCAAGAAGTACAGGGGTGGCCTTTTGACATCCCTCTTTGAAGCCCATCGAACCGGCAATCTTAAATGCCATTTCCGAGGAATCTACTTCATGATATGAGCCGTCTATAAGCGTTACCTTAACATCCACAACAGGAAAGCCTGCCATAACGCCGCTCTCTGTTGCCTCCTGAATACCCTTATCAACGGCAGGAATGTACTCTCTGGGGACAACACCACCCTTGATTGCATCAACAAATTCATAACCTTTACCAGGCTCTTGCGGCTCAACTTCCAGCCAGACATGGCCGTACTGCCCGCGTCCGCCAGACTGGCGAACAAACTTACCTTCCACTTTTACTTTTTTAGAAATGGTTTCTCGGTAAGCAACCTGAGGCTTACCCACATTCGCTTCTACCTTAAACTCTCGCATCAGGCGGTCTACGATAATCTCGAGGTGAAGTTCACCCATACCTGAAATAATAGTCTGACCAGTTTCCTCATCAGTCTTTATGCGAAAGGATGGATCTTCACTCGCCAACTTTGCCAGGCTGGCGCCCAACTTATCTTGATCTGCCTTTGTCTTTGGCTCAATGGCTATATGAATAACAGGCTCAGGAAACTCAATTGACTCGAGTATAACCGGTGAATCTTCCGGGCAAAGAGTATCACCGGTAGTTGTATACTTAAGCCCGACTGCGGCTGCAATATCACCGGCATAAACCTCTTTGATCTCTTCACGTTTATTCGCATGCATTTTAAGAATGCGACCGATACGTTCTTTTTTGCCCTTGGTTGAGTTATAAATATACGATCCGGAATTCAGCGTTCCCGAATAAACTCTAAAAAAACAGAGCTGGCCAACAAACGGATCTGTCATAATTTTGAAGGCCAAAGCCGAAAAAGGCTCTGTGTCGGAAGCTGGCCTCTCAACTTCCAACTCCGTGTCTGCATCAATCCCCTTTATCGCAGGAACATCCAACGGTGAAGGAAGATAGTCTACAACTGAATCGAGCAGATTCTGAACCCCTTTATTTTTAAAAGCAGACCCGCATATAACCGGGCAGATTTTGATATCAATGGTCGCTTTACGAATTGCTGCCTTTATCTCTTCGATCGTTAACTTCTCGCCACCAAGATACTTCTCCATCAGGACATCATCATGACTGGAGACTTCTTCTACCAGCTTTTCGCGATACTCTTCAGCAATCTCCAACATATCAGCAGGAATCGGCTCTTCATGGTACTTAGCTCCGAGCGATTCATCGTTCCATATTATGGCTTTCATCTCAACGAGGTCTACGATGCCTCTATAGGTATCCTCTACGCCAATTGGGAGTTGTATAGGAAGCGGGTTAGCCTTAAGACGATCCTTGATCATCCCTACACCGCGGAAAAAATCCGCACCGACGCGATCCATCTTATTAATAAAGGCTATGCGAGGAACAGAATACTTATCCGCCTGGCGCCATACTGTCTCTGACTGGGGCTCTACCCCACCCACCGAGCAAAACACCGCCACTGCTCCATCAAGAACACGGAGTGAGCGCTCAACTTCAATCGTAAAGTCCACGTGACCAGGGGTATCAATGATATTTATCCGGTGATCGTCCCAAGTGCAGGTTGTGGCAGCAGAAGTGATTGTGATACCTCGCTCCTGCTCTTGAGCCATCCAGTCCATGGTTGCAGTACCATCATGAACTTCACCTATCTTATGCGACACACCGGTATAATAAAGTATACGCTCCGTGGTCGTTGTCTTACCTGCATCTATATGGGCCATTATGCCAATATTTCGCGTTTTTTCGAGTGGGGTCAAACGTGCCACAAAAATTCCTCCAGAAAGTCTCAGCTATATAAACTACCAGCGGTAGTGAGCAAAGGCGCGGTTTGCCTCAGCCATCTTGTGAGTATCCTCACGCTTCTTAACTGCTGCACCACGACTATTGTATGCATCCAGAATCTCACCAGCAAGTTTATCAGTTGCTGTTTTTTCTGATCGAGCATTTGCGTAGCGGGCAAGCCAGCGCATAGCCAGCGAGTTGCGACGCTCAACCCTGACCTCAACAGGCACCTGATAGGTTGATCCTCCAACCCTTCTGGACTTCACCTCCAGGGTAGGCTTTACATTATCGAGCGCCTTTTTGAGAACCTTCAGCGCATCCTCATTCGCACGCTGAGCAACCAGATCAAGGGCACCATAGAGCGCTCTCTCAGCAGTACTCTTCTTGCCGTCCTGCATAATAATATTAACAAACTTGGCAACTGTCCGGTCGTTATACTTCGGATCCGGCAGAATTATCCGCTTGGCTACTTCTCTTCTCCTAGGCATAATACCTACCCCTCAAATAGTTCTGTACCAGCATACCCTACTTGGGCCGCTTGGTTCCGTACTTGGAACGGCTTTTCTTCCGATCCTTCACACCCACCGAATCCAGTGTCCCGCGCACGATATGGTAACGAACACCAGGAAGGTCCTTTACCCTGCCACCCCTTATTAAGACAACTGAGTGCTCTTGCAGGTTATGGCCGACGCCTGGAATATAAGATGTCACCTCAATACCGTTTGTAAGCCGAACCCTGGCAACCTTCCTCAATGCAGAGTTTGGCTTCTTAGGCGTGGTCGTATACACCCTCGTGCAAACCCCACGCTTTTGCGGGCAGCACTTAAGTGCCGGTGCAGTCGACTTGTCATTTTTGCTCGCTCTTCCAATTCGGATAAGCTGATTAATCGTTGGCATAGTTGACCCAATCTCCAAACAAATAATTATCCTGCCGCTCCCCAAGAGAAGCGAATCGCAAACCTAGCAGAATTACAGCTAGCGTGTCAATGTTTTTATTTAGGTTTACACAAAAAATGAATGGTTCTTCGCAGCCAATGAGCCATGTCACCGGCCAACTATCCAACACATTGCTGAGCGGTACGCTCAACGACACAAGCAAGTCATACAGAAAGGGAATGGAATAGGTGTAGGGTCGGAATGATTACCGACATCTCCATTCATATGCTATTTACATAGCGACTTGTGCCTATCCTTAACATGTGGACGTCAACGTATAAACAATTTAAACGGGTGTGTCAAGATAAAATGTGAGACATTCACTCAATTCAACGCCGGCGCGCAATATTTCACGCGCCGGCGTCAGGGAACGGGCGTCTATCTATGGTTTTCAGTTATTCTTCTTCTACATCCCCATCAGTATCATCGTCAATGATTTCTTCTTGATCTATCGGAAGTATCCCGACTGGGAGCGCGGGGAGGCTTTCCGGCTCGTCTACCTGCATCTTCAGATGGCGATACCGCGCAAGTCCAGTTCCGGCAGGGATCAGGCGTCCCATGATAACGTTTTCCTTAAGGCCACGCAATCCGTCGACCTTACCTTCAATCGCCGCCTGGGTCAGAACCTTTGTCGTCTCCTGGAATGATGCTGCGGAGATAAAGGATTCCGTTGAGAGAGAGGCCTTTGTAATACCTAGAAGCAGTGGTTCCGCAATCGCAGGTCGACCACCTTTCCCAAGTGCTTTCTCGTTCTCATCCTCAAAGAAGAAGCGCTCAAGCTGGTCGTCAACCAGCATGCTGGTATCACCTGCATCCTTGACACGGACACGACGGAGCATCTGCCTGACGATGGTCTCAATATGCTTGTCGTTAATCTTTACACCCTGGAGTCGATAAACCTCTTGAACCTCATCAACGAGGTATCGGGCGAGTTCCTTGACTCCGAGCACCCTGAGTATGTCATGCGGATTTGATGAGCCGTCCATCAGCGGTTCGCCGGCCTTAACATGATCCCCTTCGTGCACGCTGATGTGCTTACCTTTTGGTATCAGATACTCTTTTTCTTCACCTATATCCGGGCGAACGATAACCTTTCGCTTCCCCTTGGCATCCTTGCCGAAACTAACGACACCGTCGATTTCAGAAATCACCGCATAATCTTTTGGCTTACGCGCCTCGAAGAGCTCAGCAACACGAGGTAGACCTCCGGTGATATCCTTTGTTTTTGTCGTCTCTCGGGGGATCTTGGCTATCACATCACCAGCATTTACAAAAGCATCATCCTGGACCGATATGTTCGCCCCCTGAGGCAGAAAGTACCGCCCCATAGTGCTCTCACCGGCTTTTGCCGTCTTGCCTGATTCATCCTTGATCGTAATACGTGGTCGCTTATCCTGATCCCGTGACTCAATGATAACCTTGCGAGAGAGACCGGTAACTTCGTCGACCTGTTCCTCCATTGTTACCCCTTCGAGGATATCACCGAACTTGATCTTTCCTGAAACCTCAGTGAGGATCGGCATGGTGTAGGGGTCCCACTCTGCCAGGGTTTGCCCCGGTTTGACGGTCTCGTCGGGGTTTACCTTGATCTTAGCGCCATACACAACCGTGTAGCGTTCGCGCTCGCGGCCAGTTTCATCCACAATGGCAATTTCGCCGTTTCGGTTCATAACGACGTGATTTCGTATAATTATCTCGCCGTCTCGCTCCTCGTTAATAACCGAATTTATATTGATGTATTTGACTCGCCCTTCAGTTCTTCCCTCTAGGGAGGTCTGTTCAGCACGCCGTGATGCTGTTCCACCGATGTGGAATGTACGCATGGTCAGCTGCGTTCCTGGCTCACCGATGGACTGGGCAGCAATGACCCCGACAGCTTCGCCCATGTTAACAAGATGTCCTCGGGCCAGGTCACGCCCATAACACATTGCACAGATCCCGCGACGGCTTTCGCAGGTAAGTACGGAGCGAATCTTGACTCTTTCGAGCCCGGCATCTTCAATTTTCAGAACAAGTGTTTCGTCAATGTCCGTTCCCGCGGGCACCAGCACCTCACCGGTAACAGGGTCAAGAATATCTTCCAGAGCAACGCGGCCAAGTATCCGGTCTCCGATATGCTCGATAATCTCTCCACCCTCAGTGAGGGCAGAAACCATCAGGCCATCTATAGTGCCGCAGTCTGGTTCAGTGATGATGGCATCCTGCGCCACATCGACAAGACGGCGGGTAAGGTAACCGGAGTTTGCCGTTTTAAGCGCTGTATCGGCAAGACCCTTACGTGCACCGTGAGTAGATATGAAATACTGAAGCACGGTGAGACCTTCACGAAAGTTTGCAGTAATCGGAGTTTCTATGATCTCACCGGAAGGTTTGGCCATAAGACCTCGCATTCCGGCCAACTGGCGGATCTGCTGTGCCGAACCTCGAGCGCCGGAATCAGCCATCATATGAATAGCATTGAATGAATTTACTTTAAGCTCTTTCCCGTCATCCGGAGAATAAACAGTTTCTTTGGAAATGTTGTCCAGCATCTCCTTGGCGATTTCTTCCGTGGCTTTTGCCCAGATGTCAATAACCTTGTTGTATCGCTCGCCATCAGTTATCAGACCCTCAGTATACTGGTTCTGGATCTCCTTCACCTCTTCAGATGCCCTGTCAATGATCGCATATTTACCTTCAGGTATCTGCATATCATTGATGCAGATAGATATTCCTGCAAGGGTAGAATAACGGAAACCTATCTCTTTCAAGCGGTCGGCGAGGATAACCGTCTCTTTGTTCCCCGCAAGGCGATAACAGATATCCACCAAATTGGAGAGTTCCTTCTTGGACATCGTCTTATTGATGGCAACAAAGGGAACAACTACAGGAAGAATGTCGCGAAGGATAACCCGCCCGACAGTAGTTTTTATCCTTTGTGGAGGCTCGTCGCTTGCCTGGACATTCTTCATGCGAACTTCTATTGGTGCCTGAAGGTCAACCTCGCCCGCATCAAAGGCGATCCGGACCTCCTCGGGAGAGGCAAAAATCTTACCAAACCCCTTTACCCGCTTCCAGAGAGGGTTGTTGGTTTTCTTATCAAGCAACGGCTTGCCGTATTCGTCCAGAACCCTTTCAAACTCACGATCCCGCGTCATGTGATACGTTCCGAGAACCATATCCTGTGATGGGACGATGATCGGTTTCCCATGGGCAGGAGAAAGGATATTGTTGGTGGACATCATCAGGACCCGAGCCTCAACCTGGCTCTCAATGGAGAGCGGCAAATGCACTGCCATCTGGTCACCGTCAAAGTCTGCGTTGAAGGCTGTACATACCAGCGGATGGAGCTGGATAGCTTTCCCCTCTATGAGTACCGGTTCAAAAGCCTGAATCCCGAGTCGGTGAAGCGTCGGCGCTCGGTTGAGGAGAACAGGATGCTCCTTGATCACCTCTTCAAGTACGTCCCACACCTCAGGACGTTCCTTTTCAACCATTTTCTTTGCACTCTTGATTGTTGTTACATAGCCACGTTCTTCAAGTTTGTTGTAAATGAACGGCTTGAAGAGCTCCAGTGCCATTTTCTTGGGTAGACCGCACTGGTGCAGTTTCAGTTCCGGTCCGACAACGATTACGGAACGGCCAGAATAATCGACTCGCTTACCGAGCAGGTTCTGACGGAACCGGCCCGATTTGCCTTTGAGCATGTCTGAGAGCGATTTGAGTGGTCGCTTATTGGGGCCGGCAATGGCCCTGCCACGACGACCGTTATCAAAGAGGGCATCAACCGCCTCCTGCAGCATCCGTTTCTCGTTGCGGATGATCACTTCTGGGGCCTGGAGTTCCATGAGTCGTTTCAGGCGATTGTTGCGGTTAATAACACGCCGATAGAGGTCATTCAGATCGGAAGTTGCAAACCGACCCCCGTCTAGGGGGACCAGAGGCCGAAGTTCCGGCGGTAGTACCGGAATGCACTCAAGGATCATCCACTCTGGACGATTTCCTGAAACCTTGAATGCCTCAACTACCTTGAGGCGCTTGGCTACCTTTTTGCGTTTGGCCTCGCTGTTGGCCTCTTGCATCTCGCTTCGCAACATATCAGCAAGACCATTGAGATCTAGAGCCTTTAGGCATTCGCGTATGGCAGCAGCTCCCATCCCGGCGGTAAAGGCGCTCCCCAGCTCGTCAATGGCCTTCTGGTATTGATCTTCGGAAAAAACATCCCCGAACGATAGTGTTGTTGCACCTGGGTCGATGACAACATAGGCTTCGAAATATAGAACCCGCTCAAGGTCCTTCAAGGTCATGTCGAGAAGATTTCCGATCCTTGAAGGTAGTGATTTCAGAAACCAGATATGGGCGACCGGAGTAGCAAGGTCTATATGACCAAGCCGTTCGCGGCGGACCTTGGAGGGAATTACCTCCACTCCGCACTTCTCGCAGACTATGCCACGGTGCTTCATCCGCTTGTACTTGCCGCAGTTGCACTCATAATCCTTGGTTGGTCCAAAGATCTTTGCGCAGAAGAGGCCGTCACGCTCGGGCTTAAAGGTCCTGTAGTTTATGGTTTCCGGCTTCTTTACTTCGCCGAACGACCGCTCTCGGATCTTGTCTGGCGATGATATGGAAATACGAATGGCCGAAAAGTGTAAAGGGTCTTTTGGTTTATCAAAAAAATTAAAGAGATCGTCCAATGTAATGCCTCCTTGTTGTGAGGAGTTTATCCCGCAGGCGGCGCAGTCTCACCCAGCGCCGCAGGTTTCTGTCGCGACTATTCGTCCTCGTGCTCGAGGAGCTCCACATCAAGACAGAGAGACTGGAGCTCTTTTATAAGAACGTTGAACGACTCCGGAAGGCCAGGTTCAAGGGTATGTTTTCCCTTAACGATTGCCTCGTACATGCGTGTCCGTCCAGCCACATCGTCTGACTTGACAGTGAGGAATTCCTGCAGCGCATAAGCGGCACCGTAGGCCTCCATTGCCCAGACCTCCATTTCGCCAAGACGCTGACCACCGAACTGGGCCTTTCCACCAAGCGGCTGCTGGGTAACCAAACTGTAGGGGCCTATGGATCGTGCATGTATTTTGTCATCAACAAGGTGATGGAGCTTGAGAACATACATCACACCAACCGTCACCTTATGCTTGAATGAATCGCCTGACTTCCCGTCATACAGAGTTACCTGTGCTGAGCTGTCGAAGCCGGCTTTTTTGAGCATACCCTGTATATGTTCCTCTGTGGCGCCCTCAAATACAGAGGAGGCCATCGGCATACCTCTCCTCAAGCGCT
Source organism: uncultured Geoanaerobacter sp. (assembly GCA_964528055.1). Taxonomy (GTDB): domain Bacteria; phylum Desulfobacterota; class Desulfuromonadia; order Geobacterales; family DSM-12255; genus Geoanaerobacter. Next base: position 6,916 of record CAZGQM010000025.1, on the reverse strand, counting down.
TGGCGACACTATGAAGCTCATCCTCTTCCAGAGAGTCAATGAACTTGTTCATATCCTTCTCGCCGTAGATGTCCTTGATGAATTTCTTGAGGTTATCAACCGGTGAGTTCTTTTCCAACAGCTCCTCTATCTTCCAGCCAATCCCCTTGGATGCCCATCCCAGATGGGTTTCCAGTATCTGCCCTACGTTCATTCGAGACGGAACACCCAGTGGGTTCAGTACAACCTCGACAGGTCTGCCGTCTTCCATGTACGGCATATCTTCTTCGGGAAGAATTCTTGAAACAACCCCCTTATTACCATGGCGACCGGCCATCTTGTCACCAACCTGAAGCTTACGCTTGATGGCTATATACACCTTCACCATCTTAATTACTCCGGGAGGGAGGTCGTCACCACGCTTAAGCTTCTGGATCTTATCATCAAAGACATAGCGAATCAGATCAATCTTCTGGTAGAGATTGGAAAGAAGCTGTGCAACCTTCTCCTCAACGTCATCACCATCGGTGACTGATATCTCGTCCCATCGCTCCAGAGGAATAACCGTAAGGAGTTCTTCACTTATCTTCTTATCTTTGGCCAACAAGACCTTACCGTCTTTACCCTCAATCTTGACCGCAGAGGTTCGCCCTAAAAGAAGTTTAGTAAGCTTGCTTAGTGCCGAGTCTCTGATTATGCGAATTTCGTCCTGTTCGTCTTTACGGAGCTTCTCCTCCTCAGCCCGCTCGATGATCTCTGTCCTGGCATCCTTATCAGATCCTTTTCGCGAGAAAATCTTGGCACCGATAACAGTCCCTTCGACTCCAGGTGGTACACGGAGAGAGGTGTCTCTGACGTCTCCAGCCTTTTCGCCAAAGATGGCGCGGAGAAGCTTCTCTTCCGGTGATAGCTGGGTCTCGCCTTTTGGGGTTATCTTCCCGACAAGAATATCACCCGGCTTAACTTCAGCACCGATCCGGATGATTCCCGACTCGTCAAGATCCTTGAGCGTTTCTTCACCCAAGTTTGGTATATCAGCGGTAATCTCTTCTTTGCCGAGTTTAGTGTCACGGGCAACTGCCTCGAACTCCTCAATGTGAATCGAGGTGTAACGGTCATCTTTTACGAGCTTCTCGGAGATCAGAATCGAATCCTCGAAGTTGTAGCCGCCCCAAGGCATGAAGGCAACCACGATGTTCTGGCCTAGTGCCAACTCGCCCATGTCCGTAGAAGGACCGTCTGCAATAACATCGCTACGTTTTACGTGGTCTCCGACCTTGACGACAGGTCGCTGATTTATGCAGGTATTCTGGTTTGAACGGGCGAATTTTATCAGGTTGTAGATATCGACACCGGTACCCATCTCATCGAACTCGTCATCGTCGATCTTCACGACGATTCTGGATGCGTCTACCGATTCAACCACACCATTGTGACGTGCTACTACTGAAACGCCGGAGTCACGTGCGACTACCCGCTCCATGCCGGTACCGACAAGTGGGGAGTCGGCGCGGAGAAGAGGCACGGCCTGACGCTGCATGTTGGAACCCATGAGGGCGCGGTTGGCGTCATCGTTTTCCAGGAACGGTATCAACGATGCTGCTACCGACACCAGCTGCATTGGAGCCACGTCCATAAGCTCGATTTCATCCCTACCTACTAGGATAAATTCGCCTGATTTACGGGCAGAAACATAATCTGCCTCAAATCGACCATCCTTATCCATCTCGGCGTTTGCCTGGGCTATGGCATGCCCTTCTTCCTCCAGGGCAGAGAAGAATCTGACTTCATTCGTCACCTTCCCTTCCTTGACGATTCGGTAGGGGGTTTCGACAAACCCGTGCTCATTGATACGTGCATACGTGGAGAGAGATGCGATGAGTCCGATGTTCGGACCTTCCGGTGTCTCAATCGGGCAGACGCGGCCATAATGGGTTGGGTGTACGTCTCGAACCTCGAAGCCAGCTCGTTCACGGGTAAGACCACCCGGTCCGAGAGCTGATAGTCGGCGCTTGTGAGTAACTTCGGAAAGCGGATTGGTCTGATCCATGAACTGGGAGAGCTGACTTGACCCGAAAAACTCCTTTACAACCGCTGAGACCGGCTTGGAGTTGATGAGGTCGTGCGGCATGAGATTCTCGACCTCCTGAAGGCTCATTCGCTCCTTTATGGCACGCTCCATCCGAACCAACCCGATTCTGTACTGGTTCTCCAGAAGTTCCCCGACAGCACGTACCCTACGGTTACCGAGATGATCGATGTCGTCGATGCTCCCCTTGCCGTTCTTCAGTTCAATTAGATAGCGAACCACTTCAAGGACATCATCCTTTGTGAGAACCTGACAGTCCAGCGGAGTCTTGAGCCCCAGCTTATGGTTCAGCTTCAGACGTCCGACCGTGGATAAATCGTAGCGTTCTGGATTGAAAAATAGATTCCCGAAGAGAACCACGGCACTTTTTATAGTTGGTGGATCCCCTGGTCGAAGGCGGCGGTAAATCTCAATTAGCGCCTCGTCGGTGGAAGATATCTTATCCACAAGAATCGTGTCACGGAACGAAGATGTTGCGTGTGTGCCATCGATAAAGAGAACCTTTAGAGATGATATCTCGCGGGCTCGAATCTCAATAAGCTTGGATTGCGTTATCTCTTCGTTGCACTCCAATAGTATCTCACCGGTGGAAGGGTCAGCAACATCGTGGCAGGAGAACCGCCCGACAACCTCTTCTTCGGAGATCGGGATCTGCGTGATGCCATGCTCTTCCATCTTCCTGATGGCAGCCTTGGTGAACTTTCTGTTTGCCCTCAGGATGATCTCGCCACTCTTGACATCAGTTATGTCGCTCGTGGCCTTCTGATTCATCAGGAGTTCGGGATCTGCAGTTTTAACGAGGCGATCCCCGGCAAAAATGATCTCCTCACTACGGTAAAAATAGTTCAGCAGCTCCTCGGTAGAGTACCCAAGTGCCTTCAAGAGAACGGTAGCAGGCATCTTGCGGCGACGGTCGATTCTGACAAATAGGATATCCTTATGGTCGAACTCAAAGTCAAGCCACGATCCACGATAGGGGATCACTCTCGCAGAATAGAGAACTTTGCCGCTAGAGTGAGTCTTGCCCTTGTCGTGGTCGTAAAATACCCCTGGAGAGCGATGAAGCTGGCTGACAATAACGCGCTCTGTACCGTTAATTATAAAGGTACCATTTTCAGTCATGAGCGGGATCTCACCGAAGTAGACCTCCTGCTCCTTTATATCCCGGATAGATCTGGCGTTGTTCTCCTTATTTACATCCCATACAACCAGCCTCACTCTTACCTTCATCGGAGCGGCAAAGGTCATCCCACGCTGATGGCACTCTTCCACATCATACTTCGGAGCACCAAGAGAATATGATACATATTCGAGGGATGCGGTCTCGCTGAAATCACGAATAGGGAAAACGCTTTGAAAGACAGCCTCTAATCCAAGATTCTTTCTTGCCTCGGTAGGGATGTCCAACTGGAGAAACCGTTTGTAGGAATTCTTTTGAATGTCAATAAGGTTGGGGATATCGATTATTTTCTTGATTTTAGCGAAGTTCTTGCGGAGCAGGGGGTTATTCGCGATTGAATACGCCATTAATGGGGTCTCCTTCGTTGCAAGGCTCAAAAAGCGCGGGGGCTTTTGGCTTACTACCTGAATCTGTTTAATTTCAAGTAGTTGGCGTCACGAAGCACAAGCCCGCCAACAAAATAGAACAGCCAAGGCCGTCAGAGACGACCTTGGCTCATGCTCAACTGTATGAATATCTGTTATTTAATTTCCACTTCTGCGCCAGCTTCTACAAGCTGCTTCTTTGCTTCATCAGCTTCAGCCTTAGCAACAGCAGTCTTAACAGGCTGGGGAGCTCCGTCAACAAGGTCTTTTGCTTCCTTGAGACCAAGGCTGGTAAGTGCGCGGACAACCTTGATGACGTTAATCTTATTGGCGCCGCAGTTCTTGAGGATAACGTCAAATTCGGTCTGCTCCTCTGCAGGCTCGGCTGCTGCTGCAGGGCCGGCTGCTGCCACGGCTACGGGAGCTGCAGCAGAAACACCGAACTTTTCTTCCAGTTCTTTGACCATCTCTGCCATTTCAAGGACCGTCATGCTCTCGATAAACTTGATTACTTCTTCCTTAGTAATTGCCATCTTCTCTATACCTCCAAAGTTAGTGTGAGATTGAAAACCGTTTAATTACCTTCTTTTTGCATACGAATCGCTTCGAGCGTACGTACAAAACTACCCGGCACTGCAGCCAGTACACCGACAAAATTGGTTACTGGAGCATTCATAGAGCCGAGCATCTTGGCGAGAAGAACCTCTCTGCTCGGCAGATCAGCCAGTGCCTGGATATCTGCAACAGTGATAGACTTCCCGGACAGAACGCCGCCCTTCAACTTAAAGGGTGTCTGCGTATCCTTTTCGTAGCGTGATAGAACCTTCGCTGCAGCAACGGGATCCGTGTAACTAAGTGCGACTGCCGTGGGACCTGCAAAGTGCACGCTCAGCGACTGCTTGTCGGTATCGCGTATAGCGAGCTCAAGGAGCGTATTTTTAACGACCTTGTACTCGACCTCGGCCTTGCGAAGCTCATTTCTGAGTTCCGTTACTTTCCCGACATTCAGTCCGCGAAAGTCGGCTAGAAACACTGCCTTGGCACGACCCAGCTTCTCGTGCAGTTCTGAAACTACCTGTTGTTTGCTCTCTTTATTCAAGCGCCTTCCTCCTTTCTTTGGTGTTTAGGGTCTTCCGGACCCTGCCAAAGTCAAGAAGCTGCTGCGTTGCGTGCAGTATGCTACTTCCAAGTCTCGGCAGGCTGACAGACGTTTAAGCTGAACCCTATCGTTTTCAGCGCCTGCTGTCTTTGACTTTGGCGTTTCTACTATATTGATTAGCTGATTTTACAGCTTGGCTACAATATCTGCAGTATCTATCCGCAATCCAGGGCCCATCGTAGTTGAGAGACTGATCTTTTTAACATATGTCCCCTTGGCCGCAGAAGGTTTTGCCTTCACGAGTGCATCCAGCAGGGCCAGAATATTTTCCTGTAGTTTGGTATCATCAAACGATACCTTACCAACAGGCGCATGTATAATCCCAGCTTTCTCAACGCGGAACTCAACCTTGCCGGACTTGGACTCATTGACAGCGCGACCCACATCGAAGGTAACCGTGCCCACTTTCGGGTTTGGCATGAGACCTCGTGGCCCAAGGAGCTTACCGATCTTGCCTACAACCCCCATCATGTCCGGAGTCGCGATTGCCGTATCGAAATCGAACCAACCCTCCTGGATCTTGGTGACCAGATCTTCAGCGCCAACGTAATCGGCACCAGCATCCCTGGCCTCTTTCTCTTTTTCGCCCTTGGCGAAAACCAGAACTCGAACGTTCTTACCAAGTCCATTGGGGAGAACAACTGCACCACGAACCATCTGATCTGCATGGCGAGGATCCACACCCAGACGCACGGCCAAATCTACCGTTTCGTCGAATTTGGCATAAGCAGAGGACTTGACCAGTTCAACCCCCTCCTTGAGAGGATAACTTTTTGCGCGATCAATCCTGGTAAGGGCTGCGGTATACTTTTTTGCTTTAGTTGGCATTACGGTTCACCCTCTCCTTCTATTAGACAATGTCAACGCCCATGCTGCGGGCGGTGCCTTCTATGGTCCGCATGGCCGCTTCAAGGCTGGCTGCGTTCAGATCCGGCATTTTCTTCTTGGCTATCTCTTCTACCTGTGCCTTGGTGAGCTTCCCAACCTTGGTCTTGTTGGGAACAGCGGAGCCACTTGCAAGGCCCAGCGCTTTCTTGATCAGTACCGGCGCCGGCGGGGTCTTGGTGATAAAACTGATAGAGCGATCAGCGTAGACTGTTATCACGACTGGGGTTATGGTCCCCTCGTCGGCTTGAGTCTTGGCGTTGAAAGCCTTGCAGAACTCCATTATGTTGACGCCGTGCTGACCCAGTGCCGGACCGATTGGCGGTGATGGGGTAGCTTTTCCGGCAGGGATCTGCAGTTTGATATATCCGGTGATTTTCTTGGCCATGTTCTACTCCTTATATTCTACTGACTGCATTTATCATTATCGTTTATGCGGATGAGGTATTACTGCTTCTCAACCTGCATGAACTCCAATTCCACAGGTGTTGCCCGGCCGAAAATGCTGACCATAACCCGCAGTTTTGCCTTATCAGGCTTAACATCTTCAACCACACCGGAAAAATTAAGGAATGGACCGTCTACCACCCTCACGGTTTCGCCCACCTCAAACTCAATCTTGGGACGAGGCTTTTCTGCCCCCTCTTCCATCCGGCGGGTAATCTTTTGAACCTCATCATCAGGTATCACGACCGGGTTGTTACCTCCGACAAAGCCGGTAACACGAGCAGTTTCCTTTACAACGTGCCAGGTATCGTCGTTCAGATCCATATTGACGAGTATATATCCTGGGAAGAATTTTCGGGTTGAGGTCCGCTTCTCACCCTTCTTCAGCTCGACAACTGTCTCAGATGGAATCAATATCTCCCCGAAAGAGTCCTCAAGGCCTACATTCTTGATTCGCTCCAGCAGAGATAATTTTACCCGGTTTTCGAAACCAGAATATGTATGAACACCGTACCATTTAAGTGGCATAAACAGATCGTTCCTTTAGGCCAGTATCAGGCGCATCAGCTTGGCAAGCACCACATCGCAGGCACCAAGGTACAAGGAAATTAGCAAGATAATGACCACCACCACCCAAGTCGTTGCAATGGTTTCCTTACGGGTCGGCCACGTAACCTTGACCAGTTCCACCTTCACTTCTTCAAAAAAGTTTTTGGCCTTTGAAAGCACAGTACTCACCCCATTCGCGTGGAATTTAATGGCAGGCCAGGAGGGATTCGAACCCCCAACACCCGGTTTTGGAGACCGGTGCT
>CAZGQM010000024.1:0-43533 GCA_964528055.1 uncultured Geoanaerobacter sp. | reverse complement strand
AGATTGTCCAGTTCTTTGAATACATCCCAGGTTGCCATGTGGATTACCTCCTTTCGATAGGTTATTTTCTGATTAAAAAATAAGTACGCATATCTGGGATGTCAAGGGGAGGATAAACAGATTTAGTTACATGATACTGGCAGTTTATGGCGGGGATACAATTCAATATTACCTTGAATGGAAGTGCCGATCTAACTGTTGATGTGGCCAAAACACGAAGGAAATCAATTTTGACAAGCGATGCCAACGCTGCATGTTCCTGATGATAACAGCATCAACTTGCACCAGGTACCGGCCGGACGTATGGTTGCTGTCCGTTACTGCGGAACATGGAGCGAATAAACTACCACGACCTTAAAGAAACCTGTCGTTACCGGAGCTGTCGTCGCACACGCCACCTGGTTCATGATTTCAGAAGTGCGCTCCCTGAACAATTGAGAGCGCCACGATTCCCGCATTCGTTCTCATCTTCATCTGCCGAAACTGCATCAATGCGAAAGCGGTCCGTATAACACCCAAAATAGTAGATGAGGGGCGGGACCGGGATGATGAGCCGACTTAATCCGGATTGTTATACTCTAGGTATGACCTTTCAGCTTTGCTTCGCAGTCAGTCAGACGCTCCTTTAACCCACTCTCTTTTTTCCTGCGATCAGTCACATCCCGCATGATTGATGCGCACCCCGCCATGCCACCTCCTTCGTCGCGTAGCAATACAATGCTGAATTCCAGCGCAATCCTGGTCCCGTCTTTCCTTACTCCTGGTGTGGAAAGCAGGCCTGTTTTGTAATGTGTCTCTCCTGATGCCATTACCCGCTCATAACCTTCCCAGTGGCGTTTTCGGAGGTTTTCCGGGATTATGATGTCAAGTGACTGTCCCACTGATTCAGCTGCGGTATGGCCAAAGATCAGTTCCGCACCTCTGTTCCAGAAGTGGATAATGCCCGCTCTGTCCGAGATGAGGATCGCATCCGGGGCATTTTCAAGCAACTGATTCAAAAGGTGGTCCATATCTTCACCGATAGAGGCGGTCAAAACCTATGTAAGCCTCGTTGTTAGTGGGCTACTTCTTAGCGTTCAGCGCTTCATTCAAGAGCTTTACCCCTTCTTTGGCAGCTGCAATGGATCCGGTCAGTGTATCGCGGGCCAGATCCGGGTTGTGGAAGCCGTCGGAGTTTTCAGCTGTCCAGAATTCCCACTGCACATGGGCTTCTTCATGTTTTTCGCGAGCCTTTGAAAGGGTTTCTTCCGGAACTCCGGCTCGCTTGGCAACGGCATAGGTGTCGATCAGTTGACCGAGCCAGTACTCGGCCTTGCGCATTTTCCCCTTGGTGTAGTTCTGGATGGTCTCGATCTGGTAGAGTTTCTGTTCTACCGTTGCCTTCGGGTGGCAGCCGAGACAGGACTCTTTTATGTGGTTCTTGGGCCTGATCACTCCATGAGTGGAGAACGGCTTGCCGTTTTTCCCCTTGGCTTTCGGCATGTGGCACTGGTGGCATTGGACACCTGCCTTGTCGTGGGTGCTGCCGGCAAAGGTCTCGGCTTCAGGGTGCTGCAGTTTGATCAACCGCGCACCGGTTATGGCGTGCTTGAAATCGTAGAAATCCAGTTTTTTGTAGTGGGCCAGGAGATCTTTGCCGTTCTTGAGCGGCATGTGATTGGTCCGCTGATCACTGTACTTTACGTCACCGCCATCACTCCACTGCTTGCCGCTGTTGCAGTTGTACTCAACATGGCATTGGGCGCACATCATCCGGGAGTCTGTCTTGCTCATGACTCCGATCTTGCGGAAACCGCGGAAATCAACGTCTTTCAGGTCGGTCTTGCCACCTTTGGCAAAGATGTTGTTTGCCGGGTCTTTGCCAATGGCCTGAATAAGAGCATCCCGTACCACTCGGGGCTGCGTGCCGTGCGGGTCGTGGCAGTGGATGCAGCCAACCGGGTTATTGGTGGCCTTGGCCACGTCGTTGACATTGGAGGTCCGGTCAAATTTTGCTTTGGGGTCCTTGTCGCCGAGGAATTTCCAGTTCAGCACGTGGTCGGAGGTCTTGCACTGGATGCAGGTAGGGTTGCCGGCCATGGCGGTTTCAGGGAGTTTGGTCATCTCCCCCTTATCCACCAGGACATCCCAGGTTTTGCCCGGCTTGTCGTAGCCCTTCCACCCCTCTTTATACTGGTAACGCCCCCCCTGGAACCGGTCGACGATGAACTGGTCTGTCACCATAAAGGCATGGCCGCGGGGTTCGGCATGTTCGAAGGTGAAACCGTGGCCTGCCAGCAATTTGTCCTGCATCGGTGAGCGACCGGCCGGAACACCCTTCTCCTTTCGTGCGGCTGACTCGTAATTCATCTTGAAGAAGCTGTCATACTGATCCTTGTGACAGTTGCCACAGAGAGCCTGGTCGATGACCGTGACCGGCTTGTTCTTCTCAGGATCATCCATATGGGCAGCGACTCTGTTGTGGCATGTCTTGCAGGGAAGGGAGGCATGCTTTGATCCCTCCTTCATCGCCTTGACCTCGTCATGGCATTCGTAGCACTTTGCCCGGCCATCATTGGCCATTTTTACTGGCTTCGACTTTGCCACTGAAGTAGCAGGCATCGATACAATAAGTCCTGTCCCTAAAGAAATCGCCGCTAAAGAGATCCAAAACCTCATAGTTGCCATCATCTCTCTCCTTTCTTGATGGTTGTGTCTGGAATAACTCTGCACAAAAATACAGCGCCAATATATTAATGGTAGCACACCATTGCGCCGGGGCAACTACTGTCGCGTGGAAGTGCTTAATTATTGATCAATATTGCAAGGGTATCCTTGTATTGATCCGCTGCATTCTGGACGTATTGCCTGCCAGTTGAGCGTATCCGGTGGCAACTGTTGCACATAGAATAATATGGGCGAATGTATTGATGCCTTGACGCAGGTCAAAGAGGAGGGATTTTGTCGAGTCATGTACCCCCGGCTTTGCCGGGGGTACATGACTTTCGGGGTACTTGTTGTAATTGTCTGGAAAATGATTAGAATATAGCAATATTATCCATTCTAGGTGAGGTATGGCCATCGTCAGCAATCAAAGGGAATCGGCATGAACTTACACTTCTTTCAGTGGCACTCCCTCAAGACAAGAGTAACTCTCTTCACGCTGGTGTTTTTCCTGATTGGCATCTGGTCTCTGGCATATTACGTCAGTTGGGTTCTAAAAGAAGATTTAGAAAGCCTGCTTGGTGAACAGCAGTTCTCTACGGCATCAATCGTAGCTGGAGATATTAACCAGGATATAAACTTTCGTTTGAGATCGCTGGAAAATATAGCAGAAGGAATTGCACCTGATACCTTTAGAAATCCTGCTGCATTGCAGGCCCTGCTGGAAGAACGCCCTCTTTTGCAGAAATTGTTCAATGGAGGGTTTTTCGCCATCAGGAGTGATGGCCTCGCTATCGCCGACATTCCGATCTCCACAGGCCGCATAGGCATGAACGTCAGCGAAAAAGGATGGATGATTGAGGCTCTAAAGGGAAAAACAACGATAGGAAAACCGGTTCTTGGCAAGATGTTAAAAGTTCCGGTATTCACTATGGCAACGCCCATACGTGACACTGAAGGTAACGTCATAGGAGTATTGGCAGGAGTTGTTGATCTAAGCAGGGCCAGTTTCCTTGACAGGATTACAGAGAATCGTTACGGAAGAACTGGCGACTATCTTCTGGTAGCGCCGCAGTACCGTCTTGTCGTTACCTCCAGCGACAAAAAAAGGGTAATGCAGCCACTCCCTGATTTAGGTGTTAATCCTGCTATAGACAGGCATATTGAGGGGTTTGAAGGTTCAACAATAATGCTCAACCCTCTTGGTGTGGAACAACTTGCATCAATGAAAAAGATTCCAATGGCCGGATGGTACCTGACTGTTTCGCTCCCTACTGAAGAAGTCTTTGCCCCTCTCCATAAAATGCAGAAGCGAATGCTTTTCGCAGCGATAATCCTTACGATTTTGTCGGGAGGACTGACATTATGGATGTTACGGCGACAACTATCTCCGATGCTTGAAGCCGTAGAAACTATTAGGAATATAACCGATTCAAATCTGCCTGTATCCCAATTACCCATAACAACTCATGATGAAGTCGGGCAACTTATCGGTAGTTTCAATCGCTTGCTCAAAACCTTGGGGGACCGGGAAGAATCATTAATAGAAAGTCAGCGGTGGTTAACGCTTACACTGGATGCGGTAAAAACTGGAACATGGCAATGGGATATTAAAACTAACAAGAATATCTGGTCTGAACAGCTCTGGAAATTGTATGGGCTCGAACCATTCAGCTCCGCTCCCTCATACGAAGTGTGGCTGGAGAGCATCAGGCCTGAAGACAGAAATGCTTCTGAAGAAGCGGTAAAGCAAGCTGTGAGCAGCGGTTCAGAACTGAATGCCGAATGGCGGGTAAATATTCAGGGTGAAGCTGAACGCTGGTTGATGTCCCGAGGAACGCCGTTACGTAATGAAGATGGCGAAGTGATTAGCTATATTGGCATTGTTATAGACATAACCGAGCGCAAACAGGCTGAAGAAAAATTAAGAATGAACGAAGAGATTCTCAATAGACAAAACTCTATGTTTTCATCGCTTCTGAAAACACTACCCGTTGGTGTGTTTATGGTAGAGGCCCCTTCCGGAAAGCCGCTAATGGCAAATGATGCGGCTATAAGCCTCTTGGGACAAGGGATTCTGCCCGATGCAACCAAAGAAAATTTGTCACATGTGTACAAGGCTTTAAAGGCCGGAACGAATAATCCTTATCCTCCCGATGCAATGCCGATAGTGTTGGGGATGGAGGGCATATCATCACATGTGGCCGATTTGGTGGTAGAGCGTCCGGATGGAACGCAAAGACTCTTGGAAATATTCGGTTCCCCGATAACTGATGAACAAGGCCACGTTTGGGCAAGTCTTGTAAGCTTTATGGACATCACTGAGCGCAAACAGCATGAGGAAGAGCGTCTTGCTCTTGAACGCCAACTATTTCAGGCACAGAAGATGGAAAGTCTGGGTGTCCTTGCAGGAGGTATTGCCCACGACTTCAATAACATCCTTACTTCAATCGTCGGAAATACCGAACTTGCCCTCATGCGCCTCAATCCCGAATCTCCAGTCCTTGACAACCTGAAACGTATTGAGAAAGGTGCCGTCCGAGCCACCGACCTTGCTAAACAGATGCTTGCCTATTCGGGAAAAGGTAAATTCGTTGTTGAGGCGATAGACCTTAACCGGCTAGTGGAAGAGATGGGGCATATGCTTGATGTCTCCATATCCAAAAAGGTGGTTCTTCGGTTCAACCTTACGAAACCCCTCCACTCGGTGGAAGCCGACGCAACCCAGATCCGCCAGATCGTCATGAATATTGTCATCAATGCTTCTGAAGCAATAGGGGACAAGAGCGGCGTGATTGCAATAACCACCGGGTGCATTGAGTGTGACAGTAACTACCTCAAAAATGCCTGGCTCAACAAAGATATTCCCGAAGGTTTGTATGTCTTCCTTGAAGTAGCAGACACCGGATGCGGAATGGACAAAGAGACACAGACAAAGATGTTCGACCCCTTCTTCACTACCAAGTTTACCGGCAGAGGATTGGGAATGGCTGCTGTGCAGGGCATAGTCCGGGGCCATAAAGGTGCTATAAACGTCTATAGTGAAGTCGGTAAAGGGAGCAGCTTCAAGATACTGCTGCCTGCAGGAGCGAAGCCTGCTGAACAGTTTAATATTGAGGCAGACGATAAAGAGTTCAAGGGAGAGGGGACGATACTCCTGGCAGATGACGAAGAGACTGTAAGGGCAATAGGGAGCGACATGCTTCGGGAACTTGGCTTCTCGGTTGTCACAGCAAACGACGGCCGTGAAGCGATAGATGCTTACAGGGCTAATCCAGGCCTGTACTGCGTGATACTGGACCTGACCATGCCTCATCTTGATGGTGAGCAGGCGTTTCGTGAACTTAGAACGATTGATCCGAAGATAAAAGTGATTATGTCAAGCGGTTACAGCGAGTATGAGGTAACGCAGAAATTTGCGGGCAAGGGGTTGTCAGGGTTTATCCAGAAGCCGTACAAAATGTCTGCAATGCGGGATACGCTTGCTAAACTGATATGCTAAGGAAAGGAATTTGACTCAACATCCTCGTTCATTTTCTGAAAGCATAAGTTCTTATTAGTTCATTCCATTAAAAAAACCGGGCCTGTAAAGTATTTTGTGTAAATGATCTTAGGTAGTTATATTTTCTGAATCGCTTCTTTTATTGCTGATATTTTATAGGGTTTCTGGATAAATCCTGAAAGACCTTTCCCCATAAACTTCTGAGTGACTTCCTGCTCACTAAACCCACTGGACATGACTACTTTAGTGTCTGGCTTGATTCGCAGGAGTTCGTAAAAGCATTGCTCACCATCCATTAGCGGCATGGTTAAGTCTAATATGACAAATGCTATGTCAGAATTTACCCTGAACAACTCTACCGCTTCGTTTCCGTCATTGGCAGTAATGACAGTGAAGCCTAACTTTTGAAGCATGGCCTTTCCAATACCCCTTACGTCTTTTTCATCGTCCACCAGCAGGACTTTTCCTTGTCCCCTCCACTCTTCATTCCGAATCGAAGGCGTTTCGTTATCGACCACTTGATCAGATGCAGGCAAAAAGACTTTGAAAGTAGTACCTTTGCCCAATTCACTGGACACGTTGATGAAACCCTTGTGCCCTCGGACAATACCTTGAACTGCGGCCATACCCAATCCTCTTCCGGTAAATTTGGTGGTGAAAAATGGATCAAAAACTTTAGCCATAGTCTCATTGTCCATCCCGCAGCCAGTGTCAGTTACCTCAAGATAAATATAACGGCCTGCCTTGATATTATTTATATGCGTGACAGCATTGAGGTAGTTATCGTCACAGTCCATGCAGCCAGTTGAAATGGCAACGACTCCATTATTTTCTCCCATAGCCTCCGAAGCATTGATGACCAGATTCATGACTACCTGACGTATCTGAGTGGTATCGACCTCTATGGAGGGGAGCTTTTGCGATAAATTGTACTGCAATGTAACCCTCTTGGAGATGGAGACATCAAGCATATGCCCCATTTCTTCAATTAGGCGGTTGAGGTCAATCGCCTCGATAACAAACTTTCCCTTACCGGAATAGGCAAGCATCTGTCTAGCCAGGTCGGTGGCCCGTGCTGCGCTTTTTTCAATGCGATGGAGGTTGTCTATAGCTGGTGATTCGGGATTGAGTTGCATCAGCGCCAGTTCGGTGTTTCCGACGATTGAGGTGAGAATGTTGTTAAAGTCGTGTGCGATCCCTCCAGCGAGAACGCCAAGGCTCTCCAGTTTTTGAGTATGGAGCATTTGTATTTCATGTTTTTGTCTTTCGTGTTCAGCATGCCTTAGTTCAGTTATGTCACGTGCAATGTTTAATGTGCAGAGTACACCATCCAATTCGATGAGGCGGGAAGATATTAGTGCAGTTAACAGAGAACCGTCCTTCCTTCTCAAGGATGCCTCCAAATTTATAACCCAGCCAATTTCCTTCAACTGACGAGCAAGCAGGGCCCGATCCTCTACGTTGACCCATATTCCCATTGCTGTTGAAGATTTGCCGATAACATCGTCGGTAGTGTATCCCAGCATGGCTGTAAAACCATCGTTCACATCGACAAAAACAGCATCATCAAGCCTGTTAATATTGATCGAATCGGGAGATGTCCTGAAAATTGCTGAGAATTTTGCCTCTGAGTTCTGTAAATTCTTATCCGACTTCTTACGTTCAGTGACGTCACGGGTTATTCCCAGTAGGGAGACAATTCCACCATTTTCGTTACAAAATGGCACAGCGTGGGTATCTAGCCAGACATGTCGTCCTTTGAGTCCTACTGCCTCAAATTCAAGGCTTCCAGGGATTCCTTGGAAGACCTGTTTTGTAAGTGCAATAAAAGCATCCCTGTAAGGAGATGTGATCAACTGACTCATGCATTGCCCTTTTACTTGATCGAATGAGTCCGCATCTATCATCTTCAAGCCTGCCGTGTTCATAAGCAACAGGTTGCAGTTTGAATCAAGGAGTTTGATGCACTCCGGTTCTGAGTCTATGATTGTCTTCAGGAAGCGCTCACTATCTGCTAAGGCCATTTCTCTCTGTTGAAGTGTTTTTGACATGGAATCAAATGACTTTGCCAACCTGCCTAACTCATTTCCTTTAGCTAAATCAGCAACCTTATTCTGATAACTACCTTTTTCAATCATTTGAGAGGCTTCATCCAATATCTCTAAAGGGGCAACAATGAAACGTTTACCTATAAAACTGGCAAAAAGTACTGACCCAAAGATGATTAGGCCAAATAATGTAACATTTTTAGCCAGTTGTGTATTTGCATCAGCAAGTGCCGATGCGACTGGAATCCCTGGACGGACATACATGTACGGTGAGGGTTCACCCTCAAGACGTAATTTCTTGGTTGAAACGATACGTTCATCCCCAACGGCAATACTCTTACCAATAACGGTACTTTCATCTGGACCTTCTTGCATCTCCTTAAACTGAGCAGGATCAGCTTTTTTCCCAATAAATTTTTCTGGCTCAATGGCCCGATATAGAATTACACCTTTGTGATCCCAAAGAGTAAAACTGGCGTTCTTGGGTAATTTACTGAAATGAAGTAGCCGTGAGTATTTTTCCAGCAGGAATCCTAAGCCGATGACCCCTGTAACTTCACCTCTTTTACCTTTTATAGGGTAGCCAAACGTCAGAGAAGGGCGATTCCCTTCTCTGTCAATTATGTATTCTCCTGAAGAAAATTGTCCGCTTGCAATTGCGTTCCGAAAATATCTTCTGTCAGACACAATGAAGGGCGGTTTCACTGGTACTGCTGTTGCCCAGACAAATCCAGTGCGGTCAGCTACGAAAATGTTTGTATACTCCGGGTGAAACTCAAGGAGATCTCTTAGAAGGGAAGTTGCATGGGCTGCATCTTTTCTTTTGATCGCGGGCATTTGCGAGAGCGAACTCATTAACTCATGGGCCGATTCAACCATGCCCTGATGTTCAAAGGCTATTCTTTCAGCAAGTTGCAGTGTATCAGCACAGGCAGTATTTATTGCAGCTTTTCGCTGCTGGAAAGTCGTGTCTACTATGATACCTGCAGCCGGAATAGCCCCAATCATGACGATGATAATTAAGAGATATCTTATCGGTATTCGGGATAACATAATCATGTTCAGCGCATCTCTTTCTAGCTGAAGAATGGCCGTAAAATTAATTGATATTAATAATAATATAAAATTATTGATTATCAAGCGTCGAGTGTGCGCAGATTTCCGTAAACAATGAAGGAGATAGCGAGATATATTGCCTTGTTGATGACCCTTCTGTCGTGGCGCACCTTGATTCGGAGGGGATCAAGATAAACTATGGGGTAGGCTTCATCCAGTGGGCGGTTCTGCCAAAGCAGCACTTTTTCACTGATGGCATCGGTAACTTGGGAAATCAGTGTGGGTGAAACTTCTACGCCGTAAATCTCTTCCATATGCCCCTGGATGTCACGGGTGGTCATGCTACGGGCGTACATGGAAGATGATTTTGTCGTCAAAACCGGTGAGGCGAGTTTCGCCTTTTGGAAGGATGACCGGTTCAATTGTGGAATTGCGGTCACGTGGAGTGATTAATTCGAGGTTACCAAAATCTCCTGTAATAGTTTTCTTGTAGCCACCGTTACGGGAGTTGCCGCTGTTCTTGCCTTTTGGGGCATGTTTATTGGCAGGCCCTGCACGACTCTATTGCTTACTGGTGAGGGCCGCATGGAGCGGCCCTCTGGTACGTCACTGTTACTCGACCCTCACTTCGATTCGTTTCGGTTTGGCAATCTCGGCTTTAGGTACCCGCAGAGTCAGGATGCCATTGTTGTAATCAGCCTTGGCTTTTTCATGATCAAGGCTTTCAGGAATTGAGAACTGGCGGTAGTAGTTGGCCAGTTCAAACTCCCGATAGGCCGATTGACCTGGCAAATCATGACTTGCCGGCGCACTTATTGTCAGGATCCCCTTTTCAACATTTACATCGAGCCCATGTTTTGTTGCTCCCGGAATGTCGGCCGTCAGGATGAGACCTTCTTCTGTCTCGATAATGTTAACTGCAGGCCTGATATATGTAGCATTCGACCGGGTTTCCTCACGAGTCTGGACAGTACTTTCATCATTTCTTTCCGTTAAGCTGTGGACTGCCATGGTAACTACCTCCTTTCACCGATCAGGATCTTGAGTTATGAAAGCTTTATTTCGATTCTCTTTGGCTTGGCATGTTCTGCCTTCGCAAGAGTAATCTGCATGATGCCGTCCTTGCATTGCGCGTCGATGTTGTTTGGGTCGATGTCGACCGGCAATTCCAGTGTCCGGGAAAATTTCCCCGAGCCGAGTTCTGTCCGGTGTACTATCTGCCCCTTTTGCTCGACAAATGGTTTGCGTTCTCCGCTGATGGTGACCGTATTCCGTAACACCGTAAGATCGATCTCCTTTGGTTCGACACCGGGAATTAGTGCCTCGATGTAGACATGTCCTTCGTCCTCGCTGAAATTGACCAGCGGGAAGCGACGAGTTGTCACTGGCGAAAGGAACGTCGATTCCAATGGTCGGTGCGATCCTGCACCTCGAAAGGCTTCATCGATCTCTCTCCTCAGATTGTCAAGTTCCCTGAATACATCCCAGCTTGCCATGGTGATTACCTCCTTTCGCGTTAGTTCATCTGACTGTAAAGTAATGATGAATTTTGCGTTGTCAAGGGTGAAGGAGGCAGGTGCAGCAGGGTGAGGTATTGGGTAATGGTTTGATAATGTTAGTGTTTTAAATCTGTCACATGCTTGCTATCCCCTGTTGTGACCGTTCTCTTGAGTTGAGGTGAACGGCAACAGGGGTTTACCGATTCAATGATGGTAACAGTTACTGCTGTATGAGAGTAAGCCTGAAGGTGGTCCCTTCTGATTCGGAGGTTGTGAAGTTTACGATGCCGCCAAGGACCTTTTCGCCGAAAAACTTCATCGAGTAAGTGCCGAGCCCATGACCGAGCTGCTCCTTGGTGGTGAAATTGCGCTTGAATATCTTCATCGTATACTCCTTTTTAATATGCATCCTGTTCCAGACACAAAAGGAAATGGCATTTCCACCCGGCTCGGTGAAGACTTTGACGGTGTCGCCATGCTCGGTCGCCTCCAGGGCGTTAGTCACCATATTAATGAGGATCCGGTTCACCAGATTCTGGTCGGTTACCAATGTTGTTTGTTCGTCGATTTTGGAGATCATGAGCTCTTTGCCGAGGCATAGAGGGTGTCCCTGAAAGGTTTCAGCGAGATCATCGAGTATTGAATCAACCGAGACCGCACCATACAGCGGCTGGTAGGTATGGGACATTGAGTTTGTCAGTGCCTGCTGCATGGATATTTCCTGGACCATACGCTGGATCAGTTTCTGGATCTCGCCAAAGCGCTCTTCATCCCATTCACTGTTGAGCCGGAAAAGTTCACTTTTGCCGAGCAGGCCGGTAAGCAGGTTGTTGATGTCGTGAAAGAACGAGCTGTCGAGATTGGCGCGCTGCTGCTGGATGCTGATGTCATGGAGAAAGAACAGGATGAACTTATTTCCTTCAATCCTGACAGGGCAGCAGCGGATCTGGAAGAACAGGTCGATTTCCTTGTTGTCCTTTTCGACGGTAAGGGCACAGCTCCCTTCTTTGGGATGCTCGCTGACGAGTGCTGACATTATTGAGATAACTGCCCCGCAGGTCGAACAGTAGGGCGAGGTGCCGCAACCCCCGGGCATATCGCAGGAATGAACGCAATGAACATATTCGCCAGGGCGTAGACCGAGTACCTTTGATGTGTCCTCAATCCCCATGAGTTGAAGAAACGATTCGTTAAGCGCCACAATCTGCCGGTGCTCATTCAATACCGCAAACAGGCCGTTGGCAACATACATCAACCCATTTATCAGTGGATTACATGATGCTGACTCGATCTCTCTCGATAAATCGTCATCGTAAGATCTTTCAGCTGGGGCAAAGTGTGTAGTCAGAAGGGATTTTTCTCCCCCGCTGTCATAATGTGCTAGATGTATGGCGTCTGAATTGATCTCCACCGGATTTGCTCCTTCAATGCCACAAAAATTATTTCTATAAGTTGCGAATGACGTCTCGTATCATGGAGAGGTTGTATGGTTTCTGGATGAACCCCGCCATCCCCTTGCCAACGAACTTCTGGGTTACCTCCTGCTCATTGTAGCCACTGGACATGATCACCCTGATGTCAGGCCGTATGCGCCGAAGCTCCCTGAAGGTCTGCTCTCCATCCATGTGAGGCATTGTCAGGTCGAGGATTACGAAGACGATGTCATCACGTTTCTTGAATATTTCCAGTGCATTCCTGCCGTCTTCCGCTGTTACTGCCTGAAAACCGAGCTCCCGCAACATCTCGCTGCCAAGGGCGCGTATAGTCTCTTCATCATCAACAAGGAGCACGGTTCCGCTTCCTTGCCATTGGGCGTCGTCGCAGCCTGCATTGATAATATCTTCCGGCTTGCTGCAGATCGGGAGAAGGATCTTGAAAGAGGAGCCTTTGCCTGGTTCACTGTATATCTTGATTGCGCCCTTGTGCCCTCTGACTATACCAAGGACCGCTGCCATACCGAGGCCCCGCCCGGTGAACTTCGTAGTGAAAAACGGGTCGAAAATCTTAGACATGGTATTCTTGTCCATTCCACAGCCGGTGTCGGCAATCTCCAGGTAGACATACATGCCGGCTGAGAGATTTTCGTCAAGCCATACATCCTTCAGATAGTTCCGGTCGCATTCCATGCAACCGGATGATATGGCTATCACGCCGCTTTTTTCACCAACCGCCTCTGAGGCATTTATCACCAGGTTCATTATTATCTGGCGAAGTTGTGTAGCATCGGCCTCCACAGGCGGAAGTGGCCGGTGCAGGTTCAGTCTGAGTATCGCTTTCTTGGTGATGGATACTTCAAGCATATGAAGCATCTCTTCCACCAGGCGGTTCATGTCGATGCTCTCAACAACAAATCTCCCTTTGCCGGAGTAGGCGAGCATCTGCTTGGCCAGGTCTGAGGCCCTTAATGCAGCCTTCTCTATGCGTTGCAGATTTTCAAGCACCGGAGACTCTGGATTGAGGCGCATAAGCGCAAGATCGGCATTGCCAATGATGGCTGTGAGGATGTTGTTGAAATCATGGGCAATGCCACCGGCAAGGACTCCCATGCTTTCGAGCTTCTGTGCATGCAGCATCTGCTCTTCGATACGCCTGTTTTCTGCGGAGAGCCGCTTCTCCTCAGAGATGTCACGACCAATGACCAGAAGGTTCTGTCGGTTAATGACGCTGAATCGGGAAAACTGGTAGGTTACCGGCAACTCTCTGTCGAAGCTGGTGTGTAAAACGGCTTCTATGCTTCGCGGTACTCCGTCAGATAAGACCTGTTCCGCAACAGTTAACAGCCCGGATACCTTCCAGGATTCCAGGAGTCTGAAGTTTTGCTCCAAAAGAGCTTCGCGCGAGCCGCCTGCAATGTCTGCCGCCGACTGATTGACCAGCACGCACTTTCCTGATTCAGCGTCGAAAACGCGGATGCCGACAGGCGAGTTAAGGAGAAGGCACTCGATCAGCGCCATTTCCTTGGTCAGCTGTTCATTGGCCACGTTCAGATCTCTAGTCCTCTGTGCAACACGAAGTTCAAGCTCTTCCTTTGCTTTGTGCAACTCGGCTTCAACCTCCTTTTCCCGTATCCATCTGATTATCAGCATCATCGAAGAGAAAATTGTAACAAGGGTGAAAAGAGCTGCCAGCGCAAGTTGTGAAATGGTCTCTTTCCGCCAGTCTGCAAGATATTCTTCCTTTGCCAGGGTAACGAGTATAAACAGGGGGTAATCGGATATTTTGCGATACGAGATCAATCTCTCTGTTTCGTCTATGCGGGGTTGGGCCTTGAACGTAGCGTTTTTATAGCCCGCCTTTATCAGGGCCGAGAACTCCTTTGACACGGTTTTAGTCCCGATGGTATCGCCGATTTCAGGATGTCTTACAATCAATGCCAGTTCATTGTTGCGAAGAAGCACTGACCCTTTTTTGCCGACATCGATAGTGGAAAAGGTCCTGATAAAATGATCGAGTGTGAGCGCGCCGTATACCATACCTGCGAACGAGCCGTCAGGGTTGTTGACGCGGCGTGCAATGCTCAGTACCCATTTTTTTGCGAACCGGCCAAAGATCGGTTTTGATATGAAGAGGTCCCCCTTTGGGTTGTCGCGTTCGAAAATGAAGTAGTCACGGTCAGCAAGATTTACCGTTGTGTCGGGGGTAAGACCTGTGCCATACACGACATCACCCTTGGAGTTGGTCATTCGGAGCCCCTGGAGTGCCGGCAGGTAGGAGAGCTGTCTGGTCATGTACCTGTTCAGGACTTCCTTGTTTATGCCTCCTCGCGAGATCTCCCCTTCAGCTTCATACTTAATGGCAATAAGTGCCAAGTCGATACTGTCTATCTCCCCCTTTATATTACGGTCAAGGACTCTTGCAAGGTTCTGTGTGGTTACTGCAGCCTGCTTTTCATACTTGATCCTGCTCTGGTAGAGTGTTAATCCGGCAAAACCGTAAACCAACAGATTCAGAAGGATAACGATGATGGTGAGTCGCTTGATGAAACCTGCAGAAGAGAGGGAAGATTTTGTGGAAATGATTGGTTCAGGCATTGGGACCTTTTTTATTCAGACGGGCTATTGAAATTAACTGGAATATTCAGCCGAATTAATTTTAATTTATTCAGGCTATAAGTAAAGCAAAAGCTCTGCAGATTTGACAATAATTCCGAAGTCAAGTAAGGTGGCAAAAAATGGGACTAATATCTTGAAAAGCATATCGGTCATACTCATAATTGCCTATCTCATGTTGCCGACACTCTGCTTCGGCCAACCGTGCGAACTCTATTCAGCCGGGGTACAGCAGGTGGTTGCTGCAGATTCCGCAAATGAATGTCCGCTCAATCATGATACCGATTATTGTGAAACAACCTGCTGCTGCGCAGGGTACGTTCCACTCTATGCATTCATGGAAATCCCGAATGCCGATGCGGCTGCCAAACAGCTGCCATATGAACCACATCTTGAACTCCCGCGGCTTATTGACAGGATATTTGTCCCTCCTCAAAACCATTCCTGATTACGCTCCATCGTATCCTAGTTCCGGTTTGCATCAACTATGGCACGTTTGATTTTCGAACGGCGGCCCGAATGGTCGCTCGACTTTGAAATCACACTACATTTCCAGGGAGATTTTTATGGGCTTTGACGATTTATTCAAGCACCGTGGACACGGTCATCATGACGATCACGGCAATTATGGCGGCTACCGACATGGCCATAACAGTCATCACGGGGGTATTGAGCGCTACCTTTATCTCTTCGAAAAACTGAAAAGCAACAAAAAGCTGATGATGGCCCTTTCCATAGCTGCCATTGTTATTTTCGTTATTGTCATAGCGGTCATACTATTACTCATTCCGCTGATTATCAAATTGTTTGGTGCCATACAAAAAAGTGGGATAAGCGGGCTGATAGAAACGGCAAGACCCTTGCTGGAAATCCTATGGAGCGGTAAGGGTAAATAATCTAGAGGCCCAAAAACGAGGTCATAAAAGCCTTGACAATTTGTCATTGAAGGAGTACTCAACAAAAAGTTTACGTTCCTCGTTAGCATGAGGCGTTTGCACAAACAGAGGCTACTGCCCGGAAATGTCGAAAGACGCCAACGGGTAGACCAGGTATTGCCGGATTAAGGCTTTACTTAAGGTAGCTGGTCGGTTGACCTACGTTGTGCACTGCTGAAAACCTACGAGTGGGGAATCATATTGCTGCTGTTTTCGGGCCATGGTTTCTCCATGGCCCGTTTTATTTCCAATATTCTGAACCAGAAAGGTGGTGGTTATCCACTGTGGAAAGTCATAGTTGCGATTGTCCATTAATCAACCCGCTCATACTGCAGTAACCTAATCAAAGCCTGCCTCATCCTCTTCTCTGCTTTGACTGTTACCGCTGTGTTGCGCGGGAACAACAGCAAGCAGGGAATCCTTTGTTGGATCCTCTCGTACACATATTTCAGTTTAAGGATTTTAATGGCTCTCCTGTGTCATCTGACCAGTCTTGCTTTGCACTTCCGTGACTGAACGAAAAACATATAACAAGAAAGTTTATACCTTGCGGCTTAAACGCGACTAACTGTGAATTGACAGGCATTCGCGCAGGCTCGATTGCTCAAGGCTTTGCGCCGCCTCGAAAATTGTTCGGATATATGGGAAAGGAGATTCACGGTATGTTCAGATTTTCAAACATCTATTACGAGTTTCGCAGGATATGGAAGGCGATCAAACTCTTTTTCATCATCTCCGGCCCCGGGATCGTAGTAATGGTGGCTGATAATGATGCCGGCGGCATTACAACTTATGCCGCCACCGGTGCCAGGTACGGCTACCATCTGATCTGGTTCCTGCTGATCTTGATACCGGTCGCTTACTACGTTCAGGAGATGACCGTCCGTCTGGGTGCCGTCACCAAACGGGGTCATGGAGAGGCGATTTTCGCAGGATTCGGGGCATTCTGGGGATGGTTCTCGCTGATCGACCTGATGCTGGTCAATTGGCTCACCCTGGTAACCGAGTTCATCGGCATGACCTCGGCTCTCAGGATCTTCGGTGTTCCCCCTTGGGCTACGGTACTTGGAGTCTGTGTCCTGATGGGGATCATGGTGCTGAACGGCCGCTACTGGACTTGGGAGAAGATTGCGCTTGTCTTTTGTGCGGTAAACCTGATCTATATCCCCGGTGCCTTCATGGTCAAGCCATCGGTACATGACATTATCCAGACCGGATTCGTACCCCATATACCGCCAGGAGGGTTCAACAATGAGCTCTTCTTTTTCCTGATGGCCAACATCGGCACCACCATCGCTCCCTGGATGCTCTTCTTTCAGCAGAGCGCCGTGGTGGATAAGGGTACCAAGGAAAAAGATATTCCCTGGGGAAAACTGGATACCCTGGTCGGTTCGATCCTGACCGTGGTGGTGGCCATCTTCATCGTGATCGTTACCGGAACCATTCTGCCGGGGGTCAACATCGATGATGCAGCCCAGGCTTCCCAGATTCTGATGAAGACCAACCAGTATGCCGGAACATTTATGGCCATTGGTCTTTTCGACGCCGGACTTCTTGGAGCGATATGTATCTCTCTGGCCAGTTCCTGGGCCTTTGGAGAGGTATTTGGCTGGGCGCACTCCCTCAACAACAAGGTGCGCGAGGCACCGTGGTTTTATGCCAACTATTTCCTCACGCTTATCACCGCAGGGCTGGTGGTCCTGATTCCCAATGCGCCGCTGGTTCTGATCACTCTCTTCGTCCAAGTGATCGCTGTTACGCTGTTGCCGGCAGCATTGGTTTTCCTGATTCTGCTCCTGAACAACAAGAAGACAATGGGTGAGTATACCAACACTCTTTGGCAGAATATAATCACCAGCACCATTGTGGTGGCAATAGTTATTCTCTCAACGCTCTATGGGGTCAGCACGCTGTTCCCAAGCATCTTCAAATAGGAGGCATGAAAGATGGTAAGAAATTTCTTTTCCCATAACTTCGCCAAGGTGCGAGAGATCAATCAAAAGTACGCGAAACCGAATGTGGAGATGTCTGGCTGGGTAAAAGGCTCCCTGCTGTTCCTGCGATTGTACCTGATCCTGCTGGTCGGGTTGCTTTTGTATAAGTTTATAACTCTCCTGTGAGGTGTGCCATGAACCCCTTTATCGATAAAAGCACGGAAACGAGCTATTTCCTGAGTGACCTGATCGGAGCAAAGGTTATGGTCCAGGGGAAGAAGATTGGCAAACTGGATGATCTGCTCATCAGAGAGCACGAAAAAATCCCTGAGGTTACCCATCTCATCGTCACCCGATCTTTTGGCCACAAATCTCTATTGGTCCCTTTCGAGCGGGTGGATGAGCTTGGTCACGACATGGTCGTTCTCGACATCCTTGATATTTCCCCCTTTGAAGGAGAGCCTGCTGATGCACAGGTCCTTCTCAAGGATCATATACTGGACAAAAAGGTCATTGATCTCGACGATAACGAGATCGACATCGTCTACGACGTCAAACTGGTACTGCGCAACAGAAAGCTCTATGCCACCGACGTGGACTTCAGCAAGTATGGCCTCCTTAAACGACTGGGGCTGCGCTATGTTGCAAGGTTTGTATATCACCTGGCTGAAATGTTCAAGAAGGAGACCATCTCCTGGGCATATGTCCAGCCACTTCCCGAGAAGATCGGGAGCTTCAAGGGAAGTGTTAAACTCACTATCCTCAAGGAGGCATTACCGGATATTCACCCTGTTGATCTGGCCGACATCCTGGAGGAACTCTCCGAGGAACAGCGGCTGGCTATCTTCAACGAACTGGGTACCGAACAGGCTTCCGATACCCTGGAAGAGATTGAACCGCGTGTGCAGCGCAGCCTGATCTCCTCGATGGACAAGGAACGCGTGGCGGATCTGATCGATGAAATGACTCCTGGGCAGGCGGCTGATGTACTTTCTATTCTGCCATCAGAAGAAGCTGATCATATTCTGACCTTAATGGAGCATACGGAAACGGAAAAAATCGAATCACTCCTTGATAAACAGGATGAAACAATTATCAACCTTACTACCAGGAACTTCATCAGGATGCCGCCTGATATGACAACTGACCAGATCATATCTGCGTTCCGTGATTTTGCTGAAGATGCGGATGTTGTCGATTATATCTATGTGGTAGACAGTGAAGATATTCTGCGGGGTGTCGTAAGTTTACCTGATCTGCTGGTGGCACAACCTGGGTCCAGACTCAATGAGATCATGGTTACCCAGGTCATTAATCTTGAGGAGACAGATACCATAGATGATGCTAAAGAGAAGTTCTCCCGGTATCGCTTTGATGCATTGCCAGTCACGTCATCGGACGACAGTATTAGGGGTGTTGTGACATACCGGGATGTAATGGGACTTGAACATTAGCCATATCATTTGAATGATTGCGATCATTGACAATGAGTGCATGGTCGAATACGACACATAACTCGTGTTGATTTTGCGTTTCTGTGATACAGTGATCGAAATTACATTTCTGTGTATGAGAAACGCCATGACAGTAAAAACTATTTCATTACTTCTGATAGTTGCGTACTTCCTGCTTCCGAGCTTGTGCTATGCACATCCTTGTGAACTGTACACGAGCGCTTCGTTAGAAACAGTAGAGATAGCTGTCGATCAGCCGGCCTCGGATTGTCCGGAAGCGGATGAAACCGACAATTGTGAGGCAACTTCGTGCTGTGGCGGTCAGGTTCATCACTCGGCATACTGGGAAAATCCAACTGCTGACGCGAATGCCAGGCAGCTTCCTGTTGAACCCCATCTTGCACTGCCACGTCTGATCGACAGGATTTTCGTCCCTCCTCAAAACCGTACCTGAGTTTCGCGTTCTGTAACCCTCATTCTCCGGATCAGAGTTATAACTGCATCAGTGACAGCTAGCTCGACAATGAAGGACGGCTGTCCCTGAGCGTTATTGGCAGTAGAATACCTGTTACGGGATTTACTTGTGATGCTTCCCGGTCTTTCCTCGTTACACTGTTAGCCTGGGTTCATACTCATCTCTATGGAGTCAGGGAGCGATGTGACCTGCCGCAACAACTGTAAGAGCAGCAACCAACCAAGCAATAAGGAGAAACGACATGAAATGCCCGGTATGCACAGGAGTAGACCTTAAAATTGCGGAGCGACAGGGTGTGGAAATTGATTACTGTCCGGAATGCCGAGGTGTCTGGCTCGACAGGGGAGAGCTCGATAAAATCCTCGAGCGGTCAGGCAGCCAGACAACCACCTATACACAGACCGAGCCTCAGTACCAGCAGCCCGGTCACAATCAGCAACAGTACGGGAAGCAACACCATGATGATCATGGGTATGGCCATAATGGCCAGTATAAGAAAAAGAGCTGGTTGTCGGAATTGTTTGATTAGACGACGTTTTAGTCAGAGGGAGGAGGCGACTCCTCCTGTTTTATTTATGAGTACTCAATTGCGCCGGAGGATACGCATCATGAAACATATCGTAGTTATTGCTCTACTCATCGGCTTTATGGGCCTATGCGGCTGCTCAACTGAAAAAGCATCAGCACCGCAACAGCAGCTCCCTGCTATCAAGCTCACCGCTGCCGACAAAGAAAAGCTGATGGCGTTTCAGAAAGAGATTCTGAGCGTCGAGAGCATTGCGGATAAGGCTGTCAAGCTGGCAGTTGATGAACTGAAGAGTGTCATGAAAGGGGGGGAGGCTTCTCTAAATCTCTCTTCCATTATGGACAAAGCAAAGGCTGAATGCCTGCTGGCAGGTGAATCACTGGCAAAAAAATCAGTTCCCGATGTATTGCCTCCTGAGATGAAAAGCCTTCTGAACGAAGGGAGGGTCGGCTTGATTGCGTCCTATAAGTCATATGCTGAATCATTTGAATCCATCAAGAGTTTTGTCACTGACAAGAACCCGTTGGCTCTGCTTGATTACCGGAAGAAGAGTGCAGAAGCACAGAAACTCTATAATGAAGCCGCTGAAAAAATCAAAAGGATTATGTCAGCAGCCGGGATTCTGCAATGACATGACTGTCTGTATGGTGTAAACTTTTTGGCTGTCACATGAGTGCAATTGGTGAACATTTCGATACGTGAACAAGGAAGAAGAACTCCATGAAGCAATCGCCAATACTACTGATATGCCTGCTTGTTTTCCTTTTAAGCAGCTCCTGCACGGCCAAAAAAGAGAAGCCCAAAGCAAAGCCGTCTGTACCGGTAAAGATTTCACAGGCGCTACAGAAAGATCTGCCGGTCAAGGTCAAGGCCATAGGCAACATCGAGGCATACACCAGCGTTGCCATCAAGTCTCAGGTTAGCGGTCAGATTGCGCGGATACATTTCACGGAAGGGAGTTACGTCGAGAAAGGGGCCTTGTTGGTCAGCATCGACCCGGAGCCTTTCCTGGCAACACTTAGCCAATGTGAGGCCGCTCTGGTAAAGGATCAAGCCCAGGCGAAATTTGCAGTTGAACAGGCGAAGCGGTATGAAGGGTTACTCAAGGACGGCATCGTGACCCATGACCAGTATGACCAGTTGAAAGCAAATGCCGAATCACTTGCTGCAACCGTAGTAGCCGATCGTGCCGCCGTTCGGAACGCCAGAATTCAGCTCGGGTATTGCTCCATCCGGTCACCGGTTACCGGCCGTACTGGCGCTGTTTCACTGCAGACAGGCAACCTGGTGAAGGCTAACGATCTACCTATCGTGACAGTCAATCAGGTGACGCCTATCTACGCCACATTCTCGCTACCAGAGAAACGGCTTGCTGAAATAAAGCGGGCAATGGCTGCAGGCCAGTTGAAGATAGAGGCTGTGATACCCAATGAGCCGGGGAAGAGTGAGATCGGAACGATCAGTTTTCTGGATAATGCGGTGAATCCTGCCACCGGTACGATCAAGCTCAAGGGTGTTTTTGCCAACAGGTCACGCAAGCTCTGGCCGGGCCAGTTTACCGATGTGGTGCTGACGCTTGCTTCCCGGCAAAATGCCGTGGTTGTCCCGACCCAGGCTATCCAGACCAGCCAGCAGGGGGAGTTTGTCTATGTGGTGAAACCTGATAGAACGGTGGAGATGCGTCAGATTGCCTCTGCGGTTGCAGCAGGAGAGGAGACGGTTATCGAGAAGGGACTGGCAGCGGGCGAGACCGTGGTGATAGACGGCCAGCTCCGTCTGACTCCAGGTGCGCTCGTTGAGTCTAAAGACAAGCAACCGTCCGCGGGTAAATAGGGATGAACATAGCCGATATCTTCATCCGCCGGCCGATCATGACCTCACTGATCATGATCGCCATCTTCATCTTCGGGGTGGTATCCTATCGACTCCTGCCGGTTAACGATCTGCCCAATGTGGATTTCCCGACCATCCAGGTGAGTGCCAACCTGCCCGGAGCCAATCCGGACACCATGGCAGCGGCGGTGGCAACACCGCTGGAGAACCAGCTCTCCACCATTCCCGGCGTCGATTCCATGACTTCGGCCAATGGTGTCGGCACGACCAGGATCACCCTCCAGTTCAACCTGGACCGCGACATCGATGCGGCTGCCCAGGATGTGCAGGCAGCCATATCGGCTGCCACACGATCGCTACCGAAAAACATGCCGACGCCGCCTTCGTTTCGCAAGGTGAACCCTGCGGATCAGCCGGTCCTCTATCTGACGCTCAGCTCCCCCACGCTGCCGCTTTCCGCGGTTGACGAGTATGCCCAGGTCCTGATCGCACAACGCCTCTCTACGATCAGCGGCGTGGCCCAGGTAAACGTACATGGCTCGCAGAAGTTCGCCGTTCGTGCCCAGCTTGATCCGAAGGCCATGGCGTCGCGCCAGATAGGGATCGACGAAGTGGCTTCGGCAATCGGCGATGCAAACGTCAACCTGCCGACCGGGACACTGGATGGGGCGAAACAGACATTTACCATAGAAGCCAACGGGCAGATGTTCAAGGCAGCCGCCTACCGGCAGATGGTGGTGGCCTATCGGGACGGATCACCTATCCGTCTCGAGGAACTCGGGAAGGTCATTGACAGCGTTGAGAACACCAAGACGGCAGGCTGGTACAACAATGCCCGCGCCATTGTCCTGACCGTCCAGCGTCAGCCCGGCACCAATACCATCCAGGTCGTTGACAACGTCAAGAAACTTCTGCCGACCTTCCGGACACAGATGCCTGCCTCGGTCGAGCTGAACGTTTTGTATGACCGTTCCGAGCAGATCCGCGAATCCATGCGAGACGTCAAATTCACCCTCTGTCTGACAATCGGTCTGGTTATCATGGTGATCTTTCTCTTTTTGCGCAATCTCTCCGCTACGATCATCCCCTCTCTTGCAGTGCCGATGTCCATCGTCGGAACCTTCTCCGTCATGTATCTGCTCGGCTTTTCCATCAACAATCTCTCAATGATGGCCATGACCCTGGCAGTCGGCTTTGTCGTGGATGATGCCATTGTCATGCTGGAGAATATCGTCCGTCACATGGAAAGGGGGGAGAGCGCCATGGAGGCCGCTTTCAAGGGCTCCAAGGAGATAGGCTTCACCATCGTATCTATGACCATCTCGCTGGTGGCGGTCTTTATCCCGGTACTCTTCATGGGGGGGATCCTCGGCCGACTGCTTAACGAATTCGCCATAACGATCAGCGTGGCGATACTGGTCTCCTGTTTTGTCTCCCTGACCCTGACCCCCATGCTCTGCAGCCGCTTCCTGAAACCTCCGGCGACCGAAAACCACGGACGTATGTACCTTGCGATGGAGCGTTTCTTCGATGGCATGATCCATCTGTATGAGAGTTCGCTCACGCAGGTGTTGAAGTACCGGCGGACAACCTTGGTTGTTACGATACTGCTAACGCTGCTGACCGGGTGGCTGTTTACGGTGATTCCGATGGGATTTCTGCCGACTGAAGATACCGGTCGGCTTAACGCCAGCACCGAGACGGCAGAGGGGACATCCTTTGCGGAGATGAAGCTGCATCAGGAAGCGGTGGCTGCCATTATTGCCAAGGATCCCAATATTGAAGGGTTCATGTCATCCATCGGGGGGGGGCGCGGAAGCAACACCGGCAGTTTCTTCATGCGTCTCAAGCCGCGCAGTGAACGCAAGCTCTCGGCGGACGAGATCATCCAGGAACTGCGCCCGAAACTGGCCAAGGTAGCAGGAGTAAGTGTCTTCCTGAAAAACGTCCCCTCGATCCAGATCGGCGGCACCAGTTCCAAAAGCCAGTACCAGTACACCCTGCAGGGGCAGGATACGCAAGAGCTGTACCGGTCTGCAGCAGGGTTTGAGGCCAAACTGCGTATGCTTCCGGAGCTTATGGACGTCACCAGCGACCTCCAGATCAGCAATCCGCAGGTGCGGGTCGAGATCAACCGGGACAAGGTGGCGGCGCTGGGACTCAGCGTGCTGCAGGTGGAGGATGCCCTTGCCTATGCATATGGTTCACGTCAGGTTTCCTCTATCTTTGCCCCGACCAATCAGTACCAGGTCATCCTCGAACTTGACCCCCTTTACCAGGGGGACCCGGCAGCTCTGGGGATGCTCTACATTCATGCAAAGACCGATCAACTGATACCGCTCGAAACCATCGCGACCATTTCCAAAACCATCGGACCCTTATCGGTCAACCATCTTGGACAGCTTCCTGCGGTTACGATCTCCTTTAACCTGAGCCCCGGGGTGGCTTTGGGAGATGGTATGAAGCTGGTTGACAGGGTTGCCGAATCAGCGCTCCCGCAAACCATCAGCACCAGTTTCCAGGGTACTGCCCAGGCCTTCAAATCCTCCTTCAGCGGGTTATGGCTGCTGCTGGTAATGGCAATCTTTGTCATCTACGTGGTCCTCGGAATACTCTATGAAAGCTATATCCACCCGATCACGATCCTGTCAGGACTGCCGGCAGCCGGTTTCGGGGCACTGATAACCCTGATGATCTTTGGCAGTGATCTCAATATCTACGGTTTTGTCGGGATCATCATGCTGCTTGGGATCGTTAAGAAGAACGCCATCATGATGATCGATTTTGCACTGGAAGCAGAGAGGACAGAAGGGAAGAGCCCGCTGGACGCTATTTTCGAAGGGGCGATCGTTCGTTTCAGGCCGATCATGATGACGACAATGGCAGCCTTGATGGGAACCCTGCCGATCGCCATAGGCCTCGGCGCTGGCGGTGAATCACGGCAGCCGCTGGGACTTGCGGTTGTGGGGGGACTACTGACTTCTCAGCTGTTGACCCTCTTTATCACGCCGGTGGTCTACTATTACATGGACCGGTTGCTGCACAAGGTGCGGCCGAGAAAAGCGGTACATGCGCCAAGTGCGACCGCTGAACTGGAGAACTAATCCGGTCCTACGCGTTCTCTTTGATCTTGTTCTTTATTGCAAGCCCAGAAGGTAAACTCAGGAACAACACCCACCGGATGGCGTGCGCAGATTGCGTTCCCGGAGCCATTCATGTATGATTCCCGAGGCGCAACCGACTCCCGCGTCGACCCGAATGGCGTTGACAGGGCAGTTTCGGGAACAGGCTCCGCATTCCATGCAGGCATCTCTGTCGATGATGGAGGCCTTCTTATGCTCTACGGTGAACACCTGATGAGGGCAGACCTCAAGGCATCTGCCGCAGCCGATGCAGACAGTTTCACGAAGTTCCAAGGTTGTAACATCTTGCAAGTATCTGAAACCCTTCACGTTGATCTCCTTTTGCTATAGAAACCTGCCGACCAGCAACAACAGGATACTTACGGCCAACGCACCACCCATTGCCGGCATGCTCAGCCGCATCTCTTTTTTTACCCCGGTACGGGAGGTGTACGTAGAGCAGCCGGTGAAGTTGAGGGTATAGAAGGCGCTCACTGCCGGCAGGGCCAGGAATGCTGCAATGGTCTCAGCCAACCCCCAGCTGCTTCCGCCTGCGAGCAGATACCATGCGGCGCTCCATAACAGCCCTGCCACTGCCCCTTTTACGGCAAAACTCCTTCCCGGCAGCCAGGGGAGGAGAGCCGGGCCGATCACGGACCCGGTCAACATCGCCCCGAGATACGCGACACTCGCCTTGATACCCGTTGCTGCACCACCCATGAGGAGGCCGATGGCGAGCAGGGAGAGCGCTATTCCCAGCGCTGACCGGAGCGCGATCACTATCTCCACAGGTACAAGGACCAGCCTCTCGTAGAAAGTAAAGGTCAATTCACGCATGTCAGGTGTCGTTACCATGCCGTTATCCAGAAATCTCGGTAGGTCGTTGGCTCTGATCGTTGCATAGGTTATCGAAAAGCCGGTATCTTTAGCCACGTCATGTGCTGCAACACCAGGCGCTCCCAGGATGGGGAGCAAAAGCCTGCGGTGGCGTACCACTCTGGCCAGCCCGGAAACCCTTATCCTCTGGATCAGTTCAGCGGTACCAAAGGTCCCTTTGCCTGCAGCGCACCAGACATTGACTCCGAAGGTTTCCAGCACCAGCAGCCAGACGTTGCGTCCTGCCAGTGCCTGTCGGACTTTGTCGTACGTCATCTTGTAGTTGGCGGTTACCACTACCGGATCGTCAGGAGATGGAGCTCCTACGGCATACAGACCGGCCGGGACGATGTAGTGCATACGATTTATGGCCCATCTTGCCTTGCAAGCACCGAATTGGTCGGTAAAGGTGAGTGCTGTTGCCACCTTCGGCACTCTTCCCGCGTTAGTCGTAAGCCAGCCCAGTAAGCCAGGGACATTTTCATCGATCTCGCCGCCACGGCTGGTTGCCGGGGGGCCGCAACAGGGAGCCTTGTCAGGTGCTTTTTGATCTGGAGCAGAGCAGCAGGAACTCTCAGTCACTTTGCAGCTCTCAATTTTCCGTACCTCTTTAATCTTCATCTGTTCTCCCATCCATCAAAGATTGTCCGAACTGAGAATAGAGCAACAGTTGATTGGTGCAATTAAAATGCTTGCAAACTACAATGTATTGCAACCCTCAGTGCAGCCGCCTGTCCGTGTTACCGCCTCATTGAGGAGTCCGAGGGACCTGGTCACCGACTCCCGCTCGAACGGAGTCATGGGGGAGAAGATCTGCTCAATTTTTGTCTCCATGTAGGTGTCGATCTGGGTCAGTACCTGCAGGCCTTGTTCCGTAAGGCTAAGGAGGTATACCCTCCGATCGTCAGGTGACCCGGTCTTGAGTATGAGCCCCTTCGATTCAAGGGTCTTGGCCTGCCTGCTGAATGTGGTGACATCCATCCCCAGTTCCTCTGCCACCTGCTGCATGGAAGGGTTGCCGGCTCTCTTGACCTCAAAAAGGATGTGGCTTTGAACTATGGATACCTGTTCACCGCAGCAAATCTCGCAGCAGGATGCATTCAGAAGGCCGAAGCGACGCACAAACAGTTGTAGCTCTTCTCTGACTGATTTCATTGCGTTCTCCTTTGGGGAGAAGTTTAGCATTAATATTTGCAAACTGCAAATATATATTTATGTGTTTGCACCTATTCTCGTGGGATTAACGAAAAGATGCAGCATACCACTTGTCCAGCCACTCCGTTGGCTGCTATAACCATTGGATGGAAAAATCACGGCATACAATCCCCTTGTCAGAGATATTTCTGACCTTCGCCAAGATCGGACTAACCGGGTTTGGGGGGGGGATGGCTATAGTTGCACTGATCGAACGGATCTGCGTAAAGGAGAAGCAATGGATCGGAGCCGAAGAGTTCATGCATGGACTGGCTTTCGGTCAGATCCTTGGGCCCTTCTCCCTGAATGTCTGCACCTTCACCGGTCACCACCTGCGCGGCATCCGCGGAGGTATTACTGCGGCGGTCGGGTTTATCCTCCCTTCCTTCCTGTTGGTGTCGTTGCTCTCCTGGCTCTACTTTACCTACAACACGCTGCCGCAGTTACAGTCTGCACTTAAAGGTACCAACCCGGTAGTCATCGGTCTGATTGTGGTCGTAGCAATTGATATGGGACGCAAGCAGATCAAGGGTCTCAGCAGTCTCATGATGGCCCTGGTTGCCTTTGCCGCCACGGTCTTTATCAAGATCAATGCCGCCTGGATCCTGCTGGCGGCTGCATGCTGGTCGCTGGGTGCGAGCATCTACCGCAGGAAGCACTGCTGATGCCTGCGCTGCTCACCCTTGCCTGGATCTACTTCCGCATCGGTCTGATCTTTGTCGGCGGCGGGTATGTGCTCATTCCTCTCCTCAACCACATCATGGTCGTGCAGTATCACTGGTTGACGCTGCGACAGTTTCTCGACGGACTGGCCCTCTCGCAACTGACCCCCGGTCCATTGGCCATGCTGGCGACCTTCACCGGATTCCGTGCCGGTGGTTTTCTCGGGGGGCTGGTGGCCACGTTTTTCATCTTTCTCCCCTGCGTCGTGCTGATGCTGGTTATCGGTCGCAACTACACACGATTGAAGAATATCGACCTGATCAAAAACACCCTGGATGGCCTGCTGCCGGCTATTGTCGGCCTGGTAGCGGCTGCCGCCTGGAATCTGGGGTCGTCGTCGCTGTCCGGTCTGAAGGAGTTCGTCATTCTCGCAGTAGGTTTTGCACTCTTCAAATGGACCAGTGTCAGTCCGATGCTGGTCATCCTGGGGGCGGGGCTGGTGGGATTGTTACTGATGTAATGATTCTATCGTGCATGTGAATGAGGTGATATGAATATCAAGCAGCTTGAGGTTTTTCTTGCCGTTGCAGAGAGTGGGAGTTTTTCCAAGGGGGCACACGCTACCTGCATCACCCAGTCGACGGTCAGTCAGCATATCTCCGCCCTGGAGCGGGAATTCGATCTCCTCCTGTTCGATCGGACCGGCAAGGGGGCGCTGCTCACCGAAGCGGGGAAACTCCTGGCTCTGCATGCCGCCCGGATAGTTGCCGACCTGCATGTCGCGGAACTGGCGCTACATCGTTTCAAGGGGGTGAAGGAGGCGGTGTTGAAAGTCGGCGGCAGCAATATCCCTGCCGATTATATGATGCCAGCGGCGCTGCCCCGGCTTCTGGAACGGTATCCGGGGCTCATGGCCACCGTTTGCCAGGGAGACAGCCGGGAGATACTGGATAGACTTCTTAAGGAAGAGGTGGAACTCTGTGTTGTGGGGAGCCGATTTGAACTGGAGGGGATCGACTACTCGCCGATCGGTCAGGATCTGATCCTCCTGGTCACATACCCCAGCCATCCGTGGGGGAGTCGTAAAACCGTACCTGTCAACGAGATTGCCAGCGAGCCGTTGATATTTCGCGAATCAGGGTCAGGCACCGGCAAATCGGTGTTTGAGGCGCTGGCGCAGGCCGGGATACATCCGAGTAGCTTGAAGATAAAAGCGGTCCTCGGAAGCAACGAGTCGATCAAACAGGCCGTTATGGGAGGGCTCGGCGTCTCCTTTGTTTCCGAATTTTCCGTCAGAAATGAACTGGAGCGCGGAGAGCTCAATGTGGTTGATCTGACGGGTCTGGAGATTGTGCGAAGCTTTTACCTGGCAACAAGAGCGGGGCGAGTCCTCTCTCCAGCGGCACAAGCCTTTGTCGCCGTCATGGAGGAGATGTATGGGACGCCGCAGCTGCCTGACCCCCTTTGAGGAACTGCTGGAGGAGCTTGAATGAATATGGTTGCTGAGCCTGTTTTCGATCATAGTGCGCTGCTGGAGCTGGCCGAAATGCGGATGCCCTTTGGTAAATATGCCGGGTTGAGGCTGATCGACCTCCCCGAACCCTATGTTGTCTGGTTCTCAAGTCAGGGGTTCCCGGAAGGGAAGCTGGGAGAGATGCTGCAGGCGGTCTATGAGATCAAGGTAAACGGTCTTGAGTACCTCTTCGAGCCGCTACGGGGGAGAAGATGAAATGAGCGCCGCTTCTGTATGCGCATGACGTATGCAGTTACGTCATCTCGTGATCCATGGCGCCATCGGGTGCAGATGACGGCAGAATGAGCGTAAAGCTGCTCCCCTTGCCAGGCTCGCTGGCCACCTGTATTCTTCCACCGTGGCCGTCGATAATCGCCTTCACGATGCTTAACCCCAATCCGCTGCCGTCGCAGCTCCTGACTGCAGCAGCACGGTAAAACCGCTCAAAAATCCGTTCCTGGTCTGAGGGGCTTATGCCGATGCCGGTGTCACCGACCTCAATGACCACCTGCCCGCTTTCATTGATTACTCCTGAAATACGAACCTCTCCCCCTGCATGATTGTAGCGGATGGAATTCTCCACCAGATTCAGGAGCGCCTCTTCCAGGGATGACCGCACTCCCCGGACCTGCAGGGTGTCGTCAACCGCGACCGTTATCCTGACATCCTGCCGGGTCGTAAGAGGCGCCGTCATCCGTATTGCATGGTCTACCAGATCTCGGACCTTTACCTGGGCGAAGCCGGCAGCAGCCACCAGACCTGCATCCAAGCGGGCCAGGGAGAGGAGGTCATTGACGAGCCGCGTGATGCTTCGTGTCTCAGTCCTGATGGTCCTTATCGCCTCACCATACTCTGCCGGGCTTCGCTCCCTCTGGAGCGTTACGTCGCACTGGGTCCTGATGACCGCCAGAGGGGTCTTCAGTTCGTGTGAAGCATCGGCCACCAGCCGTTTCTGACTTTCAAAGACATGATGCAGCCGGTCGAGCATCGCATTGAAGGACGAGGCCAACCGGGCAAGTTCCCGGACTGTCCTGTTTGTGTCAAGTCGTTCGTCCAGGTTCCGGTGGGTGATCGTCTCGATGATGGCGGAAAACCTGGACAGAGGCGACAATGCCGTATGGGTGATCCACCAGGTCGTCAGGCAAAGTGCCAGGATACCCAGAGGGAGGCTGATCTGCAGAAAATGGCGGAACGTTTCGACCATGGCCTGACCATCGGAGAGGCTTTCGGCCAGCGTAATGTCGAAGATGGAACCGAACGCCTGATACTGATACTGAAGCACCCGTACCGGCTCTCGCGCCGGACCGGTTGCGGTGTAGAAGCGTTCCGCCGGGGTACCTGCATCGGCAGTATCGCTGAACGGAGCAAAGGTGAATTTTTCGTCGGTGAGGGAAGGGGATGCAGCCAGAAGGGTGTCTCCTTTCATCACCCGGTAGTAGTGTCCGGATCGGGGGATGACGTACTCCCCGGCAATGACCTCTGACAACTCCAGCTCTACCTTGCCATGTTCCTCGTGAAGCAGGCCGGTAAATATCTGGGCTTTGGCGTGGAGGGTCCGGTCCACAGAAGTGACGACGATCTCTCTGAGCTCGCTATAGAAAAAGAGCCCCAGGGCCAGCAGGATTGTGGTAATCACGGCGATCTGCCAGAAGAGGAGCCGGCCGGCGATGGATCGTGGGAGCAACATCACGGTTCAGCCTTCAGGAGGTACCCGGCGCCCCTTACGGTGTGGATGAGTTGTGTCGAATACCCCCTGTCGATCTTGTGCCGGAGATAGCTGATATAGACATCGATGACATTGCTGTCCCATTCATAGTCGGTAGCATAGATATGCTCGATCAGTTCCGTCCTGCTGATGACCCTGCCAACGCTGAGCGCAAGATAGAGCAGCACGTCGTATTCCCGGGCCGAGAGGGTTATGGCCTTACCGGCACGGGTAACGGTCCGGGCGTTGGAGTCGATTACCAGCTCTCCTATGGAAATGAGAGGTGATGCTTGTCCCCGGCTTCTCCGGATGAGGGCGCGGAGCCGGGCGATCAACTCTTCAAGGTCGAAGGGCTTGGCCAGATAGTCGTCGGCCCCAAGGTTCAATCCCCTGATCCGGTCCTCCACGTCTCCCCGGGCGGTGACGATGAGTACCGGCACGTCATTTCCTTTTTCGCGAAGTGCCTTGAGGATGGCAAGTCCGTCCACCTCCGGGAGCATCAGATCGAGCAGTACCGCGTCATACGGGTACTGCTCGGCCTGATAGTGCCCTTCGGCTCCGTCGTGAGCAACGTCAACCGCAAAACCCTGCTCTTCAAGCCCCTGTTTCAGGAGCCTGGCCAGCCGTTTTTCATCTTCTATGATCAGTATCTTCATCATTCGTCCGATCTAGCTGGGGTCTTCCGCCTTACTCTGCCTGCTAAGCCATTCTCTCAGTCGTTGTCATCCCCATGGTAATTGCCGTCGTCCTGCACGTTTTTACCAAACTGTATGACTGTGCCGATCAGTGGCATCGTCATTCTCCGGGTGGTGAAATCGTACTGCTTGACGACTGCGCCGGTCCAGATCCCAGTCAGTACGAGCATGCAGAGTGCGACAAGAGCGTGTGACGAGGTTATCCCCTCATCCGTTTGCGCCATTTTCGTACCGGTCAGCATGCTGAGAGCCACATTCTCTTTATGCGCCACGGTATGGACAACTACTCCAATGAGATGTGCACCGATGATTACCATCAAAATATACGATATAATCTCATGCAGTTCTTGAAAAAACTTGCTGCTTTGGATCAGCAGCCCTGAGACGATGCAGCAGGGAACAAGAATAAACATGGCCAATATCGCATAACTTGCCGCCGGGTTGTGCCCAAGATACCGACGCGCTGTGTGGGTAATCATGCCGAACAGATACCCGACTGCTTCTCCGGGGCTATGGATACACGTCCTGAATCGCGCGTACGTTGTCCCCACAAAGCCCCAGAAAAGACGAAAAACCACCAGCGGTATCAGGGCCAAGCCAAACAGCATATGGCTGTCGAAAGCTCGGCTATGCTCGGAAGTGCACAAGGCAAGAGTAAATGCTGCTATACAGCATGCCGCCAGCAGCCAGTGAAAGAGACGGGTCGGCAGATCCCATATTAGTACAGGTTTCATCGTGTGACTCCGAAATTTCATGATGGAGAGAAATTATAGTATATCAGTCTACCTTTTCGCCCGCTTTACTTCGATCTTGTACGCCGTGAAGAGCTTTCCGGTGTTGCTCCCCTCCACCTCCACGTATGCCCCTGTCACTGCTTTACCATACTCCTCCTTGATCCGCGTCTCGTTTGTTACCTTGATCTCGCGACCATTCACTCTCCAGGAGCCGATCCTGTCGGATGGAATTTTCTCTACGGTGCCGTAGAGTTTACTCTCCACCCTCCCGGAACCGTGATGTTCGTTCGACTCCTCGCCTTCGGTGCCGCTGGAGAGCGCCGGTCCTGCGGCAAGAGCGATTGTAATTCCAAGTACCGCCAGCGATACCGCAAACCTGATTCCAAAACTCCGTCCCGTCTTCGTCTGTTCATGTGATGTAGTCATAACAGCCTCCCTGTCGAATGTGATGCGGGATTCGTCTGAAGAATCTCCGTTAAGAGAGACGATATCACGCTGAAGGTTAAGGGTTGATTAAAGCCGGAGAAAAAATTGAAGTTGTCTTGACTACGCGAAAGAATTATGGTGTCAACATGCTCGCAATATATCGTTCAGCTGATGACGTTTTGGCCGAAAGGCACGTTTGAGCGATTGTATCGGAGACACTACTGCTTGCCAGTTATCAGGAAAGGAACGTGCATGAAACTGACAGGGGCTCCCAAACTGGTTGTCTGGGCAGAGAAGGTGAGGACCGATCGACTGAAGGTTTGGCAGGAAACCTCTCCGGAAATCTTTAGCGCCATCGAATCCATAGTGACCCGGCAGAGATCTGCCGATTGGTGGATATCCTATAAAGACAAGGGGCTGGATGTGGTCTGTAAGCATCTGCTCGGGGGGAATCTGCAGAGGCCGCAAGCTGCACAGCGAAAGAAAGCGGATCTGCTGCAGAAGAAGGCGGATACAAAAAGGCCTGAACCGCCAGACGATCAAGGGCGCTCGACATGAAAATACAGAAATTGACGATAGATAACCGTCCCAAGGTCTATGCGCTGTTGCGCCGCGCCTTTCCCGGCAGTGAATACGAAGCGCTGTTGGTGGAGAAACTCCACGAGAATGACAGACCGATACATGAATGGGCCTGTATCCATACCAACAAGGTCATTGCCTACATCGCCTTTTCCAATGCCTATGATGGCAAAGATATCTGCGGCCTGCATCTGGCCCCCATGGCCGTGAGGCCGGATTTTCAAAAGCAGGGGGTGGGTTCGGAACTGCTCAGATTCGCCTTACGGCAGGAGGCGATCAAAAGCCGGCCTCTGTTTGTCCTGGGGGAACCGGGCTATTACAAAAGGTTCGGCTTTGAACCATGCAGCCTGCCCATCTGCCCTTTTGACAAAGACAACGCGCATTTCCTCAGCATGCGAAACGATGCGGCAACCGACTTCACTGTGGGCTACGAACCCGAGTTCGGCCCCGTAGTCAAACCGCCCAGCCCCCATGCTAAGAAGCGCCGGGCACGGTAACCTTTTAGGGGAAAAGCAGATATCTGGAAGGGGATTTGGGCAATACAAAATTCAAAAGGGGGCCGATTGGCCGCCTTTGCTGTTTCCGATGTAGCTTTGCAGCCGTGGGGTCAGGGAGGGAGGGGGCTTCGGCCTTCGTTCAACCTTTATGGCGCAGGGCAACGCCCGTGATAAAACCCTGGAGCAACTGGTCGCTGCACGCCTTGTAGTGTTTATGCCCCTGTTTTCTGAATAATGCGGTTATCTCGTGTTTCGATATGGTGATACCCGCAAGCTTCAAGATCCCGACCATGTCGTCCTCTTTCAGGTCCAGGGCAATACGCAGTTTTTTCAGGATGGCATTATTGGTCAGCTCTGCCATCGGCTTTGCTGCCGGAGCCGGGCTCCCTTCCTGCTTTCCCCTGTTATGGATGATCAGGCCGTCCAGGAAAAACCCCATGACAGGGTTGGTGCACGGGATATAGTCGTCCTCGTCTTCTCTCTTAAGGAAGGCGGATATCGCTGACTGCCCGACCTCACGTCCAGCCTCTCTGAATATCCGGATCATGGTCACATCGTCAAGTTCCAGTGCGTCCCGGATGCTGCGTAATATGTCGTTGTTGGCCATTTGCATCTCTCCCTATCCGTACAAAATCAGCCTAGCAGATAAAACCGCCAATTTCCATGTCAAAGCGTGTCAGATTGATCTTGCGGAAAACAGGGAGACGCTGCCCAGGATCTCTCTTTTGTACGACTTCAATAGGTAAACCTGGTATTGCCAGTGCGTACAACGAAACATAAACGCCGTGAAACCTTGCGATGAAAGGTTCCACGGCCTTATTGCGGGGCTGAAATTTCTGTATTGTTTTACGGATGACTACTATTTTACATCGAGCAGTTCAACCTCGAAGATGAGGGTTGCATTGGGAGGCACGTCCTGTCCCGCGCCCCGGGAGCCGTAAGCCAGTTCAGGAGGACAGACCAGCTGGGCTTTGCCGCCGACCTTCATCTTCTGCACCCCTTCGGTCCAGCAGGGGATTACCCCGGAGAGCGGAAACTTGATGGACTGTTTGCGTTTGTACGAGCTGTCGAATTCCTTGCCGTTGGGCAGGGTGCCGCGATAATTGACTTCGACGGTGCTGGATGCAGTCGGCGATTTGCCGCTGCCGTCCTTGATGGATCTGTAGACCATGCCGGAAGCACTCTTTACGGCCCCTTTTTCCTTGGCGGCCTTGTCGATGGCGTCGTTGGCTACGGCAAAGGCCGGAACCGCAAGAGTCGTGGCAATGGCTGCAATGATAATTCGTTTCATCTCTGCTCCCTTGTATCATGGAATTATATTCAACGGGCGTCATCCTACCATTGAAAAATTGCCGCAGTCAACATCCACATCCAGTCGGTACTCCATGCACACCGTACATTTGAGGGAGTTGGGTGACGGTCACTGTACTGCTCAATGCGTAACTTTAGACTCATCGGACATTTTCTGCTATCGTACGGAGAATCAACCATTCCAATGAGAGGTCCCTTTGAAGGCACTGAAATGGCTGGCAACAATCCTAGCGGGTCTCATCGCCCTCTATGCTTTCTACATCGGCATAGCGCTCTACCGCCTTCCACCGGTGGCATCCCTTGCCGACCGGAAGATGAACCTTACTGTCAAGGTAAAGGATTGGCAGGGGAAGCTCCACCCCTTTGTAGTAGGACCGCACAACCGCTGGTGGACCCCGTCCGATAGCATCCCGCCAGAGATGGAGTGGGCGGTCATTGTGGCGGAAGATGCCAATTTCTACTGGCACGAGGGGATAGATGTAAAATCTATCAAGAATGCCATCAAGTATGATCTGGAGAAGAAGCGTTTTGCTCGCGGCGCCTCGACCATAACCCAGCAGACGGCTAAGAACCTCTTCCTCTCCCGTGATAAGACTGTAACCCGAAAGGTCGAGGAGGTTTACCTTGCCAAGCGGATGGAGCAGGAACTGACCAAGGGGCGGATCCTCGAACTCTACCTCAACATCGTTGAACTGGGTCCAATGGTTTACGGAATCGGTCATGGTGCCCGCTACTACTTTGATAAGCCGGCCAGTTCTCTCACGCCAAGGGAATGCGCCTTTCTCGCCGCCATGCTCCCCGGTCCGCAGAAACTCTACAACCCGTACCGACACATGGACCGTGTGCTGAAACGCTCCGATATGGTGCTGCGACTGCTGCGGGAGAAGAGGGTGCTTACCGAGGCTGAGTACAGACAGGCACTGGCGGAGACCCCCAATATCGGCGGCATGCAGAAGAACGTGGATAAAAGCTTCGCAGGGAAAGTGAGGAGTTACTTCAGGAACCT
Organism: uncultured Geoanaerobacter sp.; assembly: GCA_964528055.1. GTDB lineage: Bacteria > Desulfobacterota > Desulfuromonadia > Geobacterales > DSM-12255 > Geoanaerobacter. The sequence goes on along the minus strand of CAZGQM010000024.1, from coordinate 7,258 downwards.
GTTCGGTCTTACCCAATAAGCATATGCCGGATTTCCTCCGGACTCATCTCAATCCTAAGGCGTCAGCCAGCCATCTTTCAGTTTCTGCATAAATCGTAACCTCAGCAAAGCCAATTGCACCAAAGGTTGCACCTTCGTAAGAGGTATTTGACCCTCAAAAGATTGATATGCCTAATAATATGCTAGTTATATCCCTGATAACAGAGCATGATAACTCACCGTCCCACCGCCTGAAATCATTACTTTTGTCATTTCGCCACCCCCTCTGCATTCCGGTCATCCCCATCAACCTCAATTGCAGATCCCCAGGAACAACGACATAGGTGAGGAGTCATGTCAGAGTGAATTCAGTTCGAAACTGAAATTAGTGAACAGTTTGTATGATTAGCAAACAGCTACTGGATGATTAACTTTATAGTGCGCTGTAATTATTACGTTCTATGTTGGCATGCATTACGCATATCCCATGTCGGATAGAACATTAACAGTTTACTGGGAGGGGAAATGGAACTGCTTATAGCGATGTTTGGGATGCTATGCTTGGCACAATTAGTTCAATCAACTACTGCTGACATGAAGGTCTCTGTACCGATCAAAATCAGGCATAGAAGGTGATTATTATGCAGAAATATCATCTGATTGATTCCGGTGAATTATCTCCAGCTGCAATTACACCTCTTTATTATGGGAGGTGTACTGCTCCCGTTCTTGCAGATGGCAAGGTTGTGTGTGACAATCATCTTTTTTGCTTGGACACGGATTCTCCTCCAGATCCTGGCGAGGAGTTGATGATTTGGTGTGAACACGATTACTTTTGCTGCAAAGTTTCCGAATATGAGAATACCTACCGGCACTGATTAATGTTCCAATAGGCAATAATGAATAAAGGCCCCTGATGATGAACGGGGTCTTTTTTATTTGAAGAGTCTTTTGAAATTTGGGGAAAATGCTTCAATAAAGGAAGGGACCTAGGGCTGAAGGAAATCTTTAGCTGTTGTAAATAAATGCCTTTTTGCAGGAGGGGAGCATAAGGGCCAATAGGGAAAGGAAGAGTTATGGTAAATAATGACCAAGCATGAAATTTACAGTCTAAGGTTTTAACTTGTCGTATGTTGTTTCAGGTTTATTGAGACTTGCTGCTTCTGTCAATGCAATTAGGATTGAAGATTTCATCGATGCCTCTGAAGAAATTGTTACTTGGTCAGTGGATGACGATGCGGTATCGTTGATTGTGGTGTCCGATAGTGATCTGCTTGGAAGCTGGGTTGATTGAGAAGATGCAATTATCTCGCTGGATGCTTTTTCCCTAGGGGACCCTTCTGTTGAATTGAGTTCAACTGACTTGGCAACTGCTTCCTGAGAGATAGTAACCGTATCGGTTTTTAACTGCTCAATTGCCTTACTGTTCAATTCTTTTATCTTATGGATCGGGTGTTGATAGGAAGGGTTAGCAAGAGGATTTACGTCAGGAGGACTCATTAATACACTGTTGGGCGAAATTTGAACAGATGACATGACTTACCTCCTGTTGAATTTCTGAGGAATATGCTGTAATTCCGTGCGATTATTGTAATTAGACCCCTAAACTAGGTCTTCTTGATAATGATATGTACATTTATCGTGCCGTTTCTTTGCTAGTAAGCCTCCTAGTCATACTTGCTCCGCTCGTATTGATTCTGCATCTGTGAATGAAATTGGGATTGCCAACGGCTTCTCAACTCAATGCAAACATCTATCGTAATGTACCTTCGCGGGTGAGATAATCAAAAACCCGCTCAATCTTTCTTAAGGATTAGCGGGTCATGGTTAGGCTATCAAGATGTAAACTGCTTATTTATACTATAATTTGCGATGTTTAATAATAATTACAGATCAATGCAAAAGCCTCAAGTCAGGTTCCAGAGCAACATGACATATACTGCATAAGTTTATAAATATCGTATACTTACAGTTTGTGAAATGTCAAAAGGTAGGCTATGGGTAGGAACGCGCACCGTTTCAGGAATAAAAAAACCGCCCATTTCGGACGGTCCTTGATCTACTGCATTAAATGCTCTGGTGGAGTGGTCGTCAATCGCTTCGCATCTTTTGATGCCAACCGATTTTATGTATTCTTCTGATTTCTTATCACCACCCGCCTGCCGCTGTCTCTCCTTCGCCTCTTCCGCCAACATTGGCAACATCTTAGCCCCGATAACCCCTTGCTGTGTGCTGGTCAAGTGCCGTCTGTGAAGATTGAGGGCGACAACGAACGTAACTAACGAGCCGTTGCCAGTAGGGGCTTGACGATCATTATTACGGCATAACTACGGCATGAAAAAAGCCGCCCCCATTTGGAGCGGAATATTGTATCCTTTCCCCATGACTTCCATTTGCTGCACAATACCGCCGCCAGATATCAAAGAATTTCTGCCGGAAGAAAAGCAGAGGTTTGGCTTTCTCGTGCATCAGTTCAGAAAGCAGGGGTATGACCTCAAGCTGGCACAAGAGTTAGCCTATCATCAGGTTCTGGATGAGAGCATACCTTTCGATTAAGACTGATCTACAAAAAAAGCCGCCTCATTTCTGAGACGGCCCTTGATCCGCTGTATGTCCTCCTGATTACCTCCCGGTGCGCTGCCACCCGATAACCTGCGTCCGGATCTCTGCAGGTAACGTCAATATGATTTCGTCAAAGTGAGCCTGATTCAGCTGCGGCCCCTGGAGTATGATCTCCGCTTCAAAGGTCTGGTAGCTGACGAGTTCAGGAAGATAGTCTTGTATCTGGATCGCGTTCATGCTGCGGCCTGTCGCTCTTCTTCTTCAATCATACATATCGCTTCACAAATACTGATTTCGGCTTGCTTGAGATTGCCGGTACGGATGTCATTCAGTGCGGAAAGTTGGAACTCTCGGATTGTTGCCATTTGGCAGAGAAGGTCTTCAATGTGATTGCAGGTATTCGGCGCGGTGGCACCACTTTCAAGCGTTCCGCCATATTCCCCCGTAGAAATATCACCAATCAGTGCTGCGTTGCGGTTGAGGTCATCTGATAACAGGTCTACCAGTTCCGAAAGTGCGTTAAGCTCAGATTGCATTGAGCCACTTTCACGAGAGAGTTTCCCAAGTCGCTCTTGGACCTGGTCAAGAACGCTCGAATCCCGGCAAATTGCTTCCTCAATTCGGTTAAGAGTTGATACGTACGCAATTACTTGTTTCATGGTGATCTCCTTTTAGCCAGTGGCCGGTTAGCCGCCTATTGCCAGTCCGTAGCCCCTTCCGGAAATACGTTCAAACTCTTCGTGAAAGTCGATGATTGCGCCGACAAAATAATGAACGAAATATGCCTGGAAATACTTGGGGACGTCTTCCAGTAGATCATCGTTGATCGTGTCGAGTCTCAAAACTGCATCAATATTTCCGTTGCCATCTTCGTCAAAAGCAAACATCTCGATTACTTCCAGGATTTCAAGCAAGCTGGCATCCTTGCACCACTTCTGCCCCGCTGCCGCGGCTTCTTCTATAATCCTTGCCAGTTCCGCATCATATTCAGTTTTAAGCCTATCAATTGTCTCCTTTTCCATCACTCCCCCCTTTTGGCCGATGGCCGGTTATGCTGCCTGTTGTCCATCCGTCAGCCCGTCAATGAATGCGTCCAGGTCATCTTCCAAGTAACGCACCGATGACCGCCGCGCCCCCACTCCCGATTTCACATACTTCGGCCCCACGCCCCTGCTACGCCAGCCGGAAAGGGTCTTTTCTGTTGTCGCCAGCTTTGCTGCGGCTTCTTTCGGTGTCAGTAGTCTTTTACTCATTTGCTATCACCTCCCTTAATTGTTGTTGTATTCCCATTTAAGGGAAACTATAATTCCCGAAAAAGGGAAAGTCAAGCGAATATTTCCCATATGTGGGAAGAGGTGGTAAATGGTAAAAGGTAGAGGTAATAAGGAAACTCCGCTGCGTGTTGTAGAGCTTCTAGGTAAAGCGGTTTCTGAAAATGGGTTGATAGGTATTGAGAATGCTACTGGAGTGGGTAAGTCTGCACTCAGCCGCTACGTGAAGGGCATCGGAGAACCGACAACAGCAACACTACAGAAGCTATCTATTTACTTCGGGGTGTCTGTAGCGTGGTTACGAGGGGATGATCAGGGGCTTAAGGGGATAGCGGCACTATTACCAACATTGCCGGAAATATATGACAATCCACTTGTCATGAAGATTCTTATGGAAATTTCTCAAATGTCTGAATCAGAAAAAAAATTGGTACTTGTGGCAGTAAAGGAGATGAACGCATCAAGAAAATGATTTAAAAATAATCATTAATTGATTATAGCCAATAGCTTGTGTATTGTGGCTTATGAATTAATTTTCATAAAAAGGGGGCCAGGTGAAAATACTTATAGCCATGGCAGTTATTGTAATATCAGGTTGCGCCCCGACATTCCAATTCACAACCGACACAGGGAAAAAATGTTTCTACTCGTGCAAGTCAAGCGGGGCTTCTTGTAAGTCACAATGTTTCGGGAGCCTGGCTTGCGTTTTAGGCTGCGGTGAATCAGAGACATACTGCATGAGGGCTTGTGATGGTGTAGAGGAAGTAGTTGCGGCTGAGTAAATGAAAATGCCGTCCAGTTTTAGTTCGGCGCAAGCCTATGCCATGTGGCTTATTATTGTTGGCATTGCAGCACCTTTTGCGCTGACTTTTATAATTGGAGAGCATGACACCGGCTTGATTTGCGGAACCATTTTAACCATAGGGATGATCATTTTTGTATGTGAAATATACAGGATGTCACAGTGATCATCAATGCATGGGATGACTGAATCGCAACGGTGGGAAGCTGTCGCCATGCTGAAGAGGATGAATCAGGATTGAATGGGGGATGATATGTCACTCACACAAGCCGACATAGACCGCATAGCCGATGCTGTGGTGCTCAGGTTGCCGACTGTCCAGGCGATAGCAAAGGCAGTAGCGGTAGAACTCCGGCGCAGCGAACAGGTTAGTGATGACATGGAATACATGGCTACTCTACCGCCCGCCGAAATAAAGCGGATATTAAAGGAACGGAGGGGTAAATGAATTACTTCGGCTTCGGTCTCAAGATACGCTTTCCTTCCGATATCGCCAGTTCCAATTTGGCTTGCATCTCTACCGGTAGCGCCTCCCACTTCGGCGACTCTTTGATTTTCAATGCTGTCTCGTAGAGGTGCATTGCCTTGATTGAGTTCTGCATTTCCAATACCTCCGCTGGCAATGATATCAGGATTTATTCCGATCGCCTGAAAAAGTAAAGGCCGAGTTGCCCCGGCCCTTCGATTACCATCCATATTCTACAGCAGCATCTATGTCCCCAATCCGAGACAGACCGCGGCCTGTTGATATACGCTTTCCATTTCCTGCGTTCTGGTCATCTCATCTCGTGCCGTTTGTACCAGCTCTTGCGCGGATGAATGCAGTTCATTCCCTGCAGCGTCCTTACCCTGGTAGATGGTGAAGTCTCCACGTTCGGCAAACATGTTGTCTATGGCTTGCGAGAGGGGGCTTGAGGGTTTGGATTCAGCGGCAGGCGTTACGGGATGTATGATTGTCTCCCCTACCTCATGACTGAAAGCGTATTTAGGGTTACTATTCTCATCGGTAGCAAATATCTCCGATTGCTGCATAGAAGCGCTATGATCTTCACTGGCATACAGCTTTAACGCCTTCGCCACTCGCAATGCGTCAACTTCCGTACCATCGTAAGGCGCTGCAATCTTAACGTCAGTACCGCCGCTCATCGGTCGGGCATTCATAACGATATGGTTCTGGCTTGCCAGTGATATATCCCCTACCATTATTGATGGTCGGATAGCGTCAAGGTTGTTTTGCGCTACTTCCCATGCGTTTGGTTCTGTTGACGCTATTTCCTCGACTTCGGTTTTAAGAATACCTGTCTCGATAACACCATCACTCCCCCCCATAATATGCAAGTCAGCCATTACATCATCAGCATGTGCGGCCATCTCCGCGTGCGCTGTTGCCACTTCCGGTGATACATCCGAACGTAGCGCGGGAACAGTAAAATCTTCATCCATGCGCGGGTCCGGCAGAATGCTACCGATATCAACCTTGCCCGTCTCCTGAATGTCACTGATCGCCTTTTCCAGGGAGTCAAGATGAACACCCATCCACTCTTTCGCCCCTGCGTCATACGGATTCGATTCAAGCCGCTTCTGGTAATCCTTCGCCACGGTAAGAGCGTCCACCACTTCAACCGGTAGACGGTCCATTATCCCCTCATGACCGCCGAGCGAATCGATCAGAGTGCGATACTGCACCATCTGTTTGACGTTGCTGTCAACCGCTGCAGTCTTTGCCCGTTCAGTTATCAGGTGACCACGGTATCCGAGAGCGCCAAACACGCCACCTATAATGAGGTCAACCGCACGGCTGGCAGGATTGAGCGGGTCAATGGCATCAGCTTGCTTGTCATACCCTGCAGCTTCGAGCCCCTCCTTTAAGGCAAGGTCGGTGCCTGCGCCCATAACCGGGTTGAGAGCTGCAAGCCCCACTGTTTTGGCAATGGTCTTGCCTGCCTGAGGTATCCCGAACATCCCGGCTGTCGCAATCCCTGTACCGATACCGGCAAGCGTGGCATAACCGGGAGACACCCCGGCGTCAACCATGTCAGCTCCGGTATTTATCACCACGCTATTGAGCATACCGACAGGACCAAGAAGTAGCTGAGCGGGTAACTCAGAGATTGCCCCTAATGCCTCGCCTGCCCAGCTGACACTAGCCGGGTCCGGTGTCATGGCCTTGAGCTTCGGTTCAATGTATTTGTCGATGAATTCAAACCGCTGGTCAGGATTCTCGTGCAGTGCCGCTGATGTTATGAGCGCACCCTTTGCCAGCTTGAGACCGCCACGCGCAAGGCCTTTGCCGATAGTGGTTGATATGCTGGTATCTGGCTGGACTGGCAACCCTTTGCCGTCCTCATGCTGCTGCAATACGTCCAGTGCTTCCGATTCATAATAAAAGCCCATGGCTACCACCTCCGATTAATAATGTGTATCGATTCATTGTTTTCTCCCTGTTCTATGCTGCTGATCATCCCTCACTGTCCAAGTAAAGATTTAGTAACTATCGGCGCTGCTCCGGTGACTCCCTGGGGACCGCTCAACACGGTATTGCTTGCCGCCATTCGCCGACGTCTGCGCTCTGCATCTCTCGCCCCTATGACTCCGGCGTCTGACTGTTCCGGTGGTGGCGGTGCTGGTGGCGGTGCGCTTGGTG
>CAZGQM010000023.1:0-43876 GCA_964528055.1 uncultured Geoanaerobacter sp. | reverse complement strand
CGGCACGCCGAATTCTCTGAGAATCCCTTTTGCCTGGTATTCGTGGATATTCATCTTGATCTCCTTCGAGCACAAATATGTTAAAAGGTCTCCTCAACACGCAATTACCTCATTACAACCGCCATTACCTTGACTTCATTGCCCTCTGACGAAAATAGGCGGTGTTTGAGGTTGGCATCAAAATACACACTGTCTCCCTCGTTGAGCAGAATGTGCTGGTCATCCAGCAACAATTCAGCTTTGCCCTTCATAACGAAGAGAAATTCTTCACCATTGTGACTGTAGGTGTCAGTGTTAGTAACTTTTTCATTGAGAGTAAGGAGAAATGGATCCATCTTTTTATTCTGTTTCCGCACAGACAACGATTCATAAAAGTACCCGTGATTGGTGCCGTCCTGGGAAACAACCTTGGGTACCACTGTACGCTCGTTACTCCTGAGAACTTCATAAGGTGGGTCTTCTTCATCATCAATAAAAAAATGTCCTATTTTGACATCAAAAAATTGTGCGATCTTTGAAAGTGTGGCAATGGGAGGTGATATATTATTATTTTCAATCTGTGAAATCAGAGCAGTAGAAAACCCTGTTTCATTGGCCACATCAAGCAGAGTCAGCTTTTGAGCCCGGCGAAGCTCTTTGATCTTGGCTCCTATATTGTATTCATACATGCTTACCCCCACCAATTGGTTTGAATAAGCCATGCAGCATCCGTTGTGCTGCAGGCGCAATCAACCACAATATCGTGTTCTATTATGAGTTAAATTTAGTGGCGCTAAAGTAATTCATTCAGGATAAATGTCAAACAAATAATTTACTTTTGATAAAATAATTTATTTTCAATAAAACAGCCAGACACGACAAAAAGATTGCCGATTAAATTCAGTCGCCGTAAAGAGGGATGCAAATTGGGATGATATAATCGTGGTGAGGTGATGATGGGTGCAGAATATTTCCAGTTGAGCGTTCTACAGCAGTAAGGCCGCTTGTCCGAGTGGAGCGGCCTTACTGTGCTGATTCAATGAGCAACTGTGGCTACTACCCGGCCTTGACCTTCGGGATGAAGATCTCGTCGGGGTCAAGCACCTGATGGATTATTCGAAGTTCTTCGCGTGAGGGGATTTCGGTCTCCCCTTTTACGCGGGAGATGTCCAGGTCGAATTGACAGAGCCCCCTGATCTCTTCAGGACTCTTGCCCGGGTGACAGGTGTCAAGGTACATTCTGCCGTTCTGCTCGTCGAAGCGGAAAACCCCCGCAGTGCTGATGACAGCAGACGGACCGCCACGGAAGGCGGCTCCGTAAAGCTCGCGCCGATGAACGAATTCACCACCCGGCCATTTTTTGACGCGCCACCCCGGACTGGTAATGTAGCTTACATTTTCAACAAAGCGCCGCTTTTCATGGACCATGATAAAGACGGTACGCTTTGCGAACGAATTGATATCGGGGTTGCCGCCACTACCGGTGAGGCGGAGTTCCGGGGCAAGGTAATCACCTATGCAGGTTGTGTTGACGTTGCCGTAGAGATCGACCTCTGCACCACCCAGGAATCCCAGGTCAACGTAACCCCTCTGGGCTATACTGAACGCATCATACAGACCGGATGATCGCGACGCCCCCATCTCGCAGCGGGCATCTCCCACTGACGTGGGGATTTCAGGCGGGCGACCGTCAAGTGTACCTGCCTCGAAGATCAGTTTCAGGTTTGGCGCATGGGTTTTCTGGGCCAGCATAATTGCCACCATCGGGAGCCCGGTACCGGCAAAGACGATCTCGTTGTCGGCGACTTCGCGGGACGCAGCGCAGCAGAGCAGGTCGGCCAGGCCGAACTCTTCAGGTTTTGCATACTCTGTCATGTCATTTCCCTCCCTTTACTTCGCGGGGGCTGTAATTGAGTGCAGTGTTTGCCTTGAGCTTCAGCATGCGAGGCCAGCCGAGTTTTCCCAGATAGCTCATATGATCCTGCCCGAAAATCCACTCCTTGGCAAAATCGTCAAACCCTTCCTGCGTTTTGGTGCGACCGTAGAAATCCTTGAGGAATGCGCCATCTACATCGTATCGACCGAACATCCCTGTCGGGTGCCCACCAAAGGGGCATTCTACGATATGGTCCACTTCAAATGTCGGGATGGTGTTGATATCGGCATTGCGTCTCAGGTACTCCTCCGGTACGATCTCCTCTGCAATCACGATGGTGATGTCAGCTGCACGGGCTACCTCTGGATCCGAATAATACTGCCCGTTGACTCTCACAGTCCCCTCTTCCCCCACCTGCTGTACGCACATGATTGCCACATCCACCTTGACCGGCGGTATCAGCACCTGTGATCCTGCTCCGAAAAAAGGGTCCTCGGTGAAAACGTACTTTTGCTTCGCTATGCGCTTGCCGTCCCGGAGGCCTGCACGCCCCAGCATGTCGTATTCCGGGTTGTGTATGTCGGTCCCCAGTGACGTCTGTGTCACGGCATATGCCGATCCCGATGCTGCAGCGGCAAAACGGAACATCATCTCGGCATGGCTGTAATCTTCCACAATAATCTCTTTATTGCCAACCTTGCGGGAAAGGTTGGCTCCGTATTTGCCGTACAGTTCATGGCCGACCCAGCACGATTCCCATATATCCACACATCCGGCGCCGACCAGAAACTCTGTCTGAGGGCCTCCGTTGACCTCGATCAGATGGAGACCCTTGCGTTTCTGGCGGATAAGTTCATAGATCAGGGCAAACGGTCTGCGCCAGATCGTAAAACCGGAGAATGTGAGACTTGAGCCGTTTTTGACTATCTCGGCCGCCTGCTGCAGGGTGATACGCTTGTCACTGCTCATCCGCTCCTCCTTCTGAAATTCAGTTAAAATTTCGTAGAATCTCCCGTGAAATTATCAGCCTCTGAATCTCGCTGGTACCTTCATAGATGGATGTTATGCGTGCATCTCTGGTGAATCGCTCAATAGGGTAGTCCCTTGTGTAGCCGTACCCGCCCAGCATCTGCATGGCCTTATAGCAGACTCGGTTCGCAGCCTCGGTCGCATAGAGCTTGGCCATCGAGGCCTCTTTGGCAAATGATCTTCCGTTCTCCTTGCGCCAGGCAGCGTTCATCAGCAGAAGCCGTGCCGCCTCCAGTTCGGTGTACCCATCCGCAATCATCCACTGGAGTGCCTGAAAACTGCTGATCTTCTGTCCGAACTGGACCCGCTCCGTCGTGTATCTGGTGGCATAGTCCATGGCAGCCAATCCAACGCCAAGCCCCAGAGAACCAATCCCTATACGCCCACCGGTCAGCTCAGCCACGGCAATCCTGAAACCGTCGTTTAACTTCCCCATCATGGCGTTTGCCGGCACTCGACAGTTGTCGAAAACCAGTTCGTTTGTTGCTGAGGCATGCTGACCCATTTTGTGCTCTTGCTTGCCTATTATCAGCCCCGGCGTGCCTGCCTCGATCAGGAAGCAGCTAATCCCTTTACCCTTCGGGGCATCCTTGTCAGTGACTGCCCAGACAACAAATACCCCTGCATAGGGTGCACTCGTAATAAAAATCTTGGAACCGTTCAGGACGTAGAAATCGCCGTCTATATTCGCCTGCGTGGTCATGGAGGAGGGATCGGAACCTGCCCCGGTCTCTGTCAGGGCAAAACCTCCGGCTGCATAGTCGCCGGAGCAGATCTTGGGTATATACCTCTTCTTCTGCTCCTCGTTTCCCACCGCCTGAATAACCTCGCAGACCATGTTGTTGACCGACACGGTAACCGCAGTAGAAGCACAAGCCCGGGCAATTTCGGTTAGTGCAAGGCTGAAGGCGATGACCCCAGCCTCTGAACCACCATACTCCCCTTTCACGTTAAGCCCCATGAATCCAAGCTCGGCAAGTTTCTTCAGGTTCGACATCATGGGCGAACGGTCGTCGCTCTGATCGAGCTGCGCAGCCACCGGTTCCAGCTCTCCCCTGGCAAAGTCGCGGGCGGTGTCCTGAATAAGTTTCTGCTCTTCGGTCAGCTCCAGATACATGCGAACACCTCCTCATGACTGTTCATTTGCCACTCTTTATAGCAACTACCGGCAGATCGATCTCCTGACCCCACTGCTGCCAATCTGCGGCACTCCGTGATGCAAATACCGACTGATACTGTTCCAGAGTTTCCACGCCCAGTTCCGTCTCCATACGTTTCTTGAAATGCGGTTCAAGGGCTGCCACCGCAACCCAGCCATCCAGGGCTTGATAGATATTGTACTCCGGAATGCCACCCCCCAGAAGGGCCCCGGTCGCGGTGCAACCGTAGCGAAGGGGTTCAGCCATTGCTGCAGCTGCTTGGGAGAGCGGGATCTCGGCATAGCCTGCGCCATGACCGCGTTCGCGTGCAAACAGAAGAGACAAGGCGGCGGAAATGGTCTGCTCGGCTCCGGCCATGTCCGCAAGCAGGGTTCGAGGCATGTGGGGAGGAATGATCAGTCCAAGGGAGGCCTGGTAGGTAAGGTCGTGGCCGGCCTCGTTTTCGCGAGGAGCGGGATAGCCTGTGATGGCTGTCAGGCAGAGCCGAGGATGCCTGGCATGAAGCTCCTCCCAACCGAGTCCCAGTCGTTCCATGGCTGCCGGTCGGGTAGCGGTTATAAGCAGGTCGGTATCTGACAGCAACTCGTGAAGACGCAATTTACCTTCAATAGTCTTCAGATCCATCCTTATGACCGAGTGTCCGGCAGACATGTCACGGTACCACTCCGCCTGATACTGTTCCATCGGATCCCCGGCAAGGGGTTCAATCTTGATCACTTCGGCGCCCAGTTTGTGCAGACGGCGTGCAGCCTCCGGCCCCGGGAGATTGACCGCAAGATTGATGATCCGTATTCCTTCAAGAGGTTGCATCTGATTAGCCTTTTGTCTTATGTAGGGCCATTGCTAGCGGGCAAGTTTTGCCGTCAAGGCCGGCACGAACTGCATCACGTCAGCCACCACCAGAACATCCGCTATTTCCCCGATCGGTGCATCCTTGTCCTTGTTTATGGCAACAATGAAGTCGGATTTCTTCATCCCGGCAAGGTGCTGAATTGCACCACTCACCCCGCAGGCGATGTAGAGCTTGGGGCTTACCGTCTGTCCGGTGGTCCCCACCTGGTGGCTGTGCTCGATCCAGCCTGCATCGACAACCGGACGGCTTGCACCCAGTTCGCCGCCAAGTGCCTTTGCCAATGCGGCAATGACAGGTACATTTTCCTTCTTGCCGGTCCCACGACCCGCTGTGACTATGACCTCGGCCTTGGCCAGGTCAACGTCTTTGGGCTCAGCAGGTTCATATCCGGCAAACTCGACCTTCCCTGCTCCCGCCACTTCCAGCCGCTGCAGTTGTGGAGTTCCACCCGGCCGAACTCCAGAAAATGCCCCTGATTGAATTGTCAGGACCGCTTTGCCTGTAGCCGGTTTTACCGTGCGGCGCATCTTGCCGTTGCAGCAGCCGATTTCAAAACCTCCGTCAGCAAGGCCTATGATTTCAGACACCTGTGAAACCTTCAGTTTTGCTGCTACGCGTGGCGCCAGATCCCAGCCGTATGACGAATGGACGAACACGACATAGTCGGGGTTTTCCTTGTCAATTACCTGCAGGACCAGCTGTTTGTGGAGATCAGGGTTATATTCCCCGCATTGTGCGGCATCAGCCAGATAGAGCGTGCCGCCGTAGGCAGGGAGCTGGCTCTCGCTTCCGGTCAGAAGCATGACACTCTCTGCACCCAACTGATTCGCAAAGCCAAACAGTTCGTAAGAACTGTCGAGTAGTTTGCCTTCTCGATACTCTCCGACGAGTAGTGCTTTCATATCTCCCCCTACCTCAGTACTGACGTTTTTTCTTTGAGAATCCCCAGCAGCTGTTCGACCAGTGACCCCACGTCCCCTTCCAACACCAGACCAACCCCCTTTTTGGTCGGAGGATGAAAACTGACCGTGGTGGTCAGTGACTCTTCGTGAAGCAGGTCGGCCACAGGAATAGCCAGAATCTCCTTCTTCTTGGCCTTCATTATATTGGGGAGAGTCGGATAGCGCGGGGTATTGAGACCGAGCTGGCAGGTTACCAGAGCGGGTGTTCTGAGTTTGACCACACCCTTGATCCCACCCTCCAGCTCACGCCGTGCTGTTACAACCCCGTCTTCAAAGGAGAAGCCGACCAGTGTGGTAGCAGAGGCGTACTCCAGCTGCTCGGCCAAGGTCACGCCGACCTGTGCCGAACCGCGATCCTGGGATTGCATGCCGGTGAATATCAGATCAAACCCCTGCCCTTTGGCATACGCAGCAATAATGGATGAAATCTGCCAGGGATCTTTTGAGGCTGCCGCAGGATCCTGCACATGCACAGCACGGTCGCAACCCATGGCCAATGCCTTTTTGATCGCCTCCACCACCCGGTCTGTACCGATTGAAATGACCGTTATCTCCGGAGCATCGCCAAGCTGTTCTTTAAGCTGCACAGCCTGCTCAACGGCATATTCGTCGTATTCGTTCATTCTCCATGCAAGATCGGCTTCGTCGAACCAAAAACCGCCGGAGTTGCGCTTAAAGCGGGATTCCATGTCCGGAACCTGCTTGATACAGACAAGTATCTTCATGTGTGTCTCCCTGATTCATATTCTTGAGTGTGAATAGACGATTCACCCCTGCGAGACCGATAGTCTCTCCACAACGATCTCTGCCAAATCTTTCACGACTATCTCGCCTTCAAAGCCGCCTGTCTTGATGCCGTCCTCGAACATGGTCAGGCAGAACGGGCAGTTCGAGATCAATAACGGCGCACCGGTATCCTGTGCCATCTTCACCCTGGCCTCGCTGATCTTGGTGCCGATCTTCTCCTCTGCCAGGATCCGGCCACCTCCTGCGCTGCAACAGAAACTGTCGTAGCCAGACTTGTCCATCTCAGTGATCCGCCCACCGGCAGCTGCAAGTATGCTGCGCGGCTGGTCGATGATATCCATGTACCGCCCGAGATAGCACGAATCGTGGTAGGTGAACTCAAAATGGTCTGCCATTATTTTCAGGCTGCCGTTATTGAGCAACCTCTGCAGGTAGGTGGTATAATGCTCCACCGGCATCTCCAATCCCAGGTCACGGTAATCTCTCGACAGGGTATTGAAACAGTGGGGACAGGTGGTGACAATCTTCTTTACTCCATAGCCCTTTATCAGTTCGATGTTTTCAGCTGCCGTCATCTGATAGAGATACTCGTTTCCAAGCTTCCTGAGAGGCTCGCCGCAACATTTCTCTTCTTTTCCGAGGATACCGACTTTTATGCCGGCAGCTGCGCAAATCTTTATGAAACTTCTGGCGATGTCGCGGTTTCGTTTATCGAATGAAGCGTAGCAGCCGACAAAGTAGAGAATGTCGACATCTGCTCCGCTTCCCATGACCGTTACCGGCAGATCGTCGGCCCACTCTCCGCGAGAGGCAAAGGCCAGTCCAAAGGGATTGCCGTTGACCTCGATGTTGCTGACGGCGGTTCTCACCTCATCTCCCGGAAATACTCCTTCCATGAGAGTCAGGTTGCGGCGCATTTCCAGGATCTTGTTGACATGTTCGATGTTTGCCGGACATATGTCCTGACAGGCCCGGCAGGTGGTACAGGCCCAGATGGCATCCTGGCCAACGGTATCGATGAGGTTGGCATCAGGGGTTGTTTCGGCAACCGTCCCCACCTGCAGAATGATTTTCATGGGGGAGAGAGGTTTGTCGGTGGCATATGCAGGACAACGATCCTGGCAGCGTTTGCAGCTTGTGCAGGCATCGCTGTCGAAGATGTCCTTCCATGTCATATCAGAGACTTTCGCTGCCCCGAACTGTTCGCTGGTATCATCCTCAAGATTGATGATTGCAAGTGCCCCTTTAGGCTCGAGCGGAGCAAAAAAGGCATTTGCACTGGTCGTGAAAATATGTCGCAGCTTGCTGTAAGGGATCGCGCAGAAAAATCCGAGTACCAGTGCGAAATGAAACCACCATAGTACCTTGTGGCTGGTCTTGATCGATGGGATATCAAAGCTGGTGAAGAGATGGGCGAACAGATATCCTACCGGGGAGTAGATCGCCAGTTCAGGGTTCTGCTGGAGTTCCGTTGCGGCCATCCGGGCACCTTCGATAAGAAAACCTGTGAGAAGGATCGCGAATAGCAGTTGGTGTATTATGTAGTCCTGGTCAGTGGTTTCCAGCCCTTCGGGCTTTTTGACGAAACGGCGGCAGAAGAGGCCGCCGAGCATGAGTAGAGCCACCACTCCTGCCAGGTCGAGTACTAACGAGAAGGCCTTGTAGAATTCACCTGCCAGGAGATTGACCCCCATGACCGGTGTGAAGAAGTCAGCCTGCAGCATCACCAGGAGGGTGCCGGCAAAGAGGGTCAGAAACCCCCAGAAAAAGAGGGAGTGGGGGAGTCCACCCTCCCTTACCCTGCTGACCTTCTCCTGACCGAATACTTCGCCGATCATCCGCTTTACCCGCTCGTCATACCTGTCAAAGCGGTCAAGAGGCTTGCCGATCCGGTAAAGCGGCAACCGTTTCCAGAAACCCCAGATCAGCAGACCCACTGCGGAAAAGCTCAGGATGTACATGGGGAGCACCACGCCGTGGCCGACATTCCAGTAAATTTCGCGCGTTATTTCCACGGTCACTCCTTGCCAGTCACAAGATCAGATAGAGCTGGAACGTCTACGACAACAATAACTTCGAGATTACTACACGCTGTACTTCGTTGGTTCCTTCATAAATTTCGGTAATCTTTGCGTCTCGATACATCCGTTCCACTTCGTAGTCGCAGATGAAACCGTAACCACCATGGATCTGGATTGCCTCCTTGGTGACAAAGGTGGCAGCCTCCGAAGCGAGCATCTTGCACATGGCCGACTCCATGGTGTACGCCTTCTTGTTGTCCTTCAACCAGGCCGCCTTATAGGTCATCAACTTGCTGGTTTCTATCCTGGCCCACATGTCGGCAAGCTTGAACTGGATTGCCTGAAGATCGCAAATCGGCGCACCGAACTGTTTCCGCTCTTTGGAGTAGGCCAGAGAGCGTTCAAAAGCGCCTTCGGCTATACCCAACGCCTGGGAAGCGATGCCGATCCGGCCACCGTTCAGGGTGTCCATGGCTATCTTGAAACCCTGGCCTTCCTGACCCAGGAGATTTTCAACAGGGATCCTAACGTTGTCCAGGGCAAAGGCGGTTGTGTAGCTTCCACGGATACCCATCTTCTTCTCGTTCTTGAGAATTTCAACACCTGGTGAGTTAAGGTCGACAATAAAGGCCGAGACCCCTTTATGTTTAAGGCTCTTGTCCGATGTGGCAAAGAGAACGCCGGTCCCTTTGTAACCGCCGTTGGTTATGAAGATCTTTGAGCCGTTTATGACGAAGTCGTTGCCATCGCGTTTGTAGGTCGTAGATATGGCGCCGGCGTCACTTCCGGCATCAGGCTCGGTCAGCAGGAAACAGCCGATGATTTCACCGGCATTCAATGCCGGGAGCCACTTTTTTTTCTGTTCCTCGGTCCCGAAGGTGTAGATCGGGCCGCAGGCAAGAGAGGTGTGTGCAGAAATCAGGACGCCGCTGGAGCCGCAGGCCTTGGATACCTCTTCTACGACAATGGCGTAAGAGAGCATATCCATCCCGGCGCCACCATACTCCTCGGGAAGATAGCTGCCGAGAAAACCCATTTCACCCATCTGCTTGACGAGGCTGTCAGGGATCATATGCTCTTCGTCTATCTGGATCGCCAGAGGCTTGATCTCTTTGTTTACGAAGTCGCGAACGGCATCCTGAAGTACTTTATGGTCCTGGCTGATCTCGAAATCCATGATAACCCTCCGAATATGTAGATAATTATTTCCCTGTAAACGCCGCCGGACGCTTCTCTACAAACGCCCCCATCCCTTCTTTCTGGTCTTCGGTGGCAAAGAGAACCCCGAAGAGTGATGCCTCGTACCGGAAGCCGTCTTCCTTGGTCATGTTCAGGCCATTGGCGATTGCGTCTTTTGCATACGCGACCCCTAAAAGGCCCCGGCCGGCAATCTCCTGTGCAGTTTGCAGTGCCTTTCCGAGAAGTTCTTCCGGGGGGAATACCTCATTAACTATGCCCCATGCCAAAGCCTTCTCAGCAGATATGATCCTGCCGGTAAAGATCAATTCATTAGCCCTGTTAGGTCCAATTAGTCGGGAAAGATTCTGGGTTCCGCCAAAACCGGGCATGATCCCAAGCGTGACCTCAGGAAAACCGATCTTAGCTTTGACAGATGCATACATGAAGTCACATCCAAGTGCCAGTTCCAGACCACCACCAAGGGCAAAGCCGTTGACAGCAGCAATAACAGGAGTCTTCATCTTCTCCATCGCCATCATGACATGCTGTCCCTTAAGCGCAAATCTATGCCCTTCATAAGAGGTCATGGCAGACATCTCCTTGATGTCCGCGCCGGCCACGAAGGCTTTCTCGCCAGCCCCGGTTATGACAACCACCTTTACAGCAGGATCGTACTCAAGTTCATAAAGAGCAGCGGCCAGCTCACCAAGTACTTCACTATTCAGCGAATTGAGTGCCTGAGGGCGGTTGATAGTAAGGGTTGCAACGCCGCCGCTGTTTTCGATCAGCAGAGTATTGTATTCCATTAAATTCCTCCAGTAAGGTGATCCAGTTGAACGCCCGTGGCGAATCGAAGATTCGCTACACTATCGGGTATTAATACGTGTAAAAGCCTATTCCCGATTTACGACCCAGATGTCCTGCATTCACCATCTTAACCAACAGGGGGCATGGACGGTATTTAGGGTCCTTGAAGCCGTCGTAGAGAACGTTGGCAATTGCAAGTACCGTGTCCAGACCTATGAAGTCAGCCAATGTGAGTGGGCCCATGGGCTGGTTGGTACCCAGTTTCATACCCTTGTCGATGTCCTCTGCGGTGGCAATCCCCTCGTAAAGGGCAAAAACAGCCTCGTTTATCATCGGGATCAGGACTCTGTTCACGATAAAGCCGGGGTAGTCCTGGGAAACAGCCATCTCTTTCTCCAACTTGCCGACAAGTTCAGAGGTAAGCCTGAAGGTGACATCGCTGGTGGCATGGCCGCGGATGATCTCCACCAGTTTCATGACCGGAACAGGATTCATGAAATGCATGCCGATGACCTTGTCAGACCGTCTGGTAACCGCGGCAATCTTTGTGATCGGGATCGAAGAGGTATTGGAAGCGAGGATGCCACTGGGCTGAACTATGTCATCCAGTTTACGGAAGATGTCCAGTTTAAGCGGTTCGTACTCAGTGACCGCCTCCACAGCAAAATCAACATTTGCCAAGTCGGTCATGTTCTTCGAGGTCATTATTCGCCCTACCGTCTCGCCGACAAGCGACTCTGGAATGACCCCCTTCTTGGCCTGTCGTTCAAGATTCTGCCTGATTGTGGTGATCGCTTTTTCAAGCTGAAGTTCAGCAATGTCATACAGCACGACGTCATAGCCAAACTGGGCAAAAACATGGGCTATGCCGTTCCCCATCTGCCCCGCACCGAGAACCCCGATCTTCTTGATCATGCTCCCCTCCTTAGACTCTCTCGAATATCACTGCAACTGCTTCACCGCCACCGATACAGAGAGTGGCAAGACCGTAACGAAGAGTACGCTTGTGAAGTTCCCGAATCACTGTTGCGGCCAGGCGTGCCCCGCTGGCACCGATAGGGTGACCGATCGCGCAGGCGCCGCCATTTACGTTAACCTTCTCAAGGGGAAGAGTAAGGCCTTTGATGGCAAGTATGGGTACCGAGGCAAAGGCTTCGTTAATCTCGAAGAGATCTATGTCAGCAAGTGAAAGTCCGGCCCTGGCGCATACCTTCTCAATAGCGCCGATCGGCGCCTCCGGGAAATTGTCGGGATGGCGGCTTTCAGTGGCAGTAGCCACGATACGCGCCTTAGGGGTGAGGTTATGTTTCTTTAGGCCATCGGAATCGGTCAAAAGTGCCAGAGCTGCACCGTCGTTGATGCTGGAAGCGTTACCGGCCGTGATGCTACCATCCTTCTTGAAAACCGTTTTAAGTTGTGCGAGCTTTGCCGGATCACCCTTGAACGGTTCCTCGTCCTGAGCCAGGATTTCTTCCCCCTTTTTCCCTTTCTTAACCACTGGTACGATCTCGTGTGCAAAGACGCCGTTTTGCATCGCAGCCCGAGCCAGTTCGTATGAACGTAATGCAAAAGCGTCCAGTTCCTCGCGAGTCAGACAAGCACGATCCACGCTTGCCTCGCCAATTTCTCCCATATGACGACCGGTGTAGGGGTCCTGCAGACCGTCAAATATCATAAGGTCCAGCAGCTGGCCGTGCCCCATCCTGTAGCCTGCCCTGGCCTTGGAGAGTATATAGGGAGCCAGAGACATGTTCTCCATGCCACCGGCGATAACCACGCAGGATTCGCCAAGTCTGATGCTGTCTGCACCGAGCATGATTGCCTTGAGTCCGCTGCCACAGACCTTGTTGATGGTCATTGCATGAGCCCCGTCAGGTATTCCGGCTGCCCGCATGGCCTGCCGAGCCGGAGCCTGACCACAACCGCCCGAAAGAACCTGTCCGATAATCACCTCGTCAACAGCAGACCCAGGAAGTCCGGAAGTTTCAAGTAGACTTTTCATGACCGTAGCCGCCAGTATCGGAGCTTCAATTTCTGCCAGCATGCCGCCGAAAGACCCAAACGGGGTTCTTTTTGCTTCGACTACGAAAATATCGTGACCCATTGTGTACTCCTTCCGTCTCATTGGTAACGACAGTTTATATTACGTTTACGTTCAAGTCAACCTTGAATATAACCATATTCTACAAAACTTCATTTTTTATTACTGATCCTGTATGACTTAAGAGCTCGATCACGTATACAAGGGGAAAACTCGTGGATAGTTCGCTACAGGTAGAGAATCCCGTCCGGCAAGTCGGTCAACTTATCCCCACCGGCAGATGTGACGGCAAAGGTATTCTCAATGCCAATCACCCCATGACCTGGTATAAGGAACTTCGGTTCAACGGCAATGGTTTGTCCGGCCTTTAACGGTACTTTGAATCCCTGTGCAAGTACCGGGAACTCGTCCAGTTCCAGCCCCACGCCGTGTCCAACAAATTTCGCATTTTCACCCGGCGCACCCATGTAATATTTGCCCAAACCGGCCTCCTCAGCCATTGCGACCGATTTGACAAACAGCTCTTCGCAGACGGCTCCCGGTGTGAGATTCTCCACGATGTACTGCTGGATAGCCAGTGCTGTTGCGAATGCGTGCTGCAACTCCGGGCTCAGGGAGCCGATGACAAAGATCCGGGTCATGTCGGTGATATAGCCGTTGAACACGCCGGTGTAATCGAGGAATATCGGTGTGTCTGGCTGGATGAGATCCAAGGATGCGCCATGAGGCGATGCACTGGAGAGCCCCTTGCCGGTAACGGCGCCGTCGAAGAAGCCCGGCTCAACCGCTGAGATCGAAGAGACCGCCAGTCCCTGAAACAGCTCCTGGTTAAAGGCGCGCATCCGTACATACCCTTCACTTCCGGCTTTGCGAAGACGACTCTCGAATTCGGCTGCCAGGTCCAGTTCCCGCATTCCGGTGCGAAGAAAGTCAGGTACCTGCCTGAAGATGCTGCAGAGCTGGGCACCACAGTGGCGTAGCTGATCAAGTTCCCATGCCGTCTTGACCGATCTGATTTCCCGATTGATGCCGGAGATATCCACAAACTCACGGCCTGGAATAAGCTTTGCGTAATAGTTATATTGCTGAACAGGAATGATATCGAAGGTCATGCCTACCGTTTTCACCATGTCACTAAACAGGGACGGAAATTCCTTGCTGGAGGGGAAAGGCCGGGTATCTTCGATGAGGCTCTCTTTCAATGCGCGTGCAAAGCTCTTGCGGACCATGAGCATCGGGTTGCCTTCCCGTGGGATCCAGAGGGTGGCATTCTGTCGTGTTCCACTGAAGTAATAGACATCGATGGGATAGATGATTAGTGCACCGTCAATCCCCTTGGTGCGGAGTTCCTGCTGAAGATTGATAATCCGCTGCTCAGATTGCATTTTGGTCAGCATCAATTGTTCCCCCACTTGTCAAAAAATGCGATCTCGGACAGTTCCTTGCGAGGCCTCGGCTTTGGCTCCTGATCGGGATAACCAAGCGGCGTTATGCCGACGATCCTGATGTTGGACGGAATGCCGAGGGATTGCTTGATCATATTTTCGTCATACCATCCCATCCAGCAGGTCCCCAACCCGAGAGCATGCGCTGCCAGGCAGAAGTGTTCAAAAGCGATTGCCGTATCGGCGATAAAATATTCAATGCCGTTTTCCACATCCGATTCAGCCGGGTCTGCGCAGACCACAACCACTACCGGAGCCATGGCAATTGCTTTTTTACCAGGATTGTCATCGGGAAAAGCAGCTAACAGGAGAGTCCGCCTATCAGCTTCAGTAAGGACCAGAAATCGCCAACACTGCATGTTTTTCCAGGAAGGCGCCAGTCGCCCCGCATCCAGCAGTTGAATGATCTTCTCGCGCTCGACTGGTGTATCCTTGTATTTTCTTATGCTCCGGCGATCACGAATGACCTGAAAAATATCCATACCCTCCCCCCTAACCTCCTACATATTTCTTCTGTATTTACCCCCAACCTCATACAACGCATGGCTGATTTGTCCAAGCGAGGCAACCTTGACCGTTTCCATCAAAACGGCAAAAATATTGCCGCCGGCAATGGCCGTTTCCTGAAGATGCCTCAAAGCTGCTGAGGCTTTCTCACTGTTGAGTTCCTGGAATTTGCGCAGATTTTGAATCTGCTGCTCCTTCTCCTCCTTGGTTGCACGGGCAAGCTCTCCGGGAACATTGAACCCTGCTTCATCGGCCCGTGGGTTCAGAAATGTGTTTACTCCTACTATCGGGAGTTCTCCGTTGTGCTTCTTGTGTTCGTACAGCATAGATTCGTCCTGGATTCTGGAGCGCTGGTACTGCGTCTCCATGGCGCCGAGCACGCCGCCCCGCTGGTCGATCCGCTCGAACTCGGCCATGACGGCCTCTTCTACGAGATCGGTGAGTTCTTCGATGATGAAGGAGCCCTGGAGAGAGTTCTCATTCTTAGCCAGGCCGAACTCCTTGGTGATGATCATCTGAATGGCCATGGCTCGCCTTACCGACTCCTCGGTCGGAGTTGTGACGGCCTCATCGTAAGCGTTGGTATGAAGAGAGTTGCAGTTGTCATAGATGGCCATAAGCGCCTGGAGAGTTGTTCGGATGTCGTTGAAATCCATCTCTTGTGCATGCAGTGATCGGCCCGAAGTCTGGATGTGATACTTGAGTTTCTGGCTGCGATCGTTTGCGCCATATTTTTCCCGCATGGCTACAGCCCATATGCGGCGTGCAACACGTCCGATAACCGTGTATTCAGGATCGAGACCATTGGAAAAGAAATAGGAGAGATTGGCGGCGAAATCGTCGATATCCATGCCACGGGAAAGGTAGTATTCAACAAAGGTAAACCCGTTGGAGAGAGTAAAGGCCAGCTGGCTGATAGGGTTGGCGCCTGCCTCGGCAATATGGTAGCCGCTGATTGATACCGAATAGTAGTTGCGTACCTTTTTTTCAATAAAGTACTGTTGGATATCCCCCATCATCTTGAGGGCAAACTCTGTAGAGAAAATGCAGGTGTTCTGGCCCTGATCCTCCTTGAGGATGTCTGCCTGAACCGTTCCACGGACAGTCTGCAGGGTACAGTCGCGGATCTCTTCATACTCGGCATCGGATGGAACTCTGCCGTTTTTCTGACTGAACAGCTCCACTTGCTGGTCTATGGCTGCATTAAAGAAAAATGCCAGCATCATTGGAGCAGGACCGTTTATGGTTATGGAAACGCTGGTATTGGGGGCACAGAGATCAAACCCCGCAAATAGCTTCTTCATGTCATTCACGGTGCAGATAGAAACACCGCTCTCACCAACTTTTCCGTAGATATCGGGCGGGTAGTCGGGATCCTCCCCATACAGGGTAACGCTGTCAAAGGCTGTGGATAGGCGCTTGGCGTCATCATCCTTGCAGAGGTAGTGAAAACGGCGATTTGTTCGCTCCGGGGTCCCTTCTCCGGCGAACTGGCGCTTCGGATCCTCTTCGGCACGTTTGAACGGAAATACACCGGCAGTGAACGGGAACAACCCCGGTGCGTTCTCCAGCATGCTCCAGCGTACGATTTCCCCCCAATCTTCAAAATCGGGGAGAGAGACCTTGGGGATGCGAGTGCCGGACAGGGTGGTTGTGTAGAGATCACTTCTGATCTCTTTGTCGCGGACCTTTGTCACGAGCTGATCGCGGCGGTATGATGCCTTGAGCTCGGGCCATTCCTTGAGTATCTTTTTCGGTTCATCGTGAAGTCTGGCATCAAAAACGGCAATCTGCCTCTCCAGTTCCGCAATTGTTGCCGACTCCCCCACTACCTCCCGGGCGCCGTTCAACTGAAACAGACGCCTGGCGACGGCAGACTGATCACGTACAGACCTGCGATAACCACGCACGGCATGAACGATCTCACCCAGGTAGTGAACCCGGTCAGGTGGTATTATGTACTTCTTAAGACTTTCTTTTTCCGTGACCTGGAGCGACGAATGCCAGCAACTCCCTTTTTTGGCATTTATAGAGTCAAGGAGTGCCCTGTATAAGACGTTGGTACCGGGATCATTGAATTGGGAGGCAATGGTGCCGAATATTGGGAGCGCTTCATCAGGGACTTCGAAAAGGTTGCGGTTGCGGCGGTACTGCTTCCGTACATTCCTGAGGGCATCTTCTGCTCCCTTACGCTCAAACTTATTGATAGCAACCAGATCCGCGAAATCCAGCATGTCGATCTTCTCTAGCTGAGTGGGGGCGCCGAATTCGCAGGTCATGACATACAGTGAAACGTCGCAGATACCGACAACACCTGCGTTACCCTGCCCTATGCCGCTGGTCTCAACAAAAACCAGGTTGAAACCTGCTGCCCGAACCACATCGATTGCATCCTGAATGGCTGAGGAAAGCTCGGTCTGTGATTCCCGGGTGGCCAGAGAACGCATATAGATGCGATTGGAATTGATCGCATTCATCCTGATCCGGTCGCCCAGCAGCGCTCCACCGGTGCGCTGACGGGATGGATCAACTGCCAGGATTGCAACGCTTTTCCCCGGGAAGTCCCGGGTGAAGCGCAATACCAACTCATCAGTAATAGAACTTTTCCCCGCACCCCCGGTCCCCGTAATTCCGATTACCGGCACATCCTGAGCCATACCCAGAATTTTTCCCCTGAGGGCACCATAGCCGTTGGAGTGGTCATGCACAGCCTGCTCCGCCAGGGTGACAAGTGCGTTGACAGCACGGATATCCTGTTTGGCCAGGCTTTCGATCTCTGTCGCTATGTTCCGTTCTACTGCAAAGTCGCACTCCTTGAGCATCAGGTTGATCATTCCCTGTAGCCCCATGCGTCGTCCGTCTTCCGGAGAGAATATTTTTCTGACGCCGTAACCTTCGATCTCAGCGATCTCATCCGGAACAATGACCCCACCTCCACCGCCAAAAACCTTGATATGGCCTTCTCCACGCTCAGCCAGCAGATCGATGATGTATTTGAAAAACTCGATATGTCCACCCTGATAGCAACTTACTGCAATCCCTTGCGCATCCTCCTGAATTGCAGCGGTAACAATTTCCTCAACCGAGCGGTTATGCCCCAGATGGATAACTTCGGCACCCGAAGACTGGAGAATACGGCGAATGACGTTGATAGTGGCGTCGTGTCCATCGAAAAGGCTGGTGGCCGTCACAAAGCGGACTTTATGCGTGGTCTTGAATGGCTGAGGATCCGTACTGTGCATAAAATGAGATTCCTCCTTTGGGTGTAAGCAATCAACATTAATGTATAATCAAACCGTTGTTCTGCAGATAGATAAAGTGATATCGGCTGTTGTCAGTTTAAGAGATCATCGTAACTGATATCTGCTGTCAAGTTTCCAGTTTACGTTCGCAGCTTGAGTTTGTGAATCGCCAATTACAAAGGTTAAAGTCGAGAAAAAAGGCGAGTGCAGTTACAGTCAACCAGTCAACTAGAATGCGCCACAACTAACTAATTATATTTAATCAATGCCAATTATTGAGTAGTCGGATACATACCGTCCATTGCAGCGGCACACCGCACATACCATCTAAAAGGTATGACTCGAATTTCAGACTAGCGACACTTTACGTTTATGTCAAGCATTTGTAAAACAATTTTTTATTATGTGCGATTTACACTTGTAATGTGATCCATGGCTGCGCTATATTCACTATCAATGCAAAAGGCATACAGCATAATCTCATGGTTCAACCATTAACAATATGTTGTTTTTTAATGGCTTACGCTAACTGTTAGTTGACTGATTTTGGTTTGAAACAGAGGCAGATCAATTATTTTGCAGATATCAAAGATCTGTGTAGGCATGGACAACCACTAAAGGAGCAATGAAGGAATGATCCAGCTTTCCTGTAGCGACATCCAGTTGAACTTCGGCGGTGTACGCGCATTGTCCGGTGTTTCTTTCGAGGTCAAAAAAGGAGAGATTTTTGCCATAATCGGCCCTAACGGCGCTGGCAAATCCTCAATGCTCAACTGTATCAGTGGAGTTTATCAGCCACAAAAGGGGAAGGTTCTCTTCGAAGAGAACGACATTTCCAGCCACCCCCCCTACCAGCGATCCAAGATGGGGATCGCACGCTCTTTTCAGAACATTGCCCTTTTCAAAGGGATGACAGTCATTGACAACCTGATGATCGGGCGACACCTTCATCAGCACGCTGGACTGGTCCAGGGGGGGTTATTCTATGGGCCGGCACAGAAGGAAGAAATCAGCAACCGGGAATTCGTCGAGGAGATTATCGAGTTCCTCTCCCTTCAGAGTATACGGAAAAAGGTGGTGGGGACACTTCCATACGGCTTTCAGAAAAGAGTGGAGCTTGCCAGGGCTCTTGCTCTTGAACCAAAAATCCTTCTTCTCGACGAACCAATGGCAGGAATGAACCTCGAGGAGAAAGAAGATATGTCCCGCTTCATCCTGGAAACAAATGATGAACGGGAAGTCACGGTTATTATGATTGAGCATGACATGGGTGTCGTCATGGACATCTCCAATTCTGTCTGCGTACTTGATTTTGGGAAAAAAATCGCTGGTGGGACTCCTGAAGAGGTACAGAAGGACCCCAATGTTATAAAGGCCTATCTTGGCGAGGATGAGTAGGAATAGGGAGGAGTCTCGTTGATTACTAATCTGGATGAGGCCACATTTGCAAAACTTCTTAAGGCCAATGCCGAAAGATTTGGCGACAAAAAGACCGCCATTCGTGCGAAAGCCTTCGGAATATGGCAGTCCAGCTCATGGAAGCAGTATTATGAGCGCGTTAAATACTTTTCGCTAGGGCTGACCTCGCTGGGACTTGCAGACAGGGACACCGTTGCCATAATCGGCAATAACAGACCTGCCTCACTTTACGCGGTAATTGGTGCGCAAGCAGCTGGAGGTGTTGCTCTCTGCCTATACCAGGACTCCCCCTCCTCTGAACTGGCCGCCTTACTTGCCAGGTTCGACGTAAAGTATGTAGTAGCGGAAGACCAGGAACAGGTGGACAAAATCCTGGAAATCAAAGCGCAGCTCCCCTCCCTGACCGGCGTCATCTACTGCGATCCGCGAGGCATGCGACGCTACCATGAAGAGGACCTCACATCCTTTGAGATGGTATCCAAACTCGGCTGCGAATACGAAGAAAAACACCCGGAGCATTTTAACCAGAGGGTTTCGATGGGGATGGGTGATGATATCGCAATCATATGCACCACATCTGGGACAACGTGCGAATCCAAGGGTGCCTTGTTGACCTACCGGAACCTTCTCGCCATGTCCAAAAGCTTGAACCAGGTCGAGATGAAGTCTGAATGTGACGAGTATGTCTCCTTTCAGCCTCTTGCCTGGTTTGGAGAGCAGTTGATATGCCTGGCGAGCGCACTGATGATCGGTTACACAGTAAACTTCCCGGAAAAACCCGAAACTATTATGGCTGACCTCCGGGAAATCGGCCCTCATATCGTATTTTCCCCCCCCGGAGTCTGGGGGGGAATCGCCTCGTCGGTCCAGATTAGAATCATGGATACGACACCATTCAAACGCTTCATGTACAACACGTTCATGCCCATAGGGGAAAAGGTTGCAGATATGCAACTCTCCGGCAGAACTGTGCCGCTCTTAACTAAAATCCTCTTCAAGATTGCCCATATCTGCCTCTTCAGGGCATTGCGTGACAGGCTGGGCTTGTCAAGAGTCAGGTCGGCTCTGACCGGAGGGTCCGCACTTGGTCCGGATGTCTTCAGGTTTTTCCACGCCATCGGTGTCAACCTGAAACAGGTTTATGGCCTGACAGAGGTATCGGGGATCTCCTCCATTCACCGTGATGGTGATGTAAGGGGCACCACCGTCGGCTTACCCCTGCCAGGCACCGAAATCTCCATAGCTGCCAATGGCGAGATTCTTCTGAAGAGTGAAGGTGTATTTAAAGGCTATTACAAGGATGAATATGGAGACAAGGCCGCTCTGAAAGAAGGCTGGCTCCATACCGGAGATGCCGGGTACCTTGACCCGAACGGTCACCTTGTTGTTATCGACCGCCTTTTGGATGTACTGACACTTGCAGACGGCTCGCAATTCGCTCCGCAGTTAGCTGAGAGCAGGCTTAAATTCTCGCCGTACATAAAGGAAGCTGTTGTCATCGGCAAGAACAGACCCTTTCTGACGGCACTTGTATGTATCGATGGCCGCATCGTCGGGAAATGGGCAGGTGACAACAAGATCTCCTACACGACCTACAGCGACTTAACATCCAAGCCCGAAGTTTTGGATTTCATTGCAAAAGAACTGGCAAAGTCAAATGATGAGCTCCCTGAACCGTCTAAAATCACGCGTTTTGCACTGCTGTACAAGGATCTTGATGCTGATGAGGATGAACTGACCAGAAACGGAAAAGTCCGAAGAAATATTGTCGAAGATCGCTACAGGGAAATCATCGAAGCACTATACGCTGGAGCCGAGAGCCTCCCCATTGATACAATTATCGATCTGCAGGATGGGAAGAGCGCCAGGATACAGACCACTTTGCAGATCAGGCACCTGGGGTAAGCACTATGGATATGACCTTTCTCTTTCAATTGGTAATCAACGGACTGGTGGTAGGAAGCATCTATTCACTTGTGGCCACCGGTTTTGTCATCATCTATAAAGCGACAAGCGCCCTCAATCTGGCTCAGGGGGAATTTCTCATGGTGGGCGCCTATATCTGCCTGGATTTGATGACAAAGTACAAAGTCCCATTTTTTCAGGCAATGCTGATTACCCTGGTTTTTTCAGCTATCATGGGTCTTCTCATCGAACGGGTCATTCTTCGCCCCCTTATCGGTTCTCACCTGATCTCCATCATCATGGTGACGCTTGGACTCGGCAGCATCCTAAAGGCATTCATCCAGATGGCATACGGCACAAGCACATTACCATTTCCGGAGGTATTCCCGACGAAGCCGGTCCAGATCGGTCCCATCCCGGTCTCCCAGGGATACCTTTACGCGCTGGTATGCGTATCGTTTCTAGTGGCACTTTTGACCCTCTTTTTCAAGTACTCCAAATCGGGTGTAGCCATGAGGGCAACAGCCTCAAGTCAGCAGGTTGCCCTCTCCATGGGAATCAGCGTAAAGAAAATGTTTGCCCTTGCATGGAGTATCTCTGCAATTGTCTCTGCTGTTGGCGGAATACTTCTGGGCACCATCAGAGGCGGAGTCGACATGTCACTTGCATTCATGGGATTGAAGGTTCTTCCCGTGGTCATTCTTGGAGGACTCGACAGCATACTGGGTGCGATAGTCGGAGGGATCATAATCGGAATTCTGGAAAACCTCTCGGGTGGTTACATAGACCCGGCAGTTGGTGGAGGTGCCAAGGAAGTAGCCCCCTATATTGCACTCATACTGATTCTCATGTTCAAGCCGTACGGATTGTTCGGTAAGCGTAAAATTGAAAGGGTTTAGGGGAATTTATCATGCAATGTGGTGATTTTAAGACAACATATGCGGCTGATATGACAATCTTTGACGCCCGCTCCACCCGCGTCATGCTCTTTCTGTTTATCTGCGTACTATTTTCGCTGCCGCTCTACTCTTCAAGCTATGCCCTTGATGTTGCCAACAGGATCGGTATAGCAATTATCGCCGCCATCGGGCTTAATATCCTGACAGGATTCACCGGGTTGATATCTCTGGGCAATGCAGCGTTTATGGCTATCGGTGCCTTCTCCGCCGGCTATACAGGAATCAGGTTCGGGCTGCCGTTCTACATTTGCATTCCGCTTGCCGGGCTGATGAGTGCTATCCTGGGAATGATTATCGGCATCCCCTCCCTGAGAATTAAGGGACTCTATCTTGCCATGGCCACCCTGGCCGCACATTTTATCGTTGAATTTGTGGTCGTCAAATGGGAATCGGTCACCGGCGGCGTCAACGGACTATCCATCCCTCCGCCCAAACTGGGGAACTTTCTGCTGGACAGTGACAAGAGAATATTCTGCCTGATCTATATTGTAATGATTGCCGCAGTCTTTTTCAGCAGAAACCTTTTTCGGACCAAGCCGGGCAAGGCGTTCATAGCCATACGTGACCAGGCAATTTCAGCTGAGGTTATGGGGGTTAACCTGCTAAAATATAAATTGATGTCCTTCGGCATAAGCTCCTTTTTTGTGGGGATTGCCGGAGCCTTGACAGCCTACCAGGCAAAGATCATCTCCCCAGAAACCTTCCCGATCACCGTTGCCATTGACCAACTGGGGATGATCATTATCGGAGGCATGGGAAGCATCCTCGGCTCCATTTTCGGAGCAGTTTTCATCACCTTGCTGCCGGAGATCCTTCGGCTAGTGACAACATCACTGTCAGCGTCTTACCCTGAGCTTGTAACTGTATTCTCGTCTCTCAAGGAACTGGTTTTCGGAATACTGGTGATAGTTTTCCTGATCTTTGAGCCTTCGGGGATTGCTTCGAGATGGCATGCCATCAAAAACTACTGGAAGCTCTACCCGTTTTCCCATTAACCGGCAGCATACGGGTGCGTATAGCGAAGATACATCATACGTATGTTCCGAGTCACAAAGCATTTGGCGAGGGCGCTACTAACAAAAAGGAGGAAATCATGAGTGTACACAAAAGTTTGTTGGCAATTGCTGCGGTGCTGCTCCTGGCTGTTCAGGCTTGGGGTGCGGAGACGATCAAGGTTGGAGGAATATGGGACTTGACCGGAGTAACGGCAGACGTTGGAAAGCCTTTCGCTGAAGGTGTTCAGGACGCTATTGAGTATGTTAATGAGAATGGTGGCGTAAATGGCAAAAAGATAGACCTGATGAACGTGGACTACGCCTACAAGATCCCTCAGGCCAATGCAGCTTACAAGAAATTCGTCGAGCAGGACAAGGTCGTCATGATCAACGGTTGGGGTACCGGCGATACCGAGGCATTGAAAGACACCGTCGCTAAAGACAAAATCCCCTATTTTTCTGCGTCATTCTCCGGTCACTTGACCGACCCGACCAAAACTCCCTACAACTTCTTCGTCGGTGCAAGCTATTCTGACCAGATCCGCGGATTCCTTCAGTATGTGAAGAAGAACTGGAAAGACAAATCGCGGGCACCCAAGGTTGCCTTTATCTATCCAAATCACGGATTCGGCAAAGCACCTATCGAAGCAGGAAGGCAATATGCTAAGGAACTCGGCATTGAACTGGTTCATGAAGAGATCATCCCGGCAAGCTTCCAGGATGTTACATCCAATTTGCTGAACATGCAGAAGAAAGCCCCTGATTATGCGTATGTTCAGACCACGGTATCATGGTGTGCGGTACTGCTCAAGGATGCCAAAAAACTGGGAATCAAGACCACTTTCTTCCTTGGGAATTATGGCATGACAGAGGCATTGCCTCTGCTGGCCAAAGAGGCAGCTGAGGGTGTTTACGGGATGGCGACCCATGTCCCTTATGGCGCCAATGTTCCCGGAATGAAACGGATTCTACAATTCAATAAGAAGAATCCTGCAAAAAGCCCTGACACCGTCTATATCCGAGGGTGGGCGTACGGGCTGACCTGGGCCGAAGGGCTCAAGATTGCCGACAAGAACAAGCAGTTGACTGGCGAAGGTGTGAAGAAGGCCCTGGAGACCCTTAAGAACTTTGACACTGGCGGTCTAGTACCGCCGATCACCTATACCGCCACCGACCACCGACCCACCACCAAATCCACAATCTACATGATAAAGGGTGGTAAGTTGACCAAAGTGGAAGATGAGGAGACACCACGCAAAAAAGAGTGGCTTGGTCTGTAGTGTTCCGGTAGCGGAGGGGGTCTGACTCCTCCGCTACCATCCCCTTCAACCCCGAGGTTACCAACATGCTTAGAATCAGCAACGCCGAAGTCATTTACAATCGGGTCATACTTGTCCTTAAAGGGCTGACCATGGAGGTCCCGGAAGGAAAGATCGTAGCCCTGCTCGGGGCGAATGGCGCAGGCAAGAGCACCACCCTAAAGGCTGTTTCTGGTCTTCTCAAATCCGAAGATGGTGAGGTGACCGATGGATTTATTGAATTCATGGGCGAAGAGATAAGTAACAAGGGACCTGAAGAGATAGTCCGTCGCGGGATATTCCAGGTCATGGAGGGGCGACGGGTATTTGAGGATTTGACGGTAGAAGAAAATATCGTTGTTGGTGGACACACACGTAAGGACAAGACAGGCTTCAAGCGAGACAAGGAACTGGTATACGATTATTTCCCTCGACTGAGAGAGAGGAGAAACCAGCTCTCCGGGTATCTGAGCGGCGGCGAGCAGCAGATGCTGGCAATCGGCAGAGCGCTCATGGCACGTCCAAAACTGATGCTTCTGGATGAACCGTCACTCGGGATAGCACCGCTGCTGGTGCAGGAAATTTTTCAATTGATCAAAAAGATCAACACCGAAGAAAAAACAACCATTCTTCTGGTGGAACAGAATGCAAATGTTGCTTTCAGCATTTCCGACTATGCTTATATAATGGAAGGAGGCCGAATAGTACTCAACGGCTCCACTGAGCAGTTGAAGTCCAACGAGGACGTGAAAGAGTTTTATTTAGGACTGTCTGACGGTACTGATAAAAAAAGCTACCGGGAGCTCAAACATTACCGCCGCAGGAAGCGATGGCTATGACATGAATAGTGAAAACAGCGAAGAATACATATCCATCGGAAATCTCGCCAAAACCATCGGATTAACCACCCGGACGCTTCGGTATTACGAAGAGATGGGGATAATGACCCCTCCTCGACGCATTGAAGGTACTGTCCGGGTTTATACCCCCGAAGACGTTCGAAAGCTCAAATTCATATTAAGATTGAAAGAGTTGGGCCTGACCATCAGGGAGATGCAGGAACTTGATGCGGCATATGCAGAGGCAAAAGAGACCGACAAGATCATTCCACCTCTTATCGAAATGCTGGACAAGCATATCAACAACCTTGATGAAAAGATGTCCAAACTGGCTTTGTTACGCCAGGAAATCGTGGGATACCGGCTGCGATTGATCAAGCGTTTCCAGATTGAAACCAACAAGCCTTGAACAGGCAGACGATGCGATAAGGAGTTATCTCTATGGCAATCAAGGACATCCTCCTCCATCTGGACAACTCGCCGAGTTGCCTGTCAAGAATCAAACTTGCAATTCAATTGGCACAAATTCACGGTGCTCATCTGAAAGGGATTTATATTCTCCCACACATATATTATGCGCCTCGACAGGATCTGGGAGCAGCAGAATCTGCTCGAAATGCAGAGGAGCTGTTCAGCTCAACAACCGCAGACGCTGGCATTTCGGCCGAATGGCTTTATGTCGACTGGACAGTTGTCGGCGTCAGTGTTAATGAAATTCTGAATCTCTATGCATACTATTCCGACTTGATCGTTATTGGCCAACCGGACCAGAGTACGCCTGATCACAACACCCCTTTCGATCTTCCCGAACGCCTCGGATTAGGAACAGGTCGACCTCTCTTGGTGGTGCCCTATACCGGTACATTCTCTTCCTCAGTCGATCGAGTCATGATCGCATGGAAATCCGGACGTGAATCGTCCCGAATCGTCCATGATGCACTCCCCATTCTACTGAAAGCTCAACATGTCTGCGTGGTGACCGTGGGGGCGCAGGACAGTTTTGATGACTCCGTTGAACACGATGTCAAGACACTCTGTAACTATCTGGCTCGGCACGGTATTGCAGCGGAGCACGATCAGATTCTGACCACCACGAATTTCCCAGTCGGAGATGCTCTCCTGAATCATGCCTGCGAGCAAAAAATGGATCTGATTGCCATGGGAGCGTATGCCCCGACACGCCGTGGCAACTTTGTCCTTGGTCCCATTGCCAGGCACCTGATGAATCACATGACGGTTCCCGTCCTAATATCCCACTAGAGTTCGCGATGATGTCGCTGAGCGGTTTGAGTTGCGTATAAGAAGTTGTTTTTTGAGGAACATCAAGGTAATCTCATCTGGCGATGCACCCAGAACGATATCCTGAGGAGTTTGAACCATGATGACCGTTGAAGAAGCAAGGGCGTTCACTGACCTATGGCTCCCCTGTTGGTCCGGAAATAATCCTTCAAAACTATTAGCATACTATGCTGACGATGCGTTTTTTCTCGATCCGGGCCGACCGGCGGGAATTCGAGGGATCGAAAAACTGACCGCTTATTTCACCAAGGTTCTGGGACACAACCCGGCCTGGGTCTGGACTCAGGTTGAGCCGATACCAATTGAAGGCGGTTTCATGAACCGGCTGGAAGCACGTATCCCGGTTGGAGATAAAATTGTAGCGTGCTCGGCACTCTGCTTCCTGCAGTTCAATAGTGACGGTAAAATTCGACGCAATGAAATCTACTTTGACCGGACTGAGCTGATCCGGGAGATAAACAAGTTCCGTCAATCCATTGCTCATTAATTGACAGTCGTGGTCAGTCACCACTTAACCGAAAGGGGCTTGCAGACTATCCCTGCAAGTCGGTCGGGATTGTTGCATATCCTGAGATAGCAGGAGGAGTATTTGCCAAGACTACCGGGGAATCATCCGCTCTGTTCAGCAAGTGGGAACCTTCTTGGCAGTCTGAAAGATATTAATGCGCTTGCAACCTCAGAAAAAGAAGGCATTTATAAAGGAATTATCCCTCCTCGCCTCTTCAGCCTCCTGGAGATCTCGCCGCAGACCCTTCAGGGTGCGGACGGTCGCCGAAGGGTCACTATTATCGCACCGGAAGGAATGTCGTTTTCGCGCATAGAGGTACGCCATCGGCCCGAGCACCGGCACACTAATTTTTTTCTAGATATCGCAGATACTCATTTCAACCAGATGGAGCTCTCTTTCTGTATAATTAACGACCCTTTTGCTCCCCATTTTGCCGTAGATCTTGATGAGAACGGCAACGATAACGCTTTCGCCACTCTTGGCCGAAATATTCGTGAAGAGATACGGGCCATGCAGGCCGGTCTGTTCCCTAACCAGACCAGTCGCGGATTAAGGATGTTCGCTGAGTTCTTTGAATTATTCGAACGTTTCGTTGACTCCATGGGAATGGATATTATTATGGCCGAACCTCTAACCTATGATAACGCACTCCGCTATGAAAAATTCGGCTTCGACTATCTGAACGGTCGGCGCATGATGATGGAGATAAACCGCGAATTCAGGCCTGGTGGGGTTCTCTTCAACAAGCTTGACGGTTCCACCCCATTCCGAACGCCGGGAATGGAGAGGACAGTTCATGGCAGAAGCTGGGCGATTCATGACGGTATTCTGGATGAGCCATGGGATGACCTGTCAGTAGATAAAATTCTGGACGAGCCGTGGGAAGATATCAGAATCTACAAGACTATTGGGATTCATGCAGGCATAAACACCTTTCCCGAACGACAATGAATAATAAAACATTGTCATCCACCTACCATGCGATCCCAATTACACCAGACAACTCTCTATAATCAATACTCTATTCACAACAATCTCGGATATGATTACTTGCCTGCCTATGAGTATATATCGATTATTAATATAATATTGTTATATAATAAGTTGACTTAAACGTAAGCTGGATATTATGATATATGTACTGTTGTATGGGCCTTCCTGAGCAAATTTCGACGTACCGGGAGAGTAAGATGAAGTTGCCGGATTTATCAGATTCAAAACTGGAGACTGCGGGTCGGGTAGCAATCCTGACCTTTCAGAGAGATGATGTTCGCAATGCACTGACTGGAACTGCCTTGGTCGTAGATATCCTACGATCGATCAACTGGGCAGAAAACAATAAAAATATCTCCGTACTGATCATGACCGGTGAAGGATCAGCATTTTCCTCAGGCGGCAACATAAAAGAGATGCAGGATAGGGTCGGCACCTTTGCAGGCTCAGCAATCGAGATTCAGGAACAGTACCGCCGTGGCATCCAGCAGATCCCGCTGGCTCTCCACAGAACGGAACTACCCGTGATTGCCGCTGTCAACGGCCCGGCCATAGGTGCAGGATTCGACCTGGCTTGCATGTGCGATCTGCGTATTGCGTCCTCCAGAGCCATAGTAGGTGAAACGTTTGTTAACCTTGGGATTATTCCTGGGGACGGTGGTGCCTGGTTCCTCCAGCGTCTTGTCGGTTACCAGCGTGCTGCTGAATTGACTTTAACCGGACGGTTACTGAAGGCCGATGAAGCGTTGAAACTTGGACTGTTTCTGGATGTTGTTGATCCGGAGTCACTACTCTCAAGTGCTAAAGAATTGGCCGCCCGAATCGCGGAAAAGCCCCCGCAGGCATTGCGCCTGACTAAGCGATTAATGAAGCTGGCCCAGCGTACAGAGCTTCCAGACTTTCTCGATCTCTGCGCATCCTTTCAGGCCATGGCTCATGGCACATCTGATCATGCCGAGGCTGTCAGCGCTTTTCTGGAACGGAGGAGCGGTAACTATACCGGCACCTAGGATCCTGTCGAAGAATTTGCAGATCTACAAAAGGAGTTGCTGATGAAACCTTATCCTACACTCAATTTTGATCTGGGCGAAACAGCCGATTTACTGAGGGATACCGTGAAGGCTTTCGCACGATCTGAGATCGCGCCGCGAGCCGCGGATATAGACCGTGAGAACCACTTTCCCATGGATCTATGGCGCAAAATGGGGGAGCTGGGGCTACATGGCATAACCGTTTCAGAAGAGTATGGCGGTGCAGGAATGACCTACCTTGAGCATGTTGTGGCCATTGAAGAGATCAGTCGAGCTTCAGCAGCAGTTGCCCTGGCCTATGGCGCACATTCAAACCTCTGCATCAACCAGATTTACCGTAATGCCAATGAAGAACAGAGGCGCCGCTATCTCCCCAAACTGATCAGCGGTGAACATGTTGGGGCTCTGGCCATGAGCGAGGCAGGTGCCGGATCTGATGTTGTCAGCATGCGTCTTCGGGCCGACAGGGTCGGTGACCGTTTCATCCTGAACGGCACCAAGATGTGGATCACCAACGGTCCCCACGCCGACACTCTGCTGGTTTATGCAAAAACCGACATAAATGCCGGATCAAAGGGGATAACCGCATTCTTAATAGAAAAGGGTTTCAAGGGGTTCTCCACGGCTCAAAAGCTGGATAAGCTTGGTATGCGCGGTTCCGACACCTGTGAACTGGTTTTTGAAGATTGTGAGGTGCCGGCGGATAACATGATGGGAACCCTGGGCGAAGGGGTAAAAATACTGATGAGCGGGCTGGATTATGAGCGGGCAGTTCTTGCTGCCGGTCCATTGGGAATAATGCGGGCCTGCCTGGATGTTGTCATCCCCTATATCCACGAACGGAGACAGTTCGGAAAGGCGATTGGAGAGTTCCAGCTGATGCAGGGAAAGATTGCCGACATGTACAGCACCATGAATGCATGCCGTGCCTATGTGTATGCTGTTGCCCATGCATGCAGCGGAAAGAACGCAATCCGCAAGGATGCTGCCGGTGCAATTCTCTATGCAGCAGAGAAGGCCACCTGGATGGCGCTGGAAGCAATTCAGATCCTGGGCGGCAACGGTTATATCAACGAATACCCAACCGGACGACTTTTACGGGATGCCAAACTGTACGAGATCGGTGCCGGCACCAGCGAGATACGCCGGATGCTGATCGGTCGGGAGTTGTTCAACGAAACAGCACCATAGTCACCGAATACGTGAACAGATGAAGGATAGGTTCAATGCAGGAACGTAACTACTTTATCCAGGCCAATGGAAACAAACTGCAGGTCAGGGAGATCAATCCGTCAAAAAGTCCGGGAGCTTGTGAAGAGACGCTGGTCTTTCTCCACGAAGGGCTGGGAAGCATAGAACAGTGGAGGGATTTCCCCCGGCTACTGGCCGAGGCTACCGGTATGAGGGCATTACTCTACGATCGTTACGGATTTGGTGGCTCAGATCCGCTCAAGGAACCGCGCGACAGAATGTATCTGCAACGGGAGGCCCATGAAAGTCTCCCTGCAGTGTTGGAATCCTGCAAGGTCGACAAACCGATTCTGATTGGACATAGTGATGGCGGTACGATCGCGCTGCTGTATGCGGCAAGATTTCCAGAGAGTGCCCGGGGTGTCATCACCGAAGCGGCTCATGTATTTGTGGAAGAGGTTACGGTGGCCGGCATCGTTGAGGCAGTGGCGGCATATGAAACCGGCACTCTGCGGGAAAAACTTACCCGATTTCATGGTGACCGAACCGATGCCATGTTTCGCGGCTGGAGTGATACATGGCTGACACCGGAGTATCGGGAGTGGAATATTGAATCCATCCTTGAAGCGATTGATTGCCCGGTACTTGCGATCCAGGGTGAGAATGACGAGTACGGCACCATTGCCCAGCTTCAGGCGATTGCCGGAAAGGTTTCGGGGCGGAGCGAGTACCTGCTGATCCCTGACTGCGGACATATTCCCCATCATCAGGCTCGGATCCAGGTTCTGCGGGAGATGACACAATTTATTGACGGTTTGAGGAGAGAATAGCGAAATGACAATTCTCAAGAGCACCATAAAGAGCGGTTCTGAGGAGTTCAGCCGCAATGCGGCGCTACTGACCTCCCTGGTGGCCGACCTTCGCGAGAAAGTC
Organism: uncultured Geoanaerobacter sp.; assembly: GCA_964528055.1. GTDB lineage: Bacteria > Desulfobacterota > Desulfuromonadia > Geobacterales > DSM-12255 > Geoanaerobacter. Next base: position 12,658 of record CAZGQM010000023.1, on the reverse strand, counting down.
GCCATGATAACCCTCGGCGGCGACGAAAAGGCTCGTAAAAAGCACGCAGAGCGTGGCAAACTTCTGCCAAGGGAGCGTATCCGCCAACTGCTCGATGTAGGTTCCCCCTTTCTTGAACTATCACAATTTGCCGCCTGGGGGATGTACGGGGCAGATATACCGGCAGCCGGAATAATAACCGGCATCGGACGTGTCAAAGGGCAGGAGTGCATGATTGTCGTGAATGACGCCACAGTCAAAGGGGGAACATATTACCCGCTCACGGTGAAAAAGCATCTCCGTGCCCAAGAGATTGCTCGGGAAAACAACCTCCCCTGCATCTACCTGGTAGATTCCGGCGGGGCAAATCTTCCGCAGCAGGACGAGGTCTTTCCCGACCGTGACCATTTCGGACGAATATTTTACAACCAGGCAACCATGTCAGGCAGAGGAATCCCTCAGATCTCAGTGGTCATGGGCTCCTGCACCGCCGGTGGCGCATATGTGCCTGCCATGTCAGACGAAAGCATCATTGTCGGGAATCAGGGGACAATATTTCTGGCCGGTCCCCCACTCGTAAAGGCGGCCACCGGAGAGATGGTCAGCGCCGAAGATCTGGGAGGTGCAGACGTTCACTGCCGCACCTCAGGAGTTACCGACCACTACGCAGTTGATGACGCCCATGCCCTGAGCATAGCCCGGCGGATCGTCGGCAATCTGAATCGGGTGAAGCAGCCGACGATTTCCATGCGTCAGCCTGCTGAGCCGATGTACGACCCGACGGAACTGTACGGTATAATCCCGACCGACACACGAAAACCTTATGACGTCCGCGAAGTTATTGCACGCATCGTTGATGGTTCGGAATTTGACGAGTTCAAACAGCTCTACGGCACCACACTGGTCTGCGGCTTCGCCCATATTTGGGGTTATCCGGTCGGGATCATAGCCAATAACGGCATTCTCTTTTCCGAGTCAGCACTCAAGGGTACTCATTTTATTGAACTCTGCAGCCAACGGGGGATCCCTCTCGTATTCCTGCAGAACATATCAGGCTTCATGGTCGGCAGCAAGTACGAGGCAGGGGGAATTGCCAAAGATGGTGCAAAGATGGTCATGGCAGTAGCCTGCGCAAAGGTTCCAAAGTTCACCATCCTGATCGGCGGCAGCTTTGGCGCAGGCAATTACGGCATGTGCGGCCGGGCCTACAGCCCGCGGTTTCTCTGGATGTGGCCCAACGCTCGTATCTCGGTGATGGGTGGAGAGCAGGCTGCAAGCGTCCTGGCACAGGTAAGGCGCGACGGAGTTGAGTTGCGTGGAGAGAGCTGGAGTGCGGAGGATGAAGATGCGTTCAAGACCCCAATCCGTCAACAGTATGAACAGCAGGGGCACCCCTACTACGCCAGCGCCCGCCTTTGGGACGACGGCATCATAGATCCGGCCGATACCCGTATGGTCTTGGGGCTGGGGATTTCGGCTGCCATGAATGCGCCGATTGAAAAGACGGAGTTCGGCATTTTCAGAATGTAGGAGGTCAAAATCTGCAGCGCGAGGAGATCATGAACGAACCGACCATCCTTACCCAAATTGACGATCAAGGTATTGCCACTCTGACCATGAACCGACCTGAGCTGCACAATGCCTTCGATGACGCCCTGATTACCGACCTGACCTCTGCACTGAAACAGCTTGAGGCTGACGAGCAGGTCCGCATCATCCGCTTGGCTGGCAGCGGCAAAAGCTTTTCAGCTGGGGCGGACCTCAACTGGATGCGACGCATGGCAACCTACTCCCATGAACAAAATCTGACGGATGCCCTGGGTCTGGCCAGCCTGATGCAGACGCTCGACAGACTGGCCAAACCGACCATTGCCTTGGTCCATGGTGCAGTCTACGGTGGAGGTGTCGGACTGGTTGCCTGCTGCGATGTGGCAATTGCATCATCACGGGCCACTTTTTGCCTTTCTGAAGTAAAGTTGGGACTTATCCCTGCTGTCATCTCCCCTTATGTAATTGCGGCCATCGGCCCCCGTGCGGCTCGCCGCTACTTTCTGAGCGCCGAGATTTTTGATGTTCATGAAGCCTACCGCATCGGTCTTATACAGGAGGTGGCGGTAGATGAAAATGAGTTGGCTGCAGCAGCTGATCGCCTGACGTCCAATTTCCTCAATAACGGCCCCTCAGCCATGACAGCTGCAAAGGATTTAATCGCGGCAGTTGCCGGACGTCCTTTGAGCCCGGAGATCATAGCCGACACCGCTGGACGAATCGCAGACAGAAGATCTTCCGCAGAAGGTCGCGAAGGATTGTCCGCCTTTCTTGACAAACGAAAACCAACGTGGGTGCAAGGATAAGGCAAACAGATACAATGATCGTCAACCTATACGATGAGGGAATTTCCCATGTTCGATAAAATCCTGATAGCCAACCGCGGTGAAATTGCCTGTCGCGTCATCCGCACTGCCAACAAACTCGGCATTCGCACCGTGGCGGTTTATTCCGATGCCGATGCCGGTGCCATGCATGTCTCTCTGGCCGATGAAGCCTACCACATCGGCCCTGCCCCGGCTCGGGAAAGCTATCTTCGTCCCGAACTGATCCTTGAGGTAGCCAAAAGAAGCGGCAGCCAGGCAATACACCCCGGCTACGGATTCCTGTCTGAAAATGCCGATTTTGCAGAGGCCTGCGACAAGGCTGGGATCATCTTTATCGGGCCGCCGACAGCCTCGATCCGCGCAATGGGTTCGAAAAGCGCGGCCAAGCGTATCATGGAAAAGGCAGTGGTGCCCCTGGTTCCCGGCTATCACGGCGATGATCAGGATCCTGAATTATTGCGTGATACCGCAGAGAGAATTGGCTATCCCATTTTGATCAAGGCGACCGCAGGAGGCGGGGGTAAGGGGATGCGGGTTGTCTGGGAACCTTCGGCATTCGTTGAGGCCCTCACAGGGGCAAAACGCGAAGCTCTCTCTGGATTCGGTGACGACCGGGTACTGCTGGAAAAATATCTGATCAAACCTCGTCACGTAGAAATCCAGATATTCTCCGACACTCACGGCAACGCCCTGCACCTCTTCGAACGAGACTGTTCCATACAGCGTCGCCATCAGAAGGTGCTGGAGGAAGCCCCGGCGCCTGGAATGGACGAGACGCTTCGTTCCGCAATGGGTGCGGCTGCAGTGGCTGCCGCCCAGGCCATCGGATATGTTGGTGCCGGTACCGTTGAGTTTCTGCTGGATGATAACCGTTCCTTCTATTTTATGGAGATGAACACCCGCTTGCAGGTTGAACACCCTGTCACCGAAATGATCACCGGACAAGACCTGGTGGAGTGGCAGCTGCGGGTTGCTGCTGGAGAACCACTCCCCCTGACACAAGAGCAACTGGCCATCAACGGTCATGCAATTGAGGTCCGTATTTATGCCGAGGATCCTTCGCGTGACTTCCTGCCATCCATCGGCGAACTGACCCACCTACGAACCCCACAGGAGAGTCCCCATATACGGATCGATACAGGAGTACGCAAGGGGGATAGCGTCAGCATTCATTACGATCCGATGATTGCAAAGCTGATTGTCTGGGATGCCACACGCTCCGGTGCTTTGCGCCGCCTCCGCTCAGCGCTTGCAGAGTATCAAGTGGTAGGTGTCACCACCAATGCCGGATTTCTGGCCTGTCTTGCGGCCCATCCCGCCTTTGCCGCAGGCGAACTCGATACCGGTTTCATAGAGCGGCATCGTGGACAACTCTTTCCCGAGGCAACACCGGCCAATGATCAACTGCTTGCACTGGCCTGTCTTGATGTGTTACTACGACGTACTGCCGAAGCGGAAAAGGCTGCCTCTGAATCCTCTGACCGTTGGGCCCCCTGGCATCTGACGACTGGCTGGCAGATGAACGGCGACAACCATCATGTTCTAACCTTCGGCGACGGCGAAACGGCAGTCTGTGTGACTGCCCACTATCGCACCTCCGGCTACCTGCTGGATCTTCCGGGTGGGCAGCTTTTAGTGCGAGGCCAACTGAGCAATGAAGGCGATCTTCTGGCCGACCTGGGAGGTGCGCGTGTTTCGGCCTCGGTCGTTCGCCATGGGTGCGATCTGACGATTGTCACCCATGGTTGCAGCCATCGACTTACCCTTCACGATCCGCTCGCCCATGCCGGTGAGCATGAGGTCGAGGGAGGTCGTCTGACAGCGCCCATGCCAGGGAAGATTGTTGCGCTACTGGTGGAGCCGGGGACAAAGGTGGAAAGAGGAAGATCGCTCGTTATAATGGAGGCTATGAAGATGGAGCATACCATTACCGCCCCTCGTGATGGCGTTGTCGCAGAAATCCATTTTGCGGTAGGTGCAGTGGTCAATGAAGGAGCAGAGCTGCTGGCCTTTGCCACCGATGAGGAACAGGGATGAGACTTCCCAAATACGTCAAGATTGTCGAGGTCGGACCGCGTGATGGCTTGCAGAAGGAGCGCCTGATAGTTCCGACTGATGTCAAGATAGAACTGATCGACCGCTTGACCGCTACCGGATTAACCTCCATCGAGGCAACCAGTTTCGTCTCCCCCAAATGGATGCCGCAGATGGCCGACAATGTCCAGGTCATGGCCGGGATCGCCCGACGGCCCAATGTCAGTTATCCGGTACTGGTGCCCAATCTCAAGGGTTTTGAGGCTGCAGTTGCCGCCGGGGTAACCGAGGTGGCCGTGTTTGGTGCTGCCTCAGAGACCTTCTCGCAAAAAAACATCAACTGCTCCATTGCCGAGAGTCTGGACCGTTTTGCGATGGTGACCTCGGCAGCCCTGAATAAGGGGATCAGGGTGCGCGGTGCAGTCTCCTGCGCCCTTGGTTGTCCCTACGAAGGGGAGATCGCACCGGCGGCAGTCGCCGATGTTGCCGCACGGATGTTTGCACTCGGCTGCTATGAAATATTTCTGGGTGACACCATCGGTGTGGGCACCCCCGCTAAGGCCCAGGCCATGGTGGATGCTGTGGCCAACAAGGTGCCGAGGGATAAACTGGCTGTGCATTTCCACGATACCTACGGCCAGGCACTGGCAAATATTCTGGCGGTACTGGAGAAGGGGATCTCGGTCATCGACAGCTCAGTTGCCGGTCTTGGTGGCTGTCCCTACGCCACCGGTGCAGCCGGGAACGTGTCCAGCGAAGACCTCCTCTACATGCTCAACGGTCTCGGAATAGAGACCGGAGTAGACCTGGACAGACTTATTGATGCTGGCAATTACATCTCGGAGATTCTCGGCCGACCTTCCGGTTCCCACGTGGCTCGCGCCCGCGGAGCATCAGCAAGTAAGCGGCTTTGAACCTATTCAATGAAAATTTTCGCAAGGAGGACCCTATGTCAATGCAGATCACCCTTACAGTCGGCGGCCTTTTGGACGATATAGCTAGACGCTATCCGGATAACGACGCCCTTGTCTATCCGGAGCGCGGACTCCGCTACAGCTACAGCCAGTTCAACGACATCTGCCGTCAGGTGGCCAAAGGTCTCATGGCCATGGGTATTAAAAAGGGGGACAACCTCTCGATCTGGGCATACAATGTTCCCGAGTGGGTGATCCTCCAGTTCGCCACGGCAAAGATCGGCGCGATACTGGTGACGGTCAACACCTCCTACAAGTCGGCAGAGCTCGAGTACATCCTTAACCAGTCAGACTCCACTACACTCTTCATGGTCAAAACGTTCAAGGACACTGATTACGTACAGACCATTTGCGATGTGGTCCCTGAACTCCAATCCAGTGAACCTGGCAAGATCCATTGCGCTGCTCTGCCTCATCTGAAGAGAATCATCTTCATCGGTGATGAAACCCCCGCAGGGATGATCAATTTCAAGAGCATTTTAGAACTCGGTAATGATATTAGCGATGCCGAACTGTCAGCCGTAGAGGCAACCCTGGACTGCCATGAAACCATCAACATGCAGTACACATCCGGCACCACCGGCTTTCCCAAAGGGGTCATGCTGACCCATTACAACGTCGTAAACAACGGCTTCAATATCGGCGAATGCATGAAATTCACCGAGAAAGACCGTCTCTGCATCCCGGTCCCCTTCTTCCACTGCTTCGGTTGCGTCCTTGGTGTCATGGCCTGTGTCACCCACGGAACCACCATGGTGCCGGTCGAGATCTTCGACCCCCTCAAGGTTCTTCAGACTATTGAAACCGAAAAATGCACCGCAGTTCATGGTGTCCCCACCATGTTCATAGCAGAACTCGAACATCCGGAGTTCTCGAAGTTCGACCTTTCATCACTGCGTAGCGGCATCATGGCAGGATCCAACTGCCCCATTGAGGTCATGAAAAAGGTCATCAGCGAGATGCACGCAAGCGAAATCACCATAGCCTACGGCCAGACAGAAGCCTCCCCGGTCATCACCCAGACACGCACTGACGATCCGATCGAACTGCGCGTCGCTACCGTAGGGAAAGCGCTGCCTGATGTCGAGGTAAAAATCGTCGATATAGAAACCGGGGCAACCCTACCGCCAGGCAAACAGGGAGAACTATGCACCCGTGGCTACCTCGTAATGAAAGGGTACTACAAAATGCCCGACGAAACCGCCCGAGCCATCGACAGTGACCTGTGGCTTCACACAGGTGATCTGGCAATTATGGACGAAAATGGCTACTGCAAGATCACCGGACGAATCAAAAACATGATCATCCGGGGTGGCGAAAACATTTACCCTCGTGAAATCGAAGAATTCCTCTACACCCACCCCAAAATCTCAGATGTACAGGTCTACGGCGTACCTGACCGCAAATTCGGGGAACAGGTCATGGCAGCAATCATCCTCAAGAAGGGTGCAGAAATGACCGAGGATGAAGTGCGTAAGTTCTGCAAAGACAAGATTGCCAACTACAAGATTCCCCGATATGTGCGCTTCGTCGAATCATATCCGATGACCGCCAGCGGCAAAATACAGAAATTCAAGATGAGGGAGATGGCGATCAAAGAGCTGCAACTTGAAGAGTAAATGAGTAGTTTTCCAACTGCCGGCACACGAATGGTGGAATATGTGCGCCCATACCTTGCCATGATAAAGGAGAGAATCGGCTAAGCGCCTGGATTCTGATTCCCGTCGCACTGGTCCCCGCAGGCGGTTCTGCCTGAACGGTACCGAAGAGTACAATACGTAAAAACTGATTGGACGAGGTAACTTCTCGTCCATCAGTTTTCAGCCCGACGGAGAACACCCAATGCCTGCCTTTTGTCCCCCCCGGTTTAACATTGTTCGCTGGTCAATTTACTCAATCCTCGTGCTCACCTACATGCTGGCTTTTTTCCACCGCATGGCCCCTGCAGTGATCTCGGCTGACCTGATGAAGTCGTTCAACACCTCTGGTGCGGCGCTCGGATCGCTGGCCGCCATGTATTTCTACATCTACACAGCAATGCAGATACCGGCCGGTGTACTTGCAGACACTCTCGGTGCGCGAGTAACGGTAACAGCCGGCAGTCTGATCGCCGGTGCCGGTTCTGTCCAGTTCGGCATGGCAGTCACCTTTGCCGGCGTCTCCTCCGGGCGGGCCCTGGTCGGTCTTGGCGTATCAGTCGTGTTGATAGGACTCTTCAAGATTATAAGCGTCTGGTTCAGGGAGCGCAATTTCGGCATGTTAAGCGGATTGACCGTAATGCTCGGCAACGTTGGGGCCATTGCATCAGCAGGCCCCCTGGCAGGAGTCCTCCGGATCTACTCCTGGCGTTCCGTTTTTGTGATACTCGGTGCCGTTACAATTGTTCTGGGTCTACTGACTGCTTTGTTCGTCCGTAACAAACCAGAGGATCTCTGTTTTCCCTCTGTGAGGGAGCTAGAGGGTAAAACGAGCCACCCACCGCGTCAACTGCACTGGTGGGATGACCTGAAAAGTGTTGTAAGGACAGCTGCCGCGTGGCCTGCATTATGGGTAGACATGGGGATGGTTGGTGGCATGCTCGCTTTCATGGGGTTATGGGCGATACCATATCTACGGGATGTTCACAAACTCGATCGTTCATCAGGGGCTATGTATACATCTATCGCACTGGCAGGATTTGCAGTTGGATCGATACTTTTCGGATGGATCTCTGACCGGATGGGACGTCGCAAACCAGTAATATTGTACGGCACGATAATCTATACCCTGGCATGTCTCTGCCTGGCCTATGCCCCCTGGACCCCCGGACCGGTTGGTCTTGCGCTGTTTGCACTGATTGGTTTTAGCTCAGGAGGCTTTATCGTGACCTTTGCCAATGCAAAGGAGGTAGTTGCACCGGCCCTTTCCGGCATGGTGACAGGCTTGGTAAACACCGGCCTGTTTTTCGGTGCGGCCGTCATGCAGCCGCTGTTCGGATGGGCCATGGATCAGTCCTGGGATGGCAGAACAGTGAACGGTCTACGCGTGTATGCGCCGGATGATTATCGTTCCGGGTTTCTGTTGATGCTCGCATTTGCGATTATCGCGGTTGCCGCTGCCATCAGGATCAAGGAAACGCACTGTCGGAATAGTACCATTGCTCGCTGACTTGCTTCTTATCATATTATGTGGACTAGATGATCCACTCCATCAGCAGGGTTACTTGTGCTGCAGAACAGCAAGAAAATGAGATGCACAATGGGGCAACATTTCACCGAAAGGTTTTGAAGGAAATTCTACAAACTGTATCAGGCCGCTTGAACCAACTAAAGGTAGATACTATACGCATTATGTCAATTGCGCTCAAGAAGAACCTTGATTTTACTGACTAAGCTTTGTTGCGTATCCTCAATGGATAATGCCTTGCCTTCTAGTTGCGCTTGTAACCGATTCGCCCGTTTTTCAGGATCTGGATGACTGGAAAGAAAGGAGTGCCCTTTACTCAATTTGGCGATTTTCCGCAAAGCCGAAACAGCATCAGGCGTTGAATTTTTCTCCCGTTTCAGGAAAAGTAGTCCGTAATCATCAGCCTCTTTCTCTTCAAGCTGGGAGAACTGTGCATTCATAAGGGATTCGGCAAGACCTCCGGCCTCTGACCGGGCGACTTCTCCAGCGGTGCTGTTCTGTGATGCAACGGCCTTTCGAACGGCACTAGCGGCATAGCCAAGCTGAATCTTCTTTTTTATGTGGTTCTTCACCACATGTCCCATTTCATGGCCTATCACAAAACGCAGCTCACCATTGTTCAACATATCCATAAGACCGCTATATACCCTGATGGTTCCGTCAGCCATGGCAAATGCATTTACCTCTGGGGAGAGATATACTGCATAGTTGAACTTCAGATTACCCTCTTTAAATTGTTGTGCCACCAGGCCGTTGAGCCTTTTTGCATATCTGTTATCAGCCGGTGCAACTCCGTGTTGCTTATCCGCATTTTTCGCAGATATTACGGCGATCTCCTGGACCTCTCTTTCGGATATCGTAAGGGCTTTAACCGCGTCCAGCCCAGCGTTAGCAGCGATCGAAACATCCGTATTTTCGCAGCCGGACAGCATGAAAACGAAACATAGCCACATGACAAAATATCTCAACGAGAAACTCCTTTTTTGCTACCAGTTATGACAAATACATACGTAAATCAGCCAATGACGATACAGCGAGATCGGTAAACTCAGGCCAGATCATGCCATCCGGTCTCCCGACATGCACTGTGGATGTTCCGGCAACTTTCCCCGCTTGTAGATCAAAGAGATAATCCCCGACCATGACAGCATCGCCGGGATCGGCTCCCCACCTGGACAGAATCCTTTGAATGCCCGCAGGATTAGGCTTTGGAGGAGCTTCAGACCGACCCAATACATTTTCGCGAGCAAAATATCTGCCTGCACCTATGGCATCAAGTGTAAGCAGGGCAATTTCCCTGTCGTTCCTTGTCAGTATCCCGAGTTGCGCTCCCGATCTGTGAAGTCGTTCAAGCAGTTCCAAAGCACCGCTTGACGGTTCTGCCTTCCGGGCCAGGTCCAGTTCGATCTCCTGCAAACGGGCGTGGCACCTGGAAGCTTCAATTTCCGGCAGTGAATCAAGATGCCCGAGAATGTCGGCACCAAGAGGTACATCCAGTTCTCTGCAGATAAATGCGAAGTCATGCACCGGAACGGTCAGTGTACCGTCGAGGTCAAAGATCCAGTGCGATTTCGAACTTAATTGATGCGAGATGCAGATACTGTCTGTCAATTATGAACTCCATTTAGTCGGTTGATCTTTTTTCTACAGAATTTCATAAATAACTGTGTTGTTCACTGTTGTAGTTGCTTGTTGTGACACCAGCAGTTGCTTGTCTTTACGATTCATGGCCTTGATTTGTAATTCCCGCGCAGAGGCGGAGGAACGGCTGTGGCCTTTTTCAAGATACACCACTTTCATCGGTTGCCGTCCCCTGAAATACTTTGCTCCCCTACCCTCTTCATGCTGACTGAACCGTCTTTCAGTATCTGTTGTGATCCCGGTATAAAGGGTGTCGTCCGAACAGAGAATGATGTAGACCTGCCAGTTCATTACGTTTCCCATAAAATACATCGTTTAAGTCATGAAACCTTTCCGACCGGAGCTATATAGATCACAAACTCGTCAACACCATCCACTCCCAGGAGTTCGTCGGCAAGGGTCTGATTATAGGCTGCGATGGCGCAGGTACCTGCACCGATGGCTTCGCACGCGAGGTAAAGGTTCTGGCAGACGTGACCTGCATCAAGAGCGATTACCTTATAGGATGCTTCAGCATATCGCCATTCTGTCCGGGCAGGGATGACCGTCCAGATAAAGGTAACTGCCGCCTGACCTGCAAAGCTTTGACCTCGGGTTGCTGCAGTGAGATGTGCAGGCAGGTTTTCAGTTTCACGTACATGCACGATGGAGTGATCAAGTGGGAGGTAACGATATATTCCGCTTGGTATCCCCTCTACCCTGTTTATGGCAAGATAGGTTTCAAAGGGGTGACGACATCCTGCGGACGGTACCGTTCGCAGGACTGCGACTTTGTGCAGTTCTTCCCGAACCCCCTGAGTGGACCAAAGCAGGAATGCGAGTTCGTCAAGGGAGAGTGCTTCCGGTGTGAAGCTGCGATGGCTTTCACGGTTGGCAATGGCACTTTGCAGTTCGCAATTCTGGATAGCACACTTTTCGGGGTCTGGAAGAATGATAATAGTACTGTCCGAAGATACCGGCTTCTGAACTGCTGGAGGGCGCACACCAAGCGATTGGAGCGTTCCCCGGAAATCAACCTCTTCCCTGATCCGGTCGGTCAGGAAGTATCTGCCGCTTTCCGTGGTGATTGTCGGCAGTTTTTTCATACGACTATATCCTCCGAATCAATTTCTGGAGAATCTGCAATCTCGCTTATCCAGTACGTCTGTTTGTGATGACTTCGCGTCAAGTCGCTCAGACTGCTCTCTGCAAGCTCTCTGCTTGCAAAATCTCCCAGAAGATACCTGTTACCGTTATCGTCCTGCCGCCACAGTTGCCATGCCATCAGTGCAGTTCCTTAAGCCAGAACTGCATCTGGTGATCACGGGTAGCTCCCTTTTCTGACACTTGAGTTCTCACTTGTTTGCCGATTCAGTGTACCCGCTGCCGATGGCTGCAAATGGCAGTTCCAGTGCGAGTTCGGGAACCTGCCTGGCTATCCATGCGGTAAAGGTGTTACTGTTCGGCCCAGGAAACGCCTTGTAGGTATCCGGCCAGGGGTAGTTTTTGGCAGCCAGATCTACAGCAGTGATCAACTTATCGACTCCGTCTCCCCGGAACTCTTTAAGCAGCCTTGGGCGTTCCCCAAACCAGAAGCGGTCGGGCAGATCCTTTTCGATCCGTACGACCGGCAATCCTCTGCGCTGCCTCCAGCCGATGACTTCATAGACTGTATATGACTCTTCATTGGTCGGCTTGGCTGCAATCCAGGTATGTATGGCAAACCAGCCGCGCCATCCCCACGCTGGTGCACCATAGATGTGCAGCACTGCTTCCCGGTTTGTTGACGGGTTCGGTGCTATTCCGGCTGGTTCACGGCTTGCTGTGCGATAATCTTTCATGGTGCACCCGGCCAGCAGCATAAGCATGATTGTAACTAATCTTATTTTGCGTATCACGTTCATAGTAACTTTCAAATTCAGATATGACGATGTCATAATCCCCCCCCAATGATTGCATTTACATCACTCACTGAATTTTCGGTCTTACTATGAGATTGAGGATGAAACTGATGACACTGAATGCGAGCGCACCCAGCATCGCACTACCGAAACCGGTCACATTGAATCCTGGAACAATCCAGGAGGCCAGTGCGAAGATGATCCCATTTACAACTAAGGTGAAGAGTCCAAGAGTGAGGATTGTAATCGGCAGAGAAAAAAAGGAGATAATCGGCCGCAATACCGAATTGAGGAAACCAAGTACCAGGGAGGAGAGTACAAGGTTCTCTAATCCAGTAACGCTGATGCCTGGCACCATACGAACCACTGCATAGAGAGCCACAGCATTGACTATGAGTTTCAGTATTAGGATAAGCATGATTTCCATCCTTCCTGCTGATCTGCCTTAATGTGCTCCTCCATTGGGCAGGTCCATTGAACTTTGGTGACAATTTGGTGTACAGCATAAAATAAAAGGGACCTGCGAGTTACGCAAGTCCCTATAATTATTTGGTTGCGGGGACAGGATTTGAACCTGTGACCTTCGGGTTATGAGCCCGACGAGCTACCA
>CAZGQM010000022.1:3740-45452 GCA_964528055.1 uncultured Geoanaerobacter sp. | reverse complement strand
CCCAACTACGATTCCTTCAACTACAACAGCGTCCAGTACTTCCGGTAACTGGGTGTAGATGTGCGTGTCTAACGCAACGACCGGATCACCCTTGAATAGATTGAGGATCTTAAGCCGGAGAGGCTGGTGATCTCCCCAGGTCCTTGCTCCCCTGAAGAGGCCGGAATCTCGGTCTCTGCGATCAGACGTTTTGCAGGAAAGATCCCCCTGCTCGGAGTCTGTCTCGGCCACCAGTCGATCGGTGCGGCCTTTGGCGGCAATATCGTCCGGAGCGCGACACTGATGCACGGCAAGACCTCCCCCATACATCATAACGGACAGGGTCTGTTCACCGGGCTCCCCAGTCCGTTTAACGCCACCCGTTACCACTCTCTGGTGGTGGAGAGGGCAACCTTTCCCGACTCCCTTGAGATCACCGCCTGGGTTGAAGAGGGGGAGATCATGGGACTGCGCCACCGCGAGCTGCCGCTCTGGGGGGTACAGTTCCATCCCGAGTCGATCTTGACAGAGGGTGGGATGAATATCCTCGAAAATTTTCTGGAGATGACGAGATAAAATACTTGATCATATCAATTTCTGGGTCTGACCAAATATAATGCCGCCCCTTTTCTTTAAAGGGCGGCATTAATGTTATTGCGTCAGCACTGAATGAATCAAACTCACGTCATATCAGCGTTTCACCCCGACAACTGGAACCTGCCAACTACCTTTTGCAACTCAGCCGACAGGCTGGTCAGTTGTCTGGCAGAGCCTGCAGATCGCTGTGCCCCATCAGCCGACTGCTGCACTACAGTGGTAATCTGGTGGATGTTGCTGCTGATCTCTCCGGTCGTCGCGGTCTGCTCCTCTGCAGCAGTAGCAATCTGGTTCACCTGCGAACTTACCGCCTGCACCAGGTCGAGAATACTCCGCAGCACTTCGCCGGATCTAGCCGCATCTGCCGAACCGAGTTCAACTTCGCGCACCCCTTCGTTCATAGCAACCACTGCCTCGCGAGTGTCCCCTTGGATCGAACCGATCATCGAACTTATTTCATTTGTCGCCGTCGAAGTTCGTTCGGCCAACGCCCGTACTTCGTCGGCAACCACGGCAAAACCTCGCCCCTGGTCGCCTGCACGCGCCGCCTCAATGGCCGCGTTCAATGCAAGAAGGTTGGTCTGATCGGCAATATCCTTAATGGTCCGCACGATATCGCCGATCTGCTCCGACTGGTTACCCAGCCCTTCAACTGCCGTTGCCGTCTTCTGTACCCGCGCGGCAATTCTTCCCATGTTGGCTACGGTCTTCTCAACAACTTCGGCACCCGACTCTGCTGCCTGGTAAGCCCGATTCGAGGCCTCGGCTGCACTTAGGCAGTTGTGTGCGATTTCACTCGATGTTGCCGCCATCTCCTCACTGGCCGTTGCCACGGTACCAGCCTGACATGCCACCTGTTCAGCGCCTGTCGCCATCTGTTCCGCCGTGGAGTTTAGCTGCTCCGATTCGGAAGCCACGGATTGGGCAGCACTCTTGACCTGGCGGATGATCTCCTTAAGGTTGTCTGACATTCTGCCGACTGCCGTCAGCAACATCCCCAATTCGTCCTTGCGATTGGTGGTAACTTCCACATCCAGATTGCCATCAGCGATCTTGTCGACCACCGAAATGCAGTCACGCAGTGGCACGGCAATGGCCCGATACAGGAAAACCCCCATCAACAGACCGATGACCAAGCCAACAGCCCCAATGGCAATCAACAACACCCGGTTGAAATTCACTACCTGATTAACCGAGATGATCGCCTTGGCCTGATCTTCTTTGGCGGTGGTGATTGCCTCGCGACCGGACTGTGCCTGCTTGCTTACCAGAGACTTCAGCTTGGTCATGGCATCAACGGCCAACAACTCAACTTTAATGCGGTTTTGCACCTTGCCCGCAATCCCGTCTTTCCCGAGCAGATTCTCCCGTACCGCCGCCAGGTTTCCCTTGATGCCATTGAGTATGCCCAGCTCTTTTTTGGCATTGAGCTTCTGCAGCGCCTTGGTCAACTGTGCCTCGCTACTGACGATCCGCTCGAAGTTCTGCGTCAGCTCTGCCACGCTTCCATTAACTTCCTGCTGATTTGCGGCAACAATCAGGTGGTTTGCCTGGCCATCAATCATTGCTGCCTGCATCAGCAAGGCAGACGTCCCGGACAGAACCTCATTGCTGCCACTGAACTGACTGAACACTTCGCCCTGCTGCTGATTCTCGGTTTTGGCCCGCTCCTGCAGCGTTGCCGCCTCCTGTTCAATCACCAGAGAAATCGCCGCCATATCCTCCTGCATCGCCTTACGCAGGGTGTCATATTTTACTTTCAGCTCCTCGTTCACCGTACCAGCCAGCGCGGTTTTGGACTTGATCAGCTCATCCACCTTGCCCGCCAGATTTTTGATGTCCGTAGCCAGCGCCCCCTTTTCCTTCACATACTCGTTCTGCTGCAGATTGTTCATCGCCATGGTGACCTTCCCCTTATTGAGGAGCACCCCCTTCTTATCCTGGGCGATATGAATATCCTGCAACACCAGTTGCAGATCCTTAAAGGTTCGGCGTACATCTTCAATATTTTTCATGTTACGGTTCATGACCCCGGCAGACTCCCGGGACTGGCCGAATTTGGTCGAGCTGCTCCCCTGCAGTCCCTTAATCTTGGCATCAAGCTCTTTCAGCCGGGCCGCGGTTTCATTGATCCGGACTTTTGCCGCCTGCCAGGCTTCCTGGTTCTTTTTGCCCGCCAGCAATCGATCAGTCGTGGCGCCAATAACATCCTTGGCAATTGCGGCCATCTCTTCATGGGCCGTGCTCTTATTATCGCTGAGCTTGGCCAGCTCTTCCTGGGCAGCTTTTACCTCAGTCAGGGATTTTTCCGCGTCGGCTCTGGTCGTAGCCAATTCCTGTTCGCTGGCAGAACTATTCACCTTCATCAGGTCAGCAACCGTGGCCTGCAGGGTCCGCTGAAAATCCAGTGTCCGTGTCTGGAACGGAGTACTCTGCTCGGTCAGCAGGGCGATCTTGTTCTTGACGAACCCGATGCCAACCAGTGCCGAGCTGACAATAGCGATGACCAGCAGAAAATTAAGGATAATATTGGCGGTAAGACGGCCCTTGATGGTCATGAGTAAAATCTCCAAAGAACCCTGAAAAAAGAATGGCCTTATCCTATAAACCTAGGCCATAGCTGTTAAGCCATTATTTTTTGATGTATTTCTGCCCGTCACCCTTGATGAAGTCATACAGTTTCTGGACCTTCGGCGAAGGTGCCCCTTTGGTGATAAAGGTGATGACCCGCTCGATAGTCTGGGTCTCAACACCCTTAACTGCACCGCCGATCATGGATGATGGACCGAAGCCAATCGCTTCTGCCGAACCGGATATGAACTGCTGGATTTCGTCGGCAGTGGTGGTCTCCGCGATCTCCTTGGTAAAGGCCTCACCATCAAGGATCTGATTCTTGAAGGTGCTGTTTGTTGCAGGGTTTAGCTTGGCGATAGTGATCAGGATCGGGGCATCGCTGCCACCTACCTCTTTCCAGTTCTGAACCTTACCGGTAAATATCCCCTTCAACTGGTCCTTGCTCAGCTTGGCCACTGGATTATCCTTGTGCACCAGTACATGGATATTCGCCTTGGCAACTACTGCAGGCGTATACGAGGCCTTGTCAGGGAGTGTTCCCCCCTCTTTCTGCAACTCCATGAACAACTCGTCATAGCTGAAGCCTGCAGCACCGATTTCCTGGTTCCCTTTGACCAGTTCCTTGAACGCTGCTGTTCCACCAAGCTCCATGATAATGAGCTTGATGCCGGTAGCCTTCTCAAAGGCATCTTTGATCGGCAGCAGCACGTTCTTGACCGGTCCTGCACCGCCGGCGATCTTGATATCTTCGGCGGCCAGTGCTGATCCAGCAAGGGCCAGTGAGAAGATGGTGAAGGTCAAAGCGATGAGGGATGTAATCTTTCGTTGCAGCTTCATAAAAACCTCCATAATTTTGTTGAATTGTTCAGAGTCAAGTATCGGTCAGATGCTATTATATCGGTATCGAAATACTATACTTTAGCGATGAATGATGAGGAGTCATGCATGGAATGCACATCGAGTGACAATGGTTGAACGTGGACACCATATTGACTTTCTCGAACAATTTACCTTGAGTAATTGCATGGGAGCAGTGCAGATTCGTCTGCAGTTGCACCGAGCTGTTCCTATATGCTCGGTCCCTTTGAGTCCATCGCGGGTATTGGCGTAGCACCGGATCTTGCGAGTTCTTGATTTTTCAGGATGAAACTGATAACTTTCGTCCCTCTCGGTATGTTGCGATATCACACTATGGAGAATGTGTTAATGATAAAGCGTGCGATCACTAAAATTGTGGAACGACAGGACCTCTCCGAAGGGGAGATGATCGATGTCATGAACCAGATCATGTCCGGTGAGGCTACACCCGCCCAGATCGGCTCCTTCATCACGGCTCTCCGGATGAAGGGTGAGACGGTGGACGAGATCACCGGCGCTGCCAGGGTGATGCGCGAGCGAGTAACACCGATCCGGGTCGGCAAAGGTGTCCTGGATATAGACCGGGACGAGATCAATGTCGACATGGAAACCATTCTGGATGTTGTCGGAACCGGCGGAGACGGTACCAATACCTTTAATGTATCCACCACCGTTGCATTTGTCGTCTCGGCCTGCGGGGTCAAGGTGGCCAAGCATGGCAACCGCTCGGTTTCTTCCCTCTGCGGAAGCGCTGATGTACTTGAGGCCATGGGGGTAAACCTCGACGTTACTCCTGAGTCCGTAGAGCGCTGTATTGCCGAGATCGGCATAGGTTTTCTCTTTGCCCCGGCGCTGCATGGTGCCATGAAGCATGCCATCGGCCCACGCCGCGAGATCGGCATACGAACCATCTTCAACATCCTCGGTCCGCTGACCAATCCGGCCAGTGCCGATTGCCAGGTTATGGGGGTCTACAGCGACGAACTGGTGGAAAAGCTGGCCGGAGTGCTCCACCGGCTCGGCTGTCGACGGGGGTTTGTCGTCCATGGCAGGGACGGGATGGATGAGATTACCTTGACTTCGGAAACCAAGGTTGCCGAGGTATCACCTGCCGGAGTTTCCGTATCCGTTATTACCCCAGAAGAGCTCGGTCTGAAACGCTGCTCCATGGAGTCCCTGCGTGGAGGAGATGCCAGGGAGAACGCTGCAGTTGTGAAAAGCGTGCTCGATGGAGAGCAGGGGGCGCGGCGCGACATCGTGCTGCTCAATGCAGCCTATGGCCTTGTTGCCGCAGGCAAGGCGTCAACTCCGGCAGAGGGGCTCCTGTTGGCTGCCGGAGCCATTGATTCTGGCTCTGCACGCGATCAGCTGGCAAGACTTGTCACGCTCACCAATGAGGCAAAATAATCCAATGACCGATACGCCAGACATACTGAAGAAAATCGTCGCGCACAAGCGAGAAGAGGTTGCCTCAGCCAAGGCTGCCATGCCCCTTACCGATCTCAAGTCCCGTCTTTCAGACCGCGAGGACCAGCCACGAGGCTTTATTAGAGCCTTGCAGGATGCAGATGCATCGGGCTGGACGCCGATCATCGCAGAGGTCAAGAAAGGTTCACCCAGCAAGGGGATCATCCGTCCGGATTTCGACCCGCTCGATATAGCCTCCACGTACCAGGACAATGGCGCCACCTGCCTGTCAGTCCTGACCGATGAACGATTTTTCCTGGGGCATCTCCGCTATCTCATGCTGATCCGCGAGCAGGTTGGGCTCCCCCTGTTGCGCAAGGATTTCCTGTTCGACCCGTATCAGATCTACGAGGCATCGGTCGGTGGTGCGGATGCCGTGCTGCTCATCGCCGCGATGCTTGAATTGAACCAGCTGCGCGATCTTGCAGCCCTCGCAGGCGAACTGCAGCTCGACCTCCTTCTGGAGATTCATGACCAGCGGGAACTCGATATGGCTCTGCAGAGCGACTGCAGACTGATCGGGATAAATAACCGGAGCCTGCACACCTTTGAAACAGATCTTGCGACCACGGAGCTCCTGGCTAAGAGGGTTCCTGACGATCGTTTTGTGGTGGCAGAGAGCGGGATCAACAGCAGGGCCGACATCGACCGCCTGCTACTGGCCGGGGCAAAGGGTTTCCTGATCGGCGAATCGCTGATGCGGGAAGCTGACATCGGTGCGAAATTGCAGGAACTACTCGGATAGATTCAACTGGAGCAATCAATGGACACAAAGATCCTTTTGGCAGAAGACCGTATTCCGAAGCAGTGGTACAACATTATCCCCGACATGCCCGGTCCGCTGCATCCGGTCATCAATCCGCGGACACTCCAGCCTGTCACCCCTGAAGACATGCTGGCCATCTTCCCGCCGGCACTCCTGGAGCAGGAGGTCTCCCCGCAGCGCTGGATCGATATCCCGGACGAGGTCAGGGACATTCTGCGTCTCTGGCGCCCGGCTCCGCTCTACCGGGCACGACGCCTGGAGAAGGCTCTTGGCACCCCGGCCAAGATCTACTACAAGTACGAAGGGGTCTCCCCGGCAGGTTCACACAAGCCTAATACCGCCATTCCCCAGGCATACTACAACAAGATTCATGGGATCCGCCGCTTGGCAACAGAGACCGGAGCCGGTCAGTGGGGGAGTTCCCTTGCGCTTGCCTGCTCCATGTTCGGCCTGGAGTGCACCATTTATATGGTCAAGGTATCATGTTACCAGAAGCCGTACAGAAAGAGCATGATGCAGCTCTGGGGTGCAGAGGTGATACCGTCGCCATCTGAGCTGACCAACTCGGGACGCTCCATATTGGCACATGATCCGGATTGCCCGGGGAGCCTCGGCATAGCCATCTCCGAGGCGGTCGAGGATGCGGCGACCCACAGCGATACCAACTATGCCCTCGGGAGCGTCTTGAATCATGTCTGTTTGCATCAGACCGTGATCGGCCTGGAAGCCAAGGAACAGCTTGCCGTTGCAGGGGATTACCCGGACGTGGTTATCGCCTGCTGCGGGGGAGGTTCGAACTTTGCCGGGATCGCCTTCCCCTTTCTTGCCGACAAGGCTGCCGGAAAGAACCTCCGCTGTCTCGCGGTGGAGCCCTCCTCATGCCCGACCCTTACCAAAGGGGTCTATGCCTTCGACTATGGCGATACTGCCCAGGTTGCACCCATTGCCATGATGTACACTCTGGGTCATGATTTCATCCCTCCCGGCATTCATGCGGGTGGACTCCGTTATCATGGCGAATCCCCGCTTGTTTCGCAACTTCACCATGCAGGCCTGATCGAGGCGAAGAGCTACCGTCAGAATGCCTGTTTCGAAGGGGCGCTCCTCTTTGCCAGGAGCGAGGGGATCGTCCCTGCACCCGAATCATCCCACGCAGTGCGGGCCGCTATAGACGAGGCGGTGCTGGCCAAGGAAGAGGGGAAAGAAAAAACCATCCTCTTCTGTTTATCAGGTCATGGTCAGCTGGACATGGGAGCTTACGATGCCTATCTCTCCGGGAACCTGGAGGATTACGAGTATCCGGACGAGATGGTGAAAAGGGCACTGGAACGGCTTCCAAAGGTTTCGCTCTGACATGGTACGGGTAAAGATCTGCGGCATAACGACAGTCGATGATGCACTCATGGTCGTTGAGGCTGGTGCAGATGCCCTCGGGTTCGTCTTTTACGAGAAATCTTCCCGCGCAGTATCCCCCCAGAAGGCGGCAGCCATAATCGCCAAGCTGCCCCCGTTTGTTCAGGCGGTCGGACTCTTTGTGGATGCCGATCCTGAACGGATCAACTGGGTTGCCGATTTCAGCGGTCTGGATCTGGTCCAGCTTCATGGTGACGAGGAGCCGGAGAGCTGTGCGGATATCCGGCGGCGGGTAATCAAGGCATTTCGGGTAAAGGATGCGGCCAGCCTTTCTTCCTTGGGGAGGTTTAAAGCAGCTGGCTATCTGCTGGATGCATGGTCACCCAATGCATACGGCGGAACAGGGCAGACCTTTGACTGGAATCTTGTACGCGAGCTTGCCAGCTGCCGTCCGATCATCCTGGCCGGTGGGCTGTCATCCGACAATGTGCGCGATGCAGTTGATATCTTGAAACCGTACGGTGTCGATGTCTCCAGCGGCGTAGAGTTGTCGCCGGGCAAGAAGGACCCGCAGAAGGTGCGGGAGTTTATCAGACAGGCAAAAGGGTGGTAATCTATGCGCTTTCCCGATAAGCAGGGACATTTCGGCAGGTTCGGTGGCCGGTATGTTCCGGAGACACTGATGCCGGTGCTTCTGGAACTTGAAAAGGTATACAGTCGTTACCAGAAGGACAAAGAATTCAAGGAAGAATTCGAGTACTACCTCAGGCAGTATGTCGGCAGGCCTTGCCCGCTCTACTTTGCTGCAAATCTGACTGAAAAGCTTGGCGGTGCGAAGATCTATCTGAAGCGAGAGGACTTGAACCACACCGGTGCACACAAGATCAACAACACTATTGGCCAGGGTCTGCTGGCCAAACGGATGGGGAAGCGGCGGGTGATTGCAGAGACAGGTGCGGGGCAGCATGGGGTTGCTACTGCAACCATCGCGGCCCTGTTCGGCATGGAGTGCGAGGTCTTCATGGGGGAGGAAGATATCCAGCGACAATCCCTGAACGTCTTCCGTATGAAACTGCTGGGTGCTACCGTTACCCCGGTGACAGCCGGTACCGCCACCCTGAAGGACGCCATGAACGAGGCACTCCGCAACTGGGTGACCAATGTTCATGACACCTTTTACGTGATCGGCACTACGGCTGGTCCTCATCCGTACCCGATGATGGTCAGGGATTTCCAGTCGGTTATCGGTCGCGAGGCAAAGGGCCAGTTCAGGAAGGCGGAGGGGCGCCTGCCTGATCTCCTGGTGGCGGCGGTAGGAGGCGGTAGCAATGCCATGGGGCTTTTCTATCCTTTTCTGAATGACAAAGGGGTAAGAATGGTCGGAGTTGAAGCTGCCGGACACGGCATTGACTCAGGCAGGCATGCTGCACCCCTTTGTGCGGGGAGCGTTGGCGTGCTGCACGGCAATATGACCTATCTCCTGCAGGACGGCCACGGCCAGATAAGCCATGCCCATTCCATTTCCGCAGGGCTTGACTATCCTGGGGTCGGCCCTGAGCATGCCTGGCTCAAAGAAACCGGAAGGGCCGAATATGTATCGGTGACCGATGAAGAGGCGCTGGAAGGGTTTCGTATGCTAACCGAAACCGAGGGTATCCTCCCTGCACTGGAGTCATCCCATGCCATTGCCCATCTACTTAAACTGGCACCGCAATTGCCTCGTGAGCAGTCTATCGTGGCCTGCCTCTCCGGGCGGGGTGATAAGGATATTCACACGGTAGCAGAGGCCATGGGGGTAACGTTGTAATACGGTAGGGTGTAAGGTTGTACCTGAAAGTTGCTAACTGTCTGTAACTACTTGAAAAACAGTGTTAATTGTCAAAAAACGTTTGACATGCCGGGGGGGCTGCGCTATAAGGTGACAGCCTGCCTTCAGTCAGGAATGAAGAAAGGCCCCGACGGGGCCTTTCGACGTTATGATAAAAATCTAGCAAAAAGGAGGATTCCAGCCGGAAGTGAAACACGAGAAACACCGAGGGTCAACGCGACCGTCCGGCAAAGCCGAAAACACCGACCCCATTTAACTTATGAAAAGAACAATTATCTATGTTGGACTAATAGTGATGGGGATGCTGCTGACTGGTGGCATCTCTTCGTGTAACAGGTCGCACCTCTCCCAGGTGCAGGTTCCGGTTGCAGTGACCGAACCCGATACCGATCTTGACAGAGAGATCCGTCGGATTATGGAGAAGGGGAATCCACTGGAGGAACGCCAGGCCCAGGTGCCGGCCATAGCAGTTGCATTTGCCCGACGCACCGAGCCGGACAGGGCCCGCTGGCTGGCAGCACTCTGCTATATCAAGACGTTGGGTACTCAATTTATGCCGATCGATATTGCAGAGATCGCCCTGGTTGAGACAGGTGGCCATGGTCTTTCAAAGAGGGCAGTCTCTCAGAAAGGGGCTCTTGGTGTATGGCAGTTGATGCCGCAACGGGCAGCAAGTCACGGGTATTCACCGGAAGAGATGCAGAACGACGAAAAATGCGCCGAAGCTGCTGTGCGCGAGCTCTCCAGCAAGATGTCCATGGCTGGAGGCAAACTGGTGCGCGCTAAAAAACTATACTGCGGGGTGGGTCCCCAGGCAGACGCCTATGAGGTCAAACGCCGCAAGATTCGAAAGGAAATTCTGGCCAATATGGCCAACGAATCAACAAAGAGGGCCGCGTCGCTGCGCTACAGAATTGTGCGGCCATCCTGAGGCTCTATAGATTTGATAGGGACGCCACTACAGGCGATGTTCCATCTGCCGCTCCGACCGGATGCGCACTCTTTTTACTGTGCCCGATATGCAGGCCTGGGACCTTAATATGGTGATCTGGACAGCAACGGTGTTGATGTCGAGTTGTTTCGGTCTTCTGACTTCCGGGATCTCCTGGAACTCATCAAATTCTGAACAATGTTTCTCCGAGCCGTTCTCAAGCGGAACTTCATAGCTGTTGAGGTTCTTGCTCTAGTAGGTGAAACGGAATCCTGCCAGCAATTTCTTGATTGCCTCTCCTGAAGTCACTTCATGCTGGTATTCTGCCGTAAGCTTGACGTTCTCTATCGGAGTATAAGCTATTGCCGGCAGATACCTCCTGGTTATGAGAGTCCCTCCGGCATCATATTCGAAGCGCTCATATTCAAAGCGGAATAGCCCGATCAGATCCTTGGCGAAGATGTACTCCACCTGTGCAGCTCCTACATATGACGTCGTTCGCAGGTGCGAAGCAAAATCGGGGTTATTGTCAACTCCCTTGACGCCAGAGAGTCTTGAGCGAAGTCCCTTGTATTCAATATCAAGATCCACTCCTACCCGGTAGAAATTGTTCCTTTCTGTTGATGCGAGACTTATTGAGTTCTTGCCGGAGTAACCGTATCCTGCGAGAGTCACTGCCAGATAATCCCAGATACTGTCTGTGTCAAAGTCAATGTCAGGCTCGGTGCCATGGAAGTCGGCGCCGCCGATTCTGACCGAGACATGGCCATAACCCTCTTTGCTGTTCTGACCGTTTCGATCGACTATCCCACCGGCGATAAACATCCGTTTGAACAGTATGGCGTTTGCCTCAATGGCGTCCTGTGGGGACGCCAGCGAGAAGAGTGAGCTTCCGGTCATGTAGCTGGTTGTTGCAAAATCTGAGATCATGGTCTTGTTGCTTTTTTTCCAGAGGGAGAGCTTCGGGCGGATTCTCCCGACCTTGATATTGATCGGCGAGTCAAAAGTGTTGCGCCAGACTACATAGAGTTCTTCAATGTCAGGTGATACGTTTTTCGGAGTATTGCCGGTTGCAGGATCGAAATTTCCCTGGGAGTAAAGATTGTACTTGGCGAAAAAACCAACTTTGTCACGAATTACTCCTGCTGCCAGCAGAGAGAGCGCCCGTGTCGAGAAATCAAGTTTGTCCTTGTCATTTGCCTTGTCGTTGTAAACCACATCGAATGTTGCTGAGAGTGACAGCGGCACGGTTTTCGGAAGGCCGGCCAGCCATAGGGCTTCAATCTTCGGTGTTGTTACAGGCTTTCCCTCTTTGGAACCCTGGATCTCCTCGTCGTCGCGCTGGGAGTTTGCTTCGGGAACATTCAGTATGTCAGGATTGCCTTCACCCCGTAAAACCTTTCCTGGAGCTGTTTGAGTTGCAGGGGTATTTTCCGGGGCCTTCTTCGCTTTCTTGACCCAAAGAAAACCGTTCTTGTAGAACACTTCGCCGTATTCGTTGAGTTCCGGATAGATGGTATGGCAGGTGGTGCATTCGGCATTGTACTCGCGGCTCAAGGCCGGGATGGCGTAAGCTTCTCCGGTCGTGAAAATCCAGATGACTGCCAGAAGTGAAAAAGCGGATAGAGACTTTGTTATCCGGTTCATGTAAGAGCCCCCTTCAGAATATTCATCAATTAAATTTTTCATGTTAAGGCCGCTTGGTGCCGGTTCCAAAGAGCCAGGCAGAGGCCATTGAAAGAGTGTCTAGATCGACTGTCCGGGGAGGCTTCCCGGCAATAACGTCTTTGACCGATTCGCCGATTATCCCTGCACCGTCGGCATCAAAAAAAGTTGCCTTGACAGTGTGGGAGGGGGTATTCGGATCCGGGTCGAGACTGCTGTACTGAAGCCATTCTATCGAATCAAAGATAAGTCTCCTTACATAAAGGCTGTTGTGGGCATACGCGCCGTAGTCGTGGTAAAGGAGATTGAAGTTGAAGGCAGCTCCCATGTTCCCCTCATTGTTCCAGGTTGTAGCTGCAAAGTAAGGGTGTGACTGCAGAAATGGCCAACCTTTTTTCTTCAGCATGGCCTGAAGGACGTCCATTGCCGCCTGATACCCTTGTTTTCGCGTGGTCAGTGTATAGGGGAGGTATGCAGGGGTGGTGTCTGCCACCCTGCCGTTGAATGATGTTGATGGCGCAACCGCGTTGGGATTTACGGAGTGGCACTGGGAACAGACGGCTCCTTCGGCAAGGGAGATCAGGTTATCCGATTCGTCTTTCACAACCGGCAGGAAACTGTGGCGTCGCGGTTTCATATGGCAGGTCACGCATGGGCCGCTGTTTCCGGTGCCTGCGGCGCTTATGCCGATTGTATCGTGAAGGTAGTTTGCAGCGTTTGCATAGCTGCGGAGCGGATACTCGTAACCGCTTGTCTTGAAGAGAGTGGCTCCGGCAGTGAGATAATGCGAGTTTACAAAATCAATTTTCTTTGTGAAGTCTCCTCCTGCAGCAGGAATCCCCTTTATGGTTCCTCCTGCCTCCTTGCCAACATGGCAGACCAGGCAGATATTGGAAGCGGATGCATCGGGAATCGAGCTGCCCGAATTGTAATATACATTTGCCGTCGGGTTGCCGGGGTTGGCATGGCTGGTCGACAGGTTGTAATAGCCGGTAACCCTTGGGACTGACCGTATCCTGAAACCGTAACTCCTGCCCGAACCGTCATCATGGCATACGTTGCAGTAGATCACCTGTTTCTGGTTGCTTATCGGCCTTACATTGTCGCCGGGTGAAGGCGATTTTGACCTGGGGTCGGTTATGACGCTTCCGGCAGCGTTGACCTGCGCACCCCAGGGCCTGATGTCGGTGAAGCCCGATGTGACGTAATTTATGTATCCGGTAGTCGTGTGGCATCGTACGCAGTCTGTTGCCGCAGAGTTTGCCGGTGTTCCTGCGAATGAGCCCCTCACCTTGAAATCGTAATGGAGAAAGGGCTCTGCCGACGGTTCGCCATGTCCGGATTCGGCCCATTGGCGGTGCTGTTCGGTGTTGGTATTGTCATGAGGGTTGTGGCACCAGTTGCATCTGCTCTCGTAGGGGGTCCCCCTTAGCACGGCATACCCTGCGGAGTTGGTGTAAGTTCTCAATGCACTTGTCAGATTGCCGAACGGAGGTGGCAGACGCTGAGCAGAGGCGGACAGATGTTTCCCTGTCAGAGGCTTAATAGTTGAAACGCCGTCATGGCAGTTGTAACACTTTCCGGCTGCATCGGGGTTGGCGATGGGTGATGGCCCGGAAGAACCGCCGTGGCAACTCCCGCATCCATGATTTGACGGGGCTTCATGACAGTCATTGCACCCTGCGGCATTGTATTGCTTATGGATTGATGCGTTCCATTCATTTATGATCAAAGCACCGGTACCGGCTGAAGTTCTGTCACTGTGGCACTCCACGCATCTCTTGGAGTGGGAGGCGACGCTTGCCGGTACGGAACTGCCGGAGACCCCACCTCCGCAGCCATATATGGCACTTGCGGCCAAAAAAATCAAAAATGTCCCCCATGCTTTGCCAATTTGCATTGCCATATCCTCCTGACGACTCATCAAATGGGTACATAAAAAATTCTTGCATATCAAGTCTATAAAACCAGCCCTTTAGGCACGCAACGTTGCGAAACATATGATCCGGTAAAGAGTGACCGGCAATCGGGTTGCCACCCTGCTGAAAAAGGTGTTACCGGGAGAGCCCATCTGTAGAAAGTTATCGGCAGCGGCTTTTCATTACTTGAGTTTGTGTTAGCATAGTGCTGCAAGCCGTTTGTCGGGAGTCCGACATCATTTTACTGCCTATTCTGAAAAATGCAAAATCTGGGTTTTGCATCATGTATTTAAAGTTTCTTCGCAGACACCGATACGTGTATCTAATTGTATGTAATAATCTACGGGGGTTTTGTACGTCACTCTATCCGGGCCGCGGACTGGGCTTTTGCGATGAAGTTGCTTACACAGTTGAACCAGCTGCTTCCTGTGACGAGTTCAGTATGGTTGGTCCGACCGAATGTGATTGCAGCCATGATAATCATAAAAATATGAATTCAATTGTTGACTCAGCACCATGAAAAAGTGCAAATATACAGCTTTCGGTGAATATGGCTGTATAGGGTATTAAGGAGCTTTATGCGAGATATGTACACATTATTGAGCAGAGCAATTTTGGTTATTTCTTCACTGCTGCTTGTTTCGATCCCCTGTCATGCAGCTATCAAGGTGGTGGGAAAAGGTGATAGGATGACACTCGACCCGTCCGGATTCCCGCCCCAACAAAAGTCTGCTTGGTTGGTTTTCAAGGTAAAATGTATAAAGTGCCATACCATGGAGCGAACCATTGTCTCCATCAACACCGGGTTGGCACCTATTACGGGTCAGCCGTTCGATCGGAATGCGGTAAGGGCATATGGTATCAAGATGATGCGTAAACCAGATTCAGACATGAACAAGCAGGAGGTCAAGGTGTGCGTAGATCTCATGAACTGGTTGCTCGATGAGGTTGCAAAGTAGTCTGCATAGTACCATGAAGCAGTTGATTGGAGGACAAATCGTGCGAAGATGTCTTACTTTGATATTCAGTTGTGCCTTTATGTTTGCTTGTGCGGCGGCGTCAGCTGATGAGATCCGTGTGGAAGGGGGTGGTGCAGCGGTACATGCTGTCTTTATCCCGATGAAGGAGCTGTTTGAGAAATCCACCGGGCACAAACTTATAGTCACCGTGACTACTCCGATAAAGGGTTTGATTGCCCTTGAGAAGGGGAAGGCCGATGTCGCAACAGCTGCAGTAGGTCTGACGGATCTGATCAAAGGTGCGGCCAGGGAAGGGGTAATAATCGATCCGGCAACCCTTGACTACAAGATAATTGCCGAGGAACATACTGTGGTTATGCTGCACAAGTCCAACAGGGTAAGATCACTGAGCAAGGAGCAGCTAAAGGGGATATTCACCGGAAAGATACGAAACTGGAAAGAGGTAGGCGGAGTCGACAGTGAGATCGTTGTTGTCTGGGGTAAAGATACGCCAGGGCAGAATGCGCAATTTTCAGAGATAATTCTCGATAATGCTCCTTTGACGCCCAATGCAAAGCCGGCAACGGATTACGTAGGTATCAGAGATGTCGTGATACAGACTGTGGGCTCAATAGGTATAGATCCACACGGGATTTCGAATGTGCAGGTTACTATCCCTGAAACCCCTCGTTTGGTGAGACCGATTTTGGTGATTACCAAGGGAAAGCCTTCCGTTGCGCAAAAGCAGCTCTTTGATTTCTACAGGGATGAATTTGCCTTCTTGAGCAACTAGGGTGGCCAGGCAATTTCCCCAACCCAGTAAAGGTGGACGGAACATCACATGAAGAAGATAAAGCTCGGCCAGAGGCTCATCGGTTCCTTCCTGATTATGGCGCTCATAGTGGGAGTTACCGGTGTATTCGGCGCCATCAGTATGAACAAGGTTGGAAGCCGGACCCAGGATATCCTGCAGAATCTGGCTAGCCAGCAGAAACTCGTTCTGCTCATGGGGGTTACCCAAAAGGAATGCCGCGTCTTTCTGCTTCAGGCGGCCTTGGTCCATAAAAATAATGTCAAATTCGAAGATTATGCCGAGGATTACCGGATGAAGCGAGACCTCTTCAAGAGTCAGTGCTCCCTCATCCTCAACGGGAACAAGAAGGTTGGGATCAAACCAGCGGTCAAAGGGAGCGAAATCGAGCAGCGGACTTTTGCCGCGATGAAGTCGTGGGAACAGTTTGAGGTCATAGCAGAACAGCTGATTGCCCTCAAAGGGGATCTGCTCAATAAGTCCGCGCCAGGGGTCGTTGATGCTGCGGCAATAGCTGCACTCACTTCAGAGGAACTGCATCGCCTGGTTGAAGTTGATCTTGTGATGGCGAGTGATAAGGCCAAGGAGTCTGTTGATGACCTTATGGTCTCCGTAGGGACCTCCATCACCCAGTCTAACAAGGAAATCAACAGTATTCAGCGGTTCACTCTGGTCATGTTGCTAGGGTCAATAGTCGTTGCAATTGCCGTGGCGCTCCTTCTCGGTATTCTTACCACCCGCTACATAGTCAGCCGCATCAAGAAGATGGGACAAGCAGTATATCTGGGTTCTGATGGCGACTTGACAGCCAAGGTGGAGATAGATTCGGGCGATGAGATCGGCAGGCTGAGCAGTGACTTCAACATCATGCTGGAGCGCCTGGGCGAGATGGTAGTAAAGATCAACCGTTCGACTGGAGAACTGAAGACCATATCGATAAAGATAACGGATGCTTCGCATCAGGTCATAACTGCTGCCGGAGTGCAGTCGAACGGTATCAATGATACATCCAGTGCGGTGATGGAGATCAGCACCTCGGTGAAACGAGTGGGGCAGAATGTTGACAAGCTTTCGATATCTGCATCAGAGAGCTCATCATCTATTCTTCAAATGGCTGCAAGCATTGAAGAGGTCGCATTAAACGTGGAAACACTGGCACTGTCGGTAGAAGAAGTGAGTTCATCCATAATTGAGATGGCCGCATCAATAAAGCAGATTGGAGGCAATGTTCAGAAACTTACGGATGCATCCTTTGCCACTGCCTGTTCCATTGCACAGATGGACAGCTCAATCAAGCAGGTTGAATGCAATGCCCTTGATACGGTCGCAATATCTGATGAGGTCCGAAGTGATGCGGAGTCGGGCAAGAAATCAGTCGATGCCACAATATTGGGGATCAACGAGATCAGGCGTGCATCCCGCATAACATCGGATGCAGTCGAATCCCTGTATGCGAAGGCCGATGATATCGGCAAAATCCTCCAGGTTATAGACGAGGTAGCCGAGCAGACCAACCTGTTGGCACTCAATGCCGCCATCATTGCTGCCCAGGCCGGCTCTTACGGCAAAGGGTTTGCCGTGGTGGCAGATGAGATTAAGGAGCTTGCCGAAAGGACCAGCAGCTCGACAAGGGAGATCTCAGAGGTCGTCAAAGGGGTTCAGGATGAGACACGAAGGGCAGTGGAAGCCATAGAGAGCGCCGAAAAGAGCGTTGCCAACGGTGAGGCCCTCTCCCAGAAATCGGGTGAGGCACTTAGTAAGATCGTTATCGGAGTTCAGAAATCTACCGACAGGATGAGGGATATTGCCAGGGCAACCGTGGAGCAGTCCAAGGGGAGCAGGATGATCCGCGATGCCATGGAAGAGGTCACCGAAATGGTCGGTCAGATTGCCAGGGCCTCCACTGAACAGAGCAAGGGGAGCGACCTTATCATGGTTGCTGTTGAGCGGATGAAAGGGCTTACCGGCGAAGTGCGGCGTTCTACAAGGGAGCAGTCAAAGGTGGGTAATTTCATCGCACAGGCAACCGAGAGCATCACCGCTATGATTCAGGAGATCAAGCAGTCTACCGACGAACAGCGACGTGGCAGCGAACAGATTGTGCATGCTGTTCAGGAGATACAGCAATCTACCCAGATAAACATGGATGCCTCAAAAGTACTCGATGAGGCTGTATTGAGCCTTTCCAGGCAGACCGACGTTTTTCAGGAGGAGATCTCCGGGTACAAGGTATAACATCCAGCATTGTTCCAATTTTACATCACGTATGAAATCAAGATGACCAGTCGATGCGACAAATCCTTACACATGGTACGTTCAGGGACAGGAGATGAAACCAGAAAAAATTGCGATTTGATCTGGAATTGGAATTATTGATTAGACCGGGGAATACTGCTATACTCCAACTCCGGTCGAAGTTCCCGGGGTACGACTTTTCCCGGGATTTTTTATTTTGTTACGGAGCAGATTCATGGGGCGAATTGCTGATACCTTTAATAGCTTGAAAACAAAGGGCTCCAAGGCCCTTATCACCTTTATCACCGCCGGGGACCCGGATCTCGAAACCACGGCCCGGTTGATCCCTCTTTTGGCAGAGTCTGGCGCAGACGTCATTGAGCTTGGCGTTCCGTTTTCAGATCCCATGGCAGACGGACCGACCATACAGCTTGCCTCTGAGCGTGCACTCTTATCAGGCACTACCCTGGAGAAGATACTTGCTCTGGTGGCTGATGTCCGACGCACGACCCAGGTGCCGCTGGTCCTCATGGGATATTACAACCCAGTGCTTCAGTACGGCCCGGAGCGGTTCGTGAGTGACGCTGCCAAGGCTGGTGTTGATGGGGTCCTTCTGGTGGATCTCCCCCCGGAAGAGGCGTACGGGTTCAGGGATCTTGCCGGCGCCGCCGGTCTCAATACAATTTTCCTTTTGACGCCTACCTCTGACGATGACCGCATGGAGCGTGTATTCAGCCTTGGAAGCGGTTTCCTCTACTATGTCTCGGTCACTGGTGTGACAGGGGCGCGCCGGCAGGTGGAGACCTCCGTTGCAGAGAGGGTTGCGGATATCCGCAAGCGGACAGAGCTGCCGGTAGTGGTTGGCTTTGGTGTTTCTACCCCTGCGCAGGCAGGGCAGTTATCCTTGGAGGCTGACGGAGTAGTGGTGGGGAGTGCTCTGGTAAAGCTCTTCGAGGAGCACCGCTCTCCGGAGTTGGAGCAAAAACTTGCTGAGACGGTTGCTGCCTTGAAGAATGCCATGATCACTTGCTAGAACTGGAATGCGCAAGGTGAATACCCATGATTCTTACAGCTTTCCAGTAATTCTTGATACCGTTCATGCATTTCTTGACTCTACCCCCGATATCTGCTATCAAGCGCGTTTAGTACGACTAAAAATATTGAGTCCCCCTTAAGCGAGGAGAATACAAGTATGGCGTGGTTCAGGAAATCAAAAGAGCAGGCTGCAGAAGTTGAGGAAAAGAAGGTAAAGGTTCCGGAAGGGCTCTGGACCAAGTGCTCCAACTGCGGAGAGGTGATCATCACCAAGGATATCGAGAAAAACCTCAATGTTTGCACCAAGTGCTCTTTCCATTTCCGGATATCCGCTCGCACAAGGCTTGAAATCCTTCTTGACGAGGGGAGCTTTAGCGAACACGACGCCGGAATGGTCTCCGTTGATTTCCTGGAATTCAAGGATTCAAAAAGCTATCAGGACCGGATCGACGTTGCGGTTGCCAAAGGCGGCTCCAAGGATGCAGTTATCTGCGGTGAAGGGAAGATCGAGGGAATTCCGGTCGATATCTCGGTTTTTGACTTCTCTTTTATGGGTGGCAGCATGGGGAGCGTTGTCGGCGAAAAGATTACCCGCTCCATCGAGCGCGGCATAAAGAACCATACTCCGGTGATCGTCATTTCAGCTTCCGGGGGTGCGAGGATGCAGGAGAGCATCCTTTCCCTGATGCAGATGGCAAAAACTTCGGCAGCACTTGCAAAGCTGAAGGCAAAAGGGTTGCCGTTTCTCTCCATTCTTACTGATCCGACCACCGGAGGTGTAACCGCAAGCTTCTCCATGCTCGGGGATATTAACATCGCTGAACCAAAGGCTCTCATCGGTTTTGCCGGTCCGCGCGTTATTGAGCAGACCATTCGCCAGAAGCTCCCGGAAGGGTTCCAGCGGGCTGAATACCTGCTTGATCACGGCATGGTTGATATCATCGTGGAGCGCAAGGATATGCGCAGAACAGTTGCCTCCATCCTGTCGATGTTGTATCGAACTGCAGCTTAATAGCGGTGAGACGTTAGACGTTAGACGTTAGTGCGAGCTGTTTTTACGCCTTGCGTCTCACGTCTCACGTCTCACAGTTTAGATGGACTTTCCTTCCTCGCTCCCCTATAATCGCGCCTGTCATGACCTACCGGGAAACACTAGCCCATATATGCAGCCTGTCGCGCTTTGGCATCATGCCCGGCCTGGAACGTATCACCGCTCTGCTTGCCTCACTTGGCAATCCGCAGCGGGAACTGAGGGCGATAACCGTTGCCGGGACCAACGGCAAAGGCTCAACTGCCTCGTTTCTATCTTCCATACTCTCCTCAGCCGGATATAAGGTCGGCCTTTTCACCTCTCCCCATCTGATCAGTTTTACAGAGCGGATACGGATAAACGATGACGAGATCAGTCAGGAAGCCGTGGTAGACCTGACTGCCAGGGCATTGGCAGTTGCGCCGCCACATACGACCTTCTTCGAGCTGGTTACTTCACTGGCCCTTCAGCACTTCTCCCGGGAAAAGGTCGATGTTGCGGTTCTGGAGACCGGCATGGGAGGGCGGCTGGATGCCACAAACGTGGTAAACCCCCTGATATCCATCATAACCCCTGTCAGCCTGGATCACTGTGAATATCTGGGCAGCACGCTCTCTGCCATTGCAAGGGAGAAGGCCGGTATTATCCGTTCCGGTAGGCCGGTGGTCTCAGGGTATCAAGTGCCGACGGTCATGGCTGTTCTTGAAGAGAGGGCCGGAGCCGGCGGCAGCCCATTCTATGCAGCGGGGCGTGAGTTTACCGCTTCCTGGCGCGGTGAGGAACTCGATTACTGGGGCCTTCATGGCTGCGTGACCGGTCTTGTTCCCGGCCTCAAGGGACGACATCAGGCGGAAAATGCAGCCTGTGCGCTATGCGCTGCAGAATTGCTTGCAGATCAGGGTCTTGCATCCGCTCCCGAAGCCATGCGGAACGGTGTTGCCCATGCCCTGTGGCCTGGCCGTATGGAACTGTTCGCAGGAACGCCTCCAATCATGCTGGATGGTGCCCACAATCCTGCCGGCAGCCAGGCACTTGCCTCGTCGCTTGAAGATATCCCTCACCGGAGGCTATTGCTGGTTGTAGGGGTTATGAGCGACAAGGACGTCGCAGCCATTCTGGAGCCCCTGATTCCTCTCGCCTCGGAGGTATTTGCCGTATCGCCAGCGATTGAGCGGTCAATGCCTTCAGATGAACTGGCACTCCTCGTTCGAGAGCTTGGTATGTCATGCATTTCTGCCGGATCGGTTGCCAGGGGGTTACAATTGGCTGTAGAGGCTTCTGCGGCAGATGATCTTCTGCTTGTCTGCGGGTCGCTCTTTACCGTGGGTGAGGCACGGGCTGCCCTTCTCTCCAAAAACTGCGAATTGGTGCGGGGATGAGTGGTGTGCAGCGTCTTTTGTTGCCGGCAATTCTGCTCTGCCTCTCCGTCTCCGCTGCTGCTGGTGCCGAGGAGGGGGGAGTACGTATAACTGCCGATTCCATAACCAGGGAGCAGGAAGGAGATACCCTCCGTGCAACTGGGGATGTAAGGATCGACTGGCAGGGGTACTCGCTCCTTGCAGACAAGGTTGAGTACGCCGGCTTGGAACAGACTGCGCGGGCAGCAGGTTCGGTCAGACTCCTCCAGGGTGACGATGAGCTGACAGGCGATAGCCTGAAGATACGGATTGATACCCGCCAGGGGGAGATGACGAACGGCAGGCTCCGGACGAGACAGGGAAACCTGAGGGTGAAAGGGACACTGCTCGAGAAGAGGGGGGATGCCGAGTACCGGATGGAACGGGGCTCATTCACCACCTGCGATGCCGATCCGCCAGCCTGGAAATTCACTGCCAGCGATCTGGATGTCGTTCTCGAAGGATTCGGCACGGGACGCAACGTGGTCTTTTCCGTAGGCGAAATTCCTCTCTTCTACACACCATATATCATCTTCCCGATGAAGCGTGAACGACAGTCCGGTCTCCTCTTTCCCCGTCTGGGAAGTTCTACGAAGAAAGGCTTTTTCTTTGATCTCCCTTACTACTGGGCCATATCCCCCAGTAGTGAGGCGACCATTGACCTGGATATCCAGAGCAGACGCGGTGCGGGGCTCGGTTTGGACGCCTCTTGGCTCGGTAAACAGGGGAGTCATGGCGCAATCAATTCCTACGGCATCTATGATACGAATCTTGATCGAGTCCGCTCACAGATAGGTGCGCGTGTCAAGGAGACCGTGACCGGCACCACCGATTTTAACACCGATATCATGCTCTCCACTGACCGCTCGTTTTTCCGCGACTATGCTGAGGCAAGCGGAGACTATAACCGACAAGCCCTTGATTCATCCGTCTCCATGGCCAGTCGGTGGGATTCCTGGTACCTTTCCGGCGAGACCAGGATACTCAATGATCTTGATGGTGCTGATAACCAGCAGACGTTGCAACGCCTACCCGAGATCACGCTTTCGGGGACCGGTCAGCGACTTGGTAACCTGCCGCTCTATGCCGCATTCAATGGCCGTCTTACCAATTTCTATCGCCGGGCAGGGGCGAGGGGGCAGCGTTTCATTATGCAACCCACCCTGGCCTATAACGCCGACCTCGCCGATGGACTTACCCTCACCGGATGGGGAGGCTATCAGCAGCGGCTCTACAATGCATCGGACGGAGCCGGGGAAGGGGGTAAAGGAACCGGCCTTGCTCTGGCCGGGGCACGAGCCTCATCCAGTTTCACGCGGATCTATGAAACCAATGGGAAGGAGATGGTGAGACTCCGGCACCTGCTCGAACCAGCCATCGGATACTCATTCATTGAGGATACAAACCAGGGGAAGCTGCCGTTTTTCGACTACGATGACCGGATAGTAGGCCAGAGCCTCCTGAACTGGTCGCTTACCACCGCACTGACCGGCCGCTTTGAGAGTCCCGGGATTCCGGAGTATCGAGAGCTCATGATGATAAGGCTCAGTCAGGGGTACCAACTCAGTGGAGGACGTCGTGATCTACTGCATGGTGCCGATGCCGGCAGGCCGCTGACCGATATCAGGCTGGAAGCCAGGGTCGAACCTTTACGATCCCTCAGCATAGAGACCGACAGCCGCTTCTCTCCATATCATGCCGAGGTTACAACCTCTGCACTTGGCGCCATCCTGCATGACCTCCAGGGCAACGAGGCAGGGATTGCCTACAGGAGGATATCGGGCACACTCGACTACCTGGAGGCCAAGTTCTCCCTGAATCTTGTAAAACCTCTTGTCTTCCAGTACACTGGCCGCTATTCCTTTGACCGGAAGGACTTCCTGGAAGAGTTCTACTCCATTGAATACCGCCACCAATGCTGGAGCGTGAACTTCTCCTACCGCGACCGTCCGGACAACAAGGAGTTTCTGGTCAACTTCAGCCTTGCGGGAATTGGCGGTCTTGGTAAAGTAAAGCTATTCTGAAAGGAGAACATCAATGTCTGAACAATTTTCACCAACATCGGTTTTAGTGACCGGTGGTGCCGGTTTCATAGGGGCAAATTTCATTCATTCGTTCATTGCGGCGAATCCTGGCTGCAGGGTTGTCAATCTTGACATTCTGACCTATGCCGGAAATTTGGAGAACCTGAAAGGGATCGAGGGGAACCCTGCCTACCGTTTCGTCCGTGGCGATATCGGTGATGCAGCTCTGGTGGCGAAACTCCTGAAAGATGAGAAGATTGACGCCGTAGTTCATTTTGCAGCAGAGTCGCATGTGGATCGCTCCATTACAGGGCCTGAGATCTTTGTCCGAACGAATGTGCTCGGCACACAGGTGCTTCTTGAGGAGTCCAGACGGCACTGGCAGGCCGGGGTGGTCGCTGACTTCCGATACCTGCAGGTATCGACCGACGAGGTCTATGGCAGCCTCGGCGAAACCGGCTTCTTTACCGAGGAGACGCCGCTTGCTGCAAATTCTCCGTATTCCGCAAGCAAGGCAGGTGCGGATTTGCTGGTCCGGGCCTACCACGAGACGTTCGGCATGCCGACCCTCAATACCCGCTGCTCCAATAACTACGGCCCGTACCATTTCCCGGAAAAGCTTATCCCGCTGATGATCCACAACATAATCGCAAAGAAACCGCTTCCTGTTTACGGCGACGGTCTGAACGTACGTGACTGGCTGCATGTGAAGGATCATTCGGTTGCCATTGAGACGGTTCTGAAGAACGGGAGCCTGGGTGAGATCTACAACATTGGGGGCAATAACGAGTGGAAGAATATCGATATCGTCCATCTGGTATGCGACCTGCTGGATAGCCGCCTTGGTCGTAGCAAAGGAGAGAACCGGCAGCTCATCACCTTTGTCAAGGACAGGCCGGGACATGACCGTCGTTACGCCATAGATGCCTCAAGGATGAGGCGTGAGCTCGGTTGGGAGCCGTCATACACCTTCGAGCGGGGGATTGCGGAAACCATTGACTGGTACCTGGCCAATCAGGCATGGGTGGAGCAGGTGACATCCGGAGCGTATCGGGAATATTACGAGAAACAGTATGGGGAAACTACGTGAAAGGTAAATCGTGACAGGTGAAGATAGGGGTTTAACACCTCACCGTCAGCGCCGTGATCAAACCGCAAATCACTTTTTTGGAGCATTTGAATGATACTTGTTGTTGGTGCAAACGGCATGCTGGGACAGGACCTTCTTGAGGTTCTACCCGGCGAGGTTAAGGGGCTTGACCTGCCTGATATCGATATAACTTCGCTCGAGTCGGTTCAGGAGGTGCTGGGGAGGCTCAAGCCGCGGGTGGTGGTGAACGCCGCTGCCTATACCGACGTAGACGGATGCGAGAGCAACCAGGACCTGGCCATGCAGGTGAATGGCGAAGGTGTGGCCTTTCTGGCAATGGCCTGCAGGGGGATAGACTCTAGGCTGGTGCAGATCAGCACCGACTATGTCTTTAGCGGAGGCAAGGGTTCTCCGTATCTTGAAGACGATCCGACCGGACCGCTCAGTGTCTATGGTGAGTCAAAACTTGCAGGAGAGTTGAATGCCCGCTTTGCGCCGGATCATCTGATAGTAAGAACGCAGTGGCTCTACGGCCTGCACGGCAAGAACTTCGTTGAGACGATGCTCAAGCTGGCAAAGGAGAAGGACGAGCTTGCGGTGGTAGATGACCAGATCGGTTCGCCAACATGGACGGTTGATCTGGCAAAGGCTATCCGGGCACTCATCGAGCATGACTGCAAAGGGATCTACCATGCGGCCAACAGCGGTTTCTGTTCGTGGAACGAGTTTTCCAGGGCCATATTTGCTGAGGCAGGAGTGTCGGTGCGCGTGAATGCCATGACCACTGAGCAGTTGGGTCGTCCGGCTCGCAGGCCGCTCTACTCTACCCTCGATTGCGGGAAGCTTGCCAAAGATACGGGGTTTCAGCTGCAACCCTGGGCAGAGGCACTTAAACAATATGTCAAGAAGAGGTAGTGATGATCATGGAGCACGGAGAAAGGCCTTGGGGGACCTATACGGTCCTGGAAGAGAACCGGAATTACAAGATCAAGCGGATTGAGGTGCTGCCGGGTAAGCGCCTGTCGCTCCAGAAGCACCACCACCGGAGCGAACATTGGATCGTTGTTTCAGGCACTGCCAAAGTTACCTGCGGCGACAATGATTTTACGGTCAATATAAACGAGTCGACCTTCATCCCTATCGGCATGTGCCACAGACTGGAGAATCCAGGGATGATCCCCCTGGTGATCATTGAGGTTCAGAGCGGCGAATATCTGGGAGAGGACGACATTATACGTTTTCAGGATGATTTCAATCGTTGCGATTCGGAGGCGATGGAGTAGTCTTGAACGTACGGGGAGGGTACGATGACTCTCCCCGTTCATGCTAGCAACTGGTTCGGCGGATATCTATGTCAGAAGACCGTATCGACTATTCACAGCATTATCAAGTAGGAATGCGGGTCGGGATCGATATCCCCCTCAGCAGCGGCCAGGTCTTCCGCGAGTGGGGGATAATCATCGAGATGGACG
Source organism: uncultured Geoanaerobacter sp. (assembly GCA_964528055.1). Lineage (GTDB taxonomy): Bacteria > Desulfobacterota > Desulfuromonadia > Geobacterales > DSM-12255 > Geoanaerobacter. The sequence goes on along the minus strand of CAZGQM010000022.1, from coordinate 19,462 downwards.
AAGATTATCTTCAGCTCCGTCTTTCCCGAGACATTCTTCCCAATGAGATGCGGATAGAGATCGGCACCATCTTTCTGCTGGTTACGGGCAAGGAGGGGGCGGGTCTCTGTTGCCGCGCCATAGTAGTCGGTGAAACCAGCAGGCGTGTGGTACCGCTCAGGCTGATAAGCGAGGTCCTCATTTATGAAAGGCGGGAATTTTTCCGACTTGGGACCTACCTCCCCATGTGTTGGAATGCATGCAGGGGGATGACCCGCCGCGAGGTTCGCGAGCGATGGGAAGACGCACGTCTCTTCAGGGCCTGGCAGTGGAGCGAGCTGAACGAGGCTGTACCGATGATGAAGCCTCTCCCACCCGACCAACAGTCGCGCTACCAGCAGATGCGAGATACAATGAAGGTCAAGTTCCAGCCGTTGGCTGCCAATATCAGCGGCAACGGGATCAGGTTGAAGATCGGGGAGAATTTCACTCCCGGGGACCTCATAGCCATCCAGTTCTTCATCCCTTTTGCCAAGCCGAATACCATCGAGGTCGTGGGTGAAGTGGTCTGGGCCACACCTGTGCTGACAAGTTCCGTAGGCCTTTCACTTAACTATGTTGCCTTGAGCTACCAATACATAGATGAACGCGATCGTGAGAGCATCATCCGTTTCATTTCGCTGGAGCAGCTTCAGCAACTTCAGCAGCTGCGTGGCAACCTGAGTACACCCCTTCTTCCCGATGAACCCCCCATGTCGCCTGACGAGCTTGCTGCAAAAAGCCGCAGAAGGGTATTCATAACCGCATTGGCACTGACTATACTTATTGCAGCCGCGGTCTGGTTAGCCCCGATGGTGATTGATTACTACTCGCGCACCATCGGTCGCAATATAATCGATAGCACCTTCGAAGAGGGGGTCAACAAATATCGTAAAGGCTCGGATAAATATGGCAACTAGTCGGTCGTTGCTGCCGGATCGCTCATCAAACTGGCCCCTGCCATGGAAGAGCTCAGTGACGAGCCTTATGGGTACAATTATTGAGGCTATCCCCGATGCGTCTTTGGTCCTTGACGGTCAGCGCCGGGTACTGATGGCAAATGTGAAGTTCCTTCGCACATTCGGGCTCTCTGCCGGTACGGTGATTGGTAAAAGCCCTGGTGAGGCACTTCACTGCCTCTTTAAGGGTGAGAGCCCGGATGGCTGTGGTTCAGGGCTGCACTGCAGCGTTTGTGGCGCCATGCGAACTGTTCTGCTCAGCCAGGAGTTGCATGAGCAGGTTGTTCAGGAGTGCCAGATAGAATTGGGTGGGGAGGATGGCAGATCTCTGGACCTTGAAGTCACATCCACGTATGCAGTTATTGAAGAGATGCCGGTTACCATCTTTGTACTGAGGGATGTCAGTCTCGAGAAACACCGAAGCGTATTGGAGCGGCTTTTTTTCCATGATGTGCTCAATACGGTTGGTGGGATTCACGGCGTTGCCGAGTTGCTCAATGTTGGCGCAGCGCTTACCCCTGATCAGGAGCTGGAGTACCGTCGCTGGATACTGGAGCTTTCCAAAAAACTCATTGATGAGATCCAGGGGCAGCGCAAGCTTATGGCAGCCGAGCGGGGGGATTTTACGCCTGATTTCGGTCTTATTGTCGTTAAAGAGCTGCTGCGGGAGGTCCAGGCACTTTATGTCGATCACGAGGTTGCCACAGGGCGCACACTAAAGCTTGGCAACATCAGCAACAGCACTATTATCAGTGACCCGCAGATCCTGCGGCGGATTCTTGTCAATCTGGTCAAGAATGCCTTGGAGGCAACTGAACGAGCTGGAACCGTAACCCTTGGATGTCGTGATGGAGAAAATTTTATTGAATTCTCGGTTCATAACCCCGGAGCGATTCCCGCAGATGTTCAGCTGCAGCTGTTCCGACGCTCCTTCACCACCAAGGTGGGAACTGGACGCGGAATCGGCACGTACAGCGTCAAGCTCTTCGGTGAACGCTATCTGAAGGGTAAGGTCGCCTTCACCAGCACAGAGTCGGACGGAACCACCTTTACCTTCAGACTCCCTAAAACCAATCCCGTGTAGAGACCCCCGCCGTCGAGTCTCTCTACAATAACAGACCGGAGATACCTCTCATGTACGTAGTCATTCTCGCAGGCGGTTCAGGAACCCGTTTCTGGCCCCTCTCCCGAAAGAAAACCCCGAAGCAGCTCATGTCAGTATTCGGCGGTAGATCCATGCTTCAGCGAACCGTTGACCGGGTCCTGCCGCTCAAGCCGAAACGGATTCTCGTTGTGACAAATGCCGAGCAGGCTGCTGCTACATCAGAGCAGCTCGCCTTTGTGGCAGGTGTCCCGCTGGATATTATCGCCGAGCCGGTTGGTCGCAACACAGCTCCTGCCATCGGTCTCGCTGCTGCAATCATCGCCCGCCACGACCCGCAGGGGATCATGGTGGTACTCCCGGCAGATCACTTCATCATCGATGAGCCCCTGTTTCGTACTACCATCCGTCAGGCCATCGAGCCGGCCATCAATGGCTACCTGGTGACCCTTGGTGTAACAGCTGACCGCCCGGAAACAGGTTACGGCTATATCGAGGCAGAGACGAGCTGTCGTGGCAACGGACCGTACCCGGTCAAGCGATTTGTGGAGAAGCCTTCCCTTGAGAAGGCCCTTGAGTATCTGGAGGCCGGTAATTTCTACTGGAACAGCGGCATGTTCCTCTGGCGCTGCGACACCATTCTGGAGGAGTTGGAGGCCCACATGCCTGCACTCCATGAGACGCTGGGAACTCTTTTTTTCTCCGGGGACATCTGGGAACTCGCCGATCTTAAGCCCCAGATTGAGGCCATCTATGCCGGTATACAAGGAGAATCGATCGACTACGGTGTCATGGAGCGTTCCGACCGGGTCGAGGTGCTTCCCGCAGATTTCGGCTGGAGCGATGTGGGGAGTTGGAATGCCCTTCCAGGCCTTCTCCCGGAAGGTGATGACGCTAACTTCACCATGAACGAGACGGAACTTGTTTCAGTAGATTCCGGGGGATGTCTTGTGAACGGCGGGGGAAAGCTGGTAGCCTTGGTAGGGGTTAACGACCTGGTGGTTGTGAACACCTCGGATGCCCTGTTGGTCTGTCCGCTGGATCGGGCTCAAGATGTGAAAAAGGTGGTGGAGGAGCTTGAGCGCCGTGGCCTGAAAGGGTTGCTCTAACGATATGAATGGATGGACCGGAAAAATTGCAAAGGTTGACCTGACATCGGGGCGGATTTGGCGGGAGGATCTCCCTGTCGGACTCCTGCAGGCATATCTGGGCGGCAGGGGGATTGGCGTCAGGCTGATGAGGGATTTTTACCGACTTGACCCGTTTGACCCAGAGATGCCTCTCATTTTGGCTGTGGGGCCGCTCTGTGGAACACCTGCACCCACTGCAGCACGCCTCTCGGTGGTCTCCCGTTCCCCTCTCACCGGGACCATCTACGACTGCTCGGCCGGAGGACGATTTGCCTGGAGGATGAAGGCTGCCGGGCTCGATATCATCTGGATAACCGGTAAGAGTCCTGCGCCGCAGATGCTCTCCATCAGGGGAGCATTGATCGAGCTACTGCCTGCCGATCATCTCTGGGGAAAAATGTTGCATGAAACCTTCGCTTCCCTGGCGGATCAGGGGAGTGTGGCGGCAATAGGACCTGCCGGCGAGAATGGTGTTCTCTTTGCCAACATAATGATGGGTGAGGGGAACTCCGTTGGCAGGGGGGGCCTTGGCGCGGTCATGGGTGCCAAGGGGCTGAAGGCGATTACCGTTGACGGCGAGGGGAGTACCGTCATTGCCGATCCCGAACGTTTTGAACATGCCCGCCGTGACGTGCTTCGCCTCTTTCGAGCCTCACCTGTCATATTCGGCGAACTGGGGATCTCTGAGTTCGGCACTCCGGCCCTGGTCGATCTGATGCGGCAGAGGCGGATGGCTCCCACCGAGAACTTTCGCAAGACAGTATTCGAGGGTGCCCGGAACTATTCAGGGCCTGCCATAAAGCGCGACTTCAAGGCGAAGAAGGACGGCTGCTACGGCTGTCCGATCCAGTGCAAGAAGAGCACCCTCCAAGGTGAGGCACTTCCGGAGTACGAAACGGTCTCCCATTTTGGCGCCCTGAACAACATCTCCACTTTGACTGCCATTGTCAAGGCAAACAGCCTCTGCAACGATCTGGGTATGGACACCATCACCGCGGCCGCCACCATTTCAGCCTGGGGCGAGGCACGCGGGTGCTTTCCTACGGCAGATGATCTGCCTGAGCTCCTGCACGATACCGCCTATCGGCGGGGTATTGGTGAGCAGATGGCGCTCGGTTCACGGCGTCTGACTGCTCAGTTGGGAAAGTCCGGGCTATCCATGTCTGTCAAGGGGCTTGAGCTCCCCGCCTATGACCCGCGCGGTGCCTATGGAATGGCGCTCGCTTACTGCACGAGTAACCGGGGAGGATGCCACCTGCGGGCTTACCCCATCTCCCATGAGATCCTGCGCAAACCGGTCCCGACGGACCGTTTCTCCTTCTCAGGCAAGGCACGAATCATTAAGATCGCGGAAGATACCAACGCAGCAGTCGATTCACTGGTTGCCTGCAAGTTTTCCTTCTTCGGAGCCACCCTGGAGGAGTATGCCGAGCTCATCTCTGCCACCACCGGGATCGAGTACACCCCCCAGTCACTCAAGGAGATCGGAGAGCGGATTTATCTCACTGAGCGTTTCTATAACTGTTCCAATGGATTCACCAAAGCTGACGACTGCCTCCCGGAGCGCTTCTTTACCGAGCAGGGTTCAAGCGGAGAGGGGATCGAGATTCCACCGATCGATCGTGTGCGGTTTGAAGAAGAGTTGCAGAAATACTACCGTATCCGCGGACTCACGCCTGAAGGGACCTTTGATGACCCCGGTTTTCTGGAGCGGCAGCCATGAAAGAGCAGATGGCCAAATATACGGCAAAACTGATTGCAGACCGCTCTGCACTACCTGACCATATTGCCTTTGCCGCCAAGGACGACGAGATGATCTCTTGTGGAGAACCTTCGCTGGCGATGCTTGCCGAGGCAGTTCTGTCGCGTCTCAACTGCCTGTCGCTGATTGTAGCCAGACCTTCGCTGCTGTTTGCCGACTTCCTTGTGGCGCGTGCTCCTATCATCGATGGGGCAATCGTCCCGCGTGACACTGAAACCCGTACCTTTCTGCACGACATCCCTTTTCTGAGGAGAGCGGATTTTGGGAACCACCCGGCCGAGAAGATTGCACGGATGCTGGGGAGCCGCAAGGGGGTGATCGTTGAGGGGATCGGCATCATTGCCAATGGCGCTCTTACCATTGAGCAGGCATTCATAAACTACTCTTCGGTCTTTCATTCCACCTTTGTGAAGTATCTGGAGGATCTGCTTGCCGAAGGATTCAGGCTACAGGGCGAGCAGGAGGCATTCGCCTCCTTTCGCAGCGAATGGCTCAGACCGTTGTTGACCTCTGATGGTCTCCTATTCCGTTCGGGGCCGCTTTCCGGCCATGAGGAAATTCTCGACGAGGTGGCGGCAGTGGGGCGTTATACCGTGGAGCGCGGGTTGGTGGACTCCTTCTTCGGCAACATCTCCTGCCGGAGCGGCGAGATGATCTACATCTCCCAGACCGCTGCAAGCCTGGATGAACTGGCAGGTTGCATCGATCCTGTACCCTTCGGGAACAGCTCGACAACCGGCATCACCGCATCCAGCGAACTGGCGGCCCACCGCCGGATCTATGAAACCAGCGATTCCCTGACCATCCTTCATGGACACCCGAAATTCTCGGTTGTCATGAGCATGCTCTGCGAGGAGAAGAACTGCCCTGTACAAGACTGCTGGAAGGATTGCGACAAGGTGCGGATTCTGGGCGGAACACCTGTGGTGGCAGGCGAGATCGGTGCAGGCGGCCTGGCAAAAAGGGTTCCGCCCGTTATTGCCGGACCTGGGCGGGCACTGGTCTACGGTCACGGGGTTTTTACCATCGGACGTCGTGATTTCAGAGAGCCTTTAGAGGCTATGGTTGAGGTGGAGAACTGGTGCCGGGAAGAGTTTTTTAGGCGTCTGGATAACAGGTTATAATATGGTTGGAAACTAACGGCATGTTTGTTATAATTCATTCATGATATTTGGCTCCCTAAGGGTACTGTATGTCGATTGAAAGGATAACAAATTCTACAGTTCAGCCGCAAGTTCCGGTTGCTGCTCCCCAGAAGAACCAGCATGGAGAAGGGGCTGACCGGCGTCAGACTCTGTTGTTGCCTGCCGATGCAATAAATATAAGTAACAACGCGCAGGCACTGTCAGTAAATAAACAGGACGAAATTACTGGTTCTTCAGAACGAGTAGGTGGCAACAATAGAGCTGGAGGGCTCCAGGAATGCGAGAGCTGCAAAAATCGCAAATATGTCGACCGGTCGGATGACGCCACTGTCTCATTTCAATCTCCCACAAAGGTATCCCCCAATGCCGCTGAGGGTGCGGTCCGAGCCCATGAGCAGGAACATGTAAGCAGTGAGCAGTCCAAAGCTGTCGAACAGGGTCGTAAGGTGGTCTCGCAGAGTGTGTCCATTCACTATGGAATATGTCCTGAGTGTGGCAGTTCCTATGTTTCCGGTGGGACAACAACTACTGTGACAAAGGAAGACTCTAAACCAGAGACCGTTAGCGTCAGAACCCCTCCTGCTTCTTCAGCTGGTCGTACAGTTGACGTAAGGGTCTGATCGCCTCAGACCATCTGCAAAACAAAAGCCCCGGATCCAGTCAGGATATCCGGGGCTTATTTATTTCTGCTGAAGGGGCTACTTCCCTTGTCCGGTCAGCTTTACCAGCGCCTCCATGTACTTCTCGCCGGTCTTTCGGACGATCTCTTCAGGGAGCGGCGGCGCAGGTGCCGTTTTGCCCCAGTCGAGCGTCTCCAGGTAGTCTCGCAGGAACTGCTTGTCAAAGGAGGGCTGCTGACCGCCAGGCCTGTACCCCTCCTTTGGCCAGAATCGGCTAGAGTCCGGGGTCATGCACTCATCAATGATGATCAGCTCATTGTTGTAGGTGCCGTACTCGAACTTGGTGTCGGCTATGATGATCCCCTTGGTATCGGCTATGTCACGTTCCTTGGCGTAGATCCTGAGCGTTACGTCGCGGACCTTCTCTGCAAGCTCCTTACCGCACATCTCAACCATCTGGTCAAAGGTGATGTTCTCGTCATGGGTGCCGAGTTCCGCCTTGGTGGAGGGGGTGAAGATCGGTTCCGGAAGTTTCGACGATTCCAGAAGCCCGGCCGGGAGTTTGATGCCGCAGATTGCGCCGGTTGCCTTGTAATCCTTCCAGCCCGATCCGGAGAGGTAGCCGCGTACGATGCACTCTGCAGGGAGTGGATTGGCCTTCTTCACGAGCATGGAGCGACCTTCCAGCTCATCTGCATACTTCTGGCAGGCTGCAGGGAGATCCTTTACCTCAGTGCTGATAATATGATTCGGGATGATATCTTCCATCTGGCGAAACCAGAAGGCCGATATCTGGTTGAGGACATACCCCTTGTCCGGTATCCCCTCGTTCATGATCACGTCAAAGGCAGATATCCTGTCGGTAGTAACGATAAGCAATGTATCGCCAAGATCATAGATGTCCCGCACCTTGCCGCGGGCTGCCAGCTTGAGATCGGGGAAGTCGGTCTGCAGAACTAGTTTGGACATGATCGTATCTCCTGGAATTATATGAGCAGCGGATGCATTTTGAGTTAATTGGCTATGAGTGAAGCGTTGAGCTCGATCTTGGCCTTGGCCTTCAGTTCTTTTATCCATGCGGCCATGGCCTCCTGCTGCTTCTTGGGAAGCATCTCCTTTTTCAACTCTTCCTTGCTCTGATTGAAGGGAGTGGTATCGGCAGCAACACGGTTCTTGAGTTTCACGGCAAACCATCGGTCACCGATCTTGAACGGGCTCTTGGCTGCCGGTGCCTGAGTCGTCAGGGTGAAAGCCGTCTCCATGATGTCCGGCGAAGCACCTATCTTAGGAACAATCGGGGCCTTGTCGGAGAACGCGAACAGGCCGGTCTCCTGGAGCTTGGCCGGCGCACTGTTTTTGCCGAATGCTGCCAGGGCCTCCTCTGCTTTCTTCCTGGCAAGTTCCTGTGCCCTGTCGATTGCAGCACGGGCCTCTACCTGACTCTTTATTTCAGCCAGCGGCGGGACGGCGGCAGGTTTACGCTCCTTGACCTTCAGGATGTAGATCCCTTTTGCGGTCTCCACCGGTCCGGCAAGTTCTCCCGCTTTAGCCTGGAAGGCACGCTTGATGAGCTCAGATTCGCCGGCAAGCTGCGGGGGGGGGGTCGATGCAGTGAAGAGGGGGGTCTCGTTGACGGATGAGGCGAGGCTCTTTGCTGCAGTTGCCAGATCGGCGCTCTTGAGGTGCTTGTTGACGGCATCAGCTACCAATTCGTAGGTTTGCTTGGCTGCCTTAGCCTTGAGTGCATCGGCCTTTGCCTGCTCCTTTACCTCGGAATAGGGGAGGATCCCCCCTTTAGCCTGGTAGCGGTCGATGTTTCGCTGGTAGTAGGTCTGTGACTCCTGATCTGTTACAGATATCTTGCCGGCCGCTTTTGACGGGTCGATGAGAGTGTAGGCAATGCTGATCTTTTCCTGGGTTTTGAAGAGTGCCTGATTCCCCTGCAGATACGTGGTAAGGTCCTGTTCCGTCAGCTTCACTTCGCCACGCAGATCCGCCGGGGAGAAAGAGACGAACTGCAGGTCAACGCGGTCATTGCGTTTCTTGTACAGGGAGAGGGCTTCATCGTCAGAGACCTGGGCCTTGTCCATGATCTTTTGGCGCGCCTTTTTGATCATCAGCTCTTCCTTCTGACCATCCTCGAAATCCTGGGGGGTCAGACGGTTTGCCTTAAGTGTCTGCTGGTAGAGGTTGAAGTCAAAGGCACCATCTCTCTGGAAGCTCGGTACAGCGGCAATGGCAGCAGCGATCTCGTCCTTGCTGACCTTGATCCCCATCCGGTCAGATTCCTGCTTGACCAGAAGCGATTCCACGAGATTGTCCAGAGCCATCTTCTTGATCCCCATCTGCTTTTCCAGCTCCGGGGTGAGGGATTTTCCGTAGAGCTGCTCGTAGATACCTCTCATCCGGTAGTAACTCCGCTGAAACTGCTCAAGGGATATCTTCCCCTTGTTCACCTTTGCAGCGTAGCCGGATGGACCGGCGGCCTTGTCACCCTGCCCCCAGACCAGAAACATGGTTCCGATGAAGGAGGCAACTATGACGACGAAGACCACCTTTATGACGATAGACTCCTTGTACTTACGCATTATGCCGAGCATTGAGGGGTGACTCCTTCTAGGTGTTAGATAGGTTTAATCAGGTTTGACAATGGCTGAGAATAGTAATACATGTGGCTGTCAAAAGCAACACCAAGTTGGCTTTACAGGGGGCCAAAGGAAAGGGATTGGAGAAAGAAACGATTTACAGTGTATTGATCATCTGATGTGTCGAATGCGTTGAGAAGACGTAAGTGGTTTTCTGGACGGCCCGGCGATCATTTGCTGTGACCGGGAGGTCCGAATCGATGCAAGTATTATCCCTTGAAGTTTCTCAGTTGCATACGTCGCTTCGCATACGGCTGTCAAGGTCCCTGATCTTATTGGTAGCTTCCTGCGATTTGCGATTGATTCCGGATCTGATGTCGGCGATTCGGGTTGAGAGAGATTTCTTCCTGTTTTCAGCATTTTTTTCTTCAGCAGTCATTTTTTCCGCAATCTTCCTCGATTCTGTATCCAGCTGCAGGGATTTCTTGAAACTTGTTTCCCATTCGCGCTTATGTTCTTCCCGTAATTTTTTCAGAACCTCCGAAGAAGCTGACATCTGCCGCCCCTTGACATTTCTCACATGTTCGGCAAACGATTCCCGCCCGCTTTTTTCGATCTGGCTTTTCGAGCGGTCGCACTTGCTGCAGTAAAGCCCGTTTTTGAGTTCTTCAATCTGCTTGTTATGCTCACCGACCATAAGCCGGTGTACGTTTATCGACTGCTCGTATTCCGCCTCCTTGCGGTTCAACTCTTCCTGGAGTTTGGTCAAGGTTCTGGCCGAATCGCCGTCAATCATCGCCAGTTCGTGTTCGGCACTTTCCTTTTCCCGTTCCAGCTCTCTGATTTCCCGGTTGATATTTTCGTTGATACGCCGGAACTCCTGCCGCGCCGTGTTCACATCCCGGCAATCGACCGCTTGCGCCGGGGGAGCGGCCAGAAACATGATGAGAGTAATGATATATGCAGGTTTCATCCTCTGCTCCTGTGTGATATAGTTGTTCTGCATTCGCAGGAGTAAGTCAATGCCGACAGTGTTAAGAATTGGCTCGTTCAGGTTTCACTTCTATTCCGATGAACGGAACGAGCCGCCGCACATTCACGTTGAATCTTCGGATGGTGAATGCAAATTCTGGCTGTCACCAATACGGCTTGCCCGCAATAAAGGAGTTTCCCCCACCGATCTGCGAATTATCGAAAAGCTTGTGTATGAGCACGCAACACTGCTCAAGGAGAAATGGAATGAAATCCACGGCACGAATAAATGAGTTGACTGAACCGGCTGCCATAAGAGCCTGGACGGAAAAACGGACTGTCTTTGTGGAGCTTACCGACGGCAGGATAATAGGCTTTCCTGCGGCACGGTTCAAATTCCTCGCAGTGGCCACCGATGAGCAACTGGCGGAAGTCACACTGAGGCTTAACGGCTATGCTCTGCGCTGGGAATCTCTCGATGAAGACATTACCGTTCCCGGCATAGTTGCCGGGAATTTCCAGTTACCGTATCTGGTGGTTGAATAGCTACACCTTCACTGCATCATTTCAGAGTGTTTAAATTGATCCTATACAAACCTCCGAGGTTTTCATTTAGGCCCGAATTTGGGTCAAACCTCGGAGGTCTTTTTGTTGCCGAGCGTTCTCTGCAAATCAGATCACCGTCAAAACTCGGTGCATTTGTAATTGTCACCCGGCAAGGCGCATTTGTATCTGAAGCTGTCGGCATTGCACGCCCAGAGACCGCCCGAACTTCCGCCTACGGTCTGGCCCGGCGCAAGGCCGGTTCCGGGGGCGTCTCCGGTCGGGGTTCCATAGGAATAGAATTTGATGGAGCAGTACACCTTTTCGGAAGAGTTATTGGTCAGGAAAGCCAAAAACGTTGTGTCTTTACCGGTGCAGTTGGAGCTTGATCTTTTTGAACTTGAGCTTACCAGATACGTCCGGTCATGGCAGGTTTCCGCCTCTATCCGCTTCCGTTCCTGCTCTGCCTGTTCTTTTCTCGCCTCTTCCCTGCGCACCGCCTCTTTACGCTCTTCCTCGCGCCGCGCCTCTTCGGCCCGGCGTTCGCGCTCTTCAGCGGCGCTACGCTCCAGTGCGACACGCTCGCGTTCTTTACGGTTCTTTTCCTGCTGACGCTTGGTTTCAAGCCTTTCCTGTTCCCTGCGAGCCGTGTCTTTGCGCTTTTCTTCGCGTTTTGCCTCTTCGGCGCGCTGTTCGCGTTCCTCTTCCCTGGCAGCCTGCTCGCGCTCTCTGTTTTCTCTCTCCCGTTCTCTCTGATCTTCTCGATCCCGGCGCTCTTCTTCCGCCTCCCGCCGCTGCTTCGCCATCTTTGCGCGACGCGTTTCTTCCGCCTCTTCCCGCCGTTGTTCTTCTGCAAGTTGTCGTTCATGTTCAAGACGGCGGGACTCTGCCTGCTGTTCCAGCTCTCTCTCCTGCGCCCGTAACTCTTCCAGTTCCCGTGCTCTCTTCTCTGCAGCCAACTTATTGCGGTACCCGGTAACCTTAGACGCCTCGCCAGCCTTGAAAGGGAGCGCCGCAAGCCCGGCCAGCCTTGCCAGTCGGGCAGCTTCGGCTTTGCGTGCCTCTTCGGCCTTGCGCTCCGCCTCAATCCGGCGGCGCTCTTCATCTTCTCGTTTTTTCCGTTCAGTTTCCACTTCGTTGCGGGCTGTCTGCAAAAGTTTCCGGTCGGCTATGATCCGCACCGACACTTCATCCAGGGCAACGCCGCTCACGGTGTAGTCAGGCGATTCTGAAACTCCGGGACGGATTGTCGCCTGTCCGCTCTTGCTCCGGATTCCGAAACCGGCGTCCCAGGCGACGGTGTACTCGATCTCCATCGGGGTTTCGTAGCCGTTGTTGAAGCGCCACCAGTGGGTGCATACCGTTCTACCTCCCGGCGGGCAGTCGTTTTTGTGGCTGAATTCGATGCCGTTCAGTCCGCCGTCGTCCAGCTTATACCAGGGGGACCAGCCGGAGGCGTGGCAGAGAATCGGACAAAACCACAGATTAGTGATAATGAACAGCGATGCTATGAAGCCATGGCGAAGCATGGAAATCCTCCTGAAGTTGCTGTATGTAACCGGACAGATCTTGCCGAACTCATGGGAAACGGGTATAGTTCTCACAGAGGTGACAAAATGAACATACACAAAACAGCTCTGGAGTCCTGTATCGCCGGGCTTCCCGATCCGGTGGATACGGAAGAGGTGATGTATCGCCTGTACCTGATGGAGAAGATCGAGGCAGGCGAGGCGGATATCAGAAACGGCAGAACCCTTTCCCATGCCGAACTCTCTGACAGGCTCTCCCGTAAATGGTCAGTGTAATCTTGTCTGAAAAAGCGGCGGCAGATCTTGAGTTGTTTTCGATTTTATTGCCGTTGACTCCCCTTTTTATGCCCGTGTGCAGGTTGAGCGCCTGATTGCCGCTGCAGGGCGGTTGCAGCTTTTCCCCAAATCCGGGCGCACCATGCCCGAGTTTCCTCATCTCCCCTACCGGGAAGTCATTTCCGGCTCCTATCGAATCATCTACCGCGATGAACCAGCCACAGAATCGGTTTTCATAATCACCGTTGCCCATGCAGCCCGACTGCTCTACAGCAGCGAATTGACCTAGCCCCGACAAGGGGCTTGCGCCCCCTGTACCCCACACGCGACAGAAAACAGAAAACCAGAACTCAGTAGACAAAGGCTACTTGGCGGGGAGAACCAGGCGAAACCCGCTGTTGCTGCCCCAGTAGGCGGGCTCGCTCCAGTCCCGGTCGGCCGCCCGCGCGCCGAGGGCAACGTCGCCCCAGGAGCCGCCGCGCAGGACGCGTTGTTCGCCAATATCTGCTCCCGGAGGGTTGTCCTTGGGGCTGTCTTCGTAGTACGCTTCGTTATACCAGTCCTGGCACCATTCCCAGACATTGCCGCTCATGTCATGCAGACCGAGGCCGTTGGCCTTTTTCAATCCCACCCGATGGGTCATTTTGCCGCTGTTCTTCTCGATCCAGGCGAATTTCCCCACCCCTGCTTCGTCATTGGTCCCAGCCCATTTCTCATCCTTTCCGCCGCTTCTGGCGGCGTATTCCCATTCGGCCTCGGTGGGAAGCCGGTACTGTCTGCCGCTCTGAGTGTTGAGCTTTCTGATGAACTCCTGGGCATCGTTCCAGGAGACCTGCTCCACAGGGCAGTCAGGGCCGCACTGTTTGAAGTTGCTCGGGTTGTTCCCCATCACCTTTTGCCATTGCCCCTGGGTGACTTCGTATTTCCCCATTGAGAAATCGCTGACACAGACCTCATGGGGCGGCTTTTCATCGGTACTGCCGTCATTGCTCCCCATCCGGTAGCAGCCACCTTTGACAAAGACGAACTCCATGCCGGTGACAGGTTCTGCATTGGGTTTGCCCTGTTCCCTGCTTGCTGCGGCGGGGTCGCGAAGCTTGAGCTTGGTTGGTGGGGCGTCTGTTGCGAAAGAGGGGATGGAAATAAGCAATGCCAGCAGCACGTAGAGATATATTTTGCGGTTCATGAGTGGCTCCTTTCTGTTCGGGTAATCTGTGTCGCTGAGTTTCAGGTTACGGTGATGCTATTTTCAGCATGTATATGTCAGTTGTTTTCACGGTCTGATTTTATTGTTCGACTGTGTAATTTGTTGAGGTCCGGTTTTTGAAAATCCTGAAACCAGTTTTTGGGGAAACAAAAGTTGAATATTCTATCAAGCCATTGCCATGGCATCGTAAAATAACTATCAGAACGCTTCGCTGAAGGTATCCCGGCGATCCAGTATTCGTTATCACGGTTATTAATCGCAATTTTCATTTTATAGGTATTGAGATCAGTATCACTCCAATACAACCAGCTTGAATGATTGTTAAATGTCGGATATCCGAATTTAGCCTCATTATTGCAAGGACTGCTTTTTTCGTCACAATCCTTAAAGGTTGGCAATTCTGAATACTGTCTGGGGCCATAGAGAGTTTTATCTTCAGTACCGAGATAGACGACATTTCCGCCATAATTCCTAAGACTGAACTCATTCTTTTTGCTGTCCGAGGAAATTGCGAATATCGGTTTAATTGTTGAAAATCTGTCAATTTCCTTTTGCCTGAGACTGATGCAGAAGGCAAGAAAGGCACATATGATTGCGAAAACTTGAAATAACGGAAGCCACCTTTTCACAAATTTATTTACACTCTGTACTTTGTCTGTAGTCATAACTCGGTACCTTTCCAACGTTATCTTTTGAGGTGGTCTTTATCATCACCAATGCTGTTTCAACCTACGCAGAAGGATTTTTCCCCTCTCCAAATTTCTGTACAACTTTGCCGCCGAACAGCAGTCCCAGGATTGTTAACACTGATGAAGGGATTTCGACCAGGGTCGGGCCGGGATTTGTCTTAAAACAGGCAATAAGCCACATGACAAGAGTAGTCACGCTCCACAATATCGCGATAAACCGGGTCGCAGAGTAGTTGCCGTTGTCTTCCTGCAGTAACTGGAGAAGTTTCATTTCCCACCTCGAACAATGTGTTTCACGCAGCCAATATCAAGCCCGGCAATAGTTTGATCAGGTTCGGCAGAAGTACCTGCAGAAAGAATTTGAGCAATGCATCGACAAGATGTTGCTGTGCCACATGTAGCCTGGTCAGGGCAACCATCTGCACATGCTGGATTATCATGTCTGCGGCAAGCTGGTACTGCCCGCGTTTACCTTCATCTTCAGCAGCGTCGTACTTCATTTTCAGCCCGATCAGATCGTTTGCCCGCTGGGCAAGCATAACCTTGTCTTCCTGTTTCC
Organism: uncultured Geoanaerobacter sp.; assembly: GCA_964528055.1. Classification (GTDB taxonomy): domain Bacteria; phylum Desulfobacterota; class Desulfuromonadia; order Geobacterales; family DSM-12255; genus Geoanaerobacter. Next base: position 4,366 of record CAZGQM010000022.1, on the reverse strand, counting down.
AGAGATCGGCAGACAACTGAACTCCGGCATCGTACAACGCCTGATAGACATCATCTTTCAAACTCATGGCTATTTACCTCCGATCCATGTTCTGCAATTGGTTTCCCATGCCCCGCTTTTCTCGCTGCACGCACATGACGGTGATACTTTATCGTTGCTGCTTTTCCCGGTGTCTTTGTCTACAAGACAGGCCAATGCTGCATCGTGCATGATGAACTCTTTTTTGAGTTCCGGCTCAATCCCGAATTTCTCATAAATGGCGGCGCGTTGTGGAAGAGACTTGGTATATTCGCTAACAGTCTGCTTGTATAAGTTGCAGCACCCCCCGGTCAGAAATGAAATTCCAATAATCACTGCCCGCATCCCGCTTCGCCTCATGTGCATTCTCCTTTTCTGTTGGTTTTCAGCATTAAACGCAAAAAAACCGGCGCGCGGATAAATCCGCAGCGCCGGTCTGGATAAGGCGATATGGGTTGCTATAAGGTTGATTTTGCGCCGGTTGCGACGCGCAGGAATCAGGTTTTGGTGGCTGGTGGCTGGTGGCTGGTGGCTGGTGGCTGGTGGCTGGTGACTGGTGACTGGTGACTGGTGACTGGTGACTGGTGACTGGTGACTGGTGACTGGTG
>CAZGQM010000022.1:2327-3640 GCA_964528055.1 uncultured Geoanaerobacter sp. | reverse complement strand
ATTGGTGATTGGTGATTGGTGACTGGTGACTGGTGGCGGGGCGTGCGTGCGCTGTAGGGGCGCAGCCTGCTGCGCCCGCGGGAGGCAAACCGATGCCGCATCTTACGCGTGATGGCGTGAGGCTGTATTACGAAGAGGCCGGCAGCGGGCCGCCGATGCTCTTCATCCATGGCTGGTGCTGCGACCGCACGTACCACGCGCCGCAGGTCGCGCACTTCTCGGCGACGCATCGCTGCATCGCCGTCGACCTGCGCGGCCACGGCGCGAGCGACAAGCCGGAGCAGCAGTACACGATTCCGGGCTTCGCCGACGATATCGCGTGGCTCTGCGGCGAGCTTGGCCTCGTGAAGCCGGTCGTCGTCGGACACAGCATGGGGGGCGCGATCGCGCTGTCGCTGGCAGCAGCGCGCCCCGACCTTCCGCGCGCGATCGTCATGCTCGACCCGGCGATCCTGTTCCCGGCCGAGTTGCAGCCGCTGATCGCACAGCTTATCGCCGGCTTCCGCTCGCCGGACGGGGCGAACGCAGTGCGTCAGTTCGCCGCGGGCCAGTTCTTCACGGCGACGAGCGATCCGGCGTTGAAAGAGCGTCTGCTCGACGCGATGTGCCGCACGCCGATGCACGTCGTCGCGTCGGCGTTCGAGGGCATCGCCGCGTTCGATGATGAGGCGGCGCTGCGTTCGACGCGGGCGCCCGTGCTGTACGTCGAGGCGGATCCGCAGATCGACCGGGTCGGCCGGCTGCGCGAGCTGTGCCCCGACGTCGTCACCGGCAAGACGGCCGCGTCCGGGCACTTCCACCAGCTCGAAGTGCCCGACCAGGTGAACGCGATGATCGAGCGGTTTCTGGAGACGCGCGCGCCCGCGTAGATCGCGCTGCGCGCGCCGCATACCCGTAGGGACAGGACTTCAGTCCTGTCCGTCTGTGCGCGTGCGTAAGGGCTGTTTCGTGAGATAGACCGACGCGCGAGCCTCCAGGGCTGGGGCGCCGCTCTGCGCCTGCCGTGATCCATTCGTGGCATGGCGACGAGACGGACAGGTCTGAAGACCTGTCCTTACGGCTATCGAGTGTGCGCTTGCCGCCGCTCACCCTAACCGCAGCAGCCGACTTTCACCAGCTCGAGGTGCCGGATCAGGTCAACGCGATGATCGAGCGATTTCTGGAGACGCGCAAGACTCCAGGGCTGGGGCGCCGCTCTGCGCTTGCCGCGATCCATTGTGGCATGGCGACGAGACGGACAGGTCTGAAGACCTGTCCCTACGGCTATCGAGTGTGCGCTTGCCGCCGCTCACCCTAACCGCAGCAGCCGACTT
>CAZGQM010000022.1:0-2227 GCA_964528055.1 uncultured Geoanaerobacter sp. | reverse complement strand
CAGCTCGAGGTGCCGGATCAGGTCAACGCGATGATCGAGCGATTTCTGGAGACGCATGAGACTCCAGGGCTGGGGCGCCGCTCTGCGCTTGCCGCGATCCATTCGTGGCATGGCGACGAGACGGACAGGTCTGTCTCCTGCGGCGACTCTTCGAGAAGACCTGTCCTTACGGTTTGTTTGATGTAGGCCCGCTCGCCACTGCTCACTCCAGCCGCAGCAGCCGGCCCTCGTTCCCCGCGAGCGTGATCGCCTGCGATGGCGCTGCCAGGTCGTGCGTGCCGATGATCGTCTCCGCGACGCGCAGCGACGCCGGCAGCTCGAACGCGATCGGCTCGTTCGTGAAGTTCAGCAGCGTCAGCAGACGGCCGGCGCCGTCGATGCGGGTGTACGCGTAGAGGCCGGCGGGCAGGCCGTCGACGGGCGCGTAGGCGCCGAAGCGCAACGCGTCGGATGAGCGCCGGAACCAGATGATACGACGATACAGCGAGAGCAGCGACGCCGGATCGCCGCGCTCGTCGTCGACGTTGCGCGAGAGATCGCCGTACGGCAGCCACGGCGCGCCCGACGTGAAGCCGCCGTCGCGCGACCACTGCATGGGCGTGCGCTCCTGATCGCGGCCGCGTCCGTACTTGCGCGCGGGGTCCTGCAGCATGTCCTCCGGGATGGCAACGTTCTCCATGCCGATCTCTTCGCCGTAGTAGACAAACGGCGTGCCGCGCAGCGTCAGCAGCATCAGCGCGGCGACGGGCGCGCGCTCCCGCCCGCGCCCGTCGCCGTTGACGCGGCTGATGAAGCGGTCGACGTCGTGGTTGCCGAAGACGTGGTTCGGCCAGCCGTCGGATGGCAGCGCGGCCTCGAAGGCGTCGACGTGCCGCCGAACGTTCTCCGCGGTCCAGCGGTCGTTCCAGATGCGCACGAAGGGGAAGTTGAACGCGAGGTGCAGCCCGTCCAGGTCGTCGCCACCGTAGTAGCGCACGATGTTCTCGGGCGGGCCGAACACCTCGCCGACGGTCATCCGCTCGGGGAACTCGTCGACGACGTTGCGGATCTCGCGCACGGCGTCGATGACCTCGGGCCAGTTCTGGTCGTAGACGTGCCGCTGCAGGAAGGCCTGTCCGAAGCGCACCCAGCGGCGATCCGGCTCGGGCGGGTTGTCCCGCAAGTCGGGGTCCTTGATCACGCGGTCCATCACATCGATGCGGAAGCCGTCGACGCCGCGCTTCATCCAGAAGCGCAGCACGTCGTGCATGCGCGCCTCGACCTCCGCGTTCCGCCAGTTCAGGTCAGGCTGGTCGACGAGGAAGGAGTGCAGATAGTACTGCTGCGTCTTCTGGTCCCACTCCCAGGCCGGTCCGCCGAACGCCGCGAGCCAGTTGTTGGGCGGGCTGCCTTCCGCCTTCGCGTCACGCCAGACGTACCAGTCGCGCTTGGGCGAGTCCTTCGACGAGCGCGACTCGATGAACCATGGGTGCTGCGACGACGAGTGGTTCGGCACGAAATCGAGGATGACGCGAATGCCGCGCTTGTGCGCTTCGGCGATGAGACGATCCATCGTGGCGAGGTCGCCGAAGTCGGGGTGTACGTCCTCGTAGTCGGAGACGTCGTAGCCGAAGTCGGCCATCGGCGAAGGGAACGTCGGCGAGAACCAGATCGCGTCGACGCCCAGCGAACGCTCGGTGCCGTCGTTCAGGTAATCGAGGCGGTCGATGACGCCCTGCAGGTCGCCGACGCCGTCGCCGTCCGAGTCCTGGAAGCTGCGCGGGTAGATCTGGTAGATGACGCCGTGCTTCCACCACAGATAATCCAAGGCTGGTCTCCTGGTCGTTGGTCGTTGGTCGTTGGTCGTTGGTCGTTGGTCGCTGGTTGTTGGTCGCTGGTCGCTGGTCGCTGGTCTCCTGGTCGTTGGTCGTTGGTCGCTGGTTGTTGGTTGGGCTTAGTGCATCAGGTTGCGGCGGCAAGCGCAACGATCGGGAGGCGGAGCCGCGCTACAGCACGCCGGAGAGCAGCAGGCGTACGCCGACGACGAATAGCGCGATCACGAGCAGGCGTGCAATCACGGGGCCCTTGAAGCGCCGCGATAGCCGTGCGCCGACCTGTGCGCCGGGGATGGCGCCGGCGGCGATGAGCAGCGCGCGCAGGACGTTCGCGCCGGCGAGGTCGCCGTTCAGCAGGTGGACAGCGCTGCCTTCGGCCGACATGAACGCCAGCACGAACTGCGACATCGCCA
>CAZGQM010000021.1:0-48534 GCA_964528055.1 uncultured Geoanaerobacter sp. | reverse complement strand
GATGAATATCCACGAATACCAGGCAAAAGGGATTCTCAGAGAATTCGGCGTGCCGGTCCCGGACGGGCATGTCTGTTACAACGGTGCCAGTGCCCGGGAGTGGGCCAAGCGCCTGGGTGAAGGCCCCTGGGTGGTCAAGGCCCAGATCCACGCCGGCGGACGCGGCAAAGGGGGAGGGGTCAAGCTGGCCCATACCCCTGATGAGGTCCGCAACATCGCCCGCGAGCTGTACGTCAGCCTGGTGGTTGACCGTGGCAGTTCCAGGGTTACGGTCATGGCCTCCACCGAAGGCGGTATGGAGACCGAAGCGGTCATCATGATCGGGGAGATCGGCGGCACGTCGGAGGAGGAGGGTGCCAGGTTTGTCAAAGAGCATATGACCAAGCCGGTGGCAGCCTACATAGCAGGCATCACCGCCCCTCCGGGGAAGCGGATGGGGCATGCCGGCGCAATCATCTCCGGCGGCAAGGGGACGGCAACGGAAAAGGTGGCGATTTTCAGGGAGTGCGGAATCAGCGTGGCGGACAGCCCGGCCGAGATGGCTCAGGCACTCTTGAAGATCTACAAACCGCGAATAAAGATGAGGACGTAATCTCTAGTTTGATCTGTATTAGTTCACCTAAGCAACAACAACGACTACGAAAAGGGAGATAACAGATTATGAGCAAAAAAATGGATGCACTTAACTATCATTCAATGGGCCGTAAAGGAAAAATTGAAGTAATTTCTACAAAACCATGCCAGACAGCCGCTGATCTCTCTTTGGCCTACTCTCCAGGTGTAGCAGAGCCCTGCCTGGCGATCCAGCAAAACCCTGAGGACGCCTATAAGTACACCGCCAAGGGGAACCTGGTGGCGGTTGTCTCCAATGGCACCGCAGTGCTTGGTCTGGGCAACCTGGGTGCCCTGGCCGGCAAGCCTGTTATGGAGGGGAAAGGTATCCTCTTCAAACGCTTTGCCGACATTGATGTCTTCGATATCGAGCTTGATACCGAGGATCCGGACGAGATTATAAAGGCCTGCCAACTCCTGGAGCCGACCTTTGGCGGCATCAACCTGGAAGATATCAAGGCCCCGGAATGTTTCTATATCGAGGAGACACTTAAAAAAACAATGAAGATTCCTGTCTTCCACGATGATCAGCACGGCACCGCCATCATCTCTTCTGCTGCACTCTTGAATGCACTGCACCTGGTCGGCAAGAATATCGAAGACATCCGCATAGTTGTCAACGGCGCCGGAGCATCCGCAAACTCCTGCGCCAAGTTGGCAATAGCCCTCGGGGTTAAGCCGAACAATATGATCATGTGCGACACAAAGGGGGTTATCTACAAGGGGCGCATTGAGGGGATGAACCCCTACAAGGAGCTTTTTGCAGCCGACACCCACTTTCGGACCCTGGAAGAGGCTGCCAACGGTGCCGACGTGCTGTTCGGCCTGTCGGCCAAAGGTGCCTTTACCAAAGAGATGGTCGCCAGCATGGCACCCAACCCGATTATCTTCGCCATGGCCAACCCTGATCCTGAAATTACCCCGGAAGATGCCTATGCGGTTCGTGGTGACGTCATGATTGCCACGGGCCGTTCCGACTATCCCAACCAGGTCAATAACGTCCTTGGGTTTCCGTTCATCTTCCGCGGGGCACTGGACTGTCGCGCCAGCTGCATCAATGAAGAGATGAAACTCGCAGCCGTTCATGCTCTGGCACAGCTGGCCCGCGAAGAGGTGCCCGACTCGGTCAGTAAGGCCTACGGCAATGTCAAGTTTGCCTTCGGTCGCGATTACATCATCCCCAAGCCGTTCGATTCGCGCGTGCTGCTGCATGTCGCTCCGGCCATCGCAAAGGCTGCAATGGAGACAGGCGTTGCGCGTCAACCGATTGAAGATATGGCCAAGTATGTCGAACATCTTGAGAAAACTCAGGGCAAATCAAAAGAGATCATGCGGATGATCATCAACAAGGCCAAGAGCGATCCCAAGACAATCGCCTTCCCCGAGGGGGATAACGAAAAGATCATCAGGGCAGCCAAGGAGTTGGTTGAGGAGGGGATAGCCAAGCCTATCCTGATCGGCGACAGGGATAAGATCATTCAAAAGATGTCCGAGCTAAATATTGATCTGGATGTGCCGATCATCGATCCATCTGACTCGGAACTGACAGAAAAATACACCAACGAGCTTTACCTGCTTCGGCAGCGCAAGGGGCTTACCCTCTCTGAATCAGGGCGATTACTTCGTCGCAAATCACGTACCCATTTCGGAGCCATGATGGTTCATATGGGAGATGCCGATGCCCTGCTGGGAGGGATTGATACCCACTACCCTGAAACGATCCGCCCGGCGCTGGAAGTGGTCGGCAAGCAGCAAGGGCTGGCCAGCGTGCATGGCCTCTACATGATGGTATTCAAGAATGACGTCTATTTCCTGGCCGACACGACCGTCACCATCGACCCGACTGCCGAGGAGCTGGCAGAGACCGCCATACTTGCAGCCGAGAAGGTTCGTATGCTCGATATCGAACCACGCGTCGCCATGCTCTCCTTTTCAAACTTCGGTTCGGTCAACCACCCCCAGGCAAAAAAGGTCAGGCGGGCTGTGGAGATAGTCAAGGAACGCGCACCTGAGCTGGTTGTGGATGGCGAGATGCAGGCCGATACGGCCGTTGTTCCTGAATTGCTTGAAGGCTTTACCTTCTCGAAACTCAAGTCTAACGCCAATATCCTGATTTTTCCTGACCTCAACTCAGGCAACATCTGCTACAAGCTGCTGCATCACCTGGGTGGGGCCGAAGCAATCGGCCCGATCCTGATGGGGATGAACAAGCCTATTCATGTTCTGCAACGTGGCGACAGCGTTGACGACATAGTCAAGATGGCGGCAATCGCCGTAGTGGATGTGCAGAATATCTGAATCGATGTACTGATAGGGGCGAATCCTGTATTCGCCCCTGCTGCATTCGCCATAGACCAAAATCAGGGCGATAAAAAGACCAACCCTACCGTATCTTCATAACAGGAGACATTATAGATGAGTAGAAATATGGTAACCATTGACGGCAACAGTGCCGCTGCACATGTGGCCCACGCCACCAACGAAGTTATTGCCATTTATCCGATCACCCCTTCATCGGTTATGGAGGTCTGGATCACGTCATAGCCTCCGGGAAAAACGTCAACCTACTTGTTCTCGACACCGAGGTCTACTCAAACACCGGCGGACAGGCTTCAAAGTCTACCCCGATAGGTGCCGTGGCACAGTTTGCCGCAGGCGGCAAGGTTATGGCCAAGAAGGACCTGGGGATGATGGCCATGGCCTATGGTTACGTCTATGTCGCCAATGTCTCTCTGGCCAATCCGGCCCAGGTGGTCAAGGCCTTCATCGAAGCAGAGGCCTATGACGGACCGTCGGTAATCATTGCTTACTCGCACTGCTTTGCGCACGGTATCAATATGACTACTGCCGTGGACGAACAGAAGAAAGCGGTTTCTTCTGGCTACTGGCCACTCTATCGGTACAATCCTTCCCTGGCCGCTGCTGGCAAGAATCCACTGCAGCTTGACAGCAAAGCTCCCACCACCAGTTTCGAGGAGTTTGCAAACGGTGAAAACCGATACAAGGTGCTAAATACCATAAATCCGGAGGTCGCGGGACTATTAATGAAGAAGGCCAGCGACTGGACCGCAAACCGCTTCGAGTATTACCAGAAGCTTGCTGCGTTAAAATACGAAAAATAGGCTCGGCACTTCTTCAGCTCTGGCAGAATGTGAATATCTGCCAGGGCTTGCCTGAGGAACATAAAATCTCTGGGCTCAAGGCTGCCAGTTTCTGAGGTGGATAACAGTACTATGCAGGAGTTCCTCTATGGCATGCATTAGAGCAATTGCCGAGATGCTAAAGGTTTCAGCAAGTTTGTTTCTGCTGCTCTGCAGTCTAACAGCAGTTGCAGTTTTATTGCTTATGCTTATTGTTGTCAGCTTTATTGTCATGACCACCCGCAGAGCAGGTGGTTTGAGTAAAGCGTCCATAAAAGGCCAGGAGGCTGTTCGAGTTAGCCTACGAGGTGACTAACTCCAATTTGGGCTGCAGCAACCTTGAAAATATACAGAACAGCTGCGTTAAAAAGTGTCTACGGCAACATTTGCCAGTATGCGCAGAACCTGTAAATGTAAGAATATCTGTTTACAGTCACGTACTAAACCAAAAAAAACGCTTGCTTTTTACAGTTGCTGATGCTAAATGTTACGAACAATTCACGTTCACTACTAAAAAGTGAGCTCTCCAGCTCGCTTTTTTTTTGGTTTAAGCATGTCAAGTATATCGGTTATAGACAAAGTAACAGCACTGGCACAGCCGCTCCTCACAACACTTGGAATTGAGCTGGTTGATGTCGAATACCAGCGCGTTGGCCGGTCAATGGTTCTGCGCTTTTTCATTGATAAGCCCGGCGGGATCAACCTTGATGACTGCGCCGATGTAAGTCGCGAGATTTCACAGCTTCTGGATATCGAAGATTTCATCAGCGAGGCCTACACCATGGAGGTCTCTTCTCCTGGCCTTGACCGCCCGATCAAACGGAAAGAGGATTACCATCGCTTTACCGGACGCCTTGTAAAGGTAAGAACTTTTGAGCTTCTTTCTGACGCAGAGGGGAACAAGCGCAAGACCTTCCTGGGGACACTGCTTGGGCTGGAAGGGGAACTTGTTCAGCTTCAACTTAAGGAAGGGCAACTTGCCGAGATCCCCCTAGACAAGATCGCAAAAACCAATCTCGAATTTGAGTTTTGATAGCAATTAATTATCCGGCGCATTTTTTTACTATTGCCAAGGAGATAAAGACGTGGAAACAAATTTCAATTTGAAACACACCATCGATCAGATCGTTAAGGAAAAAGCGATTGATAGAGGGGTTATAGTAGAAGCCCTTGAGCAGGCTGTACTTACCGCAGCCAACAAAAAATACCGGAACACCCGGGATCTGGAAGCTCACTTTAACCATGAACTCGGCGAGGTTGAACTTTTCGAGTTTGTGACTGTCGTGGAAGAGGTGCAGGACTCATACAAGGAAATTACCCTGGATGAAGCTCGCGAAGAGGACCCTGAGGTGGAGTTTGGTGACTCAATAGGGATGAAGCTTCCATCCAGCGAGTTTTCCCGTATCGCCGCCCAGACTGCTAAACAGGTAATAATCCAGAAGGTGCGCGAGGCTGAGCGCGAGACCATCTTTAACGAATTCAAGGACCGCGTTGGCGAGGTGATCAACGGTCTGGTGCGACGATACGAAAAAGGAGATCTCGTTATAGACCTGGGGCGTGCCGAGGCGGTCCTTTCCAATAAGGAGCTTGCTCCGCGTGAGGTCTATCGTCAAGGTGACCGTGTTAGGGCCCTTATCACCGACATACGTATGACCACCAAAGGTCCTCAGATCATCCTTTCCCGTACTCATCCCGGTATGCTCGTCAAGCTGTTCGAGGCTGAAGTTCCCGAGATTGCTGAAGGGATTGTGGAAATCATGGGTGTGGTTCGTGAACCGGGAAGCCGTGCAAAAATTGCCGTCTATTCGCATGATTCGGATGTCGACCCGGTTGGAGCATGCGTCGGAATGCGCGGTAGCAGGGTCCAGAATGTGGTCTCGGAACTCCGTGGTGAGAAGATCGATATCATCCCGTGGTCTGAGGATATTGCAAGATTTGCCTGTAATGCCCTGTCTCCTGCACAGGTCACTAAGGTTTTTATAGATGAGGATAGCCGAGCCATGGAGATCGTCGTAGCTGATGATCAGCTGTCGCTGGCAATCGGCAAACGTGGGCAGAACGTTCGCCTTGCCGCAAAGCTTACCGGCTGGCGGATCGACATGAAGAGCGAAACGCGCCAGGCTGAAGGCGAACTGCTTGAATTCGCTTCCTATGATGGCTCTAATGCTCCTGAGGAAGTGGAGTCGTTAGCCAAGGAAGAGAGGGCGGAGCCAACTGCAACCGAAGTAACCGCGCCAACAGGAGAGGAAGTGTAAGGTGCATGCGTAAAACTGCACCAGAGCGGAGTTGTCTGGGGTGTCGCCAGGTCAAGGAGAAGAGTGATCTCCTTCGTTTTGTGCTGGCGCCTGATCTCACATTGATCCCTGATCTTCAGGCGAAACTGCCTGGCCGTGGTGCATATACCTGCATTAAGCGAAGCTGCCTAGTAGAGGCTCTTCGAAGAAATCAGTTTTCACGCTCTTTCAAAGGCCAGGTTCTTTCCGGGCCCTCTGACACTCTGGTTCAGCTGGTTGCAGACAGACTTGAGGAACGGATTGCCTCTTATGTTGCTCTGGCTAACAAGGCTGGCAAGGTGGTTTCCGGCAGTGATTCAGTGGACGAAGCGATAAGAAAACAGAGAGCCGGCCTTGTTATTATTGCGTCCGATGTTTCTTCTGATATCGGTCTGAAGGTTAACCGCCTGGCGGCAAGGTTCTCAATCCCTTGTTTCAAGGTATTGAGTCGAGACCGATTAGCCTCACTCTTAGGTAAAGGGCTGCGAAGTGCTGTTGCAATTGCGCCCGGCGGTTTTGTAGCAGCAGTTACAAAAGAGATAGAACGCTTCAGGACTTTTTCTGAGGAAGGGGCGCACGAATGAGTAAAATCCGCGTGTACGAACTGGCCCATAAACTGGGTATCGATAACAAGGAACTGATGTCCAGGCTTAAGAATGCTGGAGTAGAGGTCAAGAACCATATGGCAATGATCGATGAGGCGGATGCAAAGAAATTCGAAGCTCCGGCACCCAAGACGGCTGTCACATCAAGTGATCTGCCCAAGGAAGAGACACGGGTAACAAGTACTGTAATCAGGCGTCGGGCCAAGATTGTAGAACAGCCTGTCGAGGTCCCCGAACCGCAGGTACCTGAACCCCCGCCTGTCATAGCCAAAGAAAAGACAGTTACTGTGGCGCCTCCTAAGATAGAGGAGCCGAAGAAGGAGATGGTTGCAACAGTCGAGGAGACGGTTAAACCTGAGAAGATGGAACCGGAACCTCCTCCTCAACCACCAATCCCTGAGAAGATTGCACCACCTGCTCCCAAAGAGCCACTGCCTGTCCCTGTACAGAGAGCAACCGCCAACAGGGCGGTAATCCTCGGCAGGGTAGAGATTCCTGGCGTCCGAACCAAAGAGGCTCCAACAGATCGCCGTGACATGACGCGCCCTTCCGCCGGGCGTCCACAGGAACGTGGCCCGCAGCGACCTGCTACACAGCGACCTGCAACTTCGCGCCCTGGCGAAAGGCCTGCGCCTTCACGTGATGCAGCTCCTCCTGCAGCAGCACCGGTGCCAGTTGTGGATGATCGCAAAGGTAAGAAGCGAGTCGAGGTAGCTATTGCTGCTGCACCTCCTGCAGGTGATCGTGGCAAGCCTGGTGCTTCAAAGAAGGGTGTAGATCGGAAGAAGGAGGTTGTACGCAAGGCCGATCTGGCTGAGAAGAGAGAGCGTGTTTTTGAGCCTGGTCCAAAGTCAGGAAAAGGCAAGAAAAAGCATCAGAAGGAAAGGGTAACTGAGGGTCGAAAGACAGAGATAACGACGCCAAAGGCAATCAAGCGGCTAATCAGGATTTCCGAGTCTATCTCAGTCGGTGAACTTGCAAAGCGGATGGGGATAAAGGCCACAGATCTGATTCGCGTTCTTATGAAGCAGGGGATGATGGTTACTATCAATCATCCACTGGACGTCGATACTGCAACCATTATGGCAAACGAATTCGGTTACGAGATCGAGAATGTTGCCATCGACCTTGAAGAGATAATCGAGACAGTACCTGATGCGCCGGAGTCACTGGAGAAACGTCCGCCGGTGGTTACCATCATGGGGCACGTAGATCATGGCAAAACCTCGCTTCTTGATGCCATACGCGAAGCAAACGTAATTGCCGGTGAGGCTGGTGGTATCACTCAGCATATTGGAGCATACGACGTTGAGCTGAATGGACGAAAAATAACCTTTCTCGACACCCCGGGTCATGAGGCGTTTACCGCCATGCGTGCACGCGGTGCCAAGGTTACCGATATCGTAATTCTTGTGGTGGCAGCGGATGACGGGGTCATGCCACAAACACGTGAGGCTATCAATCATTCTAAGGCAGCTGGCGTTCCGATTATTGTTGCGATCAATAAGATAGACAAGCCTGATTCCAAGCCTGACAGAGTCAAGCAGGAACTTACCGAGTTCGGACTTCAGTCATCCGATTGGGGTGGCGACACGACGATTGTTGAGGTCTCCGCAAAAAAACGTCTCAATCTTGAGGAATTGCTTGAGATGGTCCTGCTCCAGGCAGACCTGATGGATCTCAAGGCAAACCCGAGCAAATTGGCCAAGGGGACCATCGTTGAAGCAAAGTTGGACAAGGGACGAGGTCCGGTTGCCACTGTGCTTGTTCAGGAGGGGACACTTAAGATTGGCGACTATTTCGTGGTAGGGGTTCACTCGGGCCGTGTCCGTGCCATGCAAAATGACCGTGCAGAAAAGGTGTTAGAAGCTGGACCATCAATCCCAGTTGAAGTGATCGGCCTTCCTGGTGTGCCGGATGCAGGTGACGTGTTCGTTGCCATGAAGGACGAGAAGCAGGCCAAAGAGATTGCAACCCTCCGACAGATCAAACAGAGGGAGGTAGAGTTGGCGAAACACAGCAAGCTCTCTCTTGAGGACCTCTACAAGAAAATTCAGAGTGGAGAGGTCAAGGATCTTAATGTCATCGTCAAAGGCGATGTGCAGGGTTCTGTTGAGGCTATCGGTGAAACGCTGCGCAAACTCTCGACTGATGCTGTGCGTCTCAACGTCATACACTCTGGTGTCGGTGCGATTACCGAGACAGATGTCAATCTGGCAACTGCCTCAAACGCCATTATCATCGGCTTCAGTGTTCGTCCCGAGGTTAAAGCCCATGCCATGGCCGAAAAGGAAGGGGTTGACATTCGCCTCTATAATGTCATCTACGACGCGGTAGAGGATGTCAAAAAGGCTATGGAAGGTCTCCTTGAACCGACGCTTCGTGAGAAGTATCTTGGCAGAGCTGAGGTTCGTGAGGTTTTCTCAGTTCCCAAGGTAGGAAACGTAGCAGGCTCATACGTTCAGGACGGCAAATTCGTTCGCAATGCTCAGGTACGCTTGCTGCGCGACAACGTAGTTGTCTATACCGGAAAGATGTCGTCACTTCGCCGATTTAAAGACGACGTGAAGGATGTATCCAATGGATACGAGTGCGGAATTGGACTGGAGAATTACAACGACATTAAGATCGGTGATATTATAGAAGCCTTCGAGATGGAAAAAGTAGCTGGAGTACTTTAGGGAATAGATACTATATGTTCAAAAGGTCTGATAAGGTAAGTGAAGCAGTTCATGTGCTGGTGACGGAACTGCTTGTGAAAGGGCTAAAGGATCCACGTATCGGGTTTGTTACCATTACTGGAGTAAAAGTTACCGACGACATGCATCTGGCAACGGTATTCTTTACCGTAATGGGTGATGACGACGCGAAGAAGGGGACCGAGGCCGGATTGAACAGCGCACGTGGATTTATCCGCAAGGAAATGGGAAAGAAGTTCCGCATGCGATTTGTCCCTGAGGTTGTCTTTAAGTACGATCACTCACTGGACAAAGGCAACCGCATCGACGAACTCCTTCGCGAGATTAAGGCACATGAGCACCACGACGATACAGAAGATCAATGAGGCTATCAGGAGGGCAGACACCTTCCTCATAACTACGCACGAAGGCCCGGATGGCGATGCTGTAGGCTCCTCCCTTGCACTTGCCTGTTACCTCAAAGCAATCGGCAAGGATGTTGACATACATATCTGCGATCAGGTTCCCGAACTCTACTCCTTCCTTCCTCTTGCAAACAAAGTTCTCAATAGTATCCCGCAGCGCAGGTACGACATCTGTTTTGTACTGGATGTTGGTGAATTCCGTCGCGCTGGGAAGGCGGTAAGAGAGTGTACCTCTATCGATGCCTTCATTAACATTGATCACCATCTCTCCTGCGAGGATTTCGGTCTTCTCAACCTGATCGATCCAGCAGCATCGGCCACCGGTGCCCTTATCTACAGGATAATCAAGGCTGCAGGCCATACTGTCTCACGTGATATGGCACTCTGCATCTATACTGCGATCATGACCGATACCGGTTCGTTTCATTACTCCAACTCAAATCCAGAGGCTTTTACCATTGCAGCTGAGATGATAGCTTGCGGGGTAAACGCCTGGGACATCTCTGAAAAGCTCTATGAAAGCCAGCCCCGGCAGAGATTGTTACTCCTTGCTCAGGTGCTTTCTACTATTCAGTTTTCATCCCGTGGAGATGTCGCTTCCGTTACCGTAACACTAGACATGTATTCTAAGACTGGGACCGGGCCTGAACTGACCGATGGCTTTATAAATTACCCACGTTCCATAAGAGGAGTCGAAGTGGCTATCCTCTTCCGTGAGTTGAACCCGAATTCATGGAAGGTCGGGTTCCGCTCAAAAGGAAAGGTTGACGTTGCCCGCCTGACTGCTGCTTTTGGAGGTGGAGGTCATCATAATGCGGCAGGATGTACTCTCGAGGGTGAGCTGGATGATGTGAGAAACCGCGTTTTCATGCATCTGGAAAAGGTCCTGTGACGCATAACGGGTTTTTGGTGGTAAACAAGCAGGCTGGGATGACCTCGCACACCGTGGTGAGCATGGTCCGACGCCTGACAGGGGAGAAGAAGGCCGGGCATACTGGAACCCTCGATCCCTTTGCAACTGGTGTACTCCCTGTGGCCCTTGGTGAGGCGACCAAGTCGATCCAGTTCCTTGATGAATCTGAAAAAGAGTATCGTGCGGTCATGCGTCTCGGAGTGTCAACCGATACCCAGGACTGTACCGGCAGCATCATCTTGGAGCGTGACTGGCACCACGTAACACCCGAACTCCTCTCAGGCATTACAGAGGAGTTTACCGGCATTCTGTTGCAGATGCCGCCGATGTTTTCAGCCATCAAGCAGAACGGAGTGCCTCTTTACAGACTTGCAAGGATGGGGGCCGAAGTAGAGCGGGCATCCCGCGAAATCTGCATTAATTCCTTGACCATCGATAAAATCGATTTACCCGAAGTGGCATTTACAGTTCGTTCATCCCGTGGTACCTATGTTCGAACCCTGGCTCACGACATGGGTGAACGCCTTGGATGCGGCGCCCATCTGACATCCCTGTCCAGAACTAAAAGCGGTTCATTCATTCTGAGCAATTCATTTACCCTAGATGAACTTGCCGACCTCCTGACCCGTCAGAATATCCAGGAACTGCTGTTTACACCTCAGTCTGTCCTTTCCCATCTGGGAGAACTGGAACTGAACGAGACCGCTGCCCGTCGTGTTGCCCATGGTTTACTACCATCCAGAGATGAAGTGGTGTCTGGTGGATGGGCCGTCCCAGGTCAACGGGTCATTCTTACAAGCGAAGGACAACTGCTTGCAGTTGCTGAAGGGGTCAACCACAATGGAGTTGAAACCCTACGAATGCTCAGGGTTTTTAGGTAGCTTTTCCTTTACTTCAAGCAGTTGATGTGGTATTAAACACAGTTACTGCAGTCATTTGCAGTTATTTATCAATCAAAGAAAGGAGGTGTGCGCATGCTCGTAACTGAAAAAAAGCAGGAGATTATCAGCCGCCACAAGCGTCATGACAGCGATACCGGTTCTCCCGAGGTTCAGGTTGCCATCCTGACCGAGCGGATCACGTACCTGACCGAGCACTTCAAAATCCACAAGAAGGACCATCACAGTCGCCGGGGTCTGCTGAAGATCGTCGGCCAGCGCCGGAGGCTGCTCGACTATATCAAGTCCCGTGATGTCGATCGTTACAAGGCCATCATCGAGAAGCTTGGCATCCGTAGGTAAGCGAAGGCAGTATATCCCGCACCGGGATATATTGCCTTTTTGTTTTTCACAATGGGCTTGACGGCCCATTTATTTTTTGTTGGGGGCGTGGATAAAACGGCTAATATTTTTCTGATCTCAAATCAAAAATGAAATCAAGGCGGCGTGGATTGAGGCGATGAAGGCATACTGGACAGTATGTTGGCAATCCGAAGACGAGCCAACAAAGATTGCACATTGATTTGGAATCAGCCCTTTTATCGACGGCCCCAACACCATCCCAAGTTGAGGAGCTGTAAAATAATGGAACAGATCGTACAGGCACAACTAGGTGGCAGAACCGTCACCATATCAACCGGCAAGATGGCCAAGCAGGCCAACGGTGCAGTAGTTATAAGCTGCGGCGATACAATGGTACTCGTCACTGCGGTGGCTTCCAAATCTGCCAAGGATGGTCAGGACTTCTTCCCCCTCACCGTTAATTATCAGGAAAAGGCTTATGCGGGAGGAAAGATACCCGGTGGATTTTTCAAGCGCGAAGGTCGTCCTTCGGACAACGAAACCCTCACCTGCCGTCTCATAGACCGCCCGATTCGCCCGCTTTTCCCAGAGAACTTTTTAAACGACACGCAGATCATGGCCACGGTAGTTTCCGCGGATAAGGATAACGACCCCGGCATCCTTGCATTGATCGGCGCATCTGCTGCATTGGAGGTATCCGACATCCCCTTCTTTGGTCCTATTGCAGGTGTCAAGGTCGGCAGGGTTAACGGTGAGATGATTGCAAACCCTTCTGCAGAGCAGTTGGAACTGAGTGAACTGGAGATCGTGGTTGCGGCCAGTCGCGATGCGGTATGCATGGTTGAAGGGGGCGCTGCCGAGGTATCCGAAGAGATCATGCTTGAAGCAATCTTCTTTGGTCATGCGTCAATCCAGGCGATCCTGGATGCCCAGGAGGAGCTCCGTAAAAAAGCCGGCGTAGCCAAGCGTGAGATTGCTCCGGTTGTTGTGGATGAGGCTTTCAAGGCACGGGCCAAGGAACTTGCCTACGCTGGGATGAAAGAGGCCGTTCGTATCAAGTCCAAGGGGGACCGTCATAACCGGATCGATGCCATAAAAGCTGAAACCATCGTTGCGCTGGCAGCTGATTATGAGGGACGCGACAAGGAGATCAAGGGTTTCCTTAACGATTTTGAATATGAGCTTGTCCGTGAGCACATTATTAAGGACGGAGAACGAATTGACGGTCGTGATACTAAGACCATCCGCCCGATCTCTACCGAGGCAGGTATTCTGCCCCGAGCCCACGGTTCGGCGCTCTTCACGCGCGGCGAAACCCAGGCTTTGGTCGCCGCTACCCTTGGCACCTCAATTGACGAGCAGCGAATCGACTCACTGTATGGAGAGAGCAAGAAACGCTTCCTGCTTCACTATAACTTTCCTCCTTTCTCTGTAGGCGAAACCAGTTTCCGCCTTGCTCCCGGTCGAAGAGAGATAGGTCACGGCGCTCTTGCGGAACGCGCACTTGCCCGTGTACTTCCTAAACACGACGATTTCCCCTATACCATCAGGATCGTTTCAGACACCCTGGAAAGCAACGGCTCCTCTTCAATGGCGTCTGTCTGCGGAGGCTCAATCTCCATGATGGACGCAGGGATTCCGATCAAGTCCCCAGTGGCAGGCATTGCCATGGGACTCATCAAGGAGGGGAATGATGTTGCGATTCTCTCTGACATCCTTGGCGATGAGGATCATCTGGGAGACATGGATTTCAAGGTAGCTGGCACTGCAAACGGCGTCACCGCACTCCAGATGGATATCAAGATAACCGGCGTAACCCGCGAAATTATGCAGACAGCACTTGCGCAGGCCCGCGAGGGACGACTCCACATACTCGACAGGATGGCAGAGACCATTTCTAACGCTCGTGCCGACCTGTCGACTTATGCACCACGAATCACCACCATTTGGATCAAGAGCGACAAGATCCGCGACGTCATCGGTTCCGGTGGCAAGACTATCCGCAGCATCACCGAGAGCACAGGCGTAAGCATCGATATCGATGATTCCGGCAAGATAAATATTGCCAGCCACGACAAGTCGGCGTGCGACAAGGCGATTCAGATGATCCGTGATCTTACAGCAGAAGCAGAAGAGGGTAAGCTTTACAGCGGTATCGTCAAGAAGGTTATGGATTTCGGCGCCTTTGTAGAGATATTCCCCGGAACAGATGGTCTTGTTCACATCTCCGAGCTTGATACGGAGAGGGTGAAGAACGTAACCGACGTTCTCAAGGAAGGGGACAAGGTTCTTGTTAAGTGTATTGGTATAGACAAGCAGGGTAAGATCAAGTTATCCCGCAAAGAGGCCCTTGGCGCGACCCTGGAGAAATAACCACGGAGTTTCTGATTAATTAGGGTGATCCGATTCAGGATCACCCTAATTTTTTGCCCCGTACTGCTCTCCTCAATCCAATGCCTCTCTGGCATTTTCCCCGATTCACGGTATAGTATCAGCCATGATCAATAAAACACTCCTTACAAACGGTATCAGGGTAGTTTCAGAGCAGATACCGTACGCACATTCCGTTTCCATCGGGATCTGGGTCACCAGTGGCTCACGACATGAACCCCTTGAGATGAACGGCATCACTCACTTCATAGAACACCTCATGTTTAAGGGGACCTCCCGACGCACTGCACTCGATATAGCCCGTGAGATCGATGCGGTTGGTGGTGTGCTCAACGCATTCACCGGGCGCGAATATGTTTGCTACTATGCCAAGGTCTTGAGCTCTCATCTCCCAATGGCTATAGACCTTCTGTCGGATATCTTTCTCAATTCCGTTTTTGATCCTGACGAGATAGAGAAAGAGAGAAAGGTAATACTCCAGGAGATCGATATGCTGGAGGATACCCCCGACGATTTTATTCACGACCTGTTCTACCAGAATTTCTGGAAGGGACATCCGCTGGGAAGCCCCATTGTTGGCACCGAGGAAAGCATTGAGAGTCTTAACCGCGATGTTCTCTTCGAACATAAAAATGGAACCTACAACGCACAAAATATTATCATCGCTGCAGCAGGGAAGGTTGACCACGATGATCTTCTCCGTTTGCTTTCTACCATCTTCAGTGTTGTCCCTGCAGGTAGAGAGCGAGCCGATACGCCGATTCCATCGCACGTTAAGGGTGTATATCACCTTGAGAAGGAACTTGAACAGCTGCATCTCTGTCTAGGTACACGTGCCCTCCCACAGAACCATCCACGCAGGTACGAGGCATATATCCTCAATGCAATACTTGGCGGAAGTATGAGTTCACGTCTCTTCCAGGAGGTGCGTGAGAAGCAGGGGCTTGCTTATTCCATCTACTCGTATATGGCTTCCCATTCTGACAGCGGCTCACTGGTGGTCTATGCTGGCACCAGCCAGGAGCGGATGGATGAGGTCGTCTCCATTATTTTGCGCGAGATGAGGCGTTTAAAGATCGATCCGTTGACTTCTGATGAACTTTCTGCTGCCAAGGAGCAACTGAAGGGTAATATCCTTCTTTCATTGGAGAGTAGCGATAACCGTATGTCAAAACTGGCCAAGAATGAGATCTATTTCGGTCGATATCAACCGCTCGATGAAATCATGAGCGGGTTTGATCAAGTAACTGCTGAGAATGTACTCGATCTCTGCCAGTCAATGTTTACCGATCTCGCTCTCAACCTAGTTCTGCTCGGCAAGCCGGGGATGGTGCCTCCCCTGGCAACCTCTCTCGTTCTTTAGTATGCAATATTTAGATGTTATTTCCATATCATGGTTGTTCATGGGAAATGAGCTATGCAGCTGATAACCGTTCGTATAAAACGTATAAGGCCCCTTTCAACAAATCCCCTTCCAGAATATATGACACTCCATGCTGCAGGTATGGATCTCTATGCGGATCTGGAGACGGAGCTTTCACTGACACCGGGATCTCGGAAACTTATACCAACCGGTCTAGCCATTGCCCTCCCTGAAGGGTATGAGGCACAGGTAAGGCCTCGAAGTGGACTGGCGCTACGGCATGGCATTACCATGCTCAATAGTCCCGGCACCATAGATTGTGATTACCGAGGTGAGATAGGAGTTATTGTCGTTAACCACGGTTCAGAGACGTTTATCATACGACATGGCGAAAGAATCGCACAACTGGTGGTCGCACCGGTAGTGCGCGCTATCCTGAAAGAGGTTTCAGAGTTGGACGATACCATCCGTGGTTCTGGCGGGTTCGGTCATACTGGAATCTGAACGCGGTAAGTTCTGAAGCGAGATTGTAGATCCTTTTTCATTGTATCTTTATCGCTATTGGGAGGTTTTTTTGAAAGACCCTCGAATTAATCAGCTGGCTGATCTGCTTGTCAACTACTCCGCCAGGGTAAAAAAAGGTGATGTTGTCTTGCTATCTGCATCCGGATTTGAGGCTGCACCTCTGGTCAAAGAACTCTACACCCTCTGCCTTGGAAAAGGCGCTAAATATGTCGAGTATGACTTTATCCTTCCAGAGATAACCCGCCGATTTTACGCAAATGCTACCAAGTCACAGCTAGAGTGGTTCCCTCAGCACAAACTCGACTTTATGAAGCAGGTAACGGTCTTTATCGCCATCTCTGCAGCTGACAACTCCATGGTGATGGCAAATGCTGATCAGGCGAGCATGATCTCTCATTCCAAAATCATGCGTCCAATCCAAGACTGGCGGGTTAAGAATACCAGATGGGTTGTTACACGCTATCCCACCCATGGAGGTGCCCAAGAGGCGAAGATGAGCCTGGAGGAGTACGAAGAGTATCTCTTTGCCGCCTGCTGTATCGACTGGGCGCTAGAATCTAAAAAGCAGGACAGGCTGAAGAAGTTTATGGATAAGGCTGACAGGGTGCGGATCAAGGCCTCAGACACAGATCTTTTGTTCAGCATCAAAGGGCTACCCGGCATCAAGTGTGACGGTCGATTCAATATTCCTGATGGAGAGGTCTTCACCGCCCCGGTAAAAGACTCTGTGGAAGGGTATATTACCTACAACTGTCCAACCATCTATCAGGGGAAGGAGTTCAACGGTATCCGACTGGAGTTCTCCAGGGGAAAAATTGTAAAGGCCGCATGCTCTGGAATGGATGAGAACTTGAACAGGATCCTCGACACAGATGAAGGAGCCCGTTACATCGGCGAGTTTGCCATAGGGGTCAATCCTGGAATTAGGCGACCCATGCGTAACATTCTCTTTGACGAAAAGATATTCGGGTCGATCCATTTCACCCCTGGACAGTGTTACGACGAGTGTGATAATGGCAACCGATCAGCGGTCCACTGGGATATGGTGAAATTGCTTGCCGACGATGGAGAAATATGGTTCGACGACATGCTGATTCAAAAGGACGGAAGGTTTGTCCATAAAGATCTTGTAACCCTTAATCCGGATGACTGACCATGCTTCTTTCGATAAACCCCTGTAATCCACAGCAACGTCTCATAGACCGAGTAAAAGAGACCCTGGATCGAGGAGGCATAATAGCCTATCCAACGGATACCACTTATGGCATCGGATGCAGTATCTTTAACAAGCGCGGGATTGAACAAATCTATCAGCTTAAAAAAAGAGAAAGAAAGAAACCTTTCTCCTTTATTTGCTCAGAGCTTTCTGAAGTGGCTCGGTATGCCAAGGTTAGCAACTATGCCTACAAGGTGATGAGGCGTTTGCTTCCAGGTCCATTCACCTTTGTGTTGGATGCCGGAAGCGTTGTACCTGATCTGCTGCTTACCCGCCAGAAGACTGTCGGAATCCGTATTCCTGACAACCCGATATGCTTAGCCATAGTTAAGGCGCTTGGGCATCCGATTGTAACCACAAGCGCAAACCTCTCAGGTGAAGAGCCGATCGGAGACCCACATTTTATCGAAAAGGAACTTGGTCACAATCTCGATTTGATTGTAGACGGTGGCATTCTTCCTGCTGATGTAAGTTCAGTGGTAAGTCTTATTGCTGATCGACCCGAGATTCTTCGTCTGGGGGTGGGGGATGTAAGTTGGTGCCTGTAGCTGTTTTTCAGATTCATTAATTCTTGCATTCTGCACGATGATACGTTATGAAAAGACCGCAAAAGCCATTGCTGGTGCCGCAAAAGTCCTTGACATACTGCTTGGTATCACTATACTGAGTAGCTTTGAATGTCAGGGAACAGGCCAGAGGAGACCACCAGTTGGTAATCCGTATCAAGGACATAACCGACAGTGTGCGTTGCTCGGCGGCCATTGAAGCGGTTGGGGAACATCCGACACTGCTTTCTCTACAGGCGGAAGGGATATGTACATTTCTCTCGCCGCTCGCGCTGGAGTTCAAGTCATTCAGAGAATATGACCACATACGTGTCGAAGGTTTGGTGGAAACAGACGTGATGCTTACCTGCTCGCGTTGTCTGTCACCTTTTGACATGCACCTCAGGTCATCATTCACCATTTTCTACACCAAGGCCACTAAAGCCGTTTCTCTTGATGAAGAGGTGGAACTAGGCGAGAATGAACTGATTTCGGCGACCTATGAAGGCGATGAGATCAATCTCTCTCCCGAAGTAGATGAGCATGTAATAATGGAGCTCCCCATGAAACCACTCTGTAGTGGAGGGTGTCGGGGACTCTGCAGTAGTTGTGGGACTGATCTTAACCAGATGGAATGCGACTGCGCTGGCAAGCGGGGGAGTTTCGCCTTCAGTGCATTGAAAAACCTAAAGCTGGATAGTTAACAAATAAGGAGAGTACCATTATGGCAGTACCCAAGAAAAAGACATCCAAATCGCGCAAAAACATGAGACGTGCGCACGATTTTCTGACACCGCCGGCAGCAGCTGTTTGCCCGCAGTGCAAGGCTCCCAAGCTTCCGCACCGTGTTTGCCCCTCTTGTGGAACCTACAAGGGGAAGGAAGTCCTCAAATCCGAAGACCTATAACCCTCCTCACTGACACCTGAACGGTCCAAGGCTACTATGAGAGTTGCGATAGATGCAATGGGGGGTGACAATGCTCCCGGCGTCGAGGTCGAGGGTGCGGTTATTGCTGCGCGCGAATACAGTTTGTCTGTCACGCTGGTGGGAGATGAAGAGCGGATTCGCGCGGAACTTGCCCGCCACGACACCACGGGGCTTGATATCTCCATCCATCATGCCAGCGAGGTTGTGGGGATGCACGACTCACCCTCCGACGTAATGCGTAAAAAGAAGGACTCATCCATTAGAGTTGCCTTCGACCTGGTCAAGAACGGTTCTGCCGAAGCAGTTGTAAGCGCAGGCAATTCCGGTGCCACCATGGCTGCGGGAATGTTTGTGCTTAAGCGCATCAAGGGTATCGAACGCCCTGCCATCGCTCAGATATTTCCGACTCTTAAGGGGAAAACCCTTGTTCTGGACGTTGGGGGTAATGTTGACTGCAAGCCGATCCATCTCGTTCAATTTGCTATCATGGGGAGCGTATATGCGCGCTGTATCATGGACATCGACTCACCGCGAATCGGGCTACTTTCGAATGGCGAGGAGGAGAGCAAAGGGAACGAACTGACCAGAGAGACCAATCCGCTGCTCAAGGAAGCGCATCTAAATTACGCCGGTTATATTGAGGGTAGGGATATCTTCAACGGTGCAGTTGATGTTGTGGTTTGTGACGGTTTTGTTGGGAATGTTGTCCTGAAGCTTTCAGAAGGACTCTCGGAGGCTGTTGGGAAGATGCTCAAAGAAGAGATACTGAAGAGCTTTCTGCCCAAAATCGGTTTTCTTCTCGCCCGCCCAGCATTTCAGAGATTCATGAAGAAGGTGGACTATGCTGAGTATGGTGGTGCACCTCTTCTCGGCATAGACGGAGTCGGTATGATCTGCCATGGCGGTTCGAACACCAAGGCAATTAAGAATGCCATCCGATTTGCGCACGAGTATGCCCAGCGTGGGGTGAACCAGAAGATGGCTGAGAAGCTGCAGGAGAACTTTGCTCTCGCACTGCAGCAGGTTGAACCGATTAAAGATTCGGCGGCCAACTGAAAATGGGTGAGCGCATCCTCCGGGCAGCGATCTTGGGGACAGGTTCTGCCGTCCCAGAAAAGGTTCTCACAAACGGTGAACTGGAGAGTCTGGTCGAAACCAGTAATGACTGGATCATAAGTCGGACTGGGATCAGTGAACGCCGAATTGCCGCTCAGGATGAATATACTTCGACCTTAGCCACTAAGGCTGCTGAGCGTGCAATGCTTATGGCCGGTGTTGCTCCCGAAGAGATAGACCTTATTATCGTAGCAACGGTTACTCCCGACTTCCCCTTTCCAGCCACCGCCTGCCTGGTTCAGAACAACCTCAGAGCCACCCGCGCTGCAGCCTTTGACATCTCTGCGGCCTGTTCAGGGTTTCTCTACGGGCTCTCCCTTGCAGACAATATGATCAAAACCGGGAGCATCGGCAAGGCGCTGATCATAGGTGCTGAGGTGCTATCCCGCGTTGTGGACTGGACCGACAGAAGCACCTGCTGTCTCTTCGGTGACGGCTCTGGAGCAGTGGTCCTTGGTGCCGAGGATTCAGAGAACGGTCCAGGCATTCTGTCAACGCATATCCACAGCGACGGCAGCTATTGGGACCTTCTTCACCAGCCTGGGGTGGGAAATCGCAACCCTGCACTGCAGGAGACCTTGGACAAGAGACTCGTTTACATCAATATGCAGGGAAACGAGGTCTTCAAGCTGGCGGTAAGGGCCATGGAGGATGCTGCCCATGAAGCTCTGGATGCCAACGGTATCAGTTTGAGTGACATCGATCTTTTTATCCCGCATCAGGCAAATCGCCGCATCATCGACGCGATCGCCAAGCGACTAGGTTTTCCTGATGATAAGGTATTCGTAAACCTCCACAAGTATGGAAACACTTCATCTGCATCTATCCCTATAGCACTCGACGAGGTAAACAGGGCAGGGAAGATAAGGCCCGGCAACCTGCTCCTTTTTGACGCTTTTGGTGGCGGTCTTACATGGGCATCCGCATTAGTACGGTGGTAGAAAGAGAAAGGATTTTTCAATTATGGCAAAACGCGCGTTTATCTTCCCTGGGCAGGGGTCGCAATACGCTGGAATGGGAAAGGATCTGGCGGACAACTTCCCGATAGCACGCAACGTATTTTCTGAGGCTGATGAAGCTCTGGGCTTCAAACTTTCCACTCTCTGCTTCAACGGACCGGAAGAGGACCTCAAACTGACCACTAATACCCAGCCGGCAATTTTGGCCGTCAGTGTTGCGGCACTCCGTGTGCTCCAGGAAGAAAAAGGATTGAACGCCGATTATCTTGCAGGTCATTCACTTGGTGAGTATTCTGCCTTGGTGGCCGCCGGATCACTCTCGTTCGCAGATGCTGTCAGAACAGTCCGTGCCCGCGGTGCCTTCATGCAGGAGGCTGTACCGATTGGCACTGGAACCATGGCCGCAATCCTTGGTGTCGAACCGGCTGTTCTGGAGGAAATCTGTGCAGAGGCTGCGCAAGGTGAGGTAGTCTCTCCGGCAAATTTCAATTCGTCAGGGCAGGTTGTCATTGCAGGCAATACTGCGGCTGTCAACAGGGCTATCGAAATTGCAAAGGGACGTGGATATCGCAAGGCGATGCTGCTGCCGGTAAGTGCCCCATTCCATTGCTCACTGATGATACCTGCCGGAGAGAGACTTGAAAAGACACTGGCCGGTATTGCTGTCAGTCCGATGACCCTCCCGGTTGTCTCCAATGTAGAAGCAGAACCTAATCAGGATTGCACCAGGATAAAGGAGCTGCTGATAAGGCAGGTCAGCTCTCCTGTCCGTTGGGATGAGTCGGTTCGCCGGATGGTTTCGCTCGGGGTAGAGAGTTTCGTGGAGATTGGCCCCGGCAAGGTCCTTTCAGGGCTTGTCAAACGGATAAACAAGGAGTCCCTTACAAGCAATCTGGAGGACATGACAACACTTCAGGCTCTCTGAGTATAATTTAGTACAGCCAGCGTTTAGAACGACAAGGAGTAATTTATGCCCAATGGAAAGGTAGCAGTAATCACCGGCGCTTCGCGAGGAATCGGTCGAAGTATTGCCCTGGCCCTTGCAGCCAAGGGTGCCAAGATCGTAGCCGTTGACATCGACCAGGCAGCAACCGAGGCCGTGGTTGCGGAGCTCAAACAGCTTGGAGCCGAAGCGGTTGCTGTTCAGGGTAATGTTACGGTTGCTGAAGATGCCGAAAGGATGATCGAGGCAGCTGTGCAGGCATTCAGCAGGGTCGATATCTTGGTAAACAATGCCGGAATAACGCGTGATGGTCTTCTGCTCCGCATGAAGGATGAGGATTGGGATGCAGTTCTGACCGTAAACCTGAAAGGAGCCTTCCTCTGTACACGTGCTGTTGCCAAGGTCATGACCAAGCAGCGTTCCGGACGAATCATCAACATCGCTTCGATCGTTGGTCAGATGGGGAATGCCGGTCAGGCCAATTACTGCGCAAGCAAGGCAGGCCTCATAGGCCTAACCAAATCCAACGCACGTGAGCTTGCCAAACGCAGCATTACCGTCAACGCAGTGGCGCCCGGTTTTATTGCCACTGCCATGACAGATGCACTCTCGGAAAAAGTACGTGGCGAACTTACCGCACAGATCCCTCTGGAACGCCTTGGTTCGCCCGAGGATATTGCCAACGCCGTGCTCTTTCTTGCAGCTGAGGCTTCAGGGTACATTACAGGACAAGTCATTGCCGTAAATGGCGGCATGTATATGTAAAAATCTCGTTTGCAATTTCAACGATTCGTGTTATGAAGCAAAGACACGCACACACAGCCTGTAAAGGTACTATATCAACGGAGGTATGAGTAATGTCCACAATAGAAAAAAGAGTTAAGGAGATAGTCGCTGAGCAACTTGGTGTCGATGAGACTCAGGTAACCAACGAGGCATCGTTTATGGACGATCTCGGCGCAGATTCTCTTGATACAGTTGAGCTGGTGATGGCGCTTGAGGAGGAGTTCGATATTGAGATCTCCGACGAAAACGCCGAGAAGATCCAGACCGTTCAGGATGCGGTCGAATACATCACTGAGCATACCTAAGATTCATCAATCGCACATACATGGGGAAAATCTCTTCCTCATTTTCACGGGTGCCCTATGTTGGCACCCTTTTAACTGGTATTCCAGGAGAAAGTATCTATGAGACGAGTTGTGGTTACGGGAGTTGGAGTAATAACCCCTCTGGGGACCGGTAACGACAGTAACTGGGCTGCACTGACATCGGGCAAGTCCGGAGTTGCCCAGATAACCCGCTTTGACGCCTCCGATTTTCCTGTGAGAATCGCCGGCGAGGTTAAGAATTTCAACCCCGAGGACTTCATCGATAAGAAAGAGGTCAAGAAAATGGACCTCTTCATTCAATATTCCTTGGCAGCTGCGCATTTTGCCATGGAGGATTCCGGGCTGGTCATTGATGAATCCAACGCAGAGCGTGTCGGAGTGCTGGTGGGTGCCGGGCTTGGAGGTCTGCCAACTATCGAGCGTTACCACCAGGCGGTAATGGAAGGGGGATACAAGAAGATATCGCCGTTCTTTATCCCGATGTTGATCATCAACCTGGCGCCTGGCCATATCTCGATTAAATATGGTGCGAAGGGTCCGAATATTTCATCGGTTTCCGCCTGTGCAACTGGAACGCATTCAATCGGCGACGCCTATCACATCATAAAGCGCGGTGATGCGGATGCTATGATAGCAGGCGGCACGGAATCGACCGTTACCCCACTTGGCATTGGTGGATTCTCGGTCATGAAAGCTCTTTCTTCACGCAACGATGATCCAACCGGAGCGTCACGCCCCTTTGAAAAAAACAGGGATGGCTTTGTCCTGGGCGAAGGAGCTGGTATAATCGTACTTGAAGAGTACGAGGCTGCGAAGAAACGAGGTGCAAAGATCTACGGAGAGGTAGTTGGTTATGGCCTTACCGGAGATGCTTTCCATCTGACAGCGCCTGCCCCAGGCGGTGAGGGTGCTGCACGTTGCATGAATATGGCACTGAAAGGGGCCGGGATTACCCCTGATCAGGTAACCTACATCAACGCTCACGGCACGTCGACTCCAATGAACGACCATTACGAAACCATGGCGATCAAAAGCACCTTTGGCGATCATGCAAAAAAACTGATGGTCTCTTCCACAAAGTCCATGACTGGTCACCTATTGGGAGCTGCAGGCGGCATTGAAGCGGCCTACACTCTGATGGCCATGTATAAGGGGGTTGTTCCTCCAACCATCAATTACCAGGAGCCGGATCCTGAATGTGATCTTGACTATGTACCCAATACAGCCCGGGATGCGAAGATCGAGTATGCCCTTAGTAACAACTTCGGTTTCGGCGGCACCAACGCCTGTCTCCTGTTCAAAAAGATATAGGAGAAGGTGATGCGAATTGCCATTGGCAGCGATCATGGAGGTTTTCCCCTCAAAGGTCTGATTGCGGATCTCCTTCGGAGACGCTCTATAGAGGTGATCGATCTGGGAACAGATTCTGATGCATCGGTCGATTACCCGGATTTTGGGGAAAAGGTTGCAAAGGCAGTTTCAAGCGGAAATGCTGACAGTGGAATAGTCATCTGTGGTACCGGCATTGGGATATCCATAGCCGCTAACAAGGTCCCTGGAATCCGCGCTGCTCTGGTGACCGACAGCTTCATGGCGCGGATGTCCAAAGAGCATAACAACGCAAATATTCTGGCGCTTGGGGGGAGGGTGCTCAGCCCAGATTCAGCGTGCGATATGGTAGTTGCCTGGCTGGATGCCGAATTCGAAGGTGGTCGGCACCAAAATCGGCTTGATAAAATTACCCAGCTGGAACGTGAATTCTGCAGTAAGTAGAGTGAATTTCTACCGGGGTAATTCATTTCAGTTTCGGGGGCATATCCGGTGCTGTCCCCACTCTTCCAACACGGGACTTACGGTCCCGTTTGCTTTTTCCCATCATGTATACAAGGAGTTAGCAGATGTCAATTCTTCAACAGTTTGACCCTGAGATCTCTAATGCCATACGGCTTGAGACGGAGCGTCAGGAATACAATCTCGAACTTATTGCTTCGGAAAATTTTGTGTCCGAAGCGGTACTTGAGGCCCAGGGATCCCTTCTTACGAACAAGTATGCTGAAGGGTATCCCGGTAAACGATACTATGGTGGCTGTCACCACGTTGATGTTGTAGAGCAGCTGGCAATTGACCGTGCCAAGGAGATCTTCGGCGCAGACCACGTAAACGTCCAGCCCCATTCCGGCTCCCAGGCCAACATGGCAGTCTATTTCGCTGCCTGCAAGCCTGGGGATACCATCCTTGGGATGAACCTCTCCCATGGCGGTCATCTGACGCATGGTAGTCCAGTCAATTTTTCCGGCCGCTTCTTCACTATCGTACCCTACGGAGTATCCAAGGAGAGTCAGACAATCGACTACACCGAGGTAGAGCGACTGGCTGTCGAGCATAAACCGAAGATGATCGTTGTTGGCGCAAGCGCATATCCGCGGATCATCGATTTTTCTGCTTTCAGGGAAATTGCAGATAAGGTTGGGGCCGTGGTCATGGTCGACATGGCCCATATCGCAGGACTTGTGGCTGCCGGGCTTCATCCGAGTCCTGTCCCGCATGCCGAGTTCGTCACCACTACCACTCATAAGACCCTTCGTGGTCCACGAGGAGGAATGATTCTCTGTCGCGAGGAGTTTGCCAAGGCCGTTAATTCGCAGATTTTCCCCGGTATCCAGGGCGGACCGTTAATGCATGTCATTGCTGCAAAAGCTGTTGCCTTCAAGGAGGCCATGCAACCAGAATTCAAGCTGTATCAGCATCAGATAGTGAAGAACGCAAAGGCGCTTTCAGAGGCACTGGTCAGAAAGGGTTTCAAGCTTACCAGTGGCGGCACGGACAACCACCTTATGCTGATCGATTTCAGCGGTTCCGAAATCACCGGAAAGCTTGCTGAAGAAGCTCTGGACAAAGCAGGCATTACGGTCAACAAAAACACGGTACCGTTTGAAACCCGTTCACCCTTTGTTACTTCAGGGATCAGGATCGGAACACCAGCCGCAACCAGTCACGGACTGAAAGAGGCAGAAATGGAACTGGTTGCCGGATTTATAGCTGAAGTCCTTTCAGATCCTTCCAATGAGGAAAACCTGCGTACCATCAAGGAGCGTGTGAATGGACTCATGAAGCGTTTTCCTCTGTATCTGCATCGGCAGCAATAGGAATTGAGGTCTCTTTAAGATGTCAATTATTGAGTTGCCATGCCCAACCTGTCGCCGTCCGGTAATCCTGACAACCAATCCGGACAGGCCATTCTGCAGCGAGCGTTGTCGACTGATCGACCTGGGTTCTTGGGCATCAGAAAAGTACAGGGTAGCTGGCGGTTCATTGTCAATGGCAACTGCCGATACAGATGAACCATTAGGGGAATGACCCCCTATCAGATACGCGAGGAGTGACCATGTCCGACATCCGTCTCCGTTTCGCCCCAAGCCCGACCGGGTATCTTCATATAGGAGGAGCGCGGACCGCGCTCTTTAACTGGCTTCTGGCCAGGAAACTCAAGGGAACCTTCATCCTCAGGATAGAGGATACTGATCTGGCTCGCTCCACCCAGGAATCAGTTGATGCCATCCTTCAGGGGATGGAGTGGCTTGGACTTGATTGGGATGAGGGGCCGATATATCAGTCGGACAATTTCCCGCTCTATGCAGAGCATGTCAACAAACTGCTGGAGACCGGCAAGGCTTATCGCTGTTACTGCACGTCAGAAGAGCTTGAGGCCAAAAGGGAGTCGGCAATGAGGGAAGGGCGCAAGCCCAAGTATGACGGAACATGCCGCAACCTTGTCGATCACCCTGTTGGCAAACCTTCGGTTGTCAGGTTCCGCGCACCAGAAGAGGGGTGCACCGCCTTCAATGACCTGATCAAGGGGTCTATATCCTTTAATAATGATGAACTTGACGATCTTATCATTCAGCGCACGGACGGGACCCCGACCTACAATTTTGTAGTTGTGGTAGACGACGCATCCATGGGTATCACCATGGTTATTCGGGGTGACGATCATGTAAATAATACTCCGCGCCAGATACTCCTCTACCAAGCCTTGGGCTACACGATTCCCCAGTTTGCGCATGTCCCCATGATCCTTGGAAGCGACAAGACCCGACTGTCCAAGCGCCACGGTGCGACCAGCGTCATGTCGTATCGAGACATGGGGTTCCTGCCCGAGGCGATGGTGAACTACCTGGTCCGCCTCGGATGGAGTCATGGCGATGATGAGATATTCAGCCGTGACGAACTGGTCGAGAAGTTCTCCATAGAGGATGTGGGGAGATCTGCCGGTGTCTTCAATCCTGACAAGCTCCTCTGGCTGAATGCCCACTACATAAAGACCGGTGACCCTGAACGTCTTGCGGAACTTCTTGTCCCTTTCCTTAAGGAGCGCGCGGTAGAACCTGGCTCAGGACCCTCACTTTCTGCAGTTGTGAAAACGCTTCAGGAGCGTAGCCGAACCATGCTTGAGATGGCTGATGGAGCCCTTTTCTACTATCAAACCGAATGTCAGTTTGACGAGGAAGCCGCGATAAAATTCCTGACCCCGGAAACTGCACCCATACTTTCGGAGTTGAGAAACAGGCTGGACGGGCTGGAGCCCTTCAATGTTGCCGGAATAGGCGCTGTTTTCAAGCAGCTCTGTATTGACCTTGGTATAAAGCTTCCACAGATCGCACAACCTTCGAGGGTTGCCCTTTCCGGTAAAACTGCCGCTCCAGGCATCTTTGAACTGATCGAGACCCTTGGTGCCGCAGAAACAGTGCGGCGCATGGACCGCGCTATCACCCTATGCGGGAATTAGTATTTATGGCCTGACATGAATAATACCCTCAAATTCAGGATTGCCTCCTTTTCCTTCATTTTCCTGTTTATCCTTATCTTCTCCCTGTCGGCCATGGAGATAGCCGAGGACCGACGGGACAATATAAATACGCTGGTCCTGCGTGCCAAGAGCATCGGCAGTTCCATGTCCAGCTATGTGGAGAAGGTTGTAGGGCTCGGCCTGGAATTGAAAGATGTGGCCGGGATCTCTGAAAAATGCCGCGAACTGGTTGTAAGCAACCCTGAGATTGCCTACTGCATCGTTACCGACCCATCTGGGCGCAAGCTCTTCCTCAATGATCCTGTTTTTCTTCATCTCCAGCTTGACGATATTCAACGGACTATTACCACCAAAAACCGCCGGCAGGTTTACATAATAGGTTCATCTCACAAGTATTACGAAACAGTGACCAGTGTAAACGGATTTGACGGCAAGTTAGCAGCAAAGATTCACGTCGGTTTTCCTGTGGAAAATGTGAATGCCAGATTCCAGGCCAAGATCATACGTTCCGTTTTCGTCCTTGTGGTTGCGCTTCTTGGTTCCTTCTCGTTCCTGGTCGTATTCGTGAACAGGAGTATTCTGAACCCGATATCGGCATTGCTTACCGGGGTGAAAAAAATTGCCCTCGGCTCATTTGATACCCGGATCGAGGAAGTGCCGGTCTACGAGTTCAACCAGCTCGCCAAGAACATAAATTTCATGTCTGAATCTCTAAAAAACCGTGATGAGGAGATTCAACGCAATTATCGTGAACTGGCAGGCACTCACGAAGCGCTGCAGGCATCGTACCGAAAGCTTGAGAGTCTCAGTCAGGAGTTGGAGCGGTCAGAGCAGCTCTATAAGTCCCTAATGGAGGATTCCGGGGATGCCATTGTGGTTATCAGCAGTGACGAAGTAGTTAGAATGCTCAATAAAATGGCCGAAGAGCTTTTCGGTTACACGGCACATGAGGTGGCTGGGCTTCCGTTCACCAAGCTTCTTCTTCTCCTCAACGTCGAGAACATCCCAAGGATTCACGGAATATTCCGTAAGGCGCTTTCTGGAGAGCATCTTAGTGATGAAATGCAGTTTACCAGCAAAGTCGGTGATACGGTACTGGTCAGGGTCAACCTTAGTTCCAGTCAGAGCGGTAAACAGTTCCTGGTACAGGCTACCTTCCGGGACATTACCAAGGAGCGTGAAACCCTCATTAATCTTGGCAAGAGTGCAGCCGACCTCGCCCGTCTCAACAAGATGAAAGACTCCTTTCTCGGACTTGCATCGCATGAACTGAAGACGCCGCTGACAGTTATCATGGGGTATACAGAGTTGATCTTGTCCGATATGGCCGATCAGGTCGATAAAACGATCCTTGAAATGGTAGAAAACATATCAAATGCTGCGGTTCGTCTCGACAACATCGTGAAGGATATGGTGGATGTCTCAATGATTGATGAGAAGAGACTTCGGCTCAAACTTGAAGATATCAATATAAACCGCCTGACAGAGGAGGCAATCAGCGAGTTGCGCTTCTTTTTTACCATGCGGAAACAGGAACTGGTTCTCAATCTGGATGAATCGATACCTCCGATACGGGGGGACAGTTCACGACTGATCCAGCTTTTATCGAATGTTCTCGGAAATGCGATCAAGTTTACCCCTGACGGGGGAAGGATAATTGTTTCAACCTCGGCAAAGTTTCTGATAAGCCACCGACAGTCTGAGATAACCGATCCCGCCAGCAGGGTTGTTGAGATAGGCAAAGAGCATCACCTCTACGTGGAGATTACCGTTACTGACACAGGCATTGGCATTGATCGCGATGATCAGGCAAGAATCTTCGAGAAGTTTTACGAGGCAGGCAAGATTGAAGAGCACAGCACGGGCAAAGTTGCCTTCAAGGCCAAGGGAGCCGGGCTGGGGCTCGCCATTGCAAAGGGTATAGCCGAGATGCATGGAGGTGAGATATGGGTGGAATCAGCCGGATTCAACCAGGAGAAATTTCCAGGCTCAACCTTCCATATCCTGCTTCCTCTCAATCCTCTAACGGTGGATGCAACCCTTGAATACATGAACATGATCTGATGAGGCTCTGATGAAAGCTGTATCCTTGAGGCTCACGTGAAAATATCTCTTCTGGCAAGCGGCAGCAAGGGGAATTCGATCTATGTCGAATCCGGCGATACACGTCTTCTGGTCGATGCCGGATGCTCCGGACGCGAAATCTGCCTGCGTCTCTCCTGTATCGGCGTAGATCCGGCAACCTTGGATGCAATCCTTGTAAGCCACGAACATGGCGATCATGTGAGCGGTGTAGGGACACTCGCCCGCCGTCTGAAGATACCTGTTTTGATCAGCTATCCGACATTGTCTGCCAGCAGGAAGCTCTTTAGCAAGACCAGTCTGATGGAATTCGAATCCGGGTACTCCTTTACATTTCGTGATCTGCATATCGACCCCTTTCCGATAACCCATGATGCCTCAGACCCTGTAGGCTTCGTACTTGAAAGTAGCGAGGGGAGGGTAGGGGTTGCAACAGATCTAGGGATTGCCACAAGGCTTGTTAAGGAGAAACTGAAAGGGTGCCGGGCGCTGGTGATCGAAACCAACCATGACGAGGAGATGCTTCTGAACGGACCATATCCCTGGCATCTGAAACAACGTATACGATCACGACATGGTCATCTTTCCAATTCCGAATCAGTTGAATTGCTTGGAGAGATCCTTCATGAAGGGTTGGAGGGGCTTTTTCTAGCACACCTCTCCGAGGTGAACAATGATCCTGAACTCCCGTTTACGGTAGTAAGCAGACTTCTGGGGGGGCAAAACTGCTGTGATCCCCGGTTGATTGTCGGCAATCAATATCATCCAACTCAACTCCTTGAACTAAAATACCAACAGAAGAGGCTCAAAAATGATTGAACGTTATACCCGCCCTGAAATGGCCCGTATCTGGACTCCTGAAAACCGATACCAGAAATGGCTGGATATCGAGATCTATGCCTGTGAGGCACATGCCGAACTGGGGAATATCCCCAAAGAAGCAGTCGATAGGATCAAGTCAAAAGCAAAATTCGATGTCGCCCGGATAGACGAGATCGAGCTGACCGTGAAGCATGACGTGATAGCATTTCTCACCTCGGTCTCCGACTACATCGGTGACGATTC
This sequence comes from uncultured Geoanaerobacter sp., assembly GCA_964528055.1. Lineage (GTDB taxonomy): Bacteria > Desulfobacterota > Desulfuromonadia > Geobacterales > DSM-12255 > Geoanaerobacter. The sequence continues at coordinate 17,595 of CAZGQM010000021.1, read as the reverse complement.
ACGTTTTGTCCACCTTGGGCTGACCTCCTCCGATGTACTTGACACCTCATTTGCCATGCTTCTGGCCGAGGCCTCGGACCTGATCATCTCTGACATAGGAAAACTGATGGAGGCCATAAAGAAGCGGGCCATGGAGCACAGAATGACCCCGATGATCGGACGTTCTCACGGCATTCACGCCGAGCCGATCACCTTTGGTATCAAGATGGCACTCTGGTATGACGAGATGCGCCGTAATCTTCGTAGAATGGAGGCGGCTCGCGAAACTATTTCCTACGGCAAGATATCCGGCGCAGTCGGCACCTTTGCCAATATTGATCCCAAGGTAGAGGAGTTCGTCTGCAGCAAGGCAGGGCTGAAGCCAGCACCCTGCTCGACTCAGGTTATACAGCGCGATCGACATGCCGAGTTTTTCTCAGTACTTGCCGTGATCGCGTCCTCGATCGAAAAGTTCGCAGTAGAGATTCGACATATGCAGCGTACAGAAGTTCTGGAGGTCGAAGAGTTCTTCAGTAAGGGGCAAAAAGGCTCATCTGCAATGCCGCACAAGCGAAACCCTATTCTATCCGAGAACCTTACCGGCCTGGCGCGCATGATCCGCGGGTATGCAGTTTCGGCCATGGAGAATGTGGCGCTCTGGCATGAACGCGACATATCCCACTCCTCGGTGGAACGGATAATCGGTCCTGATGCCACGATTCTCATTGACTTCATGCTGAACCGCTGCATCGGACTGATCGGGAATCTTGTCGTCTACCCAGAGAACATGCAGAAAAACCTTAACCAGATGGGTGGGCTGTACAATTCCCAGAGGGTGTTGCTCAAACTCGCTGCTGCCGGGGCTTCGCGTGAGCGATCCTACGAGCTGGTGCAGAGAAATGCGATGAAGGTCTGGGAACAGAAAAAGGACCTGATGGAAGAACTTCTGCACGACACCGACGTGCGGAACCTACTCTCTGAAACCGAGATCCGAGAAGCATTCGACCTGCAGTACCATCTGAAGCACGTAGATACCATCTTCGCGAGGGTCTTCGGTGGATAAAATTCTGGATTTTTACCACATCCAGGAGACCGACAGTCTGTATCTCTATTGGATGAAAGAGATCCTCATCTCATTCCTGATACTTGCCCTGTTCTGGGTGGCTTCAAGGGTTGTGCGTTGGTTGCTGATCAATTGGGGACCGCGATTCACCTCTGTTACGGCAACGGATCTGGATGATCGGATTCTTCAGAGAATTACCCCACCGGTATCGCTTCTGGTGGTTTTTTCAGGGCTCTATTTTGCCGTAAGGTACCTCCCGTTGCCGGATAAGCTACAGGTGGCTGTTTCCGGTGCTGTTTTCATTGTCAACGTGGTGATTCTGACCAATATCGCCTGCCGGGCAGCCGACGAAATTCTGGAGTGGTACGCAGGCCGCATAGCACAGCGGCACGGAGATGGATTCGATCGACAGTTGAAACCCCTGCTGGGGAAACTGGTCATTATATTCCTGATCGGAACCGCTCTAATAATTATCCTGAAACACTTCAACTATGATATTCTGTCACTCGTCACAGCTTTGGGTGTCGGCTCACTGGCAGTCGGTCTGGCGGCCAAGGATACCCTTGCCAACATGATATCCGGGTTTACCCTGATGATTGATCAGCCGTTCAGGATCGGCGACCGGATTCAGCTCAAGGATGGCCACTGGGGGGATGTGAGCGACATAGGTCTTCGTACCACCAAGATCAAGACTCTGGACAATACCCTGTTGATTATCCCAAACTCCGATCTCTGTAACAGTACGCTGATAAATCAGGCATTTCCTGATGTTCGCGCCAAAGGGAAGATTTCCGTCGGTGTCGCATATGGTAGCGACGTTGATACAGTCAAGAAGACGCTGGTATCTGCGGCCCTTGAAATTTCGGATGTTCTTCGAGATCCCGCACCTGAAGCATTCTTCACCTCTTTTGGAGACAGCTCGCTTAACATAACGCTCTTTTTCTGGGTAGAGGAGTATACCAAGGTCTTTCTGGTAACCGATAATATCAATGAGCTTATCATCAAGCGATTCGGAGAGACTGGTATAGTTTTCCCGTTTCCTACCCGGACACTCTACTTGCATAAGGATTAATAATGGCCCACCGTATAGAAATTGCCCTGAAGGAAACCGTTCGCGATGCCCGAGGCGAACGTGTGAAAAATGAGATACTGCATTTTATCCATCTTCCTGTGGAGCAGGTTCGGACCATAGATGTATATACTATAGATGCAGAACTTTCCCGTGAACTTCTGGAGCAGGCTGCAATCGGGCCTTTCTGCGACCCGGTGATCCAGTCATGGACACTCGACAGGCCGCATGGAGGTGATTTCGACTTTGCAGTCGAAGTCGGCTTCAGACCAGGTGTAACGGACAACGTTGGCCGCACGGCCCGAGAGGCTGTAGAGTACCTGACCGCTCGAACATTCTCCCCAGGTGAAGGGGTGTATCACTCGGTACAATATCTGGTAAAAGGCGATTTGACTGTTGGTGACATGGAAAAGATTGTAACCGGCCTCCTCTGCAACACACTTATCCAGCGTTACACAATTCTCTCAGCACCTGAATTCGCTGCAAGGCGAGGTTTCTCCGCATACGTACCAAAGGTGACCGGTGAAACTAAGGCCGAGGTACGCGAGGTCGATCTCGAAATCTCCGATGAGGAGCTGATGCGGATCAGCAGGGAAGGGGTTCTGGCTCTGACGCTTGAAGAGATGAAGATCATCCAGGCCCATTACCGCGATCAGAACCTGCTCAGTGAGCGCCACAAGCTGGGGCTGGGGGCGAGCCCTACCGATGTTGAGCTGGAGTGTCTCGCCCAGACCTGGTCCGAGCACTGCAAGCACAAGATTTTTTCCGGCACGGTACAGTATGAAGATGAGAGCGGCAACAAACAGGAGATCAAATCGCTTTTCAAGAGCTTCATACAGAAGACCACAAAAGATGTGCGGGAAAAACTGGGCGAAAATGACTTCTGCCTGTCGGTCTTCAAGGACAACGCCGGGGTGATTAAATTCAATGACAGTCACTCGCTCGTTTTCAAGGTCGAGACCCATAATTCCCCTTCGGCGCTTGATCCCTACGGAGGAGCGCTTACCGGCATCGTCGGTGTTAACCGCGATCCATTCGGTACTGGAAAGGGCGCCAGGCTGATCTTCAATACCGATGTGTTCTGCTTTGCTGACCCGTTCTTTGACAAGCCACTTCCTTCGCGCCTGCTTCATCCTCGCCGAATCTTCGAAGGGGTGGTTGAGGGGGTGGAACATGGAGGGAACAAGAGCGGTATACCGACGGTCAATGGTTCGCTGGTATTTGACGAGCGATTCTGCGGTAAGCCCCTTGTGTTCTGCGGTACGGCTGGTATCATGCCTGCTGAGCTGGGGGGTCAGCCGAGCCATGAGAAGTCGATTGAACCGGGCGACCTGATTGTCATGACCGGTGGCCGCATAGGCAAGGATGGCATTCACGGTGCAACCTTCTCATCAGAAGAGTTGAATGAAAACTCACCGGTCACTGCAGTGCAGATCGGCGACCCGATCACCCAGAAACGGATGTTCGATTTTCTGATCCGTGCCCGCGATAAGGGACTCTATCGCTTTATTACCGATAACGGAGCAGGGGGGCTCTCCTCATCCATTGGCGAGATGTCTGGAGAATGTGGCGGTTGCAAGATGGATCTTGCCAAGGCGCCACTGAAATACCCCGGCCTCAATCCATGGGAGATACTCATTTCAGAGGCCCAGGAACGGATGAGCCTGGCTGTTCCTCCCGGGAATATCGATGAATTCATGGAAATGGCCAATCGTTTTGGTGTGGAGGCAACTGTTCTCGGGGAATTTACCGACTCCGGTGTCTTCCATATCCTCTACAACGAGCGGACCGTTGCCTACATCCCGATGGGGTTCATGCATGAGGGGCTCCCCCCGATGCAGCTCCCGGCGAAATGGATTCCACCCCGGCATGAAGAGCCTGTCATCGAGGCAAAGGGTGAGTATACGGCAGAGCTGATCGCGCTTCTCTCATCCCTCAATGTCTGCTCGAAGGAATCTATCGTAAGACGCTATGATCACGAGGTTCAAGGTGGCTCCGTGATCAAACCCTTTACTGGGATTGACAATGACGGTCCTTCCGACGCAGCGGTTGTAAGACCTATCCTCGACTCCTTCGAAGGGGTGGTGGTTGCACACGGCATCTGTCCTCGCTATTCGGATATCGACACCTATCATATGACCGCCAATGCCATTGATGAGGCCCTTCGCAACTACGTGGCAGTCGGCGGATCACTCGATCTGGTGGCAGGGCTCGACAATTTCTGCTGGTGCGATCCGGTCTTCTCCGAGAAGACCCCTGACGGCCCATACAAGATGGCGCAGCTTGTTCGCTCAAACCAGGCGCTTTATGATGTCTGCATGGAGTACAACCTGCCTCTGATCTCGGGCAAAGACTCAATGAAGAACGACTTCTACGACGGAACAACCAAGATCTCCATACCTCCGACACTTCTCTTCTCGGTTATCGGCAAGATCGAGGATGCCCGCAAGGCCGTTACCATGGATGTCAAGCGTCCAGGTGACATCGTCTATCTTCTGGGCAAGACCGGAGACGAGCTGGGAGGTTCAGAATTCCTTGCCCTGAAGGGATTGGTAGGTAATCGTATCCCGCAGGTCGATCCAGCTAAGGCCTATGGCCGCTACAAGGCCTATCATTCTGCCCTTTTGGCCGGAACAGTTGCATCGTGTCACGATCTCTCCGACGGAGGGCTGGCTGTGGCTGCAGCGGAATCGGCCTTTGCCGGAGGCTTCGGAATAACACTGGAGCTCTCTCGCGTCCTCTGGAAGGGTGAACCGGGTGACAAGACCGACGTGGCCCTGCTCTTCAGCGAATCGGCTTCACGTCATCTGGTAACTGTTAGGCCGGAACATCGGGACGCGTTTGAAAAAATCATGAACGGTAACTGCTTCTCGTCCATCGGCGAGGTGACCCAAGAGAGATTCCTGACCGTAGCCGGACTTAACGGCGCAACCGTTGTCAGGTCAGGGATAGACGAGTTGAAGGAAGCATGGCAGAAAACATTGAGGGACTTGTAAGATGGCAACTACAACACGGGCAATAGTATTAACCGGCAACGGGACCAACTGCGAGGTAGAGGCGGCTCATGCCTGCCGCCTTGGCGGTTTCGACGAGGCGGTGATCGCCCACATAGCCGATATTCTCTCAGGCGAGATCCGGCTGGATGAGTTTCATTTCCTCAACCTGACCGGCGGCTTTCTTGACGGTGATGATTTGGGGAGCGCCAAGGCACAGGCCAACAGGCTGAAGCATGCCGATATTTCCGGCACCGGTGAAAAACTGGTTGATCAGTTCATCCGTTTTATCGGTGACGGCAAGCTGATATTGGGGGTCTGCAACGGATTTCAGTTGATGGTCAAAATGGGGATACTCCCCGGCTTTGACGGTGAGTACCTGTCCCAGAAAGTAACATTGACCTTCAACGACTGTGGCAGGTTCCAAGACAGATGGTGCTACCTGAAGGCTGATCCATTGTCCCCATCCATATTCACAAAAGGTTTGGAGAAAGGGATCTATCTCCCGGTAAGACATGGTGAAGGTAAGTTTCTCTGCGATGCCTCTGGCACACTCGACTGCATCGAGCAGGGCCATCTTGCAGTGCTGAAATATTCCGATCCGGAGTATCTCCTGCCAGCCACAGAGTTCCCCTTCAACCCCAATGGTTCCCTTAATTCCATTGCAGGCCTTTGCGATTCAACTGGTCGCCTAATGGGGCTCATGCCTCATCCTGAAGCCTTTGTACACTACACCCAGCATCCCCGCTGGACCCGCGAGGAGTTGCCTGAAGATGGCGATGGGCTGATACTGTATCGAAACGCTGCAGAGTATGTTCGTAATAACTTGGTATAACGACAAGTAACTCGTAGAAAGGCTCAAGATGATCTTTTCAAGGCCAGAAGAAGAATGTGGCATTTTCGGTATCTATAACCACCGCGAGGCATCCAACCTCACCTATCTGGGGCTGTATGCCCTGCAGCATCGCGGTCAGGAGTCGTGCGGCATCGTCTCCTCGGATGGTCAGCGTCTCTACTCCCACAAAAGCATGGGGCTTGTAGCGGATGTCTTTGGAAACCCGGAAATATTCCGACACGTCCCAGGGGATGCCGCCATAGGCCATGTCCGCTACTCCACGACCGGTGACTCGGTCTACAAGAACATTCAGCCGATCCTTGTCAACTACTCCCGCGGTTCAATAGCCGTTGCCCACAACGGTAACATTGTAAACTCTCAATATATTCGCGCCGAACTGGAGGCCTGGGGGTCCATATTCCAGACCACCATGGATACCGAGATAATCGTACACCTCCTGGCAGCCTCAAAGGCCGCAACCCTTGAAGAGCGTGTGGTAGAAGCACTTAAACGGATAGAGGGGGCATATTGTCTTCTCTTTATCACCGAAACACGCATGGTTGCCGTACGGGATCCACACGGTTTTCGTCCACTCTGCCTTGGAAAACTCGGAGAATCATATGTTGTTGCATCGGAGAGCTGCGCACTCGACCTCATCGAGGCCGAGTTCATCCGCGAGATAGAACCGGGTGAGATGATAGTCATCGGACGGGGAGGCTTGACCTCCCACTTTCCCTTTAAAAAGGTTGAACCCTCTCCTTGCATCTTCGAACATGTATACTTTGCCCGGCCCGACTCGTTCATTTTCGGTCGAAACGTTTACCAGGTAAGAAAGGAACTCGGACGACAGCTGGCCCGAGAACATCCGGTGGAGGCAGATGTGGTTATTCCGGTCCCTGACTCCGGTATGCCTGCTGCCATGGGGTATGCGGAGGAGTCCGGGATTCGCTTTGAGATGGGGTTGATCCGCAACCACTACGTAGGACGCACCTTTATCGAACCTGCTCAGTCGATCCGGCACTTCGGCGTAAAGATAAAACTTAACCCTGTTCGCGAAGTACTAAAGGGTAAGCGGGTTGTGGTTATCGACGACTCGATTGTACGAGGCACAACATCCCGGAAGATCGTGAAGATGGTCAGGCAGGCCGGGGCCAGCGAAGTCCACATGCGGATTTCTTCGCCACCCACCAGCTATCCCTGCTACTACGGGATCGACACGCCCAACCGCAAAGAGCTGATCTCATCCTCTCATACACTGGAGGAGATACGCCGCTACATCACTGCCGACTCCCTCGGCTATCTCTCCAGAGAGGGGCTGCTGTCTGCTGCTGGGGGTGAAGACAAGTCCTGCTGCCACGCCTGTTTCTCCGGTGAATATCCAATTGGTTTCCCACGTCTTGGCCCTGAGCCACAACTTGATCTATTCGAAAAGGAGCTTCAGAGATGACCGACCGCGAACGCCTAAAGCAGATAATAATGGAGCTTTCCTACGAGAAGCGCAGGGTAACCCTGGCATCCGGACGAGAGAGTGATTTTTATTTCGACGGGAAGCAGACAACGCTCCATTCAGAGGGGGGGTTCCTCGTGGGTAAGCTCTTTTACCAGGCAGCCAGGGAGTTTGCTGGAGTCCAGGCCGTTGGTGGAATCACCCTCGGAGCCGACCCCATCGCCACTGCCACTTCAGTAGCCGCCCTCTTGGATGGCAATCCATTACACGCCTTTATCATACGGAAGGAACCAAAAGGTCACGGTACCGGCCAGTGGCTGGAGGGGAGGAAGAACCTTCCTGCAGGGACAAAGGTGGTGATTGTTGAAGATGTGGTAACCACCGGAGGGTCGTCAATGAAAGCCGTGAAACGGGCTGAAGAGGAAGGGCTGAAGGTTCTCGGAATTGTCTCACTTGTAGACAGGGAAGAGGGTGGCAGGGAAAACATCGAGAAGGAAGGGTATGTCCTGAAGGCTATCTTTGGCAGGACCGAATTGACCGGAGAGTAGTGCGATTTCGCAGAGGGTGTTTTTGGAAAGGCGGCGGACTCTTGCCGTCTTTTCTTATATATGAAACCATTATACGAAGAAATTTTTACTGATTACGCCAAGCTTCTTGCCGAGGTCGATGGATGGTATGCTCGCTGCAAAACAGCATATCCAAAAGAGATTCTTTGCAGGGAGGGGTGCGCTGAATGTTGCCGGAGCCTTTTTGACATCACCCTGGTGGATGCCTGGTTTCTGCGCCTCGGATTCGCCAGGCTATCCGAATCGGTGAAGCGGGCAGTCATTGATAAGGCAGAGCAACGGTTGAAAGGGCTTCAAAACTCATGGCCTGAGCTTGCTCCTCCCTATCTGCTCAACCATCGCAAGGAAGAAGAGTGGACCCTGCTCATGCCAGAAGACGATGAAACCCCTTGTGTTCTGCTTGGGGAAGATGGGCGTTGCCTGGTGTACGATAATCGTCCCATGACATGCAGATTGCATGGTCTGCCCCTTCTGGACGAGGACGGGACGGTCTTGCACGACGAATGGTGTACTATTAATTTTCCGAATTGTTCTCCTTTGGCGCTTGATGATCTACGAGCCGAATTCACCCGGATGTTCAGGGAAGAAGTTGCGCTTTTCCGGAAGCTTGAATCGATGATTTGCAAGAAGGGGTTCAAGGAGCTGGATACTTTTATTCCGCTGGCACTGCTGGTCGATTATGAAGTATTTGATTGGGAAGCGTGGGTAAGGGGAAAGAGCCCTATGACGATTGATCAGGTGGAGATCAACGATTAATCATATAATAACAGCCTGTCATGGGATCACCAGTCCCCTCTCCTCACGACTACCCGTCTACCATTGACAATGAGTCGCCCCTCGGCAAAGAGCTGTATAGCCTCCGGATAAATCCGGTGCTCTTCCTTGTGAATACGCTGAGAGAGAGACTCTTCCGTATCGTCGTCCAGCACTGGGACAACGGATTGGATGATTATCGGTCCGGTATCGCAACCTGCATCGACGAAATGGACAGTGCAGCCGCTTACCTTGACACCATACTCTATGGCCTGCTTCTGGGCGTCGAGGCCGGGAAATGAGGGGAGAAGGGCCGGGTGGATGTTCATAATCCGGTTACTGAAGGAGTCGATGATGGTCGGTGTGAGTATCCGCATGAAACCGGCCAGGATTACCAGTTCGACTCCATGCTCCCTGAGAGTGGCAACCAGAGCCGCATCATAGGCTTCACGGTTTGCGTACTCCTTATGATTCAAGTGTATGGCAGGGATACCGTGATTTCTTGCTCGTTCCAGCGCATATGCATCGCCCTTGTTGCTGATAACACAGGCAACGGATGCAGTGAGATTCCCCGATGCAATCCTGTCGATGATCGCCTGAAGGTTGGTGCCGTTACCCGAGACCAGCACCCCGAGAACAACCGCTTTTCCATTGTAAAGAGCGCTAGCCATTGAACTCCACGCACTCCTTGCCTTTATCGCATTTTGCCACTTCTCCGATGATAAAGGCTTTTTCAGAGAGCCCTGAAAGTCGGATCAGAATCTCATCGGTCTCTTTTTCGGGAACTGCGAGTACCATGCCTATACCGCAGTTGAAGGTGCGGAAAAGCTCTTCGTGACTGATGTCTCCTGCATCTTGCAAGAGTTGGAAAATGGCTGGCACCTCCCAGGATTTAGGGTCGATTATTGCTTTACTGCTATGGGGAAGCACTCTGGGGATGTTTTCAAGCAGCCCGCCACCGGTAATGTGGGCAATGCCGTTGACATGGAAGTCTCGCAACAGGTTGAGAATCGATTTGACATAGATCCTCGTGGGTGTCAGGAGCTCTTCCGCAACGGTGCGACCGAGACCCGGAAGCTGGCTGTCGATGCCTAATCCGAGCTTTTCAAAGATAACCTTGCGGGCAAGGGAGTAGCCGTTACTGTGCAGACCGCTTGACGCAATCCCTATGAGGGTGTCTCCGACGGTTATTGATGAGCCGTCGATGATATTATCTCGTTCTACAACACCAACGCTGAAGCCTGCGATGTCGTATTCGCCTTCGGAGTAAAAACCTGGCATCTCTGCAGTTTCCCCACCTATCAGGGCGCAACCCGCCTGTACACATCCTGTCGCTATCCCACTCACCACCTGAGCTGCCTTATCAGGTTGGAGGTGGCCTGTTGCGAGATAATCGAGGAAAAAAAGCGGTTCAGCTCCCTGGACCACAATATCGTTTACGCACATTGCGACAAGGTCAATCCCAACGGTATCGTGCCGGTCGGCCATGAATGCGATCTTCAGCTTTGTCCCTACTCCATCAGTTCCAGCTACAAGGACGGGACTCTTGTACTTGCTTGCATTCAGGGAAAAGAGCCCGCCGAAACCGCCGATGTCGGCGATTACTTCCGGGCGGGTAGTGGCCTTTACCAGAGGCTTGATCATCTTGATAAAAGTATTGCCCGCATCTATGTCAACACCGGCGTCTTTGTAGGTTACTCCCATAGTTATTCACGGCTCCATTCAGTTCGTTTTCGCACCCAAATTCATAAACTATACGGGGGGAAAAGTCAAACCGATTGTAGTGTTAAAAAATGTTTGCATGGCGAAGGATGATCGCCTATGATGCGGCGAATGACGCGGCATGACGAGATCACTATCTGCCTGATGACCGAAGATGATCTGCTTGAGGTGCTGGCCATTGAAGCGGACTCATATCCGCGACCATGGGCAAGAGAGCACTTCGTTGACGAGATCGGTTCTCCGTTTGCCTTTCCTCTAGTCGCCCTTGACTGGTTGGGGAGGGTGGCAGGGTATATCTGCCCGATCCTGCTCCTTGATGAAGGGGAGATCCGTAATGTAGCAGTACGGAGCGATTTGCGCGGTCAAGGGGTAGGGCAGCTACTTGTAGATAAGGTGATTGGCGACTGCCGGGATCGCGGTGCCGTCTATGTCGGACTGGAGGTGCGGGCCTCCAATATCCCTGCCCGGACACTCTACCAGAAACTGGGTTTCGTCGAGTCGGGAATTCGTTCAAAATACTATGAAAACGGCGAGGATGCCATCCTTATGGAGTGCAGACTCGACCAAACCGGAGATCGCTGATGCAGTTCAAGTCCATGCTCCTGTCAAATGTTGAAGTCTCACCCTCCTACTTTCGGATGAGGATGACCGCTCCTCCTGCCATCGTGGATTCCCAGCCAGGTCAGTTCGTAATGTTGCGTGTGAACCCGGCAATCGATCCATTGCTCCGCCGCCCCTTCGGAATCTTTGATCTCGGAACCTTTGAGACCGAATTTACAGACTGCGGCAGGCAGAGCTACTTGGAGATCCTTTACAAGGTCGTGGGTAAAGGGACATCCATGCTCGCCTCCCTCAACAAGGGAGACCACCTTGATGTACTTGGCCCGCTCGGCAAGGGGTTTATTCCAGGCGATCCTACGGTCGAGAAACTGCTGGTCGGCGGCGGAGTGGGGCTGGCACCTCTTTACTATCTGGCCCGTGAGCTGGTTAAGGGTTCAAAGGTCAACCTCTTTGCCGGAGGCCGGAACAAGGAGGACGTCCTCTGTATCACCGAGTTCGAACGTCTGGGTGTAGAGACCTATGTGGCGACGGATGACGGAACCCTTGGAGCCAGGGGGTTGGTCACCGACGTATTTGAGCAGCAACTGGCCAAGGCGAGGCCAGGTTCCATGATATTTGCCTGTGGTCCGTTCCCGATGCTGAAGGCGGTTGCGTCGCTGGCCGAGAGATACGGTGCCCTCTGCCAGGTCTCTCTCGAGGCCTATATGGCCTGTGGGGTTGGTGCCTGCCTCGGTTGCGTGGTCAAGGGGAAAAACCACAGCGATGAGACACCTGACTACCGCTGTGTCTGCAAGGATGGACCAGTATTCGACAGCAGGGATCTGAAGTGGGAGTAGGGATTACTAGTTTGGGCGTATGGCGTGCCCCGTTCCGGAGTGTATTGAGATGACAAGACCGAATCTTTCAGTAGATATTGCAGGCATTAAGCTCAGAAACCCGGTGATGACCGCCTCCGGGACCTTTGGCTATGGCGCCGAATTTGCGCCATATATGGACCTTGAGAAGATCGGCGCCATTGTCACCAAGGGGCTTTCCATGAAGCCGAAGGCAGGCAACCCGACTCCCCGGATCGTGGAGACTCCGGGCGGGATGTTGAACGCCATCGGACTTCAGAACGTCGGCATTGATGCCTTTATCAGCGAGAAAGTCCCTTTTTTAAGGACCATCTCCACACCGGTTATCGTAAACCTCTACGGCAATACCCTCGAAGAGTACGGCGAGCTGGCCGCCAGGATCGATACTATCCCCGAGGTAGCAGGGATTGAAGTGAACATCTCTTGCCCTAACGTCAAACAGGGGGGGATCGTTTTCGGCACCGATCCAAAGGCAGCTTACGATGTGGTTAGTCTGGTGCGTGAATCAACATTGAAGCCGGTCATCGTGAAGCTCTCGCCGAACGTCACTGATGTGGTTATCATGGCCCAATCCTGTGTCGATGCAGGTGCCGACGCACTGTCGCTGATCAACACCCTTACCGGCATGGCCATCGACCTGCATAAGCGCAGACCGATCCTTGCCAACATCACCGGAGGACTCTCAGGCCCGGCTATAAAGCCGGTAGCCCTGCGGATGGTCTGGCAGGTGGCAAAGGCTGTGCAGGTACCGATCATTGGGATCGGCGGGATAATGACCGCCATTGATGCACTGGAATTCATACTTGCAGGTGCCACCGCCATCCAGGTCGGAACCGCAAATTTCCTCGACCCTTCAGCTGCGCAGACCATTGCCCAAGGTATGGAGTCTTATCTGATTGAAAACAGTATCTCTGACATACATGAACTGATTGGCGCACTTAAGGTATAAATGCATCTACAATGTAACTATCTGGCGGATGGCTAACGGGTCATCCGCCATTTTTTATCCAATGGTCCGTATGGATATCAGATATTGGAAACACAGAGAACTGAAACGTCTACATTTCTACATCGGGCATTGGAATGGGAAGTATTAGACCTGTGTTTATAGTGTGGTATCGTTATACATGACCATCGAATCGTTCGTCATTACCTACGGCTATCCTGCACTCCTTGTCGGGGCGCTGATGGAAGGGGAGACCATTGTAATTATCGCCGGATTCCTGGCGTACAGCGGGCATCTCTACCTGCCTTGGGTCATGTTGACAGCCTTTGTCGGAGCGTTCACCGCAGACCAGTTCTTTTTTCAGCTTGGGAAAAGGAAAGGTAAGGCATTTCTGGAGAAAAAACCCAATTGGGAACCACGTGTCGAAAAGATCCGCCGTTTCCTCGTCGGCTACCAGGTGGTCGCTATCCTCGCATATCGTTTCATCTACGGCATGCGTACGATCACTCCGATTGTGATTGGTGCCAGCGGTTTCTCAACCCCACGCTTCATCGGACTCAACTTCTGCAGCACCTGTCTCTGGTCAATGGTGGTCTCAACAGCCGGCTACTATTTCGGCCATCTGTTTCAATTGGTATTGCAAGACGTCGAACGCTATGAGATCGTCATTATGCTGACATTCGCTCTGACCGGGGGAGCTCTCTGGTTCTACCGCTACCGGATAAAGAACCGCTGACCAGCAATTGACTGCAAAATTGCAGAAGATAATCGATGAAAATATAGATGGGAACGGCCTCAGAATTCAGTCTAATTCTGTGACCTAGATGTCGGCAAGGTGATGGAGAATAATGGTGATAAAGGCTTATCTCCAGCAAGTTTAGTCCTTTGTATGAGTGATATCTTCAGAAGTCTTTTGGATATGTGATATATTTTCTGACACAATAACTTTAATAGATCCGAACCGGTATGCCTAACCGGCTGCTTTGACTCCACCAAAACACAGAGGCGCGGTTTCCCGTATGGCCCAACAGCCCACACAATTTATTGCCTGTCACGACTGTGATCTGCTCCAGATGGAGATTCCTCTCAAACCGGGGTGCGCGGCAAGCTGTAGCCGTTGTGGGGCGGTACTGTATAGAAATGCCACCGACAGCATTGACCGCACACTTGCCTTCACCCTGTCAGCCACCCTGCTGTTTGTGATCGCCAACGTGTTCCCCATCTTCGCTGTCGAAGCCCAGGGGGCTCGCAGTGCGATCAACCTTTTAGATGCCATTCGTTCCCTCTGGGACCAGCAGATGTTGTCTATCTCACTGCTTGTTTTGTTGACAACCATCATCATCCCGGCTCTGCAGCTCATCACGATGACCTATCTCCTGCTGCCGCTCAAATTCCGGCATCTCCCCGCAGGGTATCCCCTCATTCTGCGCGTGTTGAGAATTCTCAAGCCGTGGGGCATGGTTGAGGTATTCATGCTTGGTGTTCTGGTTTCGTTGGTGAAGCTTACCAGCTCATACAAAGTCATCCCCGGTATTGCCCTTTGGTCTTTCGGAGGGCTGACCCTTTTGCTGGCTGCTGCTGCCGCCTCTTTCAGCACACGTGATATCTGGGCCCGACTAACCAGTAAACCGGTTCCGGAGATTTCCGTATGACTGAGTTGACCGGGAGCGCTGCAGGGCAGGGGCTTTGCTCCTGTCACGTCTGCAACCTTGTGTCCAAACGAGAGCAGGGAGCAGGTTCGGCACATTGTCCACGCTGTGGAGCCTCTCTGCATTTCCGTAAGCCTGGAAGCGTGTCGCGCTGTTGGGCGTTGCTTGTCGCGGCATATATCCTGTATATCCCCGCGAATCTCCTCACGATCATGGAGACCGGTTCGCTCTTCAGCTACCGCAAGGACACCATAGTAAGCGGCGTGGTTGAGCTCTGGCATACAGGCTCCCTGGGGATTGCCGTTATCGTATTCATCGCCAGCGTAACGATTCCGCTTCTTAAGATGATATCGCTCACTATCCTCCTAGTCTCGGTACAGCGCCGCTCCAGGTGGCACCCCAGACAACGCACCCGTCTCTACAGGCTTGTTGAACTGGTCGGTCGCTGGTCAATGCTGGATATATACGTGGTGACGATTTTGACTGCGATGGTGCAGTTCGGAGCCATGGGAACAGTAAAGGCAGGACCGGGGGCGCTTGCCTTTGGCGCAGTAGTGGTACTGACCATGTTCGCCTCAATGCAATTCGATCCGCGTCTAATCTGGGACCCCCTTCAGAAAGAGAGAAATCAATGAGCGATCTCCCTGAAAAGCCCGTACTTACCAATATTCCCGATGCGATTAGCGAACCTAAACGGCGCTTTTCGGTCCAGCTGGTTTGGATAATTCCGATCGTCGCCGCACTTATCGGCCTTTCGATTGCTGTCACGTCATACATGGAACGGGGAGAGATCATCACGATTACCTTCAAGACAGGCGAGGGGCTGGAGGCGGGAAAGACCAAGATAAAATACAAAGATGTGCAGATAGGTGTAGTCAAAGGGCTTGCCTTTGCCAAAGATCGTTCTCATGTGATCGTGACCGCCGAAATGACGAAGGATGCCAAGGGGCTTCTGGTAAAAGACACACGGTTCTGGGTGGTGCGCGCCCGGATCTCGGGGGGGAATGTCTCCGGGCTCAGCACACTGATAGGCGGGTCCTATATCGGTGTTGATGTTGGTTCCTCACCTGATAGTCGTGATGATTTTATCGGTCTCGAAACGCAGCCTGCTGTTTCTCTGGACGTACCCGGACGTCAGTTTGTCCTTCATGCCGATGATGTCGGCTCGCTGGACACATCGTCGCCGATTTTTTACCGCCGCATGCAGGTTGGGCAGGTGACCACCACTGAACTGGACAAAGACGGGAAAGGTGCCACCATAAAGGCCTTCATCCGAGCCCCGTTCGACCAGTATGTCAAGTCAAACTCCATCTTCTGGCATGCAAGCGGTGTTGACCTGACCCTTAACACGAGCGGCGTGAAGATAAACACGGAATCAATGTTTTCGATCCTTATGGGAGGAATCTCCTTTCAGACTCCGGAGGATCAGGTTAATGCACAACCTGCTCCTTCAAACACAATTTTCCCTCTCTTTCCGAGCAAAGACGAGGCATTGAAGCACGCGGAAACGGTCGAAACCTATCTCCTCATCTTCAACGAATCGGTGCGAGGACTTGCAGTTGGAGCACCGGTGGATCTGAGAGGCGTTACCGTAGGCGAGGTGACGAAGATTGATCTGCAGCTTGATTCGAAGAATTCTGAGATCACTATACCAGTGGAGATACAATTCTATCCTGAGCGTTTGCGAGTTCAGTACCGTAACAAAACTCAGCAAGCCAAGCCACTTGATTCCCGGGCACTTCTCGATTCTCTGGTCGCTCACGGATTCCGGGCTGAGATCAAAACCGGGAGTCTTTTGACCGGGCAGCTTTTTATTGCATTGGATTTCTTTCCCAAGGCGCCATTAGCGAAAATAGACTGGAGCTCGAGTCCGCCCAGGTTTCCAACCGTACTCGGCTCAATGGACCAGATGCAGAAAAAACTGATGCAACTTGCCCAGAAGATAGAGAAGATCCCTCTTGAAGAGTTGGCCGTCGATGCCAGAAAGACAATACAATCTCTTGATTCCACCCTGAAGAGTGCTGAGAGGCTCTTAAAGAACTTAGACGGCGAGCTAATTCCGGAAGCACATTCGGTTCTGTTGGATGCAAGGAAATCACTTGAGGATGTGCGAAGTACGCTGGGTGAAGCACGAAAGACCCTGGGCGGGGCAAACCAGGTTCTTGCCAGCGATGCTCCTGTGCAGCTTGACCTGCGCGAAACCCTGCGTGAGGTGTCACGGGCAGCACAGTCGCTGCGTCTGCTTGGCGAGTACCTGGAGCAGCACCCGGAATCACTGGTTCGCGGCAAACAGGAGGACAAGCAATGATACGCAACGTAGCTGTAGGTTTGGTAGCTGTCTGTCTGACAGTCTATGCTACTGGTTGCAGCAGATCACCCCGTGTAAACTTCTACACCCTGGAGCCCCGTGCACAGACCGGGACATCTGCTGCGGTCTCAACTGTTCCAACGATTGCCGTCGGGCCTGTTACGTTACCCGAAGTGGTAGACCGGCCGCAGTTAGTGGTGAGAGTTGCCGCCAATCGAGTGGAGATCCTGGAGAGTCACCGATGGGCAGAACCACTTAAGAGAGAGATTCCCCGTCTCATTGCCGAAAATCTGGGGCGCCTGCTCGGATCAAGCCGAGTGTCGTCCTATCTTCAGCATGCCGGCACCGATGCGGACTATCGGGTGCTGGTTGACATCCAGCGTTTCGAATCGACTCCTGGGGAGGGGGTAACCGTTGAGGCCAGCTGGTCATTGCGACGTACCGCAGGGGGAGTCCTGAAAACCGGTCGTTCAGTCGTGCGCGAACCTGTGGAAGTTGTAGGCTACGATCCGCTGGTTGCAGCTTACGGGCGGGCGATCCTTACTGTGAGCAGTGATCTGGCAAATGCGATCCGGACCGAAGTTGTTAACAAGGGCTTTACCGCAAACTAACTTCATTAAATTTTCAATAAATACAATGCGTGAGTTGCGCGTGGCCAGATATCTTTCAATCAACTACACACCTCTGTGCGGAGTGAGTCAGGGCGATGGCCGCTACGTTCTTCCCAGGCAGTTATGGAAAATTCAGTGTGATCTTTATCGCAGAGGGGGGCGACGCATTCAGCGCCGTTTTTGGTGCAGGTTGCCATAATAAACCTCCGGGACTTTACGTCCCATAAGATATATTATGT
>CAZGQM010000020.1:31603-50528 GCA_964528055.1 uncultured Geoanaerobacter sp. | reverse complement strand
CGGCCGACACCCAGGTTCGAAGCCTGGTACTCTATCCAGCTGAGCTACGGGCGCAAAATTTACTTCTAGTGGATGATATAGACGAAATATCGTTGGATTGCAAGTCAGGAATCAGCCGAAGGCATCTGAAGTTGAGATGAGAGCCTGCCGTGACCAGTGATCTTGCCCATCCAGATCCGCTCCGGATGAGTATACAGAGTCAAACTCCCCCCGCGGACATACCCGATGAGCGATATGCCGGCCTCTTTACAGATCCTCACTGCCATGTCGGTGGGAGACGTTCGCGAGGCAATTACTGAGATCCCCAGTTGAGATGCCTTGGCTGCCATCTCACTGGATACGCGCCCGGATGTCGCCAGGATCATCCCGGCCAGCTCCATATTACGCAGAAGCGCCTCTCCTGCAAGCCTGTCTATGGTATTATGCCTGCCAAGGTCTTCGCTCTGAAGGATAAGCCCCTTACCGTCACTAATGGCTGCGGAATGTATCCCGCCGTGGCTCCGATAACGCTTTGCCTGTCTGGCCAACTCGTCGAAAACAGTAAATATCTCCTCAGCTGTGTAACTCCGGAATGGTCCTACAGCCTTTACCCCTGCGAAAGCCGTCGGCAGGGTAAACGATATCCCGGTCCCGCAGCCGCTGGTAAGGACCGGCGCAACACAGTGCGGCAGATCCCCTTTGATTCGGACGTTGGCAATGCTCATCTCTTCACAGACGCTGAGCATCTCAAAATCCTCAGACGTGCGAATGTACCCCAGCATTCGGAGAAAACCTGCTACAAGAAAGCGGAGGTCATGCGGCGAGGAGATAAGGGTAACCAGTTCACTTCCGTTCACTATCAATCTGAGCGGAAACTCCCCCGGAAGCTCACCGGATGAGCAGGATTTCCTGCCTGTGCGGGAGATTATAGTGGCTTCATACAGCATGGTGAGAGAGTATAGCCTGCTCAGCAGATGCTTACAAGACTCTTTCCAGCCTGTAGCTATACCTTGCCATGAAGCGTCTGGAAGACTATCATCTGACTAGCAGCTATACGGATTAATTTCCTGGTGACTCGCTAAATTTGTCGCCGGCAGGGAGAACCCATGGAGATTTCGAGTACCGCTCTGAAGGCACTCATTGCCTCAATACGTGACAGCGCTTCCTCCCTGGTAAAAACGGAGGGAACTCCTGTTGCTGCAACTCCTCTGTCACCAGGAAGCGAAGTCCTCGGTGAAGTAGTGGAAAAACAGCCTAACGGCAGGTATCTTGTCCGTGTAGGCCCAGAGATCTTTGACATGCCATTACCTCGCAACACCCCTACAGGAAAAACCCTGCTGATGACCTTTATCGGTGACCAGCCTCGCATTACCTTTTCCATTCCGCAACCCGGGGCAAAAGGATCTGAGGTTACCCTGAGCGGGGCAAGCCGCTGGCTTGGCAGCATGACATCCAACCTCACGCCGACTGCGAATGGGGATGGGCCGACAGTAGCCCGGTCAACAAAACTTTTCGATACGCTCCCTCTTGACCGTGGAGCTATTGTGGAAAGGCTTCGCAATGCTGTCACCCGAAGCGGCCTGTTTTACGAATCTCATGTCGTTCGCTGGTCCGAGAATTCTTTCCCGTTAGAAGAGCTGTTGAAAGAGCCGCAGGGTCAACACTCTCCTCTCATACAGCAGGAGAATACAACCGCTCCCCAAAAAACTCCGCAGCCTCATCCATCTGCAGAGTTGCCAAAGCCACAGACGCCCGCTCACCAGTCAGGCAGAGATGCAACCTCAACAATACAGGAGCCCCAGGAAGGGGTAGAACCCGGCTCAAAGAGTCGGCCACAGGACACTTTATCCAGGCCGGGCAACAAGGATGCCGAACCAGCAGTGCTTTCTGCAGGACGTACCGATGAAAGGAATACGGTCAGCAATACCCCACAAGGCAAGACAATTATAGTTGGTAGAACGGAAGCCTCAACACCTACGACCAGATCGGAACCGGAGTCGTCGCGGCCTCGTGCAGCGGCTGCTCAATCTCCTCTGACGGAACCCCGACTCCCATCCACACAGCAAAACCCCAGAGATAGCAGCCAGCTATCGACTCCCGTACCTGCAAGCCCAACCGCTAAGGGGGACAAGAGCCCGGAAGGTGAACCTGCGCCGATTGAAATGGGAGGGCGAACAGCACCTCCGACTCAGGGGCATCAGAATGCCTCCTCACAATCCGCGCTTTCTCAAGACGGCAAACCACTCCAGCCAACCACCATGCGACCGGTGACAATAACAACCCTGACTCAAGACCCCCTTGCCACCCCCGCTGCAGAGAACTCTAAAACAACACAACACGCCGTCCATAGCGACGCAACTGGGACTTCGCTCCCGGATGACCAACTTTCCAGCCCGCTGGCACATTCGGCAAGAGCACAGACGGAACTCTCAAGTAATCGAAAGTACCCCTTCGTATCCCCGGAACAGGGAGCAATTGAATTGCCTGCTCCCCATTCACGCGAATCTTCCCTTACAGCTGGCGCCAAGAGCTCGCTTCTCCCTTTTGAGCCCCCAGACCATCAAACCCTCCCCATAATCAAGCAGCAGCTCGAACTTCTTCAGAGCGGTCAGTTTGTCTGGCATGGTGAGCCATGGCAGGGGCAGCAACTCGAATGGATGATCCGACGAGATGGCAACCGTACGCCACGGACGTCGGTCAATGGGTGGGAGACAAGCCTGATGCTTGATCTTCCTGTCTTGGGACCTCTCTCTGCCAAGGTGCATCTGTCTGGGGGCGAGGTGCGGATCACTCTAGCCGCGTCAAACGAGAAATCAGCGGCGAAGATGGAAGCCGGACGGAAAAAATTACGTGATGGGATGGAAAACGCAGGACTGAATCTTGTCAGCATGGAGGTGCGGCGTGAGGCACCCTGATGACCGGAAAGCAGCCGCAATCTCTTACAAGAAAGGTGATTACGCCCCCCATGTAGTCGCCAAGGGGCATGGAGCCATAGCCGAGACGATCATATCCCTTGCCAGGGAGTCCGGCGTCTACATATACGAATCGCCAGAGCTTGTAGAAACCCTTATGCAGGTGGATATTGACCGCAACATTCCGCCGGAACTGTACCATGCCGTTGCCGAAATCCTCGTTTGGATCTACTGGCTGGAGATGGGAGGAGATGGACCGACACAAGCTGCCTGACTCAGTACAGATTGCCAATCCTGCTTATCGTGTTAATCTTTATAAGATTGCAATAATCTGAGCCGGAGACAACATGATTCTTAAAGTTGAGCCTCGACCTAAGATCGAAGGCAACATCATCAAGAACATCCCCTTTTTCGCGGCCCTCACCCCCGATGAGGTCGAGCAGGTAGAGCGCCTCATAACCAAGAGGCGATTCTCCAAGGACCAGATAGTCCTGTTCGAGGAGGATACGGCCAACTACATGTATCTTGTCTATTCCGGCAAGGTACGAGTCGTCAAGATGAACGAAGAGGGGAGGGAACAGATTATCACCATCCACAAGAAGGGTGACTTCTTTGGTGAGATGGCCCTCCTCGACGGCAAGACCTCCCCAGCAACCGTAATTGCACACGAAGACGCCGTCATCGGACTCCTATCGAAAAACGACTTTGAGCTCTACCTTCTGAGCCATGAAACCATCCGCCGCAAGATCATCGACCTTCTCTGTTCACGTTTGCGCGATTCCTGGGCAATGATCAAGATCCTGAGTTTCGACAATGCCGAACATCGTGTCATGGCTGTGCTGGACCGACTGCAGGAGTTATACGGGGTTGTGGACGACCGTGGCGTAATCATAAATGTGAAACTTACACATCAGCAAATCGCCAACTATGCGTCGGTCGCACGCGAGACCATGACCAGAGTACTCAACAAACTGGAAAAAGAAGCAGTCATCCAGGTACTGGACAACAAGTCGATACTGCTTACCAAATCTTTTTACGAAAAATTTAAATTGGCTCACAAAAGCTGAGCAGTTATGAGCTAATTCAAATTCCAGATCAAGGATGATATCAAGCGCCGAGGCGTACATGGCAGTACGTTGAGTACCCGAAGACAAGCTAACGTAGACAGGGCCTTGGAGTGGAATTGTATAATGTGACAACCAAACGGGCCGCTTCTGTTGCAGAAGCGGCCCGTTCCTGTCAGATCATAGTTATCCGAAGGTTTACCTTTTCACGACAGTCTCGAACTTTGCCACTGTCCGGCGGTTTTTCTGCCTTCCTTCAGCCGTTTTGTTGTCGGCAATCGGCCGCTCAGCACCATAGCCGACGGCAGTTAGGCGGTTTTTGTCGATGCCGTACTTCTCGATAAGGTACTTCAGCACGCTTGCAGCGCGGCGCTGGGAAAGCTTCTTGTTCATCTCTGCCGAACCGATATTGTCCGTATGCCCCTCTATGGAACCGGTAACACTCGGATACTTTTTCAGGAACTCGGCGACCCTGCCGATCTCATCATGGTACTTCTTCTTGATATCGGCTTTGGCGGTATCAAACTCGACATCCAGGGCTATGGTCAGTGTCTCTGGACTGCAGCCGTCCTTGTCTACCGGCATACCGGCAGGTGTTTCCGGGCACTTGTCGAGGTAATCAGGAACTCCATCCCTGTCGCTATCCTGAGGGCAACCGTTGGCATCGACCATTACTCCTGCAGGAGTACCGGGACATTTGTCAAGATTGTCGAGAACGCCATCCTTGTCAGCATCTCCGATTACCGGTGCTGATGGGGTAACTGCCAGGTTGGCAGTACTGGCTGCCTCACCGCCGGGGCCGTTACAGGTCAGAGTGTAGGCCATGTTGTCCGCAGGGGAAACCGAACGCGATCCCTGAACCTGTACAGCACCGATATCAGGCCGGATATGCGCAGCTGTGGAGTTCTGGCAAGCCCAATCCAGTGTAGCTGCTGAACCTTTCACGATGTTTGCCGGAGTAACCGACAGGGCTGCGATCGGCACTGCAGGCGCCGGCTTCAGAGGCTCCACAACCGGTGCCGGGGCAGGCGCTGCAACCGGTATCGGGGCAGGCTTGGCGCCACCAAAGAGGAATCCGAGGCCAAGACCGTACTCCACATTACTGAGGGTCTCGGAGTTCTTGAAAAGGATGTGCCGCACCTCGCCACGGAGTTCCAGGGATTCGTTGAGAGCGTACTTGACTCCGGCACCGTAGTTGAAAGCACCTTTGGAGACCTTAGGCCCCCCTTCCGGATCAATGGTCAGGCCGCCATAACCTGCCATAAGGAATGGTACAGCCCTGTTTGCAGGAAACAGGTGATACAACAGGTCCAGATGGTAGTTGAAGAGATCGTAGTCCCTATCTACTCTTGTCCCCTCAGTCCGGGCATAGTCGAAAACCGCTTCGGCGCCAAACCGCTCCGTGAAATTGTAACCGCCTCGAATCCCCAGTACCGGAGCTGTCTCCAAATGCTGCTTCCCATCAAAGGTGTATCCTCCGAGAAAAGGTGTCAGAGAGAAGGTTTCCGCCTTGTTCGCAGCTCCTGCAACTGCTGCTGACGCCAAAAGAAATGCTCCTGTCAGACATATGATACCATTTTTCATACTGCCTCCTTTCAGATAATGAAAACTCTCGACATCTTACGCTTCATTACAGGCTGCATGGTGAGCCAGCAGTGAGTTTCCAGACTATACCACTCCTTGGAGAGTTGGCAACCTCTCTTGCAATCCCCCCCCCCCTGCTCTATACTGGCAGCGATCTTCAGGAGAACATACCATTTATGCCGGAAACCGTCGCCTTTAACGAAGCACTGCTGGACAGTCACTGCATAGTTGATGTCCGAACCCCGCTGGAGTTCCTGGAGGACCACCTGCCCGGAGCCGTGAATGTCCCCCTTCTCAGCAACGAAGAAAGGGTTGAGATCGGCACCCTCTACAAGCAGACAGGCCCTCTCCCTGCAAGAATCCGAGGGCTGGAACTTACTGCAGCCCGTTTCCCTGGGATTGTTGGCGAAATTGCAGCAGTTGCCTCCGGTCGCCCTATCCTGGTCTACTGTTGGCGAGGCGGTCTACGGAGCAGAACTGTAGCCACAATCCTTGAGCTGACCGGTTTTCCTGCGGTCCAGCTGGCCGGCGGCTATAAATCCTTTCGAAACCGGGTAACCTCATATTTTGAACCATTCACCCCTCCTGGACCACTCGTTGTAATGCACGGAATGACTGGTATCGGCAAGACAACCTTTCTGGAGATACTCAAAGAGAAGGGGTATACGGTTATCGACCTGGAAGGGTTGGCCTGCCACCGGGGATCTGCCTTCGGCTCATTGGGCCTGTCACAGGACCATCTGACCCAGAAGAGCTTTGAGACCGATCTTTGGGAAGCCTTTCGCAAGGTTCCGACCGGCCGACCTGTAATCATCGAGGGTGAAAGCCGTCGCATAGGCAGGGTATTCCTTCCCGGCAACCTTTACGACGTCATGCGTTCAGAGATAAAGGTCTGGTGTACCGCATCGCTGGAAACCCGCGTACAGCGGCTCATCGCCGAATACGGAGACCCTGGCTTCCAGCAGGAAATGATCCATGCCCTGGGAAGAATAATGAAGAAACTGGGTGGGGAAAACCACCGGATCCTCCTGGAACATCTTCAGCGCAGGGAGCTTGAACCTTTCATGTCCGGTCTTATGGAGCGTTACTACGACAGGCTTTACTACAAGACCAAAGAGTGGAGCGAAGAATTCTCCCTCTCGCTGGAAGATTACACCATTGCAGCCGAAGAGCTGGGCAGGCAGATGGCAGACAGGGGACTCACCCCTACTGAACTTTCCAACCAGCCCTGAACTTCTTAACCAGCTCCACAGGGTGGTATGACAGTTTGGCTCCCCTCAATCCAGGTTCTCCAAGGTCCTGTTCGCGGTTGACCCATATGCAGTCGGTAAAGAGAAGCCGGTTGAACTCCCGCTCCACCAGTTGAGAAATCCCCTCCATGAAGGGGTCCGACTTTTCGAAGTGGCAGACTGATGTGGTGGTGCTGAGACGCTCTCCCAGCGCAAAGGCCTTCACTCTCCCCTCCACCAGCACCACTACCCCCTCCAACCCTAGTGTATCGGCCATTGAAATCGCCTCAACATTCGACTCTACCTCTGAAGCGACTGAGCGATTCGAGTCATCGGCCCTTACCCGCTCCCACTCTCCCAGAAGATCACGACATCCTTCGGCATACCGATCATCAAAAAGTTCAATCGAGTGCGAATGACGGAGGGTAAAGTAGTTTACACGATTCTTTTTCTTGTGATAGCGTCTGCCGGCAAGTTCGGCAAGCTCGCTCCGAAGGTAGAGATAATCGAAGGCGTCGCGGTCTTCAATCAAAAGTATCCGGTCATCCGCAAGATAACGGTCTGCAAAAGGTTCGTCCGCGCCGTAGAGTTGCAATCCAGAGCCGAATAGAAGCCGCAGTGCACTCTGGATGTCCCCTGTCAGCGGCGGGAGAAACAGCGCCCCCCCATCATACCCCTTGCCGAGTATTGTCACCGAATCTCCTGCCATGGTTATATGATAGGAATGGGCATTGCGGAAGAGATAGAGTCCGGCAAAGGTCAGCTCGGAAACCCGTGGCTGGAGATCGCCAAAAATCGGGTCGAGAAGCGGCTTGTCAGTAAGTTCGAGTGGCCTGGTTGTCGGGAACGTCGGAATATGATGTTTTGTATCCATTGAGAGAGAGTATAACTGCGCGGAGAGGATTTGGAAAGAGAGGCGCTAAAAAATGGGGTGTCATCAGGTAGTGTTACCTGTATACCATGCCTTGACAGGAAAGCATGAGGAGTTTTGCGAAAAAATTAATTTAAATCGGTCAATTACAGTAAATGATCAGTAACTTGACAGAGCATGCCGTTCAATGATCCATCGTGCAATACTCCGGTGCGGCGGAAAACCGGCAGGCAGGTTTCGGGGTGAAAACCAGCGAGCATCCTCTATCTCACCGGTCTCGACTACAATTTCGCCACCAGCGTACTCTGCCACAAAGCCTGCCATCAGCTGACTCGGGAAAGGCCAGTTCTGGCTTCCGACATAGTGGAGATTTACCACCTCTATACCGGTCTCTTCCCTCACCTCTCTAACGGCACACTCCTCCAGAGACTCTCCGAAATCGAGGAACCCTGCCACAAGGCTGTAGCGTCCTTGAGGCCACTCGGGTTTGCGAATCAGCAGGAACTCGTCTCCGCGCTTTACCAGTACAATGGCGCAGGGGTGGATGGCCGGATACCGCTCACTGCTGCACGTTGAGCATTGCTTACCCCATGAACCTGCGATCCATTCCGTTCCTGATCCGCATCGTGTACAGAGCCGGCTTCCCGCTTCCCAGTAAAGCGCTTGATTGGCCAGCCCCCCGATGGTCAGGAGTTCATCGTCAAGAAGATCCTGAAACGTATTGAATGGTTCAACTGCATACGGCGGCTCAACAAGATCCTCCTTACCGATGAGAAACGCAAAGACCGGCTCGTCATTCAGCCTGCCGAGAAACAACGGCTCACGGCCCGGCTTTAGCCAGCCTCCGGGGAGTTGCCGCGGGAGGAGATAGCCCGCATCAGACTTCTCTACCACCAGGGCATTCCCCTTGATCACTGCAAAACGCGCATCACGGCCGGGCAGCTCTATGCCCGGTGCTCCCCGTACAAAAGCAGTCGCCAGAACTGTGGCGTTAAATGGAAGGTTCACCGTATCCGGATACATCATAAGGCACTCCATACAGAGAAGGGCGGCCACACGCCGCCCTTCTCCGCCAAAACTCAGTTACTCATTCCAGGGTTTCAAGCCGCGTCGGCAAGCCCCTCGAATTCGTCCTGACGGAACAGCTTCTCCAGGTCGAGCAGTATGAGGAGTTTATCGCCGGAGCGACCTACACCCATCAGGCATTCCGACTCGAACCCCTTTATGACATCAGGAGTCGGGGAAATCTGATCAGTGGAGAGCTTCATCACATGGGAAACCTTGTCCACGACAAGTCCGACAGTAACCTTGCCGAAAGAGACCACCACAATGCGACGGCTCTGCTCATTGAGATTGTCCGTAAAGGGTAGATGCATCCTCTTTCGGAAGTCAATGATCGGGATGATCTTGCCGCGAAGATTTATGACACCTTCCACATAATCCGGAGAATTGGGCATCACGGTTATCTCCACCATCCGTATGATCTCCTGCACCTTGAGGATATCCACACAGAACTCCTCGGTGCCGACTGTGAACCCAACCATGTGCATGGATTCCCCAGAACCCTTGCCGCCATTTACAACCTGTGTCGATACGTCGTATGCCATTATCGCCCCCGCTTTACTCCTGTGTTTATCAAGGTAACGCACAATTTGTTTAAGTCAAGTATCGGGATACCACCCGTACAACTTGAGAATTATTTCCTCTACAGCTTGAACTGCCTTACCAGTCTCTGCAGCTCCTCGGCGGTACTCGCCAGCTGGCTGGCTGCAGCGGCTGACTCTTGAGCCCCCTTGGCAGTATCATGCACAACCTGGGTGATCTGATGAATGTTGTTGCTTATCTCGCTGGTGGTGGCGGTCTGCTCTTCAGCTGCAGTGGCAACCTGGTTTATCTGCATGGTGACGGCGTTGATCTGTTCGAGAATCTCCTGCAACGCCTGGCCTGATTTGGATGCCTCCATGGTCCCCTGCTCGACCTCCTGCACCCCGGCATCCATTGCAGCCACAGCACCCTTGGTTTCGCTCTGGATCGCCTTGATCATCTCGCTTATCTCGCGGGTCGCCTTGGTGGTCCGTTCGGCAAGGGCACGAACCTCATCGGCAACAACCGCAAATCCCCGTCCCTGCTCGCCTGCTCTTGCTGCCTCTATGGCGGCATTCAGGGCAAGCAGGTTGGTCTGGTCTGCAATGTCCTGGATGGTAGCGACGATTGCGCCGATCTGGTCGCTTCGTGCGCCGAGGCTCTCAACGGTCTTGGCGGACTCCTGTACCCGGCTGGCTATCCGCCCCATCACGTTGACCGTATTGTTCACTACCTCTGCCCCTGCGCTTGCGGCGTGGCTTGCCTGATTGCTCCCTTCGGCCGCCATCTGGCAGTTCTGGGCTATGTCGCCGCTGGTGGCGGACATCTCTTCTCCTGCTGTGGCAACAGTGCCGGTCTGGGCCGCTACCTCCTCGGCACCGGTGGCTATCTGATCTGCGGTCGCCATGAGTTGCGTTGCAGCAGAAGCTACTTGTGCCGAATTGTTGGCAACGCTGGAGATGATCCCGTGGAGCTTTTCCATGAACATGTTGAACCCGCTGCAGATCGACCCCAGTTCGTCCCTGCCGGTGTAATCGAGACGCCTCGTGAGGTCACCCTCGCCCTGTGCTATGTCGTGAATCAGATGCTCGATAGCGGAGAGCGGCTTGGAGATGGATCTTACAATAAGCGCGACCAGTACGAGCATGATAAGAAACGCTACCGCTACAAAGACCGATATCTTGATGACAAGTGATGTGATCTCGGAATCCAGCTCCTTTTTGTGCTTCTCCATCAGCGCATCTTTTTGCTTGGCATACTCGGTTATCAAAGTCTCCGACTTATGTATCTCATCCTTGTACTCCCCTATGGCCTTGTTTGCGTCCATGGGGGTCTTCAACTGCCCCCCCTTTATCTGCTCAACAACCTTATAGAACCCGACCTTGTAGGCATCGATGTTCTTGCTGATCTCCGTTATCATCTCTTTTTTCTTTGGGTCGGTCTCTATCTTGGCAATTACTTCGAGTCGCTCCTTGGCAAGTGCGTACACGTCATCCCATTTCTTCTTGTACTCGTCCACTTTTTCAAGCTTCTCGATGTTTATGAAGGAATCCTTCTCAAACCTTCGCATCAAGTTCATGTTGGCTCGTGAGCGTTGGGCATATTCTATCACCTTGGACTCATTCTGGATGACGTTGTCCATGACTTTAGACACATGCTTTATCTCGTAGAGCCCAACGCCCCCTACCATCAGGAGAAACAGCAGATTAAGCCCGAATCCCAGTATCAGCCTGGTTCCGATTGTCATGTTATTGAGCATGCAAACCTCCATATGGTTGGCTAGATCAAAGATCTACCATTTAAGCTATCAACAAAAGTTAAGTTGAGTTACTTGCATATATCGGTATTCACATGAGACGCTTTAATGTTTTTTTAATTATAATAATCACCCATACCACGAAAAATGAGAGGCGACCAAAGCCGCCTCTCTGAAAAACGTTCACCTTACGTCTTGGGTCTGAAGCAATCCGGGCTCATGGAGCGCGTTATAGCCTGAACCTCTTAACCATCCCCTGAAGTTCGATTGATAGCTGCGAAAGCTGCGACGAGGCGATGGATATCTCTTCCGAGCTTCTGGCGCTCATCTTAACGGTATCGGATATCATCAGTATGTTGTTGGTAATCTCCCGTGTGGTTGCTGTCTGCTCCTCGGCTGCGGTCGCTATCTGGTTTATCTGGCCCGTCACATCATTTATCTGCTCCAGAATCTCTTCCAGGGCATGACCTGAACTGGCAGCTCCGGTCGTACCGCGCTCCACCTCCTCGACCCCCTCCACCATGGCATTCACCGCATGTTTCGTCTCTTTCTGAATTGCCTTAATCATCTCGCCGATCTCTCGAGTGGCCTTGGTGGTTCTTTCAGCCAGAGCCCGCACCTCATCTGCAACGACTGCAAAACCCCTCCCCTGCTCGCCGGCACGTGCAGCCTCGATGGCAGCGTTCAGGGCCAGCAGGTTTGTCTGATCGGCAATATCCTCGATGGTGGCAACGATCTCACCGATCTGATCGGAACGGGTTCCAAGCAGCTCCACAACCGAGGCAGAGCTCCGCACCTTGTCGGCAATCCGGTTCATCCCCTCCACGGTGTCCCTCACTATGGTAGCTCCGCTCTGCGCCTTTTCGCACGCCCGGTTCGAACTCTCGACAGCCTTGTGGCAGTTGTGGGCGATATCCGAACTGGTAGCAGCCATCTCCTCACTCGCCGTTGCAACGGTATCGGCCTGGCTTACCACCTCATGGGACCCTTCAGTGGTCTGCGCTGCATTGGCATGGAGTTGCACGGAAGCAGATGAAACCGCGTGTGAGCTCTTGTTGACCTCGTCCATGACCTCTCTGAGACTCAGAACCATCTGTCGCATCCCCTCGTAAATACCCTTCCTCCCTTCATCCATCCGAACCGTCAGATCGCCGTTTGCCACCTTTGCAGCAATCTCTTCCAGTTCTGCAGGCTCAGCACCTATCTGCAGGAGTATCCGCCTGCTAAAGAGGATCGTCACTCCTATGATGACCATTAACAGAACAACTGTCACCCCTATCATGAGCTGAATTCCGCTCTTGAGGACCAATCGTTGCCCATCGGTGGACTTTTTAACCAGCAATTCCAGGTCGTCAACATAGTTACCGGTACCGATCACCCAGTTAAAAGGTTTGAAGTAGAGCGAGTAGCTTCGTTTGGGCATTGGGGTGTCATTCCCGGGCTTCGGAAACCAGTAGTCGGTGTAGCCTCCGCCTGGCTGCATGGCAACCTTATTAATCTCATGAAACAGGAACTTCCCCTTGGCATCCTTGGCGTCGTAGCGGTTTTTCCCCTCGGATGACTTACCGAGGTAGACCACGTTCACCCCTTCAGGAGTATCAGCCCATACGTACCCGTCCTTTCCAAACTTCATGCTACGGAGGAGATCGGCACCAAGTTTCGTTGCATCCTCAAGAGACATCTCACCCTTCTGGTGCCGGTCGTAGATCCGCTGAAGGGTGCTCACTGCTATCTCCACCTCGGACTTGGCCTGGTTGTCGAAATCGGCCAAAAGGACCGTTCGCAACTCCCCGGTGGATTTAGTATTGGTTCTGCTCAGCACGTAGAGGGCAATAATGCTGGTCACCAGTGCAAGCCCTATACTACTGATCAGGACAAGGCTGATAATTCTTGCTCGAAAACTCATCATCGTACGTGATTTCATACTAACTCCTCAGTCTGAGATTTATTAAAACAATTTTATAATACAATTTATAGTTTTCAACTATTGTCAAAATATTTAACTATCGATATATATATGTTTTTATGGATTATTAAGCTGATGAACGACTCGGGGGCGAATACGTTGCGTATAAATAGCCGGTTCAAACAAAACAGCATTTCAAAAATGCTACGTTGATTACAAGTCGGACTCTTTTCTCTAATCTTTAGAAATTAATTGTTACAAAATTGCGTATTCCGGAACTCGTTGAAAGCACATTGCTTTTATTGGCTGATTTTTATAGGATGATGCAACTTGAGATCATGAAACAGGAGAATTCGATGACACGCAGAGTTCCGGCCGAATGGGAACCCCAGGACGGGGTACTCCTTGCCTGGCCCCACATCGCAACCGATTGGCTGCCGATGCTTTCTGAAGTGGAGCCGGTTTTCATCGATATAACACGTGAAATCAGCAGGACGGAGAGAATCCTGATCGTGTCGCCAAATCCGTCAACCGTCGAGGAACAGCTTGTGAGCGCCGGTGCAAACCTCTCCAATATCCGGATCTTCCGTATCGACACCAATGACACCTGGTCACGAGACTTTGGCCCGATTACTGTCATGAACCAGCGTGAACCTACATTGCTCAACTTCGGCTTCAACGGTTGGGGGTTGAAGTTTCAGGCAAACCTGGACAACTGCGTCACCAGTCACCTCTACACTGCAGGTGCTTTCAGCGACATCCCGCTGGAGACAGTCGGGCTTATCCTCGAGGGGGGAAGCATAGAGAGCAACGGTTGCGGCACCATACTGACCACAGCAGAGTGCCTGTTACACGCGAACCGAAACCCGCACCTCTCGCGACAGGATATTGAGACTGCACTCCACAGGAACCTGGGGGCCGACACCGTGCTCTGGCTGGAGAACGGCTACCTTGCCGGCGACGACACAGACTCGCATATTGATACCCTGGCCCGCCTTGCACCTCATGACACCATCGTATACGTAGCCTGTGATGACCCTGATGATGAACACTTTCAGACCCTTACGGCAATGAAGGAAGAACTTGCTGCATTCCGTACCCGCGAGGGACGTCCATACCGCCTACTGCCGCTCCCATGGCCAAAGGCTCGTTTCGACGAAGATGGCATGCGGTTGCCTGCCACCTATGCAAATTTCCTGGTAATTAACGATGCAGTGCTCGTCCCTACCTACCGGGATCCTTCAGACCCTCAGGCGCTGGAGGTCATCCGTCAGGCATTTCCTGACCGCCGGGTAACAGGGATCGACTGCCTCCCACTTTTATGGCAACACGGCTCGCTGCACTGTGTAACCATGCAGCTGCCCAAGGGAACTCTGGCATGAACACCTTGAAAGTCGGTTTGATACAACAGTCCTGCTCTCATGACCGGGCTGACAACATCGCTAAGAGCATTGCCGGAATCCGCAGGGCAACTGCACAGGGAGCAGAACTTCTGGTGCTGCAGGAACTCCACTGCGGGCCATACTTCTGTCAGACGGAAGAGACCGGGGCATTCGACCTGGCAGAGACGGTTCCCGGCCCTGCGACCGAAGCGTTCGGCCAACTGGCAAAAGAGCTGGGAGTGGTTATCGTTACCTCCCTTTTCGAACGCCGTGCGCCGGGACTCTACCACAACACCGCAGCTGTACTGGAGCGAGACGGCTCCATTGCCGGGATCTATAGAAAGATGCATATACCCGACGACCCCGGTTTCTATGAAAAGTTTTATTTCACCCCCGGAGACCTGGGATTCGAACCGATCAAGACCTCAGTCGGAATGCTGGGTGTACTGGTCTGCTGGGACCAGTGGTACCCGGAGGCGGCACGCCTGATGACGCTTGCAGGAGCAGAAATCCTCATCTATCCGACAGCGATTGGATGGGATCCAGGAGACCTTCAGGAAGAAAAACAGCGCCAGCTTGAAGCCTGGACAACCATCCAGCGGAGCCACGCCATTGCCAATGGAATACCGGTTCTCAGCGTAAACAGAGTCGGGTTTGAACCGTCTCCGTCCGGCGATCACGGTATCCAGTTCTGGGGAAACAGTTTTGCAGCAGGTCCTCAGGGAGAGTTTCTGGCTCAGGCTGAAAGCAATGCTGAAGAATTGCTGGTGGTCGAGATAGAGCGATCAAGGAGTGAAGCGGTCCGTCGAATATGGCCTTTTTTACGCGACAGAAGGATAGATACATATGGAGATCTTGTGAAACGGTACAGGGATTGATTCAGAGGCTCTAGTGATAAATATATATAATTCTTGCTATTATAGGCATTCTACTGCATTATAGATAATATTTTACGTATATGAATTAATTACTATATCAGTGGTAAACTTTTAAATAACGTCTGAATTGTTTTTATTGTAACATACACCACCCCTCCAGACACAAGAGGTAGCAGAGAAATGTTAATCAAAACCGGTATCATTGTAAGCCACACAGGCGCACTTGAATGGGGCGCCGGTAAAGTAATGGAAGTGTCAGCAGCCAAGGCAACCATTGAATTTAGTGACGGCATAAGCCGGAAAATTGCCGCCTCTCATTTCGATATTCTGCAACCGGCCGCCGCTGACTCCTATACGCCTCCACCCCAAACCGAACCTGTAGCTAAGGTACGGGCAGCACGAACGGTAAAAAAGAAGAAAGTACTCCTGCCGGTCGATGCCGGATAACAGTTCCCAACCAATCCTGCATACCAATAATTATTCGAACCTGAACTAGCAAAGGACCACTGTTCAATCAGTGGTCCTTTGCTGTCTTGAGGGTGGGGCAGCTCCATGTTGAGCCGGTTAAGAGCGCGATGATATAGATTAACGCAAAGTATCAGGATAAGATCATCTGAACTTTTTCCAGAAGTTCAGTAGTGGAACTCGATTTTGTCAAATAACCATCAGCTCCTGTTTCATCCACCAGTAACTGTAGTTCTTCTGGAGACCTGGAAGAGTAATAGAGAATAGGAATCATCTGGGTTTCCTTATTTCTCTTCAACACATTTACCATGGTATCCCCTTGAATCAGAGGCATATTCACGTCAATGATCATCAGTGACGGCTTCCTACCGGTAAGTATGGAGTTGAAGGCATCACCGCTGTTACTGGCTGTGCAAACCTCGTACCCCTCTTTTTCCAGCAGATCCTTTGTTATCTGTAGCGTTAATCGACAATCGTCAATAAGTATAATTCGATTAGCAGCTACTGCATCCTTGATTGTCGCATTTGGTCTATTCATGGTCATGTTCGCCGTATATACCGGAGCATTAGTATATATCTTAATGAGATCAAATCTGACACCTGCAGACAGTCCCGTATCGAAAAATATACCAGTCCAACCATCGAATGCAAGGAATCAGCTCCCCATAATTACCAAGCCATCAATTATTGGCTTGATAATTCGCGATACCATCTAAAGATATTTCCCGGTTTGCCGATTTGGTTGCATACAACACAACGTGGTATCCTCTTGACAGAATCGGCAGAACCGCTATACTGAAACCATAGGTTAAAGTTCTTTTACAATTTGCTCTGGACTGCAGGTACGACGAGTTAAGGAACCTGACTATTAAAGTCACTAACAGCCCAAGTTCAGGCGTGGTGAGCAGGCCCTCAAGCCCAGAGGGAAGCCTGAAACGCCTTCTCAGGTAACGATGAAACCCTGGTCAGTGACTTAATCAGCTACGGCACTCTGGAGCTTGTACCACAAGAAAAGCCCGGTCGAAATAGACCGGGCTTTTCTTGTTCTCTTCAGACATTTTATCGAAGATCCGGAGGAACCCCTGCCTTTCCTGCGGATTCCAGAAGCTTGTCAAGCTGCTTTCGGGCAGCAGACTCCTGTTCTTCCAGTAACCTTTTGGTGTTTTCCAGAGACTTGAACTCAGATCTGGACATCTGTGCGGTGTTTGAAAGCCGCGCATTGATAGCTTCTATCTGAGCCCTGATTCTTTGAAGTTCGTCCCTGGCTTTTGATAATTCCTGGATCCAGTATGCCTCATCCTTACCGCCGTAGCTCTTCTTTTTAACCCCCTCAGGGGACAAACGCACAGGTGCAGCAGAATCCTTCTTACTGCCGCTCTCTACTGCAGGAGAAGAGGAATTGTCTTCCTCCCCCAAGATCCTGGCTTTTTTACGATACTTCTTAGGGACGGTTCCCAGATCCTCGGTGAAACCGATCGCACCCCTGTCATCGGTCCACGTATAGGTAACCGCGGACACAGGCCCCGCAAACAGCAGAGAAAGCAGTATAATCGAAAAACGTAGTATCACAGCATTACCTCCATACTCCCGCATAGTGTTATCCCGGTGGCCAGGTAAAATCCCTGCCTGCCAGCAGGTGAAAATGGATATGGAACACAGACTGTCCGGCACCGGCATTATTATTATTTACAATACGGAATCCGGTGTCTGCGACCCCTTTATCACGTGCGATGGACGCTGCGACCAGATGCAGATGACCAACAAGTTCCCTGTCTTCAGGCTGCATATCGAGGGTATTGACAAAGTGGCGCTTCGGAATCAGCAACAGATGCAGAGGTGCAGCAGGTGAGATGTCCTCGATAACCAGCAGCTGGTCGTCTTCGAACACCCTCTTCGATGGGATCTCACCCTTGATTATACGACAGAAAATGCAATCTTCCATCAATCTTCCTCCTGTAATTGACCTTTCTCAAGACAGATGAGAAACTCCCTGTTTCCCTTCGGCCCCTGTATCGGCGACTCCACAACCCCGTGTACCTTCAGCCCCAACGATTCGGCCAGAAGGGAGACCTTCTCTATGACCTCACTCTGCTTGCGTTCATCCCGAACAACCCCCCCCTTGCCCACCTCGCCACGTCCTACCTCGAACTGCGGCTTTATGAGGGCGACGATTCTCGCCGATGGGGCTATAAGGAGTATAGCGTGCGGAAGAATCTTGTCGAGTGAGATGAAAGAAGCATCGATCACCGCCAAGTCAGGAACCTCCTGAAGACGTTCAGACTCAAGATAGCGAATGTTGGTCTTTTCGAGGTTTACCACTCGATCGTCCTGACGAAGCTTCCAGGCAAGCTGGCCATACCCCACATCGACCGCATAGACCTTTTTGGCACCTCTCTGCAACAGGCAATCGGTGAATCCCCCAGTTGAAGCGCCCACATCCATGGCCACCACTCCTGTTACATCCAACCTGAACTCGTCCAGCGCCTTTTGCAGCTTCAGCCCTCCGCGACTCACATAGGGATGGTCCTCGCCCTTCAGGCGTATCCGGGCGTCAAGAGAGATCGCTTCTCCAGCCTTGACGACAGCATGATCGTTCACAACCACCAATCCTGCCATTATGAGTGCACGTGCCCGCTCCCTGGTCGGCACGAGACCTCTCTCAACCAGCAGTTTGTCAAGACGCTCGCGGCCCTGTTTCATCCGAATATTCCCAAAAGGGCATCAAGAGTATTGACACCTGACGCGGCAGTGTATTAAGTTGCTTCAACGTTACATTACTCTCGAAACTTTTATCACAAGCGACCATGAAAACGAAGAAAATTGCACAGAGCATCATCGTCTCCGCCACCCTGCTTACTCTTTATACGGCAGTTCCCGCCACGGCCTACCAGTCGCCGGAGGCGCAGCAGTTCATGTCAGGATTCAACTCGTTCAAAGCCCGAGATTACACTGCAGCGATACAACATTTCACGTCGCTTCTGAACCAGCCTGATTCGCAACTCAGAGAGCTCTCGCTCGTCTTTCTCGCCCGCTCCTATTTCAAGAACGGAAAGAGTGACGAGGCAGCCTATCTGCTGCATCTGTGGGAACAGGAATTTCCGGGAAGCACCCTGAAAGCCACCCTTGAGCAGGATCTTGTTCGCGAAACCGGCAAAGTTGATGTAAAGGCCATTGTCGCCAGGAAGGAACAGGAGAGGATCGCACGGGAAAAGGCCGAGCAGGAGCGTCTCGCGGCCATAAGGGCCGAGGAGATGCGCAAGGAACGGGAGAAGGCCGAAGCGGAGAGGATCGCGCGGGAGAAGGCCGAGCAGGAGC
>CAZGQM010000020.1:0-31503 GCA_964528055.1 uncultured Geoanaerobacter sp. | reverse complement strand
GTCTCGCGGCTCTCAAGGCTGAAGAGGAGCGCAAAGCACGGGAAAGAGCCGAAGCGGAGAGGATCGCGCGGGAGAAGGCCGAGCAGGAGCGTCTCGCGGCTCTCAAGGCTGAAGAGGAGCGCAAAGCACGGGAAAGAGCCGAAGCAGAGCGGATCGCGAAGGAGAAGGCCGAACAGGAGCGACTCGCGGCTCTCAAGGCTGAAGAGGAGCGCAAAGCAAGGGAGAAAGCCGAAGCGGAGCGGATCGCGAAAGAGAAGATCGAAGCCGAGCGGTTGGCAAGCCACAAGGCGTTCATATATGCCGCAGCTGACTCACCGAGAAATATCCTGGAACTCACTACTACCGAACCGGTTGCCAGAGCTGCACGGGAGACTCTTATCCCGCTTGTCATACACAATCCTGGGATACTGCCTGACCGCTTTAAGATCCTGACTGATCTCCCTTCTTCCTGGAATGTATCGCTTGTGGAGAATGGGAAACAGATCGAGATCTCGCCGGAGATCGCCCCCGGGGGGAGCAGGAAACTTTTCCTTGCCGTTACCCTGCCGTCCACCATGCTTGATGGGCAATCAGTGGCGCTACCGCTCCAGATCGCATCAAAGGTCGCACGGGAGCGGACTATTGCCGCCGAGATTCGTGTCATAGCCGCTGCACCGCTGGTAAGAGCAGTGGTGAACAAGCTTGACAGCGTCGGCAACGATCAATCCCGCGCCGAGTGCCTGATATCGGTGCTGAACGTCGGCAGCACCGATGCAGAGAAGATGACCCTGAATGTTGCCTTCTCGACTGCCTACGAGCTTCAAAAGGAGAGTGCATCACCCTTCCAAAGAGGGACGGACGGCTCTGCGAAGCTAGGTGGGCTGAAAATCGGATCAGGAGAGTTGCAGGAGTTCCGTCTTAACTTCCGGCTGAAGGGGAAGAACCCTCCGAAAAGCGGCATCGCCTGCAAGGCAGTCATTGCTATGGAATAGGCGCAGTTTGCACGCAGGTCTCAATGCAACGAATAAAGGCTTCACGGAACCCCGTGAAGCCTTTATTCGTTCCTCATTGAGGTGAAGTTACTGGTAGGTAACGGTCAAGTTGAAATCGGAAGGAACAAGGGTTACATAAGTAACTGAATTTGAGGTTAGAAATGTTCCTGCCTGAATACTATTAGGGTCAATCGAGAATTGTGGGCCGCCTGTTACAAGCGTATAGGTGACACGGAAGAGATTCTGACCGGCTGTGACTGTTTCTCCAGCGGCGCTTATCATAGAAATGGTGTAATCAGTGCTGTTAATCTGTCCATTCAGCATCACTGGTAATGAATAATTATTAGTAAAGGTAGGCACAGTGGTAGTTGAAACAGCAATATCATTGAGGATATGAAAACCCAATATCGCCAATTTGGGAGACGGTGTTAAGGCAAACTTGGCAATAGCTGATTGCTGTAATGCTATGTCGACAATAGCTCTAGTTGCGAGAACAGGAAGTGGTTGCGACGTATTCGCTGTTATCGTAGCGACAGGAATTGTCAGAACAGTTGTAGGACTGGCACCTTTGGTTGTAATAGTTATTCCAGTGTTAAGTCCGATTGTAATGAGATATGTGTCAAACAACGCGTCAATACCCGTGCCTGCAGTGATTGTTCCTGTAAAATAAGCCGCCGCATTAACACCGGTTAGCAGAGCAGTTTGCAGCGATGTAGTGAGCAGTCCGGATTTGGCGATATAGTTGGCATTGATCGTGGTGACCTGTGCAGGAGTGAGGTTTAGGAATAATGCTGAGACATCAGAGGTTGCTGCTGCAAGGGCTACTACTGTTGTGGTGATAGGGTTGATATTGGCTGTACCTGCTGTAGGGGCAAGTGATACATATGTTCCGTTGGTACCGGTAACCGTTACAATAAAAGGGGCAGTGAGGCCTGTAACGTCAATAGAATACCGGCCGGTAGTACCGTTGGTGGTTGTGTCAACAGCTGACCTACCATTGGCGTCTTTGAGCTTTACGGTTTGACCGAGAATCAGTGCCCCCTCGGACGCTGTCCCTGAAACTGTTGGCGCACTGCTCCCACCCCCTCCCCCGCCGCCACATGCAACGAGCAGAGTCAGTATGCTGATGATCAGAAAACCTGCCGTAACTATTCTTTTCACTGTGTTACCTCCCATTGAGTTATCAGCACTAACTATAGCAAGAAGCGTGCGACAATGTAAAGAGTTGTAAATCCTTCAGAAACGACAACGGGGAGCTTGCGCTCCCCGTTGGTTTTCCGTTAATTGGCGATTATTCAGCTATTGGTGGTCATTACCTTCTTCAAGATATCCCACCCTTTGAGTAGATCGAGTGCCCTCAGGATCTGATAGTCACCCTTCACCAACTCATCGGTCTTGTAGAGCGGCAGCTTCTCTTTTTTGGCGTCTTTGTCCGAATCCTTCTCCTTCTCTTTTGCCTTGTCCTTCTCTTTTACCTTCTCTTTATCCTCGAAGTGGTTTTCAAGGTCCTTTTCGCGGATATGCATCGACTCTTTCTTCTCCGAAGAAGCAGCGATCTCAATTTTTTCGACCGTAATGTCCGGGGTTATACCCTTTGCCTGGATGGAGCGCCCGCTCGGCGTGAAGTAACGCGCCGTTGTAAGACGAAGGCCCGAATTGTCGGAGAGCTCGATCAGAGACTGCACTGAGCCCTTTCCAAAGCTCTGGGTTCCCATGACAACCCCTCGCTTGTGGTCCTGCAGGGCACCGGCAACGATCTCGGAGGCGCTGGCGCTCCCGCCGTTGATCAGCACTACCAGCGGGTAGGCAGGCTCCTTGGTCCCCTTGCGGGATGAATAGCGTACCTTTGAATCCTTTTCCCGACCTTCGGTATAGACGATCAGCTGATCCTCTGCAATGAAGTGCTCTGCCACACGGACCGCCTGGTCAAGCAAACCGCCGGGATCGTTTCTCAAATCGAGCACCAGACCGCGGAGTGATCCGCCGTTTTCGGCGCGCAAGGTGTTCAGGGCCTTGGCAAGGTCGTCATCGGTCTTCTCCTGGAACTGGGCAATTCGTACGTACCCGTAGCCGTCGTCAAGGGTCTTGAATTTGACGCTCTTCACCTGGATGACGTCACGGACCAGCGGAAAGTCCTTAGGCTTCTCAAAACCGTCGCGCATGATAGTGAGCGTTACCTTGGTCCCCTTTGCACCCCGCATCCGCTTAACCGCGTCATTGATGCTCAGATCCTTGGTGTACTTGTCGTCAATCTTCAAGATCTGGTCTCCAGCCTTGATGCCGGCCTTGAACGCAGGGGTGTCTTCAATCGGCGAGATAACCGTCAGCATGCCATCCTTGACCGATATCTCGATACCGAGCCCTCCGAATTGCCCCTTGGTGTCGATCTTCATCTCCTTGTAACTTTCAGGAGGCATGAATGAGCTGTGCGGATCGAGTGAGGCGAGCATTCCGTTAATCGCTCCGTAGATCAGCTTCTTGGTGTCCACTTCCTCAACATAGCTCTTCTTTACTATGGTAAGAACGTCGGTGAAGAGCTCGATGGATTCATACTCACCGGTCTGAGAAGCCGAGTGACCCTTGGCCCCGACACCGACCAGCACGGTCAGTGCTATTCCGATTCCCAGACAGACGGCAATAGTGCGGGTTTTACCTTTGCTAAACATCATTCCCCCTGTTTCTTCGTATGTATGTTTCGATTCTCTGGAATACGATTAATTTATCTGAACCATGGTGAAGGGTCTATCGGTTTGCCCAGATGACGCAGCTCGAAGTAGAGCATCGGTCCGCGCGTCGAGTCCAGGTCTCCGACTCCCGCAATCACTTCGTTTCTTCCAACCTTGGAGCCGACCTTCCTGCTAATCCGCGACGCATGGCCGTACAGGCTGAAATAGCCACCACCATGGTCGATAATGACCATGTTGCCATACCCTTTGAAATAGTCGGCAAAGATGACCTGTCCGTCGAATACCGCTCGGATCTCACTCCCCTGCGGGGCGGCTATGGAGATACCGTTGCTGAACGTGTAGGAGTTGAACTCGGGGTGCTTGTGCCGTCCGAACTGCCCGACGATCTCGCCTCTGACCGGCGTTGCCAACCTGCCGCGCTGGGCAGAGAACCCCTTTTCGGCAACCGGCGGAAGCGGCTCATGCTCTCCAAGAATCCGTTTTTTGTCAGGTTTTGCAGTATAGCTCTTTCTACTGTTTGCTTCAAGCCTTTCTATCATTGTCTGGAGCCGCCTTGCATTGGCCTCCAGTTCTTTGAGAGAGGCCTTCTGCCCCTTGCTCGTTTCACGAACCTGAGACAGATATGAGGCTTTCTTTGCCTTCTCCGTTTCTATCTCCTGCTTCTTGGCAGCGATGCTCGCCATGATGCTTTCTTTTTTCGCCATATCGCGCTCAAGCATCCCCTTGAGACCTTTGAGCTGCTCGATCTTGGCGGTATAGTCGTCAAAAAGCTTCCGGTCGCCGGCAAGAACCCCCTGCATATATCGCTGATTTTCCAGCATCTGGGGGAAAGATCCAGAAGTGAAGAACATGCGTGCGCTTCCCATCTCACCCCCCTTGTAGAGTGCAGCCAGTCGGCGTTGAATCTGCAGGCGTTTCCTCTCGGACTCCTCAGTCGCCTTTTCGATATCCAGGCCGGTTTTCCCAAGCTTCTGCTCAACCTTCACCAGATCACGGCCCAATGCCTTAAGGCTTTCCTCTTTCTCGCGAAGGCTCCGTTCGATCTGAGAGAGTTCCCCCGACACCTTCTTTTCGATCTTCAGGTTCTTCTTCAGGAGGGTCTTCTTCTCCCGAATCTCCTGCTTGATACCGTGCAGATCATCACGCACATCGGCCTGGGCAGGGTTACCTGAAAGGGCAAGTATGACGAGAAGTGTAAGAATACGGATGAGAGGCATGTCAGAAGGTATTTATACGCTTCAGGGAAGCGAGGCTCCCCACGAAACCGAGGAGTACCCCTGTAATGAGGATTGCTGCCAGATACTCAAGAGGGAGAAATGCCAGACCTGTGGAGGTAGGGCTGAAGCGGAGAAAATCGCCAGCATTGTAGAGTATGCCGTAATAGGAGCCCGCCAGGAGTATCAGCGCCAGTAGCGACCCGGCCAAACCCTGGAGAATCCCCTCGATAAGAAACGGAGCCTTTATGAAGAAACGGGTCGCGCCAACCAGACTTAAGAGTTCCAGTTCATCGCGACGGGCATAGATTGTCAGCTTGATGGTGTTGGAGACGATAAAGAGTACCGCGATAAGCAGAAAGCCCCCGATGAACATCACAAGCAGCCTGGCAAAGGTCATGAATGTGGTCAGTCGTCGGACCCACTCCTCACCGTACTGAATCTCGCCGACTCCGGGGACTTTCCTCAACCGCCCCACAAACGCCTCGACCGAGTCACTGTCGCGACTCCCCCTCCTCAGGTTTATCTCGAGCGAAGCAGGCAGCACATCAGCAGCAACACCCTCCAGCAGCGACTCCTGGCCTTTCAGCCTGGCACGGAACCGATTCAGGGCCTCATTCTTGCTGATGAATTTGACCTCAGCGGCACCCGGAATCAACTGGATGCGCGAACGGAGATCCGCAAGCTCCTGGGGAGAGGGCTCCCTTTCGAGATAGACGGTTACCTGCACCTGGCGGCTCCATTCCTGGCTGGCCCCTTCAAGATTGACCAGGATAAGAAGAAACAGGGATATGATCAAGAGTCCAAGCGCTATGGTAAAAATGGTAACAAGGTTAATGAAGCTGTTCTGGCGAATATTGAGGATAGCCCTGGAACTGAAATAGCGCAATCGCCCGAAGAACCCCTCACCGGCAAGGCGTCGGCGTGGTGCATTTAGATTAGCGCTGCTCACGGGTATCCTCCACAATCCGTCCTTTTTCCAGGACCACAAAATCGCGGTTGCAGCTCTCCAGCATACGGCGGTCGTGCGTGGCGACCAGGACCGTTGTCCCCCGCAGATTTGCATCTCTGAAGATGCCCAGTATCTGCTCCTTGTTCTGATCGTCGAGGTTGCCGGTAGGTTCGTCTGCCAGAAGGATCTTGGGGTCGTTTACCAGCGCCCTTGCAAGCGCAACACGTTGCTGTTCTCCACCTGAGAGCTTCAATGGGGTGGAATTCATCTTCTGCTCCAGCCCCATCTGCTTTAGAATCTGAAAGACCTTTTTCCCGATATCCTTAGCCCCCCAACCGAGGACCTCTAGGGTAATCGACACATTTTCGAAGACAGTCCGGTTTGCAAGGAGCTTGAAATCCTGAAAGACGACACCTACCGAGCGGCGCAACAGGGCGATCTGACTCCGGCTCATCCGGTTCAGGTTCTGACCGTCAACCAGTATCTGCCCCGAGGTCGGCTGCAGGCCGGAAAAAATCAGCCTGAGAAGGGTGGACTTGCCGGCTCCTGAAGTTCCGGTGAGAAAGAGGAACTCGCCTTTGCGAACGTGAAGCGTCACACCGGAGAGTGCAGTGCCCTCGCCCTGATAGGATACGGAAACGTTATGAAGCTGGATCATCGAAAACGCCTGACTTGAGGAGATGTTT
The DNA here is from genome assembly GCA_964528055.1 of uncultured Geoanaerobacter sp. Taxonomy (GTDB): domain Bacteria; phylum Desulfobacterota; class Desulfuromonadia; order Geobacterales; family DSM-12255; genus Geoanaerobacter. The sequence goes on along the minus strand of CAZGQM010000020.1, from coordinate 24,993 downwards.
GCAGATTGGGATGCATACGGAGAGGTAGAACCATCACCACTCGTTGTAAGGTTTACCGTCAGAACCTATAAGGTTTGAGCCGCTGTGAACCTCATAGACCGACCCCTTGACCTCGCTTCCATCTGTAGGTGGAGGAGGAGGCAATACTACCCAGGTATCGTTCTTGCTGGTAAAGGGGTCCTTCGGAATCCCCTTGATATACTTCTTATCGGCCAACTCCTGCAGTGAATCCGGGTATTTCCCCTGGTCGGCGTAGTACTGGTCTATGGTTGAGCTCATACTGTAGAGATTCTCACGAAGAACCGCCTCTTTGGCCCGGATTATCCCCCACTTGTAGTTTGGTGCGGCAATAGCCGCCAGTATGCCGATAATCGAGACTACGATCATCAGCTCTATCAGGGTGAACCCCCTGACGCTCCGTAGAAGCTTTGCGGCTATGGTGCCGGGTCTACCACTCTTTATATTTTGTGCCGTCAATGGCAGTCTCCTCGCTCAGGGAGTACACGTCGTACACATCTTCGGCATCACCAGAACTGTTCTTGCTGTCAGGTTCGTCCTTATATGCACGGATCCCCCACTTCGGCTCCTCGCCCGGTTTCTGCAGGTTAAAGGGATCAACCGGTACGCGACGCAGAAACTTCTTCTTCGTCTTTTTTACTTCGCCAAAATCCTCGCCTTCGACTAGTGCTTTCAGATCCTTAGGATATCCCGATTTCAGTCCGATATCCTGTTTCCCAATATTTGCCGTATCATATGCCTTCTTGTAATCATCAATGGCAGTCCGGATCGTTCGCAGAGATCTGCGGAGCTCTATCTCCTTCAGTCTCTTGCTTGTCAGCTGAGCAGAAGGTAGCACAACCATGGCAAGAAGACTCAGTATGACCATCGTGACAACCAGTTCGATCAGACTGACCCCTGCATTGCAGGGAAGTTTTTTCCTGATGTACGATACCGCTCTCTGCACGCTATTTTACTTCGACGACGGTATTGTATGGCAGGGTATCTATCTGATAGCCCCCCTGCGCAGTGAAATTTACCCCCATAAGGCCGAAACTTGCAGGTCCCTGGTTTTTTGCACGGAAGGTGACAGTCGCTAGGCGTCCGTTACCGGCGACGCCTGGTGCATCATCAGGTCGCGACATGGTGAACGATACCTGCCCGGTGTTACGGTCATTGCTCACCTTGAAGGCGACCGGCTTGCCGTCTTTCTTCAGGAGATCTCCCTCTGCGGCGCCGACATACTCCACAAAGATTGGATCGTATGCAAGCACAAACGGCGCCTTCTGAAGCCCCTTCACATCGCTGGATCTGATCTCGACGGTAAACTGCTCTTTCACCTTGACGCTGGGTGGAGCGGCAATGGTCACTGATACGCGAACAGCCTTCGGTGGAGGTGCAGGAGCCGGTGCAGGTATTGCTGCTGCCGCTACAGTCGCCTGCTGCGCAGGTTGCACAGGGGGAGCGGTGACTGCCGGTACCGGCGCCGATACTAAGGGTTGAGCGGAAGTAACCGGCAGAGTTGCCGAAGGCTCAACCCTGGCTGGTGTCGGAACAGGGGTTGTAGCAGGAGAAGGAGTGGAAACCGCCGGCACCTGAACCGGTACAGGTAGAGGTACAGGCACGGGGAGAGGTGCGACCTGCACCGGCTGCACTACAGGCTCTGCCTTGGCACCAGAGTTCAACTCGGGGTTGGCAAACTCGGTTTCCTGTACAAAAGAGGTGTACGGCTTATGTACCGACGGTTCATCCTCACGCCCGGACCAGAATTGCGCCACATCACCTTCCGGTACAACTACTCCACGGACAATACGGGGTGTGATGGCCAGAATTAACTCGGACTTGTCGTTGGAGTCGTCATTGTTCGAAAAGAGGGGACCGATTATCGGGATATCTCCAAGAACCATGAACTTCTGTTTGGACTTTGACTTGCTGTCCTGCATGAGGCCACCGATTACGCTGGTCTCCCCGTCTTTGAGCGACAGCACCGTATCCAGGTTTCGGGTGCCGATGGTCACAACAGTCGTAAGCGAGGCAGAGTCACCGAGCTTTTCCTTGGATATTATTGAACTGACTTCAAGGCTCAACTTCATGTTGACTTCGTTGTTCAGCTGAATGGTAGGCTCGGCATTAACCTTGACCCCGACATCTACGTACTGGACGTTGACGCTGACACCACCACCCGTCGGAGAGGATGTGGTGGTGATCGGCACTCTGGTGCCGACGTTGAACTTGGCCTTCTCACGGTTCTTCACCCGTATCTTCGGCGACGCCAAGGTCTCTGAGTTGGCAAGGGTCTTTCCGAAGTTGAAGGTTGCATTGGGGACTGTCATGTACCCCGCGAAATTCCGCCAGTTGAATACGTTTAGCAGGCTGTTGGGTTGAGCCGTTGATGTTGATGTCGTTGTACCGGTACCGGTGGTCGTGGTAGATGCACTTGTTGTAGTGCTGGACAGGGCATCGGACAAAAATGCACCGCTTGGGGTCCAGGCATTCATTGATACGGCGTATTTGCTCAGTGCCAGACCGAATGCCTCTGCATTCTTTTTGGAGACCTCTATTACCTCCACCTCGAGCAGCACTTCGGCATCGGGAACATCGTTGGCCTCAAGGATCCTGCCAGCCACCTCTATCACCTCAGGCGTGTCGCGGATTACCAGGGCGTTCATCTCCTCATTGACATAGATCTTCTTGACCTGGAGCATGGTCCGTATCAGGTTGACCGCCTTCTTTGCATCCAGTTTGTTCAGGTAAAAGGTCTGAAGCATCAGCTCTTCATACTGCTTCTGCTTCTCGGGGCTCTTGGTATAGAGAATGATCGTGTTTTCGTTGAGGACTTTTTTCCCGAGCTTGTGAATGCCGGTTATGACATCAAGCGCCTGCTGAAATGTAGCGTTCTCAAGGTAAATGTTTACGTTGGTATCCTTGATCCCGTCGTCGAACACAAAGTTGATCCCGGACAACTGGGTAATGATATTGAATACATCCTTGATCTTTGCATCCTTGAACTTGAGGGTTATCGGCTTGGATGACTTGAGGTTCAGATCCGTGCCGTCCAGTTTTGACTTGCGGCTCTTCTGCAATCTGGCGACAGCATCGATAACCTTCCTGTTTCCCGGATCAAACTCAAGAGCCTTCTGGTACGCCTGGATAGCCTCGCGGGACTTGCGGTTCTTCTCAAGCTCCTCGCCCTCTTTCTGATAGACAGATGAGTTTCTGAGTTTCATCACCCTTTCGCTCGCCTGGAGGGCGCGAGAAAGCGAAGAATCAAGGGCAACGGCGGCCTGGAACTCCCGATATGCCTCTTCAAGGTTCTCCTTCTCCAGATACACTTCACCCTTCTGCAGGTGAATCTGTGCCGCCCGGGCGCTCACGCCGAGAAAACGCATCCGGAACTCTCCCTCACTGGGGTTTTGGGCAGCAGCCTCTGCGTACTTGAGAACCGCCTCATCCAGCCTTCCCTCGGCCTCCAGCTTCTGGGCCTTGCTGAAGGCTGAGCGACCACCTGAGCAGCCTGCGATGACGACCTGCAAACAGAGTAACGCTATGACAATGGTCCTAATATTTAGCATCGGGTGCTCTCCTTACTCTTGTACGCGTGCTCTGCCTTCACTGCTGCTGCCTCCTACTTTGGTCCACCGGGCATCTGCCGACCCGGCGCAGACAGGGGCCTGTTCTCCACCAACGGGATCACGATCTCGCCACCGTCAAGGGAGGTGATAACCAGTGCTTCGTCGGTAATGTTGGTTACTTCGTACTTGCCTGCCAAGCGGTCGCCCTTTCTCGCCAGAAAAATCTCTTTGTTGCTGGATAGAAATATCGTCTTCTTCTCCCCCTTCTTGAGAAAACCGAGAAAGGTGAAGGATGCCATGTCTCGTTGCAACGGCGTTTGCTGTTCTGCTGCCGGAGGAGGCGGAGGAGGAGCGGTAACCGGCTTGACCGGCTGATTCTTGGGGGGGGGCGGAGGCGGTAGTGTCGGCATCGCCTTCTGCTCCTCGAAAAAGATCGGCTTGAAAAGGTTGCGCTTGTACCCTGTAAAACGTGCAGTCTGCTTGTCGAGCAGATCAAGCCGTAGCCTTACATCCTCAGATACCTGAGGAGTGGTCGCAGCACGTGGAGTCGACTTCATGCCAGGCACGAATTTCAACTCGGCAACCGTTTTCTGGCGCGGCATACGTATATAGCTGTATGTTGCCGCAACAACGAATGACAGGGCAAGGATTGCAAGTATCAGCTTCTTCCGGTTCATTTCCCCTCCGTGCGGAGGTAGACCGTCAGAGTAAGATTCAGATCGACCTTTTCCTCAGTCAGTTTGGGGTTATTGAGGGCAATAGTATTTACGGTAACCATTTCTTTAAAACGGCCAAGATCGCCGAGAAAGCTTTTTACCGCCCCATATCTGCCGGTGACGGTGAATCCGAGCGTGTAGGAGAGCAGATTTTCACCTTTTATCTCTTCGGGCTTATAGGATACCGAACCAACAGTCACTGAATTTGATCCGGCCAGATCGCGAAGATCAGCCAGGATGCGCGCAAAGTCCTTTTTCGGAGCAATCATCAATCGCCATCGTGCCAGGTCGGCGTTACCCTTGTCGAAGGAGGCACCTCTATCCTGCCGCATTCCGCCTGACATGCGTCGACGACTTGTCCACTCATCCCGAAGCAGAGAAAGTCGCGGCTCTTGGTAGACAGACGCATAAAGCGCAAGAGCGCAGTTCAGCAGGAAAAAACCCAGCAGCAAGAAGAGGGTTTTGCGTCTGACACGAAGTATTTCCTTCAGGTACGCGCTGTTCATGGCATTCTGACCTGACAGGTTATGGTGAACGTTATCCCTTTTTGCGACTCGCCGACCTTTGTATCGGACTGTGAAAGCAGGTATATCCCGGAAAAGTTCTGTGACTGTTCCATGTTCTCAAGGAGAGTACGGAGCCTGGAAAATGACTGGGTCAAGCCGGCGAGTTTTACAACCCCTTTACCCTTTGGGTCAGGCTCAATCTGCTTGAGCGCAACACCTTCCGGGACAACTGACTCAAGTTGGTCAAACAGAGCCAGCCAACTGAAGCTCTTAAGTGCAATTACATTGTTGGCAAAAAGTATGTGCGAAACAAGCCGCTGATAATCCTGGTCCGGAATCTGTTTTCGCGTTATTCCGGCCTTTAGATCCATGGCAGCAATCTCACCCTTGATGCGGTTCTCCTCGCCTATATCATTGAAGATCTGCCGTACATTCATAAAAAGGAGCACGATCAGGACAAAAAATGTAAGGGCAAAGATCAGGTTCAACTGCCGTGAATTCAGATACGTCCTGGTCGCAAGATTTATGGAAAGCCGCATCAGAGGTTCCTCACGGCAGCGCCGATGGCAGCAGTCATTGAAAACAGGGGAGAGGTATCCGTCATGCAGGAAGGTGTCCGGGTCACAACCCTCTCAGGATCCAGAATGACCGGTTCCTGGTTCGTGGCATCTGCTACCAGAGCCCTAAAATCTTCGCTGTGCTCGGGGGCAACGGAACAGAAGACCTTACCGACGGTGAGTCCAGGAGACTTGTCCTGGTAGACGTGGAGTGAGCTGGAAATTTCACGGTAGAGCCTGTTCACCGAAAAGGAGCGGCCGATCAGCTCCTTTGCGCGATAGAAAGAGAGGACGCCACCCCTGAAGAGCATAACGCTCAGAACCCCCGCAGCATGACATATAAATGCATAATCCTCATCAAGCGCAAACCTTGGGGCAAAAAGCTCGTGAAGACGGAAGGTCGTAAAATCTATCTGGTTCGGTTCAAGGCCGGCCTCAACCAGAAGTTCTTCATACTGCTGCAAAACCTGTCTACAGACCAGCGAGACCAGAACGGAGATCTCTCCTGAGCCCTTTTCCTGAAGCACCTGGAAATCGAAGTGGGCATCTTTTATGTCAAACGGGAAATTCTTCTTGAGCTTCCATCGAATGATGTCTGCACCCTCATCACGGCTTTTGAAACGTGTATCCAGATCCACTATCATAACCCTGCCTGCTGCATCCGGCAGGGAGACCGAAGTCCGTGTCGTTGGAGCGAGAAGTCTGAGAGCTGTCTCGCGGACCACAGCCACGAAAGCGGCCTGTAGCAGTATGTTAGGCTCACGCAAAGAAACACGCAGGGTATCTTCGGGAAGCGGAGTCTCGTACATAGCTTCAAGTACAGGCTTCGATCGGGAGCCGCCAACCAGCGCCATCCTTACCCTGTCAGGGCATATTTCCAGTCCTATGGCCTTTCGGGCAAACATCATCACTCCACAAATGTAACGCGGTTGATTTCACGCAGGTTGGTCTCGCCGGACATCACTTTTTCCACTGCCGACTCACGGAGAAAGACCGTTCCTGCCTCACGGGCCGCCTGTTTAAGCACTAAGGCAGAGGACTTGGATACAATCAACTCACGAAGTTCATCATTAAGGTCAAGGAGCTCGACAATGGCGGAGCGTCCCCTGTAACCGGTATTATTGCAGTCATCACACCCTTTCGCATCAAAGAATGTCGCATCGCGGCAACTTGCAGGGTCGATACCCGACTCCATAAGGGTTTCATCAGTTATCGTCGTTGGAACCTTGCACTTTACACATAGTTTCCGCACAAGACGCTGGGCCATGACACAGTTGAGACAGGATACGAAGTTATACGGATCAATCCCCATATGGATGAAGCGTCCAAGCACGTCAAAGGCGTTGTTTGCATGGACCGTTGTGAAAACCAGGTGACCGGTAAGCGCAGATTGGACGGCAATCTGTGCAGTCTCCGGATCGCGTATCTCGCCCACCATTATCTTGTCCGGATCGTGACGAAGAATGGAGCGCAGGCCCCTGGCAAAGGTGAGCCCTTTCTTCTCATTGACCGGGATCTGTACTACACCGCGCAACTGATACTCCACAGGGTCTTCTATGGTGATAATCTTCTCCTCACCGGTATGTATCTCGGTCAGGGCAGCATAGAGGGTGGTTGTCTTGCCTGAGCCTGTGGGGCCAGTTACGAGAACCATCCCGTAAGGCTCCCGGATCATCTTGCGCAGTCGTCGAACTTCGCGTTGGTCTATCCCGAGGGTGTCCAGGGAAAGCCCCTTCAGATCCTGCGCAATACTCTCCTTGTCCAGTATCCGTATGACCGCGTCCTCACCATGGGAGCTCGGCATGATGGATACCCGGAAATCGATGGACTTGTCGTTGATCCTTACCTTGAACCGACCGTCCTGCGGGATGCGGCGCTCGGATATGTCCAGTTCGCTCATAACCTTGAGACGGGAGATGATCGGTCCCTGGAAATGGAGGTCTATCGGGTCGGTCGCCTTGTAAAGGACGCCGTCAATCCTGTATTTGATAATGACGCCGTTCACTGCAGTTTCGATATGGATATCGCTGGCACGCCGGTTCAATGCGTCCAGAATCGTGGAGTTGACGAGTTTGATGATCGGGCTGGTGTCGGCACTGATCTTTTCGACGGAAAGAACCTCATCACCCTTCTCCGTCTCTGTTACCAGCTGCAGCATGAAATCTTCCGAAACCTCTTTCAGGACCCGGCTGGTTCCCTCACCATGCTTCAATACCTGAGATATCTGCGCATCGGTGGCAAGCTTGATGACAAGAGGTCGGTCAAGGAGGATCTCGAGTTCATCGAGCTTTACAACGTCGGTGGGATCTGAAATCGCAACCACCAGGGAGTCTTCATGCTGCTCAATCGGAACAAAATGAAAACGGTACATGGTGTCAGGAGGAAAGGAGTTGAGAAGCCCCTCATCAATCCTGAACCCCTGCAGGTCGATAAAATCCATTCCGAACTGCTCGGCAAGGGCCCGGGTCAAGACCTCCTGGGATATCAGGCCGTCGTTCAGGCAGATCTCTCCGAAACGTTGACCGGTGCTTTTCAGCTTGTCGATGGCATAATTTAGCTGGTCTGTGGTGAGATCCCCATTTTCCAGCATGATATCGCCAAGCTTTTTTCTTGTGAACTGTAGTGCCATTATCAATTTACCGTTCCGGCGATCTTGAAGATCGGCAGGTACATGGTCAGGATTATAACACCAATGATTATGCCCATAATGACCATGATTGCCGGCTCGATGGCCGTGGTCAGAAGCTGCAGACGTTGTTCTATCTCATCCTCAAAGTATTCCGAGATGTCGTTGAGCATCTCTTCCAGCGAACCGGTGGTTTCACCCACCCCAATCATCCGCAAAGCAAGCGGCGGCATGACACCGGCACCCTCGAAAGCTTTAGAAAGACTAACACCTTCTTCAATTTTGGCAACCGCATCCAGCAACCGGCGCTCAAGGACGCGGTTATTGAGAGTGCCGACTGACATTTTTAGAGACTCTACGATGGGGATTCCGCTTCCAAGGACTGTGGCAAGGGTTCTGGTAAAACCGGTCAAGGAGTATCTCACATACAATTCGCTGAAGAGAGGCACCCTGAGTTTGAAAGCATCAACTTTATAGCGCCCCTGGTGGGTCTTGCTCCACTGTCGGAAAAAGGCTGTTGCGGCAATTGCCAGGCCAATCATAATGAGAAAATAGCGTTTCAGCCAGCTCGTAAATGATATGAGCAGCTGAGTGGGAGCGGGGAGTTGAGACCCGGCATCGGCATAGATCTGACTGAATGTCGGAACCACGTAGACCAAAAGGAGTGTTATCGCGACAGAGGCTACGGTCATCAATATGGCTGGATACATCAGTGCTGCCAGGACCTTTTTCCTGATCGCATCGGCCTTTTTTATGAAGGCGGTGTATCTTCTGATGGTGAGAGGCAGGTCGCCGGTTCGCTCACCGGCAAGAACAGATGCCACATAGAGATGTGAAAAGGCACCGGGATGCTTTGCCAAGGCGTCGGATAGTGCCGATCCCCCCTTGATCTCCTCCCTGACCGTAGCAAGTATTTCGACCAGCTTACCTTTCCCACCTCTGTCAAGGATGGTATCCAGAGCCTGGATGATAGGCAAACCTGCCTTCAAGAGAACCAGGAGTTCCTGGTTAAAGGTTAACAACTCTTTATTGTCCACCCGACGGCGGGATGCTCCCCTGTCCCAGAGGAACTGAAGGGGCTTCTTCTTCACAGAAAAAACAAAAAACCCTTGTTCTTCAAGAGTTTGCTTCAGGACAACCGGACTGGCAGCCTCGAATTCCTTTTCTATGATCCGTCCGTCAGCCGAACCAATCTTGCAGGTATAAAGCGGCATAAGTCTAATTATGTACCACAATACCCATGAGAGTTAAACCAAAAAAGCCTCGCAGCCCTCAGGCAGCAAGGCAACTTCGGCAGAATGAACAGATGCAGCCTCAACTCACTTATTATGGCAGGAGAGACAGAGGTTGCTGAATATTTCGCGAAGATGATAACGATTTTGAGTGGGGTCAGCTGCCTCAATGTGCATATTGTGGCAGGTGATGGCACATGCAATGTTGCCTTCGGCATCAAGAGGCAGGTCACGAAGGTTCTGGCCAGGCTCCTTGCCAACACCATGTCCGAAATCCAGACCATGACACTGCTGGCAGACCTCGTTGAAACCCAGCCGAAGCCTCCGCTTTGTGGAACCAAACGTGAACCAGCTGTTCAGGGTCTCCGTTGTTTCCAGGTGACAGACCTGACAATCCCCTTTGGAGTGATGAGGAGAAGGCCTCTTGCCGGTCGGAGCATCCTGCCCCTCCAAGGCATATGCCGCAAGAGGAATAATCAGAATGGAGAGGAGTAATGCTACGATCTTCATGGGTAACCGCCCTGGTTGCTCTAGTAAGATTCAACACTCCCACCATGAGAGATCATCAATAAGCCTTTGGGTTATGATCTACTCCGTGACAGGTGAGATAACATTCACCACTGAATGTTCCAGCCCCTTTTTCCTTGAATTTAAGCATACCACTTGAACTGGAAGAGACAACCTCGGGATTGAAGCGGATGAGATACTTGTATTCGGTACTTCCATGAGAAGTGTGGCAGGTGTGACAGGATGTGCCATAGGTCATGGAAACAGCACTCATCTTCCCCTTCACGTGAAGGGCATGAGCCTTGAAACTTTCGTTTGCTAGGATGCTTGATCGGCTATGGCAGCGATAACACAAGGCATATGCGAATAAGCTTTCAGCTTCATTGTCTCTGGTGGAATAATTATCCCGCAAGAGGTACTGATTGGTAGATCCATGGGGCCCTTTTGCTGATTCCGTGTCATTACTGCCGTGGCAGTCGCCGCATTTGATCACCGAAATATCGGTCTGGGCCAGACGTTTCTCCTTGTAAGGCTTTATGAGGCTGACTACTGCAAGGTTACGCCCCTCCCCTTCGACAGGGTGGTAAGAGGGATTGGAGGTAGCAAACTCCGCACGCTTGTTGACGGAACGTCCCGGAAGGTTGGCGCTTTCCGCATGGCATTTGTAACAGAGTTCATACTCTTTTGAAACTTCAGCTACTACATTCCCTCCGCGCTTCATTTTAATACCTGCAAAAGGATTCCCGGCAGAAACCTGATGGGGGCTGTGACAGTCCACACAGTCCGAATGTCGAGGTGCTCGCGGGTTGGTCTCCGGAAGTTGCTCTCTGGCGACGTGGATACCCCTTGACTCCTTAATCGGGTGACGGTAGGTCTTTTTCAATTCGACTTCGATGTCCTTCAGCCCACCACTGGAACGAACCAGCCCCGTTTTCCGCTTGGAGGCATCACCATGGCAAAAAAGGCAACCATCCTGGCCGCCACCCGAACGAAAATCAAAACCGACGTGGCAACTCCCGCAACCATACGGGAGCCTCTGGCGATCAAGATGAAATGGTTTTGATAATGGTGCTGCACTGAGCAATGAAGCAAAGTTTGTGAAAATAATGAGGACCAGCAGGAATCGATATGCCATTGGGGCTTTCCTATTCGAGATCATGGCCATGAGAATGCGTTGGTTTGTATATCGTGGCAGTCAAGACAAACGGCATCGTGGTCAAGGGTAGCATTGTTATTGGCACCATATACCCAGAACGGTGCTATCTTGCGACCGACGTTCGGAGGGATCTGGTAGGTATCTTCGCTGGACTGATTCTGGTGAGGGTTATGACAGGTAGTGCACTGCATCCGCCTGGCCTGGTCCAGCTTGACCTGGGGAATCGACGGCATCCTGTAGTTCTGGGTGCTTTTGAGGGTGTCGCTCTTAATGGCGCTTAATACTGCATCATCATACACAAATGAGACCGGATGGTGCCCAAACTTGATCTTGTTGGCATCAAACAGCGCTATTCCGGTTATCCGGTCGTTTATCCCCATGTTGATTGGAGCTTTCGAAAGTATTGCCCCTAACGAGACACCGCCGGCAGTGACGCCGTCATGACAGCTGAGGCAGAGTCGTGCAGAACCATTGGGTTCGCCGAATTGCGCCGATGCATTACGTCTAATGACAAGTGTTGAGGATGAATAGCGTCCAAAGGTCGCCGAAGGATTGCTTCTGTTCCAGAGTACGGTCTGGGGAAGGCCACCATGAGGGGTATGACAGTATATGCAGATCTCCGTTTCATGCTGATCACGTGACCAGAAAGGCTGAGCCTGGTATTTGACGTTTCTGTTAAGCGAAGAGAGATTGTGCTTGTTCCCGCCGGTAATCATATCAGAGATCTTCGGTCCTGCCGCAGAAGCTGTCATCACTGCACCGCTTAGCAACGCGACAACGAATATCCACAGATTCAGCCTATTCATTATTAGTACCCGCTTTCAGGAACTGAAACACTTGAATCCGCCGATTAAACGTATCGGCTAAGAATATCCGATCTTGACTGTCAATATGGATGCCACTGGGGAGATAAAACTCGCCGGGGGCCGATCCATATCCCCCGACAAAAAGCAGAAGACGCCCCTCTTGATCGAAGATCTGGAAATTGTCGTGATTTGCGTCAACAACATACAGGTTGTTATCGCTATCAAGAGCGATCCCCTTTGGACGGGAAAAACTGCCGGGTAGGTCCCCTACACCACCTAATCGCCTGATAAATGTTCCATTTTTATCATAAACCCGTACAAAAAAATTCATGGCGTCAGTCACATAGACATTGCCGTTTCGGTCAGTAGTCACATGTGTAGGGGTATTCAGCTCCTCACCAGGCTGTTTGTTTGGAAACTCCCCGATGTATGAGTCGTCTTTAGCGAATTTATACAAATTATGTGCCACGGCGTCTACTACGTATTTTTCACCGGCATACGTTACCGCTATGCCGGCAGGGCGCTTAAACCCCTCAGGGGGGGCCATCGCACCGATATATTCCCCTTTTGCATCGAACTTATAGACCTTGGCATTAATCGAGTCGGAAACATAGAGCGCACCTTGGCGGTCAAGGGCAACCGCTACGGGACTTCGAATACTATCTTCACCTGCCCTTCCGATGTATCCGACATCCCGGTTGCCCAAGTCGTAACGATGAATCAAACCAGCATCTGTGTCGGCAATATATAGTACACCGGCCTCACTGATAGTGACGCTGTATGGCGTAATCAGCTCCTGCCCCAGACGCAAGTCACCGGTCACCATCTCTGACAGCTTCTGCAGTCCCGTTTTTCGGGGAAATATGTCGTCCGGTCCATTAATATTACGAAGAAAACTGATTCTTGGTGCATTGGGGGGGGGAGGCCAGGCAGCCTTTATGGAAGAATCACGCATCATAAAGGGTTCAGAGCTACTGCATCCTGTACTCAGAAGTGCAAGGGAACAGAGCAGGAAAATGCGAAGTCGCCAACTCATTCAGACACCTAGGCCTTGGTCATACCGAAAATCCAGACAGAAAAAAAGAGAATAACCGTGACGCCCCAGCGAACTGCTGCTTGAGAATTAAACCCACGGTGGCAGGGGAAAACCTTGAGAATGAAGCCGACAGAGCAGAGCACCCATCCCCAGAACCCGATAATTGTCAAGACCGCCCACTGTTCGTTGATCATTACCTTGCGTGACCGAATACCTTTCTCAAGATAGAACCCACTTTAAGCTTCCAGACCATTAGAACCGCTTCCCGCACAATCTTTTTGGACATCTTCGAGGTACCCGCATGTCGATCTATAAAGATAATGGGTAGTTCGCCAATCCTATACCCACGCTCCATACATCGATAATTCATCTCTATCTGAAAAGAGTACCCGTCTGAAGTAACCGTATCGAGATCGAGCGTCTCGATGACCACGCGCTTGAAGCACTTGAAACCACTGGTACAGTCCGATATGCGGAGTCCGGTGATAAACCTAGTATACACACTTGCAAAGTAACTGAGCATAAGCCTGCGCAATGGCCAGTTCACCACGCTTATGCCGTTCAGATAGCGGGAACCTATTACCAGATCGTGAGTTTTCATCATATCGACGAACCGTGGGAGGGTGGCAGGATCGTGAGAAAAGTCTGCGTCCATTTCAATTATGTAATCAGCTCCCATATCCAGGGCGATCCTGAAGCCTTGCCGGTAGGCCGAGCCAAGCCCAAGTTTCCCGGGACGATGAAGTACCCTGACTCGCCTGTTGCTTGCGGCGATGACATCGGCAAGCGCACCAGTTCCGTCAGGAGAGTTGTCGTCAACTATCAGGACTTCAAAACATTCCCCCAGGGAGAGCACTTCATTAACCAGCTTTTCTATGTTATCCCGTTCATTATAGGTGGGAATAACCACCACTGCTTTCAATGTTTAGCCTTTGTCAATCTTGACAGACGGTGGATTTACTGTCGGCGGATATACGATTTTTGCCCTGCTGCGGAGACCGTCCATCCAGGTGTTGTACAGACGATCTTTTTCCTTTGTCGTCAACTGAGTCCTTATCTTATCTTTGGCATCTTCAAAGGAGAGCTGACGCGATGCCTTCCTTTCCATAAGCTTGACAAAATAATACCCTGCAAGCTGTTCCATTACCTCGCTGATTTCTCCCACCTTCATCTTCTTGATCTGCGACTCGAAAACCTCCTCCATCTGACCGGTATGGAGCAGACCCAGGTCACCCCCCTTTATACGGGACATGTCGTCTGAGTTTTTTGCAGCAAGGTCTCCGAAATCTGCCCCTTTGCGACACTGCAGAAGGAGATCGTCAGCTTTCTTTCTGAAACCGGCACGCTGTTCTTTCGTCGAAGAAGGAGGAACCTTCACAAGGATGAGAGCGGCACGATACTCCTCCGGCTTCATGTATTTTGCCTTGTTTTCCTCATAATAGGCAGCAACCTGGGCATCGGTGACCTTGAGTTTCTGGTCAACCTCCTGGGACTTTATTTTTTTTGAAAGTACGTTCCGCTCGATGAGGCGCTCCATTGATTTTTCATTAAACCCCGCTTTTTTTACGGATTCCATATAGGCATCTCTATCAGGGAATTTTATCGCAAGTCGGTCAATCTCAAGTTCCATCCCCGTCTTGTCAAGTTTTAACCCTTTGCCAAGCGCATCCTGATACTGGAGTTCCATTTCAACAAGTGCATCCATGGCTCTCTTTTCAACCCCTTGAAGCTTTTCATTTGACATCCCTCCATGGAAATTGCGCTCCATGGGAAGTATCTTTGCGATTTCCTGGTCAAGGTCGGTGCGGCTAAGGCTGACACCGTTAATTGTCACAACTACCGGGGAAACTTCATCTGCAGAAACAGCTGTGCTGGAAATCAGCAGTAAGAGAACAGCCAGACACATCGGAATAAAACGCATGGTAAACCTCTTTCTCTGTCAGGGATTAGAGTGCAAGAATAATCGATTTAGGCAGGGCAAGTCAAGGAGAAGGGGGCAAGGTGGGCATTAATTGGAAAAAGGACATGATGCTGACCATGACCTTTTGAGTTTGATGGCGGGGCAGACGGGGCTCGAACCCGCGACCTCCGGCGTGACAGGCCGGCACTCTAACCGACTGAGCTACTACCCCAATACATACGTCAATCGTTCTAGCTGTTCAATCTATGGTCCCAAACACAACAGACAAAAGGACTTCATGGTCCCATTGAGCCTCGCTATTTACACCGGAATGCGTCGTTGCGTCAATACATTTTTTCACTGCTAAACTATCACCAAAAGACGAAATGTACCCATACTTGTAATACAAGGTTAACTAAGTATAATACATTTTGAATCCAGTGTACCTTGGGAGGGAGCTATGCCAGTTCAGACAATCTGCACACTCAGCCAGCACATCGAGGCTCTGAAGAATGGGGAACGACGCTTCGAGAACGCCTTCCAGGCGGTTGCAAGAATGATTCTCGAGCACCCCATCGAAAAGATCGTGGTTAACGGCCGCACCACCTACGATTTCACCATTTTCCGTACTGGACGAAAGCATCCCATAGGGATGTATGACGAGATAAACTCCTTTGTCTCTTTTGTCAAAGATGCTGCCGAAGGAGGCTCATCCAAGGAGATGGCTTACGTGCTGGTAGGTGAGCCAGGGAACGGCAAGACCTTCTTCGTCGAGTTTCTCTGCGCAGAATATCGCTCGTTCCTCTCCCGTTCCGAGAACCGGCGCTACACCTTCCGCTTCGTCGGATTGGATAAGCTCGGCTCCTATGGAAAGATCTCAACCATAGAGTCGCAGACCTACGAGGATCCGATGGTGCTGGCCATGAACCTCTTCCCTGGCAAGGCAGAAAGCCGTGCCCACCTTGCGAAGAAGTTCGGTGTATCCGAGAAACTGATTGAGGAAGCATTCGCAGCCTACCGTCCGCTCGGCGCCTGCAGCGCCTACATATGGGACAGCATCCGGGAATACTGCGACGGCAACCTGAAAACGATGCTGGAATTCATCGAGGTGCTGCCTGTGCCGCTCACCGAGAGCCTGGGCACGGTCACTGGCAAGTATGCTGCAAAGGACAAGATCACCTCGTCTGCCGTGGATCTCCTGGGAGAAGAGTCCATCCAGCGGCTGCTCCATATCAGCGACACCAACAACCCCTATCGATTCGACCTGAGAAGGGGTGCCCTAGCGCGGGTTGCCGGCGGTGGAATCCACTTCTCCGACGAGATCTACAAAAACAAGAAGGACCTAGTTCAGGTCTACCTGGGGGTGATCCAGAACAGGAGCATCGAGATAGACGGCTACAAATGGCCGATCGACACCCTGATCATAGCCACCAGCAACAACGCCGAATTCAACCGCTTCGTAGCTGAGAAGGAAGAGGCGCCAATCATCGACCGCTGCCGGGTCTGCTATGTATCCCACAACACCAACTACCGAATGCAGGAGCAGCTGACCGACTACGCAATCGGCAGCGGAACCAAGACCACGCTTCTCAAGGAGGAGCTCCATCAGGACCCGAATCTCAATTATGCCGCATCCGTGGGCGTGACACTCTCACGTCTTCCGCGCTCCGAAAAGCTTACCCCCATCGAAACCATGAAGCTCGGAGCCGGAGAAGTGGCAGGGGAGAAGAGCCTTAAAACCCTTGCCGAGGTAGTGGACATGCTCAACCAGGAGCCCGACATCACCAAACGATTCGGCCAGAAAGGGCTTGGACAGCGGAATCTCGGCCGATCGGTGCAGCTATTGGTCGAAAGTTCCGAAACCAACGAGGGTCGGTGCATGTTCGCCTGCGACATATTCAAGGCACTGGAGCGTGTCACCCTCGACTACGTGGCCGAGGCAAGCGACCGCGCCAAGTATCTTGACGACCTCAAGATTGCCAAAGGGCTTTACCGTGAGCGGATCATGACCGAGATGTTCAATGCCTATATGGACGAGCCTCACGCAATCCGCAAGGATGTGCTGAACTATGTCAACATGATCATCGGCATCGACGCTGAGAACCTTGGTCCGGACCGGATGTGGAAGTACAAAGACCCTCAAACCGGCGAACTTAAAGCAATGAAGATTGATGAGCGGTACGTCAAGAACGTGGAAGAGCGCCTGGGACTCCGAACCGATGAGCACCGCGAGTCTTTCCGCACATCCATCCGGAAGATATACGGGCAGAAAATCTCCGTTGATCCCAATTATGACTTCATGGACAACCTGGAGCTGGTAAAGGCGGTCACCGATGTGAGACTCAAGAGCGACATTGCCGGCGCCGGCAGCCTTATAGGAGCGCTTGCCAACCGTACCAATGAAGAGAATCAGAAGCTGTACGACCGGATGGTGTCCACCATGCTTGAAAAGCTGGGCTACTGCCGGACCTGTGCACAAAAGACCATAGAATACTTCTGCACCCAGGAAGACGAAACTTAGAGGGGAACGCGCCTTTTTAGCCCTGGCTGTGTAACTCTTCGGGACCGCTTGTGCTTTGTGCGCTGCTACGCCTCCGCGCGATCCCTTGACAGCCTTGACAGAACGCAAAAACCACGTCCCCTATCACTGGAATCACATGACAGATTCTATAGATGAAAAAACTGAAATGCGGCGTCAGGCCGAACTGGCCGACACCCGCAGCCATGAACCGGCTAAACCTGAGTTCCAGACGGCAGATTTCCCCACTCTGTCTGCCGGGGTTTACGGCTCAGCGGACCAGCTCGCCCTTCAGGGGGTTGGTACGCCTGTGGCGGGCCTCACCACCCTTGCCGGGTCTCTTGACGAGCTGCTGGCGCGTGATGCGCAGCGGGAGAAGGACGGATTCCCTCGCAAGATCCGGGTCGGCCGTCTGGTCCGACCGGGTAGCGGCGGATCGGACCGGATGGTTGTGGTCCCGACCACGGTGGAAGAGAAGTTGATCCACGACCGGGTGCTCTACCCCAACCAGGGAGAGGAGTCGGGCGGAGCAGGCGATGGAGAGGAAGGGGAGGTAATCGGTGAACAGCCGGTGCAGCAGAAACCGGGTGCCGGTCAGGGCCAGGCAGGCCAGGGTGGAGAAGAGGGCCACGAGCTTGAATCGTCGGCGTACGAGCTTGGAAAGACCCTCACTGAAAGGTTTGAGCTGCCGAACATAAAGGAGAAAGGGAAGAAGAGCTCCATAGTACGCTACCTTTACGACCTGACCGACCGGAACAGGGGGAACGGACAGGTACTGGACAAGAAGGCGACCCTTCGCCGCGTTCTGGAGACAAATATTGCACTGGGAACAGTTGCAGATGTCACCGAAATCGACCCGACACGGCTCATAATCGCCCCCCGCGACAAGGTCTACCGTACACTCTCCCGGGAACGCGAGTACGAATCACAGGCCTTGGTATTCTTTCTCCGCGACTACTCCGGCTCAATGGATGGGAAGGCGACCGAAGCAGTGGTATCCCAGCATATGATGATCTACAGCTGGCTTGTCTACCAGTACGCCCGCCAGGTAGAGAGCAGATTCATCCTCCACGACACCGATGCAAAAGAGGTCCCGGACTTCGCCACATACTATAACATGCAGGTTTCCGGAGGCACAAAGGTTGCTGCCGCCTACCAACTGGTAAATGAACTTGTGGAGCGGGAAGGGCTTTCCAGAGACTACAACATCTACGTCTTCCATGGCACGGACGGAGACGATTTTGACAACGACGGCTCGAACACGCTGCCGGAATTGACGAAGATGCTAAGCTATGCAAGCCGAGTCGGCATCACCGTGGCCGAACACGATTACGGGCAGAGCTATCGGACCGAAGTTGAGCGCTACATTAGGGACTCAGGGCTCCTAGAGAAGCACCCGGAGATCCTCAGGTTGGACGTGATGGGCGAGGATGCGGGCGAAGAGCGGCTCATCGAGGGGATAAAGAAATTAATCTCATAGGGGCGCCGCTTGCCGCGCTCTTGTTTAACCCGTTCATTTTCCAGGGCGCAGCAAGCGGCGCCCCTACATCGGCGCAATCATGGAACTCATAGACCAGCACACAAAGCGGATAATGGAAGGCTGCAAGGAGCGGGCTCGTTCTGCCGGCCTCTCCTTTCAGGACGAAACCCTGGAGTATATCGTCACCAACCGCGATATGCTGGAACTGTCGCCCAAGGTTATGATCCCTACACTCTACGACTATTGGGTCCATGATGTAGAGGTGCTCAAGGAAAAAGGGAAGTATGAGCTCTACCCCCACAACCCCTATGAAACGGTCATAAACACCAGACCTCCAATCTCCTTCTACAATGACAACAATCCGGACTGGCTGAATGTGATGATCTTCTACCATGTCCTGGGTCACATCGACTTTTTCCAGAATAATTCCTACTTCCGGCATACCTGGGATTTCGATCTGACAGGCCGTGCCCTTGCAGATAAACGCCTGATAGCACGGCTCCGCTCGGAGCATGGCAGATGGGTTGACTACATCATTGAGTTCAGCCGTGGAATCGACAACATCGTCGGCTACTACGACGAACTTGCGGAACGCGACCAGGAAGCCCTGCCGAAGTTCTCACGCAGGCTTAACTACTACTTCGACGTCTTCCTGCAACAGGAAAAGAGTATCAGGATCCATGACTACCTTAAAGAGGTGGAGCGCTACAACGCCTGCCTGATCGAGAATAGTGAGATGGGAGAGCAGGCCTTTTTCGCCGGCGCCCTTCGCAAGTACCCCGAACTGGAGGCGGCTCTGACCCGTGATCTGAAAGGACGGCACATCAGGCCGTTTGACCTGCTGCAGTTCCTGCTTGAAAACTCACCATTCCTGAAGAGAGAGGAAAATCTCTGGAT
Source organism: uncultured Geoanaerobacter sp. (assembly GCA_964528055.1). Taxonomy (GTDB): domain Bacteria; phylum Desulfobacterota; class Desulfuromonadia; order Geobacterales; family DSM-12255; genus Geoanaerobacter. The sequence goes on along the minus strand of CAZGQM010000020.1, from coordinate 5,487 downwards.
GCGCTCAGTGCTGGAGATCGTCCGGAGCACGTCGGTCTACTTCCAGCCCCAGATCCGGACAAAGATCATGAACGAAGGGTGGGCAAGCCACTGGCATGAACAGCTCTTTCTGGCCGATGAGCGGATCAGCGGCCACGAGGTTGAGTTTGCTCGGGTGCATGCAGGCGTCACCGCCATGCCGCGAGTCGGCACAAACCCCTATGCCCTGGGGATGCGACTCTTCTCCCACATCAAGGAATCGGCTGACAAAGGGCGCCTCTCCCACGAATATCAGAGACTGTATGACAGCCATGACCGCGAGCAGTACGACAAAGCCACCGGTAAAGGGGGAGATACGATCTTCCGTGTCCGGGAGAACCACTGCGACTTCACATTTATCTCCAGTTACCTCGATCAGGATTTTATCAACCTGCACAAGCTCTTTGTCACCGGCAAACGCCTCGACCAGAAACGGATGGTCTGGCAATACTACGTGAAAAGCCGCAGTGCGGATGAATACCGGAAGATGCTGCTGGAGGGGCTCTATCACCCCCCTTCCATGACAGTTTCAGAAGATGAAGATGGAGCGCTTCGACTCGTGCATCAGTTGGAGGGGAAGCCTCTGGTGGAAGAGCTGATAGGAGGCACCTTGCTCGGAATCGAGTTTCTCTGGGGAGGGCCGGTTCATCTCGATACCATGGAAGTGGCATCTTTCCGCGCAATCGAAGACCAGGATCCGGAGATAACCTGGAAAAAGGCCTGTTACACTATGCACAACCGACGGATGACTAAATCGAATCCCGACTAGGCAGGAACATGGACACCATCTCAAAAGCGCTTAATCATATGAACCGAACCGTTGCAGGGAAGGAGCAGCATGGGCCTGTCTCCTTCGACGACTACCTGCGCATGGTACTCACAGAGCCGAACCGACATATACGCAACATATTCCAGTTCATCCACGACATGCTGGACAGCTACATACCGCAGGGGAGAGACGAATACCCCGGCGATCCGGAATCAATCCACTATCTCCACTACGACTGTAGCCGTCTCTTTGTGGAGGGGACCGATCACCCCTTTTTCGCCGATCGTCTGTTCGCAAACCGCCTGGTCAACATGATCGGCGCCTGGAGGCGTGGTGCGCAGCAAAACAAGATCTACGTCTTTGAAGGCCCTCCGGGAAGCGGCAAAAGCACCTTCCTCAACAACCTGCTGCAGAAGTTCGAAGAGTATGCCAATAAGCCCGATACATGCCGCTACCAGGCTGTTTGGAGAATCGGTCAGCCTTTGCTTGGAGGACTATCCCGTCCGGAGGCAGCCAATTTTCTTGAGCGTCTGTCCCGATTGATCGACGAGTATGAGTTCACGCATGAAGAGGTGGTACACGCCAGGAGCCCCCTGCAGTTAAACGACGAGTTCATAGAGATCCCCTGCCCCTCCCACGACAACCCGCTTTTGATGATACCCAAGGGAGCTCGCCGTCAGTTCTTCGATGACCTGTTCAAGAACAACGAGTTCAAGTGGCGGCTATTCACCGAAAAAGAGTTTGAGTGGGTATTCCGCCAGAGCCCCTGCACCATCTGTTCGTCAATCTATCAGGCGCTGCTCGAACGGCTGAAAAAACCTGTCGAGGTCCTGAAGATGCTCCACGCACGGCCTTTCCTGGTCAACCGTCGGCTCGGCGAAGGGGTCAGCATATTCAACCCGGGTGACGAACCGCTCAAGCAGAGCGTGCTGACCAATGAAATAGTACAGTCACGGCTCAATGCAGCTCTCAGGGACAGCAACACGGTGCAGTACCTCTTCTCGCACCACGCAAAGACCAACAACGGCATCTACTGCCTCATGGACGTCAAGTCGCACAACGTCGACCGCTTCATAGAGCTGCACAACATAGTAAGCGAAGGGGTCCACAAGGTCGAGGACCTCGAAGAGAATGTCGATTCCCTCTTCATCGCCTTGATGAACCCGGAGGACCGAAAGAATATCGAGGAGTTCCAGTCCTTTTCCGAGCGGATTCAGACCGTCAAGATGCCCTATATCCTCGACCTCAACACAGAGGTGCAGATATACCGGACAATCTTCGGCAAACATATCGACAACAGCTTCCTCCCCAGGGTTCTTCACAACTTCGCACGGATCATCATCTCCACCCGTATGAACAAAACCTCCGATGCCATGATCGAATGGATCGGCGATTCGACCAAGTACCAGCAGTTCTGCGACGACAGCATGATGCTTCTCAAGATGGAGATCTACACCGGCTTCATACCGACATGGCTCTCTGAAGAGGACCGCAAGCGCCTCAATGCCATACGCAGAAGAAGTATCATAACCGAATCCGAAACCGAAGGGCACAAGGGGTTTTCCGGCCGCGATGCCATAAAGATATTCAACGACTTCTACTCCACCTACGCCCGCAAGGACTCACTTATCACCATGGCGGTTCTCCGCAACTATTTCACCACCCTGCACCCCGATCTCGGCGATTTGATCCCCACGGGCTTTCTCGATTCGCTCAACGGTCTCTACAACTTCACCGTACTGCAGGAGGTCAAGGAGTCGCTCTTCTACTATAACGAAGAGCAGATCAGCCGTGAGATCCAGAACTACCTGTTCGCCGTCAATTTTGAGACAGGAACCACCGAAACCTGTACCTTCACCGGGGAACGGCTTCTCATCACCGAACAGTTGCTGGAGGGGATTGAGCACTGGCTGATCGGCCGCAATGCCAGCCTGGATCGTCACATAGAATTCCGTCGCACCACCCAGAAGGAGTATACGACAACCCTTACGCGCGAAATCCTTGTTGAAGGAAAGGCGATCACCGAGTCGAAACTCTACCTCGATCTCTACGACCGGTACATCTTCAGCCTGAAGGAAAAGTCTCTGGAGCCATTCCTTGAGAACGAGAATTTCCGCCGAGCCATCAAGGATTTCGGAAGCGACGGATTCAAGACCTACGACAAGAAGATCCGCGACGATGTGACCTTCATGATGGGCAACCTCTGCAGCCGCCTCCATTACACCTCAAAGGGGGCCAAGGAGGTCTGCATCTATGTTATCGACAACAATCTTGCCAGGGAATTCCGCAGCTGGTAAACCGCGATCGATACTCTCTCCAATCTCTCCCCTACCATAACCCCTGTATATACGTGGCAATTAAACATATCAACATAGGGGCGGCGCTTGATCCACCCAATCGGGGCGCGGCAAGCAGCGCCCCTACAGCACAGGGTCGATGTGTTTAGTTGCCGGAGTAAAAATTCTTTCCATTCGGTTTAAATTGCCGATTTTATGTTCGCGATATAATTTTCTCAAATTTATTGACCAATTACCCTGTCAAGCCTATATTTAAAGGGTTAAAACTGATACAGAGGATCGTCTGCTACCCAATAAGTATCTGCCAGAAAAACGCTGAATACGATCATAGTAAAGGAGCCCCTCATGGCAAAAGTTTTTCAAGACAACTCCCAGTCCATAGGAAACACCCCCCTGGTCAGACTGAACAAGGTTACTGACGGAGCAGCAGCTATCGTCCTCGGGAAAGTTGAGGGTCGCAACCCTGCCTATTCCGTCAAGTGCCGCATCGGCGCCAGCATGATCTGGGACGCCGAAGAGCGGGGGATACTCAAACCCGGCGTGGAGATCATTGAACCGACCAGCGGCAATACCGGCATCGCGCTGGCATATGTTGCTGCAGCCCGAGGCTACAGGTTGACCCTTACCATGCCTGAAACCATGAGCATTGAGCGCAGGCGTGTGCTGGCAGCTCTGGGGGCACAACTTATCCTTACTCCGGGTGCCGAGGGGATGAAGGGGGCAATCAGCAAGGCTGAAGAGATTGCCGCCTCTGACCCTGCGAGGTACTTCCTCCCACAGCAGTTCAAGAACCCGGCAAACCCTGCCATTCATGAAAAAACCACCGGACCGGAGATCTGGAACGACACGGACGGAGCGATTGACATCCTGGTGTCTGGTGTCGGAACCGGCGGCACCATTACCGGAATTTCGCGCTATATCAAGAACACCCAGGGCAAGCAGATCATTTCGGTTGCAGTGGAGCCAAAGGAGAGCCCGGTTATCAGCCAGAAACTGTCCGGAAAGCCGATTCAAGCAGGTCCCCACAAGATCCAGGGGATCGGCGCCGGATTCATACCGGACACCCTTGACCTGTCGATCGTTGACAGGGTGGAACAGGTTGAGAGCAATGAAGCGATTGCCTTTGCGCAGCGACTGGCAAAGGAGGAGGGGATCCTGGTGGGGATATCCTGCGGTGCAGCCGCTTTAGCAGCAGTTCGCTTGGCCAAACTTCCCGAATTTGCCGGCAAGACCATCGTGGTGATTCTGCCGGACAGTGCTGAAAGGTATCTTTCAACTTCACTGTTTGAGGGGATTTGATAGACTTACGATTCCAACTTATGGCAAAAACAGCAAAATGCCCCTGCAACTTCATGAAGTTGCAGGGGCATTCAAATAGCCGCGAAGGTAGCCTGCACTACTTCACAGTGTACCAGAATTTGGCGCTACGGGACTTTCCGTCCTTCAGCTGGAACTTGCACATCACCCCGTAATTACCCTTTTTGGAGAGATCAAAATCTGCTCCAAAGTGGCCCTGCATACCCATCAGGCTCTTTGTCTGGTCACTCTTGTCCGGATTCTGCAGCTTGACCTTTACCTCACCTTCGGTCACGGCCTTGCCGGTTTTTGCATCCTTAAACTCGACCGCTATGTGATGGGTCTCCTTCATCCCTTTGGGCAGTTCCATCTTCATCGCCTTCATGTGATCCTTCATGCTCATGACCTTGAAGGTCGCCTTCACGCCATCCACAACCTCCTCATGGGCCACATCTCCCTGATGGCTGCCATGACCCATATCATGGGGGCTCCCTTCGTGTCCGCTATGATCTTGTGCAATAGCAGCCGGAGCCGCCAATGCGAGAATTGCCGCAACCATCAGTATCAGTTTTTTCATTCTCTTTTTCTCCTCTGGAGTTTGATGTCAATGCTTCATCCCGCTGTATTTGAGCCTCCCCTTCTTCAGATCCCGCTTCTTCATCAGCACGAAGATAACCGGTGTCATGATCAGAACATGCACCGCAGACGATATCATCCCTCCGATCATCGGCGCAGCTATCGGCTTCATAACATCGGCACCGGTGCCGCTTGACCACATGATCGGGATCAGACCCAAAAGGGCCACGGCCACGGTCATCAGCTTGGGACGCAGGCGCAGCACCGCCCCCTCGAAGGTCGCATCGTAAATATCCTGTTCGGTACAGGGACCGTTAATAAGTTTCTTGTCCAGCGCCTCATGCAGGTAGATGACCATGACCACACCGGTCTCCACTGCAATTCCGTAAAGGGCTATAAAACCTACCCAGACCGCAACCGAGAGATTGTAGCCCAGGGCAGATACCAGATAGACACCCCCCACCAGGGCAAAGGGGACCGAGAGCATGACCATGCTCGCCTCCAGAGCCGAGTGAAAGGTGAAGTAGAGCA
>CAZGQM010000019.1:0-54115 GCA_964528055.1 uncultured Geoanaerobacter sp. | reverse complement strand
ACCAATGAAACTGTTATTGAGCGGAGCCATAATAGCCCAAGGGAGAGCTAAAATCAACCCTGCGTCAGTGAAAGACATTAAACCGGCTCTTTGCCGTCGGAGGATATTCCCCCGGAGCCAGACACCTAATAATCTAGCATTTATTTTTTGTACTGCTGGAGAACCGATGGTATCAATCGTTTGATGTTTGCAATCCGGGTAGCATCAGAAGGATGAGTGCTCAGAAATTCCATCGGGCCTTGTCCCGCTTTCTGGGAAGCCATCCTCTCCCAGAAGCCTACGGCAACATTTGGATCATAGCCGGCCATCGTCATGAATACCAAACCCAGTTGATCCGCTTCACTTTCCTGCATCCTGCTGTATGGCAGGAGAGCGCCGTACTTAGTCCCGGCTCCATAGACCGTCATCCAGAGTTGCCTGGTGGTTTCCGGCTTGGTCGAAAGTGCAGTTGAAAGCGCTTCGCCTCCCAATTGTGCGATCAGCCCTTGACTCATCCGCTCATTACCATGTTCGGCAATCGCGTGGGCAATCTCGTGACCCATGACAACCGCAAGCCCCGCATCATCTTTGGTGATTGGTAGTATCCCGCTATAGACGACTACTTTACCGCCCGGCATACACCAGGCATTTACCTGTTTGTCTTCAACGAGATTGAATTCCCATTTATAATTCTCTAAATATTCCTGCAGCCCGGATGACTTGAAATATCGCTCCACGGCATCCTGAATCCTTGCTCCGACACGTTTCACCGTGGCTGTCTGTTGCTGATTCTGGCTAAGCTTGTTCTCCTTGAGAAAGGTGCCATACTGCTGAGCACTCATGGACATCATTGAAGAACCCGGAATGAGATTGAGTTGTGATCGGCCGGTAACGGGAACGGTGGTGCAGGCTGTCATAAGCATGGAAACGATTAATCCTAAAATATATCGTGCCATATAACCTCCTCAAGGAAAATAGGTTGAAATATCCTGGGACAGACTTGATTTCGGGAACAGCATATAAAACTCCTATAATATTAGATGCATTAACTTTTCCCGCACTTCAGCCACAGTAGGAAAATCTGTTCATTCAGGTTAATCCGGTTCTCGTGGATCAAGAACCAGCCTGATGCCATTCAGGATCTCAGTTATTCGCTTTGTTGAAAGTGTGCCTATATACTCGTCCAGTTGAGACTTATCCACTGTGAAAACTTGCGAAACGTTAACTACGCTTTCCTTGGGCAAATTCGATTCTTTTTTATCGATACGGACATTGCCGGGTGCATTTGCACGCTTGAGATTCGTTGTGAGGGGGCATACGAGGACTGTCTTGATATTGCTGCGGTTAAATAGATTGTTTTGTACTATGACATGTGGATGCATGTAACCGGGTTCAGAGCCTTCAGGCTCTTCAAGTTCTATCCAGTAGATATCTCCCTGGTTGATTACCATTCTCTCGCCACTAAGCGACGATGTTGCCGTCGTGATTTACGGCGGAGTGCCTGCTCCGCCCCATCCGGTTCGTCTGCATAGGCGGCATTAATCTGGGCGAGCATTTCCTTGTTTTTCTGGTGTTCAATAAAGTCCTGTAATGCCATGACGAATAACTTGCTGCGCGAAACTTTCATTGCACGAGCAATATTCTCGGCCTGATCAAATAGATTTTTTTCAATTGAGATTGCTGTTTTGATTGCTTGCATGGTTATACCTCCTCTTGAGTTAAGTATAACTTTTGGTTATACCTCAGTCAATAACGATTGTCGTCAGATTTTTAATCATCCAACGGGGCCGCCATTGACCCGTCCGGGCATAATTCTTCTTTTATCTTCTTTCTGACACCTTTATCTTCTTATCTTCACCCTGAAATTTGGAGCAGCGCCCCCTAAACCTTCCCCCAATTTCGGTTATGATGAAGGCGGGTCAGATTCAAATGTTTCGTTGGGCCACAAGGGGTTCCGTGGCCACAATGAAAGCTGAATCTCTCATTCCGGCAGTTCGTACTGAGTGCCGCGTGAACGATACCGCTGGCGAAGATCCTTAGCCATGACCGGACTCAGGGACTTCAGACTGCCGTATGCGGACAATGCCTCCAATTTCTTGTTCTGTTCAAGGAAAATGGCCGTCTGCATGGACCAAGCTGCGGGCACGTTCGGTGACTGCTTGATGAGTAAATCCAGGTGGGACTGTGCCTTGTCTAACTGACGGGTCATAGCATAGCACTGAATTACATAGAGCCGGGCGTCAACGGCTGTCGGCGATAATTCTACGGCCTTTTCCAGGGCACCGATGGCCTTTCCGACCTGGTTCTGACTCAGGAAGGCTTCTCCCAGGTTGATCCAGGGGTTGACCAAGTCGGGCTGGAGCCGGATGGCGACCTCAAAGGCCTTCACCGCTTCCGGATACCGCTTCAGTTTGAGTAGCGCATACCCTTTGCTGCTCCAAGACTCCGGGGAAGCCGGATTGATAGCTAAGCCCCGCTCCACGTACTCCAGGGCGCGTTCATGCTCGCCACGCAGGCCGTAGTAGATGCCCAGCCCCTGGAGTGTAATTTCCCCCTTCGGATTGAGGCTTTCGGCCTTCCGGAGCGCCTCGATCCCCTTCTCCCCCTCTCCTGTACGCACCAACGCTTCACCCAGACATGCCCAGGCCTCGGCATTGGCCGGATCGAGTCGGGCCGCTTCGGCAAAAACTGTGGCGGCGGCAGCCATAGAGCGCTGCTGCTTATGCAGTAACCCCAGGGAGTACCACGCGATGGCAAGGGAGGGGTCCGTGGCCGTTGCCTTCTCAAAGGCTTCCCTGGCGCCCGTCTTGTCTCCCTGCTCATCGAGAATGGCCCCCAGATTGAACCAGGCCCCCGCCAGTGAGGGCTTGAGCTTCACCGCTTTGCGGAGCGCCTCCTCCGCCTCCTTGGCTCGACCGGTTGCCCGGAGAGTGGTGCCTACTCCGAGCCACGCCTCAGGCAAGTCGGGATTCAGCTCAAGTGACTTCCGATAGGCCTTTTCGGCCTCCAGATAGCGCTGGTTCTTACCTTCAGTCGCTCCGATGCTCATCCAGGTCCCGGCAGCATGGGTGGTGTTGGTTGGCGTTCCCTTCGACAGCGTCCGGCGGGCAGCATCGGACTTGCCGAGAAAAGCCAGGATTGAAGCAAGATTGGTGGCTGCGCTGGGGTCATCGGGTTTCAGCCGCAGAACCGTCCGGTATGCCTTCTCCGCATCCTGGTAGCGCTGCATGTCATGGTTAAGTTCCCCCAGGATTTCCCATGCCTGCCAGTCCCACGGCTCCCGGCGGACCGCAGCCTCTATGGCCGCAACTGCACCCACAATATCCTTGTCTTCTCTCAGCCAGGCCGCCAAGATCCGGTAGAAATATCCGCTCGAAGGCCGCAACTTCTGAGCCTGTCGTATATCCTCGAACGCGCCCTTTTTGTCTCCGAGAATGCGAAGTATGACGGCGCGATAGCCGTACACATTGGCTATCTGCGGGTCTTTTTGCATCGCCGCCGACAAGGCTATCATGGCATCCTGATTCCTGTCCTGTTTAAGCAAGGCCAAGCCCAACAGTTCATCCGCCATGGCCGAGGATGGCCAAAACTCCCGCCATCTTCGCGCCCATTCTTCCAGATTCGCCCATTCGCCAGCCTCACGGAGCTTCTCTGCCCTGCCAATCCAGTCCAGGTCTGGCTCCACCTTCGTCGGAGTCTTCCAAGGGACACCGTTCTTGATCAGTTCGGCGATCCACTCCGCCGGCAGTGCCATATTGAAGTTCTGGGCCCCCATATATTGCGCTGTGGTGATCCCGATCAGACGACCCTGGCCATCGAACAGACCTCCCCCGCTGGAGCCAGGGGAAGTGGGCGCACTGGTGAAAATGCGAATGTCTTCACCGGTCCGCTTGATTGCCGAGACGAGCCCGCTCCCCACGGCAAGTCCGAACCCGAGGGGGTTCCCGACGATATGAACCGGTTCACCCGGTTTCACATCGGTACTGACGCGGATCTTTACGGCAGGGGCCGTTAAATCCTTCACCTGCAGCCGGCAGAGGTCACGCTTAAGATCCCCCGAGATTACGGTTGCAGCGAACTCCTTGTCGCCAGAACGAACCCGGAGGGCGACGGCATCCTGCACCACATGACAGTTGGTCACCACCTGTCCGGTGTCGATAACCACGCCGCTACCCTCACCATCCACCCGACTCTGCTCATCCAGCGTGGCTATCGTTACTACCGAGTCGCGCACCTGTTCGAACAACTTTTCGGACTCACCGGCAGAAACCGGGGCCGCACAACACAGGATGATCAACAGCGTAAGTGCTTTCATGGCGTCACCTCGTAGGGCAACAGCACTCTCTTGTAGGCATAATCGGCCCACGTCTGGTCAATGGCCTGGAGCTTCTGGTAGGAGCGCTTCACGTCATCCATCCGACCGGCAAAATGATACGCCTCCATCAACGCCGCCCAGACCTTAGGCTGTCTGGCGTCAATACTCAGTGACTTTTCATAGGCCGGAATGGCTTTGTCCGCCTGAGCCAGATAGGCATTCACGTAACCCACCTGCCGCCACGGAAACGGGTCCGAAGGGGTTTCCTCCCGGAGTTTTTCGAACAGCGCCAAAGCTTCCTGAAACCGGAAGTCGTCTTTCAGTGCTATACCTATCTGTCTCCGCAGCGAGGTATCATCAGGGGAGAGGAGCAGCCCCTCGCGATAGGCGTTGATCGACTCAGGATAGAGGTTAAGAGCCGCGAAGATATCTCCCAGCCACCTCCATCCGATGGTAGACTTTGGTTTCAGCACCAAACCCTTCTTGAGCGCCTCAGTGGCCTCTCGAGATCGCCCCAGGAGCGACAAGGCGAGTCCTTTGAAAAGCCAGGCATCCCCGTTTGCAGGTGACAGTTCAATAGCCTTATCCACGGTGGCAAGAGCCCGCTGGACCCTGTCGCCGGCAAGCAGCAATTCGACGAGGTCGACCCTTGCCATCACGTCCCCCGGATCGAACTCGACAATGCGGGTCTGCGCCGCTATCGCCATACCCCACTCTTTGTGAAGCCGACCCAGGTTGACCATCCCCTTGAGCGCTAGACGATTCCACGGTTCGAACAGCACTGCTTTCTCCATAGCGGATTTTGCCTCAGTGGTATGCCCCAGAGCCTCTTCCGCATAGGCAATCAATACCCAGACATTCGCGTTTTCCCGTTGATAAGCCAGAGTCGCTCGAGCCGCATCCAGTGCTTCCTGATGCTTCGCCTGATCAAAAAGGACTCCCGTCAGCCCAATCCCGGACATGGAATTTGTCGGGTCTCGCTTGAACAGCTCACGATAACTCTTTTCCGCGGCGGCCCACTCTTTGAGCTGTTTCTGGGCAAAGGCCAGACAGTAGCGGGCGTCCAAGTTATCCGGCAGAGCCTCGCTCCACTGCGCGGCCAGGTCCGCCATTTCCCGCCATTTTCCTTCTTTAGCCAAATAATCCGCCTTTTTGCGCCATGATTCAGAGGAATCAGTGGCTGTGGCGCGCTGCTCAATCTCCCGAAGCCACCGCGCCGGCTTGGCAAAGTTGACGTTCTGACCGTCGCGCTGCCGGTAGTTGATCACCCCCACTAATCTGCCATCCTCATCGAACAGACCGCCACCTTCGGAACCTGGTGCGATTGGCGCCGTATATTGAATAAAAGTATCGCCATTAGCCTCACGGATGCCTGAAACCACTCCTTCGCTGATGCTGATCCCCAGGCCAAGGGCATTGCTGATCGCATAAACCCGGGAGCCCACTGCCGGATAGTTGTCCAGCAGCTTCACCCCTTCTGAGGAATTTGCAACCTTGAGTATGCAGAGGTTGCGGGCACTATCCTTATGTAGTGTCTTGGCAGAATAAGCCCTGGTCCCCTGGTGCAGCATCAGGCTTGCTGCCCCTTCCAGCAGGTCGCACTGAGTAACGGCCCTCTCTCCATCAAGGAGCAGAGCTGTGCGGGCCGAGAGCTGCTTTCCTCTTTCATCGAGCAGTTCCAGAACCAACACCTTCCCTTCGACTGTGCGGAAGAGTTCCTGTGGCGAAAGGGCTCTGGCCCCTATCGGAAAAACTGCCGATGAACAGGTGAAAAGCGCCACCAGCGACAGAACCAGTGCTGCAGTTCTTCCTGTAAATCGATACTGCAACCGACGCTGTCGCGCGGCGCACGCAGAAGAAGGGGTCTTCATGCTTCTCGACCAGAGCATCACCATCTGGTCCGGCTTCAGTTTCAGTCGTATAATCACACATAACTCCCGTATCAAACTTTTTGCCGCGGTACTATATCATTTACATTTTGCAGCAACCAACTAAAATTAGTGATATTTTTGATTGGCAAATTTGCTCCTCGATTTGCTATTCATCATAAAAGGTGGAGCTAACCGGCAAAGTAGGCGTACAGGTAGTCGCTCCCTGAATAACCCGGCCAAACCTCCTATTGACAGCCCTCTGTGTGGTATATACCATGTACACCAATAAACCTGATTTCAGGAGCTGAGATGGACCTTTTCTCCGCACCGAAGCGCATCGATGAACTTCGGCGTCTGATCGAACACCATAACCGCCTCTACTACCGGGAAGACAGCCCGGAGATCACCGATGCAGAGTATGATGCGCTGTTCCGGGAACTCCTTGCCCTGGAGGAGCAGTATCCTGAGCTTGTCTCTCCGGACTCTCCGACACAGCGGGTAGGAGGTGCGCCTCTGGAGAGGTTCAGCCAGATAACCCACCGGCTGCCGATGCTCTCCCTGGAGAACGCATTCAACCAGGACGACATTGCCGACTTTGACCAGCGGGTCAAGCGCTTCCTCGGACTGGTAGCAGACCCGGAGATCGACTATGTCTGCGAGCCGAAGATGGACGGGCTTGCGGTGGAACTCATCTATGAAAACGGCCTGTTCGTCTCCGGCGCAACCCGAGGTGACGGCATTGTCGGCGAGGACGTTACGGCAAACCTCCGGACCATCAAGGGGATCCCGCTTCGCCTCGCAACTGAGACCCCGCCTGAGCTGCTGGAGGTCCGGGGTGAGGTCTTTCTTCCCCTGGCCGCTTTCCAGCGACTGAACGCCGAGCGCGAGGAAGCGGGCGAGCCGGCATTCGCCAACCCGCGAAATGCTGCAGCAGGAAGCATCCGTCAGTTGGACCCCCGCATTGCAGGCCGCAGAGCACTGGCCATATTCTGCTATGCACCTGGTGTCGTAGCCGGACACGGCTTCCCCTCGCAAACCGTCTTCTTAAAGGCTGTCGAAAAATGGGGGATTCCGGTAAACCCCCATGTACGCAAGGTCACCGGAATAGCCGGTCTTCTGGCCTACTACCGGGAGATGGAGGAGCAGCGCGAAAGGCTTCCCTACGAGATCGACGGTCTGGTAGTGAAGGTCGATTCCTATCCCCTCCAGCTTGAACTGGGGGAGAAGAGCCGCTCTCCCCGCTGGGCCGTTGCCTGGAAATTCCCCCCGCGTCAGGCAGAGACCCTGGTTGAGGCGATCATCCCCTCTGTCGGAAGGACCGGTGTCATCACGCCGGTGGCTCAGCTCAAAGCCGTGGAGGTCTCGGGTGTGACGGTCTCCCGTGCCACTCTCCACAACTGGGAAGAGCTGGAGAAGAAAGATATCCGGGTGGGCGACATTGTCGTGGTGGAGCGGGCAGGCGACGTCATCCCGGCCGTGGTGCGGGTCGTGACGGAAAAGCGAACCGGTCAGGAAACTCCTTTCCCCATGCCTGAACAGTGTCCTGAGTGCAACTCTCCGGTGGTGAAGATCCCGGATGAGGTAGCGATCCGTTGCCTGGGACTCTCCTGCCCGGCGCAGATCCGCGAGTCGATCATCCATTTTGCCTCGCGTCACGCCATGGATATCGACGGACTCGGTGACAAGTACATAGAACAGCTCCTGCAGCTTGGCCTGGTTCATTCGGTCGCAGACATCTACCGGCTCAACCGTGACGATTTCATGCGATTTGAACGGATGGGGGAAAAGCTTGCGGCAAAGCTCCTGGCTGCCATCGAGCAGAGCAGGCAGTGTGACCTTTCCCGCTTCATCTTCGCCCTCGGAATCAGGCACGTTGGGGTGCATACGGCGTCACTTCTGGCGGATGCCTTTGGAAGCATCGACAACCTGACCAGATCTACGGGAGAAGAACTCCTGGCCATACGTGAGGTGGGCCCACAGGTGGCTACCTCGATTACCGGCTTTTTTGCCGACCCTTCAAACCGCGAGGTGATTGAGCGCCTGCTGGCTTCAGGAGTTGCGCCGTCAACGACCGAGAAAAAGGTTGGGGGGAGATTTACCGGCCTCACCTTTGTCCTTACCGGCACCCTGACCCGTTTCACACGAGACGAGGCAAAGCGGTTGCTTGAAGCGGAGGGGGGACATGTGGCCGGGTCGGTCTCCCGAAAGACCAGCTATCTGGTTGCCGGAGCAGAGGCCGGGAGCAAGCTTGAAAAGGGACGAGAGCTCGGAGTTGCCATAGTGAGCGAAGAAGGATTTCTGGAAATGTTGGGGGAGATTGTTCCGTGAACGTAAGGAAAACGGTGATCGTTGAAGGGCGTGTGCAGGGGGTGGCATTCCGAAACCATACCCAGAAGAGTGCAGTTGAACTGGGTGTCCACGGATGGGTGAAAAACCTTCCCAATGGAAACGTAGAGGGATGCTTTGAAGGGGACGAGAGTGCGGTGAAGGAACTGATCTATCGGTGTAGAAGGGGACCTTCTGCTGCCAGGGTGGAAAACCTCTCCGTTCAGGCAGCCACCTATACGGGAGAATTCAGCAGTTTCGAGATACGGTTCTGAGGAAATTAACAATTGAAAGCAGGAGTCTCTATCATCATGGATAAGCATTTTCTCACCCCGGTTGAGACGGTTGCCGCGATAGTGGCCAACGGTAAGCGGGTCCTCACCCAATCTACCGGCAAAACCTTTGTCCTGAGCCTTCTGGCTGGCTTTTACATTGCATTCGGTGCGCAACTGGCCACGGTGGTCACACAGGATGCAGCTCTCCACGTGGGTGTCGGGATCTCCCGGTTATTGGGAGGAAGCGTCTTTTCCCTTGGATTGATGCTGGTGGTTATCTGCGGTGCAGAGCTCTTTACCGGCAACAGCCTCCTGACCAATGCTGCCCTCCATGGCGCCATCCCCTGGCGAAAGCTGGCGGAGAACTGGGTGATCGTCATTCTCGGCAACCTGATCGGCTCGCTCTTTTTTGCCTGGCTGATGTTCGAGACCAGGCTCTGGCAGGGGGGAAGGATGGCCGACCATGCCATTGCGTTAGCTGCTTCAAAATGCCAGCTCCCCTTTACTGTGGCGCTTGTAAGAGGAATTCTCTGCAACTGGCTGGTCTGTCTGGCGGTCTTCATGGCAACCTCTGCGCGCGACGTTGCCGGAAAGATCCTTGCCTGCTACATGCCAATCATGGCTTTCGTAGCCAGCGGCTTTGAGCACTCCATTGCAAATATGTATTTCATACCGACCGGACTGCTCCTTGCCGGCGAACTGGGAAGGACCGAGCAGGGCCTTACCTGGGGGGGGTTCCTGGTTGACAACCTCCTTCCGGTTACCCTGGGGAATATCCTTGGCGGTGTGCTCTTTGTTGCCTTTGCCTACTGGTTTGTCCATCGACATGCGGTAGAACGGGGATGCGACCCGTAACATCAGGGTGAGTCATGGCCGAATGGATACAGATAGGGATCAGCACCTGCCTGCTGGAGGGAAAAGTCCCTTACGAGGGGGGGCGCAAGTAGGACCGTTACGTCACCAACTCCCTTGAGCGATTCATCAACTTTCCTCCGTCACCACCACTTCATTAAAATACGCCGAAACAAATTCTTTACATTTAATAACAGTGTGCTATTTTATCTGCATTCGCCCTTTTACACTGTCGGTAATCATTTGCCATCTCCCAACCATGAGACCATAACCCATGACAAAAAGGAGCCAACAATGAGATTTACAACATCGTTTGTAGCATGCTGTGCAGTTCTGGCTTTCAGCACCCCTCTGTTTGCCAACAATTTCGGCAGTTCTGCTGAAGCAAAGGCCATGCTCGAAAAGGCAGTCGTAGCGATCAATGACAATAAAGCCGAAGCTCTCGCAAAATTCACCAAAGGGGAAGGAGGCTTCAAGGATCGCGACCTGTATCCGTTCTGCGGCGGTCCCGATGGCAACTTCACAGCCCACCCGACCCTGGTTGGGAAGAGCCTGAAAGACCTTAAGGACAAGGCAGGCAAAGCACTTGGACAGGAAATTTATGCAACCGCCAAGGAAGGGGTGATCGGCGAAGTAACGTACATGTGGCCACGACCGGGAACCACCGATCCGGTCCAGAAGGTTTCCTATGTAACAAAGGTTTCCGATCAGGTCTGCGCAGTCGGTTACTACAAGTAAAGTTCCAGAATATGTAATCAGCAGCAGACGATAAACCTGTTACTCCCAAAGCAGAACAGATCTGACAAGAAATACTGCCAAATATACTATAGGGGACAGTCGCGATTGACTGCCCCCTTATTTTTTGACACCCGCTTCATGTTGATACTTCGGAAGAGGTATATGTTACTCTATTTCTTTCCTGCCAGCTTCTTTTGCAGCATATCGCCCAGCGATCCGAGAGATGCTGTTGCTGACAGGGCCGCTTCCTGTCGGAATTCGGCCATCTCCTGAGCCTCTTCATCTGCAGCGCGGCTCATGGCGGCAAGGGAGAGGGAAATCTTGCGGGCTGCTGCATCTACGCTCTCCACCTTGACCTCCACCTGCTCTCCCTCTTTCAGCACATCTTTCGGGTGGTTGATCCTGCGGCCGGCACCGAGTCGCGAGATCGGAATAAGGCCATCGACACCTTCGGCAATGGTTACAAAAGCTCCGAAATTCGCAAGCTTTGAAACAACTCCCTGCTGGTATGACCCTTCAGGGAAACTCCGGACAGCCACCTGCCAGGGGTCATCCAGTGTGGCTCGCAGACTGAGCGTTATCTTATCATTCTCCAGATCCAGCCGCTTGATCAGCACTTTTACCTGCTGTCCAACCGAAAGAACATCGCCTGCATCTTTAACCCTTCCCCATGCAAGTTCAGACATCGGGATCAGGCCATCTATTCCGCCGAGATCCACGAAAGCCCCGAATTCACGCAAAGACCGCACCGTCCCTGTGACGATCTCGCCTTCACGCAGAGATGCTTTGGCCTCTTCACGCCGCTCCTGCTGCTCCTCTTCCAGTATCTGGCGGTGAGAGAGAACAATGCTTCGACCGTTTTCGCGGTATTCGGTGATCCGGAACTGGAGATGACTGCCGATTGCATCAGCGGCATTCTCCTGACGCCGGAGCCCCATCTGCGAATAGGGGCAGAAGGCTCGGACGCTTCCGCCGATCTTTACCTCAAAGCCCCCCTTAACCTCTTTCTCTACAAGCCCCTGAACCGGTATCCCCCCTTGCCAAGCCTCCTCAAGTTGAGCGCTTCCGCCGGCAGAACCATCGAGACGTGTGGTAAAGCGCATCTCTCCATGCTGGCTCCCCAGGAACCAGACATGTATGGTATCCCCCTCGACTACGGACAGCGAACCGTCGTCGGCAAGAAACTCCTTCCGGTCCAGCACCCCTTCCCCTTTGGTGCCGGCTGCGATGAAAACCCAATCATTTGAGACCTTGATAACCCGTGCCGTGATCTTCTGACCCGGGGTGAAACGAGCCAGTGAGGTGTCGCTTGCTGCAAACATGGCCGCAAAATCTTCTTCCCCTCCGGAGCTATTCAGCTCTTTCTCTTCCTTCGACATATAGTCCCCCATTAACAGGTGGTTTATGGTGCATGAAGCCAAAGACAATGAAAAATATCATTGCCGGTGGCAAAATGCGGTTGATGCTATATACTTTATGCTTCATTACAAAAAGAAAGGAATGTTCCATGCCAAACAAGACACATTCCACCTTCAAGGCAGCTTCAACTGCGCTTCTGCTGCTCTCCGCCCTGCTGCTCGCCGGTATGGCGTCCGGGGCCGAAAAGCCTTGCCACCAGTGCCATGCAAGCAAGGTCAGCGGTCCGGTCAAACATGCTCCGGTAGCCGAAAAGGACTGCACTGCCTGTCACAACTCAACCGGCGGCAACCATCAGCTGCAAAAGGGCCTGTTCGGCGTAAAGAAACAGGGAGCGGCACTCTGCTATGACTGCCACGACAATATGGCCAAGCTGACGAGCGTGCATGCTCCGGTAAAGGAAGGGGATTGCGCCTCCTGCCATGCCCCGCACCATTCTCCCTTTAAAGGTCTGTTAAAGACGCCGGCTCCCACGCTCTGCTTCGAATGCCATGACCGGCAAAAACTGATCGGCCCTTTTCCCCATGATCCGGTTGCTTCCGGGAAATGCGCCGACTGCCATCTGATGCATCAGTCGACCATACAGAAGCTCGTCAAACCGTCCAAGGGGGTCCTCTGTTTCGAGTGCCACGATGCAGCTATGACGAACGGCAAGTCGGTTCACATGCCGGTCGCGGACAAAGATTGCAAGAGTTGTCACGACCCCCACGGCAGCTCCATAGGTATGCTTCTGAAGGGGGTCTACCCACTGATGCCTGAATCCGCCTTCAGCGAGAAGGCGTATGCACTCTGTCTGGGCTGTCACGACAAGGCAGCCTTCACCGATGACGAGACCGCTACGGCCACCGGCTTCCGGGACGGCAAAACCAACCTGCACGCACTCCATGTCAAAGGCGCGAATGTAACCTGCAGAATGTGTCACAATGTGCATGCCGCTTCACAGGCAAAGCTGATACGTGACTCGGTCATCGGCAAGAACAAGCTTGAAATTCTCATCAACTTTACCGACAGCAAGACCGGGGGGAGTTGCAAGATGACCTGCCACTCGCCTTCTGCCTACAAACGTTGATCAAGCAGGGCTCCGGCAGAAATGCCGGGGCCCTAACCACGGACCAGCTGCATTATGCCCCCATTGCACACCATCGACTATTTCTCAGGACACGCATCCGCCTACCATGAATACCGGCCGGTCTATCCACCCACGTTGACCGCATTCCTCGCATCCCGCGCCCCTGGTCGTTCCCTCGCATGGGACTGCGGTTGCGGCAGCGGCCAGTTCACTTCAGGCCTCGCAGGATGGTTTGACAGGGTGGTGGCTACTGACCTGAGTTTCGCCCAGGTTCGTCTTGCTCAGATCAATCCAAAGATCGACTACATGGCAGCACTCTCGGAACAGGCACCTCTTGCCGACAGCTGCGTAGATCTCGTGGTAGCTGCCCAGTCGCTCCACTGGTTCCCGCTGGAAAGCTTCTACGAAGAGGTTCGCAGGGTAGTCAGACCAGGAGGAGTTGTCGGCGCAGTGAGCTACGGACTTCTGGAGATTTCATCCGAGATAGACCGCCAGATTCGGCGGCTGCACAGCGAAATCGTCGGGCAGTACTGGCCTCCGGAACGGAGGCACGTAGACAGCGGATATGCGGAAATCCCCTTCCCCTTTCACAAGCTCGACCCACCGAAACTTACGATGAAGGAGCACTGGGCGCTTAATAGACTGCTTGGCTACCTCGGTACCTGGTCTGCGGTTCAAAAGTTCATCGACGCAAACGGAACCAACCCGGTCGAACTTATCAGGAAAGATGTCGAACTTGCCTGGGGCGATCCGCATGTCAGACGTACGGTGAAATGGCCTCTGACCGTAAAGGTTGGCCTACTCGAAGCGTAAGGGCGAGTTCATATCAGCCCAAACAAACCCACTCTTTTGTCAAGACTCGTAGTCCACTGCAGCTATTGAACTGCAAACCGACTTCATGTAGGGCACTATCTCGCCGGCATGACAGGGGTCAACCTGATAAGCCTGCAGATCTGCCAGGGTATCGAACCTGGTCACAAGCGCCAGATCATAGGAACGCTCGGAACGGACCACGTCCACCCCGACCTCCAGGTGACGAAGCATCATCACCCTTCCCTGCATGGAGAGGAGTTTTTCGCGCGTTGCAGCAACAGTGGCCGGACTCGGATCGGTCAGTTTGAAAAAGACGATGTGTGTTACCATTACTCCCTCCCTATTTTCATAACAATTTTACCGAAGTGTTTGTCCTCTTCCATCATCCGGTGAGCCTCCACAACCTGATCTATGGTAAAGACCTTTTCTATGATCGGAATGATGGTCCGGTCGGAGAACCTGGGGAGCGCGATATTTGTGAATTCGGCAACGATCGCAGCCTTGTCCTTTACCGGGCGGGAGCGGAGCACGCTGCCGATGATCTGCTGACGCTTGACCATCATAAGCGCCAGATTCAGTTCCGCCTTTATCCCGCTGATCACGCCAATGATGACCAAGCGACCGGCATATCCCAGCGAGTTCATATTAGGAGCCAGGTATTTGGCACCAACATGGTCAAGGATTACGTCAGCCCCCTTCTTGCCGGTAAACTCCTTCACCGCTTCCGCAAAGTCAGGGGTCTCCCGGAAATTGATCACAAGATCAGCACCGATCTGCTTCACCCTCTCCATCTTCTCCGGCGATGCGGTGACGATGATCTTGGTGTTCGGGACCAGGGCCTTGCAGAGCTGGATACCGGCGGTGTTCACCCCGCCACCGCCGCCATGGAGGATAGTCGTGTTGTTGTCCTTCAGCCCGCCGATCATGAATACGTTGAGAAAGGCTGTGATGTAGGATTCGCAGACACAGGCCGCCTCTTCGAAGCTCATGCTCTCCGGTATCCTCATAAGGTGGCCGGCGTAGGCCACGGCATACTCGGCATAGGCACCGCCACCAACCAGCGACATGACCCGCTCCCCCTTCTCCCAACCGGTAACACCCGGCCCAAGCTCCTCGATAACGCCGGACACCTCAAGGCCGAGGATCTCCGAATCGCCGGCAGGGGGCGGGTAGTTCCCCATCCGCTGCACCAGATCCGGCCGGTTGACGGAGGTCGCCATCACCTTCACCAGCACCTGCCCCTCGCCCGGCCTGGGACGCTCGACTTCGCCGACCTTCATCACCTCAACCCCACCGAAACCTTCCATCAGGACTGCTTTCATGAAGAAACCTCCGTTATTGAAAAATAGTTACATAAAGACTGATTATGACCAAGTTCAGAATTCAGCTGTACACTAACTTCCTTTCAGCAGTCTCCTCCCCACCCAGTCGTTGGCAAACTGCCAGGCGATCCTGCCGCTCCGGTCACCCTTCTGTTGAGACCAGAGGATGGCCGCATCAATGGCAACCTTGTCCCACGGAACCTCAGCAGCATGTTTCACGCAGAGATTCTCCACCCACTTCCGGACCACATCCAGGTACTGGTCCTGGCTGAAGGGGTGAAAGCCGACCCAAAGACCAAAGCGCCCGGAGAGAGATATCTTCTCCTCAATCGCCTCACCGTGGTGAATCTCACTGTTTACCAGCATGGCACCCCGGTTGTCGGTCTCGTATTCAGGTATAAGGTGTCTGCGGTTGGAAGTGACATAGATCAGCACGTTTGAAGGCGGAGCATAAACCGAGCCGTCAAGGGCACTCTTCAGCATCTTGTAGCTCGACTCGCCTGTTTCAAAGGAAAGATCGTCGGAGAAGATTATGAATTTGTACGGCTGCTCCTTCACCTCGTCGACTATATCGGGAAGATGGACCAGATCGTCCTTGTCAACCTGCACCACCCTGAGCCCTTTTTCGGCATACTGACTGAGGATCGCCCGGACCAGGGACGACTTGCCGGTGCCGCGCGTACCCCAGAGAAGGATATTGTTGGCGGGATATCCGGCAAGAAACTGGCGGGTGTTCTCCTCCACCGCTTTTTTTTGTTTGTCGATACCGAGGAGGTCTTCCAGCATGATCCCCTCGACCACCTCCAGCGGCTCAAGGTAGCCGGCAAATGAATGTCGGCGCCAGTTGGCGGCAAAGCTGTCTTTCCAGTCAATTCGCCCTACCGGCCGCGGCAGGAGCTGTTCCAGGGACGTCAGAACCCTTTTGAGCTGGGCGGAAAGTTCAGCGTCGAGCGGCATGATCATCTCCATTACGGTAAACTGTAAACATCGTAGTGACGTTTATATCAGAGGTAATTAGGTAGCGGCAAGGGAAAAGCCGTTGTTATCCCGTCAGATTCAGCTTTATCTGGGATTTCGATATGGGCTATACTTTGTACCATTCAACTGAGCGTCTACTGGGAGTCTCAACATGGCAAAGACCGTCCGCTCCGTATGCCCCTACGACTGCCCCGACACATGCGGCCTGCTTGTGACCGTTGAAAACGGCCTCGCTCTGAAGGTGGGGGGCGACCCCGAGCACCCTTACAGTCGCGGCAACCTCTGCGCCAAAATGAACAGGTACGAACTGACCGTTCACTCATCGCGGCGGCTTACCACTCCGCTCCTGAGAACCGGCAGAAAGGGGAGCGGCAAGTTCAGGCCCGTATCGTGGAATGAAGCTCTGGAGCTGATCTGCAGACGCTGGAAGGAGATCATCGAAACAGTTGGTTCAGAGGCCATCCTCCCCTATTCATACGCAGGTACCATGGGACTGGTACAGAGAAACTGCGGCCACCCGTTCTTTCACAGGCTGGGTGCCAGCAGGCTCGAGAGAACCATCTGCTCTCCGGCCAAGGATGCCGGATGGCAGGCGCTCATGGGGGAAACTCCGGCTATAGACCAGGAGAGTGTGCGCCATAGCGATCTGGTGATTCTCTGGGGGATAAATGCCGCAGCGACCAGTGTCCACTTTCTCCACCGGGTCGCCGAAGCCCGCCGAAACGGAGTTAAGGTCTGGCTCATCGACACATACATGACCCCTACTGCAGCGGCAGCCGACCGGACACTGCTTGTCCGCCCCTCAAGTGACGGGGCACTGGCCCTGGGGCTCATGCATATCCTTGCAAGGGACTCTCTGGTGGATCGCGACTTCATCGACAGACATGTCCAGGGTTTCGACGAGTTCGCATCACAGATACTCCCTGACTACCCGCCTGCCAGGGTGAGCGATCTGACCGGCCTGCAGGAAAAGGTGATAGAGGAGCTTGCCGCAGCCTGGGGAGCTGCAGAAGCCCCCTTTATCCGGTTGGGGAGCGGACTTTCTCGTTACGGAAACGGCGCCATGACCATTCGAACCATAGCAACCCTTCCGTCACTCACCGGGGCCTATACTAAACCGGGCGGAGGCTGTTTCTGCGGAACCTCAACGTCAGGGGCCTTTTCCATGAGCGAGATAACCCGCGAGGATTTCGTGGCGCGCCCGACCCGGATCATCAACATGAACCAGCTGGGGAACGCCCTCACCCTCCAAGAGAGCCCGCCGATCATGTCACTCTATGTCTATCACTCCAATCCGGCGGCCGTCACCCCGGACCAGAACCTTGTATTACAGGGTCTTGCACGTGAAGAGCTCTTCACGGTAGTCCATGAGCGGTTCCTTACCGACACCGCCCGCTACGCAGACCTTGTGCTCCCTGCAACATCCTCGCTGGAACATAGTGACATCTACCGCTCATACGGCAACTACTGCATCCAGCGCGCCGGAGCTGCCATACCACCTGTGGGGGAGAGCAAGTCAAACTGGGAGCTCTTCTCACTGCTGGCGGAACATCTGGGATTCGAAGAACCGTTCTTCAGGCAGAGCGCCGATGATCTGATCGACCGGCTTCTTTCACTCCCTTCACCCTGGCGAGAAGGAATTGACGCCAGTTCACTGGCTTCAGGCCGGGGAGTCGTGCTTACCGTGCCCAAGGATCCGGCTCAGCCGTTTGCCACACCGTCCGGAAAAATCGAGATCCTCAATCCGCGACTGACAGAACCGCTCCCCCGTTACATATCTCCACACGCTGCAGAGGATTCCCACCCTTTCTGGCTGATGACCGCTCCTGCACTCTATGGGCTGAACTCCTCGTTTTTGGAGCGTGAGGAGCTCCGGAGAGAACAGGGGGGGATGACCCTGATGATGAACCCTCACGATGCCGCGGAAAAGGGGGGGGTGCAAGGCGATACAATTACTGCGTGGAACGAGGCGGGAGAAGCGAATTTCATTCTTACGGTTACGGAACGTGTCCCGCCAGGAGTAGTTGTTGCCGAAGGCGCGTGGTGGATGGAGTTTGCGCCCGGCAAGAGAACGGTAAATGCGCTGACCTCGCAACGACTGACAGACCTTGGTAGAGGGAGTACATTTTACGACACAAAGGTCGATATCAGAATTGCGACGAAATAGCACTTGCGAACCATCAGCTTTTCGTCCGCTGCTCCTCAACGTAATGCCGGATCACCTTCAACGAATCGGTATCGATCTCGGTAAACTCCAGGCCGAATCCGGAAGGGAGCCGAGGCTTGTCCCTTGCTGCCCCAAAGTTCATCCAGGCAACCCGACCCTTTGCCTCAACCTCTGCGGTAGAGCCGGGGATCTGGAACCTGACCCGCAGTTCGCCTTCAGGCAGGGGCTTTCGCTCGGAGGCCACATAGATGCCGCCGATGCTGATATCTGCACTGCTGACGGTCATTTGCGCAACCCCGCCGGCCAGAGTGAGTTCAGCCAAACAGGGTACCCGCGGCTCGCGTCGGTCAATATCCGGGACAAATCGACGTCCCTTTTCAAGAAAGAGTCTCCGGTCGATCGGTTTTGTAAGATAGTCATCGCAGCCGGCTTCTCGACAACGTTGCTCGTCGGTCCGGCTACCGGCGGTAGTCACCATTATTACAGGGATGGAGCGTAGATCCGGATCTGCCTTTATGGCGGCACAGCACTCCTTGCCATCCATCTTTGGCATGTTCAGATCCATGAAAATCAGATCCGGCCTCTCTTTCCTGATGAGATCCAGCGCCTCCTCGCCATTTGCTGCGGTCAGGGTGCGGACCGGAGAGTGCTTAAGAAAGCTTTTTTCCAGTTCGAGAAGTAATTTGACATCATCTACAAGAAGTATCTTCGGAGCTGCCACGCTAAATCCCTCCATGACCTGCCCGGTGCCGGAATTAAAGTCACACCAGCAAGTCGTTCGTGATTAGTATCGGCCTTGAGGTGAAAAGATTAAGGCTTATAAAGGTTACATGCCATGAGCAAACAGCGCTGTTCAGTGGAACTGTCCATTATTATCCCATGCCATAACGAAGAGACAACCCTCCCCTCGCTTTTTGACTCCCTCGCAAGGCAACAGGGAACTGATTTTGAGATCATCATTAGCGACGGTGATTCAAATGACGCTACGCTCATCTGCGCCGAAAGCCTCGCGAAGCGGCACGGAATGATCTTAAGCATTGTAAAAGGTGAGAAGGGTCGAGGCTCACAGCTTAACACCGGAGCAACGGCAAGCAATGCCGACTACCTGCTCTTTCTGCACGCCGATTCCCAACTGGAAAATCCCCTGGCACTCCGCAATGGGCTGGAGATGGTTGCATCGAAAAGATTATCAGGGAGTACCGATGCAGTAGCTGCACACTTTGCACTTTGTTTCGCCAGGGATTCGGAACTATCTCAGCCCGGTTACTACTATTACGAATGCAAGGCCCGTCTAAACCGACGGGAATGCACACATGGCGATCAAGGACTCCTCATCCCCCGCAGTTTCTTTCATAGGATCGGGCCCTTCCCGACTTTCCCGCCAATGCTCGCAGAGACCCGACTGGCAGAACGAATCAGGGAAGGGGGGGAGTTGCTCCTCCTCCCCGAAAGGATACTCACTTCGGCGCGTCGTTTCGAAACCGAAGGCCTCTACCGGCGTCAGGTTATGAACGCCATCCTGATGAACTGCGCCAGCCTCAACTGGCATGCACCGTTCCTTGCCATGCACAGCATCTACCGCACCCAGTCCGACACCGGACCAGCACCTCTTGCAACATTCCTGGAAGAGATTCGAAGGCTTATCGCAATGATGCCGCTCAGACAAAGGGTTGCCTTCTGGTACGGCACAGGCGGCTATGTGAGACGCAATGCCTGGCAGCTTGCTTTCATGATCGACGTGCGCAGCAATTTCCGAAATCGGATTCCAGCAGGTGATGGCCCCGCACCGACGCTGGCTCTGTTTGACCGCTTCGTAGAGCCGTTCATCGACCATCCACCGGCCAGAATCCTGGCAATGGTCTTAACCTGGATATGGTTTACCCTGACCCGACTGCACAGCCGCACAATAAACCCTTAAACGACAATTACTTTTTTTCCTCTTTTGTCGCCTTCCTTGCCTTCACTTCCTTCTCTCCTCCACCGCTGAACTTCTGCATCTGTTTCAGCATCTCCCTCAGGCGCTTATCGACCAGGGAGTTGATACTACCGCCGGGATAGCTCCCGTCTGGCTTGCGCTGGCCGGCAGGAACCCCTGTCAGGACCTCAATCCCCTGATCAATGGTTTCGACGCTCCATATATGGAATTTCCCCTCCCGCACCGCAGTCGACACCTCATCGTTCAGCATCAGGTGGCGCTCGTTGCTCTTCGGAATCATGACCCCCTGCTCTCCGTTCAGCCCCTTTGCCTTGCAGACCGCATAAAACCCTTCTATCTTGTAGTTGACTCCGCCGATAGGCTGGATCTTGCCAAGCTGATTAACGCTGCCGGTAACCGCGATCCCCTGACGTATCGGCACTCCGGAGATAGCCGACAGCAGAGAGTAAAGTTCGGTTGAAGAAGCGCTGTCCCCCTCAACACCGTCATAACTCTGCTCAAAGCAGATGGATGCCGAGAAGGAAAGCGGCTTGTCATGGGCAAACTTCCCCCCGAGGTAGCCAGTAAGTATCAGCACCCCTTTATCGTGGATAGGGCCGGAGAGCTTTACCTCACGTTCGATGTTCACCATACCGCCGCGCCCCAGATAGACCCTGGCAGTGACCCGCGATGGTCGTCCGAACAGGTAGTCCGCGATGGTCATTACCGACAGGCCGTTTATCTGCCCGACCTCACTCCCCTCAACATCGCAGAGTATGGTGCCGTCTTCAAACAGCTCCTGTAGGCGCTCCTCCACACGATTGCTCCGATAGACCTTTTCGGCGATGGTCTTCCTGACGATCTCGCGTGTCACGGTCAGACTCCCATCTTTGCCTGCCCAGTAGCTCGCCTCGCGAATCAGGTCGGCAATCTCCATAAACTGAGAGGAGAGTTTCCCCTGATCCTCCACAAGACGCGCAGAGTGCTCAAGAAGGCCGGCCACTCCGCTCCGGTCGAACGGCACGAGGTTCTCTGCCTTACAGTGAGTGGCAACGAAAAGGGCATAGTCCCGCATAATCTGTGGGGTCCGGCTGACACGGCTGTCAAAATCAGCCTTCACCTTGAAGAACTTCCGGTAGTCCGGCTCAAGATGGAAGAGGAGATGGTAGATCCAGGGCGAGCCGATCATGACGATCTTTGCCTGCAGCTGGATCGGCTCTGGCTTCAGTGAAACGATGGTCATGAAGCGGTACTGCTCAAGGGCGTCCTCTATCTTGATCTCGCCGCTTCGAATGCAGCGCTTCAGAGCGTCCCAGACAAAGGGATTGATCAGGACCTCGCGAGCGTCGATGATGAGATAGCCACCGTTGGCACGATGGAGAGCCCCCGGTTTGATCAGGGTAAAATTGGTGGTGGCCACTCCACCCATCTGCAGGACGTTCTCGATCCGACCAAACAGATTGTTGTAGGTGGGGTTCTGCTCGAATACCACCGGCGCACCCAGTGTCTCATGGTTGTCCACAAAGAGATTTACCGCATACCGCTCAAAGGAGGGCTCCTGACGCATCATTCTGATGCCGGCAATCTGTGACTGCGGCTGTTGCGGTTTGAAATCCTCAAGGTTGATCAGGATATCCTCCTGCACCGAATCCAGGTACTTGACCACCTTTTCGAAATCCCTGTACTTCTCCTTCAAAGGTTCGATATGACGGCCGACCGCAGAAAGCCCCAGTTCACGGTCCAGCTGTCCCAGTATCTCCTTGGTTGCCTTCTCGTTATCCCTCACCTGGCGGAGGACATCGTTCAGCTTCTCAGTCAGATCCTTTCCCACCTCTTCCAGCTTTTGCCGCTCCTCGTCCGAAAGGGCCTCGTACTCCTCCTGCGTGTAGTTGCGCTCCTCTTTCTGGGGGACCATCACAAGGCCTGAAACGGTTCGCTGCAGAGAGAACCCAAGCCCTTCCGCCTCCTTCTCCAGTGCCCCGAACAGCTCACCATTCTTCTCCTGGTACTCTTCAAAGACGGTAGCCTTGTGGCTCTCATAATCTTTGCTGTCAAGGGCCTTGGGGATATCCGCCTTAACCCCCTCCAGAAGTCCCTTCATATCCTTTGCGAGCTCTCCCCCCATTCCAGCGGGTAGAGTCAAGCTGAGGGGCAGGTCTTGATCCTTGAAATTGTAAACGTAGCACCAATCCGAAGGGGTCGGCTGTTCTTTGGCCAGCTTTTTAAGCATATTCCTGATAGTCGATGAGCGACCGGTTCCAGCCTCTCCGGCAAGAAAAAGATTGAAGCCCGAATCGGTTATCCCGAGGCCGAAATCGAGCGACTTCAATGCCCTCTCCTGGCCGATAGTTCCCTCCAGCTCAGGCAGGTCAGCGGTGGTATCAAAATCGAAATCAGCCTCATTGCACTCCCAACGGAGCTTTTCGGCAGATAACTTCATGGAATTATTGTTCACGAACCCTCCTCATATACACTCGCCTGATAATTTGGCGGCCTTCAGTATCCGCCTTCATCAAGCTTTTTTCGCCAAAGCCGCAGTCACATGTTGAACCAGTTCGTCAGGTGAGAACTTGGGAAGAAAATCATCCGCCCCCACCTGTCCAGCCATCCGCATGTTGGCAGGATTGCTCATGGAGGTATGCAGCATGACATGCAAACCGGCCAGGGCAGGGTTTCCCTTGATGGTCCGGGTAAAGGTGAATCCATCCATATCCGGCATCTCTACGTCGCTGATGACCATGCCGATACTTCGCAGGTCATCGTTTGCTGCCCGTTCTTCCAGGTAGGCCAGTGCCTTTGGCGCCCCATCCATTGCGACCACAGCCAGACCCATCTGTTCAAGAACCATGCATATCAGCGAACGGGCGGTCCTCGAATCGTCAACCACAATCACAGTCAGTTCGGCAGAGTTAGTTGCACGAATTCCCTGGAGGTCAAGCGTAACTTTCTGCTCGATCCCAAGAATGTCCGCAATGACCTTCTCTATGTCGAGCAGCTGGATTGCCTCGCCACTTGGTCCATAGGCAATCGCCACAAGAGATGACGACAGGGTCAGAAGTCCGGTCGGCCTTTTGATCTCTTCCCATCCCCTGGTAAGCAGCTGCTCGGGACGCTTAACGATAAACCCGTGGATGAGGTTGTTGTACTCGCAGATAATGATATAGCTCAGATCTTTTTCGCAGTCGATCGGTTCCAGTTCGATCGCCTGGGAGAGATCGATAACCGTTATCGGCTTTCCGCGAAAATCAACGACACCCTTTATGCTAGGATTGCACAACGGTACCCGGCTGAAGGTCCGGGGGCTCTCAACCATCTCGATGATCTTGAAGACATTGATCCCATAGAGCTGGTCATCGGAGAGGTAGAACGTAAGCATCTCCATCTGGTTAGTTAGCGCAAGGTTTGATCGCTGGTTGACTTCGTCGTTGATGGATGCCATTGAATCTCCTTTCAATTACCGGCGTCACAGCTCCGGCAGTCGCCCTCAAAATGAAATTGCATCGGTTCAGGAGTGAATCGGCCGCTTCTCAACATCGAGTGCCGCCTCTTTCAGTGCCTCGGAAAGTGTCGGGTGGGCATGGAATGTCATGGCTACATCCGCTGCTGTCCCACCATAGGTCATAACGGTTACAGCCTCAGCGATCAGGTCTGAAGCCCGCGGACCTACTATATGTACCCCCAGCAGCCGGCCGCTCTTTTCGTCGGCAAGTACCTTTACAAAACCCTCTGTCTCATCCATGCAGCGAGCCCTGCCATTGGCCATAAAATTGAAACGTCCTGTTGCGTATGGGGTTCCCTGTTCCTTCAGCTGCTCCTCGGTCTTGCCGACACCGGCAGCCTCAGGCCACGTATAGACCACGCCCGGCAGATAGTCATACTCCACCACCGATGCCTCTCCTGCCAGTCGCTCGGCAAATACCACCCCCTCCTCCATAGCCTTGTGCGCAAGCATCGGCCCTGCGATAAGATCGCCTATGGCGTAGATGCCCCGTGCTGAGGTCATGTAGTCGTCATCTACTTCCAGCCTACCGTTTGCAGCAACTTTCACCCCTGCTTCGGCAAGGCCCGGAACATCGATGTTCGGGATGCGCCCCGCAGCAACGAGAACACGGTCGCATTCAACCGCCGTCAAGCCGCCGGGACCTTCCAGGGTTACTGTCAACTTATTGTTCTGCTTTTCGATCGCAATCACCCTTGTCTCAAGGTTGAACTTCATCCCCTGCTTCTTGAGGGACCGCACAAGTGTATCAGCCACCTGTCCGTCAGTCGATGGGAGGGGTTTGGCAAGCATCTCAACCACGGTAACCTGCGAACCGAGACGCCGCCAGACAGAGCCGAGTTCAAGACCTATATATCCTGCCCCGATAACCAGCAGATGTTGCGGAACCCTGTCAAACGCGAGAGCGCCACTGGCATCCACCACAAACTCTCCGTCAAAGCTGATTAGTGGGATCTCTGCAGCACGACTTCCTGTTGCGAGCAGCACCCGTCTGCCGGCAATCATTTGCTCTCCATCAGCCAATGAGACTGAGACATTGAACCGGTCGCCATCTTTTCCGGCAAGAGAGGCAGTACCGTGTACCCACTCGACACCGTTCTTTTTGAAGAGAAAGACGACGCCATCGGTGAGCTTCTTGACCACATCGTCCTTGCGCGCCTGCATACGGGCAAGATCCAGTCTCGGCGGGTCAATGACAATACCATGTCCTGCGAACTTGTCCCTGGCATAGGCAAAATGCTCCGAAGAGTCGAGCAGCGCCTTGCTCGGTATGCACCCCTCGTTCAGACAGACACCGCCCAGTGTTTCACGCTTCTCCACCACGCAGACCTTCATGCCGAGCTGTGCCGCTCGTATCGCCGCCACATACCCACCTGGCCCGGCACCGATGACGATGAGATCGAATATCTGTTCAGGCATCCGTAAAATCCTCCATGTTTTCATTCACCCTTCCAGAAACAGCTCCTCAGGCTCTTCTACATACTCCTTCACCCGCTTCAGAAACCCTACCGCCTCACGACCGTCGATGATCCGGTGGTCGTAGGAGAGGGCCAGGTACATCATTGGACGGATCACGACCTGCCCGTCACGAACAACAGCCCGCTCCTGGATGGCGTGCATCCCCAGGACACCGCTCTGCGGCGGATTAAGGATCGGCGTTGAAAGGAGCGAACCGTACACTCCGCCGTTGGAGATGGTGAAGGTCCCCCCCTCAAGGTCTGCAATGGCGATTCGGTTCTCCTTTACCTTCCGGCTAAACTCAACGATCTTCTGCTCTATCTCGTGAAAATGAAGCCGGTTTGCATCTCGCAGCACCGGGACAACGAGCCCCTTTTCAGCACCGATGGCGATGCCGATATCAAAGAAATTATGGTAGATGATATCGTTGCCGTCCATGGAGGCGTTCACCAGAGGATACTCCCCGAGCGCCTCGCAACAAGCCTTGACGAAAAACGACATGAAGCCGAGCCCTATGCCGTGCTTTCTCAGGAACTGCTCCTTGTGCCTCTGCCTTAGTTCGATGATTCTGGAGAGGTCAGCCTCGTTGAAGGTCGTAAGCATGGCTGCCTGTTGCCGCACCGCAACAAGCCGCTCGGCTATCTTCCGCCGGATCGGGGAGATCGGAACCCTGGTTATCCGGGCATCCTCATCCATATGCGGCACCGCATGATACGCAACCGGTTCCTCTGAACGGACCGACATCGGTATGACCGTTTCCGCACCCTTACCTACCCCAGGTACCCGGTCCGCGGTCCCGGCTTTTTGCAGGTCCTCAACCGTTACCCTGCCTCCCCGGCCTGAACCCGGTATTCTCGAAGGGTCAATCCCTCGTTCCGTAGCCATCTTCCGGACTGCCGGTGACAGCGGAGGGGTGTCAATCGGCGCCTCATGAGTAACTGACTGCTCCCTCTCCTGCTCTGCGATCAGGCCGATCACGGTACCGATCTTTACCGTCTGACCCGCCGGAACAGTTATTGTCAAGAGGCCTCCTGCCTGGGCCGTCAACTCGATGGTAATCTTGTCGGTCTCCAGCTCGCAGAGTGGATCGTCCTTTTGTACTGCATCACCGCTTTTCTTGAGCCATTTTGCCACCAGGGCCTCATAGACCGATTCGCCGACTTCCGGGATCTTTATCTCCATCCTCATGCCTCCTGAAAGGCTTCTGCAATGAGCTTGTCCTGTTCTGCCGTATGCTGTCGATGGGATCCGACCGCAGGGGCAGCGGCCGGAGGACGACCGACATAGCGGATCTCGCGGCCGACAAGTTCCACCAGTGATTGGCGAAGATACCGCCATGCCCCCATGTTTGCAGGCTCTTCCTGGACCCAGCGCCAATCCGAAACGTGTTTCAGGGGGGCCACAACACTCTCAAACAGCTCTGACCGGAGCGGATAGAGCTGCTCGATCCGGATTATCGCCACATCGTCGCTGCCAGATGTCTTACGCTTCTCCAGGAGTTCAAAAAAGATCTTGCCGCTGCAGATAAGGACCGTTGAGGCTCTTTCGGCATCGCCGTCATCTTGCAGCACCTCAAGAAACCCTCCGGAGGTCAGCTCATCCAGATTCGAAACGCAGGCATGGTGACGTAGAAGGCTCTTCGGGGTGAAGATAACCAGCGGCCTGCGGAAAGGGAGTTTTACCTGGCGCCGCAGGAGATGAAAGAACTGGGCAGGCGTTGAAGGGTAGCAGACAAGCATGTTCTCCTCGGCGCAGAGCGATAGAAACCGTTCGATCCGGGCGCTGGAGTGCTCGGAGCCCTGCCCTTCGTAACCGTGGGGAAGAAGCATGACAAGGCCGCAGGAGCGGTCCCACTTGGCTTCTCCGCCTGCAACGAACTGGTCGATGATAACCTGTGCTCCATTGGCAAAGTCACCGAACTGCGCCTCCCATATAACGAGGCTGTCGGGTGATGCCGATGCATAGCCATATTCAAAGCCGAGAACGGCATTCTCGGAGAGCATGCTGTCATAGATCTGGAAACTGGAATCGCTCGCTCCAAAAGCGGCCAGCGGCGTATGGGTGGCATCGTTTGTAATGTCATGCAGCACGGCATGACGATGATTGAATGTGCCGCGTCGGGAATCCTGGCCTGAGAGCCTGACCAGCACACCTTCATCCAACAGGGATGCAATGGAGAGTGCCTCCGCACCCCCCCAGTCTATTCCTCTCCCCCCTCTAACGGCATCCAGACGGCGCTGATAGATTGCCTGGACCTTTGGATGAGGTGTAAAGCCATCCGGCAGGGCAGCCATCCGCTCCATAAGAGAGCCCAGTGCTTCACGTGCTACCCGTGTCTCCACGCTGACTTGCTCGAAATTACGGCTGACACCCTTCCACTCCGCACCGAAACCCGCATCGACCGTTGGATCCGGCTTTTCCGAGAAGGCGCTTTCCATGCGAAAGGTAATCTCCCGTTCCATTTCAAGGAGCTCAGCTGGAGTTACCCCTTCACCCTGGAGGCGTTCTGCATAAAGCCGGTGGACAGAAGGGCGCTCTCGTATCCGCTCATACATGAGAGGCTGGGTAAAACTTGGTTCATCCCCTTCGTTGTGGCCATGTCGGCGGTAGCAGATGATCTCCACCACTACGTCGCGTCTGAAGGTCTGCCGGTACTCCAGGGCCAGACCGGCCACATAAGCTACAGCTTCGGGGTCTTCACCATGTACGTGAAAGATCGGGACCATCAGCATCTTTGCCACATCAGTGACATAGCGGGTCGAACGGGAATCCGCCGGGAGGGTGGTAAATCCTATCTGGTTGTTGAGTATCACGTGGATGGTGCCGCCGGTACTGTAACCTTCCAGCTGAGAGAGATTGAGGGTCTCTGCCACAATCCCCTGTCCTGAAAAGGCTGCGTCACCGTGTACCAAAACCGGCAGTACCCTTCGTGTACCTTCGCTGCCGATACGGTCCTGACAGGCTCTGGACTTCCCCTCCACAACAGGGTCCACCACCTCCAGATGCGAGGGGTTGAAGGCAAGGGACATATGAAGACGTCTTTCATCAGGGAGAACCCGGTCGACAGAAAAACCCTTGTGATACTTGACGTCACCTTCGCCGACAAAGGCTGGTTCCAGGTTATCGGAAAATTCGCCGAAGATGTTGGCTAGTGGCTTGCCGAGTATATTGGCCAGAACATTTATCCTTCCCCGATGAGCCATGCCAAGAAGCAGTTCAGCGCCACTGCGGAAGGCGGAAAGGTTCACCACCTGATCGAGAAAGACGATGAGCGACTCTCCACCTTCAAGGGAAAATCGTTTCTGGGCAGGAAACTTGCCATTCAGGAACGATTCGAGGATCGCAGCCTCCGAAAGTCTTCGCAGAATCTGCATCCGCTCGTAAGCAGACGGGATTGAACGGTTGCGGACCGGCTCCATACGGTCAATCAGCCATTGACGCTCAGCAGGTTCCTGGATATACATGAACTCCACCCCGATCGAACGGCAGTAGGTGTCGTGCAGTGTCTCCAGAATCTCACGCAGTGAAGCACTCTCTTTAAAGAAGCGGCGGGTGGTGAATAACGTGTCGAGATCGGAATCATCCAGACCGAAATTTGCAAGTTCAAGCAGGGGGTGGGAAATCTGGCAGGCTGAGAGCGGGTCGGTACAGGCCATGAGATGGCCAATGTCGCGATAGCGGTAGATAATCGACTGTACCCCGGACAGTTTGAGGGAGCAGTCAAGGCATGACTGTTTATGCTGTATCGGGCCCGGCTTTCCAGCCCTGCTCTGCGCCAGTTCAAAGCCGGCAAAGAAGAACTGCCAGTCAGCCGTCAAAGTCGTAGGGTTCTTTTGCCAACAATTATACTGTTCTTCTATCCACTGAGGGGATAATCCCTCCAGAAAAGACATAAAACCCCTCCGTTACTCATTACATGAACAAGAAGTATACCAGAAGGGTTGTATCACGCCATGGAGCTTTACGGTTTTTCACGACACCTCACCCTTTACGGTGTCTGTACTGTACAACCTGCACCCGCTCCATGGTGATCATGCCGCCGTTCATCATCCCATCAATCTGTGGCATAAGACTGTCGATCTTCTCCTGGCTCTCCACCAACTCAACCACGATGGGGAGGTCGGATGAAAGTCGCAGGAGCCGATCCGTGTGATAGACGCTATGGGCCCCGAAGCCTGCCACCCCCCGCAGAACCGTGGCACCTGAACAACCCTCGCTGTGGAAAAGCTCGACGAGCGCCTCATAGAGTGGCAGGTGACCATGCCTGTCACTTTCGCCAATGTGAATTCTTATCTGTACCTTTTCGCCAGATAATTTTTCCATAGACCCTCCCTAGATGTGACGGGCAGAATAGATTCCCAGCCAGGTAAACACCAGGCAGACCAGGACGCTGGCCAGTACATTGCCGAATGCCACGACAAACTCGCCGTCTTCAAGCAGGCGAAAGGTTTCATAACTGAAGGTGGAAAAAGTGGTGAGCCCGCCAAGGAAGCCGATGGTCAGACCGATGCGGATGGTTGGAGAAATGAGGGTGCTGCGAAGGGCGAATTCCATGATCAGGCCGATGAGATAAGCCCCTATTACGTTGACCGCCAAGGTTCCCCAAGGAAAGGCTCTGCCGAACCAGTCATAGACCCAGCCGGAGAGGAGATATCTGGCCAGGCAGCCAAGAGCACCAAAGGCGGCTATGGCGATTAACGTGGACACGGACTACTTGAACGCCCACCCTACTCTGAGTCCGACAATCTCGGATTCTGAGCGAGGCTGTAAAAAGTCGGAAGGTCCTGGTGTGGGGCTTCGAAAAGCATCGTACCTTGTCACCCGACGAGATGCGGGGAAAATAAAGTTTTCATAGTAAATACTCGCAAACAACCGCTTGTACCTTATCCCCCCTTCAGCCAGCGCCGACCATTCGCTTCCGGGCGAAAGTCTGATTTCACCGACGCCAGGGTAATTATCAATGGAATTTTTGTTGCTGAATGGATATTTGGCAGCCCCCATCGCAAAAAACTGTGCCTCCTTGCCAAGCTGATACTGACTACGCATGCCAAGTAATGCAGCCATCGAGTACCATTCCTCGGTGTATCCGCCGGCTCCCTGCAGATGCCTCTGCCACCAGCGATATGACACGCCGGTGAATGGTTCGACCGTCATGTTCCGATACGGGATTGCCCAACCGAGATCCAATCTGTTCTGCACGCCGAAGTAGTCTACGGTCGTGTTATATGGGGTACCATTTTGTAACTGTCCTTTGTAATCGACTTCGGAACCGAACAGCTCCAGCCTGTCCGAAAGGGTCATCGCCCCAGCCGCTCCCTCCAGGAGGTGAAACTTTATGTCGCCGCCAGCTCCGTATTGTGGACCACTCTCCTTTAACAATCTAGATTCGCTATCATTGAACTCCTCCCAGGAAAATGCCTGGACAAAGGCGTAGATGTTCGCTTCCTTGACCCAGCCATAATCAGCGGCCTTTGCCATTGGCGGCAGATATAATATGAAAGCAAGGAGAGTCAACAGTGTGCAGAAAGTTGATTTCATACTATCACTCCTCTGCATCCGGGATTTTCTTCACCCTGGGTTTTTTCGAGGGCTTTGGCTTCTCTTCTTGCAGAGGAATCCCCTCGGGCAGTGCAGTGGAAGGAACTCCCGAATCTGAGGGTTTCTTGCGCGGCGCCCGACGAACTTTTGAAGCTTTATTCGGCTCCTCGGCAGCCGTGTCTGCCGTTGGCGAAAGCTCTGCGACCGGAGATGTAACCGATTCCACAGCAGCCTTCTTTCTCGGAGCACGGCGGGGCTTGACAGGTTTTTCCTCAGCTTCAGGCTCTTGAGGAGCAACTGGCAATTCCATTACTGTCGTCTCAATATGCCCGGCACTCTCTGACAGTTCGACAGATGCAACTTCGCCGCTTCCCTTTCCTTTACGTCTGCGACGGCGACGCTTCTTCTTTGGCTCGCCTGTCATAGCAGCAACTTCTCCTGCATCGACAGGAAGCTCTTCAGTAGTCAACGGTTCGACATCAGCAGGCTGCTCAGGCAAGAGATCAGGAGTCGCCTCACCAGCTGCATGTTCACTCCTCGGTTTCTTGCGTCGACGGCGACGTCGCTTCTTTTTCCCGTCTCCCGCCGGTTCGCCACCTTCAGCTACAGCTTCTTGGAGGGTCTCGGTATCATCATCCTCACTCTCATCCAATTCAGGTTTTGGATCCGAAACTGCCTCGAACTCTTCAGCCAGGATATCTCCGGTCTCTCCGATTGTCTCGACTACTTTCTTTTTTCGGCTCCGCTTTCGTTTCTTCTTTACCCCCCCCTCATCAGCCGGCAGGTCATGGGTGCCTGCAACCATGTCGGGCATCGGCTCCTTCTTAGCATGAGGTGGCTCTGACTCGTCGACATGGTGATATTCGTCCCCGGCCGGTCTCTCGCGCTTGATCACCTCCAGCTCTACCTGGTTCATCAGGAACGATGTCTTACCTTTCACGGTTACTGAAATCTCGTAATCGTCCTCGATCTGCGTCAGCTCACGTTTCTTCCGGTTTAGGAGATAGTAGGCGATCTCAAGCGGCACTCCGCCGTGCACCTCTGACGCAGTCCCTTTGGCTGCTGCGCCATGAACCTTGCGGAGAAACGAAAGTGCCATAGCTTCAACGCTCTTTACCTTGCCTCGACCGCTGCAGTGGGGGCACTCCAGATGAATCGCCTGGTCTATAGTCTGCTTGATCCGTTGACGTGACATCTCAAGCATTCCGAACTGCGAGATCTTGCCGATGGTAACCCTGGCCTTGTCAAGCTTGAGGGCATTCTTCAGGATTTTTTCCACCTCGGCCATATGCTTGCGGTCTCGCATGTCTATGAAGTCAATGACGATAAGACCCCCAAGGTCGCGAAGTCTCAGCTGGCGGCCAACCTCTTCAGCCGCCTCAAGATTGGTCTTGAATGCAGTGTCCTCAACACCTCTCTCGCCAGAGGCCTTTCCTGAATTTACATCTATGGAAACAAGCGCCTCTGTCGGCTCTATCACCAGAGAGCCACCGGATGGAAGCGGCACCTTCTTTTCGTAGATCTGATCTATCTGCTCTTCAAGTTGATATCGTGAGAAGATCGGCCTTTTCTCAGTGTGGAGCTTGACCAGCTTCTCGAATTTCGGCATGGTCTCTTTGAAAAAAGCCTTGATCTGCTTGTAATACTCCTTGCTGTCCACCAGTACTTCATCGATCTCCGCGGTAAAGTAGTCGCGAATTGTCCGGGTTACAAGATCGGTCTCCTCTGCGATAAGAGCCGGCGCCTTCACACTGGCCGCCTTCTCCTTGATACCGTTGTGGAGCTTTAGCAGGTACTGAAGATCTTTCTTGATTTCGGTCTTGGTCTTTCCGACCGCCTCGGTCCGGACGATGTACCCCACCCCCTCCGGGATCTCCAGCTCTGCGATCAGCTCCTTCAAACCCTTGCGCTCCTTTTCGTTCTCCACCTTGCGAGATACACCGGAAGAGTCGCTGCCGGGCATCAGCACCATGTAACGGCCAGGGTGGGATAGGTATGAGGTCAGGGCCGCGCCCTTCATATCGCGCTCCCCTTTCTCCACCTGCACGATCAGCTCCTGGCCGCGGCGAAGGACCTCCTGGATGCGAGGCCTGCTTTTCCGCTGGTTTTCAGGGATCTCATCCCGCCACTGCCAGTAATCAGGGTGAAGCTCGCCCATCTGAAGAAAACCGAGCCGCTTCAGCCCGATATCCACAAAGGCCGCCTGTAGTGACGGTTCAACCCTAACCACAACCCCTTTGTAAACGTTTCCCCGGGTCTGTTCGCTCCCGGCAATCTCGATGTCCAACTCTACCAGACGACCATCCTGAACAATAGCCACCCTGGCCTCTTCAGGGTGCATCACGTTAATAAGCATCTTCTTTGACATTCCTGTTCGATTCCTTTCGCACCGGGAGAAATCTAGTTCTCCACCGGCCATTGTATCTAATGCGCCATCAGGCGCTCATGGATAAAATCTCAGCAACTATAACAGAGATTGGCAGTAATGCCATGCAAAATCAGGTCTGACATACGCTATACAGGGAAACAGTATGTCAATGATGGTGCAAACGCGAGGAACAAATATCGATGTTTAGGGTGACATAAAACCCTTGCCGCCCAAGCGGCTAGTGTGATACACGATAGGTAATGAAACATGGCGCTACTGCGCCTTCACGGAGGCAACGATCAATGAATATTCAGGTGCTCCCACTCGCTGACGACCGGAAAAAACCACGCTTCACTGACGAGTCACAGCTCGGCTTCGGCAAGATTTTCACCGACCGGATGTTCATTGCCGAGTGGAAGGTGGATAAGGGGTGGGTCGATGCCCGTATCCAGCCGTACGCGCCGTTCACCCTGGACCCGGCAGCGCTAGTTTTTCACTATGCACAGGAGATATTCGAAGGACTTAAGGCCTACAAATGGCAGGATAACAGCGTCGCACTGTTCAGGCCGGAGATGAACGCCCGCAGATTCAACCTCTCCGCCGTCAGAATGTGCATGCCGGAGGTGCCGGAAGATCTCTTCATGGATGGCATCAAGCAGCTGGTGAGCTTGGAACGTGAATGGATCCCAGGCGCGCCAGGCACCTCGCTCTATATCCGTCCTACCATGATCGCTGTAGAACCGGTGCTGGGAGTTAAGCCTTCAGACCACTACTATTTTTATGTCATACTTTCACCGGTGGGTGCCTACTACGCCTCCGGCTTCAATCCGGTAAAGATCCTCGTAGAGGACTATTATGTAAGGGCGATTGCCGGAGGAACCGGAGAAGCAAAAACCGGAGCCAATTATGCCGCATCACTGAAGGCCGGTCTGGAGGCCAAGAAGAAGGGGTTTGAACAGGTACTCTGGCTTGACGGCGTACATAAGCGCTATATTGAAGAAGTTGGTGCCATGAACATGCTCTTTGCCTACGGGACACATGTAGTGACAGCTCCTTTGAACGGCTCGATCCTGAACGGTGTTACCCGTGATTCAGTCATGAAACTGGCCGGGCATCTCGGTTTTACCGTCGAAGAGCGCCAGATTGACGTAAATGACCTCATGAATGACATACGTTCAGGCAAGGTCACCGAAGCCTTCGGCAGTGGCACTGCCGCGGTGATAACCCCGGTCGGCTCCCTCTGTTACAGGGATGAAACTCTCGCCATCGGGAACGGAGGTGTCGGGAACCTTACCCAGAAACTTTACGACACACTGACCGGCATACAGTACGGGAAAATTCCGGACCAGTCGGGTTGGATTACAAAGATCGCATAAGCATGATGGGGGCTCATCCGAGCCCCTCTCCCCACATCCGGTTACCCCAATGAAGAATACTTCTGTTGAAACAAACCCACTCTGCACGACCTGTCGCAGGCGATGTAAACAGCCGACCCATGCTGTCATTGCGTCCTGCCCCAGTTATTCTCCACTTCCAAAGGATCTCCGCTCCCCATGGAAACAGATGGAACTGAAATTCCCAGGCCGCCTCTAAATCCTGAAGTGTTCAGCATCCTGTTAAACCCTGAAAGATGTTCCGGATGTGGTCGCTGCGTCGCTGCATGCCGCAAAGGGCTGTTCACCCTGAACCAGCAAGGAACACGGAAAAAGGCCTGCTTACTTGAATCCGAAAGCTGCGACCTCTGCAGAAGATGCATTGGCG
The DNA here is from genome assembly GCA_964528055.1 of uncultured Geoanaerobacter sp. Lineage (GTDB taxonomy): Bacteria > Desulfobacterota > Desulfuromonadia > Geobacterales > DSM-12255 > Geoanaerobacter. Next base: position 19,456 of record CAZGQM010000019.1, on the reverse strand, counting down.
AGTGTCTATTTGAAGCGCTTTCTGAAGCGCCCGCAGCATAAAAAAAGACGGCTACAGCATTACTACGCTGCAGCCGTCTTTATTCAATCAACCAATCAATCCGGTCAATGCCGCCAAAGCTCTTTTCGAGTCGTTTCTCCCTGGCGATCATCGGGCTGAGTGTCCTGACTAATCTTGGCCACCTGGGTCCGGGATTCAGCTACCCTTGCCTGGCGCGCTGGGCGCAGACGATAGCGATCCTTTTCTACACTGATTGAGTCAGCAGAAAGTTCCCTAACTGTTGCCCTGCCGATCACCTGAAGTTCGCTGCAGCCTGTAAGCACCAGACATCCGAGTATGCATACCGCGAATCTTGACATGGCCGACCTCCGTAGGAAATGCTTTTCACACGGAGACAACTCCGAAAATCGTGCCATTCACTTCAATCATACAGCTGCTTGATATTTCTACATTTATTTCTTGTAGCAATATTTCTTCCCTGCCCTTCAGCTGAACAGCGTGTAGCAGCAATACGCAACATGCATAGTCCAATCAACCGGTTACAGCAACCAACCTGATGTGCTGATATTGTACACTTCCCCACCTTGACATAGCCATCACACGCCATTATGTTTCAAGCAGAGTAGGAAAGGAGTTTTGCCATGATCCGACCTGAAAAAATGACAGTCAAAACCCAGGAAGCACTTGCAGCGGCCCATGAAACGGCATCAACAAACAACAATGCAGCCATAGAGCAGGAACACCTTCTTCAGGCACTTCTGGACCAAGAGGGTGGGTTGGTCCCGGTGATTCTCCAAAAGGTCGGAGCAAACCCGGCTACGATACGAAGTAAAGTCAATACCTTCCTGAAAAAACTCCCCCAGGCAAGCGGCGACACAGTGCAGATCTCACTCTCATCCGCCCTTAACCGCTTACTCACTGCGGCACAGAAGGAAGCGGATGCTATGAAGGACAGCTTTGTCTCTACCGAACATCTACTTCTTGCTATGCCGAGTGACAGGGGAAGCGAGGCAGGGCGAATACTCTCGGAAAACGGTGTAACTCGAGAGGCCGTTTTGACCGCCTTGAAGGATGTGAGGGGAGGCAATCAGGTAACGGATCAGAATCCGGAGGACAAGTTTCAGGCACTCTCCAAATATGCCCGCGACCTTACTGATCTGGCCCGAAAAGGGAAACTTGATCCTGTCATCGGCCGTGATGACGAGATCCGCAGAGTTATCCAGGTATTGTCGCGGCGGACCAAGAATAATCCAGTCCTTATCGGAGAACCGGGTGTAGGCAAAACTGCCATAGTAGAAGGTCTGGCCCAGCGAATCATAGCCGGCGACGTCCCGGAAGCCTTGAAAGAGAAACGCCTCGTAGGCCTTGACATGGGAGCGCTCATCGCCGGTGCCAAGTACCGCGGAGAGTTCGAAGATCGCCTAAAGGCAGTCATTAAAGAGGTGGAGAAAGCTGAAGGAAAGATCATCCTCTTTATTGATGAACTCCATACCCTGGTCGGAGCAGGTGCCGCAGAAGGAGCTATGGATGCTTCCAATATGCTCAAGCCCGCCCTGGCAAGGGGTGAACTGCATTGCATAGGTGCAACAACGCTGAACGAATATCGGAAATACATTGAAAAAGACGCGGCCCTGGAGCGCCGTTTCCAGCAGGTATATACCGGAGAACCAAGCGTAGAAGACACGATAGCCATCCTGAGAGGGTTGAAAGAAAAGTACGAAAATTTTCATGGAATACGGATCAAGGACAATGCCATCATCGCCGCAGCAACCCTCTCGGACCGCTACATCACCGATCGCTTCCTTCCGGACAAGGCAATCGACCTTATAGACGAGGCAGCCTCGCGACTTAGGATCGAGATCGACTCCATGCCACAGGAGATCGACGAGGTTGAGAGAAGGATCATCCAGCTTGAAATAGAAAAACAGGCACTGCTCAGAGAACATGATCCCCATGCTCAGGAGCGACTGAAGAAGCTTGCCGATGAACTTGAAGAGCTAAAGAGTCAATCCGCCGGCTTGAAGTTCCATTGGCGGCAGGAAAAAGAACTCCATACGAAGATCAGCGAACTTAAGAAACTTCTGGAGGAGACGAGAGAAGAGGCTAAGACGAGTGAACGTAACGGCAACCTTGCCCGTACCGCCGAACTCCGCTATGGGGAGATTCCTTCCATCGAGAAAGAGATCGACAAGAATAACGAGGAGATGAGTCAACGCCTTAAGGAGGGGAAGATGCTCCCCGAAGAGGTTGACAGCGATCTTATTGCGGAGATCGTCGCCAAATGGACTGGAATCCCGGTCAACCGGATGATGGAAACTGAATCTGAAAAGCTGGTAAAGATGGAGGAACGTTTAAAAAGTCGAGTGGTTGGACAGGACGACGCCCTGATACTTGTCGCGAATGCCGTGCGACGCGCCCGAACCGGACTGTCCGACCCGAACCGCCCCATCGGTTCGTTCATCTTCTTAGGTCCTACCGGTGTCGGAAAGACAGAGACAGCACGGGCGCTTGCCTCATTTCTCTTCGATGACGACCAGGCTGTGGTCAGGATAGACATGAGCGAGTACCAGGAGAAGCACACCATTGCACGGCTGATAGGTGCTCCGCCAGGGTATGTCGGTTACGAGGAGGGGGGACAGCTTACCGAAGCAATCCGGCGACGGCCATACTCCATTATTCTCTTAGACGAGATCGAAAAGGCACATCCAGAAGTATTCAACGTACTACTCCAAGTGCTTGATGACGGCAGGCTGACAGATGGTCAGGGACGAACCGTGGATTTCCGGAACACGGTAATAATAATGACCAGCAATCTAGGCTCTCAGTGGATTCAGCAGTACGGCAGCGAAGACTACTCCCGGATGCGTACCATGGTAATGGAGACCTTAAAGGAAAACTTCAAACCGGAATTTCTCAATCGTATCGACGAAATCGTCATATTCCACTCCTTGCCTCTGGAACAGATCAAGCAGATCGTTGAAATTCAGCTGAAAATCCTCGAGCAACGGCTCGGAGCTCGACATATCGGCATGATTGTGAGCGACAAGGCCCGAGAATACATAGCCCGTGAGGGGTACGATCCTGCGTATGGCGCCCGCCCCCTCAAGCGGACGATTCAACGCCACATTCAGGACCCCTTGGCACTCATGCTTCTTGAAGGCAAATTCAAGGAAGGTGACACAGTCAAGCTAGATATCGACATGCAGGGGCAGGGTCTGGTCCTCAGAAAGAAGTAATTTCGAAGACAGAAGGGGCACAGCTATTTGCCGTGCCCCTTTTCCATTCTCTAGACACCAGGCAAACTTTTGCACCGGCAGTTTCTCCAAGATTCCTATTTTTTTTCCTGTTCCTTTGACTTTAAGACATAATCGTAAAGATCCCTGCATAGCTTCAATCGCTTCTTGAAGACCTTGCGGGTACTTTCATCCTGGGTTTCTATAATAGTATTCAGTTTATCGCACCGCTCCACGAGTTGCCTGAGCTCTGCCGGAGACATTGACATCGAGTACTCGGTCTTACTGCATACATCGTCGAATTCTTTCTTCCAATCGTCACCTGCGCATGAACCCGGCTGCGGAAGCCCACCAGCAAGCAGTATACAGATTGCAGCAGTTGCAAATATCCCCCTAATTGTCACATCCCCCCCTTAATACCGGGATGGCACCGCCTGCAGTCATCCATCGGAAAGGCAACTGTCAGGTGGCAAACACCACAGAATTCACCCTGCAGAATCTTGTTCATGGAAAAATGTTTTGTGCCTTTTTTCTTTATCGTGAATAACTCAGGGTGGCAGTTGTTACAATCAAGCCAAGCTGTATGAGCCCGGTGCGGAAATATGGCCGGAGGTATCATGCTCCATTCCGCTTCTAGATTCAGCTTCTTGTCATACTGTATATCCTGTGACTTTGACTTCAGATATCGATTGGGTACGATTAATCGCCGCTTCATGGCCTCAACCCAATCTATCTTGTTTCCGTAATCTGTCTGAGGAAAATCAAAGCGGGAAAATAATTCAAACTTTTCGTTGTTAGAATGTATCACTCCGGTATGACATCGTTCACAGTTCTTCTCATGACGAAAAGCGGTCTTTCCATTGTGGCAGGCTCCGCAATAACGGCCCTTACGGCTGGCAGACTCGGTTATCTCAGTAGTATTAACCTTCATATTGAATTCGAGTTCCGAGTGACAAACCCGGCAGGTAAAGAGAGTGCGGTGCTGCCAATGCGAAAAGTAGACCGACTTGACCCCTTTTTCCTTTGTTAACCTGTTAATTAGAAGATTGCCGTACTCTTCAGGTCGTGGAAGTGGCGGAAGATCAAAATAGCCGCTGACTGCTGCAGGGTGAATGATTATCGCGCTGAGTAACAGGCAAAAAATTACTGAACAGGTTTTGCGTGACATCGCTGACAGTCTGTCTGCGGAAATGCAACCGTATCATGGCAGACTCCACAGTATTTGCCTTCAAAGAGTTCTATCATGGTGTATTTGGAAGCGCCCTTTTTTACACCAACGAAGATCTCTGGATGGCAGACCTCACAGCCATTCCATACGGTATGCTTTTTGTGCGAGAAGATGATATCAGGCATACCTTCTGTCTTTGAACTGATAGAAAAATCCTTCTGGGTACCCAACTGCGCCCGCTTCATCGATACCCCTTCGATGTAGTCTACCAGCTTGATCAGACCACGCTCCTCTGCCAGTTCCCAGTTAATGCCGTTCCCTCCACGTTCTCTTGGGAGCCTGTCAGCCAGTCTGTAGAACTCCGACTCCTTCTTGGGATTTATACTGGTAACATGGCAGCGCTCGCACCGCTTTAAATCGCCGCGCGAAAACTCCTTGGAGCAGGCAGAAAAGACCTTTCTATCCTCATGTATCATCTTGTCGTTATGGCAAACCCCACAATAATACCCTTTCATGTTATCGGCTGCCTTGATTTGCGTCTCTCCGGCAACCATCGCAAAACCGATATCAACGTGGCAAAGGCGACAGGTGAACTTTGCCCGATGTGACCAGTGGTCGAATTCCACTGGAGCCAGTCCGACCTTTGACGAGAAGTTGTTTATCGTTACCTTTCCATAATCAAAGGGCTTAGGCTTTTTTTTCTTGACACCAGCCTGGGCAAACGCCAATCCGGTAAGACAGAGAATACAGAGAATTATAAGATATATTTTTTTCATGTGCATCACCCCCAGCCAATTATGGAAACGTCATTCTATGCTACACCATAAGACACTGTCAATGAATAATAACCTATTGACAACTCTCCATCCTGAACGCTGACAGCTACTTCCCCTTGATTTATCGGCTGGTTTGCGGTAGAACAACGCGACACAACCAACCCAGGGACACCTATACAATGAAAACCGATAGTATTGTGCTGCAAGCACCTGCAAAGGTAAATTATCGCCTGGATGTGCTCAACAGGCGCGATGACGGCTATCATGATCTAAGGATGATCATGCAACGTGTCGAACTATGCGATATCATCCACATGACTATCAGCAATACCCCCGGCATTAAGGTGATTTGCGAAAAAGAGGGGGTGCCGGATGGTCCCGGCAACATCGCATGGAAGGCAGCAAATCAGCTCCTGAAGCTCACACCTTCTTCGACTGGAGTTGACATATCCATAACCAAGCGAATCCCTGTAGCCGCAGGACTGGGAGGAGGTAGCAGCAATGCAGCTTCCGTGCTAATGGGACTCAACGACCTGCTCGGGCTAAAACTTTCCATGGCGCAGCTCATGAGTATCGGTGTCACGCTGGGGGCTGACGTCCCCTTCTTTATCTTCGGCAAGACAGCCCTCGCAGAAGGGATCGGCGAAATCCTTACCCCCATAGAGCGGATGCCAACAGCCTGGCTGGTCCTGGTAAACCCCAAAATCCATGTATCCACTGCATGGGTCTACAAAAATTTACATTTGACATCCAGTGCGGATATTCATACAATACCAAACTTCTTTGACACTATTGCCGAGGTTTGCTCAATCCTCAGCAACGACCTTGAGACGGTTACAATAGGAAGTTTCCCGGTAATACAGGAGATAAAAGATCGGCTTATTGACTGCGGCGCCTGCGCATCGCTCATGTCAGGAAGCGGTCCGACGGTATTTGGGATCTTTGAAGAAGAATCCGTGGCACGGAAAGCAGCCGAAACCATGACAATCAACAACGACTGGTTTGCTGTGGCAGTACGGACCATTTAAAATGTATGGTGAAGTGTGAATTGTGAAAAAGTGAATTGCCGGAAATACTCCATCACTTAGAATCCTAACTCAATTCGCCAAATCATCCTTCACCTTTCACGCCTTCTTGTTGGGGCGTCGCCAAGCGGTAAGGCACCGGATTTTGATTCCGGCATCCCCAGGTTCGAATCCTGGCGCCCCAGCCATATTTTACAGACGAACAGTGCAAAGCGCCCCCTTGCGGGGCGTTTTGCACTGTTCGTCAAGGTATTGACCACATGGAAGACAAAATAAGAGTATTCTGCGGCAACTCTAACCCTGATCTGGCTCTGAAGATCTGCAAGTGCCTTGGAGTCCCACTTGGGGCAGCCAAGGTCAAAACCTTCTCAGACGGGGAAGTACTGGTGGAAATCGGCGAGAACGTCCGGGGCAGGGATGTCTACCTGATCCAGTCAACCTGTTCGCCCACCAACGACAACCTGATGGAGTTGCTCATCATGATGGACGCCGTCAAGCGTGCATCTGCAGCAACCATCACCGCTGTCATCCCATACTACGGCTATGGACGACAAGACCGCAAGGTTGCACCACGAACCCCTATCTCGTCAAAGCTGGTTGCAGATCTATTGACCACCGCAGGGGCCGATCGGGTAGTAACTGTAGACCTTCATGCCGCACAGATTCAGGGTTTCTTCAATATTCCCGTGGACAACCTCTACGCCGCACCGGTGATCCTAAGCCATCTGAAAGCACGATTCAAGAGCAGTGACGAGATCGTCATGATCTCTCCGGACGCTGGAGGAACCGAACGCGCACGTGCATTTGCCAAACGCCTTGGATGCACACTGGCAATCATCGATAAGCGCCGTACCGGACCTAATGTGGCTGAAGTGATGCATCTGATCGGCGAAGTGAAGGACAAGACCGCCATTATACTGGACGATATGGTCGACACAGCCGGAACACTCACCCAGGCAGCTAAAGCACTCAAGACACATGGCGCAAAAGCCATATATGCTTGTGCTACCCATGGGGTTCTCTCCGGTCCGGCCATCGAAAGGATCAACGACTCCGATATTGAGGAGCTTATCATTACCGACAGCGTGCCACTAGGCGCCAAGGCGGCCAAGACCGGCAAGATCACAGTTCTTACTGTTTCTGAACTACTGGCCGAGGCAATACGCCGTATTCACGAGGACGAATCAGTAAGCTCGCTCTTCGCTTAACGTTAATTTATACATCAACCGACTTTCCGGATTACACGTGGAGGATTTATGGATCAGAGAGAAATAACCGTTGAAGCAAGAACTCGCACCGGTAAAAACAGTGCCAGACAGATTCGTGCCGAAGGATTAATCCCAGGAATAATTTACGGCAAGGGAATCGACCCGGTGACTGTCACTGTCAAACCCAAGGAACTGGCGACAGCTCTCTCCGGAGAAAGCGGCATGAACACTATCCTTAAACTCAAGGGCGGAGTGTTGGACGGAAGCCTGGTAATCGTCACCGATCTCCTCAGAGATTCGCTGAAGCGGACCATGCTCCACGTCGACCTTCACAAACTGGACATGGACCATAAGATTCGCGTTCACGTCCCCGTGAGACTCATAGGATCACCTGCAGGGGTAAAAGAGGGCGGTCTCCTCGATTTTGCTACCCACTCCCTCGACATCGAATGCCTGCCGACTCAGATTCCTGAGCACATTGACGTAGATGTAACTCATCTCGCAATCGGTCAATCCATTCACGTCTCTGACCTGAAGCTTGTACCTGGGGTCAAAGTCCTTCTGGAAACCAGAGCCTCGATCGTCAGCATTCTCGGCAGGGCCAAGGAAGCAGAAGCGCCGGCTGCGGTTTAACCCCCCAGTCCGACAGCTAACTACACCATGTCGGTAAAGCTGATTACCGGGCTGGGCAACCCCGGCGCCAAGTATCAATGGACCCGTCACAATATCGGTTTCATGGTAGTGGATCGTCTTGCACACACCACAGGTGCATCCCTGACAAAGAAGGCCTTCGAAGGGCTTTCAGGGGATGCCGCCTGCTGGGGTGAACGGCTGCACCTCCTCAAGCCTCAGACCTACATGAATCTTTCTGGCCGCTCGGTCTCATCCGCACTCCGTTATCACAAGCTTTCCATTGAAGAACTGGTCATTATTCACGATGATCTGGACATCCCTTTCGGTCAGATCAAGATCAAAAAAGGGGGGGGCCATGGTGGGCACAACGGTCTGCGATCGTTGATTCAGGAGTTGGGGGGGGCGGATTTCATCCGTGTTCGAGTCGGGATCGGTCGCCCGATTCGTGGCGATTCAGCTGATTACGTGCTTTCTCAATTTTCCAGAGAAGAGATGGCTGAGCTCTCAGATTTGCTCGACCGCATTGTGGACTGCCTCCACCTCCTCGTCACCGTAGATTTCCCGAAAGCGATGACTCTTTACAACAACAAAAATCTACTGGCAACCTAAGTAGTCTGCCAGTACCAGACACGGAAGGAAGCGTTTAATGGCCCTCAACTGCGGCATAGTAGGTCTCCCCAATGTGGGCAAATCAACCATATTCAATGCGTTAACTTCAGCAGGCGCTGAATCTGCCAACTACCCCTTCTGCACAATTGACCCAAATTTCGGTATTGTTCAGGTTCCTGATCCCAGACTCAACGAGCTGTCAGAGATTGTTCAACCCCAAAGGGTCCTCCCCACAACCATCGAATTCGTGGACATCGCAGGCCTGGTCAAGGGCGCAAGCCAGGGTGAAGGACTTGGCAACCAGTTTCTCGGCCACATCAGGTCTGTGGATGCAATAATCCATGTCGTCCGCTGTTTTGATGACGAAAACGTGGTGCATGTCAATGGTTGTGTCGATCCATTGGGTGATATTGAGACTATTCAGACCGAACTGGCGCTGGCCGATCTGGACAGCGTGGAAAAGAAGCTTCAGCGAGTTGAGAAGCAGGCCAGAAGCGGCGACAAAAAGGCCAAGGATGAAGTCGATTTCTACGCAAGGGTCAGGGATCTGCTCGGCTCGGGCCAGCCAGCACGCGGAGTGGCCAATGGTGACGATGAGGAACTCTGGCTGCGAGATCTCCACCTATTGACGGACAAGCCGGTCCTTTACGTAGCAAATATTGCAGAGGACGACCAGGAGGGAAACCATCCGGCTGTCGGTAAAGTCAGAGAACTCGCATCAAGAGAAGGCGCACAGCTCGTCGCTATCTGCGGTCGAATAGAGGCTGAGATCTCCGAACTCGATGGAGAAGAAAAAAAGGATTTTCTGGCAAGTATGGGTCTGCTAGAGTCAGGGTTGGAGCGTTTGATACGGAGTGCCTATGAACTCCTCGGCCTGATCACCTACTTTACTGCCGGGGTAAAAGAGGTGCGTGCATGGACCATCACCCGCGGCACCAAGGCGCCACAGGCTGCCGGTGTCATCCACTCAGATTTTGAAAAGGGCTTCATCCGCGCCGAGGTCATCGCCTTTAACGACTTCCTTGCAGCCAGAGGTGAAGCAGGTGCTAAGGAAAAGGGACTTCTTCGACTTGAGGGTAAGGAATATGTGGTGCAGGACGGTGATGTGATGCACTTCCGCTTCAATGTCTGATTAAGAAGGATCAAATCGGATGACTGACTAAAAATGGCGATCACCTGATCGCCATTTTTCATTCCAAATCTGAAGGATGTGCCTCGGGTAAGGTCAAGCTGCGACAGCGACAGCCAAATGGGTACCACGATGTCTTTCAGTGGAGTGCTTCACAAACTGCAGCTCACGAGAGACCTTCACCCATTCCCCCTCGCTGAGATAAGCGTTTATGAGACCCGCCCTTCCCAATTCCTCGATGCAAGACTCCATAGCAACCGAGTAAGTGTCATCGTTACAACGTACAAGCACAACCATTACGATCTCCTCTCTTTCAGGGATTAGTGCGTATCTGGATTGTCGCCAAAGATAATCTGGGTTGACTGGAATTTCCGGAGAATGCCGGACTCGGTAATGCAATATACCGTAAACAAAAATGCGAGTGCAACAATTATTTTTAGTTAAGACAATTTAGTTTTAACAACTCTCGCAACTAAGATCTTCCTCCACCCCAACAACTGCAGAGGTCACCGTAAGAACCACCCGTCTTCCTAACTGACCTATCCATGCAGAGGCAGAAATAGTATAAGCCCGCAGAAAGCGGGCTTATACTATGAATCCAAATAAATTTTCTATTGGTGGCTCTACGCTCCGAGCGCAGCCTTCAGGTCATCGTCAACGTTTCCGATCGGCCCGATATTGAAGTTCTCCACCAGAAAGTTGAGAACGTTCGGCGTGATGAATGCCGGAAGTGTCGGCCCAAGCTTGATATTCCTTATCCCTAAATGCAACAGCGACAAGAGGATGACCACAGCCTTCTGCTCGTACCAGGAGAGGATAAAGGAGAGTGGCAGGTCGTTCACCCCGCAATTGAATGCCCCCGCCAGTGCAACGGCAATCTGGACTGCCGAGTAGGCGTCATTGCACTGCCCCACATCCAGCAGACGCGGGATGCCTCCGATATCGCCGAACTCGAGCTTGTTGAACCGGTACTTGCCGCAGGCAAGCGTCAGGATGACGCAATCTTTGGGTACCTTTTCGGCAAACTCGGTGTAGTAATTACGTCCCGGTTTTGCGCCATCGCAGCCGCCTATCAGGAAAAAGTGTTTAACCGCACCTCCCTTTACAGCCGCGATCACCTTGTCGGCCACGCCGAGTACGGCGTTGTGGCCGAAGCCGGTGAGGATCTCCTGGCCTGGATTATCCGGAAATCCGGGCAGATCCTGAGCCTTGTCGATTACTGCAGAGAAGTCCCAGCCGTCGATATGCGTAACATCGGGCCAGGCAACAAGCCCCCAGGTAAAGAGCCGGTCCTTATAGGTGTCGGCTGGTCGCTGGATGCAGTTGGTGTTAAAGATGATGGCACCCGGGAAATTGGCGAATTCCTTGGCCTGATCCTGCCATGCACCGCCGTAATTCCCGGCCAGATGTGCGTACTTCTTGAGACCAGGGTAGGCATGGGCCGGCAGCATCTCGCCATGGGTGTATATGTTGATCCCCTTGCCATCGGTCTGCTTGAGGAGCTCCTCCAGCATCTTCAGATCATGGCCCGAAACCAGGATAGCCTTGCCGGCCTTGGTTCCCAGCTGAACCGGCGTGGGTACCGGATGACCATAGGAATCCACATGCCCCTGATTGAGGATCTCCATTGCCCGCAGGTTATGCTTGCCGCACTCCATGCTCAGCCCCACAAAATCCATCAGGCCGAGGTTCTGGTCGGTGGTGGCTGCAAGGGCCTTATGGAAGAAGGCCAGGACATCCTCGTCGCTTTTGCCCAGAATCAGTGCATGGTCCATGTAGGCAGCCATCCCCTTCAGGCCGAAGGTAAGGAGCTCTATGACCGAGCGGATATCATCATTCACATGGAGGGTGGCCAGTCCATGCTCCTCGCCCTGGCGGATCAGACCTGCCTGGTCTGCAGCCGGTGCCCAGCTCGCCTGTGGCGCGGTTATAGCGACAGGTGCACTCCCTTTACCTGCGCATGCCTGGTCATAGAGCGACTTAGCCTGGCTGCGAACTTCGACTGCCTTGCGGATATCCTTTTCTATCCGGGCGATGTCAAAATCAACGTTGGTAACGGTGGTAAAGAGCCCTTCCACCACGAAACGATCGATGCGCGCGTCTTTGGCCCCCAGCGCCCTGGCTTTGTCAGCGAATAGGGCAACTCCTTTCAACGCAAAAAGAAGCAGATCCTGAAGGGCAGCAACATCGGGTTTCTTGCCGCAGACACCTGAAATATTGCAACCCACACCGTTTGCCGCCTGCTCACACTGGTTACAGAACATACCCATAATTTGTTCCTCCATATCTCTTGTAGTCTTGTACGAGTGATCATGCTGATCACGCCGGCTAGTAGACCGGCGCAACCCCTGTCTGTAATAAAATTACGCCTAACCTTCGAACAGTTCCTTGACGTTGATCAAGAAACTGGTGTTTTCCCGACCGGCGATTTCGTGTTACATTATTAAGAGATAGGATTAAGAAATGAGACCGTTTGCATTCGTGACAGCGTGTAGTATGCTTCTGTTCCTTGCAGCCCACCAAATTTCCGTGGCCGCGGAAGACGCAATCCCGCTGAAAGGACCAGGCAGTCACTCCTTCGTGGGTCGTAAACTGGAGCCGGACAGGCTTCTCACATCAGGCGGAATAGGGCTGAAGGCGGCAGACGAAGTCCTGATAGAACCGAAATTCGGGATCAGCCATGTTGTGCAACTACGTGACATCGGAAGCGGATATGACGACATAATCCACCGAGTCCATGCCCAGGCAGGCGGCAAATTGAACCTATTCGAAAACTTCTACCTGGGTATTGCCTCAAAGCTTCCCCTATATAACTATGAAATCGCAACCGGATCCATGCCCGGAGGGACTTCCCTTCATCCTCCAACCGGACGCCACGACTACGAACTTCTTAGGCTCTCACCGAACAACCTCACCTGGACCGGTGAAATGGGGTTCCATATAGGACGTAAGATCGACCTTAACCTCTACTATGACCAGAACCAGCTCAAAAACCCTGTCCAGCCAGGCGTAACTTCTGAAGAGGAGGTCATCGGCACAAAGTTTATTCTCCGATTCAAGTGAAGCAGGAAATAATGTGCGTCGTCATGAATTGTCGAGTTTCATCACCTCAGCCTCAACGCCATAAAGAGCCTGCCAAGCTTCCGGTTCAGCCAATGATCACGCCCCAACCCCTGAATGACGGGAAGGTCACGCCAACCAAGCCGGTCCAGCTCCTCGCGAATTTTGGGATTATTTTCAAAAAGCAGGCCGTCGCGGAAGGCACGGATTGCCTCTCGCTTATCCCCGTATGCAACAAGCGCTCGCCCCAGCAGTAGATAATGTTCCGACCTGCCTGGTAGGCTTTCTATCGCATCGCGACAGAGCGCGATAGCCGACTCATACTCACCGCGCATCAGCATTTCCTTGATTTCATTCTGATCCAGCATTCAAGCACCTCCCGCTTCAGTATACCCCAGATACGGACTTCTGCAAAAAAGCTCATCACATTCTCTGTTCCACAAGTAGAACCTTTCTGATACTATACGAATTTTCTCGCCCAATATCCCATTCTGTAGAGGAGGAATACCATTGAGCAAACAATGGAGGATAGAGACACAGGCCATTCAGGGGGGCTACGACCCCAAACCGGGAGATCCGCGAGTGGTAACCATCTGCCAGAGCACAACCTTTAAGTACAACAGCGCAGACCATGTTGCAAAGCTGTTCGACCTGGAAGTTGCCGGACACTTCTATACCCGTCTCGGCAATCCGACAACCGACGCCTTTGAACAGAAGATCGCCATGATGGAGGGTGGAGTCGCGTCCTTGTGCACCTCATCAGGCCAGGCAGCAACAACCCTCTCCATCTTCAACATCTGCAAGGCAGGGCAGCACTTCGTTACCGCCAGCACCCTCTACGGTGGAACCTATAACCTTTTTGCCTCAACCCTTCCCAAGATGGGGATTGAAGTCACCTTTGTAGATCCTGAGGCACCGGCATCAGAAATACATGCTGCCTTTCGCCCCAACACTCGCGCCCTCTTCGCCGAGACCATCGGAAACCCGGGCCTCAACGTCCTTGACTTCGAGAAATTCAGTCAGATTGCCCAAGATAAAAAGGTGCCGCTCATTATCGACAGTACCTTTGCCACCCCCTTTCTTTGCCGGCCCTTTGATTTCGGTGCTAACATCATAGTCCACTCGACCACCAAGTACATAGATGGCCACGCGACAAGCGTTGGGGGGGTAATTGTTGATGGCGGGAACTTCAACTGGGAGAATGGCCGGTACCCCGAACTGACGGAACCCGACTCCTCGTATCATGGCCTGCAGTACGTGAAGACGTTCGGCCCTGCAGCCTATATCGTGAAAGCCCGGGTTCAGCTGATGCGCGATCTTGGCGTCACCCCTGCCCCCATGAACTCCTTCATGTTCAACCAGGGACTGCAAACTTTGCCACTCAGGATGCAACGCCACAGCGACAATGCCCTGGCCGTGGCAAAGTTCCTGGAAACTCACCCCTCCGTTTCCTGGGTAAGCTACCCAGGACTGCCGAGCCATGCAAGCCATGAAAGAGCGAAGAAATACCTTCCCAAGGGTTGCAGCGGTGTCCTGACCTTCGGCATCAAGGGTGGCGCGGCTGCCGGTAAGATATTCATGGAAAGTTGCCAGTTGATCGCACTGGTTGTTCATGTGGGTGATGCCCGAAGCTGTGTTCTGCATCCTGCCAGCACAACTCACCGGCAGTTGACTGAAGAGCAGCAGACCGCCTCCGGCGTCACTCCCGACCTGATCCGGCTTTCGGTCGGCATAGAACATGTTGACGACATCATCGAAGATATCGATCAAGCGCTCGCCAAGAGCCAGAAGTAGCAGACAGAGACAGACCCGAAGGCGCGGAGAACCTCTTTCCGCGCCTTTTGTCAGAGGAAACATCCCCTTCCAATGCAACTATCCGATCAAACTGCACCCCAACGCGGTTCAGAAGCACTGCTCGATGCCCTGAATGAGCTTTCCCCCGGAAGGATCTACACCGTTGCACCACGCGGCGAGATTCTTGACGCCATGACGCTCATCCGTCGCAACCCTCTGCGCGACATAATCTGGAGCCATGACAGATCTACGCTGAACATTGAGGTAGCAGACCAGCGGATATCCGAAGTATCCATCTCAATATCTGAAGGAGTGTTAACCTTCGACTGCGACTGTGGAATGAGATCATGTTGCTGCCATGTCGTGGTTGCCCTCGTCACACTGAAAAAACTGATGTCCCCTGGATCTTTCAAGGAGATCCCGTTAACTGAAAGCTATCTGGCCGAACTCTCTGGATTTCTCTTCGGAAACTCCGAAGCAGGTTATCAGACCCAGCGCACATCCCGTTTCAGACTGCTTGTGGAACAAAACCATAGCGGCCTCTCGATCCGCCCGTGGAACGGCTCTCACCCAGCGACCAGACTTGACCCCGGCCTCACGAAAAGGGAGAGTCGTTTCCTTGAAATGATAAAGTTGCCTCCCTTTCGGGAAAGAATAGTCCAGTTCTACCTGGAGTCCATGGGAGCCGATGCCCGGATATTACTCCGCCAAGGCGATGCAGAGATCCCCCTGCAATTCTTTCACGACTCTGTCAGAGAGACAAAGACCCTTATCGATCTCACCGAAGGAGTTGTGACCGCTTACAAGGTTTTTGAGGATACAGTTCCACTAGCCGACGATTCATTTGCATCGACCAACTACTATTTCGACATCCCTGCAAAGAGGATTGAGCCGATTGCAAACTGTTCGGGCTGGAGCTTCTGGAATGAGGTCAGCCAGGCTTCGGCAATGCTGCCTGATAGGATATCCCGCAATAACAGGCGAATAACAATGGGTGTACGGGAGTTTAATCACCTTGGTCTGTCATTTCCCGCTGATTCAGTTGCCGACTCGTTGATTCTGACGATACACGGCGCACCTGCGACAGTCGAAAGGCGCGCCCTGTTCGGGGAAATACATCTGACGGCATCAGAGTGTAACAGTTCCTTCACCCTTTCCTGCTGCATGGCAGCAGATGAAACCGTTTACCCGCTCTCTGCATGGCCCTTCGGGATGCTTTCCGAAAACGAGAAGTGGCGCTTCAGCGCACCACTCAGGGCAAAGAAGCGTTTTACCGTTTTTGCTGATGCCTGCTTCGCCCTTCTCCACTGTACTACAGCCAAAGAAGAGAATTCCCTGCTTAAAGCGGCTTTCAGCGGTGACAGCTTCCTGAAACGGAAAGTGGCCTCCGAAGCAAAAAGGTTTGCAAAGGCATTTGCCAACAGCAGCCACGGCAGCAGCCCGATGCTCCTAACCGACGGGAACAGGTGGATCAGCTACTCCATGGACCGCCGCGAACAGGCCCGCCTCCTCGAAATACCGTTCAGGATGTTCGGAGCCTCTGCCTTTTCAGGTTCGACCCTTCCGGGCGAGATCTGTGTCTCGAGGGGAGAGTTGCTACCCCGCCTGCAAGAGCTTCAGTCCATTGCAGAGGCAGGCGGTTTCAGGATGCTGTTCAATGGCAGGACCGTCAGGAGCGTTACCTGGGACATAACCCTCGATGCTACCCGCTCGTCCATTGACTGGTTCGAACTGAAGCCGGAAGTGAAGTGTGAAGGGACAGAAGTAACTCGAAAGGAGATGGAAGAGGCGCTAACGGGGGGCGGAATTTATCTTAAAGGTGGCGAATTCGTTATGCTCGACATTGAGACCAGCGGACTCCTCGCAATCTTCCCCAGACAGGCGAAATCCCGTAAAAGGAGCGATCAGGTCAGGATTCCCCGACTACAGATACTCGACTGGCTCCATCTGCGAAGTCGAGGTGTAAAAGTCAGACTATCGCCCGAAGACGAAAGAGTATTTTCAAGCCTTTCCTCATTCGACGAGTTACCCGCAAAACCGCTGCCGGAAAGGATCGATGCAACTTTGCGACATTACCAGGTCGATGGGTACAACTGGCTTGCATTCCTGTATGAGCACAGATTCGGGGCCTGCCTTGCAGATGACATGGGACTGGGGAAGACCCTGCAGGCGATCACACTCCTTGCGGGCCTCCATGAAGGTAAGATTACCTCTCATACAGGAGAACGGCTGCCACACCTCATAGTTGTTCCGCCTAGCCTTCTTTTCAATTGGGAGAGCGAGATTGCGCGATTCTATCCGGACCTGAAAATTGCCACCTATCGCGGTACGGACAGGACAACCGATTTTTCCGGATCGGACGTAGTGCTTACCAGCTATGGAATAGTACAGCGGGATGCAGAAAAACTGGCCGGGCAACGGTTCAATGTTATCGTATTCGATGAAGCTCAGGCGGTAAAAAATATCCAGACCGAAACAACCGGGGCCTGCAGACGCCTGAAAGGCCTCTTCTCCCTGACTCTCACCGGAACGCCGGTTGAAAACCATCTCGGTGAATACTATTCGGTAATGGACATCTCCGTACCCGGACTTCTGGGCGAATACGAAACATTCCGCCGCGGTATGAACAACTCCAACGGCTCTTTCCTTGAGATGCTGATACGAAGAACCCGACCGTTCATCCTGCGGCGCTCCAAAAAGATGATCTCATCAGAGCTCCCTCCGAAGATCGAAACTGACATCTACCTGGAACTTACCGACAGACAGAGATCGCTGTATACAAGGACGATTGAAGAGGTCAAGTCAACCGTTGACGAAGCGTATCGCAACAAGACCGCCGGACAGGCGAGGATTATCGCCCTTACTGCCATACTGCGACTCAGACAGCTCTGCCTTTCACCGGAAATACTCATTCCATCATCAAAAGAGAGCTCCCCGAAGATAGAATTTCTTTTGGAACAGCTTGAAGAGCTGTTCGACGAGGGGCACAGCGTCCTCGTTTTTTCACAGTTCACAAGGTTTCTCGATATTGTCGAAAAGAGGCTGGGTGAGAAAAAACTTAACTACCTGCGACTAGACGGCAGCACAGAGATTGGAGAAAGGAAAAAGCTGGTGGGGCGGTTCCAGAAATCCGACGAGCCTTCCGCATTCCTCTTGAGCCTGAAAGCAGGAGGAAAAGGGCTGAACCTCACCCGCGCCACATACGTCTTCCACCTTGACCCTTGGTGGAACCCGGCTGTTGAGGACCAGGCCTCCGATCGCGCCCACCGGATAGGCCAGACTGCCCAGGTCACCATTACCCGCCTCGTCATGCGGCACACCATAGAAGAGAAGATGATGGAGCTGAAAAAGCGCAAGCTCTCACTCTACAAGGCACTGCTGGAAGACGCCACCACTGGTGGGGTTTCCGGTATAAGCCGGGAAGATTTCGACTTCCTGCTGGGGTAGCAATAACTATGACTTACTAGATCTTGACACACTACTCCCAACTTCCCTCTCGACAAAATCAGATTTTTCCAATATAGTTCCGCGGAAATTGTATACAGAATACACAGGCAGTGCCTGCCAACAAAGACACCATAAGAAAGGAGATCAAACGCATGTCCACCAAGCCCTTTGTGTATCAGGACCCGTATCCCCTTGGGAAAGACCAGACCACGTACCGGAAGATCGAGGGATCGGAGAAGTATGTGACCGTTGAAAAGTTCGCAGACAAGGACGTTCTCAGGGTCTGCCCAGAAGCCCTCTCCATCCTCGCCAACGAGGCAATGCGCGATGTCTCCTTCCTCCTCCGCCCTGAGCATAACGAGTCTGTAGCCAAGATCCTTCGCGACCCTGAATCATCACAGAACGACAGGGGTGTGGCACTCGCTTTCCTGCGCAACGCTGAGATCTCCGCCAACTTTGAACTCCCGACCTGCCAGGATACCGGCACCGCAACAGTAGTTGCCAAAAAGGGCCAGCAGGTCTGGACCGGCGGCAAGGATGAAGAGTATCTTTCCAAAGGGATCTACAAGACCTACACCGAAGAAAACCTCCGCTACTCCCAGACCGTTGCACTGGACATGTACGAAGAGATCAACACCGGCACCAACCTGCCGGCACAGATCGACATTCAGGCAGTCGACGGCGACTACTACAAGTTCCTCTTCATGGCCAAGGGTGGCGGATCTGCCAACAAGACCTCCCTCTTTCAGGAGACCAAGGCTCTCCTCACACCGGACAGCCTCCTAAAGTTCCTGGTCAGCAAGATGAAATATCTCGGCACGGCAGCCTGTCCTCCGTACCACATTGCCGTGGTTGTCGGCGGCACATCGGCTGACGCCTGCATGAAGGCGGTCAAGCTCGCTTCAGCAAAGTACCTTGATGATCTCCCCACAAAGGGAAACGAGCATGGCCAAGCCTTCCGTGATCTGGAACTGGAAGAGAAGCTCCTCCAGGAAGCGTACAAGCTCGGAATCGGAGCCCAGTTCGGCGGCAAGTACTTTGCCCACGACATCAGGGTCATCCGTTTGCCCCGCCACGGAGCCTCCTGCCCGCTAGGCATGGCAGTCTCCTGCTCCGCAGACCGGAACATCAAGGCAAAGATCACCAGGGAAGGCCTTTTCGTCGAAGAGATGGATCGTAACCCTGGCCGCCTGATTCCCGACCAGTACCGAGGCAAGCATGAGCACGGGGTCAAGATCGACCTGAACAGGCCGATGAAGGAGATCCTGGCCGAACTCTCCAAGCACCAGGTCTCCACGCCATTGCTCTTACACGGCACGATTGTGGTCTGTCGCGACATCCCACATGCACAATTCAAGGCACTCGCCGACAGCG
>CAZGQM010000018.1:0-57120 GCA_964528055.1 uncultured Geoanaerobacter sp. | reverse complement strand
TCCCGCGAGGCATGATGGACCTCCAAGCCTGTATGTCCACCCCTTTTCTCCCGGATCGAACCCTCCCACGATGGCGGGCCTGTAGGGCATCTCCAGAATATCAGGCATATGGCAGGTGGCGGAAAGATCCAGGATCGCTATATCCATTTCGTTCTGCACCACATCAAGGACCTCGCCGACCAGGATGCCGGTGCCGATGGCAATCGCTTCACCCGGCTCCAGATAGATCTCCAGGCCGTACTTAGCCTGGAAGTGCCTGATGAGGGCGACAAGGCCGTCTATGTCGTAGCCGTCCCGAGTTATGTGGTGTCCGCCGCCAAGGTTCAGCCACTTCATCTGCGGCAGGAATTCCCCGAATTTCTCATCAAATACGCGGGCGGTCCTCTCCAGCGGCTCAAAGAGCTGCTCGCAGAGGGTGTGAAAGTGCAGCCCTTCGACTCCTTCGAGGGACCGCCCTTCGAATTCGTCGCGACGTACTCCGAGCCGCGACTTCGGTGCGCACGGGTCGTAGATTGCGGTGTGGCCTTCGGTATGCTCGGGGTTGACCCTCAGACCTATAGATACCCTGCTACGCTCTCTCTCCCAAAGTGGCCGGAAGCGCTCAAGCTGGCTGAAGGAGTTGAACACAAGGTGATTGGAGGTTTCAAGGAGTTGCTTGACATCGCTTTCCTTGAAAGCAGCGGCGAAACTGTGGACCTCTCTGCCGAACTCCTCACGCCCCAGTCGCGACTCCCAGGGCGAACTGGCACAGACACCGTGGAGCGTGTCGCGAATGGCCGGAAAGACACTCCACATGGAGAACGCCTTGAGGGCAAGCAGGATCTTCGCACCACTCCGCTTTTGTACTTCATCCAGTATGGCAAGGTTATGCCGCAGCCGCCCCATATCGACCACATAGGCGGGTGAAGGGGCCAGGCGGATGATTTTGTCGATGTCGATGCCGGTCAATGCTCTACAGCTCCGGCCATTCGCCGCCATCAATGACGACAGTCGGCAGCCCCATCGGTCCAAGCACCTCAAGGAAAAGCTCCGGATCGAACTGCTCCATGTTCCAGACCCCGGGTTCGTGCCACTTGCCGGTCAGCATCATGATTGCGCCGACTACAGCGGGCACGCCTGTTGTATAGCTGATGGCCTGGGATTTGACCTCTTTGTAGCAGGCTTCGTGGTCGCAGATATTGTAGATGTATACCTGCTTGCGCTTGCCATCCTTGATCCCCCTGGCTATGACGCCGATGCAGGTGCGACCCTTGGTGAGCGGTCCCAGGCTTCCCGGGTCGGGAAGGACACTCTTGAGGAACTGGAGCGGCACGATTTTCTGGCCATTGTACTCCACCTCGTCGATCCTTGTCATCCCTACGTTTTGCAAGACTTCCAGGTGCTTCAGGTAGTTGTCCGAGAAGGTCATCCAGAACTGGGCCTTTTTGATGGTCGGGATATGCCTGACCAGCGACTCCATCTCCTCGTGGTACATCCGGTAGATGTTCATCGGCCCGATTCCTTCGGGGAAGTCGAAGGACCGCTTGGTGGAGAGGGGGTTGGTTTCAACCCATTGGCCGCTTTCCCAGTGGCGGCATGGGGCGGTTACTTCCCGGATGTTGATCTCCGGGTTGAAATTTGTGGCAAAGGGCTGGCCGTGGTTGCCGGCGTTGGCGTCGATGATGTCGATCTCCTGGATCTCGTCCAGGTAGTTTTTTGCTGCCAGGGCGGTGTAGACGTTGGTGACGCCCGGATCAAAACCGCTCCCAAGGAGTGCCATAAGCCCTTTTTCGCGGAACCGGTCCTGGTAGGCCCACTGCCAGGAGTATTCGAATTTTGCCGTATCAAGCGGTTCATAGTTGGCGGTGTCCAGGTAATCCACACCGGTTGCCAGGCAGGCGTCCATGATGGTCAGGTCCTGATACGGCAGGGCGACGTTTATGACCAGCTTTGGCGACTCTCGTTGTATCAACTCAACGAGTTCAGGCACGTTGTCGGCATCAACTTTGGCCGTTTTGATCGGACAGCCTATCTGAGAGGCAATGGTCCTGCACTTCGACTCAGTGCGGGACGCCAGGGTGATCCCGGTAATTACGTCAGATGCCTGGGCACACTTGTGGGTAACTACCTGGCCGACTCCACCCGCCCCGATAATAAGTACTTTGCTCATCTTTAAGCGCCCTCCAGTAATATGAACTCAGCACGCCTTGGCCCCGGTTAACGGGATACGTGCTGAATGAACTTATCTCTGCTCAATAAACGGTGTAAATCGTCGGTTACTTAATAGTAGAAGGTCGGCGGTGTGACTACCCAAAGTATCATTGCCGGACCCTTGCCGATATTTTTTACAGAATGACGCTTATCCGAGGTGAAATAAAAGCAGTCATCCTTTTTTGCCGTATGGATCTTTTCATCGAGTTTCACCTGGATCTTCCCCAAGAGCACAAAGCCGAACTCTTCTCCTTCGTGAACGGGCTGCTCGTCCATCTCCTCGCCAGCGTCCAAGGTCACGAGCACAGGATCCATCTCGCGATTCTGTGCGCCGGGTACCAGAAGTTCCACCCGGATACGGTCTTTGTCGTCGGATGCATTGACCCTCGCATCCTTACTGAAAACCACACTTTCTTCATCGGTTGTTTCGCTGAAAAACTCCTGCATGCTCACACCAAAGACATCGAGAATGTCCTTCAGGGTGGAGATGGAAGGGGAGGTGGCATCGTTCTCCAGTTGCGATATGAAGCCTTTGGTCAGGTCGGCACGGCTCGCCAGCTCTTCCTGTGTAAGAGAGTTGATCTTCCTCAGCCGCTTCAACCGTTCACCGATTTTCAAACGCCCCTCCGAGTTTAGCATTTGTAAACAAAATGTTTGATTAATAGTTTAGCATCCCTAAACATTTTGTCAATTGACGAGTTTAGCAGAGGTAAACTTATTGTTTTACGGGGAGAGGTTGTAGTATATTTATCTTATTCATGTCAATGATTTTTCCAAAGGGTTTCAGGGGAGATGCTTTGCTCCTCAATCCAGTTGATTTATTATGGGGAATGGGCTAAAACTGACACGCAGAACGTGAGTCAGATGGAAAATACGGGGAGTGATTTATGTTGCAGGAGGGGAAAATCGGCTTTATCGGCGGCGGCAATATGGCAGAGGCCTTGATAAAGGGGTTGACACAGGGGATGGTTGACTCGGCCAGGATTCAAGTTGCAGAGCCGGATTCAAGGCGACGTGAGTATCTGGTGGAGCGATATGGGGTAAAGGTTGCTCAGGAAAACCATCTCGTGGCAGCTGACTGTGACATGCTTATCTTTGCCGTGAAGCCCCAGTTGGCCAGCGCTGTACTTGCCGGAATTGCCGATGTAATCACAACCGAAAAGCTTTGCATATCTATCATGGCGGGGATTAGCGCGCTGACCATCGAATCGGCTTTTCAGATTCCGGTACGGGTGGTAAGAGCCATGCCGAATACACCTGCAGTTGCCTTGCAGGGTGCGACTGCCATAGCTCAAGGTTCCTTTGCCAGCTCTCAAGACATGGATGCGGCACTGTCAATTTTTAAGCTTGTCGGCAAGTGCTGGCAGGTGGAGGAGCGACTCCTTGATGCGGTTACCGGGCTCTCCGGAAGCGGGCCGGCCTATGTAATGACCTTTGTTGAGGCACTTTCCGATGCTGGTCTCAAGAACGGGCTGCCCCGCGATACCGCTTATGGTCTTGCCCTGCAGACGGTCCTGGGTACCGCTTGTCTCATGGCGGAGACCGGCGACCATCCGGCTGTGCTGCGAGAAAAGGTTACATCCCCCGGCGGAACAACTATTGCGGGTTTGCAGGCGCTGGAGGTTGGAGGTTTCCGTGGAACGGTGATGCGCGGCGTGGATGCGGCAACGGCCCGTTCGGCTGAACTGGGGAAAAAGCAGTGAAAAACCTGGAACGTCGTGAAACGTGAATCGTGTGGTGTGGCCACCAACGGAGAAGACAAAAAACATCCCTGCAAGGATTGTCGATTTTGTCAGTGGTGCAGCGATGAACGCTGTCGGCTTTGTCTGGGGCAGGGCTGCACAACTGGTCGCAAGCTCTCAATGCAGGAGCAGATAGATCTTTACGAAGCGCTGAATCGTGAAAGAAGCATAACGTAAACGTAATTTCTAAAAAACATAAGGTTCTCGCAAAATGTACTGAGGCGGCCGATTGCAAGGTGAGAGCAGCAACAAAGCAGATCGGCCCCGCAGTAGTTTTGAATGAGCCTCAGTAGGCAATGTTTCTCTTTGGCGCCGTTCCTGCCAGTATCTGTGCAAACGCCTTTCCCTGGTCCGTATTTATGAGCAGGTAACGCGGAAGTTTCATGACCTGGTCGCCGGCACCTGCATGGTGGCGTTCGATGGTAAAGCTGGCTGTATAGCCCGCATTAGCCGCTCGGCCCAGCAGGTATTCGTCGTAGATTCCGAAGGGCCAGGCGAGCATCTCCACTTTCCCCCCCAACTCCTTCTCCAGCTTTTCCTTCGACTTTTTTAATTGAGTATCGACCAGTCTATCCAGTTCCGCGGGTTTTAGCTTCTTCCTCTCTCTCTTGAAATTCGGATGCCAGTAGGTGTGCGACTGGATATCGAAGAGGCCGGATTTTTTCAGTTCACGCAGCTGATCCCAGGTCATTGCATACTTTGCGTTGGAGACGGCAGACGGGTAGACAAAGACCGTCACCGGCACCTTGTACTTTCTGACCAGTGGCAGCATGTCGCTGTATACGGTCTTATGGGCGTCGTCCTCGACTATAACCACAGACTTTGGAGGGGGCGCCGGTGCTTTTTTCTGGTACCAGTCCACAAGCCTTCGCAGTGGGATGACTGTGTATCCGTTGTCTCTCAAGTATTTCAGATGGGATTCGAACACCGGAGTAGTGATGGTCATTCCGTCTGCGACCGTTGAGCCGAAACGGTGGTAGAGGAGAATAGGGACTCCTGGCTGAGGGGCCGGCTGCGCAGGCAGGCCGGCTGCAGTTGCAGTGCCGGCAATAAGGGTGAACAGGAGCAGGAAAGATATCATACGGATCATTTGGGGCTTGTCTCCATTGCCGGGGTATCAAGTTTAATGTCGGTCACAGTACCGAATGTGGAGAGTGGCTTGTCAAAGGCACTGTCATTACCCACCACGGATATGACCATTGCATTGAGGTGCAGTCGCTTCCTTGCGGCGGAAAGGATACTCTCCTTAGTCACTTTTGCGATGTTGTCCCGGTAGTTTTCCAGATAGCCGCTTGGATAGCCGTAATATTCGAGTCTTGCCTGCTGGTTGACTACTGCGTCAGGTTTGACGAATCCGAAGATGAATGCATTTATGATGGAGTTCTTTGCCAGATCAAGCTCCTGGTCAGTCACTGGTTCTTTGGTCATGCCTGCCACGATGTCGCGGATCAGTCCGATAGTTTTTGCCGTAGAATTCGACTTTGTTTCGGTTTGGGCAACGAAGGTGCCTACGAAGCGTCTTCCGACATCAAAATGGCTCTCCACATTATAGGCCAGGCCCTGGTTTGAGCGGATCTCGGTGGTAAGCCGCGAAGTGAAGCCTCCTCCCAGGATCTGGTCCATAACCCGGATGGCGTAGAGATCCGGGTCGTCCTTATCGATACCAAGGTGGCCCATCCTGATGGCTGTCTGGTTTACATCCTTGTGGGCAAGGAGTATCTGTGCCTTGACCATGGAATGGGGCTGCGCAATGGCAGGGATCTGCTCTGTCGCCTTTTCCCAACCTGCAAAGAGAGGTTCAAGTTTCCTGATGAGGTCGCTTCGGTTTATGTCCCCTGCTACTGCGAGGATGATCCGGTCAGGTCGGAAGAAACGGCGGTGAAACCCTGTCAGGTCTTCTCGGGATATATTCCGGATGCTCTCAATTGTTGGAAAGCGGCCCAACGGATGTCCGGCATAGAGGGCCTTGCGCAGTTCGCGATCTGCAATCCCCTTGGGGTTGTCGTTCTGACGGCGCAGACCTTCTATGCTCTGGTTTTTCGCAAGGGTCAGCTTATCATCCCTGAAAGCTGGGCGCATAATGACCTGGGAGAAGATCTGAAGTGTACGGTCGAGATTTTTTGTCAGGGTCGACATGGAGACATTCCCGACATCCTGGCCTATCCCTGCTTCAATTGATGAGGCCATGAACTCAAGCTCCTCGTCCATCTTCTCCGGGGGGAGTTCATCGGTGCCGCCGGATCTCATCACGGCGCCGGTCAGCCCGGCGAGCCCAGTCTTGTCAACAGGCTCAAAGATGCTCCCGGTGTTTACGTACGCAGTTATATTGACGATCGGAAGTTCGTGGTCTTCCAGCAGGTAGATCACCATACCGTTACCGAGTAGTATCCTCTGGCTTTTGGGGATCTCGAAGGTGAGAGGAGGAAAGGTCATTGTGCGTGGATCTGCAGCCTTCTGAGAGGTCGCACATGCGGAAGCAAGGCCTGCCAGAAGGAGCAGGAGCAGGAATCGACAGGTAGTTCGAATCATTGAGAGACCTCTTTCTGCTTCTTAGAGATGAAACCAACCGTTCGGTTTTCCTTGATCAGATATTTCCTTGCAACATTTATTACATCCATAGGGGTGACTGCCGCAACCTTTTGCCGGTGCTCGATAAGATAGCGCCAGTTGCCGGTCACTGCCTCGTACTCGGTAAGGTTTCTTGCAAGTCCCCCGTTTGAACCCATTTGACGGAATTCTTCATATTCAAGGCGGTTGAGGATCTTTTTCAGGTCCCGTTCAGTCACGGGCACGCTCTTAATTCTTTCCAGCTCCTCGTAGATGGCTGACTCCACCTCCTGCACGGTGTGCGGGGCTCGGGGAGTTGCAGTGATTATGAAGAGATTGGGGTAGCGATTGCCAGGCGCAGAAAAGGAGCCGATCTCTGTGACAAGCTGCCGTTCAACTACCAGCTTTTTGTAGAGGCGCGAAGTCCGGCCATCTGCGAGTATCATGTCTATGACATCGAAAATGTAGTCGTCAGGGTTGGGGATACCCGGTTTATGGAAGCCGATGAAGAGCTCCGGTTCAGCATCTCCCACAATCTCAATCCGCTTCTCGCCGTATTGTGGGGGTTCCTGGACTGCAACAGGTGGAATCTGTTTGCCGGGAGGGATGGCACCGAAGTACCTCTCCACCATTGCAATGGTCTTTTCCGGATCAATGTCGCCTACGATGGCAATGATTGCGTTATTGGGCGCGTAATAGTTTTTGAGGAACTTTTCCGCCTTGGTACGAGTGAGGTTTTCAATGTCAGACATCCAGCCGATAACCGGCTGGCCGTTAGGATGCGCTACGAATGCTGTGGCCAGAAAAGTTTCCCATAAACGACCGGCAGGCTCAGCGTCATATGAGCGTCGACGCTCCTCCATCACCACATTTCGCTCAGTGTAAAACTCTCGGAGCACAGCGTTCTGCATCCGATCGGACTCTATGGAAGCCCATAGTTCGAGTTTGTTGGAGGGGAGTCCTATCAGATAGGTAGTGCCGTCCTTGCTTGTAAATGCATTATAGTTTGAACCACCGTTCTTTGAGTAGATATCTGCGAACTCTTCCTTTATTACGTAGCTACCTGCATCCGTCTCAAGCCGGGAGAGTTCGTTCTGAAGGTCGGAGATCTTCTTGCTGTCACTCTTTTCACGCTTGATTTTCTCAGCAATGAGTGCCTGCGAAACCGTTTCGATCTTGTCCAGAAGCGGCTTTTCAAGGGTATAGTTTTTTGTGCCGAGCGTCTTGGTCCCTTTAAACAGCATATGTTCCAGAAGATGTGCCAGCCCTCGTTCGTCGCTTCTTTCATCTACGCTTCCCACTTTGAAACGGATCCAGGCGGAGACAGTCGGCGAGGTGTGACGTTCTACCATCAGGAGCTTCAATCCGTTTTGCAGGGTGTATTCTCTTACCCGGTCGTTAAGGCCGGAGCAGTGAGATGCTGAGGCTGTGAGTGCAACAATCATTAAAGCGAGCATCATGGAAATGAATCGATTCATCTTGTTACCTCTAGGTAGTATGGTGAGTGGCGGCCTTGCTTATCAAGCGCACATCTTACCCTTTACTTTCCTTTATTGCAAGGTGGTGGAGTTCTGTAAACGCGCTACAGTTGCCAGAAAAACTTTGACAAACCGAGAACCGTTCCTATAGTATTGCCGAAGATTTCACCAGAGGATACTAATAAATGGATGCGGCACTGGCCCTAATCGGGGACGAACTCATACAGGTGGAAGCACAGTTTAAGAAGGATCTTGCGTCCGATGTACCGCTGATCCGCAAGGTGGGAGAGTATGTTCTCTCCAGCGGCGGCAAGCGTATCAGACCGGCACTGCTCCTACTTGCTGCAAAACTCTGCGACTATCAGGGTGATCGCCATGTCCCACTGGCCAGTGTAATCGAGTTCATTCACACCGCTACACTTCTGCACGATGATGTCGTGGATAATGCCAACCTCCGTCGCGGAATTGCTTCCGCCAATACTCTTTGGGGGAATGAGGCTTCGGTACTGGTTGGAGATTTTCTTTTTGCCAAGTCATTTTCGCTGATGGCTGCAGACGGTGATATCACCGTCCTTCGTGTCCTGTCAGGAGCAACTACAATGATCGCTGAGGGCGAAGTGCTCCAACTGGTCTGTACAAGCGATATCTCCATGACCGAGGAGCGCTATATCAACGTGGTGAAATGCAAGACTGCGGTTCTTATATCGGCAGCCTGCCAGGCTGGGGGCATTCTTGGCAAGGTGCCGGTCGAAAAGGAGCGTGCTCTTAGCGATTTCGGTATGGAGCTTGGAATTGCCTTTCAGCTTATGGACGATGTGCTTGATTATGCTGCAGACCAGGTAGAGTTCGGCAAGAGTATCGGCCATGACCTGGAAGAGGGAAAACTTACCCTCCCACTTATTCACTCACTTCAGTTCTGCACTCATGCTGAAAAAGAGAGGGTCGGCGAGATCGTTTCAGCTGAAACCCTCGATGATGAAGATTTTGCCTTTGTTTTTGATCTGGTTCGTCGCCATGGCGGCATCGAATTCACCGTTTCAAGGGCGCGAGAGTATGTAGGACGAGCAAAATCCGCCATAGATTCATTTCCCCACACCTCTGTAAAGGCTGCTCTGCTTGGGTTGGCCGACTATGTGGTTACTCGCCAGCGTTAAAAGCCGTTCCCACTTTGGTTAAATAGCAGACCATGCCGTGCTGCGTTTGACAAAACTCACTGATAAATAGGGTGATTGCGTCCGGCCCGAATATTGCTAGTATATATCCCATCAAATATAATTTTATTAGGTGAATTTAATTCATGGGGTGGAATGTTATGGGACATGGAACATTAGTTCATCAAGTGCAGATCGAGTTGGAAGGTGACCGGTATCATGTTCAGGTTTTCTGCAGGGATGATGGGCGCCATTTTGCCAAAACCCATCTGGGTGGGGAAGACATTATCATTAACGATGGCATGACCCTTGATGAGGTTCTCGAAAGGCATACGGAACTTCTTCCGCTTGCTGTTTCAACCCGCAAGGTACGCCAGCAGATACGTGGGGAAGATTTCTAGTTTCACCCTTTACCTCCCTCCTTCATAAGAATGCCGCTAAAGGGCGGCTAGTCTCCTAGTATTGTCCGTGAAAAACCCCTTGCATTCCTATCATCCTTGTCATACACAGGTTAAGATTCTTCATAAACTGGTTTGCATTCGATCAACGAATAGGAGTTGTATGATGAAAAGTGTTTTGATGATGGTCATACTCGTCTGCTGTGTGACACTTTCCGGCTGTTCGAAGGATGAGAAAGGCAAGGGTTCCGCAGGAGGGATGGTGAAGGAAGGTTCGACAGCACCTGAATTTATCCTAAAAGATCCCGCAGGCCGCGAGGTGACTCTTGCATCTCTGAGAGGCAAAGTTGTTTTTCTGAATTTCTGGGCAACCTGGTGTCCTCCGTGCAAGGAGGAGATCCCCTCCATGGTACGTCTTAACCAGGCTATGGCCGGCAAGCCGTTTCAAATGCTAGCGGTCTCCATAGACGAAGGTGGCAAAGGGGCAGTCGAGGCCTATTTCGCCCGCACAGGCTTGAATCTTCCTACCCTCTATGATCAGGATCAGAGGGTAGGCAAGATGTACGGGATTACCGGGGTTCCCGAGACGTTTATCATTGACGCGAAAGGTGTTATACTGAAGAAAGTTATTGGCGGGATGAACTGGGGATCCCCAGAGGTTATATCCTTCATAAACGGTATCCTGCCGCTTAAATCTCAATAGAAACGGAGTAGCGGCATGGCAGTTGAAAACATATCGTACGTCGGGGCTTTTATTGCAGGGCTGCTCTCGTTTCTCTCCCCCTGTGTTCTACCGCTGATACCTTCATTTATTACTTACATCACCGGCCTTTCCTTTGCGGATTTGCAGGAGGAACATCCTTCGAACAAGGTGCGTATCCTCACAGCAATCCATACGCTTTTTTTTATTGCAGGCTTCACCGTTATTTTTGTCCTTCTCGGTGCGTCAGCCACATATATTGGAGGGTTTCTTCAAACACACATGGCATTGATCAGGAAGTTCGGTGGCGTTCTGATCATCATTTTTGGTGTCCATATAACCGGACTCGTGCCGATTCATCTCCTTCTCGGTGAAAAACGGGTCAGCATACATCGCAAGCCGGCTGGATATCTTGGGAGTTTTCTGGTCGGGCTTGCCTTTGCAGCAGGATGGACACCCTGTATCGGTCCGATCCTTGCCTCAATACTTATGGTTGCAGCCACAGAGGATACGGTTCTAAATGGGATATCACTGCTTCTGGTTTATTCGATGGGGTTGGCCATCCCCTTTTTCCTCTCATCACTTGCAATTCATCAGTTTCTTACGGTTTTTAACCGCTTCAAAAAGTATATTCGACTGTTCGAGATAGTCACGGGGCTATTTCTTATTGTCGTGGGAATCATGATATATACCAACTACATGAGCGTATTAGGCAGATATTCCAACAGGCTGTTCGGCGGATGAACGGGATTAGCAATCTTACCATTCAATTGGCTGTAACCGAGCTGGCTACTACCGAAGCCTTTTATGCGGGCATTCTAGAGCTTCCTGTCCAGAGAGCTATGACAGTATTTGGAGCTCCAGAGCATCTTTCCTTGAAGCTTGACGGGTGTGAGCTGATATTTGTGGAGGAGGCTACCGTACTAAAGGTACACCCGGTGCTAGAGGAGCGTTTCACGCTGTTTCCCAAAGGGGTTGGGGCAACCATACATTTCAGGGTTGAGGGATTGGACGAAATATATCAGGCGATTTTGGAAGAAGATCTTGAGATTCTTTACCATCTGGAAGAGCAACCGTATGGAGTGAAGGATCTCTGGTGCTTCGATCCTGACGGCTATCTGGTGGTACTTGAAGAGCCGACGAAGTGAAAAAAGGACCGCTGATCGTACGTGGTCCTTTTTCTGTTACGTGTTGTCCGGGTCCTTCTTTTTGGTACCTCGGTCCCCGAGGTCACAGGAATCAGACATTCAGGTGTGTACCCCGAGTCTCGGAAGGAGGTACCTCTGCAGCACTATCCAGAAAACCAGGATACCTAAGATAATCAGTAGGTCGTTCATTGTTGTTCCCTCCTGTGACTAACTCTATCATGTATTCATAAAAATGCATTTTGTCGATTTTGCGATTAGGATCTTGCCTTTGCTGGCAAACCACGCTTTCTTGGCTATACTCTGATGCAACAATACGAACAGGATGCCTTAATCCATGCCCTTTCCAATTGCATTTCCAATTTTCGCCTTTATCTTCGGCGCTGTCGTCGGATCGTTTCTGAATGTATGCATCTGCCGCCTTCCCGAGCAGACGTCTGTAGTCTCGCCGCGTTCCAGCTGCCCTCTCTGCGGCAATTTGATCAGGTGGTATGACAATATACCTATTCTGAGTATAGTAATACTAAGGGGGAGATGCCGAGCCTGCGGTGCTCCCATCTCTCTTCGCTATCCACTTGTTGAGGCGCTAAACGGCCTTCTGACTCTCTTCCTGTTCGTCCGATTCGGTCCGACCCTTACCTTTCTTGCACTGTTCATCTTCTGTTCCAGCCTTGTGGTGATAACCTTTATAGATCTCGATCACCAGATAATACCGGACGTTATAAGTCTGCCTGGAATCGTCATCGGTTTTGCTTTTGCCTTTTTCTTACCGGGACTCGGGTGGCAGAACTCTCTTGTCGGCATCCTGGCCGGCGGTGGCAGCCTTATGCTGGTTGCGTTTGTCTACCAATGGCTCACCGGCAAAGATGGGATGGGCGGCGGCGACATCAAGCTACTGGCGATGATGGGTGCGTTTCTCGGTTGGCGTTCGATCCCCTTTATTATCTTTGTTGCTTCGTTGGTCGGTTCGGTGATCGGGGTGAGCCTCATGCTTGCCCGTGGACGTGACTCGAAACTGGCAATACCATTCGGGCCTTTCCTCGCGTTCAGCGCAACTCTGTACATTTTTTTCGGAAGCTGGATCATAACCTGGTATTTGAGCCTTGGTGTCAGCCCCGGGGGGTAGAGCCAGAATGAAACAGTATCGAATCAGCCTGACCTATTCCATACTCACCGCTCTTGCCTCTCTCCTGTTTCTCACCTTGCTTCTCTTGAGTCTTATTGCGTTCACAACCTCAGAACATGATGTTTACGCCATGAAAAGCGAAGAAGCGAAGGCTCTGCTCTTTATGCTTAAGAGAGCTGTCCCATTTCCTCTGGATTCCAATAATTTGAATAATTCGACATTTTCAATCTGTGCTGACTCGCTCACACAGGTGGATGGTTTTTCAGGTTTGCTTCTCGTTGGAAGAAATGGTGAGAAGATATTTTCAATTGCTGACAGGATAGGGATTGACGTCCGCCTACAGGAGACGCTCCGGAACGGGACTGAGTCTTCTGTTATTTCCCCTGGCCGGCATGAGGTCCTAAACTATTCTCCACTTTCCTTCCAGGGGGAGACGATTGGCGCCGTAAGGCTGGCTCTCGACCTCTCACGTGAACATGCCCGTATTGCAAAGTCGCGTCGGCTGTTTCTGGCCTATTTTTTTCTGGATTTTCTCGTGCTGCTCTTTATGGGATACGTTTCGTTCAAACGTATAATCGTACTCCCCCTGCGTCGTCTTATAAAAGCTACGGATAGAATTGCCTCCGGTGATTACAGCCAGATGGTGACTGCCCGCGGCAGTGTGGAGATAGCGGAACTTGTCGATTCCTTCAATGCCATGCTTTCAGCGCTCAGGAACAATCGATACGAGGTTGAACGTCATGTTCGCTCGCTCGAGGGAGCGAACAGCCAGTTACAGGTTGCCCGAGAGGAAGGGCTACGGTCAGAACGCCTTGCCTCAGTGGGTCTTCTTGCAGCTGGAACCGCCCATGAGATCGGTACACCTCTGGCTGCCATCATCGGTTACGCAGGGATACTCAGAGATGAATTGGCCAGAGACGCAGTTACTTCAGATTATGCGCTAAGGATAGAGCATGAGGCAGGGCGGATCGACAGGATCGTCCGCGACCTGCTGAATTTTGCCCGTCCATCGCAGAGTGAGTTGGAGTCGCTGTCAATAGGCCGGATAATTGAAGATACCTTGGCCCTATTGACCGGGCAGGGCGCATTCAAGATGGTATCAGCAGAACTCGTTGTGGAGGATAACCTCCCCGAATTAATTCTCGACCGTTTCCAGTTTCAACAGGTGCTGATAAACCTGCTGATTAACGCTCGAGATGCAATGCCTGCTGGAGGAAGTGTTCATATTATGGCAGCTTCGTGCCTTCTTTCCGATGATGTGCGATCTCCGGTTTTACCCAGAGAGGTGCACGGACGTCGAAGAGATGACTTCGGCGGTGCCTTCCTTTCATCATTTTCACTTGCCGGTGAATCCAAATATATCAGGATTGACATTCGGGACAGTGGAGAGGGGATTTCCCCGGAAAACCTGAACAGGGTATTTGACCCATTTTTCACAACCAAAGAGCCAGGGAAGGGGACTGGGTTGGGCCTTTCCCTTGTGGCACGTATCATCGACTCTTTTGGGGGAAGGATTATCGTAAGCAGCGATCCAGGCATTGGTACCTGTTTCAGCATCTGGCTTCCGGTGAAAGGGGCATAAGGGATGACCGGTATGAAGGGTTCGGAAAGAAAGAGTATATTGATAGTGGATGACGAGGAGAACCTTCGTCACATGTTGAAGGTGTTGCTTCAGAAGCTCGGCTATTCGGTTGATCTTGCAGAGGATGGTGTTGCTGCTATTTCCCTGGCAGCGGCAAAATCGTACGACTTTATCCTTTGCGATATACGTATGCCGGTTATGGACGGAGTACATTTTTTACAGAACGTCCCACGGGAGGGGATAACTTCAACCATCATCATGATGTCGGCATACGGAACCGTGGATACAGCCATTGCGTGCATGAAGCTGGGGGCATACGACTACATCTCCAAGCCGTTCAAGAGCGATGAGATTGCTCTGGTACTGAAGAAGGCAGAGGAGCGCGAGAGGCTCAAACAAGAAAACATACAGCTTCATGAGGCAGTAACACGTGAATACAGCTTTGCCGGGATTATCAGCAAGAACCCTTCAATGATTAATGCGTTCACGATGGTAAGGAAGGTCTGCGATTTCAAGACCACTGTTCTCATACTGGGGGAGTCCGGAACCGGCAAGGAGCTGATCGCAAAGGCGCTGCACTATAACAGTGTACGGAGCAAAGGTCCGTTTATCGGCGTGAACTGTGGCGCCATCCCGGAAAACCTCCTGGAGAGTGAACTGTTCGGTCACGTAAAGGGTGCATTCACCGACGCCTCGGCTGAAAAGTCCGGTCTATTTGAACAGGCCGACGGAGGAACGCTTTTTCTGGACGAGATTGGGGAGATGCCGCTGTCGCTTCAGGTAAAGCTCCTGAGAGTGCTGCAGGAAGAGGAAATAAGGAGGGTCGGGGGTTCTTCTTCCAGGAAGGTGGATGTGAGGGTTATCTCCGCAACTTCGCGAGACTTGGAGCAGGATGTACTAAAGGGGCGTTTCCGTGAAGACCTCTTCTTCAGGCTGAACGTATTTGCCCTCACTCTCCCTGCTCTCCGCGAGCGGTTGGAGGATATTCCGCTTCTTGTAGAACATTTTCTGGTCAAGCTTGGGGACCGGTTTGGGAAGAAGGGTGTAAGCTGCACTCCTGCAACGTTACAAGCGCTGTTGGACTACGAGTGGCCCGGCAATGTTCGTGAACTTGAGAACGTTATCGAGCGGGGACTTATCCTCTGCGAGGATAAAGTTCTCAGGCCGGAATCCCTGCCCGAGAAAATGCGAAAGCGGACTTCAAACGATCCCGGCGCTATCATTCCTGCAGACTGTCTCTCCATCAAACAGGCCGGTCAATTAATTGAAAGGGAGTTGATCCGTAGGGCACTGGAAATAACCCATGGCAACAGGTCACAGGCTGCAAAACTTCTGGAAATTAGCCACCGGTCACTATTATACAAACTTAAGGAATATGCAGGATAGATACTATGAATTGTTTTCATGGTATCGGCTATTATTATGCAATATTTGCATAGTAGGGGGTAGGTGAGTGTTTCTTGGCTGTAGATAATATGAATTAAATTAGAGTATTGCAGATGAATGTCCAATATGGCACTACTGTTGCTTTTATTTTTTATGGTTAATGATACAGTAATTACTTAACATACGTGTGGAAAATGACGAAAGGAACTATATGGATAAGGTTTTATTCGTTCTGATTTTGCTTGTTGCAGTCTTGTGTTTCACCACCCTGGCGATGTCGGAGGAGCGTTGTGATCAGGGAACTGACCTGACAGCTCACGACTGTATACGCTGCCATACATTGGGCCTTGAGGAAGCAGACAGCCTGCTGACTGGAGTCGGCAAGGTCAATGCCGTGAAGAATGCTCCAATAAAGGGTCTCTACGAAATCAGTGTTGAGAACAACGGAAAGCAAGGTATCGTTTATCTTGATTATGCCAAGAAACTTCTGCTTCCTGGACCGATTTTTTCACTTGCCACCAAGAAGCCGATAAACGAGGCGTCGCTTCAGGACGCTCAGCCTAAACACAAAAAGGTGGATATAAAATCCTTGACGATAAGTAATTCGATAGTTTTCGGCAATCCCGATGGGAGGAAGCGGCTTTTTGTCTTTACCGATCCGGATTGTCCCTTTTGCTCAAAGCTGCATATGGAGTTGATCAAGCTCGTCTACATGGAACCGGAGCTGGGGATATACGTGAAGATGTTTCCGCTGAAGATGCATCCAGCGGCCTATGACAAGGCCAGGGTCATTCTGGGCGGTGCAGACCCTGTCTATCTACTTAACAAGGCCTTTGCGGGGGAGCAGCTGCCGGCGCCAGGTCCAAAGGATTTGAAGGAACCTGTAGATGCAACTATAAAGCTTGCTGAATCATTGGGAATAACGGCGACACCTACGCTCGTTTTACCTGATGGCACTATCCTGCCTGGTTTCAGGGAGGCAGCGGAGTTAAAGAAGCATATAGGCGCTAACTAAAGTGCACCGTAGCGAGGTCTGGATATGAAAAAAATTCACACGATTATTAAGTTGTCACTACTGGCAATAACGCTCTTAATGCCTGCAAATGCCTGGTCTGCAGAGATATCGGATGGATTTGTCAACGTTATAGAGATGACCGTACCTTACATAAACAGTTATCAGATTGTCTATGGAGACGAGTCAAAATTCTATGTTTCCAATGAAGTAGCGGTATTCATTCATGATGAGGGAGGCAAGCGTTCTTCAATAAAGGAGCTGGCTGCTGTCGGAAGGATAGAACGTGCTCGGCTGTATTTAAAAGGAGCGACGGTAATTAAGATAGTCGTTTTGAAGATGGCACAATAGGAGCACGCGTTCAGATTGAGTTGTAGAATAGAGAGAGGTGAAAACCATGAGAAACGGAAAATACCTTGAAAATATAAGCACTAAATTGATTGCGTCGATTATTTTCATGCTGGTGGGTCTGTTGACAGCTGTAAATGTCGAGGCTGCTGCAACAAGGTATTATGTTGTGGCAAACAGCGGGACCAATGTTGGGGGTACTGCCCCACAGGACGGTACTACGGACCTTGTCAACGGAAACGCTAATGATAACGGCGCCGTACCATATTTTTTCAAGACCCTGTTCAGCACAACAGCTCCAAGCGGCAGTTCAACTCAGTTAAGACTGGATGTTGGGGCGAACCTTTCTTTAGTCGAGATAGGGAGAGTGTTCCTGTCATCCGATTACGCAGTCGCTACCACTATTGCCGCAAACCCGACAGGTAAATTCGCATTACGTGGTGAATCTACAAACGGTGATTTCACCCTAGTGCTTGAGGATTATGACCCGTCATTCAGCAATACTGCACTGCATACCCATACACCGTTTGCAACTGCCACCGTCCCGTCTCCACCGGGAAACACCACAACTGCAACCAATGTAACATTTACCAGCAACTCACACACGATTCCGGTCGGCCATCGTATCCTGTTGAGAATATACTATACGAACAATGATTCAGCTGCCCGAACAGCAAGGGTATACTGCAACAAGAGCAGCTCCACAACTGCCAATTCCTATATCGATCTGTCCGAGTCTGCAGGAGCCCCGGCAATCACTCACACGATAACTCCAACTGCTGGAACGGGTGGCGCGATATCCCCATCCGCTGCGGTTACCGTAACAGAGCACTCTTCTCAGGCATTCACCATCAGCCATAATGCCAACTATATACTGACCGACGTTTTGATAGACGGGGTTTCCGATCCGTCTGCTGTTACCTCAAATGGTTACACCTTTTCAGATGTAACCGCCAACCATACCATTCAAGCCGTATTCTCGCCAACCTACACAATCACCCCTACGGCCGGTGCAAATGGAACCTTAAATCCTGGTGCGTCTGTGGTCGTGGTTAGCGGAGGGAGTCAGTTAGTCGATATTACGCCAAACAGCGGTTACACTGTTCAGGATGTCTTGGTGAACGGGACATCGGTGGGTGCAGTCACGAGTTATACGTTTACCAACGTCACTAGCAACCAGACTATATCGGCAACCTTTGCGGTGCAGACTTCGCTAATCAACAACTATAATATTGTCCCGCCATTTGTGGCGTCAGGAGCTCCTCCGAACGTAATGATAATGCTCTCCATAGAAACTCCGATGCAGGGTGATGCCTATCCGGATCTGACCTGTACCGGCAATCCCGCATCCAGTACTTATGGTTGCAGCAATAACGCATCAAACTCCGGTGGCAGATACATTTCCAGCAACTATTTGAACACCAAGAGCTACAGCGGTTATTTCGACCCGAACAAGTGCTATACCTATTCAGGCTCGGCAGCTACAGG
This sequence comes from uncultured Geoanaerobacter sp., assembly GCA_964528055.1. Taxonomy (GTDB): domain Bacteria; phylum Desulfobacterota; class Desulfuromonadia; order Geobacterales; family DSM-12255; genus Geoanaerobacter. The sequence continues at coordinate 38,827 of CAZGQM010000018.1, read as the reverse complement.
CCTCTTCACCCCGTCGTCAACCACTACTAATCATCAGTGTACCTCCGCCTGGAGCGGAAATTTCCTGAATTATGCAACGACCATGGCACTCGATTCATTCCGTATTGCCTTTACAGGTGGGAACCGCGATGTCGATACCACTACCTCGACCGTGCTACTTGCCGGCCGGCAGACTCTTGGGGCCGGCCATTCGTGGTATTCGATCAAGCAGCTTGCCAGCGCAAATCTGTACACTCCCTATTCCGGCACAATATATATTGTCAGGCATGAAAAAGGGTTTTCGGTCTGCACTGCTTCCAATTGTACCGTGACTGCAACTTCCGGTTGGCCTACAACAACCGGGAATGCTTTTTCACTCAGAGTGAAGGTTTGCGACACCGCTGCAGGGTTGGAATCCTTCTGCAATACGAGCAATAACAAGCCTGAGGGTGTTCTGCAGAAGTATTCCGACCGAGTCAGATTCGGACTAGTCTCATATGCGATGACCGGCAATGCCTCGACCACGCGTGACGGTGGGGTGCTTCGCTCCAACATGAAGTGGTTGCCATACAAGGTCGGGTATGGGATGAAATACCATGATTCCTCGGGGAATGTGGTCAGTTGCACCACCATGGCAGGATGCACCAATCCTGAAGCGGAATGGGATGCAAACGGTATCTATGTTTCCAACCCGGATGCTGCTGCTTCTTCACTTAGCGTAAGTGGAGGACTCATCAATTACATTAACAAGTTCGGTTATGCAAACGGCTATAAATCATATGATCCTATCAGCGAGCTATTCTACCAGTCAATCAGGTACTTTGCTAACAACCCGAATAATACCCCGACAAGCCCGAAACCTCCTTCTAACTATTCATACTGTAATGGAATCACTAACAGTGATGACGGTTTTATCGCCTACTGTAATAACTCTGCGGCAACAAGTTGGCGGGATGCCTTTGTATTCCCGTGTTCGCAGAGTTCCATCATTGCTATAAGCGATGCCAACCCCTGGCTCGACAAAAGAATTCCGGGTACTGCCTTCACTTCTGCCTATGGTGGCGCCTATAACGACTACTGCGGGACTGGTACCCTTGCATGTGACACGGACATGCCGGGACTCACCAACTCGGTAACCTACAAAGGGAACAGTATCACAGGGCTTCAGTACTGGACAGACAAGATAGGGGACAACGATGGTCTGACCCCTGGCAGCATGAATGTTGGTTGTGTGTTCACTGGAACTGCCTGTACAACTATCGACAGTGGAACAGCCAAGACCGTTAACCGTCTCAGCCAGGTTGTCGGAACTGCCCCATGGGCAGGGAAGGAAAATTCCTATTATATTGCTGGACTTGCCTATTACGCACGCATGACAAACCTACGCCCCGATCTAGCCGGGACACATACGGTAACTTCGTATTTCATTGATACTCAGGAGCCGAATACCAGTATGCTTGTAGGGAACAGAAACATGCTCTATCTTGCAGGTAAATATGGCGGTTTTATCGACAATGACGGAGATGGCCTTCCATTTACTGACAGCACCTGCGGCACAAGTACACCGAACGTCAAGTGCAAGGAGTGGGATACCAACGGGACAGGGTTTCCGGATAATTACATGTTTGCCTCAGATCCGACCAAGGTGCAGACCGGGCTTGACCAGATGCTCGGAAGTATACTGAAACGGCTTTCGTCCGGTACTGCTGCATCCATTCTTAACAACAGTGAAGGTAGTGGTGCCAACCTTTTGCAAGCAGTTTTCTATCCGTCAAAAACTTTTGACAGCGGTACAGAGTCAAAATGGATAGGTGAAATTCAGAACCTTTGGTACTTTCTTGATCCGAATCTTCAGAAGACATCGATTCGAGAGGATACGAACCAGGACAATATACTGAATCTGCAAAATGACAAAGTAGTCCAATTTTACTTTGATTCTGCACAGAACATGACACTGGTTAATCGCTACCTTGACGCCAATGGAGATGGGGCTGCAGATTCAAATATCCCTGTTGATACGGTTGCCCCTGATGCGGTGCTCAGTCTCTGGAAGGCAGGCCGTCGTCTTTGGGAAAGGGATCTTGCAACCACTGGTCGCACCATCTACACCAGCCTGAATTCAACCATAGGAAGCACCCCGCAGAAGTTCAGCAAAGTGGTTGCCGATGGCTTTCTTGGAATAACCGGGGTGAACACTCTTCTTCAGGTTGCAAACAGTACAGAAGCATCGACAGTTATCGATTATATACATGGGATCGACCAGACTGGGTATCGCAATCGAAAAGTAACAATATTGGGTTGTGGTCTTGCCAGCTGCAACAGAGAGTGGAAACTGAGCGATATCGTATCCTCTACCCCGAAGCTTATCTCCAATGTGAGACTGAACAGCTTCAACCTGCCAACGCCTAACGGTTACAATGACAAGAGTTACGAGACGTTCACCAATACTACAACTTACCAGAATCGCGGTATGGTGATGGTCGGAGCAAACGATGGCATGCTTCATGCGTTCAAGCTGGGGATACTGAAGGAGATAGGGTCCCAGTTCGACAAATCAAAGATCATAAATACTGACGGCACTACCGCCAACGCATCCTCTGACCTGGGTGTTGAGCAGTGGGCCTTCATACCGAAGCAGGCGCTCCCGTATCTCAAGTATCTGGGCGATCCTCAGTACAATCACCTGTATTATATTGACAGGACTCCATTGACAATAGATGCGAGCATCAACCGCCCTGCTACGTGCAATTCAGGTCTAGTGCCCGACACTTCTGACTGCCCTAAGGATTCAACATCGTGGCGTTCTGTATTGATCGGCGGGATGGGTATAGGAGGCGGGGCCAAGCCGACGACGGATACATGCATATCCCCTACTAACTGTGTTAAGACGCCGGTTGCAGGTACCGGGTTTTCCTCCTATTTTGCGCTCGATGTGACCGACCCTGCAGCTCCTCTCTATCTTTGGGATTTCTACGGGGACCCTTCATCACAGGGAACGCTCGGTTATTCGACTACAGGTCCTGCAATTGTAAGGATCAGCGCAAAGACCAAAGTCGGCGGGGTTGACACGCAAATCCCTGATCATGCAAATAACGGAAAATGGTTTGCAGTATTTGCATCTGGTCCTACAGGCCCGATTGACACGGCATCACACTCGTTTAAGGGTGAATCGGACCAGCAGTTGAGGATTTTCGTGGTGGACCTAGCAACAGGGACATTGTTGAGAACCATCGATAAATTCAGCGATGGTACAACTTCATTACCAGCCAATGCCTTTGCCGGCTCACTGGCTTCAAGCGTCATAGACACGGACCGAAGCAACCAGAATTCCAATGGCTTTTACAGCGATGATGCCGTTTATATCGGCTATGTTGAAAAGGATACTTCTACGAATACCTGGACCAAGGGAGGTGTACTGAGACTACAGACTATGGAGAGCAGAGACCCCGCTGACTGGAAAGTAAGCACGGTGATCAACGGTATCGGACCTGTCACCACCTCAGTAACCAAGCTTCAGGACCGCAAAAATTACAATTTGTGGCTCTATTTCGGCACAGGCAGGTTTTTTTATAAACAGGATGACAATTCGACGACACAACAGAAGCTTTACGGCGTTAAGGAGCCCTGTTATTCGACCTCCAACCGGACTATGCAGTCAACTGTGCCAGGTGGGACGATCAATGACATCGATTTCAACTGCACGGATTCAGTATCCGGTACCTTGTTGAATCAGACTGGTTCCGTAGGTACCGCTCCTGCAACATCTATTGCCGTCACAGAGCCCGGTTGGTCAATAACTCTTGATCCTTCTGATTCAATATCCCTTACCGAGCGGGTTATAACCGACCCGATTGCTGCTACAAATGGCGCCGTATTTTTTACTACCTTCAAACCGAGCGCTGATATTTGCAAATTTGGTGGTGATTCTCTTATATGGGCTCTCAAATATGACACGGGTGGGGTGCCGCCATCAGCTGCTATGCAGGGAAGGGCGCTGATGCAGGTTTCAACCGGCGCTTTTGCGGAGATATCTCTCAGCACGGCATTCATAAATCCGGGAAACTTGCAGTATGATGGCAGACGGCTTGCTTCTCCGATCTCAGGTGTTCCGCCGACTGCACAGGGATTATCGCTACTGACGAATCCCAAGCCGATAAAGAAACTTCTGCATATTCAAGAGCGATAAATGGAACATTATGTTTCGAGAACAGGTGACGGTTACGGATAGGGATATGAGACAGGTACCGGTGATAAAAGTAACTCTACATATCCATGATGAATCGGCTTTTTCGATTATCGAGCTGATAGTCGTGATTGCAATTATTGGAATCTTATTTACGATCGGATCCATAAACTTTCATCAATGGACGGTAAAGAACAACATAATGCGGGAAACCAGAGAACTTTATACTGACATCAATACTGCCAGGCTTAACGCGATACATACCAAGAAGCGGCACTCGATAATTTTAAATCCTGCAAGCTTTGTATTAAAGAATTACAGTACCGAAGGGGAAGATATCTTAGCCGGTGCCGTAATCCGTTCAACTCCTTTAAAATATCAGTTAACCAATGGTGTGTCTGGAGCATTTTCTAACAGCCATTATGAGTTCGACACAAGAGGTTTTGTATCTAAAACCAATGCAGGAGGGATTACAAGTGGAACGTTTGGCGTAACAATAGTAATTAATCCGATTAACAGCGGGGCATATGACTGCATTGTTTTATCGGAGGGGAGAACCAACATGGGAAAGATGACAAATGGAACATGTACATACTGACGAATCCGGGTTTACGCTTGTAGAGTTTCTTGTTGCCATACTCATCCTTATGGTCGGGATATTAGGGCTTCTTCAAACAGTCAACCTTTCAGTCAGCCACAATATGGTAAATCAGCTTAGGCTTGACGGAACCATAGTTGCCGACGGAGAGCTATCCAGGGAACTGGCCAAGGGAGGCAGCGTCATCGGTTTTGACGCCATATCTACTAACCCTTCTCCTTATGAGAGCAGATATAATGTTCGACGCTCTGTGCTGAACGGTTTCAGAAATTATTCGGTGACCAAGACTAATAGAACTATAACCGCTATCACAAAAGAGGTCAGCATACGTGTGGCTTGGCAGTACAAGGGGAATCGCTACCGACACGAGGCCTCATCGCTCATATCAAGATTGCAGTAGACAGGTTCCTGTATGATACGCAACCAAAAAGGTTTTACCCTTGTTGAACTCATAGTGACTATGGCGGTTTTTATCTTAGTCATAATGATCGCCACAGACGCGTTCAACGTGATACTGACGCAGTCCTCCAAACTTATGAAGAGTGAGGAGAGTAACATTGAAGGAATAATAGGTCTCGAGCAGTTCAGGCATGACATCCAGCAGGGGGGGTATGGTTTGCCGCATCAGTTCCCTGCGACTGCGCCGGTTTATACCGAGGCTACCGGTACGACTGCGAGTACTTACAATGACGCACCGAGTGGTGTACCGCGGCCTTTTACCTCCGGTAACGCCCTAGTCGGCACCAGTGGCGGAGGATCTGCCGGAAATATTGTTGACGGATCGGATTATCTCGTCATACGCGGTTCTACGGTTGGAAGATCCAATACTTCGCAACGCTGGACATACCTGCGATATACCTCTCTAAACCCACGCCCCAACAGTTGGCCATCTTCTAAAGAGAATATTGACAGCAGCGCCTGGGTCATCGTTCTGAAAAGAACATTTTCAAGCGGTACTTACCATAATGAGTTGGTGGTTGATGCAAGCCAATCAAATAACACCAATCTTTATTTTTCACCGAATTATAATCCAGCAGGTTTTATTGCATCCAACTTCAACCCGACTGCACCGAACGAAATCTATTCCATATATGGTATTGATAAGGACGATATTCGGATGCCGTTCAACCGTACCGACTATTTCGTCTCCCGTCCCACTTCCAGTATGCCGACATTATGTGCGCCAAGTACCGGTGTTCTGTACAAGACGACAGTTAGGCAGAGTAATGGGGGGCTGGACTACATCCCTCTTGTCGACTGTGTTGCTGACATGCAGGTAGTCTATGGCTGGGACCTGAAAAACTCCGGATCTGCCGGCATGGATGGGTTGATCGACACCTTTTCCAGCGCCGATGGCAGTGCGGTCAGCGGAGAGGCATCCATTGCGGAAGTCCAGGGATGTTTAGGTTCAGGCGCTCAGCAGCTTGGTTACCCGGCTCCTGCAGAATGTATCAGGACCAGCCTTAAGCTGATCAAGGTATATCTCCTTGTGCAGAACGGTGGAAAGGACACCACCTATACCTCGCCTGCTACCTTTGAGTTGTACGAAACTGGCGAGGCTAGCCTTGGCAGGCTTTATACACTGACAACTTCAATGAGGAATTATCGCTGGAAGGTATACAAGATCACTGTCAGGCCGACGAACCTACAAAGTAACCAATGATCAGGTGCGGAATGAAGATTCAACTAGTAAATAACGAAAACGGAATAGCACTGGTGACGGCGTTGATGCTCACCCTGATCTCATTGACGATCATTATGTCGCTTCTATTTATGATAACCGCTGGAGCACAGTTGACCGGAGCACATAAGCGCTACAAGACATCTCTGGAGGCAGCTCGTGGCGGTGTCGATGTCGTAGTCAAGGATATACTACCCACAATGATGCTGAATCAGGGAAGTGCGACTCTTGAGGCTGATGTTGAGGGGAGTTTTGGCGCAATAAGTCTTAATGTGAACACAACCGTTGCGTGCCCAATTCAAGCCAAGCTCACAACCCCTACCAGTCAGTGGCCTGCAGCCTGCAGCCAGCAGAGCAATCCCAAACAGAGCCCGGACATGAGCTTTGATCTCCCATCAACAATCGGCGATCCATTCCGCGTTTATACAAAGATTGTTGATACGGTTAAAGGCAACTCGGATATAAGTGGTCTGCAGCTAGAAGGATCAGGTGTCGCGGAGAGCAATTCTGTGCTAACTCCTCAGCATTTTCCGTATTTGTATCGTGTCGAGGTTCAAGGTGAACGTTCTGCAAATGCAAGGGAACAAGCCAATATATCAGCGCTTTATGCCTATTGATTCGCAACTGGTGTGAATTTGTCCAACGGCAATTCAAGATAAATATTTTCCTGCCGATAGCATGCTTATCTTCATTATGTTCCCATTGACTACGTCCCTCCCACTCCGTGAAGTCAATATATTTGCTTTGAAATTTAGTTCTGGCAACAGATGGTAAATTACTGCATTTATAAGACTCTTATGGAATTAGTATGACAATCACATATAATTATACTAAATATCTTGACAAATATCTAAAATGCGGTACATTTCCGCTAACTAGTGGGAATGTCTTAATATATGGTGGCACAGGCATGAGACAAAAGAATAACGTTAAAAAGATTCGTGAGGCAAAGCTGATCAGCAAGGCCGAACTGGCACGACAGGCAGGAGTTTCGCCGGTGACAATCGACCGTATCGAAAGTGGTATGGAGTGTCGGATGGAAACAAAGCGTAAGGTAATTCTTGCCCTTGGTTTCTCACTTGATGATAAGCACAAGGTGTTTCAGGAATAATCCAGTAAATAGGAATCGCTCATGTTTTTCCAAAAAAAGAAAGATGTGCTAGGGATTGATATAGGATCCAGCTCCGTGAAGCTTGTTCAGCTCAGGCAGCAGAAAAATTCCTATGTCCTTCAGAATATTGGACTGATTCCACTACCACCCGAAGCCATAGTTGATAATGCATTGATGGACAGTTCCTCTATCGTTGAGACCGTGAAAAATCTCGTCAAGAGCCTCAATATCAAGGAGAAGGAGATAGTTTGCTCCGTTTCCGGCAATTCGGTCATCATTCGTAAGATATCACTTCCCTCGATGCCACCCGAGGAACTTGAAGATCAGATCCAATGGGAGGCCGAGCAGTACATTCCCTTTGACATCAACGACGTAAATATCGATTTTCAGATGCTTGCCCAGGATGAGCACGATGCCACAAAGATGAATGTACTATTGGTGGCGAGTAAGAAGGATATCATCAATGACTACGTGACGGTCTTCAATGAGGCCGGGCTCAAGCTTGCAATTATGGATGTCGATTCCTTCGCAGTGCAGAATATTTTTGAACTTAATTATGTTGTCGATCCTGAAGAGGTTTATGCACTGATAAATATTGGTGCCAGCATAATGAACATTAATATTGTAAAGGGTGGAGTTTCGCTCTTCACCCGAGATGTTCAAATGGGTGGGAACCTCTACACTGAGGAGATTCAGAAGCAGTTTGCACTTCAAAGTGAAGAGGCTGAACGGGTAAAACTGACTAGTGTTTCCCCTGACCCTGTCAGGTTCAAGGATGTAATGGCAAGAATCAATGAGACATTGGCTATTGAGATTCGCCGCTCACTGGATTTCTATAATTCCAATGCCGGAGAAGGTAAGATTTCCAGTGTATACCTGAGTGGCGGTTGTTCCAAGGCCTCCATGCTCGTAGATGTGGTCAGCGAGCGTCTCGGAATGGCGGTAGAGATTCTTAATCCTTTTCAGAATATCAACTTCAGCGAAAAGGATTTTGACCCTGAATACCTTCAGGCAATCGGGCCCCTCATGACTGTTGCACTTGGGCTGGCTACAAGGAGGCAAGGGGACAAATGGTAAGGATCAACCTACTTCCGGTCAAAACAACCAAGAAAAAAGAGACTGCCCAGCAGCAGATCGTGATTTTTGGCATCGGCCTGGTCGGGGTAGTTATTGCCTGCGTAGCCGTCTATTTACTAACACTTGCCAAGATTACTGCGACAAAAGATGAGATCAGCAAATCGGAGAATCAGATCAAGATACTCAAGGCCAAGATCGGAGAAATAGACAATCTCAAGAACCTTCAGGCTGAAGTTCGCAAGAAGCTTGACGTACTCACTCAGCTTCGAAAGGATAAGACTGGCCCTGCAAGCAGGCTGGCTCGATTGAGTGATTCCGTCCCTCAGAGACTTTGGCTGACTAAGTACAGTGAAAACGGTCCTACGATTGCTATCGGAGGTGTCGCATACAACGAGGATTTAATAGCTGAATTCATGAGAAGTCTGATGTCGACGGGTGATTTTGCCAGCGTCGAGCTGCTGGTATCTGAACAGTACGAGGTGGTTGGAGTGAAAGCAAAGAAGTTTGAGCTTAATTGTGCATTGAAGACTCCCAAGGTAGCTCAAGTGACTTCAAAATAGGTTGCATAGCGTTCTGTGCCTTGAAACAAGTGCTGATGAGGATAACGTATGGATCCAACCATAGAAAAGATACTGAAGCTTCCAACCAAACAAAAGATTGCCATCGTCTTTCTCTTGGCACTGCTGATTGGAGCCGGTTTCTTTTTCGGACTGCTTCAGCCCAAACTGAAGGAACTGAAGAGTCAACAAGATAGGCTGAGTAGACTTCGAGAGCAGGTTCAGGAGAGTAAACGGGTTGCAGACCAGCTTCCTAAGTATCGAGCACAGTATGCCCAGCTGCAAAAGGAGCTTGAAAGCGCATTAACCGAGCTTCCTAACCAGAAAGAGATTCCGTCATTATTAACCAGCATCACTAACGTCGGAAAGGCAGCAGGTCTCGATTTTCTTCTGTTCAGGCCAAAACCGGAGGAGTCCAAGGGTTTTTATGCTGCAGTACCAGTTGATATAATGGTGTCGGGCAGTTTTTACAGTGTCGCCAATTTTTTCGTTGCTGTTGGTAATCTCCCCAGAATTGTCAACATCAGCAATGTTTCGTTTCCTGACATCAAATACGACAAGGACAAGGGGCGTACTGTAGTGAAGGTCACCTGTTTGGCAACTACATTTAGATTCCTGGACAAGAAAGAGATCAAGAATGATAAGCCGAAGAAATAGTCGCTTATCGGGGATTCTGCTTCTAGCTGTCTGCGTTGCAGTCTCAGGATGCAAGAAAGATGAGAAGCCAGTATCTTCGCAACCAAAGCCTGCTCAGTCCAAGGTATTACTGCCTCTGTCAGTACAGAAACAGTTGACTTCCGGTAAGGGTAGTGCCGTGAAGGGAGTTCAGGGACAGTCGTCATCACTGAGGTATGTACAGCCACTTGGTGCTGTTATCGATTTTTCAACCCGGAAGGATCCGTTCAAGCCTTACGTCGTTGAGTCAGTTATTCCACAAAAACCTGCTTCGGGAGTTACAACCGGGAATGATCTCCCAATCCTGAGTTATGATGTGAACAAGTTTCGGCTGAGTGGTATCGTTGCCGGCCTCAAGGAAAACCGAGCACTCATCATTGATCCTTTGGGCAAAGGGTATGTTGTGAAGGTTGGCATGCTGCTTGGCAATAACAAAGGCCGCATTACAAAAATCTCCAACATGGGCGTGGATGTATTGGAACAATTCCGCGACGAAAATGGTGTGATTCGCAAGCGTACTGTGCGGCTTGCTCTGCCTCAGAAAGGTAAGGAGACAGTAAGATGAGAAAACGTCCGTTAAGTTTGCTACTTTCCCAAGCACTGACCATCATGGGGATGATCCTTGCACTCTGGAGCGGATTTGCCATGGCAGCGGGGGACGGTAAGGATATATTAGGAGATGCCCCGGCCCTTTTAAAAGCTATCACGGTATCACCGGATGCCTATCAGGTTGAGATAGTTGCTGACAAGGCGCTGACATACACCTTTTATAAAACCGCAAATCCTAATCGGGCGGTTATCGATCTTGCACAGGCGGATGCGGTTGGTGTCGTTCAAAATCAGGAGGTCAACTCGGGTGCTATTAAGCGAATAAACATTACGAGGCACACATTTGGAGGAGGGTTCTTAAGCCGTATCGAGATAGTCCTTGCCACTGAAGATGAATTTACGGTGTCTGCCGATCCTTCAGATAAGTCCCGACTCGTTGTTGTTTTTGCCAAGCCAGCGCTTACTTCACAAGCCCTTCAGGCGGTTGAGACTCAGGGAACTTCTACAGTGCCAGTAACGACTGCAGTTCCGGTCCCTGTCGAAACGGCAAAGGCAGTAGTTGATGCTCCTCAGACTGAATTAAGCGAAGCACCCAAAGATGCTCAAAAGAAGGTTGTTCCACAACAGGAAGTAGCAGCGGTAACTCCCCCGCTTGCAGTATCTGCTCCAGAGACTGCTTTGCCGACACAAACTCCTCCGCATAATACAGAACCTGCAAAATCCGATCTGGTGCAGATTGAGACTTTGAAGAAGATTTCAGCAATTGAGGTTGGTAAGGATGGAGTCGAGATAAAGGTCACAGGTGGAGCGGACTCCTTTAAAAGCTTCACAATGACAAAGCCGGGTCGGCTTGTGGTCGACATATTCGGGGTTAGTTATCATCTGAGGGACCAGTCCATTGAACTCAATTCATTTGGCATAAGCAAAGTGCGCGTAGGTGTTACCCCTGAAAAAGTCAGGCTGGTATTCGACTCAACCAAGGATCTACTTCCAGCATATAAGGTAGAAAAAAGCGGTGCCGGGCTAACTGTCACGTTTGCATCGGAAGCCTCAGAACCGGAGCTCAAAAACGCGGTTTCAAACGAGTTGCCTTCAGAACCCCCCAAAAAAGCCATTTCTGCAAAGGTACCGTGCACTCTGGAATCAATAGATTTTGACGTCAAAGGAGAGTTGTCGTTCATCTCTATAAAGGTCAGCGGAGCATGTCTGCCGGCCAAACCTGTGAAAGTGGCTAAGGGGGTTATGCTCACATTCAGGAATTGCCAGTTGCCACGCAGATTGCAGCGAACTCTTGATACGAGCTCGTTTCCAAGTGTAGTGGAGAAGGTTATCCCATATCCTGTCAAGAATAAGCGAGGAAATGATGCAAGACTACTAGTGCATTTGAGAGCAGATGCACCTACCTCTTTGAAACAGGATGGGGACTTGATTGTATGGGAGATCAGAAATACCGAGATACCAAAGGAAAAGCCTGAAACAACAATGCCTGAACTCGTATCCAGCCGAGGAAAATCAGCTGAATTCAAGAATGAATCAATTCATGATGAAATCGCAACCGAGACAGGTCTTGAGGTCATGAGCGATGACAAGAATGTCAGTTTTTCCCCGAAATTATCCGAAAAGAAAAAATATTCCGGGCGGAAGGTATCCCTTGAATTCTCCGATGCCGATATTCGTAAAATTTTCCAACTGATAGCAGAGGTCAGTAACCTGAACTTCCTTATAGCCGACGATGTGAAAGGGACTATCAGTATTAAGCTGGTGAATGTTCCTTGGGACCAGGCTCTGGATGTGATACTTGATTCTCATCAGCTTGAAATGAAGCGTGACGGGAATATTGTACAGATCAAGCCTAAAGGTAAATTCAAGAGTATTGAGCAGGAAGACGCGGATGCCAAAAAGGCCCGTGAACGTACAATGCCCCTCATAACGGAAATCTTTGAAGTCAACTTTGCAAGTGTTGGAGATGTAGAAAAACAGTTTACCTCACTGAAGAGCGAACGCGGGAATATCACTAGAGATGAACGGACCAACCGGGTTATAGTCAAGGATGTCCAGACGGCAATCGATGAAATGAAATTCATCCTGAAAAACATTGATATGCCTGAAAGGCAGGTGTTGATCGAGGCGCGGATTGTTGAGGCAACTACCTCCTTTACCCGAGATCTTGGAGTACAGTGGGGGCTTCACTACAGAGATAGTTCGGCGTCCGTGGCCAACGTCAACAGTCTCGATACCGGTTGGGGTGGGGTGATTGGTCTGCCGCCGTCATCTTCAGGATTTAATGCTGCCAACAAAGCTGGCGCTTCAGCGGGGATATCGTTTGGCACCCTTACCAGTAGCGTACAGCTTGACCTGCGTCTCTCGGCGGCTGCCAGTGCAGGTATGGTAAAGATAATTTCCAGCCCGAAGGTTGTGACTCTCAATAACAAACAGGCAAAAATATCTCAGGGGCAGGCTATCTACCTGCCGACTACGTCAGCCGAAGGCACGAAACAGGACAAGATCGAAGCAACCCTGTCGCTGGAAGTGAAACCGCACATAACACCCGATGGCAGCATTGTAATGACCATAACCGCCAAAAATGACGCTCCAGGTACAGCTCCGGCAGGGGCAAGTGCAGCTGTCAATAAAAAGGAGGCTAATACCGAGCTTCTGGTTAAAAATGGTGAGACAACAGTTATCGGGGGAATCTATGTTGATAGCGACACAGACAGTGATTCCGGAGTACCTTACCTGATGGACATTCCATTGCTCGGTTGGTTGTTCAAGTCTAACAGTAAGGTGAAAACCAAGACAGAGTTGCTGATTTTCATAACACCGAGAATCATTTCTTAATTTTGAATGACAGTTTAATTGCGATTTTTAGTATGTCATGATACACCATGCCAGGGTTTTCCCTGGCATTTGTTTAAAAAGGATATTCAATGATCAGATTTCTCACCGCTGGCGAGTCCCATGGGCCTCAACTGACCGCAATTGTTGAAGGAGTTCCTTCCGGGCTTAGTCTTACCGATGTACAGATAAATGTTGACCTTGCTCGTCGCCAGATGGGCTATGGCCGCGGCGGCCGCATGCAGATCGAGCGGGACGTGGTTGCAATTCTTTCCGGTGTTCGCTGGGGGAAAACGATCGGTTCCCCAATAACCCTTGGCATACAGAACCTTGACTGGGAGAATTGGAAGGAGAAGATGTCTCCCCACGAACGGCATCGTGACGAGCATATTCGGGTTACACGTTCTCGTCCCGGACATGCCGACCTCCCTGGAGCGATGAAGTACAACCATATCGATGTTAGAAATGTCTTGGAGCGCTCCAGTGCAAGAGAAACCGCTGCACGTGTCGCTGTCGGTGCTGTTGCGAAGGCGCTTCTTGCTGAATTTGGAATTATTGTAACCGGGTTTGTAACAGAGTTAGGTGGCATACGAGCAGAACGAAGAAATCTCCCATTGTCGGTTCTACGCGAGCTTTCTGCCAAGTCCGAGCTATTCACCTTTGACCCGGATGCAGAAGCGCGTATGAAAGAAGATATCGACAAAGTAAAGGAAGCAGGCGACACGGTAGGCGGTATCATTGAGGTGGTGGTAACCGGTGTACCACCAGGATTAGGCAGTCACGTTCAATGGGATCGCAAGCTCGACGCCCGCCTTGCTATGGCGCTGATGAGCATTCAGGCGATCAAGGGTGTTGAGATCGGGAGTGGCTTTGACTCAGCACGCAATCCCGGGTCAAAAGTTCATGATGAAATCTACTATGATTCGGCTCGTGTTGCCCATGGTGAGCAGAGCGGGTTCTATCGCAAGACCAATAATGCTGGTGGAATCGAGGGGGGTATAACCAACGGTGAAGAGGTTGTTGTTCATGCTGCCATGAAGCCGATTCCGACCCTTTATAAGCCATTGAGGTCTGTGGATATCCTTACAAAAGAACCGTTCGAGGCCACGGTAGAGCGATCGGACACCTGTGCTGTGCCTGCTGCTGCGGTGGTTGCAGAGGCAATGGTGGCTATCGAGATTGCCAACTGCTTCCTTGAAAAATTCGGTGGAGATTCAGTGATTGAGATTCAGCGAAATTTTGCGGGATATATAGAATACCTCAGGTCTTTTTGATCTGCGATACGTACTGGTTGTATTCAGGCTGACACCGACATACTACCTATGATTGCGTAGAATTTTATCATGGCTAAAAAATGAGAGTTATAGATGGAAATGCTACGTGAAACTGACTTAGACGCATCAGCTGCTGTTACGGTAGAGCTGGGAGATAGGAGCTACCTTATCTCTATTGGAACGGGATCATTGCCTTATTTTGGAGATGCTTGTCGAAAAGTTTATTCGGGTAAGCAAATTGCAATTGTTACCAACCCGACTGTAGGGTCGCTTTATTTGGAGCCCATCCGGAATTCACTCGCAGAATCAGGTTTTACGGTCAGTGTAATCGAAATTCCTGATGGTGAAGAGTATAAGTGCTTATCCACTCTTGATTCTGTCTTTGAGCAGCTTGTACAAGCGCGTCTGGATCGCGGCGGCTGTATTGTTGCACTTGGTGGCGGAGTTGTGGGGGACTTGGCCGGTTTTGTTGCTGCAACATTTCTCCGCGGGATACATTTCATACAAGTTCCAACAACTCTGCTGGCGCAGGTGGATAGCAGTGTCGGCGGCAAGACGGGTGTCAACCTTCCCCAGGGGAAAAATCTGGTCGGAGCCTTTCATCAGCCGCTGATGGTCATGATTGATGTCTCCACTCTGGGCACTCTTCCTGAGAGGGAGTATCTGGGGGGGCTGGCCGAGGTTATAAAGTATGGTATTGTACTGGATAAGGAACTTTTCAACTACATTGAAGAGCATGTTACGGCAATCTTACAGCGGCATCCTGAGGCACTGAAAACGATCATAGCCCGCTGTTGCAGCATTAAGGCAGAGGTGGTAGGGAAAGATGAACGCGAAACCGGACTCCGTGCCGTTCTGAACTATGGTCATACCCTCGGTCATGCGGTTGAGGCCCTAACAGGATATAGTCGTTATTCACATGGCGAGGCAGTGGCAATTGGCATGGCTGCAGCCGCAGGGTATTCTGAGCTGAAAGGCCTTGCTACACAATCAGATACCAAAAGGATACTCAAACTGATCGAATCAGTTGGTCTGCCGGTTACGGCACCTTACTTCAGTGCGGATGATTATACTGCCGCTTTGATGCGTGACAAGAAGGCCCGCGATACGGGTATAACCTTTATCTGTAATAAGGGTGTAGGTGACTTCAGTTTCGTACGGATCGCGGAGATGCAGGAATTGCTGACCACTGCTGGCATTGGAGGGTGAGATGGAACAAGAGAATACCTCCTTCTGGACTGAGATCAAGAGATTTGAGGATACGCTTTCTAAGGATCCTGACTCCATCTGCTTTGCCCCTCTCGCAGAACTTTACCGCAGAGTAGGCATGCTGGATGACGCCATTTCAGTAGCTGAAAACGGGACAGATAAACATCCGGAGTATGTGGGTGGATATCTAGTTTTGGGAAGGGCTTACAGTGACAAGGGGATGATCACTCAGGCTCGTGAAGTCCTTGAAAAGGTGATACGGGTTACACCGGATAATCTGCTGGCTCTGAGGTATTTGAGCACTATCTATATCGATGCAGGTGAGAACGATCTTGCGCGAAAATCACTGGAAGCCCTTCTGGCAGCTAATCCCACTGATACTGAGAGCCGAATCTTGCTTGAGTCGCTTGAACGGACATCTGGGCGCGAAGCTGAAGCAACTGCCGAAACTGACGCAGTTTCTGAAAAGAGCCAGTCTATGCAGAAATATTATCAGGTCGAGCTACATCCAGGGGATGATGAAGATGAATTAGTCGAAATTGAGCTGGTTGATGAGCTGGATGAGTTTGAGGAAGAGGATACGGATAGTATACATTTTGAGGGCGTGGATCGACTGTCTGACTTTCAAAGAAGCGCCGAGGTTCCCCAGTCTGTCGGTATCAGGACTGCAACCCTGGCAGAACTCTATGTTGCCCAGGGGCATCTGAACCAAGCCCTGGAAGTCTATCGAGACCTTATAAAACATGAACCGGAAAACTCAGAATATACAATCAGGCTAGCTGGACTTGAGAGTTCCATTAACCAGACACCAGAGTATTCCATCGAAGAGCCTCCCATCGACCCGTGGCAGTTGGAGGATATTCCAGTGGAAACCGACCTCACGCTGACATTACAAGAAGATAAACCATCGACGATCTTCTCCGATGAAAATAATTCTTATGATGAGGGCGATGACTTGATAAAAAGTCTGGAGGGCTTTCTAGAAAATATCAGGAGGGTCCGCGAATGTCGTTCAGAAATACTCTGACAAGCATAATAGGTGAGGTGGATGGTGCCATTGGTGCTCTCATAATGGGTTATGACGGTATACCGATAGATGAAAGCATACGTGCAAATGCATCGCTCGACGTACAGCTGCTGGCAGTTGAGTATGCTACGCTTCTTAAAGAGATTAAACGCACCGTCGATGTACTCAAGACTGGTGAAATGGAAGAAGTCTGCATTTCGACAGGAGATCTGTATATTGTAATTCGCGCCATAAGCGAGGAGTTCTTTATGGTGCTCCTAGTGGAGCGGGACGGCAACTATGGTAAGGGTCGCTATCTTCTTAAACGCCAGGCTCCAAGGATGCGTGAGATGTTGCTCCAGTGAGGAAACCACATTGAAGATACTTGTCCTGCACGGTCCCAATCTTAATCTTCTCGGCACACGGGAACCGGAAACCTACGGCACCCAGACCCTTGACGATATGAACTCAAGCCTTGCTTGTCTTGCCGTAGAGTTAGGCATTGAGGTATCTTTTTTCCAGTCAAACCACGAAGGGGCGCTTGTTGATGCCATACAAGCCGCTAGAACCTCCTTTGACGGCATTCTCATCAATCCGGCAGCCTACACTCATACCAGTGTAGCTATTAGGGATGCGTTGGCTGCAGTGACTCTACCGGTGGTCGAGGTTCACCTCTCCAATGTGCATGCTCGTGAGGGGTTTCGACGGAAGAGTTTCGTTGCCCCTATTGCAGTCGGACAGATAGCCGGCTTCGGCGTAGATAGTTATCTGCTGGGGCTTCGCGCGATTTTTAGCCATATTAAAAAGGGATTGTAATCGATTGATGATTGTGCTAAAAGACAGAATCCTTGCGGCCAGGGGTTGTCTGGAGCGGCATGCCCTTGATGCCCTTCTGGTGACAAGTATTTCCACTATCCGCTACCTGTCCGGGTTTTCCGGCAGCGACGGTCTCCTGATCCTGACACCTGATGACGGCTGGTTCCTGACCGACTCCCGTTATACCACCCAAGCCCGGAGCGAAGTTGAGCATTTTCCTGTAGCTGAGTACCGTAACAAGCTTGATGCTGTTGTGTCACGGATTGCAGAGATTAACTGCATGAGGCTCGGTTTTGAGGCATCGCAACTCAGTGTGGCGGTTCATGGTGAGCTTTCCGGTAAACTGTCCGGAGTTGAACTCGTTCCGTTAGGGAATGATCTTGATGAGATCAGGTCTGTGAAGGATGCAGGCGAGTTGGCGATTATGGCGGCCTGTGCAGCGATTGCCTCGGATGCTCTGCTTGATATTCTCCCCTTGATCAGGCCGGGAGCAATTGAACGGGAACTGGCCCTTGAGCTTGAGATTGCAATGAAGCGTCGAGGAGCGGACGAAAAGTCCTTTGACTTCATCGTGGCTTCCGGCGAGCGGGGGGCACTGCCGCACGGCAGAGCAGGTGAAAGGGTCGTACAGTCCGGTGAGCTTGTTACCATTGATTTTGGTACGCTGTATCGGGGCTATAACTCTGACGAGACAGTTACTGTGGCTGTGGGTGACCCCCCTGCCCAATTGCGCGAGATTTACGGAATTGTCAAAGAGGCCCAGAAACTGGCTATAGCGGCTGTAAAACCGGGGATTGCGCTCAGGGATCTGGACAGGATAGCGCGTTCATTTATTGATGAGAACGGGTACGGTTCCTATTTCGGGCATGGACTGGGTCATGGTATTGGTCTTGAAGTGCATGAAAAGCCGATCGTTTCCTCCAGGAGCGAGATAGTGGCCGAAGAAGGGATGGTATTCACTGTTGAGCCGGGAGTTTATGTCCCGGGCCTTGGCGGTGTGCGAATAGAGGATACGGTGGTTGTCGAAGAGTTCGGCTGTCGCTTGCTGACGAAAGTTTCAAAGGAACTGCGTGTGCTGTAGGCGCCGCTGATTTCTGACTATACGACGGGATGAACACCCTGCCGCTGAAAAGGAGAGAGTATGGATATCAAGGATATTAGAACGCTGATAAAGATGGTTGCCGAGACGGATATCACAGAATTCGAGATAGAGAATCAGGATGAGCGCATCATGATCAAGCGAGGCAGCGCCACCGAGGTTGTCCATATGCAGGCACCTCAGATGATGTCTATGCCTCAGATCGCTCCAGCCCCTGTACAGGCTCAATTGGCGTCAGCCCCAGCGGTTGTTGAAAAGGGTGAGCCGATAACTTCTCCGATTGTTGGAACCTTCTACAGGGCGCCTTCTCCTGAAGCCGCTCCGTATGTTGAGGTGGGTCAGGTTGTCGAGAAAGGCCAGGTTCTCTGCATTGTCGAAGCAATGAAGCTGATGAACGAGATAGAAGCCGAATTCCGTTGCAAGATCGTTAAAATCTCCAAGGAGAACGCCCAGGCTGTTGAATTCGGCGATACGCTCTTCCTTGTCGAAAAGGCCTAGGAGAATTCAATGTTCCATAAAGTCCTCATCGCCAACCGTGGCGAGATTGCTCTACGGGTAATCCGGGCCTGTCGCGAGCTCGGAATCAAGACCGTGGCGGTATACTCAACGGCCGACCGTGATTCTTTGCATGTCAGGTTGGCTGACGAAAGTGTATGCATCGGACCGCCGCCCAGCCTTCAGAGTTACCTCAATATCAATGCAATTATCAGCGCTGCAGAATTGACCGATGCAGAGGCCATACATCCCGGTTATGGCTTTCTTTCCGAGAATGCCGCCTTTGCAGAGATCTGCGAAAACTGTGGCATTACATTTATCGGACCCACCGCAGAGAGCATGCGGATCATGGGGGACAAAATAAGCGCCCGCCAG
Source organism: uncultured Geoanaerobacter sp. (assembly GCA_964528055.1). Classification (GTDB taxonomy): domain Bacteria; phylum Desulfobacterota; class Desulfuromonadia; order Geobacterales; family DSM-12255; genus Geoanaerobacter. The sequence goes on along the minus strand of CAZGQM010000018.1, from coordinate 19,308 downwards.
GCTGTGATCAAGGAGGGGGTTCCTATCCTTCCAGGAACAAAGGAGGGGGTCAATGATGTAACCGAGGCGGTAAAAATTGCCAAGGAGATCGGTTTTCCAGTGATCATCAAGGCTACCGCCGGAGGGGGTGGACGTGGGATGAAGATTGTTCATTCTCCTGCTACTCTGCCGAATGCCTTTGCAATGGCGCGTTCAGAGGCCCAGTCCGGTTTCGGAAACCCGGAGGTTTACATCGAGAAGTATTGCGAAAGGCCGCGTCACGTTGAGATTCAGATTCTTGGAGACAAGCACGGCAATGTAATACATCTGGGCGAACGTGATTGCTCAATACAACGCCGTCATCAGAAACTCATTGAAGAGGCGCCGTCAACCATCAGCACTCCGGCACTCCGCAAGACCATGGGAGAGGCGGCGGTTCGGGCAGCAAAGGCTGTCGGTTACTGCAGTGCAGGTACCATGGAATTTCTGGTCGATCAGAACAACGACTTTTATTTCATGGAGATGAATACCAGGGTTCAGGTTGAACATCCGGTTACCGAAATGGTTACCGGTATCGACATTGTCCGTGAGCAGATCCGATCAGCAGCTGGGCAGAAGCTTAGGTATAAGCAGAGCGATATCAAGATCAGCGGACATGCGATAGAGTGCCGGATCAATGCCGAAGATTCGGTCAAGTTTACTCCCTGCCCAGGTAGAATTACTGCATATCATGCTCCAGGCGGCCTTGGCGTGCGGGTCGATTCATTCGTGTATGCCGACTATTCAGTAGTGCCACACTACGATTCGCTTATCGCGAAACTTATAGTTCATGCTGATACAAGGGCAGATGCTATCCAGCGGATGGCGAGAGCTCTTGACGAATATATTATCGATGGTATAAAAACGACCATACCGTTTCATAAACGGATCATGGCCAATAAGGATTTCATTGAGGGGAATATCGATACCGGGTTTCTGGAACGTATCGTATTGGAGTAGGATATGGACTATCCCGAGGAACTGAAATACAGTAAAGAGCATTTCTGGGTGCGTGTAGAAGTTAACCGGGCCGTAATCGGCATTACTGACTATGCCCAGAACGAACTGGGTAGAATCACCTCCGTTGAACTCCCTGAAGTTGGTTACGAGCTTGAACAGGATGACTCATTCGGTTCCATTGAGGCACGCAAGACGGTGGCGGAACTCTATGCACCAATAGGTGGTACGGTTCTGTCAGTTAATGAGGAGTTGCATGATGCGCCGGAACTTGTTAATGATGACCCTTACGATGGCGGTTGGCTTGTCGAGGTTGAAATCGCGGATAGCGATGAACTGAATCTTCTCATGACAGTAGAAGATTATCAGGATTACGTTGCAGTGAGTGAATGAAGCACCTTCTGGCATTAGTTAAAACAAGGCGAGTGATACTCGCCTTGTTTTTTTTATGAAGAGGAGGCTACTCAAGATGTCGCTGAAAATCGGCAAGATTGAATATGCAAACTGCGTCCCGCTTTTCAGGGCCTTATCTTCTGAGTTGGGTGAGGGCAGTCACCTGTTTGTAACCGGAGTTCCAGCTATTTTGAACGGTATGCTGGCTCAAGGAGAAATTGATCTTTCCCCTTCTTCCTCAATAACATACGGAGCAGATCCTGAGCGTTATTGGCTTCTTCCCGATCTATCGATAAGTGCCACCGGGCCGGTTAAGAGCGTTCTCCTCTTTTCCCATTTACCAATTGAGAATCTGAATGGCCGACTGATAGGCCTTACCACGGAATCCGACACTTCAGTGGCTCTTCTCAAAATAGTTCTGACGCGGTTTTTCGGATTTGACAACGAGTTTGAGCGAACCGTACTGACAATGCCTGCTGCGCTGGACCGCTTCAGCGCGCTCCTGCTTATCGGTGATGCTGCCTTAAAAGAGAGTCTGGAGGGCCATGACGTCCATATCTACGATCTCGGAGAGATTTGGTATCGTTTCACGGGCCTTCCTTTTGTATTTGCCCTCTGGATAATCAATCGTGCTGCGATAGTCGGTCGGGAAGACGACGTTCGGGATTTGCTGCGAACTCTGCTGAAGGCAAAGTGCATTGCTCGGGATAATCTGCCCGGTTATGTCTCAGGATCAGGGCTGGAGTGGTTTGGTACAGAAGAGCTGATATCGTACTGGAAGACCATTTCTTACGAACTTGGCGCCGAGGAAATCAAAGGGGTCACGGCATTTTATACCCATGCGGCAGAACTCGGAATAATTGAACGAGTGCCTGATCTGAATTTTTTACCGGACTGAACAATTGCCCGGAGTGGCTGACTATAATGCAAAATGGCATCAATAAGCAGATTGGATGGATAGACGATCTGACATCCAGATTCAGCGGTCTAGGCACTTGCCGTAAATCTGTAGAGAGCCTCAGCGATTCAGGCGTACGCAGTGGCCTCGTTGCCAGGGTTCGTTGGTTGCTTCTCCTCTTTATCGGCTCATACGTGCTTTCTGCCGGCAGTGCCTTTCTTTTCAGCAAATACGGATTTTTCCTCTCTTTTCAGCAGAAAACCATACTACTTGCAACTGTTGTATTGGTTGCCTCCTATAACCTTGTCTTTCAGTTCTTGCATGACAGGATTCGCTCTTTCCGCTTTGTTGACCATCTGCAGGTTCTCCTTGACATCCTCTGCGTAACAACCCTGATTCATGTAAGTGGCGGCGTAGCAAGCTGGTTCTGGCCTGTCTATCTTGTAATAACCGTTGAGTCGGCTTTTCTTCTCGAACGGAAGGGAGAAGTTTGGTTCATGGGGGCACTTGGAGGGCTATTCTACGGAACTCTACTGGTTGCAGAATATTTTGGCCTATTCCAAAATGTAGTCATGCCCTTCGTTTCAACGGCTCTTCACCAGGATCATCTTTACGTACTGCTGCGATGGCTCTGGGTTGTCATTCTCAACACCGTGACGGCCATTATCATGACGTTTCTGATGGGAGTGGTCAGAACCGAGGCCACTCTGCTTAAGGAGAGTGAAGAGAGTCTCCTTAGCTTTATTGAAACAGCCAATGACCTTATTTTTAGCACTACGCCTGACGGAATGGTTATTTACAGCAATCAGGCAGTCAGCCAATTGCTCGCTTATGGGCAAGGCGAACTCAAACTGCTTCAGGTTTCGCAGATTGTCGCACCCAATGCACGTTCCACTTGCAACGCTGCGGTTGCACATGCCTTAAAGCGTGGTTCCTCAGGGACCATAGAAACGGTTTTTACCTCCAGTGATGGCCGTAAAGTTCCGGTCGAAGGGAGTCTCACCTGCAGTTTTTATGAAAAGCGGCCGATTGCTATCTGGTGGATCTGTCGTGATATAACCGATCGTAAACTTGTCCAGAATCAACTGTATCAGCTTGCACATTATGATTCGCTCACTGGGCTTCCCAACAGGGCACTTCTCTATGACCGCCTCAGGCATGCCCGCGCCCACGCACACAGGGAAGGGCTTTCAATGGCGGTCATCTTCCTTGACCTTGATAGATTCAAGATAATCAACGACACCCTTGGTCATCCGGTAGGTGACAAGCTTCTGCAGTCAGTTGCAAAACGCCTCTCATCCTGTGTGCGGGAGGTAGATACAGCGGCACGAATCGGCGGAGACGAATTCGTAATAATCCTGGTTAATCTCCGTGATCCGACAGACGCGGAAAAGATCGCAACCAAAGTCCTTAGCAGTCTCGCATCGTCACAGAGTATTGATGGTCATGAGCTGTTTGTCACAACAAGTATAGGTATCAGCATATATCCGCGCGATGATGAGGATGTGGATAATTTGATCAAAAAAGCTGATATTGCCATGTATGCCGCAAAATCGGCAGGGAGCAACACATTCCGTTTCTATGCTTCAGAAATGGATGAAAATGCACACAAGCGTTTCGTCTTGGAAAATAGCCTTCGTAAGGCTCTGGATAATCATGAATTCCTGGTTTATTACCAGCCCAAGGTGGAAATTTCCAGTGGATCTGTAACGGCCTTTGAGGCTCTGCTCCGCTGGCAACACCCCGAGCTCGGTCTTCTTGCACCGGGAGAGTTCATCTCGCTTGCAGAGGAGACCGGGCTTATCATTCCTATCGGCGAGTGGGTGATTCGTCAGGTTGGCATTCAGTGTATTGCGTGGAAGCAGCAGGGCCTTACTAACCCTCGGGTAGCGGTTAATCTTTCGGGGTACCAGTTGCAGCAGAAGAATTTCCTGGGCATAGTTGCCGATATTTTGCGCGAGACAGGGCTATCCCCCGATTGCCTGGAGTTTGAGATCACCGAGACGGTAATCATGCAGAATCCTGATTTCACTATCTCCGTTTTGAATGAGCTGCGCGACATGGGAATCAACATCTCTATAGATGACTTTGGAACCGGCTATTCATCTCTCTCACATCTCAAGCGTTTTTCCGTCAACACCCTGAAAATCGACAGGTCGTTTGTTCGAGAGGTTGAGTCCAACACTACTGATGCAGCCATAACCTCCGCAATTATTGCTATGGGGAACAGTCTCAATATGCGAGTAATAGCGGAGGGTGTTGAAACCAAAGGGCAATTGGATTTTCTAAGGGAAAAGCTCTGTGATGAGATGCAGGGGTATTACTTCAGCCGACCTATGCCACCCGAAAAAGTGATTGGTTTTATGGCTGGCAAGTCGATGAAAAAGATTGAAGTGATAGATGAGTCAACGGATATCCCTTGAGACAGCGTAATCGGCGAGAATCTGTGCGTGGTCAAAGCATAGCTCCTTTGGGAGAGTGTCCAAGGAGAAGATGCAGAGGCTTTTCGCGTCATCTGCCGCAACTGGGGTCCCGTATCCTTTGGCTATGAAAACGGTGGTTATTGTGTGGTGGCGAGGATCACGAGAGGGATCTGAGTAACAGCCCAGGAGACTCAGATCTGTAACAATAAGGGAGGTTTCCTCCGCTGCTTCGCGTATAGCAGCAGATTCCAGAGTTTCACCATAGTCAACGAAGCCGCCGGGTAGCGCCCACCCCTGAGGATCGTTCTTCCGCTCGATCAATACGATTCCTACGCCATATTCAATTATGATATCGACTGTGGGAATCGGATTGCGATATGATTTGACTTTTTCACCACAGCGTGGGCAGGCCAGAAATTCTGTAGGCATCTGTTACTCGTTGACGAAAAAAAGGGGGGCAGGGCCCCCCTTTTTTGATTGTGTAGACAGAATACAAATCTGTCCGCAATTCGGCGTTTCTCTGACCGAAAGTTACTTCTTCTTGCCGCCTGAGGCTTTCTTGGATGCCTTGAGCGGGTTGACCTTGGTCTCCTCGGTCTTGATCTCCACCTTTACGTGGGTGGCGAAATTACAGAGACCATCATCCCATTTTTTGGCTGGAGCCGGATAGGCGCTGCAGACACGTCCAATTGAACCGTCAGCAATTCGTTCACATCCTTCGCAGTTCTCCACGATGACTTGGCAGGATCCATCAGAGAACACGCACCCATGATTTCCCCAGAATGTACACTCTGTACCGCGAAGTACTGTTTGACACTGCATATTCTTCCTCCTCTTCTGCATTCGACTGTTTCAAAGGTAAGCCTAAATTTACCAATTTTGCACCCATGAAGTCAACTGGAAAAATCCCTGGAACTACGCTCATTTTTCACGGTTTCCCTTGACTCGTCTTTGGGTGTGTATTAACCTTTCACAGGGGCTTGCGGCTACATTACTGCTGTTGAGCGGCTCTGCATAAGCATTTACGGGGGGGGAATATGTCGAGGATAACGTTCGGAACGTCAGGATGGAGGGGTATACTCTGTGAGGATTTCACCTTTGACAATGTACGAGTGGTGACACAGGCCATCGCTGATCATGTTATTTCTACAGGCGATAAGGATAAAGGTATAATCGTTGCGTGTGATTCCCGTTTCATGGGTGAGCGGTTTACCAGCGAAGCAGCGCAGGTTTTGGCGGGAGCCGGGGTAAAGGTCTTTCTCTGTGACCGAGACACCCCAACACCGGTTATTGCATTCGAGATCCTGCGCCGAAAGACCGCAGGTGCCATCAACTTTACCGCAAGCCACAATCCGCCTGAGTATAACGGCATAAAATTTTCACCTGCCTGGGCCGGCCCGGCCCTTCCGGAAACAACCAGCGATATCGAACGTCGTGCAAACGAGATGATTGGTGAAATATCTTATAGAGAGTTGTCGCTTGATTCTGCAAAGCAGGATGGCCTCCTGGAAATGATTGATTGCAGGCCCGCGTATCTTGTGGATCTGGAGACCAAAATTGATTTCGAGGCGGTAGGTCGCGTGGGCGGTATAGCGCTCAATCCGCTTTATGGAACAGCTCGCGGCTATCTCGATACCCCTTTGATCAAGAGAGGCATTGCGTTTCATCAGATCAACGCACACCGGGATCCTTATTTTGGAGGATTCCCTCCGGAACCTGCCGAGAAAAATATTCACGATTTAATCAATCTCGTAAAAGGTGATCCGACCATCCGGATCGGTCTTGCAACGGACGGGGATGCCGACCGTTTCGGCATCATAGACTCTGACGGTAGCTACATAGAGCCCAACTACATCATTGCACTTCTGCTTGATTATCTTATACGGGTCAGAAAAATATCTGGCGGTGTCGCACGCAGCGTTGCCACCTCACATCTGATTGACGCAGTGGCGCGTCATCACGGGATCGAACTCTTTGAGACGCCGGTAGGGTTCAAGTATATCGGCGAATTGATCAGCCAGGACAAGATTATTATTGGCGGAGAAGAGAGTGCCGGGCTTTCCATAAAGGGGCATGTCCCTGAAAAGGACGGAATACTCGCCTGCTTTCTGGTAGCAGAGATGGTTGCCCGTGAAGGGAAGAGCATTCGCCTACTTCTGGAGGAACTCTATGCAAAAGTTGGGCGCTACCTTACAAGAAGGGATAATATCCGTTTGTCGCCAGAGTTGGAGGCTATCTACAAGGATAAGGTAAGCGCTGTCCCTGTCGAGATTGGCGGTGTGAGAGTGAAAGATGTTGTCACGATCGACGGTGTAAAGCTGATCCTGGAGGACGGAAGCTGGCTGCTCTTTCGCAAGTCCGGTACCGAGCCTGTGGTGAGACTTTACGGCGAAGCATCTTCCGAACGGAAGCTGAACGAGGTAATGACCGCAGGACGAGAATTCATAGTCGGTAAATAGGACTTGAATTGTCCTGTTTAAAGGTTTATAAAGAACTGTAATCATCGAATGGTAAAGCAAAATGCTCCATATGCAAGGCTTGCAAAATCTGGAGAATGAGGCGTAGTCTTAGGCTACGTCGCAATCACGAAGATTGAGCGTAACGCAGCAGATGGACTTTTGGTGAGCCGTCATCCGGAGGAATTATGTGGGATTACACGGATAAAGTGAAAGAGCATTTTCTCAACCCGCGAAACGTGGGCGACATCCCTGATGCCGATGCTATAGGGGAGGTAGGGAGCCTGGCCTGTGGAGATGCATTGAAACTCTTCATCAAGTTAGACGACCAGAAAGAACGGATAGTCGATGCAAGGTTCCAGACATTTGGCTGCGGAAGCGCCATTGCCTCTTCATCGGCCCTTACCGAGATGATCAAGGGTAAGACGCTAGACGAGGCCCTTGCCGTTACCAATAAGGAGATTGCCGACTTTCTCGGCGGTCTCCCTGAAGAGAAGATGCACTGCTCCGTCATGGGTCAGGAGGCCCTGGAGGTCGCAATCGCAAAGTATCGCGGCGGACCGTTGCCTGTTCATCAGGACCATGGGCATGACCATGAGCAGGAGGGTGAAATCGTCTGCAAGTGCTTTGGACTGACCGATGGATTCCTGAAAAAGGTTATCGTACAGAACCGGCTTCATACCGCAGAACAGGTGACACATTTCACCAAGGCTGGTGGAGCATGTGGCGGCTGTATCCCCAAGATAAAGGAGCTTATTGCCGAAGCCTTGGGAGAGCAGAAAAGCGAGGCTCCAAAGCGGCCTGAGAAGCTTACTAACCTCCGGAAGATGCAGCTCATCCAGGAGGTGCTGGAGAACGAGGTCAGACCGCAGTTATGGGCGGACGGCGGTGATCTCGAGCTGATCGACATAGCCGGTTCCACGGTGCAGATTGCCTTCCGCAAGGCATGTGCGGGATGTGCCTCTTCCGGATACACGGCAAAGTTCGTGGAGCAGAAGCTCCGTGAACAGGTCAGCGAAGATATCGTTGTGGAGGAGCTCCAGTCATGAAAGAGATCTACCTCGACAATAATGCGACAACCAAGGTGGACGAGGCGGTCTTTGAGGAGATGCGCCCCTATTTCTGCGAACTGTACGGCAACCCCAGTTCCATGCACTTTTTCGGCGGACAGGTACAGAAGAAGGTCGATGAAGCACGCGGCCGTGTAGCGGCACTGCTCGGGGCGCATCCTGAGGAGATCATCTTCACGGCTTGCGGCACCGAGAGTGACAATGCCGCCATACGCTCTGCACTGGATATCTATCCCAACCGGCGTCACGTCATCACCACAAGGGTTGAGCATCCGGCAGTTCTGACGCTCTGCCGCAACCTGACAAAGCACGGCTACCGTATTACCGAACTGAATGTGGACGGCGCGGGTCGACTCGATATGGATGAGCTGAAGCGGGCGGTTGATGAAGAGACCGCCATTGTATCGGTCATGTATGCCAATAACGAGACGGGAGTGGTGTTCCCGATCGAGGAGATAGGACGGATCGTCAAAGAGAAGGGGGCGCTTTTTCACACCGATGCGGTACAGGCAGTGGGCAAGATTCCTCTGAACATGGCCGCCTCCACCATAGACATGCTGTCGCTCTCCGGGCACAAGCTCCATGCACCCAAAGGGATCGGCGCACTCTATCTCCGCAAGGGGGTTCCGTTCAGGCCGTTCATGGTCGGGGGCCATCAGGAGAAGAGCCGCAGGGCCGGCACCGAGGCAACCGCTTCCATCATAGCGCTCGGCAAGGCGTGCGAGCTTGCCGGTCAGCATATGAGTGACGAAAACACCCGCGTAAAGGCAATGTGCGGGCGGTTGGAGGCCGAACTGCTCAGGCTGATCCCGTCGGCCCGTATAAACGGCGGAGGTGCAGAGCGGCTCCCCAACACCGTCTCCATAGCCTTCGAGTTTGTGGAAGGTGAGGCAATCCTGCTCCTTCTCTCGGAAAAAGGGATCTGTGCCTCTTCAGGCAGTGCCTGCACTTCAGGCTCTCTGGAGCCTTCGCATGTACTTCGCGCCATGGGGGTACCGTTCACCTGTGCCCATGGCTCCATCAGGTTTTCCTTGTCTCGTTTCACAACAGACGCAGAGATCGATGCCGTCATAAGGGAGATGCCGCCAATCATCCGGCGTTTGCGTGAGATTTCGCCGTTCGGTAGGGAGTTGCTGTAACAGAGGCAATTGGTGTGTGTTTCCAGATAACAGTAATGCAAATGCCTCGCAGTCGATTAAGAAGCGGGGCATTTGCTTTTCATCGTTGATTGGTGGGAATGGTTGTCACTTTCATTACCTTCCAGTTTCCCGATTCCTTTGAACATTCGTATCGCATGGTCATGTCAGCAATGATGACCTTACCAGGAGGTTTTCCAGGGGACAGAGAGCGGTCATGATAGCGCCAGCGCTCTTTTGTTTCCACGATCATTCCATGCTGTCCGCTACTTTTAACGGATGTAACTTTGAGCTCTTCCAATGTTGATTCCAGTACAAGTCCTGCATTGCGCCTGGTTTCAACCAATACACTGATGATCCGCAGTTCCTTGTCCCCGGCAACATCTTTAAGTGCAGAGAAATCAGAGGTTCTGTAGGCTTGAATCGAGGCTCTGTTGTATGCATTGATGAGTTTCAGGGCAGATGATTCAGACGAGTCACTGCAAGAAATTATCTGGAGTAATAGAACAAGGGTGAGGATTGTATGGATCCTCACCCTTGTTCTACGAGTCGACAGGAAAGTAGTCAATAGCTGCCTCTTCTAGAGTCCTCAGTGGCAAGCGCCACCAGTGGTACAATTAGGTTTATCCCAATTCACAGTGTTGTTCACTGGATAGGAATTTATATGTAGGCCTACAATCGTAGCAGGAAACTTCATATAAGGAATTGCATCAGTAACAGCAGCTGCAGGTACCCCGGCATTAACACCATTTGGCGCAACCAGCAGACCAGGTCGTTGGCTGCCATGTGGTATGATTACATGGCAATCAAAACAGAGGAATCCTTTATTGGTATGATTGGCATCTGTGTGAGCGAAACGGCTGTTGGCAAAGTTTGAAGCGTGGCAGTTGGCGCAGAATGTTCCTGCAGGCATTCCTCCAGCTACCAATTGAAGAGTGTTGTTCCAGAGAGTGTTTGGCCCTCTGAGGATAAACCCGGCAGCTGAACCGTGTGGACCGGTCGGGTCTGTTGTGGTGTCTGATGCATGGCAGTCAGAACAGGTCATAAGATTTCTCGTTGATCTGTTGAATCCCGAAGCTACGGTAAGGTTTAAAAGGTCAATTGCCCCCAGGTTTCCCCCGGCAGTTGTGAATAGCGGGTGGAATGAGCCGGCGGTTTCATTGGCTTCCCAGTTTGCAGTACCTGTAGTCGCGTAATTCCCTACGTTGGCAGGATTGAATTCCCTGGCTATATCAGTCATTGCAAAGCCACCAGATGGTGAGTTTTGATTATACCCGCTGGCACCTGGAGGGTTGAAAGCAGAATGGCATTTGAAGCAGAGGGTTGCCTCCAGGTCTGTGCCGGAGACGATACTCTTTGCACTGAAATTGCCTGCTACAGGGGATGCAAAGAAGGCTGGATAGGATGTCATCTGTGCCCCGGTTGCCCCGTTTATGGCATTGCCGGCGGTGTTGGTGCGGACTGCGTGGGAGCCTGCCTTGGCAGTATGCTGGTTGTGGCAATCCTTGCACAGAGCGGCAGTATGATGACGGGCTTTTCCAAACTGAGTCAGGATGGTGGCATGGCATCGGTAACAGAAGTTTGCCGCATTTGTGTTGGCCAGGGTGCCATCATAGGCAAACTGGAGAAGTTTGGCCGTTGCCGAGCCATGGCCATTGATTATCGGACTGCCTGTGGTGCCGGTTGCAGTAAGTGATGCACCTGCTGAATTTCCGTGACAGTTGTAACAGGCATTCGTGCCGCTGTGTGCCATCCCTCCCACAGTCCAGTTGATATTGGGCGGAGCAGTGGTGTCTCCGGAATCCTTGAATGGCTGAGACGGGATCGGTTGAATAGCTGCACCGTCGCCGTTATGACAGGAGACGCAGAACGGCTCCAGACTTGCTCCGGTACCGTCGTACGTAATCCGGGCGCCGGTGTCCTGATTGGTCAGCCACACTCTGACCCCGTTGGCGGTGTCAACGCTCTTGTGGCTCGCCTGGTCGTGGCAGATGTCGCAGGTGGCAGCGGCAACCGGAAAACTCTGTACGTGATGGGAGGCAAGTGCATAGTCGCCGCCGGCAACTCCTCCGGCGCCGATCACAACCCTCCGGCCAGTCCCCCGGGTAGTGCTGTGACAGTTGGTGCAGTCTCCGAGGTTGGGGTGGCAGAGGGTGTTGTTGAAACAGTCAGGTGTCCCTCCGACATAGGGGGCATATTTGCTCGTCGAGATCGAGGTCAGATTTGCACCGGCTGTATGACAGATCGCGCAGACAACGGCATTCTGTCCACTGGCGTTGGTATGTGACAACGTTGGACCGTCCCAAGGGGTCTTCGGGTGAGGAGAGGTTGACTGGTGGCAAATGGTGGTGCTCATGCAGGTGGTGAGGGCCCGTCCACCCTGGAACAGGGGGTATTGAACGGAGCCGTTGCCGTGGCAATTCTCACAGTAACTGAAGCCGGAAGCTGGGCCTGGAGCCGTGCGGGCGGCCAGGCCATGATTTGCCGGAAGCGCCCAGTTGGCAGTATGTCCGACCAGGGCATGGCAGAGGGTGTTGTCGAAGCAGGTCGGGGTCACCCCTGCCGGCAGGGGAGTTGGCGTTGTCCGCCGTGCATTGAGGTAGTGGCAGCCGCCGCAGGTCGGGGCATTGCCGGTAGCGGTGGTGCTGTGCGTCCGGCCGGTTGGTGCTGCCAAGGTCTTGCGCCACGGTACAGGCGAATGTGGGGCTGTGGTATGACAAGAAAAGCAGCTGTTTACAATGCCTCTGCCGTGAAGGTCGGTGCCGTGGCAGATCTTGCAGTATTCCAGCCCGGAGTTGCCGCTTGGTGCTGCCTTGGCAGATGCGCCGTGCTGACCGGGGTCATTCCATCCGGCCGGATGACTTACCTGTCCATGACAGAGGGAGGCGTTGAAACAGCCGGTGGTCCCCACCGGTTCGCCGGCAAACGGTGCGCGTGTCGAATTTGCGCCATTGGTATGGCACCCTGCACAGACCGGTGCATTGCTGGAGTCGGTATTGGTATGGGTTCTGGTAGCGCCGAGCCACGGCCTGGGAGAGTGGGGCGCATTTACGCGATGACAAGTGGCGGAGGTGCAGTTTTTATTAGTTGAGCCGTTTCCTCTGAAGTCGTTGCCGTGACAGAGTTGGCAGCGTGCAAAGCCGTTAACGCCCCCTGCGGCCGCTTTGGCCTGGGCACCGTGTAGGTTGGCGTTTGCAAAGCCTGCCGAATGTCCGGATGGGCCAAAGGAGTGACAGCTTATGCCGCCATAGGTGGCTGAAAAACAGCTGACCTTGCTTATACCCCCGGTGAGATTGCTACCGTGGCACTCTTTGCACGGTTCCATACTGTTGATTGCGGCATCCGGGTGACTACTTCCGGTGGAGGTTGCCCAACCGGCCGGGTGCTTGCCCGATTTGTCAATAGTTGGCGCAGAACTGTTTGACTTGCTGCAACCAAAGATGGCTAATGCGATCAGTCCGGCAGTAAGTGTGTAGTATATTTGGCGGATAGTCATCAAGGGTCTCCTGAATAATGCTTGTATATGGTGAAGAGTGAAAGGTGACTTAAGGGGTATGGTAAGCCAATCTCTTCACGTTCACTTTTCCCGGCCTTACCTGTGGCAGGTCACGCACTTCTCGTTGTTTGCACGGCCATGGCAGCGATAGCAGCTAGCCGGGTCGAGTTTACCTTCGAATTTGTGCCGCGTCATGAAATCGCCGCGGTGGACAAGTTCGCGGTCAGGTCGGTCCCCGAGTTTTTTTGACGGCTTGATCTCACCATGATTTGCGTGGCAGTCAGTGCAGAACGACTGCTTGTGGCAGATGGCACAGGTCCGCTCCTCTGACTGGGCTGCGAAGCGATGGTCCTTGACGAATGACTGCGTATGGTCGAAGACCGAGTATGGTTTCTGCGAGTCCTTAAGCGCCGTTTCATGGCATTCGGTACAGACCGGTCTCCCCAGGGGGAGGGCTTCAGGGTGGGTTGTGGGGAGGTTGCCTGACGCGGGAAGCAGTTGGCTGCATGCAGTAATGAGCAGCATCCCGAAGCCGAGCGCCGCCGGAACTATCCAGGTGACACGGTTCATTGTGCGGCTCCTTTTTTGTTGTTGTATGCGTAGGTTAGTCTGAGCACCCCTCTGACATCCCCGTCATACCAGGGGTTGTCAGCGTAGCTGGCTTCGCCGGAAACACGCAGCGACGGGGTTGCCTGATACCCGCACCCTCCTGTGATCTCGTAGGCGTTTTTCTTGCCGTACACATTCTGGTCGTAGACATTGGCTATCATGTCGATATTGGCGCTGTAGCGTCCGGTAGTGTACATGCCAAAGGCGCGTGCCTCGTAGTACGACATGATCCCTGCGGCTGCAGTGGTCCGGGCAAATGAGACGCCGGTACTGAGCTTCGCAATCGGGGTTATTCGGATCTCTCCGCCGAAGCGGTCGGAGTTCCCTTGGTCGCGCTTGTAGTGCCGGTAGTCGATGGTGATCTCGGTCGGAAACGAGAGTTGCGTCAGGCGGTAGGTGGCGTTTGCTCCGTACGATCTGTAGTTTTCGTTGTTGTTAGGGTTAAAGAGAGAAGGGAGATTGGTAAAGGTGTAGTAGTCCTTCAGGCGGATATCGGCGTAGTTCACTGCAGCAGTAAGGCCGGCAACCGGTTTGAGATTGAGGCTGTAGGAATGTTCGGCCAACTCGCTCGTGCTGCCGTTGTAGCTGCTCCGGCCGGAAAGTTCAATCATCCTGACTGGCGAGAGCCAGAGGTCCAGTCCGGCAAGCTGTCGGTTGCTTTTCCCCCATGGGGTGGGAGAATTGGTTTCCTGGAGCCCGGAAAGCCCTATGTCGAAGATGCCGCCGTAGCGGTATCCGAGCCGTCCGCCGCCGATGGCGTCACCCTTGGTGGAGTTCGCCCTGTCCAGTTTTACCGGTATCCCGCCGAATGCGGCTATCGTGAAACCTTTGTTCAGGTCGGTCCTTGCATAGACGCCGTCAACCTGTTCGGCTGCTACCCCTTCATAGACAAAGAAGCGTCCTGCCTTTAGCTGGGCATTGGCCTTAGGGAAGCGGTAGAGGAGATAGCCGTAGGTGAAGTTCCCGTCGGTGGAGCGAGCGGTAGTGCTCTCGCCGCTCTTGTCGGCCAAGTCGAGCCGCCCCCATCCGTAGAAGTGAAACGATAGGTCTTTCCCGCCTATCCGTGAAACATCCATGCCCAAATACTGCGTGGCAGGGAGTATCGACTGCTTGTTGAAGCCGGGTGCGCTACGCTGCTCAATCCTGAACAGCGTGGTTCCGTCGACCTCGAGGTCAGCGGCACGTGATTGCGCCGGCGCCAGCATGGCGAGGAGTGCCAGTAAGCCTGCCAGACTCTTCATAGAATAGCTCCATGGGTTAAGTAAATAATCAATTACACTCTACAATACGGTATTGGATTGTCAACGGACAGACCTATTCGTTTTGCGCTGCTTCACCCTGGTCTGCTCTGCTCTATGGGTGCGACGATTGGAAAAAAAAACCGGGTTGCCGTTATCTATCCAAGATAGTTTCGGCAACCCGGCTGTCTCTGGGAGACCCTATGGGCTTTCCGCCCCACCCTCGCGGGTGGTTGAGTAGTATCGTCTATCAGTTGTATTCTAATGAGAACTATATTCCGTGTTAAACGATCTGTCAAGTCTTCCTGATAACACCAAGCAACTTTCCTACTACAATACCGCAGATGGCGGCAATAATGCTCAGCATGGCCCCCATTTTCGCGGCACCTTTGATTACCGGGTCGCTGAAGGCCTCTCCTGCAACAAACAGGGCAACAGTAAATCCTGTGCCGGCAATAATGGCGGCTGTCAACAGGTCACGCAATTCCATCCCTTTGGGGAGAGCGAAACCAAATCTGGTGGCAAGCCAACCAAAACTGAAAATTCCGGCAGTTTTGCCGGCCAGCAATGATATCAGCACCAGCACAGTGACCGTTCCCATGCTGGAAAACTGAACTCCTGCATTGGAGAGGCTGAACATGAAGAGGCCGAAATCGACAAATACCTTCCAGTCATGCTCGAACCGGGAGAGGGTGGTATGGTCGCCGGGATCTGCTTCAAAGAGATGCTTGCGCTCTCTTTTGGCGTGAGGGAGGAACGGAATGATAAAGACCAGAGCCAGGGCCGGATGCAGGTGCGCTTGGTGCAGACCGGTCCAGCTCAGAGTTCCCCCTAGCAGAAGATACGGCCAGTAGCTTTTGAAGTGCAAGCGATGCAGCAGCCATGCGGCAAGCATGCCGGTGGCGGTCAGCAGTAACCAGACCGGTTCGACCGGCAGATCGGGATTTGGGTAAAAAATGGCAATGATAACCAGCCCGATGGCATCGTCGGCTACGGCTAACAGCAACAGATAGGATACCGCAGGGTGGGTTGCCCCGAACACGGTTCTGGCGGCCAGCCAGGCCAGGGCAATGTCAGTGGCTGTAGGAATACCCCACCCGTTATTCAATTCCGGGGCTCCCACAAGCGCATTAATGCTGAAATAGATCGCAACAGGGCCGAGAACGCCCCCCAGTGTGCCCAGCAGAGGATTGACCGCCTTTGAGATCGGGTTCAAGGCGCCTCCAGGCAGAAAACTCTGGGTGATTTCAACTGCAGCTATGCCGAAGAACAGTACCATGAACAGTTCGTTTGCTACGAAGTGAAATGAAAGTCCCCCCAGAAAAGGTGTGGAGTTGAACTCCCGATAGCCGGAAGGATCCAGATTTGCCCAGATGACTGCGACTACGACCCCTGCCAGCAGTGGTATGGAAAATTCGCGGAGCAGGTTGATGCGGTGCTTCATCTTGATTTACTCCCACAGCATGAACAGCGATGTTGGTAACCTTTTACATTACAAAAGGCGCTTTTCCTAGCGCCTTTTGTAATGCTCTGAGAATGTTCTCCTTTCAATCAATAGCCCAGCAGCCGCGGCAGCCAGAGGGAGATAGCCGGCACATAGGTGACCAGCAGCATGAAACCGATCATTGCGATCAGCCAGGGCAATACCGCCACTGAAAGCTCCGAAATACCCATCTTCGTTATGCCGCTGGCTACATACAGGTTCAAACCCACCGGCGGATGACACATGCCGACCTCCATATTGACGGTGATCAGTACACCGAAGTGTATCGGATCAATGCCGAGTTTCATTGCCACCGGAAAAAGAATCGGCGCCAGGATCAGGATGATCGAGGAGGGCTCCATTACGTTGCCGGCCAGTAACAGCAGAACGTTGGTAACCAACAGGAAGGAGACCACGCCCAGGTTGTGACCCAGAATCCAGTCTGCCATGAGCTGAGGGATCTGCTCGTGGGTCATCAGGAAGGAGAAGAGGACCGCATTGGTGATGATATAGAGCAGCATGGCAGACATGCTGGCCGAATCGAGCAGGACTTTCGGGATTTTCGCCCAGGTGATGTCTCGATATACGAATACCGCGACTACAAACGCATAAACCGCACTCATGGCCGCTGCTTCAGTCGGGGTGAACATGCCGCTGTAGATCCCGCCAAGCACTATCACTATCAGCATCAGTCCCCATACACTCTCACGGAAAGCCTTGCCCCGTTCAGCCCAGGAGGCTTTCGGCATACGGGGATAATCGTTTTTGCGTGCTATCCACCAGGAAACAACTCCCAGCAGGGTTGCCAGCATAAGGCCGGGAACGACACCACCCATGAAGAGCCCTCCGACCGATGAGTTGGTGGCTACACAGTAAATAACCATCGGGATGGAAGGAGGAATCAGGATGCCGAGCGACCCGGAGGTGGTGATGACACCTGCTCCGAACCGTTTGGGAAAGCCGGCTTTTACCATGGCCGGGAGCAGGATCGAACCGATGGCGACAACCGTTGCCGGGCTGGAGCCGGAGACAGCGGCAAAGAGTGCACAGGCAATGACGCCGGATAGTGCCAGACCACCGTAAAAGTGACCTACCATGGAAGTGGCAAAGTTGATCATCCTTTTTGCGACACCGCCATGAGTCAGGAAATTCCCGGCCAGGATGAAGAATGGAATTGCCATGATCTCGAACTTCTCGATGCCGGTAAACAGCTTCATCGCTACTGCTTCAGTCGGTATCTCGGTAAAAAAGAAGAGAAATGAGAGAACGGTCAGACCAAGGGCGATGGAGATCGGCATGCCGGTCAGCATCAGCGCCAACAGGAGGGCGAA
Organism: uncultured Geoanaerobacter sp.; assembly: GCA_964528055.1. Lineage (GTDB taxonomy): Bacteria > Desulfobacterota > Desulfuromonadia > Geobacterales > DSM-12255 > Geoanaerobacter. The sequence goes on along the minus strand of CAZGQM010000018.1, from coordinate 1,800 downwards.
TACGATGCCGGTGCTGCCGAACATGGCTATCGCTCCAAGAGCTGCGGCGATGCAGAGCAGCCATTTCGTAGCCTTTTCCTTGGTGAACTGCTCCCAGCCGGCTACAGTAGTCGTACTCATTTGTCACCCCCATCTTTCTTCCTGTCCTCGAATTTATGGATTTCATATTCCTCAAGCGCTTCAGTGGCATCCATGACTTTCACCTCTTCGAGGCCGTCTACATGGCTGTGATCGTGGTGCGGCAGTTCACCGGTACGGATAAAGCTCCATCCGACCTGCAGGAAGCGGAAGCACATAAGGTATGAACCGAGCGGAACCGCCGCATAGATGATCCAGGTCGGCCATTCCAGGTCCGGCGTGGTCGGTCCTTGGGGGACATCGCCGACATTCATTCCCAGCAGGGTGAAAAGGGCGTAATGCATGCCGTTTTCCCAGACGAAGCGCGCCCCCAGCGTACCTATCAGGCCGGTGAAGAGCGCTCCGCCGGCGATACCCAACACAACGCATTTGATGCGCCAGGACTCGGGGAGCCGGTTGACTATGACATCTACTCCGACGTGAATTCCGGTGCGAACGCCGTAGGCAGCGCCGAACTTGGCCATCCATACGAACATATAGATGCAGAGCTCCTGGGACCAGCTCATGTTTACTGTTAGGAGCCAGTCCTGGAGACCGGGGATCGGCATGCCCGAAAGGTAGCGGTGCGTTACAGCGACGAAAATAATGATTGTCGCTGCCCCGATGAGGAAGGTAATTATGATCTCCTCAAGATGGTCGAGGTATTTCATCATGGTGTCAGCTCCTGAAAATAGTCGTTAAAAAGGCCGCTGCGTGGCCGCAGCGGCCTGGAACATTAGTTCGGGTTATAGCCGGTTTCCTTGTAGACTTCCTTGACAAGATCGGCGCCGATGCGGCCCATATGTTCCTTGTGGGCTTTGTCCATGGTCTTCCTCCAGAGGTTTCGTTCTTGAGGAGTCAGGGTGACGAACTGTGTCTTGCCGGATCTCTTGACGGCAGCCAGCGCTTCATCGTTGTCTCGCTTGGCGATGTCGTTGGCAAACTTGGTGGCATCCTTCATGGCACCTTCAAGGGTGGTGCGGATGTCAGCCGGCAGCCCGGCCCAGAACTTCTTGTTGACGATCACGGCATACCCCAGATACCCATGGTCGGAAAGTGTTACGTATTTCTGCACCTCATGCATCTTCTGGGTGTAGAGGTTTGAAGGGGGGTTTTCGGTGCCGTTCACAACGCCGGTCTGCAGGGCCTGGTAGACTTCGGAGAATGCCATTACCTGCGGGTTTGCACCCATGGAGCGCATCTGACTGTCAAGCACTTTTGAGGACTGGATACGCATTTTCTGCCCCTTGAAGTCTTCGGGGGTCTTGAGCGGCTTGTTTGCGCTCATCACCTTGAAGCCATTGTCCCAGTAGGCCAGTCCATGAATCCCTTTCGGCCCGAGTTTGGCCAGCAGTTTGGCACCGATCGGGCCCTGGGTAACCTTGTGCAGCTCATCGTAGTTGTCGAAGATGAAGGGAAGGTCGAATACCTCGAAATCCTTTACCCCCAGCGGGGCAAACTTGGCCAGGGAGGGTGCCAGCATCTGCACGGCGCCCAGTTGCAGCGCTTCCATCTCCTCTTTGTCCTTGTAGAGCTGGCTGTTCGGATAGACTTCCACCTTTACCTGACCCTTGGTGCGCTCTTCGGCCAGTTTTTTGAAGTAATCGGCGGCCTGTCCTTTCGGGGTGTGCTGGGCAACCACGTGGCTTAACTTGATGACGCTCGGGGCTGCCAGTGCCGTGC
>CAZGQM010000017.1:0-65064 GCA_964528055.1 uncultured Geoanaerobacter sp. | reverse complement strand
ACGCATGGTTTGTACCGTAGGTGAGGTGGGCAGCGTATGCCTCCCGCCGTTCGCCGTCATCCAGCCCATGCACGATCACGCCGACGGTGAGGCCGAGAAAGGTGTATATCCGCCCCATCCAGTCCGAGTCGCGCTTGGCCAGATAATCGTTGACCGTAACGACATGGACGCCTCGCCCGGTCAGCCCGTTCAGGTACGCCGGCAGTGTGGCAACAAGTGTCTTCCCCTCGCCGGTCTTCATCTCTGCGATCTTCCCCTGGTTAAGAACCATGCCGCCGATCAGCTGGACATCAAAGTGGCGCATACCCAGAACCCGCTTCCCAGCCTCGCGGCAGACGGCAAAGGCCTCAGGCAGGATCGCTTCAACCGTCTCGCCCCGTTTGATCCGCTCCTTGAACTCGCTGGTCTTTTCTCTGAGCTGGTCGTCAGTAAGCTTGGAGATGGCTGGTTCCATTGCGTTGATCTTCTCAACGACCGGCCACATGCGCTTCAGCTCGCGCTCGTTCTTGCTCCCTACAAACTTCTTTATGAGTGCACCAAACATCTAGGTTTCTCCCGGCATCATGCAAAATTTGAAAACAGGTAAACGTACCACAAAGGGGTTTTTTGCTCAACAGAAAAGGGCTCCGACAGACAGTTGTAACTGTTCAGCCAAAGTCCGTGGCATCTGAAGAGCCTCTCCGGTTCTGCGCATAAAGAAAGGCCCCCGACGGATCGAGGGCCTTTCTTGTCAGGCTTTTTTATGTATCAGCTACTTTTTTTTCTCACCTGCTGCAGGCAGGTCATGCACATCCAGGTGACAGTCGAGACATCTCGGGAATCTTGAGAGGAACGACTTGTTGTGCGGCGCAGCGTGGCACTCTATGCACTTTGGCACGTACTTGTGCTTGGTATGGTGGCAGGTAGCGCAGTTGACCTTTGCATGCTTGCTCGGAGTCTTCTGCCACTTCTCATAAACCTTCTTGTGGCAAGCTCCGCAGGTAACGGCCGGTGAGTCCTTGGGATAGGTGATCGTCAGCGGGTTATGAACCGGGTGGCACTTGGTACAGGTTGCAACCTCCTGCCCCTTGTTGTGCGGCTTGTGGCAGGCGAAGCAGTTGGGAATGTACCCATGGGATGTGTGGCATGTGGTGCAGGCAACCTTGGTGTGCTTGCTCTGCGACTTGGCAAGCTGCTCTCTCGGACCGGGGTGGCACTGGAAGCATGCATCGGTCAAGGCCTTGGAAATAGTCATCTTCTTAGGGGTATGGGGGTTAGTGTGACAGCTGCCGCAGTTGGTGACCTTCGGCCCGTGCGGCTCGCTGTGGCAACTGGCGCACTTCGGCATAATGGCATCGAAGTTGGCCTTTTTCGGATTGTACGAATGGAACACGCCATGGCACTTCTGGCAATCGAACTTATGCTTTGCACCGTCCTGCTTTATCTCACGGAAATAACCCGGATGACACTGTCCGCACTGATCCACCGTAAGTGGCTGCGGCTCTTTGGCATACAGCTCGGGCGCGACCGGGATCTGTACCTTGAGCTTACTGCTCCCCTGTGCGGCGAATGCCGTGCCGGCAATGACTAACAACGTCAGCATGATTGCCGCAATGATCCGACTTCTTGATCCTCTCATCGTGTACTTCCTCCTCTCAATTAAATCGAACCGACCCTAGCAGAGCGGTTTCGTAGCATCTCACCCAGATGACCCAGGATTTCAGTTTGTAATTACTAATCACAAATCCCAGGAATAATCAATCCAATTCTTTCATAAACAGCTCCTAACCGGGGCGGATGAGACCCCTTGCAACTGACGGATTCAGGTTGACAGCACTGAGATGTGCGGGTATGAGGATGGGGGAAGGGAATCCATTCCATGAACAATTCGCTCGACCTCCTGACTGCGCCGGTACCCAAATTGCTGATGCGGCTTGCGGTTCCTGTTGGAGTCGGCTTTTTTTTCAACACCATGTTTAACGTGGTCGACACCTTCTATGCCGGACTCATCTCCACACAGGCCCAGGCCGCCATCTCACTCTCATTCCCGGTTTTTTTTCTCATCATTGCCGTGGGTAGCGGCATCTCCACCGCCTCTACAGCACTCATCGGGCACTCCCTCGGCGCCGGCCACCCGGAGAATGCCGAACTCTATGCAGCGCAGACCCTCTCCTTTGCACTGATCCACGGCCTGCTCGTCACCCTGTTCGGCCTTACCTCCGCACCCTCCATCCTGGCCCTTCTGGGAGCCAGCGGCGACTACCTTCAGACCGCCCACAGCTATGTCATCGCCATCTTCTCCGGCGCAGGCTTTTTTATCACCAACCAGTCACAAAACGGCGTCCTGAACGCTGCAGGCGACACCAAAAGCTTCCGCAACTTCCTGGTCGTCGCCTTTATCCTCAACCTTATCTACGACCCATGGTTCATCTACGGAGGGCTGGGGCTCCCCGCGCTAGGCCTTACCGGAATTGCATGGGCAACGGTGTTCATCCAGGGTATGGGGAGCATCTATCTCTTCAGCCGCGTCCTGAAGACCGGCCTGGTCTCTCGGAAATCATGGAGACTCGCCATACCGCGTTCCAGACCCTTTATCGAACTGGCACAACAAGGTTTTCCTTCGAGCCTGACCATGCTGACCGTGGCCTTCGGCATCTTCCTTATCACCTGGTTCGTGGGAAGATTCGGCACAGAGGCGGTTGCAGCATACGGTATCGCCACCAGAATCGAACAGATGGTCCTTCTCCCTGTTATGGGGCTCAATGTAGCGACCCTGGCTATGGTGGCCCAGAACAGCGGTGCCCAACGTTTCGACCGGGTGAAAGAGACCGTAAAGAAAGCCCTGAGCAGCGGGTTTGCCCTTATGACACTCGGCTCTGCGGCTGTCTTTTTCGGATCGGGGAAGCTGATGGGGCTTTTTACCAGGGACCCCAAGGTTGTATCCATAGGGACCGGCTATCTGAAGATCGCAGCGTTTGTCTTCGGAGCCTATGTCATCCTCTACATCAATTCGTTCGCACTTCAGGGGATCAAGCGGCCACAGATATCGCTTGCAATCGGGGTATTCCGCCAGTTCCTCGCACCTGTCCCACTCTTCTGGCTGTTGGCAATTCACCTTGGTTGGGGATTGAAGGGGGTCTGGTGGGGGATACTGTTTGTGAACTGGTCTGCAGCTCTTATATCCGTCGTCTTTATCAGGGCAATCTTGCGTGCGCTGACGGCAGATAGGAATGGACCTGCCTGAGGCTGATCAGACCGGCACTCCATTGGACTGATTGCGTTACTCTTTCCACTGCTCGAACAGTCATCTTTGTGCAAGAGCCAGTTTGACTCCCAAGGATGCGAAGATACCGGCAGTAAGCCAGTCAAAGTACTTCGCGATCTTTGGCCTAGCCAGAATGAAGCTGCCGATCCCCCCGGAAAAATAACCGATCAGGCAAAATATGACAACGGCCTGCAGCATGAATATGAGCCCTAACATGAGCATCTGAAGGGGGAAATAGCCGGTCTGGGGAGAGACGAACTGCGGCAGAAACGCCAGGAAAAACATGGCGACCTTGGGGTTCAAAACGTTCATGATGAATCCACGTTTGAACAGGGAAGCGTCACTCCTCTCATCAGCGTTCATAAGCTTTACCGCTGAACGCTCCTTGAGAGTTTTATACGCCAGATAAAGAAGGTACGCTGCACCGGCATATTTGACCGCATTGAACGCAACCAGCGATGAATAGAATACCGCCGAGATGCCAAATGCCGCTGCGATGGTATGCATACTGATCCCACTGCACATGCCGAGTGCAGTGATAATGGCTGGTCTCCTTCCGCGCGCGATCCCTTGCGTCAACACAAAGATATTGTCAGGTCCCGGCGCGATGGTAAGTGCAACCGATGCGCCCAAGAAGTAAATCAACGTAGAAGTCAACATCTGGAATCCTTACTGCATTGTGGTACATATGTCAAGATGGCAGAAATCCTCAGAGCTTCATTCAACAAAGGAGGTTGGCAGTGGAAGATCACAGGCAGAAACGTCCCATCAGGTTTTTTGATTCCCATCTCCATATCATCGACAGCCGTTTCCCGCTTGTGCCGAACAACGGATACCTCCCGGACGTATTCACCTGTGACGACTACCTGGCGCGGACCAGCGGGCATCAACTGGCTGGAGGGGCGATAGTATCAGGCTCCTTTCAGGCCTTTGACCAGAGCTACCTGCTGGATGCCCTGAAAAGGCTCGGCCCCTCTTTCGTGGGGGTGACGCAGCTTCCGGCAACCGTTTCGACCGAGGAGTTGTTGTTGCTCAACGGTGCAGGGGTACGTGCAGTTCGGTTCAATCTGAAGCGTGGCGGCTCAGAGGATGTAAAGCAGCTGGAAACGGTTGCAAGGAGGGTCTATGAACTTGTGGCATGGCATGTGGAGCTCTATCTTGACTCCAGAGACCTGAAGGATCTCTACGCTACCCTTGCTGGTCTCCCGGCAGTAAGCATCGATCATCTGGGGCTGTCAGGGGAAGGGTTCGGACAGCTCCTGAAACTTGCCGAGCAGGGGGTACGAGTGAAGGCAACAGGATTCGGGCGGGTCGATTTTGACGTCAGATCGGCATTACTGGAGATCTGCGCTGCCAATCCCGACGCTCTGATGTTCGGGACCGACCTTCCGTCTACCCGGGCCCCGAGGCCTTACAGTGATGATGACCTTCTCCTTGTGGCCGATCTCCTGGGCGATGAGATGGCGAGAAAGGCCTTGTACGGGAATGCCATCGACTTCTACCGCCCATCTGCCCCTCACCTTCCGGGCACCTAGCTTTTGCATTGTTAAATCAGGAGCGTGGCTGGAGGTAGCCAGATTTAACGGCGAGGATGAGAGCACAATGGCGAGGGATTGCTGCGACGTACGTTGAATAGTCGAGTACAAGCCATTATGATGGTGACTTACGTGAAATTGGGATTACCTGATCCCGAGCCGGCCCAGGATCATGCCGAGATACTTGTTGACAGGATGATCCCGGTGGAGAAATGAGAGTACGGGGGGCTTTCTCGTCCCAATTTCCTCGATAAGGGCAAGGATTGTATCATCATGGCCGCAGGCTGCCCCCTGCCTCAGCAGATCCAGAGCTTCGTTCTGATTGCGCATCAATAGTTGAATACGCGCCATGTTCAGGTAATGGAGCGGATTATCCGGTTCCCGCTCCAAGGCATCGCGGCAAAATGTCAGCCCCTTTGACGCCTGCCCACGCTCCTTCGCGATGCAATACCCGAAACAGGAAATGCAGTCAGGGGTCCCACCGGAGTTGACCGCCTTTTCAAAATATACCATTGCAGCAAGGATATCCCCGTCGCTCAGCTTCGACATCCCCTTTGCCCGCAGCTGCTCTACATCCGTTATCATTGTTGATCCTTTGACTCTTTCGGGCTTTAGTTCCCTGCGTAGCTGAACCGGCTCTCCCAGATACGGGCCGACCGCTCCATGACCACGCCGCGACCGGTATTCGCAGCAAGGTGAAGCAGGATCCGGAATATCGTATCGGCCTGATCCTTTTGTCCCACGGCTTCAGCAAGCTCGTCTGCACTGTAGGATTTCACGGAATCGGCCTTCAACTGAACCATAACCTTGCCCTGTAGTTCCAACACCGCTCCTGCTGCCTTTTTGCCGGCCTCGACTCCGGGCTGGTGATAGGCATTGATCCCGACGAGGTAGGCATAGAAGCCGACTGCACGCTCGTAAAGGGCGACAAGCACCCCAACACTCCCGGCATCAAGCCGATCAATGGTGATGGTCATGGACTGGCGGCCATTGCCAGCAAGCGCCTGGCGGGTTCCATGGAGAAAGCCTGCAAGAAAGTCGCCGCTGGTAACACCCGGCTCCACCTCCATCGACCGCCCCTTTCTCTCCTCCAGTACCTCGACAAAGGTTACAAAGAAGTTGTTCACCCCCTCACGGAGTTGCTGAACGTATGCATGCTGGTCGGTAGACCCCTTGTTGCCGTATACCGCTATCCCCTGGTTAACCAGATTGCCTGCCAGATCCTTTTCCTTGCCGATGGACTCCATGACAAGCTGCTGCAGGTAACGTGAGAAGAGAAGAAGCCGGTCCTTGTAAGGAAGGACCACCATATCCTTTTCACCCCGTCCGTTGGTGGCATGATGCCACATGAGTGAGAGGAGCGCCGCAGGATTAGCCGTTGTCACGCTGTTTCTGGTCAGCTCGTCACAAGCGCGTGCACCGGCAAGGAATCCGTCAATGTCAAGCCCCTGCAGGGCAGCAGGCAAAAGCCCCACCGCAGAAGTCACAGAGCTGCGACCACCTACCCAGTCCCACATGGGGAAACGGGCAATCCAGGCATCTGCAACTGCTATCCTGTCAAGTTCGCTCCCTGCCCCGGTGATTGCGACGGCATGTTTTGTGAAGTCGAGCCCGATGGCGCTATAGGCTGCCTGGGCCTCCAGCATTCCATTCCTGGTCTCCTTGGTGCCGCCGCTCTTGGAAATCACCACGATCAGGGTCTCTGCAAGTGCGGGACCGAGCTCTGCAAACACGCGATCCATGCCGTCGGGATCGGTATTATCAAGGAAATACGGCTTCATCCGGTCAGAAGGCATACCAAGGGCATCTGCCACGAACTGCGGACCCAGGGCAGATCCACCTATGCCGATCACAAGCAACCGGGTAAAGGCACGCCTGGTTGGAGGGGCTATTTCGCCAGAGTGTACGGAAGCGGCAAACTCCTTTACGGCACGCACTGCAAACTCGATCTCTCCGCCAATCCAGGCGTCAGGAGCTAGTTGCGGGTTCCTGAGCCAGTAATGCCCCACCATCCTGTTCTCGTCAGGATTTGCCACGGCACCCCGCTCCAGCTCAGCCATGGAGTCAAAGGCCCGCTGCATGGCCGGTTCCATCTGTGCAAAGAAATCATCCGGAAAGTCCATCCCGCTGATATCAAGCATAAGGCCGATCTCAGGGCAGTCATATAGATACCGTATGTAACGTTGCCAGTCAGCGCTCATTAATAGCCTCCTTCATACCTGTGATCAATTCGAAAACCCTTTGAATGCGGAAAACGGCAGCAGCTTTACCCCCGTTAGATCAGGCTTCAACATGGCATCTTCCACCGGCTGGTTAACCTCAGGATCGCTGAAGGTAAGCCGAACCCGTTCGCCCGTTGCCGAGGCAATCTCAATCACTTCAGCCACCGGAACTCCATTAACAACTGTGTAGTCAAGGAAGCTGACCTGATCGCCGTTCTCGCTCTCCTTGCGGATAACCAGCCCTTGCCCATCATAGAAGACCTTTTCCCGTACACCCTCGGCGGTCAAATGGTCCCGGTAGAGCGACGGCCCGGATGGAGGGGGGCTATCCACAACCCAGCGCATCATCCCCCAGCTTCGAAGTCCTTCACGGTCGGGGAGATCGATGATTCTGCCGGTGTACGCAACCCCCTTGGAGGGGATGAGGCAGGTCAGGTTCTCGCCCGCGGAAAAGACCTCCAGAAGGGTAAGACCGAATGGCGAAAGGAGTACGATGTGGAAGCGGTCCGGCTTGCGGTAAACGAGATATCCTCGTCCGCCAAGGCTCTTCTCTGGTCCCTTTAGCACAACAGAAACTGCAGCAGTAAGCGTCTCAAGGTTCCGCCCGGGCACGATCCCTTCCAGAGGCCTGGTAACCGTCGCACAACCGCTCATTAGAACAAGGCAGAGCATCAGTGGACTGAAGATTCTCAAGAAATTGATATTACCGTTACGCATTATTCTCCTTTACGCTTCCACAGCAGATAACTCCCTGGCTTACGATGTCAGCCATGAGACAGAATTCGTCCTCCAGATCAACCACACGGAGAAATGGAGAAAATCGCGCATCATCCGGAAGCAGCTCGGCAAGGCGGTTGGGAAGCGCCGAAAGCAGCTTTTCGTTGACATTGCACTCCTTGCTGTCCGGATAGAGCGCAACATAGAACATCCCTGACTCCACCAGATCCTGAAAGAAGTGCGACCCAAACGAGAGTTCTGGCATCAGGCTACCTGCGGTGAACGCAACCTCTGTCAGCACAGCCATGGAATCTATCTCGGCAAATCGGACCGGAATACCCATCTCAGGGGTCGTGGTACCGATACGACCGGGGGTCATCAGGAGTGTTGGCAGCTCCTCACGGGAAGGTATCAGTCGGTTAAGCCTGCCGATAATCCTGGCAAGCTCATAACGGTCAGTTAGGGGCAGAGCGATGAACGCGCTGCTCTCGACCATGATCACCCGGCGAATATGCAGAAACATGCTCCCCCCGAGGAAATGCCCCTGCGAACGAAAGAGCAGCGCATCCTCCGGATGATTTTCAGGAATAATCACCCGCTGCACCTGTACACCACGGGTCTGCAACGGTCTGCACTGTACAAGGTTGACCCGCAGTCCACCCTCCGGAGGCAGGGTTGCCGTAAACTCAACGTCCACCGGATAGTCATAGGCTCGCTCCAGCGTTGCCAGCAGTTGACGCATTATGGCGGCAAAGGGGCTCTCTGCAAGCATTCGGTCAAAGCTAAGAGCTGGTTCAACACCTTTTCGCGCCCTGCCCGACATCCTGCTTCCAAATGCATGGTATATTTCTGGGATGTGAACCCCCTCGTCGAGAAGATCAGCAATCTGCATGGTCTGACAGCCGTTCTGCTCAATGTTGAGCAGATCAATCTGGCGTTGCGTAAAACGACGGTCGGCCTCCTCGCTTCCAAAAGGGACCACGGTCGGCTGATCGAGTGAGACGATCCGCGGGTAGTCGCCTGCGACACGGGCAGTGGCACGGGTTCCAAGGCCAAATACAAGGCGGAGCATTCCAGCATGCGGGTCAACTGTCTCATTCCATACAAAGGTATTGTACGAAAGAGCAACACCACTGATCTCCGGAAAGAAGTAGAGTCCGTGATAGGCCCCTGCCACCCGCTGCACCACCAGCGCCATCTGCTCTTCCTGACGGTCCAGACCCCGCTGCAGCCGGTAATCGAGCGCATCCTCGCTCATGGTACTTGCGTAGGCAAGCCTGACCGCCTCCTCGAACTGGCAGTAACGCTCCTCCGGCGTCCCCTGGTTCACACAGAAAAAACTACCGTACTTTCCGGCAAAGGCGTTCCCGAAACCATCCTCCTGAAGGCTGCTGAGTCTTACTATTATCGGGTACTGGCCGAAATACTCAAGGAGCTTCTGGAACTCCTCATGAACATCGGACGGAAACGCACCGAGAAGCAGCTGTTTGCGAAGCTTGGCTGCACCGCTGAAATACCCTTTCTTGGTCTTGTGTTCCATGAATATCCGCCACCATCCATTGTGCACGAGATATGAATGGAAGAGGTCTGATCCGATAAAGAAGGAATCATGGGGCTCCAGCACCGCATCCCACTCGCGTTCCCGGTCTTTGCGCAGGATCGCCCTAGACACCAGGATGCCGGCAGCCTTACCTCCGATGTAGCCGGTACCGATCAGTCGCTCCTTTAGCCAGAGGAAATCCTCCAGTGTCATGTAACGACGGGCAAGCGCAAGCATCCGATCATCAGTGCCCAACAACAGACGGCAGAATTCGTCCACCATGGTCTGGCGGCTTTTGGCGCTCGCCTTACCCCTTGCCAGCTTTCCTGCCTGAAGAAAGAGCCATTCCCAATGGTCAATGTGGGGAGCGACAGTTTCAAGATCCGGGCTTTTCAGCGACATGAAGAGATTGGTGGCCTCATAGCTGGCGGTTATCGGAAAAAAGGCCCCTTCTTCCTGGCGATGAGGAAGAAACATGGTAGGAGAGGAGCGGCGCCAGACCTTCAGTGGGTGGAGATAGAGTGTATCACCAAAGCTGTAAAGATCGAGAAGGAGCTGGGTAGTGGAGCGAATTCTGCTGATGGTTTCAAAGGGATGCGTCCCCCGCAGCAGCGCAAAGTAGGCAATCGTATCCAGGTCAAAGAGGAGCGGACAGGTAACGGCAAAGAAACTGCCGATCATGGCATCCGTGGCCCACGCATCCAGAAGGCTTGAGAGGCAATCAAATACATAGAAGGCCGACGGACCCGCCATGGCAATAAGGACATGGAGGCGGACGGTAAAGGACTCGAAACCGCAGAAGGCATCCAGATTAGCTATGGTTATGCGCGGATCGTCATCCAACAGCGACGGATGTGCGGCAAACCGGACATACACCACCTGCCTCCCTTCGGCAAGCGCGGCATCCACAAATGGCCGGACGAACCTGCGGTAATCATCCACGCTGTCCACCCGCCAGACTACATTATCCCCCAGCCAAAGACCTCCCAGGACCGCATCAAGACCAGGCAGCCCGGTGGTGACAAACCAGTTGTCGTCCTCATCTGCAGCTCGATTGTCTGCTGCCAGAGACACTGAAGCACCAGAAGAGTCGACTGACTCCTCATGGAAGAGTGTACAGGCAAGCTCTTGACTCAGTATATCCGCTGACAGCCGGAAGCCGTCCGGGAGGTCCAGCACCCTCACAACCCCGGCAAATCGTGCGTCATCGGGAAGCAGCTCTGCCAGACGATTGGGAAGTGCCTCCATCAGTCCGCTGTTGAGAAAGCACCCCTTCCTTTCTGGATAGAGCGCAGCATAGAATATCCCGGACTCCACCAGGTCCTGAAAGAAGTGGGAGCCGAAGGAGAGCTCAGGCATCAGACCGCCGGCAAAGAAGGCGACCTCTGCAAGCACTGAAATCGCATTGAACTCGGCAAACCTCACCGGCACGCCGAGAGCAGGTGTTGTGGTCCCCCAGCGGCCAGGCCCCATGAGCAGGGTCGGCATCTCATCCCGTGACGGAAGGAGCCGGTTCAGTCTGCCGATGATCCGCGCCAGCTCGTATTTGTCGGAGAGGTGCAGCGCCGAGTACCCTTCCGGATCGACCGAGATAACCCTCTTCAGGGGTTGCACAACGCTCCCCCCCATGAAGCTCCCATGGGAGCGGAACAGGGTCTCACCATCCGGACGGTGACGGATCTCCACACGCCTGGCCTGCACGCCGCGGGTCTGCAAAGGTCGGCACTGTACCACGTTGAGCCTGAGGGAGCCGTCATCCTGGAAATTCCCGGTGAACTCCACGTCAACCGGATAATCATACGCCTTTTCAATGGTCGCCAGCAGCCGTTTCATGATTCCAGTGAAACCGGTTCGGGTAAGGAGCCTCTCAAAGGTGACCAGCCAGCCACCTTTATCCCTTTCGCCGAAGAGCTCCATGGGAAGCCGGTGCTCGCGCTCCAGCAGTTCTCGGAGCGATATGGTTCGAAGCGAGTTGGCATCGATATCCAGGAGATCCACGTCGCGCTGTGTGAATCTGCGCAGGTCATCGTGGTCTCCATAGGGAACAAGCATCGGCTGATCAAGGGAGACGATCCGCGGGTAGTCACCCTCGACCCGGTCAACCGCACGGGTGCCGAGTCCTACCACCAGCCTGAGCATCCCTGCCGTGGGGTCAATGGAGGGGTTCCAGACAAAGGTATTGTACGAGACGCCGACACCTGCGAACGCCGGAAGGAAGTATCCGTCCTGCCGGCGACCGGAGACGCGCTGGACCAGAACGGCCATGTTCTCTTCCTGACGGTCAAGTCCCCGCTGCAGGCGGTACTGGAGCGCCTCGTCGCTCATGGCGCTGGCATAGACCCGCCGCACCGCAGCCTCGAATTCGGCGAGGCGGTCGTCGAGATGCCCCTGATTGACGCAGAAAAAGCTGTCGTATTTACCGGCAAATGCATTGCCGAAACCATCCTCCTGAAGGCTCGACGAGCGGGCGATAATCGGGAACTGGCCGTAGTATTCCAGCATCTTGCGGAATGCGGAACGAATTTCAGGAGGAAACTCCCCATCCATGAAGAGTTCGCGCAGCCTGGCAGCGCCGCTCAGAAATCCGGCTTCGCTCCGCTGCTCAAGGAAGAGCTTCATCCAGCCGTTGTGGTAGATATACGATTGAAAGACGTCTGAACCGACGAAGAAGGAGTCGTGAGGCTCAAGGAGCTCTTCCCATCCCCCCTCGGGGTCTGACGTGAGGACGGCGCGCGCCAGGAGCATTCCCACAGCCTTGCCGCCGATGAAACCGGTGCCGATGAGCCGGGATTTGATTGCCAGCAGGTCATCCAGGGAGAAATAACGCCGGACCAGCGCAAGTATCCGCTCCTCGCGCCCCATCAAGCGAAAGCAAAGCTCCTCCATGGTAAGATTTGTCGGTGTCTCGGCGTTCAGATAAACTCCTAGATGTAACTATTCAAGTTCCCGGGACTAACGGGCGGGGAGATCACCTGACGGTTTTTTGGTCAGTTGTATCTTCCTGGTTGGGCTTTTGAGTTCTACTCGTTCTCCTGACTTCTACTCTTTCGACTTTCTAGCTTTTCCCAAATTTTCACTTGTTCTTGTTGCTGTATCTTCATACGTAACTCTGGACATTTCCCATCACCACGGCCCGTAAGGCCCCCACTCGGAGAACATACGTAATTGCCTGCAGCATCATAAAGGGGGTACATCACATCCTTGCCCAATATACTCAATCCATAGTAAGTCTTACCGTCAACTTCATACCGAAATATGGCATTCACATCCCTTTGATTAATCTTCTCCTTCATCCATCCAATCAACTCTTCTGCTCCTGCTACTGACACCACTGAAAGGAGCAGAGAACCTATGGTGAGATTAGCTGCGACTCTTTTCATTTTCCCTCCTGTTGCCCAACTCGTTGTTGAACAGTTCACGCGCGCGTGAACTGGGGATCTGCCAAAATGAAACATTTATCCCGAAGCGCATACAACTGAATCCGGTTTCGTTGCTGGATATTTCAACAATTGATTTCTGCCATGAAATATCGGAATAGCACTACGAGATATCATGGTATATTCCGTGGGAAGGGCCAAACGGTTGATTGTACGCAAGAGACAGGTTGGGCAGCATCAAGGATGCGAATCTTCACTTTACTGACTCGCGGATCGTTTCCTTGGCAGCCTCCCAGTCACTGAAACGATCTTTACCTTCCAGAAGGTCCGCTTCACGAACGGCAAGTACCTCGTGGTGCCATTCGGGAACGGCGATATCATGCACGTGGTGGCAAAGGTCGTCCCAAAGAGTTTCCATCGTTTGCAGTTTGTCGGCAAGGCTCATTTTGTCTAGCTGTAAGGCAACACCCATGATATGACTCCTTTCATTGGTTGCGCTGTTGTTTGTCAGTGGTGAAGCAGAAAAAGGCCCACCTGGTAGCCGGCTGCAGCAGCACGCTCTATCAGCGACTTCTCAGCATTGCGCAAAGCCTTCAGCCGGGCAGGTGAAACCTTGCCGCTCTTTGATGCACCCGCCTCATTCATCAGAGCGGCAAGCGTAAGGCTCTGCACCAGAAGCTCCCAGCGCTCCTTTACGAACCACTCGAAACCGCCGCTTGTGTGCCGACCGATGAAAGCTGCAACAGCGCGGTCGGAGAGGAGGTCCTGCATCCAATCCTCCTGCTCGTCCTGAGTCAGCGCCAGCAGCTCCTGCCAGTGCAGCATGGCCGAGAGAAGCAGCATGAGTGAGGGGACGTCAAGGAGAGAGAGCGGATCATCCGCACCACCACCTTCGGCATAGAGCTCTTCCTGGAAGGGGCGGGCAAGCCCGTATCGTTCGACCAGCTCTGTCGTTGCAGCTGCCGGCTCATCTGCCTCTTCCAGTTCGCCGATGCGGTGCAGACAGAGCCATGCAAATGCCAGCAGGCGCGAGGTGTAACCTGCCGGGGAGATGGATTTCTCGACCGTTCCAAGATGCGCTTCAAGCCAGCTCAGCTCCTTCATCACCCCGTCAATGATCGGCCGGGAGTCGGCTGTCAGCTCTGCCTGCCCTGCCAGGGTATCCATGAATGCAGCCAGATCTATGGCGAAAGCGGATCTCACCTTGTCAAGGCTCTTGGCATCGAGTTCAGCAAATGCGCCTGTCAGCAGCCCGCTATGACTGTCGAGAAGATTCCGCAAGAGGTGAATGAGCGGAGCATATCTGAGCTGCTTAACCTCCTCATCCATGGAGAAGACCGGTCGCCCCTCCAGCTGGTGACAGAGCCTCCCCCAGGTGCCGTATTCGTCGTCCCAAATCTCTCTGAAATCGAGGAAGACGTGGTATTCGTAGGCTTGCATCTCCACGAACATCCCCTGCTCGCAGAGCTCCCTGCCGTTGCGGATGTACTCCAGGCCGCAGGCATGGTCGCGAAAGATGTAGTAATGCCTTCCATCCCCCTTGAATCCGAGGGAATCCCCCAGCGTCGTCTGGCGCAGTTCCATTTCTCCGCTGTCTGCCTTGCAGGCAAACGAGGTTGATGTCCTTATCCATCCGGCAGTAGAGGCGAATCTGTTGTGATAGAGGATGACTGCCCGCTGGTCGCCTACCCGGTTGGAATAGGCAAAGACATCCTCGTTTACGGCCGTGCCGACCCAGAAATCGTAGAGGACAAAGCTGGTCGCTCCGGAAAAAAGCCAGCGCCGCCGCATCAGCGGAAAGATCCGTCGCTCGTGCTCCCGTACCAGATGCTCGTCTACCGGCTCATCCCAATAGGCGCGCTTGTACTCCATCCCGTACTTCTCGTGCAAACCCTCCACCTGACCATGGCCGAGCATCGGTAGCCCCGGCATGGTCACAAGCAGGACGCAGGCACCGAAGTATTTGTTCTCCTTGCCGAACTGCTCAACCGCAGTCTTCTCATCCGGGTTGTTCATGAAGTTGACGAAACGCTGCAGCACCTGCGGGTTGAACTCAAGGACGTTTTTGATGGTCTGCCGGTATTTGGCGTTCTCCTCCTTCTTCAGCATGTTCATGAAGGCGCTGTTGTAGACCCGGTGCATCCCGAGGGTGCGGACGAAATACCCCTCCATGAGCCAGAATGCCTCGGCCAGAAGCAGGGTGTCGGAGGCCTCGCCCGCCACACGGTTCACCACCTCGCGCCAGAACTCCTCGGGCATGGAAGAATCGAACTGATCCCGTGACATGCCGTAGTCGGCACGAGAGGCCACTCCGCCATGCCCGGGCTGCGGAAACCAGAGCCGCTGGTAATGCTTCTTCGAGAGGGTCATGGCTGCGTCGAAACGGATGATCGGGAACATCCTCGCCACGTGAAGAATGGTGCCGATTGCTGCCTCGCGCACCTCGGGGTTGAGGTAGTTCAGCTGGGCAGTGTCGTTCCAGGGGGTGCTGGTGCCGTCGTTGCCGTGGTAGATGTAGCGTGTCCTCTTGTCCCGATGGTCGTAGAGCTTGAAGACCACGGCTGCATCTCGCCGCTCCCAGTAGCCGTCCTCGATATGGATGCTGATCTCGGGTGACGACGACAGGTCCGGCCCGGTGAAGCTGTAACCGGGGTACGGCGGATAGTCGAGCTGCACGAACCACTCAGGGTGCTCGATGATCCATTTGGAGTAGATGCCGGTATGGTTGGGCACCATGTCGCTCGCCAGGCGGATGCCCCGCTTTAGCGCCCGCTCCTTGAGATTCCAGAGCGCCCCCTCCCCACCCAGATCATGTGCAATGGCATAGTCGAACAAAGAATACGCCGAGGAGATGGCATCCGGATTCCCACAGAGCTGCTTAATCTGCTGGGATGCGGGAGAGCGTTCCCAGAGCCCTATGAGCCAGAGACCGGTCACACCCCATCCTGCCAGCCTGTCCAGCTCGGCATCCGGTATCTGGTCCAGCCGTTTGATCTCCGCACCATACTCCTTGGAGAGCTGCCCAAGCCAGACATAGACCATCTTGGCCAGCAGCACCACATTGGGCATCCAGTCAGTATCTGCGGAGAAACTCTCAGGCTCCGGGTAGTAATCGTTGGTCGCTACAGCACCCGCACCACGGCCGAATTCCAGTACATCGATGCTCCCCGGTTCGCCCCGCGGAGCGAAGACCCGGCTCTCCTGCTCAACTACGACAAATGCTATCTGAATCTCAAGGAGCATCTCTTCCGGCAATACGGCCCGCCATTTGCCCCGGACATACTCCAGCTGATCGTAGAGCGAATCGGGGGCAGACCTTAGAGGAAGCCTGAGCAGCTCAGGCAGCGTCAGGTCAAAGGGGTCAACGCTCGGCGCCTTGGAGAGTTCCAGTTCCAGTGCAGCCACGGCCTGCCGATACCGACTGGTAGCAGTCAACTCCGCATCGTCGAGTATCTCTCTGAAAGGGTCCAGTGCACGATTTTCTCCAGCCAGCACCAGAAGAAGCATCTCCCGCGCAACCAGCTGTCGACGCGTACATGCCGGATCGTCCTTGCCCAGCCACAGGAAACCGTCTTCAAACTCTCCACTCAGAACAGCACCCGGGGGGAAGATCCCGCAAAAGCGGCCTGCCAGCTCGGCGTACTCCGGTGAACCGGCAGCGAAACCGGACCGTTCCAGTACCGTCAAGAGAAGCCCCGGATGCTGCTCCAGCAGATAGCGGTCGCAGAGATAGCGGTATACCCGGGTAAGAAGCGCATAGAGGTTGAGCATGCCCGCCTGCACCGGCGGCATGGTACGACCGGGCCGATCGGAGAGGCGACGGGCAAGTTCGCGGTAGAACATCACCGGCGGGAGTTTTCTCTCGCGAATGTCGGCTGAAACCTCTGCAAGCCCCATGGAGCGCCAGGCAGCCTTTCGTATCTGGAGCTGATACGGGAAATAGTCGTTTTTAGTAGTAGTTACATTCATGAATCCCTCTGGCATTGGGGAAGAATCGTGGCAACGCTTGATCTGCGGTAACTGTAGAGATTATGCCATACTCGGGGGGATTCACAACCCTTATCGGAGCTACGCACAAAAAGACCCGGCAGGGATTGGAAGCCTGCCGGGTCTTCGCTGATATGCACATTCAACCGAGCCTTCAGCCGACAACAATATTCAGGAGCTTCCCTGGGACATAGATGACCTTTCGGATCGTCTTCCCCTCAAGGTAGATCTGTATCTTCGGATCTGAGAGGGCCAACTGCTGGACCGTCTCCTGTGTGACCCCAACAGGGACGGTCACCTTGCCGCGCAGTTTGCCGTTCACCTGCAGTACCACCAGCAACTCCTCGTCTTCTGCCGCTGCTGCATCGTAGGCAGGCCACCCTTTTGCCTCCACGCCGCCGACATGCCCGAGGGTCTCCCAAAGCTCCTCCGCGAAGTGGGGGACAAAGGGGACCAGCATAAGTACCAGCGCATCCGCAGACTCCTTGAGCACCGGCAGGTTGGCCGGAGCATTCTTCGGCTCAAAGGAGCTCAAGGCGTTGACCATCTCCATTATCGCCGAAATGGCGGTATTGAAGTGGAACCTCTCCCCCACATCCTCGGTCACCTTGCGGATGGTCTTGTGAACCACCCTGCGGAGCCCCTTGCCGGCATCCGTGAGAGTCGACGGATCAAGAGGGGGGGCTGATTTCGAAATGATCGGCAAAAGCTCAAAGAGCAGTTTCCAGACCCGGTTCAGGAAGCGATAGCTCCCCTCGACACCATGATCGCTCCAGTCAAGATCTTTCTCAGGCGGGGCGGCAAAGAGGGAGAAGAGCCGTGCGGTGTCGGCGCCGTACTTTTCTATCAGGGCATTCGGATCGACAACGTTCCCCTTGGATTTGCTCATCTTTGCGCCATCCTTGATCACCATACCCTGCGTGAGCAGATTGGTGAACGGCTCGTCAATGTCAACGTACCTCAGATCGCGCATCACCTTGGTGAAAAAGCGGGCATACAACAGGTGCAGAACCGCGTGTTCGATACCACCGATGTACTGGTCAACCGACATCCAGTATTCCGACTCTTTCTTTTCAACCGGTCCATCCAGAAATGTCGGGCAACAGTAACGGAGGAAGTACCAGGAGGACTGTACGAAGGTGTCCATGGTATCGGTTTCACGACGGGCCGGCTTGCCGCACCTGGGACAGGGAACATTTACAAAGGATTCAAGCCTGGCAAGCGGGTTACCCCCTTCGCCGGTAAACGCAACATCCTTGGGAAGAACCACCGGAAGCTCGCTCTCGGGAACCGGTACCACACCGCAAGAGGCACAGTAGATCACCGGTATCGGATTGCCCCAGTAACGCTGGCGAGAGATCAGCCAGTCGCGCAGCCGGAAATTCACCGTCTTGGTGCCGATACCTTTCTCCTGCAGATAGTCTGCTATCTTCTCTTTGGCATCAAGGCTCCCGATACCGTCGAATTGTCCCGAGTTGGCCATGATCCCCTCTGCCGTGAATGCGGCAGTGATAGTCGCGGAATCGAGCTGCTCGCCAGGAGGCTGGATAACTACCTGCAGCGGCAGGTCGTATTTCTTCGCAAATTCGAAATCGCGCTGGTCATGGGTAGGCACAGCCATGACCGCGCCGGTGCCATAGTCGAGCAGAACAAAATTTGCAAGGTAGACCGGCATCCTCCGATCGGTTACCGGATTGATACAGTAGGAGCCGGTAAAAACCCCTTCCTTCTCAAGGTCGTCTGCGGTACGCGCCGACTTCTCGGTCTTTCGTACCTTTTCGATGAAAGCCTCGACAGCCGGTCGCTGCTCAGGCGTGGTCAGTTCCAGAGCCAGAGGATGCTCCGGTGCCAGCGACATGAAGGTAGCGCCGAACAGGGTATCCTGGCGGGTGGTGAAAACACGTATGGCTCTCTCCTTCCCTTCAAGGGGGAAGTCGATCTCACAGCCGTAACTTTTGCCGATCCAGTTGCGCTGCATGGTCAGAACGCGCTCCGGCCAACCGGGGAGCTTGTTGGTCCACTCCAGAAGCTCTTCGGCATAATCCGTAATCCGGAAGAACCACTGGTCAAGCTCCTTCTGGTTCACCTCGCTGTCACAGCGCCAGCAGCAGCCATCCTCAACCTGTTCATTTGCCAGTACGGTCTCGCATTTTGGGCACCAGTTGACGGCAGCATTCCGCTTGTAGGCAAGCCCCTTCTCATACATCTCCAGGAACAGTTTCTGCTCCCACCGGTAGTACTCAACGTTGCAGGTGGCAAGCTCGCGGTCCCAGTCATAGGAGAGCCCCATCTTCTTGAGCTGGACGCGCATGTAGGCAATGTTCTCATGGGTCCAGGTCGCCGGGTGGCTCTTGTTCTGTATGGCCGCATTCTCTGCCGGCATCCCGAAGGCATCCCACCCCATGGGATGAAGCACGTTGAAACCGTTCAACCGCTTGAAGCGTGCCACGACATCCCCGATTGAGTAGTTCCGGACATGCCCCATATGAATCCTACCAGATGGATAAGGGAACATCTCCAACAGATAATACTTTTTTCTGCTCTCATCGTGGCTTACCTTGAAGCTCTTGCCGGTTTCCCAGTGGCTCTGCCATTTCTCTTCTACGATCTTCGGGTTGTATCTCTCCTCCACGCTATCCTCCGCTCAGCAATATGTATGATCAAGTAGGCTAAATAAATAATGCGGGCATTTGGTTTCCGCTCGGTAACTACCTTGAGTCAGCCTCGGCGCTGTGGCACCTCTGGCAGTTGGGGCTGCCGGTAATGTTGTAACTGTGACAGGCACCGCAAGACTTGCCGGCAGCCATTTCGCTCATGGTGAACGACCTCCGATTCACACCGGTTGCAAATATCTTGTAATGGCAGTCCTTGCACTTGTAGTCCTTATCTTTGTGAACCTTGTGACTGAACAGGACACTGCTTGTCTTCTTGTCGGGAAACTCGTACTTGATCGCCTTGGTATTTGGATGACACTTGTCGCAGTCACCCTTTACGGAAAAAGCCTCTTTGCCGTCATGGCAGGCACCGCACGACTTCCCCTCCTCCATGTTGGGCATGGTATAGGAGCGCCTGCCGGGCCCGGCCACAAAAATATCGTCATGACACTTTGAGCACTTGTAGAGTGAGATATGGGCTGTGTGCTTGAAAAGCCCTCCCCAGGCCTTGTACGGGATATCCTTTACCGGATGGCAGCGTGTGCAGCTGGAAGCTGCAGTAAAGGCAGCCTTATCGTTATGGCATTCGCCGCAAGACTTCCCCGCCTCCATCTGGGCCATACTGTAGCGCTTGGCAGCTACACCAGTGGTAAAGACCTTGTTGTGACAATCATCGCACTTGTAAAGGGCAACATGCACCTTGTGACTGAAAGGGGTCGGTCCGGCTCCCTTCGACAAGATCTGAAGTTCCGGAGCGGAGCTGTGGCAGCGACCGCAACTTCCGGTAACATCGAATGCCTCCTTGGCATTGTGACATCCTCCACAGGAAAGTCCTCTCTCCATATCGACCATGGTCCGGCTCTTGTTTCCCGGGCCGTCTATGAAGAGCTTGTTGTGGCAGGCACTGCACGAGTAAAGCGCATAATGATACGGGTGCGAGAACTTGGCATCCAGGATGAAATTGACATCCTTCACCGGATGACAGCGGTCACAGCTCCCTGTTACATTGAAGGCCTGTTTGCCATCATGGCAACCGCCGCACGATTCACCCTTCTCCATCTGCTTCATGGTGAAGCGCTTTACCATGGTCCCTGTGGGGAAATACTTGAAATGACAGCTGTCGCAGCGGTATTTCTTATCCATGTGATACTTGTGGCTGAATATCACACGCCCGCCACCCTCAACCTTCCAATCCAGCTCCTTGGTACTTTTGTGGCAACGTTCGCAACTCCCCCAGGCTGAAAAGGCCACATCGCCTTCGTGGCAGGCACCGCATGAACGTCCGATCTTCTTTTCCATGTCCGCCATCGTATAGGGGGTCCGCCGGGGACCAGCGGTGTAAATTCCGCTGTGGCAATCGTTGCAGCGATAGATGGTCAGATGGTAGTCATGCGGGAACAAGGCCTTCGACTCATCGTACTTCACATCCTCGGGCTTGCTGTGGCAACGGATGCAATCCCCTTTTACCGAAAAGGCGGTCTTTGCATCGTGGCACCCGCCACATGAACTGCCTGTCTCCATCTCGCGCATGGTGTATCGTTTGGCATTGGGTCCGGCAATGAACAGTTTGCTGTGGCAATCGTAACAGCCGAACATTTTGAGGTGGTAGTCGTGACTGAAAGGTGAGGCAACCGGGTATTTGATATCCTTGACCGCATGACAGCGGGTGCACTCACCTTTTACCGAAAAGCCTGTCTTTCCATCATGGCAGACCCCGCATGATTTCCCCTCCTCCATCTGCTTCATGGTGATATGGGGGTTCTTCCCCGATTTTGCAATGTATAACTTGTTGTGACAGTCGCTGCAGGTATACAGCCCAAGATGGAATTTATGGTCGAATAGCAAGGTCCCGAAGTCAGGGATAACCATTGGAACCTTATCGACGATGTGACAGCGGACGCATTCGGGAAGAGGAAACGCTTTGACCTTGTTGTGACAGAAGCCGCACGATTTTCCCTTCTCCATGTCGGCCATGGAGGTAGTAGGGTTCTTTGCAGCTATCTTGTAGAGGGTGTTGTGACAGACCGTGCAGTCATTGGCGAGTTTTTTGACGTGGACATCATGATCGAAGATTACCGGTCCGGCATTTTCGGTCTGATAGGTTACCTGCCTATAATCCTTGGCAAAAATAAGCAAAGGAGCTGCCAGAATCAAAAGGATCGGCACGAAGAAGCGTTTCAAGGCCTACTCCTCACTATTGGATGATGGAATAAGAGGGTACCGGACCTCCTCTCGGCAGGGAGATATTGGAGAGTCCGGGGTTACTGAATATTTAGCAGGTTGCGGGTAACATCAAGGATACGGTTTGGCTGAATCGGCTTGGTTATGTAGTCGTTGGCCCCCAAGGCCAGTGCACGTTCCCTGTCCTCTTGCGCACCCTCGGTGGTTATGATCACTATCGGTATATGTCGGAAGTCCGGATCATTCCGTACAAGGCTCACCAGCTTCAGGCCATCCATTACCGGCATGTTGATGTCTGTAAAGATCAGGTCGAACGTTTCGGCCGCGAGCTTCTTGAGTCCATCCACCCCGTCGTTTGCCTCAACGATCTTCATCCCACGCAGCCGTTTCAGGGCGAAGGAGATCAGCTGTCGCATGGTAGGTGAATCTTCGACGATCAGCACCTTGTATTCCTGCATGTCTGCCCCCTCAGGAAAGCTTTATATACCTCTATTTGGTAAGTAAATCAAGAAATCCCTGTATTGTGTTTAGCTTGCGCTCCGAATCCGAATAGAGTCGTGAACTAAAGACTGCCGTGGCCGCATGCCCGGCCAGAAGGGTAAAGAGTTCATAATCAACATCAGCAAAGGATTTTTTCTGCAGCAGAAGTTTGTAGATCACCAGGACTCCGATACACTGCTCCTTTATCTTGAGCGGTATACAGACCATCGGATTTGCAAGATCCATCTCATAACGGTTGAGTTCAGGAACGAAATAGTTCTCACCGGTCCTGGCAACGTCTCCTACGACACCTTCACCCATTCGGACCGTAGGGACATCTTCCCTCTCCAACCCTTCGGTTGCCACCGCCTCAAGCATCCTGGTCTTTTCATCAAGGAGCATAATGGCAAATGTTTCGGCCCCAATCAGGTTGATCATGATCTCAGTTATGATCTGCAGCACCTCCCTGAAATCGAGGGTCGAATGCAGCTGATAGCTGGCAATGTAGAGGTTTGCAAGATTGTTGTTTTCAGCCTCGATCTCCACGTAGCGGTTGGCAAAATCTTTGTTTTCCTCCTCTATCTGGCTGATTCGCTGGAGAATTTCCTCCTTTTCCCGCTCAAGATCAGCTATTCTCTCCAAGAGTCGGAGGTTCTCCACAGAGTCCTGCGTGGTCAATTCAGAGTTGTCCTGGGGATTCTCCAGCTCGAGAATCCGGAAGCGAAGCCGTTCGTTTTCTCGAAGGAGTTCCTGGCTGAATTCAGCCCCTTTCTTGAACACCTGCATGAATTCATCTGCCCTGCTCAGCAAATTTCTGTCGTCATCTTGTGACATGACCAACTCCTATCAGGTTGATTCCATTATCAGCAGAGGCTCATAAATCCGCCACATGCAGTATTCCGCTGCGCATTTCTATCTCGCGACCCATCTTATCTATCGGCACCACCCTGGTGACCAACCCGGTTGCAATTGCCTCCCGCGGCATACCGAATACCACTGCCGACTCTTCGGACTCGGCCAGAATCTCGCCACCCTCAGCCTTGACCTCTTTTACCCCCCTTTTCCCATCATTTCCCATACCGGTCAGCACCACAGCCAGAAGCTTTGGACCATATAACACTGCCAGTGAAGAGAACATGACATCCACGGAAGGGATAAACACGTCATGGACGGATGGCGCAACAACCCTAGCGATGACACGCTCCTGTTGCTTCTCAAACACGAGATTAGTGCCGCCCGGAGCAATCAGAACACGGTTCGTGCATACCTCCTCGCCATCTGATGCCTCTTTCACTTCGAACGCAAGGGCCCGGTTAAGACGTTCCGCAAAGGTACGGGTAAATCCGACAGGCATATGCTGGGAAATGACGACTGCAAAGGGGAGTTTTGTCGGAAGGGAGGAAAGGAGTGTCTGCAGGGCCGGAGGACCTCCGGTTGATGCACCGATGGCAAGTACAGAGAAACGCGAACTGAGAGGCTGCGAGATCGACATGTCAAGCTCGACCCCCTTCTTTCTGGCGGTTTCCGCCTCCGGCAGCACCTCGCTGCGTTTCAGACCAGCAATATTCAATTCGAATACAGTCAGGACCTTGGCAAAAAGATCCTTTTTTATTTTGATGATATCATCGGAAATGGTACTGGTCGGTTTGGCTATGAAATCTGCCGCCCCCAGCTCAAGGGCCTTGAAAACACGTTCATCCTCGCTTTTTGCACTGATCACTATGGCGGGTGTTGGGCAGGTCTTCATCATTATGCGGAGCATGGTGAAGCCGTCCATCTTTGGCATCTCAAGATCCAGGGTTATCAGGTCAGGTCGAAGCTCCAGCACTCTTTTAAGCCCCTCTTCGCCATTTGTGGCATACCCGACCACCTCTACATTGGGAATTTCCTGGAGCATTTTGATTATGGTCCGGCGGTTGTATGCCGAATCGTCAATGACCACCACTCTGATCTGCCTCACTGGATACCTCCAGATACAGGCAGAGGTTTTTGGTACACCATGTCATTCTTCAGATGTCTGAGTGAAAAGAGGGTGGTGATATTCATAAGCGATTCGGAGTGTCCGAGGAGCAGAAACCCGCCCGGGCAGAGCATCTGGTAGAATGACTCCATCACCTTCTTTTTGGCAGGCAGGTCAAAGTAGATAATCACGTTGCGGCAGAAAATGAGATCCATCCGACCGAGGAGTGCCAAGCGGTTATGGTCGAACAGATTGAGCTGACTTATGGTTACCAGCTCCCGAACCCCGTCCTTGATCCGATAGCTGCCGTCCTGCTCAGTAAAATACCGCTCTACATAATGGGAATCCGTGGCTCGAAATGCGCTCTTGCCGTAGATCCCCTTGCGCGCCTGCAGGAGCACCCGGGGGCTGATGTCGGTACCGATGATCTCGACCCTCCACCCCCTGAGGATATTGGCTTCAAGCAGGAGCATGGCTATCGTGTATGCTTCCTCGCCGGTTGAACAGCCTGCACTCCATATCCTAAGAGAATGATCCCCCTTATTCGCCTTTGCTCCCATAATTTCCGGTATTATCTCATCGGTGAAAGCCTTTAGCTGGAACGCCTCACGAAAGAAATAGGTTTCGTTGGTGGTAAGGACATCCATCAGGTCGGACAGCTCCTGGTCCCTCCTGATATCGTACTTGAGAAGGTGGTAATAGTCTTTATAGCTTGTCAGGTTGTGAAAGGCAAGGCGCCCGGAAATCCGTTTCTCCAGAAGGTACTTGGTTTCAGCGGTAAAATTCATGCCACAGTAATTGTATACCAGATCTCTGATGAGCCTGAACTCTTCCTCTGACATCGGGTATTCTGGTTCTGCGCCAAAAATCATGAAAATCCGTCCATTGTCTCGAGGATCAACCTCTTCACAAGTTCGTCTTTTTCCAGCTCCAATGCTTTCCGAAGTGCAGGCAAAGCACTTTCCCCCCGGTGCTCCACCAAGGCCTTGATGAAAAGACTCCTCACATCCCAATGCTCATGAAAAAGGAGTCTTTCTCGATGCTTGTCCAGCCAGTTGTCATCGAAAAAAGAAAGGATGTCTATTGCGGCCTTTACTACCTCCTTGTCCGGATCTGCCAGCGCAAGGTCCGCAAGCCAGCAGGCCTTTTCAGCATTGATTTCCAGCATGGTCCTGAGAGCCGCAATCAGAACCAACCCCTCGGAATGGTTTACCAGTTCGACAATAGCCGGTTCAGCCTCTGCAACCCTCAACGTACCGAGACTTCGAAGGACCGCACACTTTACCCACTGGTTCTGATCCTTGAGGGCCAGCAGAAGCGACTGGACAGCCAGTTCTCCACCCAATGACCCAAGGGCGCCAGCGGCAGCCATCCTTACATCAGGTTCCTCATCCACAAGTGCCAGAACTAGATGATTGATACTGTTTGCAGCCTTCAGTTCGGCAAGAGCAAACACAGCTGCCCTGCGAACTTGAGCGTTCTCGTCCTTGATGAGCCGCGCAAGCCGCTCGTGGTCCTGCAGGGCAGCAAAGAGTGCGGCGGAACTCCGACGCTTCTCCATGTTTTCCGACGCTGCGAGCGTTCCGGCTATGGCGGCTACGGAAGAGGTATCATGCTTGGCCAGGCGTGCCAGAGAGTCCGCTGCTGCCACCCGCACATGCAACTCCTCATCATTAAGAAGCGACTCCAGATCAGGAATGAGGCCTGGATCCGGAATATTCCCGGCAGCCACGGCAGAGACCCTGCGGAGTGAATGACTCGAATCAGCCATGCCTTCCTTCAGGATGCCTACACTCTCTCTTACCTCCAGTTCTCCACAGATGTATGCAATATAGCAACGATGCTCCTCATCCATCGACGAATAGGCCTCGATAAGGGTAGACATCCCCTCATGACCAAGCTTTCTGAATGCATCAAGACATGACTGGCGCTGCCGAATATCACGGCATCCCTCCAGAAGCAGCATCGCAGCGCGAGGGTCGCCGATCAAACCCAGGATCCTCACCATCGGTTCGGTCAACTGTGTATGTACATCCGTATGAGAGGCGATGAGCTCGGTTACCAATGGAGACCCGGCCAGCGCCTTCAGGGCAGCGTTTACCCTGGCACGTGAATTTTCATCCGTTAGCTTGTCCCGGACCCTGACTATTGAGGATACTGCAGCCGCACGCACATGGCGCGCTTTTTCCCGAAGCCCGTCGATAAGTATTGCTATAGAATCCGCGTCTCCAACTGCCCCGAGACAGTCGATGACCGGTTTTTTGAGAAGAGCCTCATTGGCGAGCGACATGATCGGACCGAGCGGAACCGGGTAGCCTATCCGCCCCAGAGACTCAAGGACCGTGTAGCAGAGGGGTATATTTGTGCGGTCCAATACCCGCACCAGATCGGAAACCGCACGTTCATCGCCGATCTTGCCAAGGTTCTCCGCAGCTGCAGAGGAAACATTCGGGTCTCTGTCTGCAAGGGCCTTTATCAGCAGAGGAACCGGTTCAGGCGAGCCTATGTTACCCAGGATATCAATGACAAACTTCCGAACATCGCTGTCTTCATCTTCAATATAACGGCAAAGGATCGGAATCGCCTTTTTGCCAAGTTTTTCCAAAGCCTCACAGGCTGAGTTGCGGAGACCTGCATTATCACTGGCGCGAAGGAGGCCCACAAGCTCTTCTATGACCTCATCATCAAGCTCCTCTGTGAAGAGTATATCCAGTGATTCTTTTCTGACTCGCCAGCTTTCGTCCCCCATTGCCTCATACAGGACCTCCCTGGTATCGGACAGAGGAAGTTCTGCAAGGGCTGCCACAGCCATTCTGCGGACCTCCTCGGATGAAGAGCACATACGTTCCCTGAGCATTTGCAACATATCCACTGATTGTTCCATAGAAATCCCCCACCAACCCCAGATCAAGGCTCTATCATCAATTGTTCGTCTCGGCTCATCAACGTATGCTTAGTGCACTCCTTTGTCGCCTTAAACAGCTGCCTTGCTTTCATCCTCGACTTGAAATTAGTACTATAGGTTCATCTCCTGCCGCTTTCCTGCAATGAGCATATCAAAAGCCTCGTCAAGAAATGCAGTTTGTGCTGTGATCTCAGGTGCGACCCTCTGTGCGAAAAGGGCCCTCCCCTCCTTGATCTCTTCCGATAGGAGCTCGAAGAAGGTGCCGTTTTTTACCCCTTCTTCCACTTTGGCCTGATGATAGAGCAGGATGTCCGACACTATTATTCTGGCATGCCTTCTGGCATTGTCATATACCGCGGACTCTTCAGCTGCTGCCACCCCGGCAAAAGAAGTGCCACGCTCCTCATCACGAATAAGGGCCTTGCGGGTACTATCCTGTTCAATCAATTTTGCAGCGGTGAGTTTGTCCTCAGCAGAGTGGACTGCAGACAGATGATCCCGCCTATCAGCTGCGGTCTCCTTGCTGGCCTGCTCTTCGCCGACCAGGCGATAGATAAGGGGTGCCAGTGAATCGGGTATGTGATGTTTCTCTATATATGCATCGGCACCATAGAGTGACGAAGGTGCCCGCTTGTATCTGGCCTTATCGTATATGGAGGCAACCAGAATCAGATGCACACCGTCCAGTGCTGGATTGCGCCGCACCGCCTCACAAATCTCGAATCCGTACATGGTTGGCAGAGCCACATCCAGAAGTACAACTGCTGGTTTATCCACTTCAATGGCTGCCATCGTCTCCTGGCCATCATGATAGGCTGTCACGTCAAACGGCTCGCTTAACAACACTTTACTGACTGCTGTACAGAAAGCAGGGCTTTGATGTGCCAGCAGAACCTTTATACGGGGAACTCCCGACGAATAATGTATCGAAGTTGGATCATCTGCCGCTTCCCGGGGCTTTCTTGTCACTCTGAAGAGGACACCACACCGGCTGCAGCGGAGCCTGACCCCCTGGTCCCCGACCATTGCTTCGTCGAAACTGGAGCTTGCCCTGCATTTGGGACAGTCTATCTGCATTGCAGTTCCTCACATATCCTAGATGCGGCCCTGAATGCTGCCCAGTGCCTTGACCTCATGAGGGGAGAGCAGGCGATCAATATTCAGTAGCATGATCATATCCTGCTTCACCAGACAGACCCCGAGCAGATATTCGCTGTCGATCCCTTCCCCAAGATGTGGTGGATGCTTAATATCCTGTAGATCAACGGTCACAACTTCAGTCACCTCATCCACAACCAGGCCAAGAATCTGCCCTACGAGGGAGACGATCAACAGTCGGGTGTTGAGGGTAATTTCCTTATCGGCCAGATCGAATCGCTTTCGCAGGTCAATGACAGGAATAACTGACCCGCGGAGGTTTATTATCCCCTCCACAAAACCAGGGAACTTTGGAAGCGTCGTCAGCTTAAGCGGGCGGATAATCTCCTTTATCCGCATTATATCGATGGCGTAGAGATCTTCTCCCAATCGGAAGCACGCTACTTGGACTTCCTGGATTTCACGGTGCATGGCTACCCCTGCGGCTGGCCGGCAAGGAGCCGCTCGATGGTCCCTACCAGGTTCGCCGACTTGAACGGCTTGGTGATATAGGCATCAGCCCCGGCTTGCAGTCCACGCTCCATATCCTTGGTATTCTTTCTGGCAGTCAGCATGATGATAGGTATGGAGCTGTTCGCAGGATCCTCCTTGATCTTCCGGCAGACCTCGTACCCATCTATCCCCGGCAGCATTACATCAAGGATCACCAGATCTGGCCGCTCCTTGGAAAATTCTTTCAGTGCCTCATTACCATCGGTAACCGCGGTTACCATAAATCCTTTGGAGCTCAGAAGAATGCTCTCCAACTTGAGTAGACTCTCCTCATCCTCAACAATGAGTATCCTGTTCCGTTTGGCAACCATAGTTTCACCCATTCAACAGAGCGATACGTCGAGTATGCTCCCCAGGTTAAGGAGGATTAGCATACTCCCCCCGTGACGTCCGATACCCTGTACAAAATCACGGTCTATACCTTCCAGAACCGCTGGAGGCTGCTCGATGGCCTCTTCGTTAATTCTCACTACTTGAAGGACTTCGTCGACCTGTATACCGAAAAGTTCCTCACCTCTGCTGACCACAATGATCCGCTCCCTTACGCTGTGTCCCACCGGGACAAGGTGCAGACGCCTTCCCATGTTAAAAACAGGGATGATGATCCCTCTCAGTGAGAGGACCCCCGAAATGAAATCAGGGACCCTAGGAACCTCGGTAATCTCACGAAGTTTGATGATCTCCTTGATCTCCATGATGTTGATGGCATACTGCTCCGTACCTACCCTGAAACAGAGAAACTCCTGGTAATCGCTGATCTCGTTATCGGCAATCTCTTCAGCGGCTAAGAGAGTATCCTGTCCGAAGCCTGCAGCGGCACGCCCTGCCAGGAGTATCTCCACCGGATCGTAGAGATGGAGATGAACATCTTCTCGTGCTTCCAGTGCAGGCTCAATGGGATCGATGGCCTCTGTTGCTGCCAAAGTGCCCGTAGCAGCGGAAAACTCCACTGCAGCGACTGCTGGAAAGGCAGGGGCAGCGATCATCTCTGGCCCTGAAATTCTACCCAGTTCTTCAAGTTCAACCTCTGTCTCATCATTCATACAAAGTTCTTCCACTTTCAAGCTGGAAGGAGATAATTCATGGTCAACACAGGCCGATTTTTCAGGCAGTACCTGCGTCTCGGGCAGGGAGGGGTGAGGCGTGGAGTCATCCCTCTCCCTGTTAGCCTTTTTTCGTATCTCTGCCAGATTCATAACTCTCTACCCGCTCCTCTACTCTAACAATCAAATATGCAGCAGTTCTTCCCTGAGCGACTCCACAAGCTCTCCATGGATCAGGGCTTCCTCCCTCCCAAACCCCTCAAGAAGGGCATTGGTTGAGATGAGATTAATCATCCGAGGTACGCCTCCCGACATTTCATATATCCGCTGCACCGCGTCAGGCGTAAACAGGCCGGGGAAACCGCCTGCCACTTCCATACGAAAATCCAGGTACTCCTGCGTCTCGTCCAGGGTAAGGGGCATCAGGTGGTAGGATATGGCAATCCTCTGGCGGAAAGGCTCCAACTGGGGAGAAGCCAGTACGGTCCGCAGCTCGGGCTGCCCCATCAGGATCACACTCAGCAGGTTCCGGTCGTCCAGCTGGAAGTTCGTCAGGAGGCGAATTTCATCGTACACCTCACGATCCGGAATAAGCTGTGCCTCGTCAATTACCAGGACCGGAGTAATCCCCTCACAGTGGAGAAGGTAGAGTGAATCCGTCAACTCCTTCAGGAGGTCATCCTTGCTTGAAGATGGAACCGCTGAGCAGAGGCTTCGCGCTACGGTTCTGAGGAATTCCTGGGAAGATAACCGTGGGTTGAGAACGAAACAGAAGCGGTAGGCATCCCCCATGGTGTCCATCAGCGCGCGGGAGATGGTTGTCTTTCCACAACCGATCTCTCCGGTCAACAACGCCATTTCCCTCTCCTCCAGCACATATTTGAGACGGGCCAGCGCCTCCCTGTGCCCACGACTCAGGTAGAGGTACCGTGGATCAGGGGTCTTGCTGAACGGCTTGTCGCTGAACCCGTAGAATTCCTTATACATTCCGCATGGCCCTCACATCGTCCCCCAGGTGGCTTCGGCAATTATCCCCCCCACATCCAGCACGAGAATAGTCCTCTGGTCCCCCAGGTCGGCAGCGCCGGATATCCCCCTGAACCTCTTGAAGGTCTCGCCGATCGATTTGATCACGATATCCTGCTGCCCCAGCAGATCGTCAACAACGATCCCCAATCGCTTCTCCGCCACACCGACCACTACAACATAAAAGCACTCAATTGGCATCTCACTGTCGTTAAGCTCAAACACCCGGTTAAGCCTGACCAGCGGCAGAGTCATTTCTCGAAGCTGGATGACCTCCTTACGTTCAACGGTGAGAATATCACGACTCTCCACAAGGATGGTTTCAAGCACAGAGGTTATCGGCATGGCATAGGTTCGGCCTGCCGAATTGATGATCAGTGCCTTGATGATAGCCAGTGTGATCGGCAGCGTTATGATGATCTTGGTTCCAACCCCTAGCCGGGTCTCTATGTCAACCATGCCGGAGACTCCGGCGATATTGTTCTTGACCACATCCATGCCGACCCCGCGACCAGAGACATCTGTAATGTTGTCGCTGGTTGAAAATCCCGGCAGAAAGATCAACTCCAACGCCTCACGCTCGGAGAGTGCATCCGGGTTCTGGATCAGCCCTTTTTCAAAGGCCTTCTTCTTCACCTTGGCGATGTCTATCCCACGACCGTCATCCTCTACCTCTATGACAACATGGTTCCCCTTCTGGAAAGAAGAAAGCTTTATCAACCCCTTTTCGTCCTTGCCAAGCCTCACTCTCTCGTCTGGGAGCTCAATGGCATGGTCGATGGAGTTTCGGATGATGTGCATCATCGGATCAGAGATATCTTCTATGATCAGTTTGTCCAGTTCGGTGTCAGCTCCGAAGAAGCGGAGATCGATTTTTTTCCCCTGTTCCCTCGCGATCTTCCTGACTATCCGTGACATTTTCTCGTAAAGCTGTCCGACTGGGATCATTCGAATCTCCATGACCCCTTTCTGCAATTCGTTGAGTTTTCGCTGCAAACCCTTGGCAGCCTTTCCCAGCTCAATAGCCAAAGTGGAATAGCCGCTGACGCGGACCTTGCCGACCAGTTCGTTGATGGTCGACTGGGAGAGTACCAGTTCGCCGACTATATTCATCAGTTCGTCAAGCTTAAGGATATCTACTCGAACCATACGGCTCATACTCTTGGCGGTCACCGCTGTATCGGCACTCTTCGACAGAGGAGACGGTTCTGTGGAAACGGCTTCTTCAGAGAGCTGTGGTGAAGGAAGCTGCACAGGAGTTTCAGGCGCATACTCTGCCGGAGATTCATCCCCTCCCAGTCTGCGAATCACTACAGAGGGTTTGCTGATAATAGTTGTCAATTCATCGAGGCGTCTCGAAGTGCCGAAAAGAAGTTCGAAGTCTATCCCACCTTCGTTGCCGCTTCCCACACTGGGAAGGGTGCTGATAACCTCCCCCTCTTTCTTGAGAAGATCGGTAAGATCCCCCAATTCAACGTCAAAAGTCATCAGGCTGAATGACGCAATTACAGAAAATATCCTCCGTCCTTTGTTGACATTCTCAAGGAGACGATGCTCCTCATATTCTGTAAGTGCACCAAGAACCGACTCAGCCAGCCCCAGTGCAGTGAGCGGTGAGTGCCCAGAGCTCTGCTTGGTGTTCGTTGCACAGGCATTCAACCGAGCCACCATGTCGGCGATACCATTGGCGTCCATATGTCCATCGCTGGCACCACGTACCAGGTTGCCGAGAAGGTCCATGGCGTCAAACAGAACAGTCATGATTGAGGCGTTCAGGCTGATTTTTCCCAGTCGAAGCGAATCAAGGAGGTTCTCCATGTTATGGGCGAGGGTTCCGATCTCACCGAAGCCAAAGATGCCTGCCAGTCCCTTGAGGGAGTGGGCTCCCCTGAAAATGGAGTTAAGCAGGTCAGGGTTGCAGTCGCCGGTTTCGGCGCAGTCCCCCATAGCGATCAGATCGTTGTTTAGCTGATCTACGATCTCTTCTGCCTCGGCCAGAAAATCTTTAACGGCCTTGCCTACGATATCGTTCGGTCCTGACATGGTTGCCTGTCGGCCTCCGAAAATGGGAATTATACAAATGAAACTAAATCATCAGGTCAAAAATGCTGAAATACGGACGATACCCTTATTATTACGTTACAACTGCTTGGCCCAGGTATTTGATCAAGAGGCTCTGCAGCCTTGAAGGATCGAACGGCTTCACCAGGTACTCGTTTGCACCCATCGCAAGTCCCTTTGCCAGATCCTTTTCACTGATTTCTGTGGATATGATAAAAAGCGGAATCGACCGGTACATGCTGTTGTCGCGCATGTACCGGATAAGCTCGAGACCATTGATATCAGGCATGTTGATGTCTGTAATGACCAGGTCAACGTTTTCACGAGGGAGAAGGCGAAGTGCCTCGAATCCGTTTGCCGCCTCGACGATTTCGAACCCCTCCAACGCCTCTATGGTGGAGATCAGAAGAGATCGCATGGCAGGAGAATCGTCGGCAATAAGTATCTTTTTCACATAACCTCCGGATGTTTTTCTTTCAGCTTGCGCTGCAGGAGCGCTTTCTCCATTGCGATTCCTGCCTGAGAAAGAAAAATTTCCAGCGAATCGGTATCTCCGATCGGTCGTCCTTCGTTGCCGTTGTCACCGTAGAGAAGCGCAACGGCCTTCCCTTCGCTGACGATCGGACCAAGAAAAGCTTCCACAGGATCCCCTCCTATCTGCTCCATGAGATACCTGCTCCAGTGGCTGGAGTCCAGTTGCAGTTTAACAGGAAGTTGTGATTCAACAACCTCGCTGAAAACGGATTTCTCCCTGCAGGGGATCTTGATGGCCCGCACACGAATATCTGCAGGTTGCCCCTGATCTTCGATTCCAAACTGGCCAAGGCCGACAATCTCCTCATTCTTGACAATGAAGATAACCGCCCTTGCCATGAACTCCGACGCAAAACGGAGCACCAGCAGGATGATTCCGCCGCCCAGAGCCGGGTTGTTCAGTTCCTCAAGCATCCCTCTAAGGAGAGAGATGCCGGTGCTTTGCACCACCCCGGAAGACTGACTCGAATCATCTCCCATCTCCATCCGAAGTTCATCACCTATATTGACCCTGCATCCAGGCACCCCCTTATTGACTCTTCCCCCAGAGCCAACTGCCTGCAAGAGTCTTGCTGCAAAGGATGCAGCAACTGTAGGTTTGATGATGTCTTCTCTGGCAGGCTTCAGGATCAGCGCACAGCCCAGTTCTGCCAGCCGTTGTTCCGCGTCGGCATTATGGTGGTCGGTAAGAACCAGTGCAACAAGCTCCGGGAAATTGGCTCGCACCAGTTCAATCAGTTCAAGCCCCCCCAGCAGACCAGTTCCGTCCATCCTCGGCATGATTAGATCCACTACCAGCGAAGGCCTTTCACCAGTGCGATAGAGGGTGTCGATCCCTATCAGCGCCTCTTCCCCCTTGCCGTACGTCGAAACTGCATATCCCTGGTCATTCAATGAAGCTGCCAAGGCATCCCTGATCAACTCTTCGTCATCAATAAGGACAATCCTCCGGGTAGTAGGCAGTCCTGAAGCCAGAGAATCAGATGATTCGACATCCCCTGATTCCGATGGAGGCTCCTGCAACAGATCGAACGCAAAATCTACCGTATCTTCTGCTGCTGACTCCTCTGATACGGCAGACCTGCGTTCGGAGCCATTCCTCAGTTCGTCGATAATCCTGGAACCCTCCATTGCCAGGTACTGGGCGTTGAGTCCGTTTCCAAGCATGATCTGGAGGGTATCGGTGCGTATGTCATCCACAGCGTCCAGGTTGTCCTGGAGTTCAAAGTCAAAGGTTCCCTCTTCCCAGTCAAAGAGTGAATAGACGATATTCTCAACCAGACCTCGCCCCAGTTCTTCCACTGCGACAGCATCAACCTTGCACTCCTGAACAAGTATCTCTGTCAGCCTCCGGGTGTAACCACCTTCCTTCTGCAGAGACATGGCAAATTCCAGGGTGGTCTTGTCAAGAACCCCCTTTGCAAGGAGAGTCTGACCCAGATCGACAGGACAGGCTGTTGAACCTGCCTTTACCACCTGCCCCTGACGAAAGAAAATCTTAGCGACCTGACTGCTGCACCTGATCGCCAGGAGACCGGATTTCCTGCTAAGGCTGACGATCTGAAGTATTTCGCCCAACCCTAGATCTTCAAGGTTGCCGACAAGGCTCATGCCTGGAACTCCTGATACTGACAGGTTAATCCCTTAGATTCGCAATTCACAATTCACCTTTCAGTCTCTTTACGATCCCGGCCTCTGAAAATAATCCGTATCGGGGTCCCTTCAAAACCGAATGCCTCCCTGAAACGATTGGCAAGGTAACGCTCATATGAAAAATGAACCCCTTCGGGACTGTTGGTAAAGATTACAAAGGTCGGAGGCTTGGTGCCAACCTGGGTTGCATAGTAGAACTTGACACGCCTCCCGCTGGCAAGGGGCGCATGCTTGGCGTCAGTAGCGGCAGTAAACACCTGGTTCAGATCTGAGGTAGAGACCCGTTTTGTGAACTGTGCCACCACTTTGTCCACTTCGGGGATGATCTTGGCCACCCGCTGACCGCTTTCTGCCGATACAAAGATAATCGGAGCGAACGGAAGATACTTGAATTCTGTTCGGATCCGGTCAACAAACTTGCCGATTGTTGTATTGTCCTTCTCCACCAAATCCCACTTGTTCACGACAAAGATGCAGGCCCGACCAGCCTCATAGGCATACCCCGCAATTTTCGAGTCCTGCTCGGTAATCCCATCCTCCGCATTGATGACGATCAGGGCAACGTCGGCCCGTTCGATGCTTTTCAGGGCATCCACCAC
Organism: uncultured Geoanaerobacter sp.; assembly: GCA_964528055.1. GTDB lineage: Bacteria > Desulfobacterota > Desulfuromonadia > Geobacterales > DSM-12255 > Geoanaerobacter. The sequence continues at coordinate 29,696 of CAZGQM010000017.1, read as the reverse complement.
GCTGTACTTCTCGAGTTTCTCCGTGGTCTTCCCTTTGCGCCTGATACCGGCTGTGTCTATCAGGAGGTAACGTTTTTTGTTACAGGTAAAGAAGGTATCTACGGAGTCTCGAGTCGTACCTGCCATAGGATTGGCCACAGAGCGCTCAAAACCGAGAAGTTTGTTGACCAGTGACGACTTGCCGACGTTCGGTCGCCCCACCACGGCTATTTTCGGCACCTCCCTGTCTGCATCGTCCTTTACGGAGTGGGGGAGAATCCCCATCAGCTCCTCTATCAGGTCGTTGATGCCACGGTTGTGCTCGGCAGATATGGTGTGCATCGATTCGATACCTAGGGCATAGAAGTCTGCAGATGCGACCTCCAGTTTTTCTCCATCCACCTTGTTGACCAGGAAAAAGACCGGCTTGTCCACCCGCCTGAGCATGTCGGCAACCTCTCGATCTGCCGGCGTAAGACCTTCACGGCCATCCATGACAAACAGGATTACGTCTGCCTCGTCAATGGCGAGTTGCGACTGCTCGCGCATCTGCTGCAACAGGCGATCCTGGGTAACCGGCTCAAAGCCGCCGGTATCCACCAGGATGAATGGCACCTCGTAACGGTCTATGGTGGCATAGTTGCGGTCTCTGGTCACGCCGGGCGTATCATCCACGATTGCCCTTCGGCTCCCAGCCAGACGGTTGAAAAGGGTTGATTTGCCAACGTTTGGGCGCCCCACTATTGCGACTATCGGTTTCATTCGTACCCCAGTTCCTTCATCATATGTTTGTTTTCCGTCCACTCTTTACGTACCCTGACGAACAGCTCCAAAAAGACCTTGGTGCCGAGCAGCTGCTCTATCTCCTTGCGGGCAAGGGTTCCGATCTTCTTGAGCATCGCCCCCTGTCGACCAATGACGATCCCCTTCTGGGAATCTCGCTCTACAGTTATGACCGCAGAGATCCGGATCAGCCCCCGATCTTCCGGCTCATCGAAATCTTCAACGTTAACGGCAACGGCATAAGGGATCTCGTCGCCGGTATGACGGAATACCTTCTCGCGAATGATCTCAGCCACCACAAACCGCTCAGGCGCATCGGTCAGGATGTCGTCCGGGAAATAGGCAGGCCCCTCCGGAAGAAGGGGCAGAATGAGGTTCACCAACCTCTCGACTCCATCGCCGGTGGCTGCGGAGATAGGGATGATCTCGCGGAAGTTGAAGAGTTTCCCGTATTCGGCCAGTCGTGCCATAAGCAGCTCACGGCTCGCGAGATCGATCTTGTTCACCACCAGGATAACCGGTGATGTAACGCGGCTCAATCTCTCTGCAACCAGTTCAAAATGTGCGAGCGGTTTTCCTGCGGTCTCGACAAGAAAGAGTACCACGTCAACCGCATCCATGGCGGCACCGGCCTCCTGAACCATATAGCGGTTGAGCCGGGAATGGGCACGGTGTATCCCTGGTGTGTCGATAAAAACGATCTGCCCCCCCTCCCTGTTGTGGATCCCCTGGATCCGATTGCGGGTGGTCTGTGGCTTGTCCGATGTAATCACCAGCTTCTCTCCAAGAATCTGGTTCAAGAGCGTCGACTTCCCCACATTCGGTCTACCGATAATTGCGACAAAACCAGAGCGAAATTTTTCAGGCATTCTTATTCCCCTTCATAGGTGTACTCGTATTCGAACAACAGATTCCCCTGGAACTCACCATTTTCCGTCACCAGGATGAAATCCATTGGCGAGAGCCTTTTGTCGGATTCTACCCTTTCGATAGTGACGCCGGTGGCAGCAAAAAGCCGCTCAAGATTGGTACGACGCTGCCCGATTACATCCGACACCCTTGAGGGTGCGCAGCGAACAACAGCACTGGCATTGCGTTGTATGCCGGCTGCAAGTCCTTGAAGGAGCGAAAGGCAGATTTCAGACTCCACCAGCTGCCGGAACGCAGGGTGATACGGGCCGGCAACGATATTGCCCGCCTCGGACAGCGGATCTGTGGCCTGCAGCCCCATTCTTATCACCGGAATCTTAGCCCGCATGGATCGATGAAGCATTGCCCCGCAGAGTTTCACTGCCTCGTCAAGTGAGAGCGGCCTGTAGCTTCCCTTCAAGTAGAGCTGCTCCAGATCGGTCCCGGATAATACCACGGTCGGGTAGATCCGGAGGAAATCTGGTGCAAGCTTTAGCGCTTCAGAAAGCGAGGAAAGGTCATTGCGGGGAGACGAGCAGGGAAGCCCCGGCATGAGCTGGATCCCAACCGTCATCCCTGCTCTGCGTAGAACTGCTGCAGCAGAGCGCACATCGTCAGCCGTATGCCCCCGACCTGACTGTTCCAGGACGGCATCATCCATTGACTGCGCCCCGAGCTCGACGGTACGCACCCCGTGGTTCCGGAGAAATACCACGGTCTCGTCGTCAATGGCATCGGGACGTGTAGAAACGCGGACCGACTCAATCCCGCCGGCATGGATGAAAGGTTGAAGAGGGGCCAAGAGAGCCCCCTGCTCCTTTCTCAAGAGACTCGTGAAAGTCCCTCCGTAAAAGGCCACCTCAATTGTATCTCCAGGGGAGGTCAAACGAAAGGCATCAATGGTTGAGAGAATTTCTGAGGGTGACGGCAGCCCCCCCATACTGCCGGTAATGGTCCGCTGGTTACAGAAGACACAGCGATGAGGGCAACCGCGATGTGAGATGAAAAACGGGACAATCACTGCCGCAGCCTTGCTAGGCTCTGCCGGGCCGCCTCCTGCTCCGCCTCTTTCTTGCTCATGCCGCTACCCTCGCCCATCTGCAAATCACCGAGAAATGCGGCAACAGTAAATATGCGCGCATGGTCGGGGCCGCTGGTACCGGTTGTTACGTAATGCGGAGTCATCCCCTGACAGGACTGTGCCAGTTCCTGGAACTCGGTTTTTGAGTCCCTTTCCGATGACAGATTATTTGCGACCTCTGCCAGGTGGGAGTAATGCCGATCTATCAAGGGCTTAACAAGATCCGCTCCGCCATCCAGATAAATGGCCCCTATTAGCGCCTCATAGGCATCTGCAAGAATCGATCGCTTCGTTCGACCTCCGGTCCGTTCCTCTCCACGGCCTAAACGGAGGCACTCCCCAATCCCCACCCCCTCAGCCATTTTTGCAAGTGCAGCCTCATCCACCAGAGAGGCCCTGAGCCTCGACAGCTCTCCTTCACGCTTGTCGGGGAACTCAAGAAAGAGGCGGTGACTTATGAAAAGAGAAAGGACCGAATCCCCGAAAAATTCAAGACGCTCGTTGTCGGCAACGCCATCCAGTGGTGCCTCGTTCAGGTATGAACGATGGGTAAGTGCTTCCTGAAGAAGGCACTGATCAGTGAAACGGTAGCCGATCCGCTCTTCAAGTCTGCTAAGATTGTCGGCGAAACAATGGGTCATCAATATTCACAAGGTCTCTTTCGGTAAGGCGATGCTTTGCACACTAACACAAATAACCGAAATTTATCAATGTTTATGGCTAATATCAGTCGGCTTTCTGGGTACCCGCTCCAGATCATTCTTTATGGTGATCAGATTCTTCTTTTGCTTCGACCCTCATGAATACATCTTTCGACGTTAGAGCGTTGACAACCCCAGATCTCAAGTGTAAGTATATGCGCCGGATATTATGAACCCTATGCAAAAAACAGATCGACCAAAGCACAAAATTGCGGTCGTGGTCCCGAAGTACGGCCTCGTCGGCGGCGGTGAACGGTTCGTATTCGAAGTGACGGAGCGAATGGCCCGCAAAGGTCGCTACGAGTTCCATGTCTATGCCAACCGCTGGCAAGGAGCATCGGGTTCTCCTGTCATCTTTCATAAGGTGCCGTCAATCAGCTTCCCCCGCTCCATCCGCCCTTTCGTGTTCCCCTGGTTTGCACAGAGGATGATTGATCGGAGAGGTTACGACCTCATCCACTCCCATGAACGGATATTCCATGCTGACATAGTGTCACTTCACTGTACCCCGCATGAATACTGGGTGCGCGAAATTAGGAGAAAATCATTTCCCAGCCTTTCAGACCGGGGGGCGATTGCGATCGAAAAGCAAATGATCCGAAACGGAGGCTCTTCATGGTTTTTACCGGTTTCATCCATAGCTGAAGACGCTTTCAAGAGCTACTACCACTCTCTTCCCGGCAGATGGCAGGTCATGCACCCCGGCGTTGACTGTAGCCGGTTTTCCACCCCGGACCGCGAGCTCTGCCGTAGAGAGATCCGGAGAGAGTTTGGTATCGGCGACAATGATCTCCTTCTCCTCTTTGTCGGGATGAACTTCGAGGTCAAGGGCCTGGACACCATATTGGAGGCGGTTGCGAAGGCGCGGGCGGCAAAACCCGAGAGAGGCATCCGCCTTCTGGTCGTTGGACGGGGTGACGAGAAGAGATACGGTCGAATGGCCCAGTCGCTCGGCATTGCCGAAGCAGTGATATTCGCAGGGACCCGGACAGATGGGATCGAGCGATACTATAAGGCGTCAGATACATTCATAATGCTCTCCCTGTTCGACACCTTCGGCATGGTTGTGCTGGAAGCGATGGCCGCCGGACTCCCGGTTGTCATAAGCCCGAACGTGGGTGCAAAGGATCTGGTTGTAGAGGGGGTAAACGGCTTTGTCATCTCCCAACCAGGCGATGCCGGTGCTGCGGCAGAAAGGATTTTGCAACTTGCAGCACCTGAACGGCGCGAGAAGATGGGAAATGATGCTGCAATAAGTGCAGCAACCCATGATTGGGAGAGGCTTGCCGAGAGCCTTGGAAATCTATACGACTGCAAACTCCGGATGTAATCCTAATTCCAATACTTCAATAACTCCTGGCACAAAATGCACTTTAATCCATCCGATACGAGTAGATTCTTGATCCCGTTGCATTCACATGGTAGGCTCCCGAAGTAGCAGAAAAGTACTTACCGTTGTAAACATGGACTCAAATCAACACAATAAACAAAACTTATGTCATGGTGAATCATTGATGGATCCAAAGATTTCAGTAATTCTGACTGCCTGGCAGCGACCACAGCATCTTGAAGAGCAGGTTAAGCGGGTGCTCAATCAGTCGGTCCCCCCCTACGAGATTGTCCTCTGGTACAATCAGCCGCCAAAAGCACTGGGGTTCATTGATCGAAAGCAAATGCTCAAATTCAAAGACTCCGATAAGGTTAAGAAGATCGTTTGTGACTACAATTTCGGCATTATCCCCCGTTTCACTCTTGCATCAGCCATGGAAGGTGATTATGTCTGCATCTTCGACGACGACACCCTGCCCGGTGAGCGATGGTTTGAAAATTGCCTGAGATATGTTGACTCTGAAAAGGTCATGTGCGGGACGATAGGACTCCGCTTTCTCTCCGATTCAGAGCCAAAGACAGAGGTTCCTCGCATGGGGTGGGATGGCTGCAACGAAAATCTGGAGATTGTCGACCTAGTGGGGCATAGCTGGTTTTTTCGCAGGGAATGGGCACGTTACTTCTGGGATAAGGAGCCTGTTATCAGATCCTTTGGTGAGGACATACATTTCTGTTCGATGCTCCAGCGTCACGGCATACGCATCGCCTGTCCTCCTCACCCGAAGGGAGACAGATCCCTCTGGGGATCGGTCAAAGGGGAACTCGGAAAGGACAAGGTGGCTATCAGCACCAGCAGAGACCGTTCCGCTGAGTATAAAGAGGTACTTCGCTACGAAGTAGAAAATGGCTGGAAACTGGTGCTGTTATGAAACATATTTCAGCAGGGATGCAGCGCTACACACCATCTTGCCTTGATGTAACACGGTAACGGAGCTCCGACACAGGACAGAAGGATTTCCCATGAACGCTCAAACGCTCCGAAACATGTTCAATGCCTACATCCTCCGGCTGCTGCCCAACCCCTTCGGCCGCTATCGCTGCAGATACAGATTCTATCAGCGGATAAAAAACTGTGATCTGCTGCTACAGAGAAAAATCCGACACTCCGGAGTGAATCTTCCCCTGAATCTCGGTGACTGGATTCAATACTGGATGTTCATGGAAGGGGTCTATGAAAAACCTTTGGTCGACTATCTCCTGCCGCATGTGAGCGGCAGAATATTTTTCGACGTCGGGGCCAATATCGGCAGCTACACAATGTCGCTGGCACGCGCTGCAGAGCGCACCTACAGCTTTGAAGCTTCCCCTCGCAATGCATCAACACTGCGCAACTTCGTGAAGATCGCGCAACTGAATAACATTGAGGTAATCAACAGGGGGGTGACCGACCGTTCAGGGGAGCAGATTTCGATCTATTCCTCTCCCGATACCGGCGGCAACAATACGCAATTCCATAATTTCGGTAGCGGATGCGAAACAGTTGACACAATTACTCTTGATGAAGCGCTCGATGAGTTCCGGATTTCTCGTGTAGATGTCATAAAGATGGATATCGAGGGGTCTGAACTTGCCGCCTTTCAAGGGGCGCACAATATTCTCAGCCAACATCGCCCTCTGCTGCTGATAGAGTTTCACACCGTGGTCGCTCAACAGGCAGGCTGGAAACTCGGGGCACTTTACGACCTTCTTGTCGGCTACGGGTACCGTGTCTTTGAATTGAGCAGAAAAAAATTAGTGCCGTTCGACCAGAGCCGATTGGTAGAGCCTGAATTCTACGCAAACCTGATATTCATTCATCCGGCTAACAGTACCCTCCCCAAGCGAGGCGCGACTGCATGATCAAGATCGTTTCCGGATCAAGCCAACCTTCTGGGTCGACACTCGCGTTAGTCAGCCTCTGCAACCAGTTCAACTCAAGGGGATTTCCGTGCATGTTGTTCGGGCCTGACAACTGGCACCTTGACAAATGCAGTTCCGGAACTCTTGACGCATTCAGGCCCGAGCAGGGCGATCTGGTCATTGTAAACGATCTGCGACTCTTCTCTGTATCGGATTTCTACAACCTTGATCGTTTAGTTGAGGAATCTCCCCTAAGCCTGCTGTCTCGACGGTTGGTATCCCTATTCGCTCCACTCTCCACTTTCAGCAAACCTCATGGAATCAGGTTCTTTCTAACCTGTCAGGGAGACGACCCGCGTCACGGAAACTTGTCAAGACCATCGCTGTTTCAGAAGATCCATTATCTGAGTGATGCCCATCAATACTGCGCCAACATACAACATCGCACTTTCGTCTGTCCGAACTTTGTTGAGAAACTCGAACGTTCCGGATCTAAACCACTTAATATTGCTGCAGTAATCGGCAGCATACGGGCGGAAAACCGGATAGACATCTCTTTACGCAATGCCCTTTCCAACGGAATGGAAACCGTGCTCATATATGGTTATCTTGCTGATCCGATCTATTACTATGACAGAATCGTGCCGTTAACGGAAAAATACCCCGGAAGAATCAAATTTGCCGGATTTATGGACGACAAGCAGAAAATGTACGATTCAGTATCCGATGTTTATTCTTCAGTCAGAAGACCTTGGGGTATGGTAAGACGTGAATGCGCATTGACTGGTACGATCTTTCATGGCCCGGATGAACTGACAACCTGCTGTCACATGACTAACGACCAGATTTTTGAAGTCTGGAAAAACGAATTGGAAATTTAAAAGCTTCTGGATGATTCATGAAATCTTTTGTTGGTGACTTTTATAGACTTCTCGGCTTGCTCAGGTCAGGCGAACCTTTTGCTTTCAACAGATTTTCTGACGGCGAGTTGTATATCCTCCAGGACAAGGAACTGATACTCGATTCAGCACAGGTCAAGGTTGGGGCAAAGGTAACAAACGGGATATACAAGGATGAAGACCACAAGAGGTTTCATCCCGAAGAACATTCGTTTTACAGAGACAGACTCGTTGATGCATTCAGGTTTCAGAAAGAGCGCTATTTCAACGGAATTAGCTGCAGGTGCTGCGTAGGCGAAGAAAACTTCCAATGGCAGCTGGATTTCCATGGTAAACACGACGAAAACTTCACCTGGGCCAACCTGCTTGTGAATGGAAATTACCCGAGATTTATCCGCGAAATGTACCCTCTCTTTAACAACTACAGGACAGTTTTCGTTTGCAACGAGAAGGCGGATTTGTCGGTGATGCCTTTTATCGTCAAGGACTTCAGAGTTGGATATAACGCAATGATAAATGACTACGGACTTATAGAATCCATGAAGAATTGGATTGATGAGAACCGAATTGAAGGGCACTTATTCCTTTTCTCAGCTTCATCGTTCAGCAAGATGGCAATTCATCAGCTTTTCGAACACTGCGACAAAAATACCTACATTGATGTCGGTACCACTCTGAACCCCTTCATGGAGATGAGGCTCGACAGAACCTATCTGAAATCGTTCTGGCTTGGGGTAAAGGGAGCTGATCTCAAAAAGATCTGCATCTGGTGATGCAAGCGGAATCCCATCCCACAAGGATCTAATATAAAATTCTATCAGGCAGAAAAATGATCATATCAAGCCTCATGGGTGGCCTTGGAAACCAGATGTTTCAGTATGCCACCGCGAAACACCTCTCAATAATCAATAACGCCGAACTGAGAATAGATGCTTCCAATTTCAAGAAACTCACGGCAAACAGGGAACACAATTTCCAGCTGACCAGTTTCCGAATCTCCTCCCGGCAGGCAACAGAGAGTGAAATCAAGGGAGTTATCAGCCCAGTAAATTTCTTCTCCCGCATTGTGGGTAATGCCTTTGGTCCATCACCTCTCAAATCAAATTCCAAAGCGATATACAAAGAGCCTGATGGATCGGATTTCAAGCCGAGTGTGCTCAAACTTGAGGGGGACAGGTACCTCATAGGATATTTCAACTCTTACAGATACTTTGACAAGATCAGGAATCGCCTTATTGATGAATATACGCCAAAGGAAGAGATCTCACTGCAGGGGCAGAAACTGTTAAAACTCATTGACTCTACCAATTCTGTCAGTGTTCATATCAGACGAGGTGACTATGTTGATGATCCTGATGTCTTCAGATGCATCGACGGGATCATTACTGACCGTTTTTACCATAATGCAGTTGACTACATAGCCACAAAAGTCGGTGCACCGCACTTTTTTGTCTTTTCCAACGACATGCAATGGGTAAAGGCGAATTTCAGGATACCTTTCGAGGTAACATACGTAGACATCAACTCACCTCAAAGAGGATTCGAGGACTTATGGCTCATGAGCAGGTGCAGGCATAACATTACTGCTGGTGGAAGCACCTTCAGCTGGTGGGCGGCTTATCTCAATCCAAACATTGACAAAATCATTGTAAGAACTGAAAACATAAGTAACGACCCGATATACAACAATCCGGAAGATTTTTTCCCTGAAGGATGGGCAGCGGTCAAATCCTGAAGTCAGTACTGATTCATCTCAATATTGGAATAGTGAGTAACATATCCTCTATACCACGAATAACTGTCTCAACATCCAATTTATCTAGACACCTACTCTTTTCCATATCATCACAACCCTTGCGATTACACGGGACACACGCCATTACTGGAACTATTACCCTGTGGAGTTCATCGACGATACGCCATGCACGCCAGTCAGAGGGACCGTGAATCGTGATAGTTGGAACTCCCAGCGCTGCAGCGATGTGAGGGGCCGCACTGTCCACTCCAAGATGGAGCTTACTGGTGGCTATAACAGCTGCAAGTTCAGCGAGTGTTGTCTTTCCTGCCAGGTTTATCGCGTGTCCCTTGCATTTTGCAGCTATTCTCTCAGCAGCAGCAGCCTCTTCGGATGAACCGATTATAACGGTATGGATTCCAAATTTTTCCCAAATCCGTACAATGACTAGCGACCACTTTTCACTGTCCCACTCCTTATACTTCCACCGTGAAAAGGGGTTGACCGTTAACCACCTGCCATCGAATACAGTTCCACTCTCGGCCAGCAACAGAGCTGCCCGCTCGCGATCATTCGGGGCAACGAACAGGTGCGGTGAAGAGGCTTTCGCATCAATGCCTATGGAGCGCAGCACTGATAACGACTGGTTAGCACCGGGATGATCGGACAGGGGAACTGTAGCAAGCCCCCGAACGATTCTTGTGAATAATAGGCCATGCCAGAACTTCTTGTCGTCACCTCTGTAGCCGATCCGCTGCGTCGCTCCGGTGAAAAAGGTGAAAAAAGCCCCCCGATCACCGGTCCGCAGGTCGATCGCTAAATCATAACGCGCACGACGAAGGCGGGAGATGAACCGTACGTATCCTCGCAGAACAGCAAGCGGAGATCCTTGAACTTTTGAGAACTGCAAAACTTCATGGATATTAGGATCTGCCAATAGGAGATCGCCATACGGCTTGCGAACCATTATGGAAAGCCGAGCTTCCGGATAGGTTTCCTTGATTGCTCGTATAGTCGGAGTAGTAAGGACAACATCTCCGATGTCGCCTAGCTGAATAAGAAGAATGTTGTTGAACTTCTCCATATTTTTCTCTTTATTTTGTGAACTGGAAGAGCCCGCAGCCGTACTTTGCATCAGTGGCTTGTTCAGGTTCAACATTCTGCAAAAAGCGGCCACTATCGTCAACAAATGTGAACTCCACAAGATTCAGTTCGGAGAAATATTCAAGTATCTGAGCTGGTGAGTGGATACGATGGGCATTGAAACAGACTCGTGGCTTTCCGATGGGAAGGCCGAAATAGAGGTTTCCCCCCTGAGCAAGCACTCGCTGAAGCTCTTTGCACGCCTTCACTGTTCCCAACGGGTCAATTGGGTCACCATAGCGCCCCAATCCAATATGTTCCGCTACGTGAAGGCACGAAAGCGAAGAAATAGAGTCATCCTCGTAAGGCATTTCAAGAATTGAACCTGCTTTCCCCTCAAAATTGGGCAGATCGGTTATTAGGGGACGAATATCTATGAAGGTGACTTGCGTTATCGTCGAAAGAAAACCGACAAAATCAACTTTCGAACCGACATCCGTATGGGCTTTTGCTCCACTTTCCAGAACTTTCCGAAATGCCCAGATATCCTGGTAGAAGTAGTGCGTGTCAATAGAGGTAGTTGCGGTTCTGTCGTCCATACAAGGGAAAAAATCCTTCGGCGATATCCTCTCGGCACCAGCCATCCGACTGTATCTTCGAAGGTCCGAAAAAAACGTCATATACTTAGGGATATTTTTGAGCCTCAATTTGAATTTAGCCATCTATTACTCCCTATTGCATGCTGTAAAAGCAGAGGATCGTATTCACAACCATTTCAACTTCAAAATCAGTCAGTTCATAGTATAGGGGAAGCCGGACGAGACAATCGGAATACCGGTCGGAATTCGGCAACTCCCTTCCGTCATGCTGCTTTTCGTAATAGGGGCTCTTGTGAAGAGAAAGATAATGGAATACCGCGAGAATCCCCTGCTTCTGCAGGTGGTAAATCAGGCTGCTCCTCTGTGATACGTCGTTGCAGACCACGTAAAACATATGTCCGTTGTTGGTAGCGTAATCAGGAACAGATGGCAACGAGAGTATCCCTCTCGCTTCCAGCTCTTTCAGTCCCTCATGATAGATGGCCCAGATCGCTTTGCGCCTGGACTGGATTTCATCCAGATGTTCGAGTTGAGCATACAGAAACGCTGCAATTATGTCTGACGGCAAGAATGACGAACCGATATCCACCCATCCGTACTTGTCTACCTCACCTCGAAAGAATGCCGAGCGGTTGGTCCCCTTTTCACGTATTATTTCGGAACGATCCACTACTCCCGGATCATTTGCGACAAACATCCCCCCTTCTCCAGAGATAATATTTTTTGTCTCATGAAAAGAGAAGGCAGCCATAGTACCGAGAGAACCAAGGGGTTTCCCTTTGTAAAAGGACTCTACAGCCTGGGCAGCGTCTTCTACAACAAGTAGATCATAGTTCCCGGCAAGCTCCAGAATCCGGTCCATATCGCAAGCCATCCCGGCGTAATGGACCGGAACGATAATTTTAGTCCGTGGGGTAATCAATGCTTCTATTGTGGAAACATCAATATTGGGTCTGGACTCTTCACAATCGGCAAACACAATTTTCGCTCCCCGCAGAACAAAAGCATTTACGGTTGACACAAAGGTATAACTCGGGGCTATCACCTCGTCACCGGGACCAATCCCGGAAAGAATCGCCGCCATTTCCAGAGCATCAGTGCAGGAGGTAGTCAGTAACGCCTTTCGGAAACCGTAACGGGTTTCGAAAAACTGATGACATTTTTTCGTAAACAGACCGTCACCGGAGATCTTGCCGGTCGCAACCGACTCCTTGATATAGTCGGTCTCCTTGCCGGTAAAATAGGGCTTATTAAAAGGTATTTTCATGATCAGAGCCAGAAATGATAAAAATATTCGGTTTTGTCTATCGCATAACCACACTTTTCATACAATTTACATGCGGCACTATTTTCCCCCTGCGTAACGACCTGGGCTATCGTGAAGCCTTTTCTCCGCCCCCACTCTGTTGCCGCATATACTAGGGATACCCCAAGATTTTTGCCGCGCATACTTGCATCTACAGCTATCAGCCCGATGTCACTTCGGCCATTTTTTTCTCCTACCGTAACCATACCGACTATCTTCCCCGAGTGGCGTACCACCAGCACTGCATCGGCAATTTGTCTTTTAACCGAATTAAGAATCCAGAGTTTATATAATTCCAAAAATTTTCCGGCAGGCATACGAGCGTCAATGCTATACCTGGAATATATGCCAGCCTGAATGGCAAGGGCTTCAAGGTCGTCATCAGGCACAGCATCGAGATATTCCTCGATCTCCCAGCCTAAGATAGCAACAGGCTCTTTAAACTGGTCAAGATTGACAGTAAACGTAACTTTCTTATCTGCCAAAAAACCATTGCCAATTTTTGCAGCAAACTGTGACTCATCATCATCCGGGTTGGATGCCCAGTAAGCCAGGCCGACATCGCTCTTCTTCATAACGTCGAGAGTTTGCTCAAGTTCCCCTCTCGTAAGCCTGTCCGGGAGAATTCTTGCAACGGTTATCCCGAAAAAATTTGAATCCCACTCAAGGATTTGAAAGCGGTTCATTTTGAAATTACTCCGTGGAGTGCAACCACCTTGATCGCATCAACCAGCGTCCTCGCACGATCAAGGTAGGTATGCTCGCGCATGACCCGCCTGTGCGCATTCACCATCATTCGCTTACGTTCTTGATCATGCTCAAGGTAGTAGAGAATCTTTTGTTTGCACTCCTCAAGGTCACTGTAGGTTGCGACCTCGCTGTCGAGATCGAAATTGTCCTGTAAATGCACCCGCTCCTCGGAAAGCAAAAAACCGCCACATCCAGGAACACCGAAGCTCCGCTCGGGCATCCCCCAGCTCATAACCCCGGAGCAATCTGCTGCCGCGATACAGCTCAGGTTAATTCTGGAGCTCTGAATAATATCTATCTGCTGCGCAAGAGACAATGGCGGAATCAGTCTGAAACTGTCCACCCAAATATACTTTAGCCCATTCTCAACAAGAAACGGTTCCAGACTCTTAAGAAACTCCACTCTTTTCCTATGTTCGGGAAAACGGTCGGCACTCAGATTGCCGATAAAGGAGAGATCATATCTGTAATCCTTTTTCTGTTCCAGTTCCTCAATGGTTCGACCGTTCAGATTATACTGTTTGATCCATGCAGCATTGGGGAGATACAGAACCTTAACCCCCTTGATCCATGTAGTGTTCTGGAGTGAGTGGGTTGCATAAATCGAGAACAGCCTGAAAAGCAGCAGCGGCGGAAGTCGAAAACGGTTCAGCGTCTTCATGTTCCAGGGGGAGTCCTGGTTCCAGGTAACAACCGGTATGCCCATCCATTTAAGCTTACAGATCAGTGGCACTGACTGCCGCTTCCGGTTGAATATGGTCGGAAACTCTATAATAAGTGCATCAAACCCCTCGTCTGCGAAGCGACGGCAGTCCCAGACATCCTCGACCACCTCGTGCCCAAGCTCCCTCAACCCTTCTATCAGCCGGATCATAGGACCACGGTAATTGACTGCAAACTTCATATGCTCCTCATGCACGGATTACGGACCTGATCACACTAGTGACGTTTAGCCTGTTGTCTCTCCATAAGCTTTGTATATTTTGCAAATACCGAAACGGCATTCGATACCGAAACCACATAACCGGCAAACCCGTCAAGAAAGCCCCCCTGCAACAGGTAGGTGCGAAGGAATGTGTAAATCGGCCTGAACGTCACATCCAGAAATGAAGCCCTTCGCCCCTCGGCAAGCAGCCTGTCGGCTCCAAGATCGGTGTATACGTTCATTTTTAAAAGCATGTCGGCAAATCCGTCAAATGAATAGTGGAGCAGATGGTTAGAGCACTCTCCTGGTGATTCGTCAACCATAACCCGCTCGTGAACCGGCTCATCGGAGAACCGTCCTCTGCGCCGATCGAAGAGTCGGATGGTCCTGTCGGGGTACCATCCGCAATGACGGATTTCGGCTTTACCGACAAAAGTCCTGCGAGGCACGGAGTAACCGGCACATCGTGTATCACTGTCGGCGATACTTCGTATCTCTGCAGCAAGGTCCGGAGTGACCCTCTCGTCGCAGTCAATGCTGAAAACCAGGTCGTGCGATGCCAGTTCCACGCCAGCCTGTTTCTGGAGACCGAATCCTTGCCAGGGGAGTTCATGGATCCGCTCCGTGAAGCTGCGGGCAATGGCAATGGTGTTGTCCGTGCTCCCGGAATCGACTACTACGATTTCATCGGCCCAGGCAATGCTGGCAAGGCAGTCTGCAATCTTTCGCTCCTCATTTTTGGCGATCACTATACACGAAATCTTCGCTGACATATTCAGTTGCTCCAAGGAGTTCCGGGCAGTAACAGCTACCCCGTCAAGCCCCAACTTGCAGGACAACCCTGCAGATGCCAGGCTAGCAGGTTTGAGTTGACGCACAGCCTGCTGCGGGCATTGCGGCTCACAGGTGCAGCAAGAAGTTGTCCCACGACGGAAACGATGAGTCTGACCATGAGGCCGGTTGCCAGCAGCAGACGAGTAGCCATGGAATGGTGTTTGCGAAAATAGGTGTAACGAGAGCGCCAGTACTCGACACGCGCCGCAACGTTAACCTTTTTCGCCGTCTGACCCTGAAGGTGGTAGATACGCGCTTCAGGGTGAAAGAACACTCTCCAGCCGCTCTTTTTCATCGAAAGGCACCAGTCGGTCTCTTCAAAGAAAAAGAAAAAAGCCTCGTCCAGGATTCCAGCCTGGTCAATAGCCTTCTTTGAAACGACCATGCAGGCGCCGATGATCGTTTCCACCTCGACAGGCTTCTCGAATATCACTTCTTTGCCGGGATACCGTTTCGGAAACATCCTCCGCAGCAGCGACTTGCTCAACAGCTCCGTGGCAAGGGTCGGGTAGTTGGCGATGGAGTTCTGCAGGGAACCGTCGCTATTGAGCAGCTGTCCACCACAGATGGCAACGTCTCGGTTGTTGTCCATGAATGAGGTGATAGTGGCGATTGCCGAAGAGGTCAGCACCGCATCGGTATTAAGTAGAACTATGTACCTGCCGGATGCCTGGAGGATCGCCTGGTTATTAGCGCGGGCAAATCCAATATTTCGGTCGTTCTCTATGCAACAGACTTCGGGGAATGCCTCCCGTACCCCCTCCAGGCTCCTGTCGCTGCTCCCGTTATCCACCACAAAGATCTCAAATGATAGAGAAGAAACAGTAGAATAGATCGAGCTGATACAGGAGAGGAGAAGGTCCCTGGTATTGCGATTGACTATGACAAAGGTAAGATCCATCTCTATTTCGCCCATGAATTTTTCATGCTCAAATAGCTATCTGTCGACACAGCTCATTCAATCTCTGAATTGCATATCGTAAAGCCGCTTGTACAAGCCATCCAGTGCAAGCAGCTCGGCATGTGTACCGTTCTCCTTTATCTCTCCATGCTCGATGGCAACGATACGGTCTGCACGGAATATGGTCGAGAGCCGGTGGGCAATGACAAAGGTAGTACGGTTTGCCATCAGGTTTTCAAGAGCCTGTTGAACCATCTGTTCGCTTTCCGTATCCAGGGCGCTTGTTGCCTCATCGAGAATCAGGATCGGGGCGTCCTTGAGCAGTGCCCTTGCTATGCATATCCGCTGCCGCTGACCGCCTGAGATTCGTATGCCACGGTCACCGATATTGGTCTGATACCCCTCCGGCATCTCCATGATAAATTCGTGGGCAAAGGCTGCCCGGGCAGTCGCCTCTACCTCTGAATCTGAGGCGTCCGGCTTTCCGTAGCGGATATTGTTGGCAATGGTGTCATTGAATAAGATCGTTTCCTGATCCACCAGCGCTATCTGGCGAAGAAGATCCGAGAGTCGTATGGAGCGGATATCGTTCCCATCAATCTTTATTGAACCGGAGGTAACATCATAGAAACGGGGAATCAGGGAGACAAGTGTTGTCTTCCCTCCGCCTGACGGTCCTACAAGTGCGACCACCTCACCTTTATTGGCAGACAGTGTCACACCCTTCAGAACCTCATCCTCCTGATACCTGAATGAAACGTTGCTGAATTCGACATCTCCCCTTACGCGGGAAACCTCTGTTGCGTCCGCTGCGTCGACTATATCCGGCTCTGCGTCAATTATCTCGAACACCCGTTCTGATGCACCCACCGACCGTTGCGTGACGTTGTATGCATTGATAAGCTTTTTGACCGGAGAATACATCATGACCATAGCGGTTACGAATGAGAAGAACTCCGCAGTGGTCATTCGGCCGGACATGACATTGGCACCCCCGACCCATATTACAGCAGCAACACCGAATGAAGTAATGAACTCCATGATCGGAGTTGAGAGCGCCTCGTACTTGATTGCCTTGCGCTGGTAATAATAGAATTCTCGGTTGTGGGCCCTGAACTTGTCAATCTCCCGCGCCTCCAGACCGAACGCCTTTATGACCTTTATTCCGGAGAAGGTCTCCTGAAGGACACCGGCAATATCACCCATCTTTCCCTGCCCTTCCCTGGCAAGACGTTTTATTCGCTTGCCGATCAACTGGGCAGGATAGACCGTTATGGGGATTACTATGAAACAGATGAGCGCCAGCTGCCAGTTCCTATAAAACACAACTGCCAGAAGAGAGACAGCAGAAATGCCGTCCCTGAACAGTCCTGTAATGATCGTTGCAACCCCATCCTGCATGCTGCCAACATCGGAGAGTACCCTTGACATCAGGCCACCGGTGGTATGCCGGTGAAAAAAGCCGAGCGAAAGCCTCATGTTGCGGCTGTATATCTCGTTCCTGACATCCTGGACTGCGAGCTGGCCAGCTGTCCGTATAAAATAGTCATTGGTGAAACGTGACACTCCACGTACAACGAACAGGAGAATAACCGCCAAAGGGAGTATTGAAAATATGAACAGGTCCTTTTCAGAAAATACTTTCTTTAGTATAGGCTCTACAAAATAGGCGATGGCTCCATCCATCGCTCCTACCCCCACAGATCCTAGGGCGGCAATGAGAATTCGCCCCCAGTATGGTTTGCAGTACAGTAAGATGCGTCGAAATGATTTCATGATCAACCTTTCACCCAAAAACCGATTTGACACCGCGCATGATCATCTCCGCCGTAACACTATCCCTGCACTCTGCATCACGGTCACAGCGGGTATTGAAACAGCGAGTGCAGGGTAGTGGGGACTGTATCACTACATGACGTTCTCCGCGGGGACCACTTGATCGACCGTCGCTTGAACGATAGAAGGAGACCGTCGGGGTCCCGACTGCTGCCGCTATATGTACCGGCCCGGTGTCACCGCCGATCACAATATCGACCCGCTTCAGCACTGCGGTAAAACCCTTTATACCGTAACGGTCCATCACCCGCGCGCCAGTGCCGATTCCGGCGGCAATCTGCGAAGCAACGTCACGCTCGGATTCATTTCCCCAAGAGAGGAGAACAGTGGTATCGGGAAATGTCTCCAATACCATTTTCCCAAGTTCGACCCACCCCTTGATCGACCAGAACTTGGTCTGCCAGGTAGTACCTGAATGGAAGAGAAAGATCAAGCCATCCGAAAGGGTAGCCATAAGGGTATCAGCTGCGGCATTATCCTCCGGGCTTGTATGGATATCCGAATGAAGCTGCATATCGCGGAAGTCTTTGCCAAAGGGAACACTCACAATACGCAGGTACTTTTCAGTCACATGAGTATCCATGGAACGAAGCGGCAGCTGGCGGGTTGTGAACAGGAGATTGACCCACTCCTGAAGATCCTCACGGTCAAAGCCGATTATGTTGCCGGAACCGGTCAGCCAGCAGACAAGGCCGCTCTTCAGGTTCCCCTGTATATCGAAGACAACCTCGTATCCGCCTTCACGGAGGGCCGTCTTCACGGCCGCAATCTCATGCCGGGTGGTAGCAGCAAGAGGCTTTTTACGCCACATCTTTGTGCGCACGACATGAAGCTTGTTCAGGAGCGGGTTCCCTTCGAGAATTTCCCGGAATGGCTCCTCTACCACCCAGTCGACCAGAACGCCCGGCATCGCCTGATGAAGATAATCAAGCACCGGCAATGAGTTGACAATATCCCCCAGCGCTGAAGTCTTGACAATCAGAACTCTCATACCGAAGCCAGCCTCTGCCGGAGTTCAACAGCCGCTGCAACCACATCAGCAGGTGTCACCACAGTCATGCAGCGGTGGTCGGTCGGGCAATCACGCTTCATACAGGGGGCGCAAACGGTCTCTTTACGAAGTATCACCGCACCGTCGGTTAATGGATAGGTGGTTGCATGATCGGTAGGACCGAAAATCGCCACAAGTGGGACCCCGAATGCCGCGGCAAGGTGCATCGGCCCCGAATCGTTGGTAATAAAGAAGTCGCAACGTTTGACCAGCGCCATAAGCTCGCGAACCGACGTCCTTCCAGCCAGGTTGGCACAGTTCCCGAACAGCGCTTGTTCGATGTCTGCAGCAATTGCAGCCTCTTGTGGGCCACCGGTAATTACGATCCTGGCACCCCATTCAGTTTCAAGTTCGCGAGCCACTGCTGCAAACCGTTCAGGGTACCACCGTTTGGCAGAGCCATAGGTGGCACCGGGATTTATCCCCAGCACGAAGTCGTTTTCTGCAATGCCGTGGGCAGAAAGGCGCTCCGCAATTTTCTTCTCTTCTGAGGCAGTGATGACCAGCATCTGACAGGGTCTTGCCCCGGTTATCCCGAAATGACTGAGCATTGCCAGGTAATTTGCCGACTGGTGCTCCCCTTTCGGCTGCATGGCAAGCGGAAACCCGTGGGTAAGGAGGAATCCGCGCCCGTCGCTCCTGTTTCCCATGCGTCGTGGAATCCGGGCCAGCCAGGTAATCAGGGCAGAATCGAAGGAGTCGGGCAGCAGCACCGCCAGATCGAAGCCCTCTGTCCGCAATTCGGAAGCCAGCTTCCATCTGCCGGTCACCCCCTTGTGGCGCCCCTTCCTGTCATAGACCAGGGTATCATCCACCCAAGGATGCGGCGAGAAGAGCTCTGCCACCATTGGGTTGGCAAGGAGCGTGATCCGGGCAGCGGGATAGGCGGCACGAATTGCGCCGATTGCCGGTGTCGTCATAACCGCATCCCCCAGCCAGTTGGTGGCGCGGATGAGAATCCGTTCTATCCCATTACACTGGAGATTCAACCCTGATCCCCTCTAAACATGAGTAGAGCCAGCTATCGAACGCGCTGCAGCAAGGAGGTCGTCAAAACACGAAACCCCATGGGGCAGGCTCTCCATAAACTGTCGGCCATAGCCGGTTAACACCAGGGCCGTTCGGCAACCGGCAGCCTGCCCTGCTTCAAGATCCACAAGCTTGTCACCGATCATCCAGGATTCGACAAGATCAATTCCCAGCTCCGCAGCTGCCTGTAACAGCATCCCGGGGAGCGGCTTTCTGCAGCTGCAGTCGCCCAGGTAACGTCCGGTTCCGCTATCAGGGTGATGCGGGCAGAAATAATAGGCATTCACTCCCGTCCCTGCATCGGCCAATAAAGCGTCCATATGCTGGTGAAGGCGCTCCACCGAAGCCTCATCGAAATATCCTCGCGCAACCCCTGACTGGTTGGTGACGACTACAACCAGAAACCCGGCCTCACGCAGTATCCGGATCGCTTCCTCGGCTCCAGGAATAAATTCAAACTCATCAGGCCGGTGCAGGTACTCCTTCTCGACATTTACGGTGCCATCCCGGTCAAGAAAGACAGCCCTAAGGCCCCTATTTCCTATTCCAGATACCAGGTTCACGCAAAGAGTTTCTTTTCAACCAGGTCGCAGACTATATGAATAATCGTGATATGCCCCTCCTGAATGCGCGGAGTGTCGCTGCTGGGTACCACCAATGCCAGGTCTGAGAGCGCAGCAATGGTACCTCCATCGCGCCCCAGAAGTCCTACGGTTCGGCAGCCTGCGGTACGAGCCGATTCCAAGGCCAAAAGGACGTTTCTGGATGTTCCGCTGGTGGAAATTCCGACGACCACGTCTCCAGGCTGCGCCAGGGCCTCCACCTGGCGGACAAAGGCCCGCTCGAACCCGTAATCATTGCCTATGGCGGTAAGAATCGAAGTATCTGTGGAGAGTGCTATGGCTGGCAGCGCCCTGCGTTCCATTCGGAAGCGGCTTACAATCTCCGCGGCAAAGTGCTGCGCATCAGCAGCTGATCCACCATTGCCCATTACAAGAAGTTTATGTCCGCTGGAAAAGGCATCAACCAGCAGCTCGACAAACTCGGCAATACCTCCGGTCATGGCACCTGCTATCGCTGCAATGACATTCTGATGCTCTACAAGCTGCAAGCGTATGTCTTCTTGCATGATTTCCCCCCTCTGATCAGAATGATACCTCAGATATTGTTCCTACCAAATCACGCCCGTAGAACTGCGACTCTGCAGTACAGACTACCCTTTCCAGTTCGGCAAAGGAGAGAGCAGGTTCCCCGCCAGGAAAAGGGATCTCATCGAACCATTTGAGCAAGGTAACCGGCAGCCCATATCCGGCAATTGCAGTCAGGGCAATGCGGGAACTCCTGTCTGCCAGCAGACGGGAAATCGGAAGTATGGAAATATTGGCATGAAGGCGGTCGTAGCCAGCAAGGGCGAGGTCACGCGCCACAGTTGCATGGGCGAGCAACACAATGCGATGCCCCTGGCGGGCACCGGCAAGAATTATCGGGGAGCGACGACCGAACTCCTCCAGATTGCTTCCTTTAGGCATGTGCAGGCAATAGAGATGTTCATCGCCCCATGCATCTGCAAAAGCGGATCTGACCCGCAGTTCTTGATCAGCGCGGCGAGCAGTAGATCCGAAGGCAATCTCGTCTCTTCTTTGCACCTTCGAATCTGAGGCCGCACAGGTCCTGAGCCCAGCCTTAGTAGCACGTCGCGAATACTCCTTGAGGCACCAGACCCCTCCATCCATCTCTTCGCTGAAGCAGCCGACATTCTCCAGCGTACGGCGTGTCAGAAGCATTGCTGCAAAATCCGCAGCATCTAGTTCCATTCCACGGACAAGCCTGGCCTGCTCAGCGACAGGCTTCTTGCGTTCATCATCCAAGAAAGCAGGGACTATTATCCCTGCGGTCGGAACTTCATCGGCAAACCTCAAAAGCAGTTCCAGCCAGTGTGCCTTTACCCGTGAATTGTTGCGCATTACAACCACAAAACGGCTCTCTGATCTTGCAATACCTCGGTTGACCGCTTTTATATATCCCTCGTTAACACGGTTCTTAATAAGAAGCATTCGGACATCAAGCGCCTCGGCAAACTCCTCCAGTAACCGCTCTGTCTCCCGCTCGCACCCGTTGTCCACGAGGATAATGCGAGCATTTGGAGTATTCTCCACAAGGCTGACCAGGCAGGCGCGTGTATCCAAGGGTCGATTCCAGACTGGGATGATTATGTCAACCAGATCATTCATGATGGTTTCGCTTTGAGAGCTGGATAAATCTTCGAAAGAAAAAACGCAAAGTGCAAAGAAAGGCGAAGGCCATGAAAATTCTTTGCGTCTCTGCGTCTCTGAGTTGCATGTTATATTCTTGATCTGCCTTTGGGTATGTAACCCGGATCCTATGAGGTGATTGCGATACTCCGAAGCAGGTTCAGTTCGTCAAGCACCTTGCCGGAACCGAGCACGACACAGGAGAGTGGATCCTCAGCCGTTACAACAGGGAGACCGGTCTCTTCGCGCAGCAGCAGGTCAAGATTCCTCAGAAGAGCACCTCCGCCGGCCAGAACTATCCCCTTGTCGACTATGTCAGACGCAAGTTCGGGAGGAGTTCGCTCCAGACAGATCTTGACCGCCTCGACAATCGCGTTTACCGGCTCTGAAAGAGCCTCCCGAATCTCATCTGAATTGATCTCGACGGTCTTTGGAATGCCTGAGACCAAGTCACGGCCCTTCACTTCCATGGTATGCACATCGCCTGTAGAATAGGCCTCGCCGATTTCTATCTTTATCAGTTCTGCAGTTCGATCACCTATCAGAAGGTTGTACTTTCGCTTGATGTACTGAACTATTGCTTCATCCATCTTGTCGCCGCCTACCCGCACCGATTTGGTATAAACTATTCCGGCAAGGGATATCACTGCCACCTCGGTGGTACCACCACCAATGTCAACTATCATATTGCCGGATGCCTCGGTTATGGGGAGTCCGGCACCAATGGCAGCAGCCATGGGTTCTTCGATAAGGTATACCTCGCGGGCTCCTGCCGATTCAGCCGACTCCTTGACCGCACGTTTCTCGACCTGTGTGATGCCGGAAGGCACACAGATCACGATGCGGGGCCTGACAAGGGTCTTCCGGTTGTGAACTTTATGAATGAAATAGCGGAGCATCTCTTCAGTGATGTCGAAATCCGCAATGACGCCATCCTTCATTGGACGGATGGCAGTAATGCTTCCGGGGGTCCTCCCAAGCATCTTCTTTGCTTCCATCCCAACAGCCAAAACTCGTTGCTGGCCGTTGTTCAACTTCTGTACCGCCACAACCGACGGCTCTCTAATAACTACGCCCTTCCCCTTCAGATAGACTAGGGTGTTGGCCGTCCCTAAGTCTATGGCCAGATCATTGGAAAAAATCCCGAAAAAATAATCAAATATCTTAAGCATCGCGCAATCTCCTTGGTGCTAGGGGGTGGTGCGGAAAGTTGTGAATCGTAACAGAATCCCCAACCTGATGCAAGGGTGAAATTGCCTGACTCCCTTGAGATGGCAACAATTTGCTTGACAGAATGTGGAAGCCGGTGCTAAAAGAGTTTTTCCTTAAAAACATCTATACACACAATGCATTAATAGACTCGGAGGTGTAGTTTGGCTCATCATAAGTCGGCAATAAAGAGGATCAAGCAGAATGAAAAGAAGCGGCTACGCAACCGGCATGTCCGCTCCACCCTGCGAACTTCCATTAAAAGAGTACGAGAAGCTGTTGAAGGCAAGGATCTCGCAACTGCCCGCGAACTGCTGGCAGCAGCTATCCCGGTAATCGACCGGGCTGCCACAAAGGGGGTTATTCACTCCTCCAACGCATCACGCAGCGTTTCGCGTCTGACCAAGCTGGTAAACACCCTCGGCTAACCTGTCGATGATGTTCATGCATGAAAGGGCGTGCTGCGGTACGCCCTTTTTCGTGTCTGCCTGAGACGCTACAGATCTCAAGTCAGGCCGCGACCGCTTCTGCAAATCTCCATCACCAGTTCCCCCATGACCGTCGCTGGTCTCCCCCCGCTTTTCATCGATAAATCAGCTGCAAGGAGACGATCAAAAAGCCGCCGGCACTCTATTGGCGCATAGTTCCGAGCCTGGCGCTGTATCCCCTTGAGAAAATACGGATTAATCCCTGTCTTCCTGCTGATCTCCTGTTCAGTCGCCTTCCTGTCCATCATCTCACGTACCTGCCAGAGCTGCCGGAAATGACGGGTAACCATGGCAAGGAGCATGAGCGGAGCCTCTCCGTCCCGAAGTATGGTCTGCAGTCGGCGCATTGCGCCTGACAGATCCCTTTCACCGAGGGCATTTGCCAACTCAAAGACCGTGTCCACCTTGGTATCCGAGACAACCGCCCTAATGTCGTCAAGACCTATTGCCCCACGCTGTCCGACATAGATCGCCACTTTCTCCAACTGGGCGGCCAATTCCTGAAGGTTGTTTCCAACTAGCCTCGCAAGCAGCTCTGCAGCTGCCGGATCGACCTTTTTCCCGTGATTTCCCGCCTCAGAGCGTATGAATGTCCCGAGCTGATTCTCAAAAGGGCGCTTGCACTCAACAAGCGCTCCTTGTTTCTTAAATTCAGTAAAGAATTTTTTGCGCTGGTCTATCTTCTCTCCTTGAATAATCAGGCAGGTGGTGGGCGACGGATTCTGCACATAGGGCAGAAGATGATCGAGTGCGGCAGGGGAAAGCGCCTGTCCTCTCTTGACCAGAACCACCCGCCACTCAGCGAACATGGGCAGGGTCTGGGCAGCATCTGCAATCTCGTTACCCTTGCTCTCTGTCCCATAGTACAGATTCAGATTGAAATCGCGACTGACCGGATCAACGATCTGCTCAAGCAGTCGGTTTATCGCCCGCTCCATCAGGTACGGCTCGTCTCCATGGAAATAGTAGAGGGGACCGATCTCCCCCCTTTTCAAGGCAGCATCGAACTCTTCAGGTTTCACTTGTGCACCCCGCACGATTGTCGATCCGGCAGCTAAAAAGCGTATCCGCTCTGACGCCCGATCTCTTCGGCCAGTTTTCGGCAGAGCTCGCGCAGTGCCGCATCTTCTGCATTGAGCTTCAGCGCCAGATTACTGCTGGTCGGATAGTCCTGAACAGCCTTCACGGTCCCCTTCCAGAGAACCTCACGACTCTTTAGATCTCGCAGAGTCGCTTCCGCCGTCATGGAAGAGTGGTAGGTCACTGCCTTGTCCGAAGCACTGTAGCCGCTGGCAAATTCAGTATAGGCGGTAACGGCGCCGGTCAGCTCAAGGTCAGCCTGATCACGAGGGAGAATACGCCCGCCACTCTCAGCTGCATAGAGTTGCACCAGCTGCGCAGTCAGACAGGACTCCAAGTTAGGACGAAGGGCCTTGTTCGCAAATACAGGTATGGCAATGGTACGTCCCCTTGCCGTAGCCGTGCCAGCCAGTCGGTAGCCACAGCCAACCAGCATCAGACAGATAATCAGACAGAGGAAACCGGGTATGAGTCTCTGCACAAGCGCTGCTCCTCATCAATTTACGTAATATCATTCAATGACATTCAAATACCCTCTCAATGTGACTCAAGTCAAGGAGAACTTCCATCCCCATCCTCTGTTACTATTCAGCTTCACCCTTTCTCCTTGACTTGCCGTCATTCCTGTACTAATTTCTGCGGTTAACCATCTGTCGGGCTGTAATTCGCAGCTCTCAGATCCCGCCGCTAATGTCCCATAGTGACTTTAGGAATAAGGAGCCTGCCATGCTGGATGAGACTATCCCCGAAGGACTAACCTTCGACGATGTACTGCTGGTACCCGCCCACTCACTGGTTTTGCCTCGTGATGTTGACCTTGCCTCCCGCCTCACAAAAAAAATCCTCCTGAATATCCCTCTCGTAAGTGCTGCCATGGACACGGTCACCGAGTCTCGTACGGCAATCACCATGGCTCGTGAAGGGGGAATCGGCTTCATCCATAAGAATCTCTCCATCGCCGACCAGGCCATGGAGGTTGACAAGGTCAAGAAGAGCGAATCAGGGATGATCGTCGATCCGATCACCATGCGCCCCAACCAGAGGATCGGCGAGGCACTGGAGATGATGGCCAAATATCGGATATCAGGAGTGCCGATTACCAAACCCAACGGCAAACTGGTGGGGATATTGACAAACAGGGATCTTCGCTTTGAAACTGATATGAATCTGCTCATCTCGGACCGGATGACCAAACGAAATCTGGTGACTGTTCCGGTTGGGACCACCCTGGAAGAGGCAAAGGAGCTCCTGAAGCACACCCGCGTAGAGAAGCTGCTGGTTGTGGATAATGACAGGAACCTTAAGGGGCTCATCACCATTAAGGACATCGAAAAGGTCAGAAAGTATCCAAATGCCTGCAAGGACAGCCTGGGGCGCCTGCGGGTTGGTGCCGCCGTAGGCCCCACCAATGATATGGAAGCTCGAATCGATGCCCTCAGCAAGGCAGGGGTTGACATTATAGTCATTGATACGGCTCACGGACACTCACAGGGGGTCATAGACGCGGTTCGGGTTGCCAAGGCAAGCTTCCCCGGAATTGAACTGGTGGCAGGGAATATAGCTACTGCAGAGGCAGCTGAAGCGCTCATAAAAGCTGGTGCAGATGCAATCAAGGTTGGTATAGGACCTGGCTCCATCTGTACCACCAGGGTTGTTGCAGGTATTGGTGTTCCGCAGATCACCGCCATAAGCAACTGCGCAAAAGTTGCCCGTAAATACAACATATCAATTATTGCTGACGGCGGCATCAAATTCTCTGGCGATCTGCCCAAGGCAATAGCGGCTGGAGCCGACTTGGTGATGATCGGCTCGCTGTTCGCAGGTACCGAAGAGTCACCCGGCGACACGGTTCTCTACCAGGGACGTACCTACAAGAGCTACCGTGGCATGGGCTCCATCGGGGCAATGAAGGAGGGGAGCAAGGACCGCTACTTCCAGGGGGACGTGGAGAGCGACGTTAAACTCGTGCCTGAGGGGATCGAAGGGATGGTTCCTCTACGGGGACCTCTCTCCGCAAACATTCACCAGCTGATTGGCGGACTCAAAGCCGGCATGGGTTATACCGGTTGTTCCTCCATAAAGAACCTTCAGCAGAAGGCGCGCTTCATCCGGATTACCGGAGCAGGACTCAAGGAGTCTCACGTGCATGATGTTACCATCACCAAAGAAGCACCAAATTACAGGATAGGCAACAACTAATGCCAGTCGATATCCACAGCGAAAAAATTCTCATCCTTGATTTCGGATCCCAGTACACCCAGCTCATCGCCCGTAGAGTACGTGAGGCACACGTCTACTGTGAGTTGCACCCTTTCGATCTCGACCTGGCGACAATCCGCGCCTTTGCTCCCAAAGGGATAATCCTATCCGGTGGCCCAAAGTCTGTATACGACGACGGGGCACCTGCAGTAGCCGGGGAACTCTTTGAGCTGGGAATCCCGGTGCTTGGAATCTGCTACGGCATGCAGCTTATGAGCTGCCATTTCGGCGGGGAGGTAGTCCCTGCAGGCAAGCGGGAGTTTGGCCATGCCGATCTGATCGTCTGCAATACACCAGGCTCCCTCTTCGATGGTTTCTTTATTGAAGGGAAGAGCCCGGTATGGATGAGTCACGGCGACCATGTTTCCCGGGTCCCTGCCGGCTTCGACGTGGTGGCGGAATCCCCCAACGCTCCGGTCTGCGCCATTCAGGATAGCATCCGACGTCTCTATGGGGTCCAGTTCCACCCCGAAGTCAACCACACTCCTCGTGGCGAAATACTTATTGACACCTTTGTCCGCAAAATTTGCGGCTGCACCGGCAAATGGACTCCCGGCCAAATTATCGAAGACGCCGTCGAGCGAATTCGTCATCAGGTCGGCAGCGACCGAGTAATCCTTGGACTTTCAGGCGGAGTCGACTCATCGGTTGCGGCCGCTCTCATTCACCGGGCTGTTGGCAATCAGCTCACCTGCGTCTTTGTAGACAACGGGCTGCTTCGACTTGGCGAGGGAGACCAGGTAATGGCAACCTTTGCAGAGAATCTGGGGGTCAAGGTTGTAAGGATAGACGCTGAAGAGCGCTTCCTCGAGGCACTCTCAGGGGAGAGTGACCCTGAGCGAAAAAGGAAGATCATAGGCAACCTCTTCGTCGAGATTTTTGAAGAGGTATCGACCAAAATCGAGGATGCAACGTGGCTTGCACAAGGAACCATATATCCGGATGTCATCGAATCGGCCGGGGCAAAGTCCGGCAAAGCTCATAACATAAAGAGCCACCACAATGTCGGCGGACTCCCCGAGCATATGAAGCTCAGACTCCTAGAGCCCTTGCGCGAATTGTTCAAGGACGAAGTGCGAGCTATTGGAGAGGAACTGGGCCTTCCGCACCAGATGGTCTGGCGACACCCCTTTCCTGGGCCTGGGCTTGGGGTACGCATCCTCGGTGAAGTAAAAAAAGAGTACGCTGACATCCTTCGTCGGGCAGACGCCATCTACATCGAAGAACTCTATGCTTCCGGCCACTATGAAAAGATCAGCCAGGCCTTTGTAGTCTTTCTGCCGGTAAAAAGTGTCGGAGTCATGGGTGATGGTCGCACCTACGAATACGTCGTCGCCCTCCGTGCTGTCGAGACCAAGGATTTCATGACAGCTGGTTGGTATCCACTTCCTTACGAAGACATGGCCCGCATCAGCAACCGGATTATCAACGAGGTCAAAGGGATAAATCGCGTAGTATACGATATTTCATCCAAACCACCGGCCACAATAGAATGGGAGTAATAGCATTCAGTAGCAATCTCCCTGTTCAATCAGCGGAATCAATGCCAAACTATACGTTACTGATCTTCGATCTGGATGGGACGCTCATCGATTCGCTGGCAGACCTTACAGAGGCAGTCAACCACGTGCGTACCTTGTTCAGCTTACCAACTCTCACCCAGATGCAGGTGCGCGGCATGGTCGGTCAGGGGGCTCGCAATCTTATCGAAAAGGCACTGCCGGGAGCAGAAGAATATGAATTAGACAAAGGGCTACAACTCTTTATTGACTACAACCACTCACATCTGCTTGACAATACGACGCTTTATCCGGGAGTTAAAGATACACTCCGACAACTGCGGGAACAGGGCAGAACCCTTACTGTTGTCTCCAACAAGAACACTGATCTCTGCCAATTGATACTAGATAACCTTGGAATTGGATACTATTTCAGCACCGTACTTGGCGCTGATGCCCTCGCCGAGCGGAAACCTTCCCCTCTCCCGCTCCTCAACTTGATGCAGCACTATAGAAATGAGGTGCACACGACTTTGATGATCGGGGATAGCATTAATGACATAAGCGCAGGACGCGCAGCAGGAGTCGCAACAGTAGGATGCAGCTTTGGTTATGGCGACACCTCTGAATTAGCTGATGCAAATTGGCAGATCGATTCTTTCCCCAAACTTCTGTTGCTTCCTATCTAATGTTTTTTCATTTGGATGAATAATTCACTAAAGTTTTAATGTATGCCGCCGATATAAACAACATTAGTTAATCATGCGGAGGTGAGATGAAATGAGGATTGAACCAACTAATCAGCAGGTTACACCTACTTTCGTCCGCGATGAATCAGTAAATCAGGTACAACAGCAACAACAGACTACCCGGCAACCTGAGCAATCGCAAAGATCGGGTGATGCAGACAAGCTTTCAATCTCGCAGACAGCCAGTAGCATCAATGAAGCAGCCTCTTCAGTCAAGTCAACCGAGCAGTTTCGTTCAGACAGAGTAGCAGAGATTAAGGCCCAACTGGAATCGAACTCTTATAATGCCAACAACAAAACGGTAGCTGAGAAGATGGTCGCCCGGATTGGAAGTTTTCTAAATGGTGCTTCTGCCTGATTCTTATTTTTAACCGGCAATAAAATAGCCCGTTTACAACGGGCTATTTTATTGTAAGGCAGATTACCTTTAAAATATTGACAAACATGGAGCTGATGGGCTAAAAGTAGCATTTCAAGCGGGAATAACTCAGTGGTAGAGTGTCAGCTTCCCAAGCTGAAGGTCGCGAGTTC
>CAZGQM010000016.1:0-76304 GCA_964528055.1 uncultured Geoanaerobacter sp. | reverse complement strand
TAACCGGTCTCCACGCCATTGCTCTTAAACGGCACGATAGTGGTCGGTCGCGACATCGCACATGCCAAATTCAAGGAGATCCTCGACAGCGGCAAGCCGCTCCCCGACTATCTCAAGAACCACCCGATCTACTACGCCGGTCCGGCCAAGACCCCGAAAGGGAAGGCCTCGGGGTCATTCGGCCCGACTACGGCAGGCCGCATGGACTCCTACGTTGACCTTCTCCAGGCCAATGGCGGCTCCTTGATCATGATCGCCAAGGGGAACCGAAGCCAGCAGGTCACCGATGCCTGCAATAAGCACGGTGGCTTCTACCTGGGCTCCATCGGCGGCCCGGCAGCAGTACTGGCAGAGGAGAACATCAAGAAGGTCGAATGCATCGACTTCCCGGAACTCGGGATGGAGGCTGTCTGGAAGATCGAAGTGGAAAACTTCCCGGCCTTTATCCTGGTTGATGACAAGGGAAATGACTTTTTCAAACAATTAGGACTGTAATCAGCTAAAAATTGGAAAGCCCCCGGTCAATCAAGCGACCGGGGGCTTTCCACTACACATGAACCAACGCTGGAGATCCGAACAAAAAAACAGGGGGGTCTGTCCACTATAAGCATTCTCTCCTGCTTCACCTCAAACCTGCCCTCAACTCCTGTTCGACTCTATTTCACCTCTTTCATCTCACTTCCACATCCACATTTCCCCGCCTTCTGACTGATGGTTCCACAGCTGCACCCTTCACCGCAGGCACAGGCATACTTGGCCTTTGTGGAGAAAACGCGCTCTTTGCCGTCTATCTTGACATAGGCCTTTCCTTCATCCACCTTGCTGACCACACCTTTTGCCAGCGGCTTTCCGCAGCTGCATTTGGCAGCCTTGCGCGACATCGTCAAGCAATCGCACCCTTCGCCGCACCCGCAGACAAATACAGATTCGCCAGCCTTAAAGACCGGCAGATCCTTATCTGCCAATGCAACGACAGCAAACGACAGGGAGAGGGCCACAAATAGCAGAATCAATCCATTTTTCATCTTCTTCCTCCTCTCATTTAGGGATTACTGGTTGACAGTATAACCCATGATCAAAATATTGTCCATGTTGGGAGGCCGTCTTCAGTTTCCAAACCAGAGCATAAGAGCTGAAAATACCGCCCAGCCCAGCACCCCGACCGTTGCCATTGCGCAGAGAGCAGCAACGAATCTGTGGAGTCCGTTTTCAGTCGTACCCTCCTCGTACCCCAGAAGCATACCGAGGAGAATCCCTCCTACGACCCCTCCTCCATGACCCCAGTTATTGATTCCCGGCATCATGAGCCCGAACAGGACAAGTCCTACCGCCCATCCACCAACTTCTCGATAGACTGCCTCACCATAGGCCCCTCCCCTGCTTTTCCCAAAGTAGAGAAGCGAGCCTATCAGGCTGCATATTGATGCCGAGGCACCTATGGTGAACGGAACACCGGCAATATACGACACCCAGAACCCGCAGACACCTCCCAGCGTATAGATGGTGAACATACGGCTGACCCCGAATTCCTGATTCACCATCGGGGCAAGCTGGCGCAGTGCCATCATGTTGAACAGCAGGTGAAGAATACCGCCATGGAGATAGTTGGCAGAGAGGATCGTCCAGAAACGTCCGAATCGTTCGATTGGAATGGTTCCGGTTGCGCCGAGCAGCAACAAGCTGGTCTGGTCCGGAGCGAGAAAATTTAGGGGGTTCATCGCAGGACCGCGTCTGACGCTCATGAGTAAGGAGAGAATATACAATACCACATTGAGGGTGATTATTGCCCTGACCAGCCAATCGCCGTCAACGGCACCCCTTGTCCAGGCTGTGGCTCGCCACCAACCGGCAGGCCGGGATGAGCCGCACCATGAACAGACAGATTCATCACTGCCGATCAATCGCCGGCAACGGTGACAGAGCATGGCCCGTTGAGTCATAGAGAAACTCCTTTAGTGTTCGATTCGGAAAGGAGGAGTTTTTCGTTCTGGCAAGGAAATCAAAGGATCGCACGGAGGCGTACTACTGTACGCCGCACAAGCAAGACCGCAGATTGACACAGCCAGGGCGGAAAAGAACCCTTTCCGTACGGAAACTACTTGAAATTGAGATAGATAAGCCGTGCAGTGATCGCAAGAACCATGGAGATAAAAACCGGTCGAATGAACCTCACCCCTCGCGTCACAACGAGCCCTGCCCCAATCCTGGCGCCGATAAACTGCCCTAACCCCATTACCAGACCCTCGCGAAAGAGTACTGCCCCACCTGCCATGAAAAACCCAAGCGAAACGATGTTGCTGGTAAAATTCATGACCTTTGTATAGCCGGTCGCCTTCTGCATGCCGTAGCCAAGACCGAACATCAGCGCCATCACCCAGAACGAACCGGTACCCGGGCCGAAAAATCCGTCATAAAAACCGAGCGCAAGACCTGTCAGGAGATAGAACAGGAGCGGCTTCATCCGAGGGTGTACATCCTCGACACCAAGCCGCGGAGAAGCCAGAGTATAGAATGCTACAAAGATCAGCAAAAACGGAATTACCCTCCTCAAAAAGCCGGGATCCAGGCTTTGCACGGCAACTGTACCCATCCCTGCGCCTAAGGCGGTAAAGAGAATCCCCTCGCCGCACTGATTAAGGCTTACAGTGCCGGAGCGTACAAAGTGAATCATGGCGCTACCTGAACCAAAGGATGCCTGAAGCTTGTTGGTACCGAGAGCCACCTGTGGGGGGAGCCCAATCCCCAGCAGCACGGGCACAGTGATCAAGCCACCCCCACCTGCAATGGAATCGATCAGGCCGGCTGAAAGGCCGGCAAAAAAGAGGAGCAGCAGGCGCCAGATACCGCTCATGAGAAAACTCCTTAGACAGCTAACGGCTTGAAGTCAGGAAGGTTCTTCGTACACGCCATCATCGTGCACGCCGTGATCGCTGAGGATGCTGAGAAGGTGCCGAGGCAGGCTGCTGTCCTTGCATGGACCGCTGCTGGCTTCGAGCAGGGGTTCCTTTTACAACTGACGGCTGACCGACCTTGGGTGCTTGACCAGGAGCCTTCTTCGCTGCTTCAGGCTTGCGAGAAGGCCTTTGCTCCCTCGGTGGGCGGGCAAATTCGATGTCCTTCTTTGGAGCAGGGATACTGTAGTCAAAGCCAGCTACGGTGAGTCTATCAAGAGAGGCACCGAGTGCCCGTTCGATGGTACGGACCATGAACGTATCCTCTTCGGTCACCAGGGTGAAGGCATCACCGCTCCTTGCGGCGCGGCCTGTCCTGCCGATTCGGTGGATGTAGGCTTCAGCGGTATCCGGGATATCGTAGTTTATCACGTGTGATATCTGAGAAACATCAATCCCTCGTGCAGCTATATCCGTGGCGACCAGAATCTGAAAAGTCCCGTCACGGAAACCGTCGAGTGCCGCCTGCCTTCGATTTTGCGATAGATTCCCCTGAAGCGAAGCAGCCCTGTGCCCGGCCTTTCCAAGCTGCTCTCCCAGACGCTTTGCCCGGTGCTTTGTCTTGGTAAAGATCAGCACTGAGTCGGTATCAGTATGCTGCAGCAGTTCAAGGATAAGCCCGGTCTTTAAGTGTTGTGCAACCGGATAGAGTGCATGTGTAACGGTTACCGGAGGCGCGGTGCTGCCGACCTGCACCGTGACCGGATCACGCAGGATGTCTCCGGCAAGGCCCCTGATCTCGGCGGGCATGGTGGCTGAAAAGAGCAGTGTCTGACGCTGCTCGGGAAGTTGCTTCAGGATACGCCGGATGTCCGGTAAAAACCCCATGTCGAACATCTGGTCAGCCTCATCCAGAACCAGCACCTCCAGGCGGGAGAGGTCGATAGTCCCCTGCGCTATGTGGTCAAGAAGTCGCCCGGGGCAGGAGACTACGATCTCGACTCCATTTTTCAGTTTCTGGATTTGCGGATTAATATTTACTCCACCATAGACGGTGATACTCCTGATGCGCGTCTGCCGTCCCAGAGCTCCGATGGCCACATGGATCTGTTCGGCCAGTTCCCGGGTTGGTGCCACGATGAGAGCACGGACATGTCCACGCTCACCCTCCATCAGTCGCTGCAGAATGGGCAGCGCAAAAGCTGCGGTCTTGCCGGTGCCTGTCTGGGCAAGGCCCATTACGTCCCTCCCCTGCATAATCGGGGGGATTGCCTGTATCTGGATAGGTGTCGGCGTTGAGTACCCTTCTGTCGTTACGCCTGCCGCAACGGCAGGATGAAAATTGAAACTTTTGAACTCCATTCATTCTCCTTGTTTGTACGCTAGAAGATAGTTGCTGTGCATTATTGGTTAACAACATCTTCTAATGCATGCATCCTCTGTATCAGGGGTGGGTTACGCACAAAAGGCCCCGACGAATACGGGGCCTTTTGTGAACAACTACTCTGTAAGTGCAGTTAGAACCGAGTGGCGATGCTGCCCACTCATGATGCACTTGTCGCGTCCATGCGTCAGTCCCGTTCAGGCCGCCTCTGACGCAACGCCTTTCTGCGTCTGCGCTCGGCCTCAATCTGCTTGCGCTTCTTCTTGACCGAAGGCTTTTCGTAGTAACGTCGCTTCTTTATCTCCTTAAGGATGCCATCACGTTGAAGCATCCGTTTGAGTTCGCGCAAAGCCTTCTCTATGTCATTTGCTTGAACCGATATTATCACAGGAACTCCCTTGATACGTAAACAAAAACCCCAGGAACCTTCAAAGCCCCCGGGGTTAGTCAACTTAAAAGATACGGCAGCTTATCATACATTCCAACTGTTGTATGCAAAAATATTCCCCAAACCATGATTCTGTTGCCTGACCGCAACAAATACCGTAACATTTTAATAATTATCACTCAAAGGACCCTTTCACATGTGGAACAGACTGAAATCCGAGACCTCTGTGCAATACGAAATTATTGACCGGAAGATCGAAGCATGGGTCGCCGGATACAGACTTCTCAAAGGAACGATCTTCTGTGCGAAGGGGTGCTATAACTGCTGTTCTCTGGTAGTCAATTGCACCTTCACGGAAGCATTATGCGCAACCGAAGATCTGACGGCACAACAGGCATCAAAGGTAAGGAGTCATGCTCTACGCCTCAAGGCACTGCTGCTTGAGGCATCGGATTTCACATCGTTTCTGAAGATGCATCGAGTTCGGCTTGGCTTCTGCCCTCTCCTAAGTGATGAAGGTTCATGCGGAGCATACGGAAAGCGCCCCCTTACCTGCCGATCTCTCCTTGCTACCAAGGAGAGCAGCTGGTGCAGTGCTGACTTCGGGAAAATGCCGCGAGAGGAGAAGCAATCATTTATGGAAAGCCTCGACCGCACTCTGGTCGCCTTTCCAACGCATTATGTCGGCGCAACGCAGGAATTCGGCCAGGAGATGGAGAGCGGTCTGGCTCAACAGATGAGCGAGCAGTTCGGATTCTCCCTGTATGGCAATTTCCCGGTTCTCATGTATCTTGAGATCGAACACAACCTGTCTCAGACGATCCAGAAAGGTCACGACGCAACGCTTTCCCTCCTTAATCGTGAAGGCTTCGCACACCCCTTTCTGACCATGCTTTCCGATCATCAGGATCGACAGATCTGACAGGGGATGGTTTTCATCTATTCATCATCAATCCACCAGGAGGCTAACGATGCCGATCTACGAATTCTACTGTAGCGACTGTCACACCATCTTCAACTTTCTCTCCCGCAGCATAAACACCGACAAGCAGCCTGACTGCCCGAAATGCAGGAAACCAGACCTGGAGCGCCAGGTCTCAAATTTTGCCATCTCCAAAGGACGCAAGGAGGAGCCGACCGG
Organism: uncultured Geoanaerobacter sp.; assembly: GCA_964528055.1. Taxonomy (GTDB): domain Bacteria; phylum Desulfobacterota; class Desulfuromonadia; order Geobacterales; family DSM-12255; genus Geoanaerobacter. The sequence continues at coordinate 70,500 of CAZGQM010000016.1, read as the reverse complement.
AGAAGGGATGCCGGATATCGATGAAGCCAGACTCGAAAAGGCGATGATGAGTCTCGCCGGCGAGATGGAGGGTATGGATGAAAACGACCCACGGCATATGGCCCGGTTGATGCGAAAACTCTCTGATGCAACCGGAATGAACCTCGGTTCGGGCATTGATGAAGCTATACGTAGGCTGGAGTGCGGAGAAGACCCGGATAAGATCGAAGAGGAGTTGGGCGAAGCGCTCGGCGACGACAGCATGGATAACATCTTCACTAAAGATGCCATCAAAGGGCTCAAACGAAAATATGTTCCCCCCGCGCACGAAGATACCCTTTACACGTTGGAATGAGGAGAAACCCATAATCTCAGCAGTTAAACCGGCTCAGAACTGGCTTCTACAACTATATTCACCTGTAGAAGGCCTGACATTACCATTTTGTAATAATAAATTAATGCAAAAACCCGCCAATTAAGCCTTGACGTCTCCCATTCAAAATATTAATTAAATTACACAATATTCTTGAGGGGGTAATTACATCATGAAGAAGAGTTTTACAGCAGTCGGCGCGCTTGCCGTCGGGGCACTCTGCCTAGGGAGCGCACTGGCTTCATCACCCGCACCGGGGATCACACCCGAGCATTCCCTGACAATGCTTATGGATGGTAACAAACGCTACGTTGACAACCAGATGACCGGAGTCAAGACCTGCGACATTAAGTCACGCAAGGAGCTCTCAGGAAGCCAGACCCCTTACGCCATCATCCTCTCCTGCTCAGACTCACGGGTGCCGCCTGAACTGATCTTCGATGAAGGTTTGGGTGAGATCTTCGTGGTCAGGGTTGCAGGCAACGTCGTAGATCCGGTTATTCTCGGCAGTATAGAGTACGCTGCCGAGCACCTTGGGAGCCCCCTCGTCATGGTGCTTGGGCATGAACGATGTGGTGCGGTGAAAGCAACCGTCGATTCCAAGGGGAAGGGTGAAGGAAACATCGGCTCCATCGTGAAAGGCATAGCACCGGCGCTTAAAAAGGCTCAGGCCGCCCAAAAGCCTGCCTCCCAGGACAAGGCAGAGTTTGTTGAACAAGTGGTGAATGAGAATATCCAACTGGTAAAAGTCAATCTGACAAGGCAATCTCCGATCCTTGCGAAGCTGGCAAAGGAAGGCAAACTCCGGATCGTTACCGCCAAGTACGACCTGGACGACGGTATCGTATCACTGATGGACAAGAAATAGAGCCTCAACGTAAAAGGCCTGTTGCTCAACAGGCCTTTTGAAATTAGCACCTTATCCCGGCATACACCAGGCGGCTTACCTGGTGTAGCGACCAATCAGGTCAACATGGCTCGGATATGAGCGGTGAAGTTCATCTGTGGAAGGTATCTCGAAATCCGCGAAATCAAAGCCCGGTGCAACCATGCAGGCAAGGAAACTGAACCCGGAAAGAGGCCTTGCCGCCTGAAGGATACCGGCAGAAACCACTGCCAAAGGCTCTCCACCGCCACCAATAGGACTCAGAAGGGTAAACTCCGGTTCCTTATCCAGAGTTACGAGTTCCAGCGGCCCTCCTGCCAGATGCAGCCAGACCTCCTCGCTTCTAACCCTGTGGAATGTGGAAAAATCCCCTTTTTCCAGAAGGAAATAGATGGCTGTAAGCGCCACCCTGACACCTGGATAGCCGTGGAGAAGGCCGAGTGAATGGGTTGAGCGATGGACCTCTCGGTACCATCCGCCCTCCGGATGCCGCTCCAGCCGGTAAGCCGCTATCAGCTGTGCATCAGTCATCGGTTTGCCTCACTCGTGAGGAGTGCAGCCCCACAATATTTGCATCCGATTGCTTTCCATGGGAGGAACTCTCTACACGAAGGGCACTGCCGGTAATGTCCGGCTACTTCCCGCAGAGGGCCCTGAAAAATAAGCATCATCATCGTCGGAGGAAAAAAAAAGCAGAGAAGAAACCACCCCAGTATTGTCCTCCCTTTGGTGGAAGCAATCCACGCTGCAACAATCCCCGGAATCCCGAAGAAAACAAACACCAGCAGGACCTGCTTGAATGCATCCGACATACATACCTCCAAAACCCTATCTAGAATTCAGCGTGACGCGGCGTACGCGGAAACGGAATCACGTCTCTGATGTTTTCCATCCCGGTCAGGTACATGACAAGCCGCTCAAACCCCAGGCCGAACCCCGCATGTGGAGCTGACCCCCAGCGGCGGCTGTCAAGATACCACCAGAGGAGGTCAGGCTTGATCCCAAGCTGGCACATCCTTTGCTCAAGCATGTCAGCTCTCTCTTCACGCTGGCTACCTCCGATGATCTCCCCTATTTTGGGAACCAGTAGATCCATGGCCGCTACGGTCTTTCCATCGTCGTTCTGTCGCATGTAGAATGCCTTTATATCTCTTGGGTAGTTTATTATGAAAACAGGCCCACCCACAACTTGCTCTGTGAGATATCGCTCATGCTCGGTCTGAAGATCAAGTCCCCAGGCAACAGGATACATAAACGAAGAAGTCGCACTCTCCAGCTGCCTGATCGCATCGGAGTAATCCATTATGGCAAAGGATGACTCGGCTACCTTCAGAACCCTCCCTATAAGCCCCGTATCGACATGTTCATCAAAAAAGGCCATATCCTCAGCACACTCCTCAAGTACAAAGCGGCAGAGATACCTGAGAAACTCCTCCGCCAGTGCGGCATCTGCCATAAGGTCGGCAAAGGCCATCTCCGGCTCGATCATCCAGAACTCTGCAGCATGTCGGGGGGTATTGGAGTTTTCGGCACGAAAGGTAGGCCCAAAGGTGTAGATGTCGGTAAATGCAAGGGCAAACATCTCCCCTTCAAGCTGACCGCTCACCGTAAGAGCAGTTTCACAGCCAAAAAAATCTGCACCATAGTCCACCTTACCGTCCATCAGTGGTATCCTGTCGATCGGGAGGGTAGTCACACGAAATAGCTCCCCTGCACCCTCACAGTCGTTAGCAGTGATTATAGGTGTATGAACATAGAGAAAACGCCGTTCGGCAAAGAAGCGATGTATCGCCTGCGCCAATCCGGATCGTATCCGAAACAGTGCGGAGAAGGTATTGGTTCGTGGCCTGAGATGGGCAATGGTACGCAGGAACTCAAAGCTGTGTCGTTTCTTCTGCAGAGGGTACGATTGATCAGAATGACCGACAATGTTGATTTCAGAGGCAAGCAATTCGACCCTCTGTCCGGATGCCGGCGATTGCGCCAACGTTCCCAGTACGCGAAGGGCTGCACCCGTTCCAATCCGCGTGACATCATCATAGTTAGAAAGTCCAGGCTCCACGACAATCTGCAGACTCGCAAGCGAAGACCCATCGTTCAACGCCAGAAATATTACTTCTTTCCCAATCCGAACGGTCCTGACCCAGCCGGCCACCTCCAGGCAGCTGCCGGGATCAGCGGTGCCAAGTATGTCTCCGACCCTTACTCTTCCTCCCATCTCTCGCTCCTTTCATGATGATGTGGAGAGTGTAACACAGGCAACTTGGTACACAATCATACTTATCGTCAGGAGATGCGTCCGTAAAATCCCGCAATTGACACTACCTGTCATTGCTGTATCATGAAAACCGGATCATGCACAGATTTATACGTACTTACCTAATTTACTCGTTGCTTGTCGCAACAACGGCCATGGCTGCAGAGGACTTGCGGCAATTTGGCGGTGTGGGGATAGACGGTACCCCCTGGGCCGATGGCCGCATCGTGGTGAAACAACTGATACGCGGCGGACCTGCGCATATGGCAGGCATTAAAGCCGGCGACATCATAACCCACATAGACGGAAAACAGACAAAGGGGAGCAAATTTAATGATATGGTTGATAGAAGGCTGCGTGGCAAGGCTGGGACTAAAATTCAGATCAATATCGCCAGGCCGGGAGAAACCAAACCCCTCGTCTTCATACTCACCCGGCGTCAACTAGTGATAGCTCCAACACCTTAACCAGTTGCAAATCCCTCCATCACTTCTTACGCCATCAATTTTTCACTAGAGATCTCCGTCGCGAGAACTCTCCCTGTTGCACAAAGGCTCGTTCGATATCCTCTGCCTTGATATTCAGTTCGGTCAGACTCAGGTACCTGAAACCCCCATCCATCGTGTTTTCTATGATCGACATCGGCCCTTTTCTGGCCTCTTTGATCTCCTCGGTGGGCGATGCTAGGGTGATACAGACACCTTCATAGAGGACCTTCTTGATGTTCACCTTGGGGTTGCTATCTGCATGCTTACGAGAACGCACCTCCTGAAGCCGGTCAGCAATGGATGAACGCTCTTTCGCAAAGACCTTGTGATCTGCCGACTGTCTATTTGCATTGAAACTGGTGATAAGCTGCTTCATTTCGTTGAAAAGGAATGTGAGCTCTTCCTGGTCACTGTAATGCACCCCAACTACGATATTGGTGCGCAGGGATGAATTGCTCCCGACTATGTTTGCCTCCAGTCCGGCAAGGGCAACATACTCGCCCCCGGAAACCATCCCTTTGTTGACCCGTATAAACCCTAAACTCTTTATAAGGCAGTTACGGATCTCAGATTCTACGGTCACATTACCTTTTGCCTCGACAATTACGTCATTAATGAAATTTGCGGCAATATTCCCGCCACTCTTGATGCTCCCTTTACCTTGTCCGTTCATACCGCAGAATATGATGTCGCCTTCGCTCTCTATGGCGCATACACCGATGTTTCCGTGAACTTTTATCCCCTTGGTTGCCTTTATGGTGAATCCATCCAGGACATCTCCAGAGACATCCAGAAATCCATTATACACAATGTTACCTACCTTGAAGTCCACATCTCCCTTGACCGTGTAGATGTCCTCCACTGAAATCTCTTTACCGTTGGTGTAGACTCGCCCCTCAGCTTCGGCATAGAGGGAAGAGCCATCGTCCCCCAGCCTAACGTTCTGGCCAAGTATTATATCCAGCGGCATGCCCGGCTTTGCCGGGATATCTGCACCGCTCACCCCTCTTCCGGGAGAACCTTTGCCGGGGGGCAGTATCGTCCCGATCAGCTGTCCTGGTGCAACATTGAGGAATTCCTGAATAATGCGAAAATCTACATTCGAGAGTTCATCATCTTCAGGGTTATCAGTTTTCAGGGAATCTGATACGGCAAGCTGGATTGCTCCATCCTCACCGGGAACCATCGGAATGCCGTGAGCCAGGGTGAGTCCAAAGAGGGCAATCTGTGAAGTCGCAGCCGAAAGGAGTTCGCTGATTGCCTCGTCATTGATCCCTTCCCGTACTTTGGACTGAGCCAGATAATTCTGCAGCTCTTCAAACGCCAGTGGTGCACCGCTCGGTGAAGGCTCATAGGTGCACTCGCAGATAAGGCCGCCAGGCGATATCTCCATCATCAGATAATATCCAAGTCTTTTGAATTCGAATCGCTTTGGCTGCTCAGTCGCCCCGAGAAAAGCATTGTCAGACATGTATGCTCCTAGAACACAAAAAAAATGCACCCAATGCTACATGTCGGCATTGGGTGCATTTTCTTCAGTATAACAATGCAATTCTATTGGTATCGTACGCTCATCGTCACTTTTCGGTCACGTTTTCAGGCACTGCTGCTCTTGGTGATGAGGATTACACCGATACAGACAAGCACTATCCCACCCCAGCGTAACGGGGAGACATGCTCTCCCAGAAAAAACTGTGCAAGAAAGGCCACCAGCACGTAGTTCAGCGCCTGCATGGGAAGAGCGACAGAGAGGTCCTCCCAAGAGAGGACAGCCAGCCAGAGAAAGAAGAAGATGGCAAGCATGGCAGTGCCGATGATAAGCTTCGGTGTTGTGAGGGCCTGGTAAGCGGCGTTGAGTATCCCGCGCAGATTCATTGCCGAAAGATCCCCCATCTCCTTCATTCCCTTGGCCAGGAGGATATCGCCGACAGTGCCGGCTGTAACCGCCAGCAACATGATTACAAGCGTCTTCACCATTGTTTGGTCTCTCCCCTATAATTGCGCAGGGATATCCCCGCTGCACGCAGTTTTTCCTTTACTCGCGAACTGAGAAGTGCTGCCAGCTCCTCTTCATGGGAATACTCCGGCATCCACTTTAACAGCTCCTCGTCCGGATGACAGCCAGGATGAAAGTAGATCTCGGTAACACCATCCTGCACTGTTTCAATAGCCTTCAGGAGATACCCTTCGGTCATCTTTCCGGAATTAAGAAGACCCTTAACCTCAATGGCGTGGCCTATCCCCAGTCGGTCGAGCACCGGTTTGCAGCGCCGCGCCAACCTGGAGAAGATAAAGGCATCAGCGGCCTTGCCTATCCGTCTCCGCGGCGCCAGAATCAATTCCACACCAAGCCTCTCCCGGGAGAGGCGAAATGTGGAGATTCCATATTTCACCATAAGCCCGCTGAGAATGTCGAATACAGTCGGGTGCATATGGATGTTCAGGTGTCCGTCTATGTGGGATAACGGAAGGCCGGTCTCACGGAACTTGATGATCTGTGCCTCAATCTCTGCAACAAGCTGCCGCCTTAAGGACGTTACGAAGAAATATCGCATACCGGCATGAACCGGGTCATCCGAAAAATGGCCCCCTGCATCCACCAGCGAAGGAAATCCGGATTGCGGGATGATGGCCCGCCCCTGAACCAGCGTAAGATGCAATCCGACCTGCAGGCCCGGATTTTCCCTTGCCATGGAAACTGCCTCGTCAAAGGCCAAACCTCCGGTCATCAGTGAGGCACTGGTAAGTATCCCCTCTTGCCAGGATTTGATGATCGCTCGATTGGCACCGCTTGAAAGGCCGAAGTCATCGGCATTGATTATGAGCTGTTTCATTCAGACTGCTGCGACAGTTTACGCTTCTTCATGTATTCGAGGTACTGTTTCCCCTCTCTCAGCAGCTTTTTCCGCTCCTCGCCGCTGGTGATCATCTTCATGACGCTCCGGGCGATGTACTTGGGCCGGAAGTAGAACTTGTTGTAAAACTCCTCCACAGAATCGAATATCTCGGAGTTAGATAGATGCGGATAGTTGATCACGCATTTCTGATGGCCGGTATTATCGATGAAGTCATCCGAGGAGATCCACCCCTCCTTCCTGCAGAGATCATAAAACTCCGTGCCAGGGTAAGGGGAGGCGAGCGAAGCCTGTATGGAGTTCAGGTCAAGCTGTTTGGCATACTCGATGGTCTCGCATATGGTTTCGCGGGTCTCGCCCGGCAACCCCATTATAAAGGCACCGTGGACAGAAAGCCCCAGCTTTTTGCAGTCCTTTGTGAACTGGATGGCCTGGGCCTTTGTGACCCCCTTCTTGATGTTCTTCAGAATCTGCTCGTTGCCGCTCTCAAAGCCGACCACCACATGGCGCAGACCTGCCTCGCGCATGATCTTCAGGGTCTCGTAGTCGCAGTTGGCCCGGGCATTGATGGTCCAGGAGATCCCCAGCGGCTTGAGAAGCGTGGCAACTTCCCTGGCATGCTTGCGGTTGGCGGAAAAGGTGTCGTCGTCAAAGGAGAGTTCCCGCATCTCCGGAATGTTCTCAGTTATCCACTTGACCTCCTGGTAAACGTTCTGGGGAGAGCGGGTCCGCATGGTGCGGCCGGAAAAGGTCTGTGGCCAGAGACAGTAGATGCATTGCGAGGGACAGCCGCGGCTGGAGTATATAGAGACATACGGGTTCTTGAAGTGAGGGATAACGTACTCACTGATCGGGAGGTCCCGTCGGTAGACCTGGCTGGCAAAGGGGAGCGCATCCAGATCCAGAATGGGCGGCCGGTCAGGCGTGTGAAGGACCTTCCCCTCCTTGATGTAGCTGATACCATCCACCCGTTCCCAATCCCGTCCCTCGCAGAGCTCTTTTGTCGAATAATCGAACTCCCCGCGGCAGACGATATCCACCGCACCTGCTGCGAAGCGAAGCGACTCCTCGGGAAGAACAGAGACATGCGGTCCTGTCAACACAGTAACCATGGCAGGATTCTGCTCCTTGATCCTGCGGGCGGTGGCCACATCAATTGCAAGGGTGGGGGTGGAGGTGTACATCACCACTATGTCGAAATCCTTGGCGATCGCCAGGCAGGCGTCAATGTCAAGGCGCTGCACCGGCGCATCCACTACGCGCGAGCCTTCGATCATCCCGGCCGGGAAGCAGAGCCAGGTTGGATACCAGAAAGAGGTGACCTCCCGCGAAGCCTGATAGCGGGCGCCTGCGCCACCATCAAAGTCCTCGAAACTAGGGGGATTAAGAAACAACGGTTTCATGACTACTCCTGCGAAAAGTGTGCTTTTTCAGGGCAAAAAATAAACTCGTAGAGTAAGAGCGGAGAGAGATTTTGTCAAGGCCATTGTGAACTCAACAACCGTAACAAGTGGATCAACCGAAGATTTTCCTGAAAAACCCCTTCTTGTCAGCCTGACGGCGGTCGTCTATCTGTTGGAGACCCTTGCGGGCAAGCGTATCGCGAGGATTGAGCTTGAGTGACTTCTGGAATTCGGCTTCTGCCAGACCGTCGCGCCCTTCGTCCAGCAGCATCCACCCCCTGAAAGAGTAGGTCTCGGCATGCCTGCCGTTCTGAAGTGATTTACCCAGAAGCCCCCGTGCCTTCTCCAGGGCAGATTTCGATCCATGGTTCGAGGGATTACGGTAGATTGCCCATGCAAAATAGGCGGAGTGAAGCGGGTTGTCGGGCTCCAGCCGGTATGCGTCCTGCAGCGACTTTTCTGCATTAGCGAATTCGCCCATCTCCAGAAAGACCTTGCCGGACTGGAACTGCACCTGTGTCTGGAGCCTGTCGTCCTGTCTGCCGTCGAGCCCGACCTTCTCGGCATTGAGGAGTTCATCGTAGCGTTCCTTTTGGACCACGTTGGAGAGGGTATTGTAGGCATAAGAGAAGAGCGACAGGACCTCCTGGGCCATCTCCAGAGTGGCACCTGAAAGCTCCATCAAACGTTCCTGTGAGTATGGCCTGGTCCGGGCAAAATAGGCATCCTTCAGTGCATTGAAAGCAAAACTGCCTGGGGTCAAACCGAAGAGCTCATAATAGTTCTTCTCCTTGATAAAGGCGAAATCACGGTGAATCTGCTGCTCGAAACCTATTTCAGCACTGGAGAGCGGTGCTGCCATCCCTTCGTTCCCCATTGCAAGCGCAACAGACCCGGAAACCTCGGCCACGAGATCCTCAAACCCCTCTGACAGCTCTTCAATATGGGGTAGATCCTCTTCCAGAGGCCTATTGTACAGTGACCTCATGGGGAAGTCGGGTTGAGCTTCCTCAGTGGGGACCGGGTGCAGCTCAATGAGCCTCATGGCCTTGAGGAAATGGCAGAATGCTGCAGCACCCGCCTTTAACGGGCCGTTTCCTGCCACATCTACAAGCGGACGACGACCGTTTATCATCCCCAGTGTGGCAATGTCCTCACGGTTCATGGCAATAAGGTTGGAGTGCTTGAAATATCCCGTGGTACGACCCGGATACAGATGCCCGAACCGTGAAAGAAAGGCATCTATGTTAAGCCCGAGGGAATGACTTGAGGATGCCTCGTAGAGAAGTCCAGGAAGCTGAAGAGGCGCAAGAGGGAGTTCCAGATCCGCAGAACCTGGAATGAATTCAGCAATGGCATTGGTCCTGAGACCATCCAGAAGGGTTCGTATCAGGAACTGACGGGATTCGGCCAAAAGATCGTCGTAGGGGAGCATCCCTGCCTGGGTAATAAACAGTCGTTCTTCTCTGCTCCGGATAAAGAGTTGCTGATCCTTGAGAGAGAGCTTGCCTCTCGCTGCGAGAAACGCAGGGAATTCCTCGCGTCCTCGCGAGACAAAGGAAACAGGTACCCCCTGCGCTATTATAAGCGAAGGCCCCTGCCGAATTCTCAGCAATCCGCTCTTGCGAGCATAGTAGAGATCTACCAGCGTGGAAAGGAGTGTAGCAGGCTCGTTCTTGGGAATTGCCAACCCGGCAAGCGCATCTCGCGTGGCCTGTAGAAAGGTCTGCTGACTGAAGGGCTTTTCCAGATAGTGCCGTACCCCCAGCTTGCGGGCCCCCTCCGCATACCTCTCTCCCTTGTAGTATCCGGTCATTATGATCACCGGAAGTGCCGCCCCTCGCTCTGTCCTGCGAAGTTTTTTCAGTACCTCGATGCCGTTCACCTCGGGGAGCCTCAGATCCAGCACCAATAGAGCTATCTCCTGTGTTGCCAGAATCCTGAGGGCATCTGCGCCGTTGCCAGCACGCAGAACCTCATGCCCCTGGGCAGCGAGGAATCGCTCAAGCATATGAGCAAGGGGCTCGTTATCTTCTGCGAGTAATACTCGGGTTGTCATTTCTATACCCCAACATCTCCTGAGATGCCGTACCTTTTGCTTCCGAACCCTTCAGATACTTTGTAACAGCCCTGTTGTGCTGGTCAAGGGTTGTGGAAAAAAAGTGTGTGCCGTCCTTCTTGGCAACAAAATAGAGGTACGAGCTCCTTGCCGGAGAAATGGCAGCCTGCAAAGCCTTTATGCCGGGATTGCCGATGGGTCCGGAAGGCAATCCGGCGATAATATAGGTGTTGTATGGAGAAGGGCGATGGAGCTCCTTTCCGGTGACCTTTCCGCCGAATGCACGCAATCCGTAGACAGCCGTCGGGTCGCTCTGCAGTCGCATCCCAAGCTTTAGGCGATTGGTAAAAACCGAGGCTATGGTCGGGCACTCTTCCGGATCCACCGCCTCCTTCTCGATCATAGAGGCAAGGATTACGAGTTCATGACGGCGTCGGTCCCTCTGCCTGAAAAGTGGAGAAATTTGGTCACCGGATGTCTTTTCAAACTGCCTCACCATCATTCTGATGCAGTCGGTCGGCTTCGCCCCTGGCGGAATGCTGTAGGTGGAAGGGAACAGATACCCCTCAACGCTGATACCAGGGATACCTAACTCAGTAAGGAGCGCTCTGTCAGAGCATGCGGCGAGAAAATCGGCCTTTTTAAAGATATGTCGTCCTTCAAAGAGCTCGGCAAGCTGGTAGATGGAATACCCCTCTGGCACTGCAAAACGGAGGGCATAAATCTCTCCATCCACCATCTTTCGAAGGATCTCTCCCGGCCTCATGCCGTCATTGACCTGATAGGTACCGGCCTGCACCTTGCCGTCAACACCCTTTATCCGAGCAAGCAGAACAAAAGCGCGGGAACTGCGGACAAGGCCCTTCCGTTCCATCTCAGACGCCACGCGATACAGCGGCGCCCCCTTCACGCACTCCACCAGTTGCACATTGGTTCCGTTTCCCGCAGGCAGGGCAAGCTGGAAAACGAATGAGGCCAGGGGAATTAGCACTAAAGCGGCTGACGCCAGCATGCAGTAGTGTCGGTATCGTTTCGCTACCAGCTTGGACAAAGGGGCTTTCACTCCTTGAACCTGCTCTCAGTCCCCCCCCTGAGGCGCTGGATATTCTCCCTGTGCCGCCAAACAACAAGGGTCGAAACGGCAACGGACATAAGGAATATCACTCCCCGACCATCCAGAAGTGCCATCAAGAGAGGCATTGCTGATGCAGCGGCAATAGAGGCGAGTGAGACATAACGCCACTTCCAGAACACCAGGGCGAAGATTGCAACGGCAGCGGCAACGGCAAGAGGAGCAAGGGCAAGAAACACCCCAAGCGCCGTGGCCACCCCCTTTCCCCCTTTGAAACGAAGGAAAACCGTATACACGTGTCCGGCAAAGGCGGCAAAACCTGCAAGGGCAATCCATCCCTCGGTGAAGCCAAGCTTTTGGGCCAGGAGAACCGGGATCAGACCTTTACAACAATCGCCGACAAGGGTCAGCACACCGACCTTCCAGCCCAATGCCCGGCTCACGTTTGTGGCACCGATGTTGCCGCTTCCGGTGGTACGGATATCGACCCCTCCCACAAAACGGGCCAGCACCAGACCGGTTGGGATTGAGCCGAGCAGGTATGCTGCAACTAATACTACAAACTCTTTGGACACAACATTCTCCTCCAAACGGAGCGCATTCTAGGACATTTTATTCCGGACTGCAAGTGGGTGATCCGTTATGGAACTGCGCCACTCCTGCCAGAGGACCAGCATCGCCATGGTAATGAAGATGATATCACGTCCTATGGCAAGTAGCGGCGGCTCCTTGGCCCCCTGCTTGAAACAGCCGCAGTCGATTTCAAGCCCCCTGGCAACCGCTGAAAGCATTGCCGCGATGAAAACGAGATTCATAAGGATCGTGACTATCGCAGCAACCCTCGACCTCCATCCTGTTACCAGAAGCGCCCCGCAGAGTATCTCAAGCCAGGGGAGTACCGAAGCTGTCAGATAGTTGCCGAAGTATGGCAGAATTTTGTATGCCGCTATACTGCCGGCAAATGCTGTGGTATCGGTCACCTTGAGGATTCCGGCATAGAGGAAAATCGCGCCCAGGACGATTCTTACGACGGCAACCCCATGCTTTGCAACGGCGTTTATCATCGTTTACCCCCTGCCATGGGATACTTCGCATCGCGCCACGCAGGCAGACCCCCGTCAAAATAGTAGACGTCAGTGCAGCCGGCAGCCAGGAAATGTTTGCCGAGATCGACACTGTCTTCGCATGCATAGCCGTTGCAGTATATCACCAGCAGGGCACTCTTCGGAACGCGGCTCGTGAATTCAGGAACCATGGTGGTCGCTTCCGTGAGCGGCATCGAAATCGCCCCCTTAATATGCCCTGCTGCATAGGCATTCCGGTCACGAGCATCTATGATGGTAGCCTCCTTCTTGTCAAAAAGCTCCTTGACCTGCATCAGACCCAGAGGGAGGGGAATCGCAGCATGCGTTTCAGAGGCCGGTGCGGCAGTCACAGCCTTAGCACGACCTGACCAGGCATTCTTGAGGAGCCGGAAATTCCAGCCGATCCCGACCAGAACAGCCAGAGCCAAAAGCACCCCTGCTTCAGCCAGCAGCCGCAAAATCATTTTTCGTCTGTCTGTCATTTTCTCCCCCCCACTAAAGCTTTCTGGTAATCCTGCGCAGCAGCAGAGAGTTTGTCACCACGGACACGGATGAAAACGCCATGGCAAGCCCGGCGAATTCTGGCTTCAAGGTAATCCCCAGCGGGTAGTAGAGCAGACCTGCTGCCACAGGAACACCTAAGACATTGTAGAAAAGCGCCCAGAAGAGGTTCTGTTTGATCTTGGCCAAGGTAGCCCGACCCAGCCGGATCGCCCGTACCACATCCTGCAGGTCGTCACGGATCAGGACCACGTCTCCGGTCTCTTTTGCCACGTCGGTACCGCCACCGATGGCAATCCCAACGTCGGCCTGGGCAAGCGCAGGCGCATCATTGATACCGTCCCCCACCATACCGACAATCAGCCCCCTGGCCTGGTAATCCTTGACCACCTGTTGCTTCCGATCCGGAAGCACCTCGGCCTCGAAGCTCTCTATGCCTGCCTGACGGGCAATGGATGCCGCAACCGACCGATGGTCGCCGGAGATCATGGTACAGGGGATTCCTAAGAGCTTCAGGTCGGCTATTGCGCGGGCAGAGGTATCCTTGATCGGGTCGGCTAGTGCGGCAAACCCGACAAGCTTTCCTTCCGCAGCTATCCAGATGAGAGACTTCCCCTCACGAGCAAGGCGTTCCGACTGCTCGGACAGCGGTAGTGTGGATACACCCGCCTCTTCCATAAGCCGACTGTTGCCTGCCAGAAGCTGGAGGTCGTTGTATCTGCATGAGACACCAAACCCGCCGCGCTCCTCGTAATCGGACACCTCGCCGGGAACTATGTCGCGCTTTCCGGCAGCTTCCATCACTGCCTGAGCCAGTGGATGAATCGACTGACTCTCCGCTGCGGCTAGACACTCGAGCAGACGGGCCTCATCAACCCCTCTGACCGCCACCAGATTGCTCAGGGCCGGTCTGCCCAGGGTTATGGTGCCGGTCTTGTCCAGCAGGAGGGCCTGAAGCCCGGCTATCAGCTCAAGGACTGAACCTTTCTTGATCAATATGCCGCGACTCAAGCCCACCCCGCTGCCGACCATGATGGCGGTCGGGGTGGCAAGCCCCATGGCGCAGGGGCAGGCAATTACCACCACGGCAATAGCCAGCTTGAACGCAAAGAGGAAACCTTGAGGCGAGAAGAGATACCATCCGAAAAAGGTCAGCAGCGCCAAACCAACCACCGCCGGTACGAATACCGCCGAGACCCGGTCAGCGAAACGCTGGATCGGTGCCTTGTCTGCCTGCGCCAGCTGCACCATCTTGACAATCTGCGACAGCAGGGTCTCCTCGCCAATCCGTGTGGCGCGTACCTTTATCGAACCACTCTGGTTGATCGTGGCACCGGTCACTCTGTCACCGGCACGCTTTTCCACCGGCAGCGACTCTCCGGTCACCATCGACTCATCCACCATGGAGCGGCCGTCAATGATCTCCCCGTCCACAGGGATGGTCTCCCCTGGCCTGACCATGACAAGATCACCTACCTGCACGTCTGTAGCGGCGACCTCGCGCTCCTGGCCGTCTATGAGCAGCCTGGCCTTGTCGGCCTGCAAGCGCAGGAGTTTTTTCAAGGCAGCACCTGCCTTGCCCCGGGCCCTTGCCTCCAGGTATTTGCCGAGGCGGATAAAAGCGATCAGCATTGCAGAGGTCTCGAAAAAGACCCCTTCATGGCTGAAGGTGAAGAATGAGAAGAGTGAATAAAAATATGCGGCAGAAGTCCCCAGTGCCACGAGTACGTCCATGTTGGCGCTCTTGCTCTTAAGCGCATACCATGAGCCACGGTAGAAGGTGAGACCGGCGGAGAACTGCACAATCGTGGCTAGCAGAAGGTTGAGCCAGCCGACCCACCGATTGTCGTGCAGAGTCATGGTAAACATGATGGGAAGAGAGAGAAAAAGGCTGAAGAGGAACCAGTTTCGCTGCATGCGGAAAACCGCCTCCAGTTCTTTCTGTTGGGCTTCTGCAGAGTCATCCGCTAACCGGATGCCGTATCCGAGCCCCCTGACCGACTCCTCTACGGTGCCCGGTGCAAGAACCCCTGCATCGAACTCAATCTGCAGCTCTTCCATGGCAAAATTGATCGCAGCACGGCTGACTCCGACCGTCGCATTGAGGGTCTTCTCAATGCGTGCAGCACAGTTCACGCACGACATACCTGTTATCATGTAGCGTAGCTGCTTCATAAGAACGTCGTCAGTGGAAAAATATTGGTTTGATCCATTCAGCGTTGTTACTCTAGCAATGAGCAGAAGGATTGTCCACTACTTGTGGCAGAGGGGAGGGAAGATTGTGGCGTGAAAGTATTGCGGTAGCAGAGCATGAAAAACAGGTTTAACCCTTGGGGGTGCGGCTAAGAGTCCGGGTCGTCGTCCCTCCCCAGCATCAGTGTGTGAATATCCTCACTGCAGACCTTAACCACCGCTGTGAGCGGAACTGCAAGCACGACCCCCCAGAATCCCATTATCTCCCCGAGGGCCATCAGGGCAAAGATTACCGCCAGCGGATTAAGATGGAGAGCTCCACGCATCAGGAGAGGCTTTATCAGATTCCCCTCAACAATAACATGGATCATGAAGTAAACCCCGCAAATCTTAGGAATTATCATCAGGTCTCCGGTATCGAGGTACCCGATCATAATCGGTGGTACTACGGAAAGGGTCGCTCCAATAAACGGGACAATGGTTGCAAATCCGGCCATCATTCCGTTTAACAGGGCAAAATCGATTCCCATCATATAGAGGACAGCCGAACAGAGGATGCCAACTACCAGTGCGTCCAGCAGCATGGCATAGAGAAATCGCTCCAGAGTCCGGTTGATCTTGTTCCCCATCTCTCTAAGATCATTACACCTTCTTTCCGGCAACAATCCCAGTAGAAAGCTTTTGGCCGACTCCTTGTAAGAGAGGAAAAAGAATACCAGGATGGGAGCAAGCAGAAGATCGAAGAGGGCAAACCCGAGCCCTTTGACCCTGTCGTACCCCTTCCCGGAAACCTCCGTCACTAGGTGGTTGAGGAGCTGCATCGTCCTATCGGACAGCCAGGCAAGATCCTCTGAACTGTAGTACAGGGAGAGCTCTTGGCGCCAACCGTCAATTGCAGCACGCAGGTTCTGCAGATAGCCGGGCAGGGAGCGGCTCAGTAGATCGATCTGGTGGCCGACAAGTGGTATCAGAACGAAGGATGCGAAAAAACAGCCCATCAGCACTATACTGTACAGAAAAATGAGAGAGAGCCAGCGCGGGAAGCCTCGCGCCTCAAGATACTTGAGGAGGGGGTTAAGGAGGTAGGCTAGAGCCAGTGAGGTAAAGACAGCCGAGAGTGTATGCCGAAGGAAAGAGCTCGAAAGTATCAGGAGTGCAAGGCAAAATGCCCAGAAAGCATATATGCGACCATGACCGGTAAGGCGGTTCATTTCATGATCTCCCTGAGAAATCGCCCTGGCGTAGATGCTCCAGTGTGATCTTCAAGGCTGCTGCTATAGGGATGGCAAGGAGTATACCCCAGAATCCCATCATCTCGCCCAGGGCCATGACGAAGATGATGGTTACCAGCGGGTTAAGGTTCATAGACTCCTTGAAGACCAGCGGCTTGATCAGATACCCCTCCACAAAATAGATCAGAGAAAAGGCCCCCAGCACCTGGAGAAGTGCGGCACCGGTCTGGAACTTCACATAGGCGAAAAAAAGCGGGGGAATAGTAGCAAGCACAACACCGATGAACGGAAGAACAGAAGCAAGTCCGGCAAAGATTCCGTTGAGAATTGGATATTCAATATCGAGCAGGTAGAGCGCAAGAGCAGACAAGAGTGCCACGATGAGCGAAATCATCATCTGGCCGCGGATGTACCCGCCAACACTCCGGTTGACTTCCCCCCCTATCCTCAATAAAAGTTCTTTACGATCAGGAGGTAGCCATTTGATCAGTTCGCCCTTCACCTCCTGTTTGTAGTGGAGCATGAAGAAGACCAGAATAGGGGCCAGCAGGAGGTTGAAGAGGTTAAAAGCTATCTGTGAGGCAGCAGCATATGCCCCTGACCCGAGTTTGCCTGTCATGCTGTCAATATTGCCGGTCAGTGAATCCACCAGCCACTGCCATTCTGCGGCACCGTATGAGGGGGTGTAGCCCTGCTTCAGATTCCCTGCGAGTGACCTAAGCTTCTGAAGATATCCTGGCAGATTGCGGAGAAGTTCCTGCCAGCGACTGGTGAGAAACGGCATCAATACGACGAAAAAGAAAATCGAAAAAACCAGCAACAAGGCATACAGCAGCGCTATCCCATAGATCCGCTTCAATCGGTGCCGCTCCAGGGACACCAACAGCGGGTCCAACAGATAGGCAACAACAAAGGAGAGAAGAAAACAGGAGAGAGTATGTTTCATTGAGAAAACGGCTGCCAGCACGATAATAATACCCATCAGCGCTGCAGCCCATTTCACTACCAGAGGGTTGGGAGTATGTGAATGACCGCTCATATCACGTCCAATGGAGAAAAGAGATCGTGCTCCTCTAGCCAATGGCTGACCCGTGCAGTAAGCTGCGATTCACGCAGTTCATCCAACCGCTCCTGCTCGTCGGGATAGAAGGAGAGTATCTCCTCCACCTTCCCATACGGAAGCTTGCCGGAATATGCGCGGTTGAGCATCCCTTTCAGGTGCTTATTCTCAACCTTTTGAATAAACTCATGAATCAGCAGCCGCTCCTGTTCGTAGTCGAAACCCGGGATTGGCAGGTATTGATCGTTGCCGGACGACAACTCCTGCCAGAACTCATCGTTGTCATAGTCGGCAGGAACGAGATATATCTCTCCGGTAAGCCTGTCCAGCAGGTAAATCAGCTCAGGATCATCGTTTTCAAAGGCATCCAGGAGTTCATCCCAGACTATGTCCACATCCCTCATCACACCCAAATTCCGTCACTCCGTCAGCCGCACTTTACCTGTCGGCGTATTTCCGTTATAGTCTGCCAATGCGAACAATATTCATCGCGGATGCGCACCTCCAGCATGAGGGAGATGACAGCTACCGAGCCATGCTACGCTTCCTGTCTGAACTTCAAGGTAACACCGGAACCCTCTTCATCCTGGGAGACTTCTTTGAGTTCTGGATCGGCTACAGGCAAAACCCCTTTACCCACTACGAACCTGTGCTGGAGGCTCTCCGCCGGCTTCACGAGAGCGGCACCGCCATCGTCTATTTCGAGGGGAACCACGATTTTCACATGGGTCCCTTTTTCACCGAAACCCTGCATGCCCGGGTCCACCAAGGCGCTGCAACCATTGAGCATTCCGGAAAACGGATTCACCTATGCCATGGAGACCAACTCAACCCTTCCGATCTTCCGTACCGGCTACTAAGGGCAATTTTTCACTCACGAATCACCAAGTGGCTTACCCATGTCGTACCACCATGGGTCGCCAGCGCCATAGCCGAACGGATGGGGAGAAAGGGGAGAGAAAATCTCCACGCCAAGCGGGGAAATCCTGTCTGCCAAGGACTGCTCCGCGCCTATGCAACCCCGCACTTCGCTGCAGGTTGCGACCTGGTAGTTGCCGGCCATTTCCATCTGCCGTTCTGCGAACCAGCTCCCGACTATCCTGAAAAACTTATGGTTTCCCTTGGCGACTGGGCAACCCGTCTCGCCTATGGAGAGCTGGAAAACGGCACGATCACCCTCAAAAGCTTCGAGTGACATGTAGGCATTACATTTCTTCAGTAAGCCCGAAAAAATTCAGGTAATTCGCCACACGCTCTTCAAGGGTCGGTGCAGCAATCCCGATGCAGATATCATCAGGTCGGTAGCTGCGACAGACAGATGGTCGTTCTTCATATACCGCGCAGGCTCCTTCCGGCAATAAATGCCTGCATCTGACTCCCAGAGGCTTTTTGAGTGCTGATATATCAGGTGCCACGCAACAGGTGCCACAACGCAGACACTCCATTCTCCCCCCACCTTACTGAAAAAACTCCTCCAATGCCTGTTCACCAAGAAGAGAAGCCTTGATCCGCCACTTCTGTCCGTTGATAACGAGTGCAACCAGTGCGATCTGCGGATCGTTGATGGGGGCATAGGCGGTAAACCAGCTGTAATAGCCCACAGGATCGGTTCCATTGATGGAGCCTGTCTTGGCGGCAATATCAACCGATGCAAGTTTAGGCCGCCCACGTTTGTCACGGAATACCTTGCGCGAGGTCCCCTGGCTGACCGTGGTTGACATCATCTTTGCCAGCTGCTCTGCGGTCTCAGGGGTCATAAGCTTGCGCACGGGCTGTGTATCGGCCGAATAGAGAAGTTTCCCCTGATTCCCGCGGATCTCACTCGCCAGCTGAGGGTGAAGCATCACCCCGCTGTTGGCAACAGCAGCCATCATCAGTGCAGCATAGAGAGGTGACACCTTAACCTCTTTGCAGAGACCCGCCCCCATTAGCTTTAACGCATCGTCGTCCAGAGGTGTTACTCCACTGCTGGGGGTTATCGGCGTACCCGGAAAAAGAGACTGATTGAATCCGAAGCGCTCCATACCTGCAACAATACCGGCCTTGCCCACCACGTCCCCGGCAAGTCGTCCAAATACAGGATTTACCGATTTGCCCATAGCAGTTGTGAGATCCATCTCCTGATTGCCGCGCCGCGATCCGATAGCCCAGTAACGTGGATTTTCGGAGGTAAGGCGACCTCGAAAAGGTATAACGGTCTGCGGCGTCACTTTTCGCTCCTCCAAAGCAGCAGCAGCCGTCACAATCTTGAAAAGAGATGCCATCGGGTAGAGATTATAGACAGCACGCGCCTCCCATGCCTGATCCACCTCGGAATGGGAGGCCATTGCCAGGATTTTACCTGTTTTAGGCTCAACTGCAACAAAGACCCCGTAAGGGACCCTGTACTCCTTCATCACTTTCAGAACCCGCTCCTGCAGTTCGTTATTTATGGCATATACGATGGTTGTCCCCCCAGGACGCTGGGCAAGGAAGCGGCTTCCGTCAAAACCAGCCAAAGGCAGAGACTCATTGGCCATAGTGAAGGATTGACTGAAGTCAAGACGGACGGGAAGCTGGACGAGGCTACGCTTGTCTCTGGTTAGCGAGTTTTTTGCTTTTACAAGCAGATGAAAAAGTGGGTATGAGGCCAACAGGCAGGCAATAATCGGGAGCAGCAGCTTGAGCCGACGTCGTCGCTCGGGCGGCTCAGGCGCTATCCGCTTGAAGCTGTTGCGGGATGGCTGGCGAGGCCAAATGACCATCCGTTTCACTCCTCCGCTTTTTTTCGATGTTATGTGCTTGATGTCCAGCATAGGCCTGGGGGTTCAAATTCGCTTTCGAGCAGTAAGGGGGGAGAGAAACCGTGTGCGTCAAGGGTTGGCACTATACGCAAACTCGCGGCCATTGTCAATGGCGGGACGCAAGATTCGCAAGGTCTCTGACGGTCACCCCCCCAAGCGACTCCCCACGGGCCTCTTCCAGACGCTGCAGCAGGTGGTCAACAGCTTCCGTACCTATCTTTTCCGCAGAAGAAAAACCACTGCCACCATACTCCCTCAATGCCGAAAGAAGATCGCTCACCGAGAGCGTAGCGATCTCTTTTGCAGGCAGACAGGTAATCGGATCACCGACACCCTCTGCCAGGAATCCTCTCGCCACGAAAAATGATATGAGATCCTGCAGCGTCCGCGTAGGCATATCCAGCTCCTCGGCCATTGATTCTACACTCTGCGGGGGTTGCCCATTTACATGCCGAATAGCGATCAACCTGAAAACCGAGAGGGTCAGATATTCGTACAAGGCGTGGTTTGGCGTAAGTCGAAGCCCGCGGCGGCAACTTCGAAGAGTCTGGTGGGCCCAGACCACTTCACCGCCGAAGAGAATGATCGCCCAGCTGGTGTAGATCCAGATCATGATAATTGGAAGCAGGGCAAGGGTGCCATATATGGCGTTGTAACGGGTCACTCCCAACTGGAAGTGGATGTAGCCCCACTGCGCAAACTGCCAAATGGTTCCTGCCAGGATCCCGCCAACTAGTGCCGAACGAAAACGGACCTTGGTGTTTGGGATAAACAGATAAAAGAATATCAACGCCAGCCAGATGCTCAGATAGGGTGCGATGCGAAACCCGCGAAGGAGCAGCTCTCCGATGTATGGCTTGGCGACTGCCCAGCGAACAACTTCCTGGCTCTGCAGACTTGTGGTAATGCTGGTTGCGGAAAGCATCAATATGGGGGCCACCAGGGCTACGCTCAGATAGTCGGTAAATTTGCGGTAGACGGATCGAGTCTCCGTAACCCCCCAAATACCGTTGAATGCCTCTTCGGTGGACTCGAATAGGGAGACAACCGTTATGACAAGCGATACCAGGCCCGCAGTCCCGAGAGACGTCATATTGGTATTGTTGATGTACTGGATAATGTTGGCTACCGCCTTCTCAGATCCGGCAGTCACCTGCTGGATGAGAAGCGGTTCAAGCCTGTTCTGCACGCCAAAACCCTTGAGAATGGCAAAGGCAAGCGCAAGAAACGGCACCAGCGACAGGATTGTGGTAAAACTGAGTGCTGCGGACTGAAGCAGACAACGGTCGGCGATAAAATCCTTCCCCGACACGACAAGAAGCTGCGCACCTTTCAACATCAGGCGCCGAATGCCCCCATACTCAGCCGGATCGCGGTCAAGCAGGGTATCGACATATACTTTCGCACCCTTCAGCATCATGACTGAACCATTGTAACCCGAACTAAAAAAAAGGGCGCACTAACGGTGCGCCCCTGAGGCAGATCGAGGCGACTTCACGCTCCCCGGTATTTTTCTTTCTCGCGATCCATGGCCTCTTTGCCGGCCTCTATGGCCGTGGAGAGGATCGTTTTCTTCTCCTTGAGAACCTCCTTGCCATCCTCAAGGGTGGTCCGTAGCTTGTCCTGGGCCTCGCTCACGTACTCCTTGATCTTATCAACCGCATCCTCGGTGATATCAGTAATCTTATCTCTGATCTCCTTGCCTGTCTTTGGCGCAACTAGAAGTGCTACACCAGCACCAACAGCCGCTCCCGCCAGGAACGACAGAAATACGGTTCCCGCGCATAACCCGCTGTTATTGTTAGCCATGATCTGTTCCCCCTTTTCGGATAAATTTTTCCATTACGTATTTCCCCGCAACCTTAGCACCTGTCAACCAGATCGATGAATTTGCCAAAAGACCTGCAACAGAGCCGACCACCCCGTTAATGGAGCGAAGGCCACGCCCTGTGTCCCCTAGGGCCTCCATGAATGTGGAAACATCTTCCCTTTTGTCGGCTGTCTCATGAGCGATCAGTTTTATGTCTGCAAGAACTTCGTGCAGCTCCTTCAGGACCGGTCGCAGATCAGCCTCTATCCTCTGAAGCGTCTCACGTGAGGCAACAGCCGCCTTCCTGATCTCGATAAAGGCTGGCACAATCGCGGCTGCCAGAACTATCAATGTCACCGCCATGACCACAACGGCGACCGATATCATATCCATGTCCAGTTTCCTCCTTTTGTACCAACTATGAGGATGAAGTATAGAGCATTATCAATAATTTTCAATCCGCATTCTTCAATACTCCTCAATATCTGCAGCCGTCACCTCTACGTCCGGTCGCTCCTCCACCATCCACTCTTCCACTTTTTCCAGGAGCTGGCGGGCATATTGACGACTTGAACTGACAGTAACAAAACCCAACACAGCGCTGCCCGGATCGTCCTGGCGGTCCACCTCTGCAGCAGACACGTTAAAGCGGTTGCGAGCACGTGCCAGAAGGCTCCTAACGATGCCACGTTTCCCTTTGAGGGAACGGCTCGGGAGTGAGAGAAAAATTTGTGCTGCATAGATATGCATGCCGCAAGAGCTCCCCGTAAGCTGTTTTTTGGGATTGTACCGGGCAAAAATCAAAGGTCAAGCCTGATGTCGGTTGACAATATGCTGAAGCACTATATAATCCGGTAATAATTTACCTAAAGGCGCTCCCATGGCTACCAACATCCTTGTAAATATCAGCAACCGCGTACTGGCCAATGCACTGGCCGATCTCCTGAGCAACTCACCCGACGGCTATCTCGCTGATGTGGCTCTTGACATAGCGCAGGTAAACGGATTCGACCCCGAACTCGTACTTGTTGACTCAGCCACCCTAAAACCAGCCATATTCACCCGCTGGCCGGAAGCCAAAGTCATACTTTTCGACACCGGACTCCAGGAAAACGAGGTAATCAGCATCCTGCTTTCACATAAGCTGGACGGTATCATTGCAACAGATACCGACACCCCTCTCTTCCTTAAAGCCCTCTCGGTAATCCACGCAGGACAGGTATGGATCGACAACACCAAGCTGAAAGCCCTTTTGAACTACGCCGAATCAGCTGCCCGCTCCAAAAACATAGACAAGATCAGCCGCAAGGAGCAGGAGGTAATCATCCTGGTCTCCCAAGGATTTAAAAACAGAGAGATCGCCGAAAAACTCCGGATAAGCGAACAGACGGTGAAGGCCCACATAAGTCATATCTTTCGCAAGGTGAAGGTCACCAATCGTTCCCAACTCGTCCCTCTTGCCATGAAATTCCGGCTCCCTCCGCTGAGCTGACACTGAATCAGCCTATGGCAGCATCTCGAATGCCGGCGACCTGCGCCGGCATTTGTTCATCCAACCCCAGCACTCCTTCACTACAACTTTAGCAGTAACCCATTCTTCCGTTTCAACACTTGCATGATAATTACCCCATGCAGCCCATAAATATATCCCTATTAGAGGAATTGCCAGCACCACAAACAGCTGTTTTAATTAATTATACACTCGTATTTCCTAACCCGCCTCATAGGAAATAGCTTTGTAAATCAATATCTATCAAATAGTTAAGAGGAGTATGTATGGGAACCCTAACCTTAACAGATATCAGGATTGCGGATCAGAACCTCGACACACTGCCGCTGCTGGAGAGTCTCCGTAAGCAGTGCTTCTCGGCAAAGGCGGAGGTATGCATAGAAAGGGCAAAACATATCACAACGTTTCTCAGGGATATGGCTGGCCCCGATGAATCGATGGAGATTCGGTATAGCCGGGCGGTGAACCATTTCCTGTCCAACAAGCTTCCACTCTTCTTTGATGACAATCTCCTGGCAGGTACGACCTCATCCAAACCTTTTGGAGCACCGGTCTACCCCGAGCTTACAGGACTGACCATCTGGCCAGAACTTGACACCATGAGTAGCCGGGAGAAAAACCCGCAGATCATCTCCCGCGAAGAAGCGGATGAGCTGAACTTCAATATTTTCCCCTACTGGATGGAGCGGAACATCCTTGAGGCAACCCGCTCCAGGGAAGGAAATCCTCCCTGCATGAAGCTATTCGAACGGATCGTCTTTTTTATCGCCAGTAAGGCCGGCACCATCTCACATACCGTTCCCTGCTACAAGGTAGCCCTTGAAAATGGACTGGAATGGCTTATTGCGGAAGCATCACTACATGAAACGAAACTCGCGGGGAAAGCCTTACTGTCACCGGATGAATTGCATCAGCTTGACTTCTATCGTGCGACACAGATTGCGCTCAAAGGGATAATCGCCTATGCCGCAAGACTGAGCAGCAAAGCCGCAGAATTAGCCGGGCAGGAAAAGGATCCTGATCGGAAGCAAAATCTTGAGGCACTGTCATCGATCTGCGCGCAGGTGCCTGCCAAGCCGGCAAGGACCTTCAGGGAGGCCATAAACGCCCTCTGGATACTCCAGATTGCGATACATGCCGAAAGCATCAACATGGCAATTAGCCCCGGTCGACTCGACCAGATTCTGTTCCCATGGTACCGAAGAGATACAGACAACGGCACGCTGACTCAGAAGGAAGCCTTGGAATTGGTCGGCTGTCTCTGGCTTAAACTGAACGACAATACGAATCTCGTTCCGGAAACGGGTGAGGAGCTGTTCGGCGGAGCAGGGACCGTCCCGGCGGTTACGGTTGGCGGAATAAATGAAGATGGCGAGGATGCGGTAAATGACCTGACCTACATCATGCTCAGGGTCACAGAACTGCTGAAAACACGCGACCCAAGCCTCAATGCACGATATCACCTGGAAAAGAACAGTGTGGAATACCGTGACCGGGTAGCAGAGGTTATTGCAAACACAAAATCTGTACCTGCCTTTTACAACGACATCGCAGCTATAAGGACGCTGGAAAACCAGGGGATCGCAACAAGGGACGCCAGGGATTACGCCATCATAGGCTGCGTAGAACTTTCCGCCTCGGGACGCAGCTACGACGCTTCCAGCTCCATAATGCTGAACCTGGTCTCTGCGCTTGAACTTGCCCTTTACAACGGAACGAGACCAGTAACCGGCGACGAACAGATCGGGCCGGCCACCGGGACAGCCGAATCGTTCAAAAGCTTCGAGGAGTTTTGGGAGGCTTTCAAGACACAGCTTCGCTGGGTGATCAACGAAGCAGTCAAACTCAACGAAATGATGGGCAGAACTCACCAGGAATATCTCCCTACACCGCTTCTGTCGGCACTCTTTGAAGGGCCAATGGAAAAGGGGAAAGATCTTATTTTCGGCGGAGCGCGCTATAACTCGTCCGGCGCAACTCATATCGGTTTCGCCGACACGGTTGACTCCCTGAACGCCATCGAAAAAGGTGTCTTCATAGACCGGAAATGCACCTTCCCTGATCTGCTCACCGCTATGAAGCGAGACTTTGAGGGTGACGCCGCACTCCATGCCTACCTTGTAAACCGCACGCCCAAATACGGTTCCGAAGATCCGACAGCGGTAAAGAACTCTCGCAACCTGCTCCGGTTCCTCTATGAGACCTATCAGCAGTACACTAACTACCGTGGGGGTAGATACCGGCCCGCCTACTGGACCATGACCAATCACGCAGGCCAGGGAAAGCTCTCAGGCGCACTCCCTAATGGAAGGAAGGCGAACAGAATATTTGCAAGCGGAATCACACCGGTGTCGCAGGCTGCGGCAGATCTTGCCGCCTGCCTCAATGCAGTGGGCGGGATTGACTCACTGCATATACCGGGAGGGGAAGCATTCAACCTGAAGTATTCAGCAATCAAAGGCAGAGATGACCTGCAGAAGTTCAGCCAGGCAATCGAGGCCTATTTCCGTACCGGCGGCCTGCATATCCAGTTCAACATCATGTCGTACGAGATGCTGATCGACGCAAAGGCGCATCCTGAAAACTACCCTGAACTCCTTGTCAGGGTTTCCGGTTACTCAGCCTACTTCAAGGACTTAAACGATGCCATGAAGGACGAGATAATAACCCGCACCGCCTATGACTTGAAAACAGGGAAATCAGTGACGTTTCCGGAACAGCAGAAAGGGATGCTCCCATCGTCGTCGTAGGGGCTGGGCGTACTCCGCCGTATCTGTGCGCGGCAAGCAACGCGCCAACAGCAGGGATTGACTGAAACAACACATGCAAAGGAGCTAACATGCCGGATAACCTTCTCATACAAGCCGCGATGAAAAATTTCTCAGACTGCCTCACCTCGGAATTTGCAGAAGACTTCCTGCAGCTGCTGCTCGGCCTTATGTCGGTAGTTTTCATGATTGACAAGGATTTCAGAAAGAACATCGAAGGATTTAACGGGCGCTACCAGTTCAAGAGCAAAGATGGGAACATAACAGTGGCTGCCCTGTTCGAGGACGGCCGGTTGGAAGTACGTGAAGATGAGATCCCGAACCCGGACATAACCGTTCTCTTCAAGGACGGAAAGGCACTCATGGGGTATCTGCTCACCCCGAAGCCGGATATTCTGGGCTCCATGCTGCGCCAGGAAGTTTCAATCGACGGCAACCTGAACTATCTCTACAGATTCGCATTCATGGCCAAACGACTGCAGCTGATGGCCGCAGGAGCGATCTGATGAAGGAGTCACCCCCTCTCATATTCGACGTGCATCGCTTTGCTCTTGACGACGGACCAGGCATCCGGACCACCGTCTTCATGAAGGGGTGTCCACTGTCATGTCTATGGTGCCAAAACCCTCAATCTATAGGTGTCGAACGAGAGATCGGGGTGCACCCCGACAGATGTATCAGGTGCGGCCTATGTACAGCTGTCTGCCCTGAAGCAGCCATCGCATTCAATCCCGCTCTTCAGGTCGACCGCAATCGTTGCACCTCATGCGGCAACTGCGTGGACAACTGCCCTGCGAGAGCGATAAGGATGATTGGGAAAGAGTATCCGCTGGACGATCTGATGGAAATACTTAGGCGGGACAGGCATTTTTTCGATTCCTCCGGCGGAGGTGTTACCTTTTCCGGAGGAGAGCCGACCCTCTGGATGAATTACCTTGGTGCAGCTCTTGCGAAGCTTAAATCAGAAAACATACATACCGCCATCCAGACCTGCGGGATGTTCGATTATGACAGTTTTTCCCGAAAACTCCTCCCCTTCATTGACCTGATACTGTTCGACCTGAAGTTTATCGATGGGTCTCTCCACAAAAAATATACAGGACAGGACAACGCA
Source organism: uncultured Geoanaerobacter sp. (assembly GCA_964528055.1). GTDB lineage: Bacteria > Desulfobacterota > Desulfuromonadia > Geobacterales > DSM-12255 > Geoanaerobacter. Next base: position 43,072 of record CAZGQM010000016.1, on the reverse strand, counting down.
ACTATCCTGGCAAATTTCCGGCGCTTGACCAGAGAGGCCAGAAGCAAAGTAAACCCGCGGGTTCCTTTGATACCGGGGATTACCGCCGTGCCCGACAATCTGCTGAAAATCGCTTCATTCATTGCAGAGCTGGGATATCTCCGATGCGACCTGCTTCCGTACAACCTGGCAGGGATCGAAACCCGGCGCGCAATGGGGGTGGAATTGCAGCTACAGCTCCCGGGGTCCCCTCTCGAAGAAGATGATCTCCGGAAACTCTTCCTCGAACGCCTTACGCAACGACTCGACACTGCGGCTTGATGCTTAACAACCAAAACCGACCTTAGAGGAGGGATACCATGCAGATCGACTTTCACCATGCAGTAACCTATGTAACGGCGCGACTGGCAGGATTCCCGCAGAAGGATGCGGATATCATCGCCTATGCCGCCCAGTATGTGGATGACGCCACCTGTAGCGGCACCGTAAAATTCAAAAACGGCGCGCAATATCAACGCACCAGTTCGGCGCATCAGATGCTGGACCTGAAGAATCTTGATAATGGAGATAACCGGGAAGTTTGGCTCCCGTTCCATTTTCTGCCCGGTAATGGGAAAGATGCCGATCCCGGCGACAAATTCATTTACAAGTTGATATGTCTGCCAAACAGCCCCGTCGCAAAAGATATGGTCAGGAGTGTATTTGAGGACAGAAGCAAGCCATACGCTCTGCACCGGCTTGGCGTTGCAATGCACGTCTACGCCGACACCTGGGCACATCAAGGTTTTGCCGGAGTCCTGCACAAAGTGAATGATGTGGAAGAAGTTGTCAGTGAAGGGGACACCGGCTTTTTGGGGGATTTGAAATCATTCCTTAGCGATATTCTGGACGATACGATACCTCCTCTAGGTCATGGCAGAGCAAACGTACTGCCGGATATGCCTTTTCTCAACTGGAGCTATAAAGACGGACATGGAGTCGAGGTGAAGCGTAATAATCCATCGGATTTTATTGATGCAGCGGACAATATGTGCATTGCCATGAAACGGTATATAGCCGGTGACCCCGATGCAGCTGTCACTGGCATAGATTCCGCCAACAAGGCCATGTTGACCGAACTCTTTCTTAAGTTCACCGATGAAGATGGAGACCGACGGCATAAAAGCTGGCTGGATGAGATCCGTAAAGGGACCTTCAAGGTTAACGATCTAGAGATAAAGGAGGAGCTGACTTATAACGACAAAGGGCGGAATTCGTGGAAGGCCGAAGCATTGGGAACAGCTTTGGATCTCCCCGAATACAACTATTCGGACAAATTTCTTACCAGCAACTGGAAGAAGTTTCATGATGCGGTACAAGCTCACCGTTTTGCCGTGCTCCACGACATACTGCCGAATTACGGTATCTGTGCGGCATAATGTCATTAAACGTCATACCTGGAGGCACCCATGAACGACCATCTCGACCCCCGTAACTTCCCCTGCGCATCCAGGGATGAAGAGGAACGGCTTGCCGAAAAGCTGCAATCCATCATCGCCAACGACCTCAAAGAGAATGTCTTCAGCATGCTTGGGAATTTCCAACGTATTCTCTCCAACAACCGCCTGCGCGACCAGTGGGACGGCATCTTCGAAAAGCTTAAAACCCTGTTCATCTGCGGCAGGAATGCCGTTCTCGACGGGCCGATGATCGGAGTACCGGTCGCCATACGCGACAGCGACTACTTCAGGCAGACAGCCGGGATGTTCGGACGGGACCGTTCAGCCATTGCTGCCGTGGAATTGATGGCAACCTGCTGGAATGAAACATTCGCCAACACCGGTCTCTGGATGGGAAAGACCTTTGAGCCTGTTTCACGAGGAATTGTTGCTGCCAAGTGCGACAATAACCTGCAGATACTGGAACGCTACTCACCCACCACTACCAGAATAGGAAGGAACTACTTCCGTGAGCCGCCGAATTCCGGGCTTCTCCAGAGTCTGGGTATCCCCGTTCTCACCAGGGTCTGGCAGCTCAAGCCCCGCCCTTCTGACACTTCGGTTTCGGGATTCCTCGGGGAACTCCTACCAGACAACCTGGAAAAGGAGACATATATTCCTTACAGCATGACAGGCGGTATATTCCTTGCCCAGCCGGGAAATTCCGTTGTCCCGGAGATGAAAGGCAAGCCGGTATACCAGCTGAACTACCGTTGGCCTCAGCTTGAGCCGGCCTATCCCATGACCAGACTGGTGGATGAACTAGTCCAGATCGCGGACGGGGTCTACCTTGGTCAACTGGTGATGGCTTCAAGCCATTACAGCCTGGGGACATTATGGTCACCCATTCCCGGCCTGCTGGAAAAGGGGTGGGAGGTTGGCGAGCCATACCGCCCCGGTACGCCGAATATCGATTACGGATACCAGAACAACGGCTTCTTCCTGATGATTGATCCGGTGTTCGCAGCCAAGGCATATTCAGAGGATGCGTTCCCCCACCTGCGTCCCGGACCGGGCGAAAGCGGATTCGTCGAACTGGGGTATGACCATCTTTCGGCGGCGCCTCCCCCGGCGAAGAGTGCCCAAGCAGTCGCTGATGCCGGCGATGCTGCCAATATCAGCGACTGGATATCAGGCTGGCAGAACAATGACACCCTCTGCAGGAAATTCACTACATTCTGCCTAGAACCATCAACAAAGGCTAGTGATGGAGACGTACGCGAACTCCTGCTGACCGGGGAGTCGATTCTCCAGATGCTTCAGCGAATTCAGAAGGAGATTGCTGCGCAGAGCGCCCTCGATGACCATCTGCGCCACTTCGAGAAACTGAACCGGCTGTTTCGGTGCGGTATTGCCCCCCGGATTCGCAATGGGATGTTCCAAGGCCAGGGGAAAGGGTACAACACACGCTTCGATGCCCCGGAAAAGCTCTCATGGTACGGCAAGGAAGAGCCATGCAGTGGCTTCGACTACTATCACGGCGCAACCCTTAACCTCCATATGGGATTCGGCGATACCCTGCGGCAAGCCATGGATGAAAAAATCGATATACAGAGCATATTTCCCAGCGGGCTTGCCTGCCTCATGCAGAGCGACCTTCGCGGTCCGAACATGCTCGACGCAGTCTGGTCCGCCATCGGAAGGTTCATCTTTCCGTGGGCAGGGAAATCGTTCGAACGTATAAGCGGTCGCAAGCTGAGCATGCTCCTGGATGAAAGCTCCGATCTTTTTCAACGCTATCCGGACCGCGTTGCGGAACTTAGAAACCGCCCGGCGAGCTGGCCCCACTACGACCTGGTGAAGAAAAACCGTGACCGGTTCTGGACAAAGGAAGGTCCCTATGCCCGGCACCTTGAAAGCGGTTCGTGGGACAAGGGGATGGCTGAGCGTGACAAGGCATTCTGGGAGCAGGAAGCCGGCAATCACTGGCTCTTCGGAAACAACCTGCAGGATTCGCGCATCCTTGCCGCGGACAACATGATGCGGATGCTGGACATGAATTACCGCCCTCCTGTCAAATCGATACAACAGCTTGCTGATGCGGGCCCTTCTCCATTCGTCAGGCAGGGGTACATCTTCCTCGGTGTTTCCGACCAAGTCTCGATTCTCCCGATGAACAATAACGGAGAAGAACATAAACGCGTTTTCCAGTTTCAGTACCGCTACCCGATGATCGGCGGCCCGGCCCCCATAGGGACGTGCCTCGATGAACTGGTCGAGATTGCAGAGGGGCTTTTCCTCGGCCAGCTCATCTACTCAACCGTCCCGATGAAACCGTTTCACACCTCAGTAGACCCTGCTGAATACAAGTATCAGCTGTTCGGCTATTTCCTGCTGCTTGATAACACCTGGGAACGACATCGTCAGGCGATAGGATTCGACATCAACATATAGGAATGTGCAGACTCTACTATAGGTGAGAATTGTCAGATAGAAGTCATTTGTTCAACCAATATATTTTTATGGAGGAGATGATGAAGATTAATAATCATCGACTATGTAACGATGACGACGAGCATTTGCCCTATATCCCCAGCCCGAACATAGGGGGGATCGTACAACACAAATTTCTGGTAATGCATTTCACCGCCGGTAGGAGCGCTGAAGAGACGGTTGGCTGGCTGACGAGCAAGAGTGCAAAGGCGTCGGCCCACGTGGTGATCGGGCGTGACGGCAGCATAACGCAACTCGTACCCTTTGACAGGATCGCCTGGCATGCAGGCGCCAGTTCCTGGGAGGGGTTACAGGGGATGAACAACTACTCCCTTGGCATCGAACTGGACAATGCAGGGCGGCTTACTCGACAGGGTGATCGCTGGCGATCATGGTTCGGCGCATTCTATGATGATGCAGACGTTATTCAGGCAGTCCACAAGTTCGAGACGGAACCGTGCGGTTGGCATGCCTATAGCCCTGAACAGATCGAATCGACGTTGCAGGTGGCAGGGTTACTTATGGCTGAGTATGGCCTTCTTGACGTGGTAGGGCATGATGACGTCGCGCCGCATCGCAAATGTGATCCGGGGCCAGCCTTTCCGATGGCCAACTTCCATTCCCTGTTCATGGGGAGGATGGAAGACAACACCACTCTGTACAAATCGATCACTAAACTGAATATTCGTAGCGGGCCGGGAACTGAGAACCGACCAATTCCAGGAAGCCCACTACCTGCCGGGGCCAGAGTCCAGTTTCTCACTGCCCAGGGGCCCTGGTGGCTGGTTGACGTACAACCGGGGGAGGATATCCCCTACGATCTCGAGGGGTGGGTAAACAGCAAGTTTCTTGAGCGGGTGGAGTGAAGCTGCTTCAGCTGAAAGCGTGCATTGGCAAGAAGAGATTGGCACTGCAATTTCACTAGCATTATTGAACAGGAGGAGATCGCCATGACAATTCACTATGTCCCCGTTTTAAAGCCGCAACGCCCGAAAGCTTTGTATCAGATACCACCATCTCCCGGAATGCTGCAGCGCCTGTTGCAGCGCTATAACGAACTGGTTGCAGAGCGGCGTCTGCCGTCAGGGTCCACTTTTCAGCAGTTTTTCGATATCTGGGTCTCCTCTCGGCGTGGAGAGAATTTCGTCGGGTTGGATGATGGTTATGTTGAGCATGGGCCAAGTAGCGGTCCACAGCTGATAACGAGGCCCAAGATCAAGCTCAAAGGTACCGTACAGACAGTCGTACTTCTGGTTGATTTTCCCGACCAACCTCACGCAACTGAAAACTCGGTCGCTCATTACGAACGAATGCTTTTCGGTTTGGGTGCAGATTTCGTAACCGGTTCCATGAGGGATTACTATCGTCGCATCAGTAATTTTGACGCCACAAAAAAGTCCGGTATCGACGTACAGGGAAAAGTGTTTGGCTGGTTTCGAATGCCCAATCCGCTCTCCTATTATGCAAACGATAACTCTGGTATGAGTAACAGCTACCCGCGCAATGCCCAGGGACTGGCATATGATGCAGTTCAGGCTGCGATTGCCGCCGGAGTTGATTTCAAACCGTACGATGTGTTTGGTGAAAAGCTGGTCACAGCCCTGTTTATCGTTCACGCCGGCAGTGGCGCGGAAGAAACCGGCAGCAGGACCGACATCTGGAGTCATAAGTGGACAGTACCGGGCAGCCCCACCGTAGGGACCAATCTGAGGATTTCAACCTATCTGACCGTGCCGGAGAATTGTCACGTAGGTGTATGCGCCCATGAATGGGGGCATCTCGCCGGACGTTGGGCTGACTTTTACGACACCGGCGAGAATGAAAATACCACTTCGAGCGGTCTTGGGGAGTATTGCCTCATGGCTGCCGGTTCATGGGGGAATGCTGGAGTTACACCGACGCTGCCCAACGGGATGCTTAGAATATTTCATAGCTGGATCACACCCCAGGTAATAACAACATCAACTGCTGGGATTACGCTTACACCGGCAGCGGAAGGCGGAGGGTGCGTCGTTATCCAGAACAGGAAGTACATGAAGGAGTCGCAGTATATTCTGGTCGAATACCGCAGACGTCAGTTCCAGGATGCGTTTTTGCCTGACGAAGGAATTGCGGTCTATGTGGTTGATGAATCCATAGATAACGTCAATGATGAAAACAATCTGGCCATAGAGCTCATGCAGGCAGACGGGAAACGCCACCTTGCAGGCATCTTCGGGACCGGCAACTCAGGTGATGCAGGAGACCTCTATCCGAACGGCACTAAACGCAACATTGGGAAAAGCACTAAACCTGCACTCAAGCTGCCAGGAGGCAAATGGTCCGGGGTAAGTATCACGGTAAAAGGAAAGCCCGGCGATCCGTCTATGAGTTTCAGTGTAACCATCTCGGCCTGACCGATCTTGATTGGAGATACCCATGCCAGAAAACAACGATCTGAAAACTGTAGAGACAGGCAACAACGGCGGGTCAACGCCTAACGAAACAGTGCTCACCAAGAATACCGGGCCGGTGATTGCTATCGGCACAGTTCTATTGACCTTTATCATGTTCGCCTATGTTGTCCATTTAGCCAGCACGCCTTCGAAAGAATCGATTGAATTGCGCTGTGCCGAAAAGGTATTGGCAGATGCCGATGCAAGGTTTGCCCAAGCCAGCTCATCAAAAAGTCTCAAAATGGTGCCCGGCATGCTGGAAGAGCTGCGCAAAGAGAGGGATCTGCGAAAACTCCAGGCAGGGAATGCCAAAGAAGCTGCAGAAGATGCAAAGGAACGCCGGGGAATGGTGAAAGATTTTGTACTGTATATTCTTGGTGTGCTTTCTTCTGCGCTGACCACAATATTCGGGTACTACTTCGGCAGTTCCAAAGGGAGTTCGGATAAATCCACTGCATTGAGCAGGATCGCTTCAAGGAAACCGCAGCCACCTAACGAACCCGCTGGCGGCAATGCAGCAGGTGATGCAGCAGGATGATCTGCCAATATGAAGTGATTTGTATCGCATACGTAGATCGCAGGGAGGGTTAGATGTCAGAGCTTACTGAACAACAACTCAAACTTGTCATGCCCGGCTGTACCGATTCTGCTACGTGGGTATTGGCCCTTAACCCCGCCATGGCGCAGTTTGAGATTACGAGCAGAGAACGTATCGCGGCCTTTCTCGCCCAGATTGCCCACGAATCAGGTCAACTGACAAGGCTCTCTGAAAACCTCAACTATTCGGCCAAGCGATTGATGCAGGTATGGCCAAACCGATTTGCGACCTTGGAAAAGGCGCTCCAGTACGAACGAAACCCTGAACGGCTGGCCAACTACGTCTATGCGAAACGGATCGGGAATGGCGACGAGGCAAGCGGCGACGGCTGGAGCTACCGGGGGCGCGGCCTTATCCAGCTGACAGGCCGGGGCAACTACCGAGCTGCTGCGCAGGGGATAGGACTTCCTCTGGAGGAGCAGCCCGACCTTGTTGCACAGCCTGGTCCTGCAGCTCTTTCTGCTGCCTGGTTCTGGAAGTCCCGCGGGCTTAACGAGCTGGCTGACGACCAGAACGACGACAACGATACCGAGGATTTCAAGGCCATCACCAAGCTAATCAACGGAGGAACTGTCGGTATCAATGAGCGGATGGCATTTTGGGAGAAGGCAAAGAGCGTGTTGGCGGGGTGACATGGGTGCGGTTCCATAGTGGTGGCACTGGTACCTCTTGTTTTTGCACGTCACCCGATCATCTTGGGAAAATCGCCTCCTTTGGATAAATCGACACTCGCTCCTAAGCTAAGAAAGGGAGGACTGTATGAAAAAAGTGAGAATAGGGACTTTTAACTGTGAAAATCTCTTTGCTCGGCACAAATTTCTCGACAGTCCTGTCCCCGAAGACAAATACATCGATTATATACGTCCTTCGGTTGAAAGTGGCTTGGTCGGCTTTTATCCCGGTCGAGGCGACAAGACTTTGCCTGATGAAATCGGTCGGCAGCAGAGGAAAAACACCGCAGCAGTTATCTTACATAACAAACCTGATATTTTAGCAGTGCAGGAGGTCGAAAATCTCCCCACGATGAGAATCTTTAACTCTGAGTTTCTCCACAAGCATTTCAAATATTCCATATTAATCGACGGCAATGATCACATGCGGCTTATCGATGTCGGATTGTACTCAAATTATCCTATTTTGGCGCTCCGCACACATATCTTTGATACTGCGGTAATGCCGGGCAACAAGAACGAATCTCCCATTTTTTCGCGCGCTTGCCTTGAAGTTGATATTGATGTCAATGGGAACATGGTTACGTTTTTGGTGAACCATTTCAAAGCCCAGGAACCGGGAAGGACACAACGGGGGGCGAATCCTTCAAGCGACGTCAACAAAAGAAAGGCGCAAGCAGAAAAAGTTGCTTCGATTATTGAGGAAATCCTCATCAAAGATACCAAGTCAAGGTATATAGTGCTTGGCGATTTGAATTGCCCCCCACCCTCTGAGGGTGGCGACGAACTGATCCCACTCTATGGGTCTCCGGCTCTTGTTCCAGTCACCGATTCACTGGATGGACAAACATGGACTCATTTCCTTGGCGGTAGCGACGCAAAGGTTTCCAAACTTGATCATATCTTTGTTTCACCCTCTCTTAGAGAAAACAATAAAGACGCAAAGCTTCTTATCGAACGGGGTGGGCTCTCGCCGGAGTGCACATATTCTACTGAACCTCGATTCTCTGACGTTAACGAAAAAACGGAAGCATCTGACCATTGCGGAGTGTTTCTTGATCTAGATATCTAGGGGCCGCAAGGTGAGAGGGGCTGAGTTGATTAGTTGACTGACAGACAGTATGTCTAATCAGCCACGTAGTAGTGCTTGGTGCAATGCGGTGATGAATGACTGGAGAATTGGTGATTCGTAGGGTTGGCCCAATTATTGTCATCTGCTTATTGACTTTTGGAGGAAAGAGATGAAAACAATAATTCTTATGTTTGTATGTGCCAACGTGTTGCTGACAGGCTGTTCGACTTTAACGAAAGAGATTAATGATGATGAACGCCTAGAGCAGGTCACTGGAATTGACAAACATAGCAGCTACCCAGCTGTACGGCGTACCTCATTCGAAAAAGTCAATCTCCTTGAATTGGTCGATCCTGAGAGCCTAGCAGCGAAGGATTTCAAAGATAGCTGGGAGTTCACAAAATTTGATTCTGACGACACCGATGACAAAAAAGCCATGGCCATGGGTGCCAAATACGACCTGGCTATGGCACGTTTTCGGCAGCGAAATGACATCTCCAACGAAGAGAAACGTCAGAGGCGCAACAGCATTCAGGAGAGGATACTGTCGGTAACCATTTCACGATGCAACGTTTTCAAGACGTACCTGAGACGCGATCAGGCCGACAAGAACTTTCTTCTCGGTACAGCCACTACCGTTGCAGGAGTTCTGGGCGCAGTACTTCCCGGCGTCGATGCGGCACGCTACCTGGCGGGGACTGCCGGTATCTTTTCAGGCATCCGCTCCGAGTACAATCAAGCCTACTTCGCCAGTCTTGCAGCCCATGTCATTGCCAAAGGGATCGAAACACGTCAGGAGCTAGTCTACCGCCGTATCCAGAGAGAAGGTCAGAGCAAGTCAATCGACGATTATCCACTCGAAGCAGCAATAAAGGACGCTGTCTACTTTGACGGCCTCTGTTCGGTCGTGGTTGGATTGGACCAGGCATCCGCATCAGTAGATGCAACCACCGAGCCCGGCATGGAAGCGGCAATGCGCACGGTATTGCGTGCCCGCCTGCTGAAAGAGGCCGCCGACATGCCGAGCGAAATGCTGCTAAAACCCGAAACTCTTGAGTCAATGGGATTTGCCGGAGCACGCCTCGGCCTGTCACTCGTTGGCTCTGCTCGCGGCGAACCGGTACATACAGAAGTAGAAACCGATATATTCATTACATCAGCAAAAATGATGGAACGTATCAATGCCTCTGCTGATCAAGCAGCGATGCAGATTGAAAAATCCGTCTTGACCCGAAAAAAGGTGCTGCTTGACCAGATTAAAGATCGCGATGAAGCAAAGGTGCTGACTGACAGGGGGCCGAAAGAAGGTGCCCTGTTCAAAGCAATCCGGCAGCAAATTGAAGAAAAGCTGCTCGTCCCTCTAAAACTCGACGCATGTTATTCAAAACTGGCCTCTGGTCCCGTTAATCAGCGCATAAAAGCAACCGAGCAGTTTGCAAAGGCCCGAACCGAGACCGAACGAACCACTGCCGAGCTGGCACTCAGCGAGGCAAAAAGCGCCGTTGCCATGGCCCATGAAAAACTGCGCACAAAGGAAAAGCTCGTCTTGCTGGAAATCGGCAAGCATAGAGAAACCAGGATCATTGCTGTTCAACAGGTTAAACTAGAAGCGAACGAGGAAACTCTGAATAGATTGATCAGCGAGGCTCAGATGGAACCTCAAACGCCCACCTCGAGCCTGATACCGTCATGCGGAGAATGACGGTTCCGCATATCATGTTCACTTCTCAGTTATCACACCTGTATTACCAGGCAATCTTCAGGCAGATGTCAATCCTTCAGTCCCCCGAAGGATTGACATCTGCTGAGGCAGAAGCTTCCACTGACCTACGTCGCTGAAACCAAATGTATGCCACTAACAGCAGACAGCTCCCCAGAGCTGCCCAAACAACTGCCTGCCTTGAGTACGCCATGATAAGCTCCTGATTTCGGCCAATCTCGTAGCCGATCCAGGTCAGGACCGAGCACCAGATGAACGCTCCCAGCAGGGTATATGTCGAGAAGCGCAGGTGATTCATCCCCGAAAGCCCGGCTGGGATGGATATCAGATGCCTCACTACCGGAAGCAGCCTGCCGATAAAAGTGGATATTTCCCCGTGTCGCAGAAAAAACCTCTCGACCCGCTGGAATTTCTCCGGCGGAATCAGAATGTATTTACCGTATTTGAGTATCAATGGACGGCCCAGATAGTGGGCGCCATAATAGTTGGCATATGCACCGGCAAGGCTCCCGACAGTACCGGCTACTATGGCTATCCAGGGATTCATGAGACCCTGTTGCGCGAGATATCCGGCTGGTGGCATCACCAGTTCGCTGGGAACAGGTACCAGCGAACTCTCCATGGCCATGAGGAGAAATATGCCCGGATACCCCATGGCACCGATCCCATCAACCAGCATCTGCATAAGATTATGAATCATTCAGTTACTCCTCGCTGCATGTTCTGAATTTGCTGCCTCTGAAGGTATGGATAGAATCTGAAGACGCCACGACATTAGTTTTACGAGCTATCAGTAGCCAAGGATCAGATCATCCCCTGGTCATTGACCTCTGCCTTGAGCCAGGCATATACCACCGGCGCTGCCACCAGACCGGGAATGCCGAAGGCAGCCTCTAATAGCAGCATGGCGCTCAAGAGTTCCCATGCTGTTGCCTGGACTTCGTGCCCGACAATCCTTGCGTTCATGAAATATTCGGCCTTATGGATCAGCACCAGAAAGATCAGCGATGCAATGCCGACACCCGCGGATACGCCGAGGCTGATAACGACAATCACGGTGTTTGATACAAGGTTTCCCACCACGGGAAGCATTCCAACGGCAAACGTAAGTAGAACCAGAATTGTTGCCATTGGGAGGTGAATATCGAAAAGCGGCAGCGCGACCAGCAGGTAGACGGCGGTCAAAGCGGTATTAAGGCCGGATATTTTCAACTGCGCAAAAACCACTTTATCGAAAGCAGTGGTAAGAGTTCGCAGCCTGGATCGTAAGGCACTGATAAATGGCGGCGCCTTGTCGTGCTCATGAAAGTGATGTACGGCAGCCATGCCACCAACGACCATTCCAAGCAAAATATGGGCAAATACCTTGATACCTTCCATCCCCACCACTGATATTTTCTGGACATGAGCACCCAGCATTTCAACAAGCTGCTGTTGCAGCCCTTCGATCGTAGTCGGCAGCACATCGGCTACCGACGAAGGAAGCGTTCGGCGCAAGCTGCCGAGTGTGTCAACTACGGTTGCCAGCAGGGCAGCGATGGCATTGCTGCTCCCGATGAATGACCAGATAGCTGCAGAGGCACTTGTCAGGCAGGATATGACAGAAAGCACAACAACACCCAGGGCGACCTTGTGCGCAAAGCGGTTCATGTTTTTGGGGAGATGCCGGGCGAGCTTCAAAGTCAGCACATACACCGCAAGGCCGGCGAACACCGCCGGTAGAAGGTGAAAGAGCAGTACAAGAAATACAGCAGTTACGGCCAGCAAATAGCTGACGATGGTATGCCTGGACATAGGTAACCCTCTGAAACAGTTTGATACAAACTATCCGGCAGTTGCTACTCAGTTGACATGACAATCAGCAGCAGTCACTCTACATCCCTTTGAGCTTCCAGAGTGCCGAAACACCAAACACCAGAAACATGAATCCTGCAGTTCGGTGTATCCAGCAGAGCGGGATAAAGCGGACCAGCTGCTTGCCGGCAAATATTCCCAAAAGCGATACCGTCCACAATGCCAGAGTGGATGATGCAAAGACCATACTCATCCCCATAAGGCTGTCGGAGTGCTGGGCCGCCTGGCTGGCAGTCACCAGCTGGGTCTTGTCACCCAGTTCTGCCATGAAGATCATTATGAAGGCAGTGCGGGCGGCTGTTGCCGCTGCAGGTGGCGGACCGTCTTCGTCAGCCTCGCTGTCACAGCTCTGACGCAGAGTGCTATAACCGAAATAGAGAAAGAGCAGCGCAGATACCAGAGTCACCCAGAAAATCGGCAAGAGCAGAAACAGTACCTTCCCTACCAGAACTGCCGCAAGGTTAAGTACCACAAAAGCTGCTGCAATCCCGATAAAAATCCGCTGCCACGGGTAGCGCAACGCCAGGGCCATGGCGGCCAGCTGGGTCTTGTCCCCCAGCTCAGCAAGAAAAATCAGCCCGAATGTGCTGAGGAAAATAGTTTGTGACATTTCGATCCCTGGCAGGTTAGGCCTGTCGATGTTTGCTGTTAAAAATCAAAAAGTTCGCCCAACAACGTTTTTTTCTTGTGATGCCCATAATTCCCATGTCCGCCATACTGATGCTTGTATTCGTGATGGTTGTCGTGGCCCTGTTTCATATGTGACGACGGGTATTCCGGTGCACGATAGTGCGGTTGAGGGGCGTTCAGCGGCTGTTGTGCCGGTATAACAGTTGAGCGCTCGATGATCTTGTCTAGTTCCCCCCGGTCAAGCCAGACGCCGCGACATTCTGGACAATAATCGATTTCAACCCCTTGTCGATCGGTCATGACAAGATTTACGTTAGTGCAGACTGGACATTTCATATTGACTGCTCCTTTGTGTAAAGTTCGGCCAGAGGCCGCTTTCTAGGGCTATTGCGCCATCCTTTTAAGCACCTGCTCAAGTTTTCGCAACTCCTCGCCATAGCCGGCCCAGTTACCCTGGCGTTGCAGGTTGGTCGCTCTCTCATAGATGCTCATCGCTTCCTTGGCTAACGTGGCAGGTGATGCTTTCGGATCTGTAGTGACCACCCTGTCGGCAGTCGCTGCTGCTTTTCTCCCGCCGAAGAGCCGCGCAAGGGCAAGCTCCAGGTTTTCCTCCATGACAACCTGATCGCCGAAGGCGACAATCACTCGCTTCAGTTCGGGCAGACCTGCCTTGTCAGCTGCAAGAAAGAGCGGCTGCACATAGAGCAGAGATTTTTCAATCGGTATTACGAGCAGGCTCCCCCGGATAACCTCTGATCCGCGCTGGTTCCAGAGTGTCAGCTGCTGGGATATGAATGAATCCTGGTTTATACGGGCATCGATCTGTTTAGGGCCATAGATCAGGCGATCCCGCGGGAAGGTGTAGGCCCGGATTTTCCCGTAATTCGGCGCATCACAGCGCGCCGTCAGCCAGGCAGCCAGGTTGTCCCGCTTGGAGGGGGTAAACGGCAGCAGCAGGATGTACTCCTCCACCTTTTCCCCCGGCAGCTTCATGATCGTGTAGTAGGGCTCCATCGGTTTTTCGCCCAGCGTCGGAATCTGCCAGAGATTCTCCTTGTTGTAAAAGACCTTCGGGTCAGTCATGTGATAGGCGGCAAACATGGCAGCCTGGAGTTGGAGGAACTGGTGCGGATAGCGGACATGCTTGCGCAGATCGTCCGGCATGGCAGTCATCGGTTTGAAGAGCTGCGGAAACATCTGGCTATAGACCTTTACCAGGACATCATTCGGGTCGCTGATGTAAAAACTGAGTGTGCCGTCATAGGCATCCACTACAGCCTTCACAGAGTTCCTGATGTAGTTGATACCCCCATTGAGCGGTTTTGAATAGGGGAGACGATCAGAGTAGGTGTAGGCATCTATGATCCATTTCAGCTTCCCTTTTTCGTCCACCACCATGTAGGGGTCACCGTCGAAACGGAGGAATGGGGCCACTGCCTTGACCCGCTCATTAATGTTGCGGTTGTAGATGATGCGGCTCTCTCTGGTGATGTCAGACGAGAGCAGAATTTTTTCTGTCTTGAATTTTGCCGCGAAGAAGATCTTTTTGAGCAGCGAATCGATCGGTACACCACCTTTGCCGGAATAGGTTGTGTTGATATTTCCGGTAGCGGTCGGGTAGCTGAATTCCGGCACCTTGGTTTTTACGATGACATACTCATTGGACAGCTCGCCGAAATAGATTTCCGGTCTGGTTACCTTTATATCTGCCAAGCTGACCGCCGGGATGTCCTTGACGAAAAACTCCGGCAAACCCTCCTTGCTGATCCGACTGACCGGGCCAAAGGTGATGCCATTGCCATGGGTGAAGATCAGGCGTTCATTGATCCAGTTCCGGCTGGGGAGATCGGCGTAAGAGAGTTCGCGCGGAGAGAGCATGACCTGTGTGTATTGCCCGTTCACCAGGTAGCGGTCGTTGTCCACATCGAAAAATTTGTAGTAGGTCCTGATCTGCTGGAGCTGACTGTAGGTCTTGAGCAGCGGGGCATGATCCCAGAGCCGGATATTCTTGATGGTGGCATCATTGTTGGCTATATCGGCAGCGGAAAGTTTCGTATCGACATCGAACGGTACGGTTTCTATCTTTTCAAGATCGTAGCCGAAACGGGTAAATTTAAGATTATTCTCTATATATGGCGTCTCAAGTGCCAGCTCGTTAGGGGCAACCTTGAATTTCTGGAGCAGACCCGGATAGACCCTGATGCCGATCACGTAGAGTGCTACCACGATGAACGGCGGCAGCAGCGCCATTCGCCAGGCCCCTTTCCAGATCCCGACTGCCAGCAGAGCCCCTGCCAGCGGTGTCAGGAACGTCAGGACTCTGTAAGTCAGCAATCGGGAGTTGACATCGACATATCCTGCGCCATAAAAAGCGCCTTTGTTGGAAAACAGGAGTCTGAAACTGTCCAGATAGAAGCCTGCAGCGATCACACACGCGAAAATCCCGACCAGAACAGCAAGATGCCGGCGAACCTTTCCATCAATCGCCGCGCCCCGCTCAGTCATTTGTATGCCGCCGCGGATATAATACACCGCTGTCACGATAACCGCTGTCGCCAGCAGCATGAAGCTTGCAAAAGCCTTGAGCATCTCCATGAACGGCAGGCTGAACAGGTAGAATCCGATATCCATCCCCATTACCGGATCTACCGTCCCGACAGTCAGTTTATTCGTGAAAAGGAGCAGGTTTTCCCATTGCAAGGCACCCCAGTTTCCTGCAAAGAGCGCCAGTACAAGAGTTATGAGCATGCTTACAGGCTTCACGAGGCGCGTGGCTTCATCCCTGTTTATCCGGAGGTCGCCCCCCCCCACGATGTATATGCCGGAGAGAGGGAATCGTGCCCTGTTCGCATACTGCAGATTTACCTGCACAAACATGAGTATCAGTCCGCCAAAGAGCAGCCCGGCCCCTGTTTTTGCATACAGGGTCGTGGTGAACACTGATGAAAACCCGGTTTCTACAAAAAAGAGCCAATCGGTGTAGAAATTCAGCAGGTACGCGAAAAAGGGGGAGATCACTGAGACAATGATCAGTATGAGAATGAACTTGTTTTTAAACATGCGGTACCCCTCTATGTGCCCAACTCAAGATCATCACCGGTTATCTGGAGGAACGGTCCGCTCTTTTATTCTTTATATACCGGTATAAAAGGTAGCCTCCTCCAGCCAGAAGAATGATTTCAAACAGTCCGATACCACCGCCGCCTCCCGCTCCGCCGGCTCCGGCTCCGGCAACGCTGCTGAACAGCATGCTACCCAGCATCCCCCCCATGATACCACCGGCCATCCCCCTCATAAACCCGCCGCCGGCCTGCTGCTGAAAGGGGCCTTGCGCAGGCGCATACTGCTGACGTGACTGGCCCTGCTGAGGTAAAGAGCTGGCCGGTCTGGAATAGCTGCGCGATCCGCGGCTCCCCATGGATCGGCTGCCGCCGGCCCTTGCATGGGCATTGAGCTCAAGCACAGTAATACTCATGAACATAACTGCTGCCACAACCGCAAATACCTTCACAACGTGTCTCTTCATCTTGCTGACTCCTGGATGTATCGTAACCGGCTTAGCCGGGCTGTCACCTTTCGGTGGAGTTTTCCAAATGTGGCTGATGGAGTTTTACCGGAGTGCCGCGCCTGAGCCTCAGGTTAAGCATCTCCACCAACACCGAAAAAGCCATGGCGAAATAGATGTACCCCTTGGGGATGTGCATATCGAGGCCGTCGCCGATAAGTGCTACACCTATCAGAAGCAGAAAGCTTAATGCCAGCATCTTTATTGTCGGGTGCTTTTCGACGAAGGCACTTATTTTCCCGGAGAAAAGCATCATGAACCCGACTGCAATGACGACCGCTGCAATCATTATGGCTAACTGGCTGGCCATCCCCAGGGCGGTAATGATCGAATCAAGAGAGAACACAATGTCCAGCAGGAGGATTTGAACAATGGCAGCGCCAAAGGTTGTCCCCACACGAGCGGATGAAACCTCCTCTTCGCCTTCGAGCTTCTCGTGGATCTCCATGGTGCTTTTCCAGAGAAGAAACAGCCCGCCGGAAATAAGGATCAGGTCGCGACCGGAAATCTCGTTGCCCATAACTGAAAAGAGCGGTGAGGTGAGCCCCATGAGCCAGGTAAGTGAAAAGAGCAGCGCTATCCGAATAAACATTGCCAGCCCGAGCCCCACCAGCCTTGCCTTCTCCTGCTGTGCTGCCGGAAGTTTGCTGGCCTGAATGGAGATAAAGATGATGTTATCTATTCCGAGTACGATTTCCAGTGCACTCAGTGTCACCAGTGCCATCCAGACCTGCGGGTCCGTCAACCAATCCATTTGTACTGCCTCCAGTTATTCACATTATTCACGTTAGCTACGATCACTATTACATGCAGAGTTTACGTCGCTTGAAACTCCAGAGGTCGATGGCCTCTCTCAGTATGTCGGAGATGCTTTTGGATGTGGCCTTTGTCAGCTTTTCCAGCACCTTCTTCTCATCATCAGTTATGCGCAGTGAAATGATATTTTGCAACTGATCTGTTCTGGCTTTTTTCTTTTTGAATGATTTAGGTTCTTTGGAAACGTTATTCCTTGTGTATGACATGATTTCCTCCTGTGCGGTGTGACGGGATTGTGCTGTGCCGCAATTACGGACGGTCAGTACGTTCGTTTTGCCAGCGATTCGAGACGCGCGATACGTTCCTCCATCGGTGGGTGGGTAGAAAAAAGCGCCATCATTCCGCCGCCGGTCAGCGGATTAACGATAAACATATGAGCCGTTGCTGGTCGGGCTTCCAGCATTGGTATTGCCAGTGATGCAGTTTGCAGTTTGCGCAGGGCGCCCGCCAGGGCCAGCGGACGACCGCAGATCTCTGCCCCGGAGGCATCTGCCAGATATTCGCGTGAGCGCGATATCGCCATCTGGATCAGCATTGCCGCAATTGGTGCGATGATCGCCATGGCCAGCGAACCGACCATGCCGCCGATCCCGCCACCATCATCATCGTCACCGCGTCCGGCGCCGAACAGTGCGCCCCACTGCAACATGTTGCCGATCATTGAGATGGCGCCGGCAAAGGTGGCTGCAATGGTAGATATGAGTATGTCGCGGTTTTTGACATGGGCCAGTTCATGGGCCATAACCCCTTCCAGCTCTTCTGCGGATAGTATGCGAAGAATTCCCTCAGTGGCAGCAACAGCTGCATGGTCGGGATTGCGCCCGGTTGCAAATGCATTTGGGGAATCATCCGGAATGATGTAGACCTTTGGCATGGGGAGACCGGCCTGGATCGCAAGGCGACGGATCATGCCGTAGAAACCGGGATGGTCATGCTCCCCGATCTCCTGTGCCCTGTACATCTTCAGTACGATCTTGTCGGAAAACCAGTAGGAAAAGACGTTCATGCCTAGGGCCATGATAAAAGCGAATACCATGCCGGACTTGCCGCCTATGGCGCTACCCATTGCGACCATGAGAATGGTGAGGAGTGAAAGGAGAAGGGTTGTCTTGAGTCTGTTCATCGCTGTTACCTCCGACGATGTGGCCAAGAATACTCTTGGCTGGTGTTCGCCGGGGGTAATAAAAAAGACCTTTACCCACGGCATGGTTGCATGGATAAAGGTCTTGTTGGCAAGGTATCTGCCCCGGTCCCGGGTCTTTCGACCGTGTTGACGGAATCCGGGTCGGCCTTTTCTCCAGCCGATAACTACTCCCCTTTAGAGCGTTAAATATAATTCCCCCAGGTTCAATTGTCAAGGGGAAAACAAATTATCAATTATATGGTTAGGGCTCACCACCAGACGTTCGAGTTTAATGAAATAAATTCTGGCCTCCTCGGTTCAACAACAAATTTGACTTGTAAAGAATTCCAAAAAAAAGGGGCACGATATACGTGCCCCCCATTGTCCGACGGCTACTATAGAATTATTTCTTTGGTCGCCTTCTGTAGATAGCCATGCCTAGCAGACCACCACCAAGAAGTAGAATGGTTGATGGCTCGGGAACAGGAGTATTCGGCTCTACGTCTCGACCATAGAGAGAGAGGTGAGAAAGCGCCGGAATTTCGCCGCCAGTATTATAGAAAGTAATTCTCCACGTGTCGTTAGGAGAATTTGCTCCTGGAGCAAGCAGCATCTCATCATCAAACAAGAAAGCACTCCACTTAGTTGACCCCTTAATTACAGCTACCAAGTCTATGGAGGCAGGAAGAGCACCGCTCCAGGTTAGATCCCATGTCCCTGAAGGTCCGGCTGTCGCGCTTACCGAAAAATTGATGCCCCCCAGGCTACCAGAATCAGCTGCTCCGCCAGGGGAATCATCTTTTGCGATCTTAGTCCAAGGGTTACCAGCAAAGAGACCACCCAGATTGTTCAAAAGTGTTTCAGAATCGTTACCAGCATTCGGGCCACTGCAAGCATCGGCATTCTGTCCATTCAGTAGCATATCCGAAACCGAACATGGCGGATCGGCAGGCACCGGTGCCGGCTTAGCCTGAGCCATTCCAACCATACCTATCACAATTATTGCTGTTACTAATCCTGCATATAATCTTTTCTTCATATCATTACCTCCATTTACAACCTAGTAAACCTGATTGACCAAAATTGCAAAATAAGTGCCATTAAGTCAACCACCTGCATTTATTAATGTATATGGTTTGAACTATGGAATTGATGCGTAGTTGTAAATAAATTCGACACTGAAAGATTCTCAGCAATAGACTTATCCTTCAGTTATTATTGCTATTATTACCTTCAACATCGGAAATACGAGCACACACCAGATATCAAATGTAAATGATTCCGACATTAGTAATTTGATGACATTAATATACAGATTATTAAACTTATGACGGAGATGAGAATGAGGAGGAAATGAATTTGGGTTGGCGCTACAAAGACCGAATGGTGATTACCCCCTTCGAGAGTCGGCGCTCCAGCCAGCGCTGCAGATACTGCTTGAGGAGATAACGCCCGGCAGGCACGAGAAATACCAGACCCAGGAGATCGGTAAGAAAGCCTGGTGTAAGGAGCAGTATCCCCCCGACCAGAACCAGAAAGCCGTCCAGGAGTTCAGCAGCCGGTAATCGACCGAATGCAAGTTCTCCCTGGATGCGACTCAGGATAGAGAACCCCTGATGCCTGACAAGCCAGGCACCGGCAAAGCTGACTGCAAGCAGTATCGCAACCGTCTCCCACGCGCCGATCAGCCTCCCGACCTTGATCAGCAGATAAAGCTCCAGAACCGGCACCAGGGCAAATACAATAAAAAGTCTTGCAAGCATTGTCGAAACACCACTTCACTGCGTTTTACCGCAGAACGCTCCCTCTCTTATGGCTTCAGCGGCATTGGCTGGCAGACACTCTTCGGATTGTTGACCTCTGTGCCGCAGGTAAAGCATACATGAGTGGGGTTTCTGCTCAGTCGGCTTATCTCGTCGGTAAGCCCCAGCCCTCTAAGCACACAGATATGCCCCTGATGACCCTCTTCCTTGCAGCTTCTCTTCTCTTCTGACATCATATCCCCCCATCTGATTTATCGACGCTGTATTCACTTTTTCAGGTCGATGCCATAGCTCTTGATCTTTCTGTGCAGGTTACTCCGTTCAAGCTCGATTGCCTCGGCTGTCCTGCTTATATTCCAGCCGAACTCTTCCAGTTTTTGAATTATGAACTCTTTTTCAAACTCCTCTCGCGCCTCGCGCAAAGAGTTTATACCAAGCATGTTGTCCAGACGGGAGCCGGCTTCAGCCCGGTGAGCGTCGCCTCTCAGGTAATCGGGAAGCTGTTCTACCGTTATGGTTCTGCCAGGCGTCATTATTACCATCCGTTCAACAATGTTCTTCAACTCGCGAATATTGCCCGGCCAGTCGTACCCCTTCATCTGTTCTACCACTTCCGGAACGATGAAATTCAGTTCGCGGCCCTCCTTGCTGCAGAACTGCTTGAGAAAGTGATTAATGAGAAGCGGGATATCATTCTTCCTCTCTCGTAGCGCCGGCACTAAAAACGGCACCACATTGAGCCGATAGAATAGGTCTTCGCGAAAGAACCCGTTTCTGATCTCCTCCTGGAGCATCTTGTTTGTCGCCGCTACTACCCGGACATCCACTTCAATGGTTCTGGTACCACCAACCCGTTCGAATTTCCGCTCCTGAAGAATCCTCAGAACCTTGGCCTGGGTCTTTAACGACATATCACCTATCTCATCGAGGAATATGGTGCCACCATCGGCCAGGTCGAACTTCCCTTTCTTCTGGGCAATTGCACCTGTGAAGGCGCCCCTTTCATGCCCGAAAAGTTCGGACTCTATCAGTTCATCTGGTATGGCTGCACAGTTAATTTCCACGAACGGCTTACTTCGTCGCGTACTCTGATAGTGAATTGCACGTGCGACCAGCTCCTTTCCTGTGCCGTTCTCGCCAGTAACCAGGACTGATGCGCCGCTTGGGGCAACCAGCCGGATCTGTTCCCGCAGCATGGTTATGGGAGGCGAGATGCCAATCATTTCGTTGTCACCTAACACGGCATCGCGAAGGGTTTCATTCTCTTCCACGAGTCGCTGCATTCCAAGGGCATTGCGAATGGTCAGGACCAACTTATCCAGTGAAAGCGGCTTCTCGACAAAATCATAGGCACCAAGCTTGGTGGAACGGACAGCTGTCTCAATTGTGCCATGCCCTGACATCATGATGACTGTGATCGAGGGATAAAGCTCTTTCAGCTTTTGCAGGGTCTCAAGTCCATCCAGTCGCGGCATCCAGATATCAAGCAGTACCAGATCCGGCAGCTCCCGCTGCACAACCTCGAGCGCCTCCACTCCGTCAACCGCCAGGATTGGACGATACCCTTCATCTTCCAGGATGCCGGCCAGCGATTTCCGGATACCTGCCTCATCATCAACTACGAGAATACTTTTTGCCATATCCAGCCTATGCCCCTTTCAGCCCGATCTCCTTTGCAAGAGCGGCCCAGGAAGGGAGACTCCGTTCGATCATTCCTTTATCCACGCAGTATGCGATGCGGAAGTAGCCCGGCGCGCCGAACCCAGCACCTGGAACCAAGAGCAGATTATGCTTCTGAGCTATCTTCACAAAGGCAACGTCATCGCTAAGTGGAGATTTTGGGAATAGATAGAAGGCTCCATCCGGCTTCACCATCCTGAATCCGAGAACGGTCAGATTGTTGTACAGGAGATCGCGCTTCGCCTGATATTCGTCTACATTCACCGATTCACGCTGAAGCTTTGCCACGAGTCGCTGCATGAGGGCAGGGGCATTTACGAATCCGAGCGTCCGATTGCAGAAGATCGCACCCTCCATAAAGAGGTCGACGTGGGTCATTCGTGGATTGGCTGCAAGGTAACCGATCCGCTCTCCCGGTAAGGCCAGGTCCTTTGAATGTGAGGTGACGGTTACAGAATTGTCTACAAAGGGGAAGATGTTCGGGACCTGCATGCCGTTATAGGCGATCCGTGCGTACGGTTCGTCAGAAATAACATAAATTTGCCTTTCAAGCTGTCGCTCCTTGCGTTGCACCAATTCCCCCAGCTGCTGAAGAGTCTCGGCCGGGTATATGACACCCGTTGGGTTATTGGGGGTATTGAGTATGATCGCCCGCGTCTTGGCATTAATGGCGGCTTCAATGGCAGGCAGCTCAAGCTGGAAAGTTTCCCTGTCGGTCCATACCTCGCGGGGTACTCCACCGTGATTGTCGATGTAGAACTTGTACTCGACGAAATGCGGGGTCAGGATGATAACTTCCTCACCGGGGTTAAGGATTGTCTTGAGTACCACATTGAGGGCACCACTAGCGCCACATGTCATTACCACCTGTGATGCTGTCACCTTGATCCCCGAGGTCTCAGCCAGAATCTCTGCCACTGCAGCACGAGTCTCCTCATAGCCGGCATTGCTCATGTAGCGGTGCATGCCTGCAATCGGCTCCTCAACCAACCGGCGAAGCTCGTCGTTGTACCGGGCGGGAGGTTCGATATTCGGATTGCCCAGGGTAAAGTCATAGACGTTCTCCGCTCCATGAACTGCCCGGAGGCGCTCCCCCTCCTCGAACATCCTGCGTATCCACGAAGCCCCTTCTATGAATGTCTGGATTTTGCTGGAAATGGCCATTAGTAAAAACCCCCGAAACGCAATTTGGGTCGTTGTACCATTTCCGGCAATGTCGTGCAACAGAGAAGGTCGGGGAGCTACTTTGCTTTGGCATCCTTTCTGTGTTTCGGGCGGTTTCATGCCCGAATGGGTTTTGGCGACAAAATCCCGCAAGAGATGAACCCGCTTTAATTCAACTTGCTGGAGTCAAGTTATCAGGTCCTGAGCCTCTATAGGCTCCCATAGACTCATCCTTTTCAAAAACCTCATATCAATCGAAACAGGTGGACGACTTCGATAGTATTCTGCGGCCAACTTGATGCGGACAACCCAGCTAAGGTCTTAATAATAACAGTGTAACGTATAGGTAACAGTGCTGAAGTCGGTTTTGTTTACACTATTTCCACCACCTTTCGCCATCTACGGCAATCAAATCATTGTTTTTAAAAGCGTTTAAGTAGAGCGTTATTATCAAATTATCCCGTTATTAAAGACTATAACGAGATATCACGGCAGAGATGGCATGAATATTTAAAGGATCCAGCAGTAATATTTCGCTGTCGAATAGCTTTACAGTCGCTTTTCAGGGCATTCATTTTTAATGAGAAAGCAGGGTGTTGCAGATGAGGCACAATAGTTGCTTTGAATTTACGCAATAGCAATAATTACAGATTGTTACATTAACCTAATAGTTGGCAGCCAATTCTGGGGGGTACTTCAAAATGGGAAAAAATATCGAGTTGATTGTTGAGTCTCTGAAAAAAGCTAAAGCGCTCCTAGTATGTTCTATTATTATTTCTCCTTTTGTAATGGTTTTTTATTCGGCGGAAGCAACCACTATTACTTCTGCAAGTGCGACTGCAAGCCTGGGCGGCAACTTGGTTAATCAAGTGTATAATGCCAATCAGGTTGGGACATCTACTGGTGCGGTGATTGGTTCTTCTCTGACTGATACGGTTTTTGGGACTCAAAGTCGGGTTGATGTATCATCAACAGGCGCACCTGCTGTTGTTCATGCCAAAGTGGATGCTGATATGAGATCTCATTATAATGCGTATTACTCCTCAAATGTTAATAGTCAGTCTCAAGGCAATCTCAGTGCCAAATTTTCTGATCTCATTACAATCAATGCACTCGGCATGAGTGGCCAAAGTGGATATGTTACCGGCAGTTTTAAAGTTACTACAAGTGCAGACACACAGATCACAGGTTTACCGAATGCCTGGGCAGGAATGAACGATACGTACGCAACTATCTATTCCGGTGTCGGTTTTGCGCTTGGATCGACGTCTCAAAGCTATACAGGTCAGCAACATAGCAGTTTTATCGGCATTCCGGCAGATTATCCTATCTCTTCTAATGTCTATCAGCTAACAAGCCAATTTATATTCGGAACTCCGTTTGCGGTGAGTGCAAATGCAACTTTTAACTGGACTGCTTTCGCGCGAAGAATGATAATTGATCCGACTCAACCTCATGGGCCTGGTAACGTTGCGGACAGCGAGGCTATTGCTATTGGCAACACCGACATTTTCTGGAACGGTATCAGCAGCCTTACCGACAGCCATGGTAATTCCATTGCATTCACTCTAACCTCCGATTCGGGTTTTGATTATTCAAAGCCTGTAGATGTTCCGATCCCAACCCCAGAGCCCGCCACCATCCTCCTCATGGGGACAGGTTTGGCAGGACTCATTGCAACACGCAGGAAGAAGAATGTTTAATCTACTTTTTCTGGCATAGCAGTGCATACAAAGGCAGACTCATTCATATGGCTCTGCCTTTTTATTTATAAAGCTTATAATGAGTGCATCCCTATATCCAAAAGGAGTTTAGCGTAACTGCTGAAAACAACTGAAAAGCAGAAGGGTGCTAGAGGGGACGCTGCTTGTTATTTTGTTATCGAAGATTTCTGAGACATAACCAACTGAAAGTAAGACGATTCAAACATAGCTTTGACCTGCCCGAAAAACCGGCAGGTCAAAGCTAAGTCCGGTGGTCGCCCTGCGATATACTGGCTTGAAACGCAGGCAGGATGCCTACGTTCAAGTTCAAACGATATGGAAATTGGAATGAATTATCTTCTGAAGTTCTTCGACACGAAGGAGGGAATGGCGGATCTGTTCACGTTCATGCTCTGGAAGTTCATAGGGATTCAGATAGTACGAGTTATTCTGAATCCCCTTGATCACCTTGATCTGAAGAAGTATTCGATGTCGGGTGAGTATGTGATAGGCATCGGCAAGTCCGCATGCAGTATTTCGAGAAAAGCTCCCTTCTTTTTCCAGAAGTTCTATCCGCTTGAGCGTGCTTGTAGCCGGTATCCCCTGGTTAATCGAAAGGATGCGCACATTCATTACCAGTGGAGCCCATGCCAGCAGCTTGAGGTTAAACTCCCCCTTATGATCTCCAGCCCCTTCGGTCCATAACCTCTTAAGGAACCCCAGAGCGATCTTCATCTCTGTGGCAGCCTTGGCCATCCCCCAGAGTACCTGGAAATAATCCCTCTCCAGATTCCGTATCAGTGTAATGAGTTCCTCTGCCAACCCATTATCTCCTGCTACGTAGCGAGCGTCGGAGAGGACGATCAGATCCATAAGGTTCTTGGCATAATCCTCATACTCGTAACGGACAATTGAGATAAGCTTTCTCCTCCACTGGGAGAGTGATCCACGCCAGGTCGGGTTGGAGGGCATTATATCTCCAGTGCACTTCTTGAAGCCAATCTCCGCAAGTCGCTCCACGAGGAGGTCGGCAAAGCCCTTGAAATATTTATCAGCCTCGTCTCCACCACCGTCAGCATAGACGATAAGGTAATCCTGGTCTGTAATGAGAGTCTGTTCCTCACGTCCGTCACTTCCCATGCTGATAAGAGCATAAGCCAATGGCGCTCTACCCATCGAGTTGCCTGCGAGTTCCGCCTCTACGAGGCAAAGTGCCTTGCGCGCAAGGTGATCGCGGTATCCTGTGCAGCTGAGGTGGAGAGCAGGTACGGACTGAACCTTAAGGAATCGCTCCATCTCCAGGCTATTCAGCTCGTCATGCATAGCCATCAGCTCAGGATAGGAAGATGCTGCTTCGATGGTACTGTAGAGCTCGGACTGACCCGTAGTAAGCGATTCCAGCCAGAGCTTCTCCGCGTTATAGCGTTCAAATAAAGCATCCAGCAAGTCAAGGGATTCATTTGCATCAAGGAAGGGCAATACCTCCCGAACCCGAAGCATGACCTTCTCCTGTAGCTGAGCAGGAGGTATTTTAACTAGAATATCATGTTCCATGGCAGATTCTCATTACTGCGTCAAAGCAGTTCTACGCAGATGCGCATAACTGGATGATCTGAAGCTAATTGTCGATCCCCTTCGCTGCACCAATACCGGTGTTCTGACGAACGTAAATCTCGTCAAACATATCTTCCGAACGTTGGCTTGGAAAAGCCAGACAGCCGATGATAGCCGCAAGGAAACCAAGCGGAATGGAAACGATGCCTGGGTTTTTTAGGGTGAACAGCGGCTTGTCGAGACCCATTATCGATTTGCCTCCACGATTCCTGGTCTCTTCATCCCTCTTTTCGTAAATGCTCCTCATCATCTTTTCCATCGCTTCGGGCTTTACTTTCCCGTCAACGATGCTCTTCTCAAGCAAGGTATACGCTTTCTTCGCATCGTCGGCAACCTTGTTCGGATAGGTCATGTTGGGAGAGACCATTACTAGGCCGATGGAAGAGATGGTGCCGACCAGCAGGCCTGATATTATTCCTGCGGTGTTGAACTTCCTCCAGAAGAGCGACATGAAAATTACCGGCAGGTTGCCTGATGACGCTACAGCAAAGGCAAGTGCAACCAAGTGGGCAACGTTCTGCCGTTCTGCTGCGACGGCGATTACGATACCTACAAAACCGACCACCAGTGAGGTAATCCGGGCTGCCATGACCTGCTCATGCTGGTTCGATCGACCATCTTTGAGTACGTTAACGTAGATGTCGTGGGCAATTGCTGCAGATGCTGCCAGTACCAATCCTGAAACGACCGCCAGGATGGTGGCGAAAGCTACTGCACAGAGAAAAGCAAGCAAAAGATCGCCAATGAAGGGTGTGATATCGCTTCCCAGTTTCTGGGCCAGCATCATCGCCGCCATGTTTCCGCCCTTATCAATTTTCATGATATTCTGAGGACTCAGATGGATAGCGGCGCCAAAGCCGAGAAGGGTGGTCAGTATGTAGAAGGACCCGATGATAAACATTGCAACAATAACGGATTTGCGGGCTGCCTGGGCAGTCGGCACAGTAAAAAAACGCATCAGTATATGCGGCATCCCGGCAGTACCCAGTACCAGCGCCATCCCGAGCGATATCTGGTCAAGAGGGTTTGTCAGGAAGAGACCGGGCTCAAGGAAGCGCTGCCCTGCCCCTTCCAAAGTAAGCTTCCCGGCTTCAAGTTCCTTTACAAATATGGGGAGTAGTTTGACATGCTCAATGATCTTTTCATTTGTAACGATATCAGCGAAAAATTGGATGGGACTGGACCCGGACTTGATGGCTACAAGCACAGAGAGGACAACAGTACTGATCATCATTAACCCTGCCTTGATGATTTGAACCCAGGTTGTGGCGGTCATACCACCGAAGACCACATAACCTACCATCAGGACACCCACGCTGATGACCGCTGCTTTGTAGTCCATCCCGAGCATAAGTTGCATCAGCTTACCTGCACCGACCATCTGTGCCGTAAGGTAGAAGGTCGATACCGCCACGACTGACATGGCAGAGACAGCACGTACCGGCTTCGGCTCAGCCCTGAAGGAAAGGATATCGCCAAGTGTATATTTGCCCGCGTTTCTGCATGGTTCTGCAACAATCAATAGCACGGTGATGTAGGCCACCAACCAGCCTACTGAGTACATGAACCCATCATACCCATACAGAGCAATCATTCCTGAAATACCCAGGAAGGACGCTGCAGACATATAGTCGCCGGCGATGGCCCAACCGTTCTGGGTGCCGGAAATCCCTCCACCGGCAATGTAGAAGTCTGAAGCCGATTTGGTACGCTTGGCAGACCAGACAACCACAGACATAGTGACCGCGATTATGATAAGAAAGATTGGGATGGTTACCTTCGGATTTGCCTTGAAAACGTCAGGTCCGGGTTCCTGATGAGTCGAGGTAGCAGGCGGGTGATGCAGGGCAATGGAAAAGGCTGGAGAGTCGATGACAGCGCCAGGGGGAGTTGCAGCCGTAGATGAAATGCGTGTGTCGAGGGCCTTCTGTTCTACAGCACTGGCAAATGAGCTCAGCGTGAGGGCCAGCACCAATACTACGAACAGTATTTTCATCGGGCTTTCCTCCTATACGTGACCTCACAAAGCAGAGAATTGACCTGCTTCTGCAGCAAGGCATGAAGGATTTTCGTTATAGTTGCGTCTCCACTGACTCTACATAAAAAAATGGGGAAGGCAAGCCTTCCCCATATCTAGCACACTGTAGATTACATTTTAGTGGTCTATGGCCTTGGCCATACCGAGACCGGTATTCTGGCGGACATACACCTCGTCGAACATCTCCTCGGCACGTCTGTTGGGGAACATGAGTGCCCCGAAGATAGCGGCCATGAAGCCCAGCGGGATGGAGATAATGCCGGGGTTCTTCAGTTTCAGAATCGGCTCGCTCAGACCCATGATCGACTTGCCGTCCTTGTTGAGCACGTCTTTCTTGGCCTTTTCAAGAGCCTTCAGATCCTTCTCTGACAGCGCAGCTCCCGGAGGCAGAGCAGCCTGCTTCTTCTCCATGGCGGTAATTACCTTTGCAGCACCAGCGGCGACCAGTTTCGGATAGGTCATGTTAGGCGATACCATAACCAGGCCGATGGAAGCGATTGTGCCGACAACAAGACCACCGATAACACCGGCAGTGTTCATCTTGCGCCAGAAAAGCGAAAGTACGACAACCGGCAGGTTGCCGGATGATGCAACGGCAAAAGCAAGCGCAACAAGGTGGGCAACGTTTGCTTTCTCTGCAATGATACCGATGATAATCCCCAAGGCGCCGACAACAAGAGAGGTAATACGGGCTGCCATGACCTGCTCATGCTGATCGGCATGGCCGTCCTTTATGACGTTAACATAGATGTCGTGTGCGATAGCTGCGGAAGCTGCCAGAACCAGGCCGGAAACAACGGCGAGGATCGTAGCGAAGGCGACCGAACAGAGGAATGCAAGGAAGATATCACCGACGATCGGCGCAATGTCTGCTCCAAGCTGCTGGGCCAGCAGCAGGGTAGCCATGTTGCCGCCTGCATCAACCTGCTGAATTCCCTGCGGGGTAACATGGATGGCAGCGCCGAATCCAAGCAGGGTGGTGAGAACGTAGAAGCCGCCGATGATCCACATGGCGATGATAACGGACTTACGGGCTGCCTGGGCAGTCGGCACGGTGAAGAAGCGCATCAGGATGTGCGGCATACCTGCAGTACCGAGAACCAGAGCCATACCGAGCGAGATCTGGTCGAGCGGAGCCTTCATGAAAAGGGCCGGCTCGAGGAAGCGCTGACCGGCGGCTTCGCCGCTGATTGTTATACCATCTTTAAGCAACATCACCTCAACATGCTTCTGAATATCCGGGCTGTTGACGATGTCGTTGAAGAACTGTATCGGGTTCATATTGGCTTTGAGCATTACCAGGACCGATAGAAGCGCGGCTCCTGCCACGAGCAGACCGGCCTTGATGATCTGTACCCAGGTGGTGGCGGTCATGCCGCCGAAAACGACATAACCGACCATGAGGATACCGACGCCGATGATGGCGGTCCTGTAGGGGACACCGACAAGGAGAGACATCAACTTGCCTGCACCGACCATCTGTGCAGTGAGATAGAAGGTGGAGACGGAAACGGTTGCAATTGCGGCAACTGCGCGAACCGGTTTCGGGTCGGTACGGAAGGAGAGGATGTCTCCCATGGTGTACTTGCCGGCGTTACGACAGGGCTCGGCCACAATCAGCAGAACAGTGATATAGGCCACCAGCCAGCCGACCGAATACATGAACCCGTCATACCCGTAGAGAGAGATCATTCCGGAAATACCGAGGAACGATGCGGCAGACATATAGTCGCCGGCAATCGCCCATCCGTTCTGGGTACCGGTGATACCACCACCGGCTGCGTAGAAGTCGGCCGTTGTCTTGGTCCTTTTGGCAGCCCAGATTACAACACCGAGTGTGATCCCGATGATAACAGCAAACATGGAGAGGGTTATGGCTTTGTTGGCCTTCAGCTCTCTCTTCTTCTTTTCAGGGGCGGCAGGTGCCGGAGCAGCTGCAGGTGAAGGGGTCTGGGCGCCAGGGGCGACTATTGCAGGTGCACCACCAGGTGCAGCGGCAGGAGCGGCTACAGCAGCTGGTGCGCCTGGTGCGACCGGGGCTTTCTTGGGCTCCTCAGCAAAGGCGAACGAGGCAGCAGAAAGTGTCAGGGTAGCGGCTATGATTATTTTCTTTATATTCATGTCTCAAATCCTCCTTTCCTAAAGATGTAGTTCGTCGATCAGGTTTCTGGTCAGTCGGTCAAAATCCTTGTTGGCCACATGTGCATAGTAGTGAGCCAATCCCCAGGATACGAAAAACTGGGAAAGGGCGAAGACATAGCCAAAGTTGATAACGCCGATCACCTTGATCTTGAAGAGACCTGGGGCGTAGGCTGCACCGATGGGGAGGAGGAAATAATACGCTGTCGAAAAAATCCACCAGCCGAATAGGAATGCCGTTTTTTTGTGATGCAGCTCGATAAACTTCGGGTTTTTTGCGATTGCAGCCCAGTCATACTGCTTCTCTGCCATGGTAGTTACTCCTTTCTTGGTAAGTCAATAATCGTATTGGAGCAGCGTCCCGCTCCATACATTCCACAGGAAATATGAAAAGCTACATTGCCTCCTTTCTGTATTTGATGATTTTGCGCTACGTCACGTACCCTGCTTAAATCGGTGCATATCCGAATTTCATGGATAATATCTCTGCCCCTTCCTGCAAGGAAGGGATGATTTCGTTTTCTATCCGGTCGGTCAACATCCTGAAGGATGGGCCCAGCATTGTTAGCGCGCCAATAACTTTACCCGCATAATCGCGTACATTCACCGCAACGCTGACAATCCCTTCGCCCACACCACCCTGATCGACCGCAACACCCTTCTCCCTGATGGTGTTAAGTTCAGCTACGAAGACTTCAAAGTCAGGCATATCCTTCCGCTTCCCGCGCCGATTGAAGAGCTTCTCTAAGAGCTCCTGAGACTCAAGGGCTTTCAGAACCTTACCAGCCGCATTGGTGAAAAACGGAAACCGTTTTCCAACCATGGAGGTTGTCTTGACATTCTGCCAGCAATCGACCATGTCCAGGAAAAGAACCTCATCTCCCAACAAGACAGTGAGATACACAGCTTCGTCATGCTTACGTACGAGCTCTTCCATTACCGGATGGGCGTGCTTGATGATACTGGCGCTGGCAATAAACCGCTGAGCAAGAGCCACTGAATTTAAACCGAGACGGTAAATCCCACTCCCTTCTTCACGTTCCACCAATCCACGACTTTCCAGTGTTGCCAGTAAACGAAACACCTTATTTCGGCTCACCCCCAACCGAACTGCAAGATTGGGAAGTGTTGCAGGAAGAGCCTCTTCAGTCAGTGCATCAAGGAGGTCAAGAGCCTTTTCCACCGTTTGAACCGAATATGAGCTTTTCTCTTTTGTCATGGCAAGTATACCAAAGATTCAATAGGCGTTTTGTTAATTGCCAACTTTAATTTATGGTTTTTATAACACGCCGTTTTATTCACGTCAAGCATCAATTCGACATATTATTTTCAAATCGTTATTTTCTTTTTATTTAAGGTATTTACAAAATCAGAATATGAATGCAACGCCGTTACACCACGATTTCAATCCATGCAAAACAAAGTTTATCAACTGATAATTTCCACCAATACATCTCCATTAAGATGCTGATATACATTGTTTATCAGAGTATTTGCGCATATTTGCCAAAAAGATTAGATTATTGGTTGAAATATGAACTTCTAAACGCTCTGTTGAATATTTGTTTACCAAGAGAAAATTCTGGAGAGCCAATTTCAAAACAGTTTTCTTGAAAATTGGAAATACGCATCGGTAGGCGGAGAACATGAGCTGGCAAGAGCAAGGAACAACTGCTAATAAACAGATACGGTTGAAGAGCTTGTTGGTGGGAAGATCAGCGAAACCTGATTGCAACGCCTTTGGCTTTTACCTCGCCAAGTGGAAGGAACAGGAAGGTGTTTTGTTCCACGCGCACTTCAGGGAGCATGACTGCATCTGCTCCAAGGCGTCCTGCTGCTGTTCGCAACTCTCTGTACGCCCACTCGTAATCTTGTGTAGTCAGGCCATCAACACTTCCGAGACGTTGACGGCTGCAGACCAGTTCACCAAGCTTTATATATGGTCTCTGCAACTCATCTTGAGCCATGACAGGAGGGAGCGAGGAGGAGATGCTCCGGTACGCAGCACATCCGAAAAAAGAAATCAGCCCAGATAAGATGACGAGGCAGGCCAGAAATCGAAAAACGGGGACCTTGCAGGAGCGGGAAACAGGTCGCTTTGGATGTTTCATAAGGAACTCCTTCGTGGAGATAAGTCTAGCGACATTTTTCTGACTTTACAAGGCGGATTTTCCCGTGCTAGTATTTTGCGGATTTATCATGAAATCCATCCGAATTTCTTGAATTTTCCGTAAGGGAGCCGAAAGATGTCAGGCCATAATAAATGGAGCACAATCAAGCATAAAAAGGGCGCCGCCGACGCCAAACGAGGCAAAGTATTTACAAAGATCATCAAGGAGATCTCCGTCGCAGCTAAACTTGGTGGAGGCGATCCTGCAGCCAATCCTCGTCTGCGAACGGCCATCGATAAGGCCAAGGGCGAGAATATGCCTAAAGACAATATTGAGCGGGCCATAAAAAAAGGTACCGGTGGGATGGAAGGTGTCACCTATGAAGAGACCATCTACGAAGGCTACGGACCCAACGGTGTGGCAGTGCTTGTGGAGGTTATGACAGACAACCGCAACCGAACTGTTTCCGATGTGCGAAGCATATTCACCAAATGCAACGGCAACATGGGAGAAACCGGATGCGTCTCATGGATGTTCGACAAAAAGGGACTGATCATCTTCAATAGTTCCACTGATTTCGAGAAACTTTTTGAAGCCGCTCTGGAAGCTGGAGCAGATGATGTAAGCGAAGAAGATGGCCAGCTGGAGGTAATCACCGACCCATCTGCTTTCATGGAAGTGCGTGAAGCCCTCGAAAAAGCCGGCTTTAAGTATGATTCAGCAGAAATAACCATGATCCCGCAAACCATGATCAAACTCGAGGGGAAGGCCGCTGAGAGTATGCTAAAGATGATGGATCGTCTTGAAGACAATGACGATGTCCAGAACGTCTATGCAAACTTCGACATCTCGGATGAGGAGATGGAAAAGATGATGTGACCACCTCGGACGGGACATAGTTCCGTCCATCCAATTTTTGTCGGAGTCACATGAAAGTTATTGGTATAGACCCCGGCTCACGCGCCACAGGATACGGCATTATCAGAAAAGAAGGCAACCGTCTTCATCACGTGGACAACGGAGCCATCTTCACCACTGCGAACGCCGACTTCCCAACACGTCTGTTACAGATATTTCACGGTCTTGCTGAAGTCATAGCCCGGTATCAACCCGATGTAATGGCTGTAGAGCAGGTATTCTTCTCCACAAACGTCCAGAGTGCCCTCAAACTCGGACAGGCACGTGGAGTAGCCATTGTTGCAGGAGCCACTGCAGGACTTACGGTCTTCGAATATTCAGCCCTACAGGTCAAGCAGTCAGTAGTCGGCCATGGCAGGGCAGCCAAGGAACAGGTCCAGCAAATGGTTAAGGTCCTGCTCAATCTTCCGGAAATAGCCCAGGCCGATGCTTCTGACGCCTTGGCAATAGCCATCTGTCATGCTCACTCAGCAGGGCCATTCAGTATTGGGAAACACCCATGATTGCACTCCTGACCGGAAGGGTTGCCCACAAGACACCAGATACACTTATCCTGGATGTAGGAGGAGTGGGTTACCGCGTCCAGATTCCATTCTCAACTTACTTTGAGCTTCCCGATGAGGGAGGAACGACAACCCTTCACATCCATACTCACGTAAAAGAGGATTCCATACATCTCTACGGCTTTCGCTCCGCTGTGGAAAAACGCGTTTTCCAGCTTCTTCTTTCTGTTTCCGGTATCGGCCCCAAACTCGCACGAGACATACTCTCCAACTGCCAGGTTGAACATCTTATAACCGCCCTGACCCGTGGCGATCTTGCCAGACTATCCTCAATCCCCGGCATTGGCAAAAAAACATCAGAACGTCTAGTACTTGAATTGAAGGACAAGATCGCTCGGCTCGACCTTGCATTTCCTGCCCATGCAACCATCGCATCTGCACCTGTCGGTATCCGGGACGATGTCGCGTCAGCCCTTGTAAATCTTGGCTACAAGGAAACACAGGTTCACAAAATCATTGATGAACTTGACACCCCCTCGGATACCCCCATGGAAGAGGTCTTGAAACTAGCGCTTAAGAGACTCATGAAATAGCAGATACTACCTTATAGCACACGACAAATATGAATCGGATCATCACTCCAGACATAATCGAAGAAGATGTCTTTATCGAGACATCGCTCCGCCCAAAGGCGCTTGATGATTACATCGGGCAGGAAAAGGCAAAGGGGAACCTGCGGGTTTTCATCGATGCCGCCAGGAGGCGAAGCGAGGCACTTGACCACGTACTTCTGTACGGACCTCCAGGGCTTGGAAAGACTACGCTTGCCAACATAATTGCCTGCGAGATGGGAGTAAACATTAAGTCGACCTCTGGTCCTGTTATTGAACGACCAGGGGACCTAGCCGCTATCCTCACCAATCTGGATCACAACGATGTCCTCTTCATAGATGAAATACACCGCCTTTCGCACGTTGTCGAAGAGATCCTCTACCCCGCCATGGAAGATTTCCAGCTGGATATCATTATTGGCCAAGGCCCGAGCGCCCGGACCATAAAGCTTGACCTTCCGAGATTCACTCTCGTCGGGGCCACCACCAGGGCCGGTCTCTTATCCTCACCACTCAGGGACCGGTTCGGTGTCATCTCACGACTTGAGTTTTACACACATGCTGAGCTGGCAACAATCGTGACCCGCTCTGCAAAAATACTAGGCATTCATATTGAACCAGAAGGATCGCTGGAACTCTCCCGGCGTTGTCGAGGGACCCCCCGCATCGCCAACCGCCTTCTCCGCCGTGTACGCGACTTTGCCCAAGTAAAAGCCGACGGCATAATCACCGTTGAAGTAGTGCATGGTGCCCTGCTTCTTTTGGAAGTGGACGCCATGGGCTTCGACCACATGGACCGGACCGTCCTATTGACCATAATAGATAAATTCGGAGGCGGACCTGTTGGGCTAGAGACCCTTGCAGCGGCGGTCTGCGAAGAGAGCGGCACTATCGAAGACGTGATTGAACCGTTTCTTATTCAGCAGGGGTTTCTTAATCGCACACCACGTGGACGTGTCGCTACTCCTGCAGCCTACCGGCACTTTCAACGACCTGCCCCGGCAGTGCCCCAAGGAAGCCTTTTCTGATATGCAACTGGTACTAGACTTTCCCATAATTCCACGCTACAGTTTTGCAAACTACGTGGTCTGTACAGGAAACGAAACAGCCTTCCGTTTGACGCAACGTCTTAGCGATCCAGTGGGTGCTGAAAAGCTCCTCTACCTTTACGGACTGTCAGGCTCGGGAAAGACCCACCTTCTTGAGGCCTGCGCCGAGGCTATGGCAAAG
This sequence comes from uncultured Geoanaerobacter sp., assembly GCA_964528055.1. GTDB lineage: Bacteria > Desulfobacterota > Desulfuromonadia > Geobacterales > DSM-12255 > Geoanaerobacter. Next base: position 7,224 of record CAZGQM010000016.1, on the reverse strand, counting down.
AGTTTACAGCTATCAAATCCATTACCTATTTTTTCCTTTAGAGAGACTCCCGGGGTTTCTCCTCAGACCATAAGCTCTCTCCTCCACCGGCGATTTCATGGTTCACCCGCTCTTCTCCTTGATGACATCCACCTGATCCCTCCAGACCACTCCGTCAAGGTTCAGCTTTGGCAGATGTTCAATGACTATCACGGCAGTTCAAGACCGGTTGTGATTACTGGCAAGCTTCCTCCAAAAGAACTGCCGAACCTGGACGACCACCTTGTGTCACGCCTCCTATGGGGACTGGTCGGACGAGTTGACGTATCGGACGACGAATCGCGCAGGATGATCATGCAGAAACTTGCAAACGACCGCCAGATACTACTTTCGGACGATCTAATCATCTACTTGCTGCGACATCTCCCGAGAGACATTCCGACACTGATCGAAACTCTGGACAAGATAGTTCACCATGCACTTGCCACAGGACGCAAGGTCTCTCTACGCCTTGCAAGCGAGCTACTGTCTGAGGAAGAAATATCGCCATGAAAATGCTGCTGCAGATATGCTGTGCCCCCTGTGCCATATATCCTTATAAAGAACTGCAGGCAGCAGGCCATGAGGTGACCGGCTTTTTTTTCAATCACAACATTCACCCATATCAGGAGTACCTGAAACGCTTTGACACGGTGAGGGAGTATTCGAGGCAGATCAACCTAGAGCTGATCATCCGCGACGAGTACAGGCTTGAAGAGTTCCTGACCGCAGTCTCGAAGGAACCGGCCCTCCGCTGCACTTACTGCTATACCTCCCGACTTGACGCAGCTGCAAAGACTGCAGCAGAAAACAACTTTGACTCTTATACATCAACACTTTTGTACAGCCGTTATCAGCAACATGACCTGATCCGGAAGATTGGCGAAGAGCTGGGCAGACAGCATGGCATCGCTTTCCATTACGACGATTACCGGCGTGGATGGCAACAGGGGATACGCATATCAAAGGAATTGGGGTTGTACAGACAGCAGTACTGCGGTTGCATCTATAGCGAGAAAGAGCGTTACGTGCAGCAGGCGCTGAAATAAATATACCTGGTCTCGGCAAATCACTCATTATAATTGGATTACTGCTGGTCGTGATCGGCATATTGATAACCCTGTCAGGCAAAATCCCCTGGCTTGGCCGCCTGCCTGGAGATATCTTCATCAAGAAGGATAATCTCACCTTCTACTTTCCTCTCGCCACCAGCATCCTTTTATCTCTTATCCTCTCCATCATACTATGGCTATTCCGCAGATAAACAGGCACTCACTTCAGCATTCACCGTACCATGCTTGAAATTACGTCAACCTTTGATACCGTTACAGCTACTCATTTCATATTGATCGTACGCTAAGGAGGCACACCATGCTTGAATTGTTCGAAAAAGCTTTCTTGTCAGGGATTGGAGCAATTGCAATGACACAGAAAATGGCTGAAGAACTTGTTAAAGATCTCAAAGATCGTTTCAAGATAAATGAGGAAGAGGGGAAGGCGTTTCTGGAAAAAATGCAGAACATGGCCAAGGAAAGCCGCCAGAAGGTCACAGAGATTGCCGAACAGGAGGTAAAGAAGGTTATCGACAGGATCGGACTGGTCCCGCGTGAAGACTACGAGCGGCTGCTTAAACGGGTTGAGGAACTGGAGAAAAGGCTTTAAGCTCAATAAGCCGCTTACGCATGCTGAATATCATCCAATTCAACCGCAATATCCGAACAGTCAGACGATACCGTCAGATCATCCGGATTCTCTTTAAGTACGGATTCGACCACCTACTGGTATATTTGAACATATCCCATATGGCGGCTAAAGGAAGACGTATACTTAGGCGCCCAGAAGTAAAGCTGGCTGCTTTTTCCCCGGCTGAGCGGATGCGCCTGGCGCTTGAAGAGTTAGGCCCCACTTTTGTCAAGCTAGGGCAGATCCTCTCAACCCGGCCAGACATCATACCCCGCGCATACGTGCTGGAATTCTCCAAATTGCAAGACATGGTCCCTCCTTTCAGCATTGAAGAGGTTCGTGACCAGATACGCAGCGAACTAAAAGGTGACGTCGAGTTCTATTACTCTGAATTTGACCCAGTCCCGATTGCTGCAGCATCCATAGCTCAGGTCCACAGAGCGACCCTGAGAACAGGTGAAGATGTTGTAGTCAAGGTCCGAAGGCCAAACATCGTCGAACTTGTAGAGACGGACATCGATGCTCTGATATGGCTGGCCCATTTAATTGAAAAACATCTCTCGAATACCGATGTGTACGAACCTCTTGCACTTGTTCGGGAGTTTTCCAGGATCATTCGACGAGAGATGGATTTCTCCCGTGAAGGGCATACCATAGAAAAAATTGCCTCTAATTTTGTGGAAAATGACACTCTTTACTTCCCAAAGGTTTTCTGGAACGCATCCTCCCACGGAATTCTTACTCTGGAGTTCATAGACGGCATAAAGGTATCGAGTCACGAAGCGCTGCTTGAAGCAGGCTTGGATCTGCATATAATCGCAAAACGTGGTGCCGACGCAATTCTGAAGATGGTTCTAGAAGATGGTTTTTTCCATGGAGACCCTCATCCAGGAAATGTCTTCATTCTGCCAGACAATGTAATCTGCCTTCTCGATTACGGAATGGTCGGAAGACTCGACGAGCAGCTGAAAAACTACCTCCTTGACATATTAATAGCAATTATAAAGCGGGACGTGGATGAGGTTATCACACTGCTCCTCCAAGCCGGTGACATCACCGATGCGCTTAACACCAGGGCATTGCGCCGCGACCTGTCAGACTTCATTGACAGCTACTATGACATTCCAATAAGTGAAATTGAAGTCGGGCCGATATTTCTCGATTTCATCGACATTGTTAACACCCACAAGATCAAGCTCCAAGCCGACCTAATGCTCCTGTCCAAGACACTGATCACGGTCGAAGGAATGGGGCGTGAACTAGACCCCTCCTTTGATATGATAGGCCATCTGCGTCCTTTTATTGAAAATGCTCTTAAAAGGCGCATTTCTCCACGCAATATAAGTGCATTTATTTCGGAAAATCTTAAGCCTTACCTGCATCTTGCCCGCAACCTACCTAAAGATATCAGGGAATTCCTAAACAGGGTAAATCGAGGCAAGTTCAAGATTGACCTGGAACACCGTGGCTTCGACCGGCTAATCACTGAAATAGACAAATCGATCAACCGCCTCTCCTCCAGCCTTATTATAGCCGCCTTGATCGTCGGTTCATCCATAGTGATGCAGATCGATAAAGGGCCAAAACTTATGGGCTTCCCTCTTTTCGCATTTACCGGTTACACCATAGCAGGGTTGATCGGTTTCCTCTGGCTCATAGCGATCATTCGATCCGGTCGCCTTTAAGTGTTGCATTCCTGCTACACTAACGCTTGATTATTTGCAACACCGATTCCTTCGTGCTACCAACTCCGCCCATAACTACACCAAACAACCTAATTACATTATCTTTTTTTGGCGTCAAATTGCTATCCTATTTGGCGTGTAAATTGCTTAGTATTTAAACCTTATAATAAAACTCACCGAGAAGGATCTGCCATGACCTTTCAGACAACCATAAAGAACCCACTGGAATTGTCCGGCATAGGGCTACACAGTGGCATTCAGACAACGGTCACTCTTCGTCCCGCTACAGCTGGAACCGGAATCATATTTCACCGGACTGACCTTAAGCCAGCAGTCTCTATTGAAGCACTTGCTGCAAATGTTGTAAACACAAGGCTCTCCACGACCATTGGCAAACAGGGCAGCACAGTTGCCACTATCGAGCACATAATGTCTGCCCTTCGTGGCTGCGGCATAGACAATGTCCATATCAACATCAACGGACCTGAAGTACCAATCATGGACGGTAGTGCAGCCCCCTTTGTACGCGAAATTTCACGTGCTGGGGTCCAGACGCTCTCTTCTCTTCGAAAGTTCATTGTTGTACGTAAGCCAATCACCATTACGGAAAACGATAAAAAGATTTCGATCATTCCTTCCCGCTACTTCCGAGTTTCCTTTGACATGCGTTTCAACCATCCATGCATAACCAATCAGTTCAAATCGACAAAATGCACTGAGGAATCATTCTGCACCGATATCTCGTCAGCCCGCACTTTCGGCTTCCTCGCAGAGGTGGAGATGCTCAAAGCTAATGGACTCGCTCAGGGCGGTTCACTTGAAAATGCTGTCGTCATTGCCAATGATAGAATTCTCAATGAAGAAGGTTTACGATTCGACGATGAATTTGTCCGACATAAGATTCTCGATACCATTGGCGACCTATATCTAGCAGGTCACTCTATTATCGGCCATGTAAAGGCCTACAAATCAGGTCATGAACTAAATCACCGCCTGGTAAGCGAACTGCTTGCACGCAAGGATTGCTGGGAATTTTCAGACGGCAGCGAGAGATTTACTATCTCCAACCCCTTTTCACTCTCCATGCCAGGTCTGGCATGGTCAGAAGCCTAGTTACTGACTCCAAATTTCACCCACATTAGCAGCCGCTCAAGGCTGCTTTTTTTATTTATAGATGACTCACCTTGTCTTCCCAATATGTATGGTCTATAAGTAATCCCATGTCCATCAAAGATGATACCCAGATACCGAACTCGACGCTCCACAATCTCCACCCAAAAGAGATCCGTAAACGGAAGCGGGAAGCGATAATTATCGCTGTTTCTCTGTTTTTGATTATCGCCTTTACTTTTGCGGAGCTTCATCTCTCCAGGTTGAGCTCTGAAGCTCCTCTCGGCAGCAATATACTTATTTTTGGCATTATAAACGTCGTAATTCTTCTTATAATACTTCTAATATATTTGGTTGCCAGAAACGTCGCCAAACTCTTGCTCGAAAGAAAGCAAAATATTATCGGCGCTCAACTGAGAACTAAGTTGGTAGTTGCCTTCGTTGGTCTTTCTCTGGTTCCAACTATGATTCTATTCTTTGTTTCTGCAGGGTTCATAACTAACAGCATACAAAACTGGTTCAATAAACAGGTGGAGACCTCTCTAAGTGAGTCACTTGAGGTAGCGCAGATTTACTATAAAACCTCTGCTGCTAATGCGCTGTATTATGGTAAGCAGATAAGTGTGCAGATCAAACAACAAAAGCTTCTCAACGATGAGAATCACACTCAGCTTAAGGAGCTCATCCGCAATAAACAGAAGGAATATAATCTTGGAGTTGTAGAAGTCTATTCCGCTCAGCGAGAAGAGTTGTCGCGTGCAACGAATCCGCGATTGCCTGTCAGCGAGTTCACAAATCCTTCTTCTGAAGATATTAATGTGGGCCTTCGCGGTAAAGAACTTACTCGCATCAATTCAGTCGGCAAGGCCGACCTGATTCGTGGAATTGTACCGGTATATTCGACATGGAACCAATCGGATGTAGTAGGAGTAGTCGTAGTAAACTATTACGTGCCTTATTCACTAGTAAGCAAAATGAAAGAGATTAGTGCTTCTTACAACGAATTCAGACAACTAAAAATACTCAAAACACCAATCACTACCGGTTACATTCTCACTCTTTTTCTTATCACTATGGTCATTGCCTTTCTTGCAGTCTGGTTTGGGATATATCTCGCTAAGAGCCTGACAAACCCGATCCAGGAACTTGCAATGGCTACACGGCAAGTTGCCGAAGGGAACCTAAACATCCACTTGGGGGAAACGCGGAACGACGAAATCGGAATGCTGATAACGTCCTTCAATAAAATGACCGAAGACCTTAGAAACAATCAACTGAAGCTAAAAATGACCACTGAAGAGGTAATCCGGAGCAACCAGGAACTTGAACAGCGCCGTCGATATATGGAAACAGTACTTAGAAATGTTACTGCAGGCGTTATCTCAGTAGACAAAGATGGAAATGTCACCACTATTAACAAGTCCGCCCAGCGACTGCTAAATATTCAACCAGCAGAAGTATCCGGTAAAAACTTCAGAGAGGTTCTCCGACCGTCTTACCTTGATATAGTTAAAGAGATGCTGCGTGATTTAGTCATATCAAAGCAAGACTCCGTTCGTAAGCAGGTATCACTACCACTTAAAGACTCACTCTTGACATTAATGATCAGTTTGACTGTACTACGGGATGATAATGAAGATTTCATTGGAACCGTCGTAGTATTCGATGATCTTACACACCTCATGAAAGCGCAGCGGATGGCTGCCTGGCGTGAGGTTGCACGCCGTATTGCCCACGAAATAAAGAACCCCTTAACCCCGATTCAACTATCAGCACAAAGACTACGGAAACGTTACCTTAGTCGCTTTAGTGAAGATGAAACAATTTTCGACGAATGTACCGGGATGATTATAAAATCAGTCGATGAATTAAAATCACTCGTTGATGAATTCTCAAATTTCGCCCGAATGCCTGCTTCCCACCCCACGATTAACAACCTCAATCAGATCATCTCAGAGGCGTTGACTCTCTATCAGGAGGCACATCGAAACATCACTTTTTCATTCTCTTCAGCCGATTCAATACCACCGTTCATGCTTGACCATGACCAGATTAAACGGGTTTTTATAAATCTTCTTGAGAATGCGGTTTCAGCGGTTGATGGGTCAGGAGAGATCTCAGTTGAAAGCTTATACAATAAAGAACTAAACATTGCTGTCTGCACTGTTGCTGATAACGGCCATGGAATTACACCAGAAGACAGGCAACGTCTCTTTGAGCCATATTTTTCAACAAAGAAAGCTGGAACAGGACTTGGTCTTGCCATCGTAAGTACGATAGTTTCTGACCATAATGGCTTTATAAGAGTTAAAGACAATTATCCAAAAGGCACAAGATTCATTATCGAGTTGCCAATAACATGCTAGTGCAAGGTCGAAAATCGGTTACATATAGATCAAGACATATTACAGATTTAAATAGTTGCGACATAAAAATGGGTCTGCAGATTAGAACAGCGGACATGATCTAATTGCGTAGCTCTGTAAATTTTACGACGTCAAGGAGAGCGGCGATTAGCCATTGGTTCTGAGGTCACTTCACTATCTTCTTGCCTAATGTGGCGTCTTTATTTCTTTCAAAGCAGCGACAAGAAAACGCCCCGCCTCTCATTTGAGAAGCGGGGCGTTTTGTAATAATTCCCGGCGGCGACCTACTCTCCCACATAGTCACCCATGCAGTACCATCGGCCCTGAGGGGCTTAACTTCCGTGTTCGGGATGGGAACGGGT
>CAZGQM010000015.1:0-79459 GCA_964528055.1 uncultured Geoanaerobacter sp. | reverse complement strand
GGGTGAGAGGATTCGAACCTCCGACCCCCTGCTCCCAAGGCAGGTGCGCTAGCCAAGCTGCGCTACACCCCGAAGCCCTGATTTTTAGCACAATGACACAGCTCATGCAAGCATTTTTTCACTACTGTCACAAAGACGATAGAATCTATTCAAGTCAGTTGGTAGCCAGATACTCCCGGAACTGAGCAAAAGCTCGGGCACGGTGACTGATGGTGTTTTTTACTGCGACATCCAACTCTGCAAGGGTCTCAGTATGGCCATCTACCAGAAAAAGCGGGTCATAGCCGAAACCATTCCTCCCTCTCTGTTCATGCAAAATTGTACCCCGAAGCTCACCATCAAAGGTAATACAAGTGCCATTGGGTTGGCAAAATGCAATACAGCAGACAAAGCGTGCCTTTCTGTTTTCCGGCGGGAGATCAGCCAGCACCCTAAGTAGCTTGTCATTATTGTCCAAATCGGTGGCAGACTCACCGGCATAGCGGGCCGACAGGACGCCGGGCCTCCCATCGAGGTATGCGACCTCAAGCCCGGAATCGTCCGCCAGAGAGGGGATGCCGGTAACGCATGCAGCATGGCGAGCCTTGAGGATTGCATTTTCAATAAAGGTTGTACCATCTTCTGGAGGTAGCAGCATATCAGGGAAATCAGCCAGAGAGAAAATCTGATCCACCTGACCTACCAGCAGACTGGCAAACTCACGGAACTTCCCCTGGTTGGAGGTGGCTATCAGAAGCTGTCTCATGTTGCAAGAACCTCTTTCTGCAGTTCAAAGAGCTTTGCAATCCCGGCAATTGCAAGGAAACGCATAGCGTCCATCTCTTCTACGCTGAATGGCTCACTCTCAGCGGTCCCCTGGACCTCCACAAATCGCTTGGACGAGGTCATTACGAAATTCATATCGACCTCGGCGCCTGAATCCTCATTATAATCGAGATCGAGAAGTGGAATACCTCCTACCATTCCGACACTTACCGCTGCTACAGCTTCACGAAGCGGGGATGAAGCGATGAGTTTACGCTCGATCAATCCCCTTACCGCGTCTGCCAAGGCAACATAGGCGCCGGTGATTGAAGCAGTTCTGGTTCCACCATCGGCTTGAATAACGTCGCAATCGAGCTGGATCGTCCTCTCGCCCAACAGCGTCATATCCATGACGCTGCGCAGCGAACGTCCGATCAATCGCTGAATCTCGTGGGTTCGTCCTCCCACCTTCCCTTTTGTAGACTCTCGTGGCGATCGGGAATGCGTGGCACGTGGAAGCATCGAGTACTCAGCAGTAACCCACCCCTTCCCCTTCCCCCTAAGAAATGGAGGGACGCTCTCCTCAACTGATGCAGTGCAGATGACCCTGGTGTTTCCGAATTCCACTAGCACCGAGCCCTCAGCATACCTGTTGAAATTCCTTGTTATACTAACCGGCCGGAGGCTGACCGGGTCTCTTCCGTCTGAACGCATCGTAATTCCTTTCGTATTTCAAGTGGTAATGCCTGATGTTAGTACCAAAGCAGGCACTCCTTGTCAATGTGATGTTGCTCAGCATATCCGTTCAGAAATAGAAAGAGGGGGAACGTCTCACGCTCCCCCTCTTGGTTAGAATCTCTGTTTTGGGTTTTCAGCCAAGGAAATGATTATGACTTCTTGCCCTGTTTGTCAGGATGGTCGGATCGAGAACCTCGCCGCAGCAGGTGCATTTCCAGGCATCGAAGGATCTCACGTAATCATAGAACTTCTCGTTAAACATACGGCCTTTGCACTTGGGACATTTCATGATTGGTTCCCCCCCCATAACATCATTTAACAACAGACGATGGGGGTATATTCAGCTTATGTGCCGAAAATCACATATTATACATTTAGAGGCAATTGCATTATGGTTCTGCCATTAAACAACAACGCAATATCGTATAGTTATAAAATACACGCCAATATTTATTTTCATGAATATTACATTAACATCCCAAATATCCTGTAATATCGGAACATTTAAAACCGACAAACCGACAATATTTTGACGGTTTGTCGGATCGATTAACCTCGACATACTGCAAACATCAATAATTTAACGCTCAGAGCGATTGCTACTATGCGTGAACGTGAAGAAATCCAACAAGATCAAAAATGAGTATTCTTCCATCCACCCAGATTAACGCACATATTTTGACAAAATGCCCTACAGTGGCTGTTTTGCTGGAGGCCACCAGGTAGCCGTCAGTAATGTGACGGTTCAATCTATGAAGTACTGCCCAACATGCTTCAAGGAATGCACCCAATGAGATTAATTTTATTGAATTTTAAAAATCTTATCTTGTATCCAGGTAGCTGAACGCGCTACACTTCCAACACAAAATAACCTTCTGGACTCAAACATGAAAACATACGTGCCACACGAGAAGCTTGGACCTTTGCGGAGTACATTAGTATTAGTTTTCCTCTGCGTTTCTATATGGTACCTCATTTGGCGTCTCGGGACTTTCAACCAAACAGCACTGTTTTTTTCCATAAGTCTTTATGCTGTCGAAGTTTACGGCTTTTTAACCACTTTAATGCATCTCTTCATAACCTGGCGACTGACAGTACGAGAGCCTCAATCGCCCGAAGATGGTATTACAGTTGACATTTTCGTAACTACCATCAACGAATCAGTGAATCTGCTCAGACGCACACTTCTCGCTTCAAGGGAAATGGAATACCCACACACAACCTGGCTTTTGGACGACGGTCGTCGCCCTGAAATGGAAGCCCTCGCAGTTGAACTTGGCTGCCGCTATCTGTCCCGACCCAACAATACAGATGCAAAGGCAGGTAATCTTAACAATGCTCTGCAGTTTAGTAGGGCCAAACTAATAGCAGTTTTTGACGCAGATCACGCACCTAAAAAAAACTTTCTTTTGCGGACTATCGGCTATTTCCAGGATCCTTCTGTGGCTTTCGTCCAGACCCCCCAGGATTTCTACAATCTAGATTCCTATCAGCACCCCAATAAGAAGAATTCCCAAATTGCATGGCATGAACAATCCGTCTTTTTTCGTATTATCCAGAGAGGAAAAGATTACGCTAATGCCGCCTTCTTCTGCGGAAGTTGCGCACTAATTCGTCGAAGCTCCCTCGACGCTATTGGTGGCTTTGCTACGGGGACCGTGACTGAGGATCTCCACACTTCTGTCAGAATTCACAAAAAAGGATTTACTTCAATTTATCATGCGGAATCACTGGCATTCGGACTTGCGCCATCAGGCATTGTATCCTTTCTCAAACAGAGAATTCGTTGGGGCCAAGGTGCTATGCAGGTATGGAGGAAGGAAGGAGTTTTCTTCTGTCGTAATCTTACATGGTCGCAGCGCATTAACTATCTGGCATCAACAGTTACCTATTTTGACGGCTGGCAAAAAGGATTCTACTACGTCGCACCAATCATCGTACTTGTCACTGGAACCATGCCAATCATTTCATTTGGTCCCGAATTCCTCTTGCACTTTATCCCTTACTTTATCCTGACTTTCTGGGTATTTGAAGAAGTAAACCGTGGCTATGGTCGATCATGGGCTATTGAGCAGTACAATATGTCACGATTTGCCGCAATGGCTTGGTCAACCTTCGGGATACTAAAGAAGAAAATCCGATTTGCGGTAACCTCAAAAGTTGCCGCCCCATCTAGCGACTACCGCTTCTATTCGGCTCCGCAGTCAATTGTATTTGCCGGCAACCTGCTGGCAATTCCAGTTGGAATTGTATTGTACGCATCATACCAACACCTGCCCACCGACGGGGTTATCGCAAATATCATCTGGGCTTCAGTAAACAGCATTCTTGCAGCCAGCGTTCTCGCATTCAGCTCCATTCAAGCGCGCTTCAGACGCAATGACTATCGCTTTCAAATACCTCTACCAGCATTAGTTAGGTTTGCAGATAGCCCCCCCATATGTGGCACTATAGATGACATATCATCGACCGGCTTTCGCTTATATTCTGCTCTACCTGCATCAACTGAGATAAATCAACCAATTTCCGGCACAATTATTCTCCCCTCAGGGCTAGTACGATTCAGCGCCTCCATCAAGACCCTCTTTGAAGAGTCTAAATTTTCTGAGCGTTACATTAAGGCTATTGGCTGCAATTTTACGTGGAGCGACTCTTCTGAAAGTGACCGACTTGACCTATTCCTTTATGGTACAGACCTTCAATGGAGGGTCAACGACCTTCGTGACTGGGTTCACACACCACTGGAATGGCTTTCAAGACTGTTCACTCGAAAGAATCCCTCTATAGACCCCAAGCTCAGCCACTGGTCTACAATGGTCTATCTTCTGCCAGGGCACACTGATAATTCGACTGGAATGGGTCTAATTTCGGAACCACATCAGGGAGAAACGAAGCGTAAACTGATCCTGTTCACCCCGGTTGCGGAAGGTATCCCTCTTTCCTTACACATTCATAATCGCTCAAAGGGCACTCGCCTGACAGGTGTTGTTCAAAACTCAACTCGCATAGACGAGAGTGGTTCGCCGGTATATGCTGCTGTTTTTGTGCCCGAATTGAAAGGAGACTCATGAAATTTTTGCTACATGCGATTATTACGGCTTTATCAACACTGCTCCTCCTGTTGCCCTATACAGGGAATGCCATAGGGTCAGAGAACCTATTCATTGCAGGAGCAGAAGGAGGTGGCGGTACTGAGCCCAGTTATGCCGCCTTCATTGCCACTGTTATACCTTTTCCAGGCAGCCGTCTTGGCGACGGATTTGTACAGCGCTACTGGGTAGACTTCCAGGGATATCGTTATCAGGGGGGAGCGAGAGACGTAGATGCTATGGCTGTCGGAGCAGAAGCAGCCTTTGGTTTCCAGAAATCCTGGAAATCCGGCTGGGCTGGCAGTTATGTCGGTGCCCGCTACACCAATACCACTTTATCGCCTGACGACATAAACAGCAGGGTTCGTGGAAACCAGGTCAGAACCAAGCTTCAGGGAGAAGGGGACCTGGAACTGTTGCCAGACTTTAGGGTAGGGGGAATAGCGTGCTATGTATTCGGCACTTCCAGCTATTGGGCAAGGGCTAGATTTCTCGCTCTGATAAATAACGGGATAAAAACCGGTCCAGAAGCCATTGCCCATGGTGATCCAGACTACCGGGCATGGCAGGCAGGATGGGTAGTAACGGGATTCCAGCCTCTGCCGAATTCAGATTTAGGGATAAAGGCCGGTGCCAAGATCACGGAGCGACTGGGGATTGATGGCTACGTTGGCATCGAAATGAGTTATCCATTCTGAAACCAACGCAACATAAAAAAAGAGGCGATATTGCGCCCCTTTTGAGTACCATATAAAAAATGTGCTCAGAGGGGAAATTTACCTCTGCGCTTGAAACCTAAAGCTAGAAGCGCAGCCCCTCCGAATAGTACAAGCAGAGCGCTGGCTGGTTCCGGAACTACTGCAACAATCACATTGTCAATCCCCCAGCTTTCATCAGCCATAGACTGCAAATTTTCGGCAAAGAAATCAATCTGAAGAGCTGATAATGCGTGTGTAAATCCAAAATCGAAATGATAGACCGAATCCATTACATCGATTTTGTTCTGATTTTGGGATTCAATGAAGTTTCCAAAGGTGTATCCAAGTGAGTAAGCCTCTGCCGCACCTGTCATCGAACCGTACCCGGTCGACGGAGGCAGTATGCTGGGACCGTAAGGTGAATATGATTGCCCTGCAGGGTTGCCGTTGCTGAATGTTTCATGAAGCAGGAGCGGGCCTCCTGCTACCCTGACATTGAAAAAATCCGGACCGTACACCTGACCATTCGGATCATTGATAATGGAACTAACTCTCGTATCATTGCCATCCCAGGATCGTATAAAATAGACATCAAACGATAACCTCACTCTGCTATTCTCTGGAAGACCATTAAGAGAGAGAGAAACAACGTCATTAACTCCATTATGCACACCAAATTCTCCGAGGAACCAGCGACCACCCCATGGGGTATAATCGGGATTAGGAGCCGAAGTGACGCTATTGTTGGACCATTCGCCCCCTGCGCTTTTGCTTTGAAAGTCGTTAGAATAGATCACCAATGCCTGGGCAGAAGAACTTCCTGGGCCTGTCAATGCATACATCAGAGTTAGCACCATGACCAATCTCAAGAGAATAGTTTGCATAGCTTGATTCCTCGCTTTCAACCTATTTGGATACATTGAACTATAGACAATTTTAGATAACAGTTTATTCCAAATTCTGATAAAAATACAGCAGTTATTTCGTTCTTATGCATCACTACAGATTAAATCTGATATTGTTATTGAATAGTAAAGCCACTGCTTAAAGAATCTGGTGAGGTTACTAGCCGATGACCGAGAAAGAGATGCTCGAAACCCTTGCCAGCCAGCATGTGCTGACTGCCATGATCACCCCTGCGGTACTTATCTCTGCATGCGGAACGCTGATATTCTCTACTTCTGGACGCCTCGGGAGGCTTTTCGACAGGGTGAACTCCCTCAAAGGGGAGCTGGAAGGGGTCATGACCGGCAAACTAATCCTGACGGAGAAACGTATTGCCTACATCAATCAGCAGATGGCTCTACAGCGGAAACGAGGCATCCTTATCCAGAAGGCCATGGCTGCGCTCTACACCGCCACCCTTCTTTTCATTGCTTCGAGCCTGGCGGTGGCAATAACTATTGTCATCGGCGCATTCAGCTGGATTGCCACACTGATAGCCCTTTCCGGAGGACTCTTTCTCTTTGCGGCTAGTGCTATCCTCCTCTTTGAGAGCCGTTACAACCTTGCCTTCCTGACACGCCACATCGACTTCATCTCTTCCTTGCAGGAGCACGCCTCCGAACAGAAACCTCCGACACAGGGGTAACCCTGGTCTTTCTCTGACCGACCAGCGACGCAAGCCGCCCCTGAAGGTTTTCACCTCCCAGCCGCCGCTCAATCGCCAGAAGGTAGAGTGCCGCATATTTCTCTGCCGCATCCTCCCAGGTGAACCGCTGTTTCATGGCATTCCGGACAAGCCGTTTCATGGCATCCTTCCGGTTGTACCAGGTGTAAACGGCCCAGCCAACCGTATCGAAGAGCGATTTGGCGTTTAAGTCGTAAAATTTGAAGCCGGTACCGGTCAGATCGTGCTCATTGTAGTTCTGAACACTGTCGTCCAGACCACCGGTCGCACGAACAATGGGCAGTGTCCCATAGCGGAGGCTGTACATCTGGTTAAGGCCGCACGGCTCGAATGCCGACGGCATCAGGAAGAAGTCGGCGCCTGCCTCGATACGGTGCGATAGTGGATTATCGTAGCCAATCCGCACGGCAAATCTGTCCGGATGTGCGGCCATGGTGTCACCGAAGTAAAAGTGAGCCCACGGCTCGCCTCCCCCGAGCATCACTACCTGTACATCAAGTTCAAGTATCCAGGGGATCGCCTCAGCCAGTATGTCGATCCCCTTTTGCTTGACCATGCGCGAGACAACGCCGAAAAGCGGTACATCGTCTCTCACCGGGAGGCCCATCTCTTTCTGGAGTTCCCTCTTGCAGATCTTTTTGCCAGCCATTTTCCCGGCCGAGTATGATGTCGGCAGATACGGATCGTTCTCAGGGCTCCATTCATCATAATCCACACCATTCAGGATGCCGAAGAGATCATCGACACGATCTCGCACCACCCCCTCCAGCCCCCATCCGTACTCCTTAGTCTGTATCTCCCGGGCATACCCCTCGCTCACCGTATTCAGGAGGGTTGCGTGGTATATCCCCCCCTTGAGCAGGTTTACTTCTGCATCCTTTTCCAGGTTCAGGAAATTGAACCATTCCCATCCGACCCCGAGAACATCCATCAGCCCTTCGTAAAAATTCCCCTGGTGCTGCATGTTGTGGATGGTCAAAAGCGATGGCCTTCCACCGACATACGGATCCCCAAGGTAGGAGGTGTTGAGGAGGACCGGCATTGCAGCCGTATGCCAGTCATGGGCATGGATAACATCGGGTCTGAAGTCAAGCCACTTGCAGATCTCCAGTGCAGCCTTGGAGAGGAAAAGAAAACGGTTGTCATTGTCAATGAATCCAACATTATCAACCTCGTACAACCCTTCACGACCATAAAAGCCTTCGTGTTCCAGGAAGTAGACCGGGACATTGCTCCCCGGCAGGCGACCCTCGTACACCCCGCAGTACATCTCTCCGACGATCCCCATCGGAACAACCAGCACTCCAGGAAGGAGTTTCAGCCCGTACTTCTCCCTGTCTACCGAATAGTATCTCGGCATTACTATACGGACATCGTGTCCTAACTTCTCCAGGTACTTGGGAAGAGCTCCGACAACATCTCCAAGCCCGCCGGCCTTGGCAAACGGCACGCACTCCGACGCAGCCATCAATATCTTCAGACCCATTAAGACCTCACAGATAAATATACTTCTGTTACACCACTCTTATGATAAATTCCGGGCATGCCGCTCCGCAATAACCGCACAGGACACATGTTGACTCGTCCACCATTGCTACGCCATCTGCAATCGACAATGAGCTGTTGGCGCAAGCCTCCACGCACTGACCGCACCCCTTGCAGAACCGCTCCATTATCCTGAGATGCCGGGTTCGGCTCTCCAGTTCCTCCCAGATTGCCGGTTCGAAAACGCCTTTGCTGAAGAGTTTGTGGTTTGCCTCTATCTCGGCTATTGAAAGCATCCCAAGTGCAACGCAATGCACTCCGCGCAGATCCAGCACATACTTAATGCTCATGCGAGCTGTGGAGATCAGGTTACCGCCGGCAAGTGCCTTCATGGCGTATATCCCTGTGCCAGAGGCAGAACAACCGGCAATGGCATCTGCCATATCAAACGCAGAACCGTCGATAATTCCCATCCCGGTACGGTTGATAAGCGGATGAACCACCTCTATCTCCGGATGGAATGCTGCCTTTCTTACAGCAGATATATAGTGCGTAGAGAGACCTACATGGCCTATCTTACCTTCATCCTTCATCTTCAGAAGCTCTGCAAATACATCTGCACGATCTAAAAAAGGGTCGGCGATCCGGGCCGCGTGACAGTGAACGATATCGATCCGCTCCCGTCCAAGGTCTCTAAGACCACGCTCGACATGCGCCCTCGCAGTTGGTGCATCAGGGGCATGGGTCTTACTGGCAATGGCAACAGGCCCTGAATACCCATCAAGTGCTGAACGAATGTGGAGGTATGTACCGTAAAGCTCAGCTGTATCCAGCATTACAATCCCCAGCTCCAGAGCGTGGCGGATCAAGCGACCACCTTCTTCAGGGGTCAGGCCCGCCTGAAGGGGTCCCATAGGAAGTGTCCCGAACACAAGGCGGCTGACTTCCAGCCCTGTCCTTCCCAGTGTTACTGTTTCCATAAAACTTCCTCCGGGCAGATGAACTGAAACCGTTGAATTAGACCAGAACTCCGGTAGTGAGACAACAAAAAAATGGGGCAGCTAAAATCGCTGCCCCAAGGAGGTACTACAATGATTCGTGTTGCCTCAGCCTCTTAGTGTACTCATTGCGGGTGACTTGGCAGGACCGTTCATCCTGATGGCCGCAGCAAACTCCATCCAGAAGATCAAGTAGATAGAAACCATAAGAGAGAGGCCGATATTCTGGTTCTCGACGCCGAGAGACTTGGCCAGGATAGGGGAAGCAAAACCGGCGCCCAGAGTCCCGGTATATCGTTCCAGAACGTAGAAGGCACCTAAAGTTGCAGCAGTTCCGACAAGCATTATTGCTATACCTCGCCCTCGCCTGACCCAGTACCGTGGAGAGAAGCCGAACATCCTCATAAAAATAACCACGAAGATCAGCCAGACAGAGTAGTCAACTGCTGCGTCGGGGAGCGCGAGCTTGTTTTTCACCAGCACCACTTCAAGCACCGTAACAGCAGCCAGCAGTGTGAACATCCAGGAGAACTTCTCGTCTGCCTGGGTCTGCCAGTTGCGGCTGTCAGGTGCGGCAATTTCACGGGCAGAATGCGTGTGTGTGCCGAGGGCAGAAAAGAGGATGGCAAACCAGATCCCGGCATTATGAAAGAGCAACGAGGCATGATTACCTGCCACGTTGGCAACACGGGACATGGGGTCCCTTGCAAAGTCGGCTGCAATCCGCATCAGAAAGAGATTGACTATTATGGAGCAGCACATGATGACAGTGGTTGTGAATATTCGGCGTGGGAGGAGGTAAGGATCCACTTTGTCCGGAAAACCGAGGATAAAGGCAAACCAGATCAGGAACATAATCAGCGGAATACCGAAGCAGATGCCATAAACGTTGTTCCCTGCAAAGTCGCCTGACTGGGCGTAAATGACATATTTATCAGTGGCGTCCGGATCGGTATTGACAGCTTGAACCACATCCTTCTTCATCAGCGTGACATGAGGGAGCATCCCCATGAAGTACCAGCCGTGGTCGCCCTGTGCAGTATCAATAACCCAGTACTGATCGCCCATCATCTCGTCAAGTCCCTGGAAAATCCTCATGGAGAAAGTGGCGCAGAGGGTCACTACCACAAGCAGCAGGATTGCATTCTTCATACTCATCGGTTGCATGGTATCCTCCTGAGAATTAACCTCGGAATTGTTTCAAGCCTAGTTTTTATGCGTGGTCCAGAACATAGAGACTGCATTGGCGGCAAAAAGCCCATAGAGCCACATGGTGTTCCAGGCCGGCCCGGACCAGTGACTGCCGCGGCCGCCACCTACTACACCGGATGCGACTACTATTCCTATGAGAGCAGTAAAGGCAACCATCGCAACTGCTCGGAGGATTGCACTGTTCCGCCACGTATGGCGCTCCAGCTCCTCGATTCTGTTCAGCAGCTCAAGCTCTCTTTCGCTCATCGATCTTCTCCTTTGCTATGGTAATGATGACGAAAACGATTGCCGCACCGAGGGAGACGGCCAGATGGATCTCGCTTGCATGGAGGCTCATGATATACAGCATGGAATTCTCCTTATGGTCAGCACTTAACCATTTCTATGGTCTCTCCAGGGAACCTTTCGGCCAGCTCCTGATATTTGAGGCATTCCTTGTAGCGGCAGCTGCAAAACTTGATTATAAGGTTTACATCATAAGGTGATATGTATCCGCATCCTACATCACAGAAGTCGTCGCTCTTAGCGTAGAAGGGACAGACTGCTTTATCCTTAATCATGGAAACCTCTTCTTCGCCGACCATTTAATCACTTCCCGACCGTGGGGGGGGAAGAAGAGGTCCGATCGTCATCGGACCTGTCTTCCCAAGTTAAGGAGTAACTGGTGAATTCATAGAGCAACCGTCATACCAAACATTGAATAAACAGATTCAACGATAAATATGCTGTGATATTAGTATGTTATAGCAATTCAACAATACAGATGATTGTCAGGCAGTGGGATGATTTTGCAGAGGTGCAAATGTATTTATTGGCAAATTGGGAGAGGTAAATAGTGCCAACATAGTGACACCGAAGCGATTTACTTAATAATTAAAAGCAGTTAAACAGTCCCACAGGGAAGAGATCAGCTATTGCAACAGTGCAAGTACCGGAAAATGTGGTTTTGCATAACTGCAAAAAATCACTGCCACTCTTCTTTCCGCAGGTTATACTTCTTGATTTTTCGGTAGATGGTGGCCATGTTCATACCGGCCTCCCTGGCTGCAGCCTCGATATTTCCTTGCTTCTTTCGAAGGAGCCCCTTCAGATAGTCCATCTCGAAGCGCGATAACGCACGGTTGTAATCACCGTCATCACCCTCAAAGGCATCTCCTGAAGCGTCGGGCCGATGATAGACCTCAATAAACTGTGATAGAACCGGCAGTGTTATGAATTCTCCGTTTTCCATCGCCATGGAAGCCTCAATTACGTTTTTGAGTTGACGGATGTTACCGGGCCATTGGTAGTGAGATACCGCATCAAGCGCATCAGGAGCCAGTCCCTTAATCTGTGTGCCGAATTTATTGTTCTGAAGAGCTATGAAGTGGGCCGCTAGCAGAGGGATATCGGCAGTTCTCTCTCTAAGGGGCGGCAGATGGAGGTTTACGACATTGAGTCGGTAAAACAGATCCTCTCGGAATGAGCCATCCTTAACGCTCCCCTTCAGATCCGCATTGGTTGCGGAAAGTATGCGCACGTCCACCTTTACAGGCTTTATATCCCCTATTCGGTGAAACTCCTGCTCTTGGAGGAAGCGAAGCAGGGTCTTCTGCACATTCATCGGCAGATTCCCAACCTCATCCAGAAAGAGAGTCCCGCCGTCGGCCGCCTCCAGAAGACCCTGTCTGTCACTGTTTGCTCCTGTAAACGCACCTTTTTTGTATCCGAAAAGCTCAGACTCAAGGAGTGTCTCTGGAAGAGCACCACAGTTTATTGCGATGAATTTCATCTCCTTTCGCAGAGAATTGTAATGAATTGCCTGTGCGATAAGCTCCTTGCCAGTACCGGATTCCCCGGAAATAAATACGGAGGTGTCCCGGATGGCGATCTTCTCGACCTTTTCCATGACCCTGTTCAATACATCAGAGGTTCCGATGATCTTGTCAAAGCGGAACTTTCCGACAAGCTCCTCACGAAGCTCTCTGTTCTCAACCAGAAGTTGAGTATGTTTCATGGCGTTCTTAACCCTGTAGAGGAGTTCCTCCGGCTCGAACGGTTTGGTCAACATGTCATATGCACCCTTACGGAGAGCCTGGATGGACATCTCCACCGTTGCATAGGCTGTTATCATGATCACTGGTATGGTAGGTTCCTTGGCCTTGATTTTTTGGAGAACCTCAAGCCCGTCCATGACCGGCATTTTTATATCGCTGACAACAAGGTCCCATTCCCCCGGTTTGAACTCTTCGACCGCCTCAAAGGAGCGGATATATGACTTGACGGCATACCCGCTATCGGCAAGAACCGCCTCCATCATCCGGCAGAGCCCCTCTTCATTGTCAATCAGCATTATTCGCTTTTTTGCAGCCGTCATATCACGCCCCTTATAACTCTTCCTGCGCCACTGGAAGTCTGACTGTTACGGTCGTACCCTCGCCCATTACACTTGCAATGGAAACCTGCCCATGGTGCATCTCAATGATCTGTTTCGTAATGGCCAGTCCCAGTCCGGTCCCTTTCTCTTTTGTTGTGAAGAACGGTTCGAATATTTTTTCCAGGTTATCGGCAGGAATTCCAGAGCCGGTGTCGCTAAAAGCAATCTCCAGGAAACCGTCATCAGCCAGCGCCGTACTGACGACAAGGCGCCCGCCTACCGGCATTGACGCACCGGCATTGAGTATCAGGTTGATCGCCACCTGGCGGAGCTGATCACCATCCACCAATATCTCCGGCAGGTCGTCTGCAAACTCATTATCCACGCTCACATGGTGCATGTCAGTATGGTTGGCTGCGAAATCGACGATCTGTTCCAGCAGGGCGTTGATGTCTGTCAGCTCCATGTCTGGCTTTGGTGTTCGCGCATAGGAGAGGAGATCCTGGACGATTTTCTTGCAGCGTTTACTCTCCCGCTTTATTTCATGCATATACTTGAACCCGGGGTCGTCTGGAGACATCTTGCCCTCCAGATAACTTGCATACCCCAGTATTACCCCGAGCGGATTGTTGATCTCGTGCGCGACGCCTGATGAAAGGACCCCCAGTGAAGCCATCTTCCCCTGTTGAGCAAGCGTCGCCTCCATCTCCTTGTTGTTCTTGATGATACCTGTCATCCGGTTAAAGGCTGTTGCCAGTTCACCCAGTTCATCACCACTTTCCACTTCCATCCGCTCGTCCAGGCGACCGCGCTTAACCCTCCGAATCACTTCCATCATGTGATTGATCGGATCAGTAAGAATCTTTGATGCGTAATAGACCATAATCGATGCCAGTATCCCAAGAATCAAGGTAAGGACAATGATGCTCGTGGCTATGCGGCCCTTTATTTTGTTAGGCTCCCGGTAAAATTCGTCCTCGTAAGAGCCGACTGCCACTATCCAGTCCCAGGGTTGAAAGTACTCGTATCGGACGATTTTCATACGAGCAGCCTTATCCCCTCGGTTCTTCCAGGGGTAGCGGATCCACCCCTGCTTGTTCTGGCACATCTCCCTGATGAAATAGGAACCGCTGAGATCTTTTGCGTCAAAGATGTTCATCCCCTGGCTGTCAGGATGAAGCATGAGGGTCCCTTTCCTGTCCATGCAGTAGATGTATCCGGTCTCCCCCACCTTCTTGCTCTTGAGCTTGGCCTTCAGTTCCTCAAAGGATTCCTTTTCAAAGGCGGCATCCTCATAGGTTTCGTCTATGTAGCTTCCGGCAGCAATGACCCAGTCCCATTCCTTGAAGTAGCGGTAGGCAACCACTTTTTTCCTGGGTCGCGCATCACCCAGCACGGCATTACGCCACGGATACATAATGTAGAGAATTTCACCCGGCTTGGAACTTTTGGCCGCTTCGCACATCACCCGAATAAAATACCGGCCATTTTCGTCTTTCTCGTCATAGACGTTATCCCCTTCCCTGGCAATGTGGACCACCAGGTCCCCTTTGGTGTTCATGGCATATATGTAGCCGGTCTCGCCCACATTCACTTTTTTGAGGGCCTTTCGTGCCTCCTGCTTTGCGGCAGTCAGTCCGATCCTGTTTGACTGACGATGTTCGGCCTCCACAAGATTATTCGATAGATTCACCAGAGTGGCCAACTCCAGGTTAAGACTCCTCTGTTTGTCCTGTTTGTACACCTGGAACTGCTGATAGTGAGAATTGAGGAGATCGGTTGAAAAGGTGGCCATGTGCTGGAGATCGTCCTTGCTGGTCTTGGTTATCCCCAGATAGGCCTGGTGCGACGCAATAGTTCCGACGATTGCCCCGGACAGGACAATGGGGATGATGACCAGGGGCATGACAACCACCAGCAGCTTCCAGCGAAGCCGCAGGTTTGTCATAAATCTGAATTGGAAGCGATGCATCAGCGGATTATTATGTATACAAAACAGATTGACAAGCAATTTTTGCACAAATGCAAATAATGAGTGAGTAACAGCAACAACCGTTCTCTATAAAATAGATGCATACTCCTAAAGCGCTTTGACTCGAAGGTTTGACCTGTAAGTCGTCTACCAGTGGGTCAACTGTTTATTTAACATTCCTTAAAAAGTCAATAATAAGCGATCTAGCTCATTAATCCGCAGGTTTCTATCCTTGTAATGCTTGTTATATTTGATACATTTAATTTATTGAGATTAACAGTTATCGCATTAGCCAGGAGGGTAGAGCGATGGGATGGTACGCGAACCTGAAGATCGGCAGAAAACTTGTACTGGGCTTTGCCGCAGTGATACTGATCTCCGGCATGGTGGGGATTGCGGGAATTATGGGGATGGGGGATATCGACGATATGCTCGTCGATCTCTACAGTACCACTCTTGTCTCAACAGTCCATGTTAACGAGGCATACACCCAGCTGATTAGTCACAACAGGAGGATTTATCGACACCTGGCATCTGAAGATAAATCTGTGGAGGGGCAGGTAACCGGGCAGGCCCAGAGTAATGAAAAAGCAATTACCGCTGCAATGGAGAAATACCGCAAGACCAACCTGGTACCGACAGAAATGGAACTGCTTGAGCGATTCGACAAGATATGGCCCGAGTACCTTGCTGCCTCTGCAACGGTATTGAATATCTCCTCCCAGGGACGGACGCGGGATAAAGAGGCATTCGCCCTCGCCGAGAGCGAAGTGAGGCCTCTTTTTTACAAGCTGAACGATATCCTTGCCGAGCTTGTACGTTACAACCTGGCCGAAGGTAAACTCCAGAACGACGAAGCTAACAGGCTGTTTCAGTCTCTTCGCTACTGGATGATTTTCATGATACTGCTTTCGGCCGTCATAGGTGCAGCCATGGCCTTTTTTATTACCCGGAGCGTGGTTTCCCCGCTCAGGCAGGTCCTTGATTCAGTACTATTGTTTTCCGAAGGGGGGGAGGAGAAGGCAAGGCTTGCGGAAGCCATTGCATCAGGGGATCTGAGTCAGGACGTGAAGATTCCAGAGCCGTTAAAGATAGATGCCGATTCCATCCCGAAGGACGAGGCCGGCATGCTGCTCAAGGCTGTAGCAGGGATGAGCAAGGTGCAGTCTTCGGTGGATGCTGCCTTTGCACGGATGACCGAGTCTTTGCGATGGAGCCGTAAGGAGGAGCAGGGTCGTGACTGGCTGAAAACCGGCTCTAATGAGCTCAACACCATTCTGCGGGGCGACCGGCAGGTTGATGAAATGATCGACAAAAGCCTGGCTTACCTTTGTGAATACCTCGGAGCCGGTGTCGGGGCTTTCTACTTTTTCAATGAGAAGTCAAAGGAGCTTTCGATCAAAGCCACCTATGCAATGACCAGACGAAAGAGCTTGAATGAGAGGATTTCACTTGGGGAGGGGCTTGCCGGTGAGGCTGCAAAGGAGCGAAAGGTCATCTGTCTGACCAATGTTCCTCCCGACTACCTTGCTATCAGCTCCGCGATCGGCGAGGCAAGACCGCTCAACATCGCTGCAGTTCCCCTGCTCCATAACGAACGGCTTGTGGGAGTTCTGGAGATTGGCTCCTTCAAGGAGTTCACCGACAGGGAGCTTGATTTCCTTGAACTGGCGCGGGAAGGGCTTGCTATCGGTATCAGCGTAAACCTCTCGCGCAAGCTTGTGGACGAACTTCTGGAACAGACGCAGGCCCAGACCGAAGAGCTCCGCGTTCAGCAAGAGGAACTGCAGCAGACCAATGAAGAGCTTGAGGAACGGGCTCAGATACTTGAGCAGCAGCGGGAACAGATCCAGTCAAAAAACCGGGAAGTTGAGGCGGCAAGCCAGGCCCTGAGGCAGAAGGCAGAGGAGCTTGAGCGTATCAGCACCTACAAGTCCGAATTTCTCGCCAACATGTCACATGAACTGAGGACCCCTCTCAACAGCCTGATGATCCTTTCCAGCCTGCTCAGGGAGAACCGTGAAGGGACACTCACCGTAAAACAGGTCGAATATGCGGCAACTATCAACAGCTCAGGAAACGACCTCCTCAATCTGATCAACGATATCCTGGATCTCTCAAAGATCGAGTCGGGACGATTGGAGTTCAACTATGAGGCTCTAAGGATTCGCGATCTCTGTGATCAACTCAGAACGGTGTTCACCCCCGTATCGGAACAACGTGGGCTTGAGTTTACAGTCAGCATTGAAGATGGAGTACCTGATGAGATACTCACTGATCTGCAGCGGACACAGCAGATACTTAAGAATCTGATATCCAACGCCTGCAAGTTTACCCAGAAGGGAGCGGTAACGGTAACGGCATATCTCCCCTCTCCAGCTGAAAATCCTCTTCCTGAACCGTCAATTGCGTTTAGAGTGGCAGACACCGGCATAGGGATCGCTGCGGACAAACACGAACTGGTATTCCAGGCGTTCCAGCAGGCTGACGGGACCACTTGCCGCAAGTTTGGAGGGACCGGGCTCGGCCTTTCAATCTCCAGGCAGCTTGCGCGCGGGCTTCATGGTGATGTCCAACTTGCAAGCGAAGAAGGAAAAGGTAGTTCCTTTACCCTGTATCTTCCGATTAGTGCCTCTGCAATACATAGGGCCAGCCAACCGGTCGCGACGGTCGTGCCATCAGTAGTGCAGAAAAAGATTGCCTCTCAGGAGAGCGATGAGGAATTATTGTTACCGCCTCCGGTTCTTGCAGATGACCGTAAGAAGCTTACGGCTGGCGACAGGAGCATTCTGATAATAGAGGATGACCTCTCCTTCGCCGCTATCCTGCAGGAAATGGTTCGAGACCGCGGGTTTTCCGCTATCGTTGCAGGAGATGGGGAGAGTGGGATTACTCTTGCTGATTACTACCTGCCAAGCGCCATTATACTGGATGTTATGCTTCCCCATATCGACGGATGGGGGGTCATGAGGAGCCTTAAGGACAGTTTCAGAACACGGCATATCCCGGTGCATTTCCTTACCTGCCTGGAGGATCGCCAAAAGGCGATGAACATGGGGGCCATAGGTTTCATGACCAAACCGGTGAACAGCGGCCAGCTTGACGAAATTATCAGCAATATTGAGAACTCCATCGCCAAGAGTGTCAAGAAGCTTCTGATTGTCGAGGAGAACAGGGATGAAGCACGGGGGTTGGAGACGCTGCTGGGAGAGCGGGATGTCTCCATTACGGTTGCAGCGACAGGCAACGAGGCCTTGGGGCTATTGACAAGTGAAACCTTCGACTGCATCGTACTGGACCTTGGAATGAACGACAAATCAGGGTTCGAGGTGCTGGAGAAGATCCAGTCCCTGGACGAGAACAGGCGGATTCCTGTCATAATCCATACCGGACGCGAGCTATCCCATGATGAAGAGTTACGACTTCGCCACTATGCGGAGAGCATCATAATCAAAGGGGCCAAGAGCCCTGAAAGGCTGCTGAATGAAGTCACGCTGTTTCTTCACCTGGTAGAAAGCAATATTGATCCGGAGAAGAAAAGGATGATTCGCATAGCCCTGGACAACGAGGCGATGCTTGAAGGGAAAAAGGTTTTGATTGTGGACGACGACATGCGCAATATCTTTTCACTATCAAGTGTTTTGAGAGAAAAAAGTATGGTTGTGATTGAGGCGGAAAACGGCATCGAAGCACTGGAGCGCCTCAACGAGAACCCGGATGTCGATGTCGTACTGATGGATGTCATGATGCCGGAAATGGACGGATTTACCGCGACCCGAGCCATACGGAAAGATCCGAGATTCGCGCGGCTCCCGATCATCGCACTTACCGCAAAGGCTATGAAGGGTGACAGGGACGAGTGCCTTAAGGCAGGAGCCAGCGACTACATTCCAAAACCGGTGGATGTGGAAAAACTGTTCTCCCTGCTGAGAGTATGGCTCTACGGTAACTGACAATGGATCACGAAGATCTCTTCGACATAGAGATGCGACTTCTGCTGCACGGAGTCCGCCAGGTATATGACTACGACTTCACCGACTATTCTGAGGCTTCGATAAAGAGGCGAATAAGCCATTGGCTCGCCTCGACTGATTACGCCAACCTATCCGAAGCACAGTCGGCCATACTGCGCGATCGGACAGTATTTGAGTCACTGCTATCGGGGATTACGGTCAATGTTTCAGAGATGTTCCGCGACCCGTTATTCTTTGTGGCATTACGGAAACATGTGGTTCCGCACCTGAAAACCTACCCCTTTGTAAAGATCTGGCATGCTGGATGCGCTTCAGGCGAAGAGGCATACTCCCTGGCCATACTCCTTGAGGAGGAGGGTTTAAAGGGGAGGTTCAGGATGTATGCCACCGATATCAACAACGAGGTGCTTCAGAAAGCACATGAGGGGATCTATTCGCTAATGGAGATGCAGCGGTATACGAGAAATTACCAGTTGGCCGGAGGGAAGAGGTCATTTTCGGACTACTACACTGCTAGATATGATCATGCGATCATGATGCCGCATCTTCGGGAGCATATGGTGTTTGCCTCGCATAATCTTGCGGTTGATTCGGATTTCGGTGAGATGAACCTGATACTATGCAGAAATGTACTTATTTACTTTAAGCCAACCCTCAAGGAGCGTGTTCTCAGACTCTTTGACACCTCCCTGCTTGCCGGCGGCTTTCTCTGCCTCGGACTCAAGGAGACCTTGGATGGACGGAGAATTGCGCCCGGATACCGTGAGATTGCCCAGCGGATGCGGATCTATCGGAAAGGCTATGACTAGAAATAGAAAGAGGCTTTACAAAGCGGTGGCTGTAGGGGTCTCCAGTGGCGGTGTTGAAGCGCTTAAGGTAATGCTTGGCGGACTGCCCAGTGACTTCCCCCTGCCGGTCATGATTGTGGCACATATTTCTCCGGAAGCAGACAACGGGCTTGCGCTCCTTCTGGACGACCTCTGTGATATCAGGGTAAAGGAGGCAGATGAACTGGAAGCGGCTGAGGCCGGCACTGTCTACATCGCACCACCAAACTACCATCTACTGGTGGAGAAGCGCGCCGTCCTGTCACTTTCGGTAGATCCTCCCGTACGGTTTGCCCGACCGTCGGTGGATGTACTGTTCGAGTCAGCGGCAAACGCCTTTGGTCCTGGACTTATCGGGGTTGTCATGACAGGTGCCGGATCGGACGGGAGCAACGGCGTGAAGCGGATAAAGGAGTCCGGCGGTGTCGTTGTGGTGCAGGACCCACAGGGGGCCGAGACCGACTCGATGCCGAAAAGTGCTATTTCCGCGGTTGCTCCGGACCATATCACACCTCTTGCAGGGATTGCAGAGCTCTTGGTAACACTTGCAAGATTGTAAACAACTCAATCAGAAATAGTTGACGAACCGTATAATGCTCGGTTACGCCATCTCCAGAGTGGATTAACGGAGAAATGATGAACGATCTGCGACCCATAAAAAAACCATTGATTCTTCTGGTGGATGACATGCCCGAAAATCTTACCTCGCTGGAAGGGATACTGGAGAATCTAGAGATAGAGACTGTCCGGGCCCTCTCAGGCAATGAAGCGCTTCGTCTTTCGCTCAAGCACGATTTTGCACTCGTCCTGATGGATGTGCAGATGCCTGATATGGACGGATTCGAGACTGCGGAACTCATGCGCTCAAACCCAAAGACCAGGCATCTTCCAATAATTTTCGTCACTGCCGGGATGAAAGAACTTCAGTATCAGTTCAAGGGGTATGATGCAGGCGCAGTCGATTATATGACCAAACCGATAGAACCGGTCGTACTTCGAAGCAAAGTGAATGTCTTCAGGGATCTATTCCTTCAACGGAGCGAGCTGGATCTGCATAGGGAACACCTCCAGTCGCTTGTGGACCAACGGACATCACAGTTGTGCCTGGCTGCACAGGAGCTGGAGAAACGCGTCATCGAACGTACCAGCGAGCTTCAACTCGTAAACCGCCAGCTGGAAAGCTTTGCCTATTCCGTCTCCCATGACCTCAGGGCACCTCTGCGTCATATAGATGCTTTCAGCCAGATCCTAATGGACGACTATGCAGCATGCCTTGATGAAGAGGCCCGAGGCGTTCTCCAGCGGATCGTTGCCGGCTGCAATCAGATGGAGCAGCTTATTGACGCCATCCTCATGCTGTCCAGAACAGCTCGCCAGCCGCTGAACAAGATCATGATTAATATGGAACGGCTAGCAGGCGAGGCCTATTCACAGGTAGAGGACCAGCAGGTGATGGCGATATCTGAGTTTTCAATCGGTTCATTACCTGAATGTCTGGCAGATCCGCTTTTGATCCGTCAGGTATTTGCGAATCTCATCGGAAATGCCTTCAAGTACAGCAGCAGATGCGAGTCTCCACGTATAGAGGTGGGAGGATTTGTACGCGGCGACGAAAAAGTTTATTTCGTGCGCGACAACGGTATCGGATTCGACATGCAGTATGCCGACAAGCTGTTTGGAGTTTTTCAACGTCTGCACTCAGATCAGACATACCAAGGGACAGGGGTCGGTCTTGCAATTGTGCAGAACATTATCCAGCGTCACGGCGGCAAGGTATGGGCCGAAGCCGAACCTCACAGAGGTGCAACCTTTTACTTCACACTCTGAGCAGGTCCGGGCACCTAAACCGAATCAGTCCCAAGAGAATAACGCAGTCGTCTTGATCTACTTGACCAGAGAGGGCTGCAGCCCAGGGAGTGCAAGGATGGACTCACTACCACAACCCGCACAGGAAATTCGATCAATATACAGTCCATTCTCTGAACCGCATGTTGCGGAAGGTGAATCATAGGACGTGTTGTTCTGTTTGCACCCGGTAGTACCACTCACACATATCCTGCTTATCCGGATTAAAGCATAGTCCGTTACATGGCGAGGCTCAAAACTGTTCATCCGACCTGGGGAAGAACAGGCAGTTACCGGTGCGATAACCCACCACCCGGTTAGTTTTCCCGTAGCATTATCATACTCCTTGTTCATCTTGTCGATATGAGGATTGTACATCATAGATTCCATATCGCGGAGCATGTCGTCGGCACCAAAATATGCGGTGAAAATATTTTTACCGCATACATCTTGGGCAGGCATCTCTTTGCAAATCAGGTCAGACAGCATCGCTTTTCCTGTCACTGGGTACAGCAGAGATGTATACGCGTAACGGTTGGTTGTCCGTGTACCCTGTACCGGATACGAAGGATCATTGATCATTCTTCTTTCGGGAATAGTACAGACATTGGGGTATCGGCAATTACTGTCACACGCATCAAGACAAAGTGAGATATTTGCGCGGGCATGGGGAGGGATAGCTGCAATTGCGACAGGGGTATTATTGAATGAGCCGATTCCGGAAATGGTTGCCAAAAAGCTCCCAACAGTTCCAAGCCCGACGGAGGCGCTTTCCGCTGTCCTTCTTGTCCGTACCTGCATGGCATTGACCGGTGTTACTCCCGGCGAATAGCTATGGGAACTGGCGTTCCAGAACCCAACCGTTATGTCGTTATTTTCAGTCAAATTATTGGTACTGTTACTGGCAAGCTCCACCAATGTTGAAGCGGCATGCTTACCCATGGCTGATTCAATGGCTGACGCCCTTGCGAGCGGTTGCACTTTATCATTGACAACAACTTTAAGCTTTTTGGGATCAGACTGTATTTGAGTATAGATACGCTGCTTTATGGACTGGGCGCCGGCAAGGGCAGATACTTCAGCCGCTGCCTGCAGATCCTCCTCGCTCACGTACATATACCCCACATCTATTGCCAGTGCAGTCAAGACAAGAAAAACAACCAGCATTATACCAACATAGGTGGTATCCATTTCAGCGACCTCTCTACCGTAAATTGCATTGGAAGCATTATCACATATTTCTATCATTACGCAAAGAAGGGTCATGCATTTCTGCATGACCCTTCTTTTGTTCAGCATTCAGCTTGAATCACGCTATGAGATTTCTTCCATCACCACTGCAGGCTCACCGACAAGAACCGTTGACTCAACTTCGACTGCTTTCTTCTCGCGGAGGAAGAAGGTAAGAACCGTACCGAAGGCAAGCAAGGTACCGGCAAGAATGAAGGACTTGTTCAGGCCGCCCGGCTGTGCATTGAGCATCTCGGATACGCGACCCATTACAAACCCGCCAACACCCCATGCGGTGAAGAGTGTTCCGTAATTGAGGCCGTAGTTCTTGAGCCCCCAGTAATCCTTGGCAAAGGAGGGGAACAGGCAGAGGTTAGAGCCGTAGTTGAAACCTATGAACGTAGCCAGAAGAACCAGAAGAGCTGCGCTGCCGGATCCCACAACCGGGATGGCGGCAAACATCATGAGCGCCTGGGCGGCAAGCATGATGGAGAGAGTGGCCTTGCGGCCGATCTTGTCGGAGAGTACGCCTGCGACTACGCGACCACCGGCATTACCGATAGCCATGATTGCAACTGCCACGAAAGCCATGGGGCCCATGCTCTTCTTGGCCAGACCGGCCACGCTGCCGATAACCATGAGGCCTGCACCGGAACCGATAAAGAATGTGGCCCAAAGGAGATAGAACTTAGGCGAGCGGATCATCTCGCTGACGGTGGCGTTGTTGATCGACTTTGCAGCAACCGGCTTGGCTTCGTCATCGGTTTTCTTAGGCGTATCAGCAGGCACATAACCGGCCGGCGGGTTTACCAGGAAGAAGGAGAGTCCGCATACTGCCACGGTGAAGGCAACACCAAAGATGAGCATGGACTTCTGGATACCGAAGTTCCCAAGCAGATAACTGGCGAGCGGAGCGATATACACAGGCGCCACGCCGAAGCCGGCTACGACGATCCCTGCAATGAGACCGGTCTTTGTTGATGGGAACCATTTGAGTGCAGGCGGGGTAGCGGCTGAGTACCCAAAGCCTATGCCTGTCCCTGCCATAACACCGAAACCGATAACCCAGGCCAGATAATTGGTGGTCTGCGAGAGAATAGTAAACCCAATCCCCACCATGAGGCCACCGATGAGGGCGGTGCGGGCCGGGCCGATCTTGTCCTGGCACTTGCCGGCAGCCATCATGGCAAAGGCAAAAACCAGGCAACAGACTGCATACGGGTCATTGATGGAGGCGAGATCCCAGTTGAAGCCATTTGCTCCGCCCTTCTCAATGGACGTCTTGATCGCCCCCTTGAACATACTCCAGACATACAGGACGCCGAGCGCCAGGTTAATACCAAGGCCAGCCATCGCAACTTGCCATCCTCTGTTCTTTACAGTCTGTTCCATTTTGTCTCACCTCCGTGTTTATTGTTTGGTGCTTAGTGAATTTCATTTGTTGTTTTCCTATTCAGCAACATGCATACCAATGTTTTAAAATTTTGTTCAACATAATTTACATCAACATTACAGCACCTTACAAACTGCCTTACCCAACATTGACCTGACTGCCTGCAGAATCGTTTTGTAATTATGCAAAAATAATAGAACGTTCAGGAGTGCCTACAAAACAGAATATCGACTGTGATTTTGAGGTGTTAGATATACATTGGCATTCCGGCAGTTATTTTTGCAGAAATGCAAAAGGGTGTACTGTTTCGCAAAAGTGAAAATTTACAGTCAGAGTAAATATTCTCATACCAAAACAAGACTTGATCAGTATGCTGATCTTCTGTATTGTAACTTTAAACAAAACATATCCTGTGTTTCGGTCATCAAACAGAAAGCGGAGTCAACCCTTAGCATGTACGACATTGAGCAAAGCATCGGTTTTCTCTTGGCCAAAGCCTATCAGCGGGGTGCAGCGCTTTTCAAAGAAGAGCTCGACAGTTATGCACTTACTCCTCCACAGTTCAGCCTGCTCGCTTTTCTCTGGCAAGAGGAAGGGATGTCGCAGGTCGAGCTCTCCGAGCGGACCCAGATTGACCGGACCACGCTCTGCGGACTGATCGACCGCCTTGAAAAACAGGACCTCGTGGAGAGGAGAGCGCACCCCAGCGACCGGCGCGCCTACCATATCTGCCTGACGAAACAGGGGAAGGCACTGGAAGAGCCGCTCAGTAAAGCAGCCAACAGGACCGTGGAACGATTCACCGCAGGACTATCCCCTGCCGACCGCTCGGAACTTGTCCGTCTTCTGCAGATCATCAGAGGAGAAAGGAGTGTGTATGCCCCGCTTCCTGAGTAGCATTGTCTGCCTCGTCTTCATGGTACTCCCTGCCACTCCCCAGGCTGAAACTCTGACGCTCAAAGAGTGTCTTGAGAGAGGTTCGCGCAGCAACCCTACCCTTGCAATAGTCCGCCAGGAGAGTGAAATTGCCAGGACAATCGTCAGACAGGCAGAATCTGCACACTATCCACGAATCGACACCCAGGGCGGTTTCACGATGCAGCAGGCTGCCCAGGCCGTGCAGATCAGCGGACGATCCGCCGAAACCCAACAGGCTGACTTCGGTTTTGTGGGCAGCTCACTCAACTACACGATCTACGACTTCGGAAGAAGGGATGCCAGGCAGCAGATTGCCCTGGCCGGAGCAGAGGCAGCGGGCAATACAACCATAGCGCGTGAACAGGATATTGCCATGCAGATCATCGGAACCTATTTTGGCATTCTGGAAGCGCAGAAACTGGTCGCAAATGCCGAAGAAGAGGTGACGCAAGTAGCTCAGCACAGGAGTATCGCCGAAACGCTTTACCAGCAGGGGGTAGTGACCCGCAACGATCTGCTTCAGGCTGAGGTAAGACTCGCATCTGCACGCCAGAAACTCCTGATCTCGGAGAATCGACGGGAGAATCTCTGGCTCCAGATGAATTATCTTATCGGCGCCGAGCCGACACTGCGTGCAGAGCTGGATGATGGTGCAGACTTGGCGCTCCCTGAAAACTTTGCGGCAGAGAAGAAGCGGGCCCTGGCCAGTCGCCATGAACTGCTCGCACTCAGGAAAAACCTGGAGGCGAGCGATTACGAGGTTGCCGAAAGCCGCAGCTCCTTCTTCCCGGAACTTTTCACCAAACTCGGAGTGGATTACGTCCAGAACGACAAAGTACGTGAGCAGACGATCCTGTCGGCGACCATCGGGATCAGGATGAACATCTTCGACGGTTTCTCTACAAGCGCAAATCGTCAGCGTGCCCTTCTGGGTCGGACCAAGAGGGCTGATTCGCTTCGCCAGGCCGAAGCGGAAGTCGCGCTGGAACTTGCCACCGCCATAAACGATGCGCGAATAGCCCGCAAGCGAATCGAGGTTACTCAAACATCAATCCGCCAAAGTGAAGAAAACCTCCGGATTAACCGTGACCGCTACCAGGAAAGGGTAGGGACCGCAACCGACGTACTTGACGCCCAGACCCTTCTGACCCAGTCAAAAACCGAGCATTTCCGGGCACTATATGACTTCCAGACCGCCTCTGCCAGGGTGAGACGCGCAATGGGCGAGTTGTAGGAGATACAATGAGTGACGAATTACAAAACGATATCAGCGGACGTGAAGCTGACAATACTGATACACCTCCATCAGGCAGCAACGGGAAAAAATGGAAGGCAATCGCCATCATCTGTATTCTGGGAATCGTCTTTGCCGCTATTTCTCTCCGTTGGTGGATACGCCACCAGACACATATCGAGACAGACAACGCGTACATCGAAGCCCGAATTCATCCCATTGCCAGTCGTGTACAGGGTCGAGTTGTCCGATTGCTGGTTCAAGACAACCAACCGGTGCAAAAAGGTACTCTGCTCGTGGAGATCGATCCTGCAGATTACCGTGCAGAGTTGGAAAAGGCGGCAGCAGATGTACAGGTAGCCCGAAACGAATCTGGCGGTGAATCCAGCCAGGTCGCTGTGGCACAGGCAGCGGTCCGGAGAGCCGAGGCTCAGGCAGAGCAGGCAAGATCTGACCTTAAGAGAGGCAAGGTCCTTTTTGAGCGAGACGTGATCCCTAAGGAACAGCTGGAAAGGATGGAGACCGCTGATCGAGTCACCTCTGCACAGCTTGCCGAGGCGTCTGAGTCGCTCCGTAAGGCACGGATCATTGCAGGTCATGCAGGGGGTGATGAAAGCGCAAAGATCCGGTTCAAGCAGGCATCCCTTTCCGAGGCGCAGCTCAAGCTCTCCTATACCCGGATATATGCCCCCACCGACGGATTCATAACCAGAAAAAGCGTGGAACAGGGGAATATCGTCCAGATCGGTCAACCGCTCATGTCCGTGGTTCCGCTTACAGACGCCTGGGTTACCGCAAACTACAAGGAGAGCCAGCTTACACACATCCGCCACGGCCAGAAAGTAACATTCAAGGTCGACGCCTACCCAGAGAAGCTCTTCATCGGCAGGGTCGAGAGCATAATGGCCGGCACAGGCGCAGCCTTCTCCCTGCTTCCACCGGAAAACGCAACCGGTAATTATGTAAAGGTGGTCCAACGGATCCCGGTGAAGATTGCCATCGACCCTTTATCGGATCCGGAGCATCTTCTGAGGGTTGGAATGAGCGTCACCCCAGCTGTCCTGGTAGAGCGCAAGACAAGCGACATACTGCGTGAGCTGATCCCGCTTCTGTAGTGGCGCTGCTTGTGATCGCCCGAAATCAGGGCAAACACAAGATTTGCCCCTACAAGATCAATACATGACCGACTACATACAGAAACCGATCAATAAATGGCTCATCACGGTTACAGTGATGCTCCCCACCATCATGGAGATCATCGACACATCGGTGGCCAACGTGGCGCTCCCCCACATGCAGGGGAGCCTTAATGCCGGCACGGATGAGATCACCTGGGTACTGACCTCCTATCTGGTGAGCAATGCCATTGTCCTGCCGATGACCGGCTGGCTCTCCAGGCTCTTCGGACGGAAGCGGTTTCTGCTCTCCTGCATCGTTCTCTTCACCTGCTCATCGCTCCTCTGCGGGGCAGCACCCAACCTGGCAGCCTTGATCACGTTTCGGGTAGTTCAGGGAGCTGCGGGAGGCGCCTTGATCCCCATAAGCCAGGCGATCCTGATGGAAACCTTCCCCCCGAAACAACAGGGAATGGCCATGGCAATCTTCGGCATAGGCGCCATGTTCGGTCCGATCGTAGGGCCGGCATTGGGAGGATGGATCACCGACACGCTCAACTGGAGATGGATCTTCTACATCAATATCCCGATCGGAGCATGTGCCATTATCATGTGCAGCATCTTCATCTA
Organism: uncultured Geoanaerobacter sp.; assembly: GCA_964528055.1. GTDB lineage: Bacteria > Desulfobacterota > Desulfuromonadia > Geobacterales > DSM-12255 > Geoanaerobacter. The sequence goes on along the minus strand of CAZGQM010000015.1, from coordinate 51,371 downwards.
TGACCCGGCGTACCTGCGTCAGGCAAAAAAGGCCTCGACCATCGACTGGTGGGGACTGGGGCTGCTCACAATCGGGCTCGGAGCGCTCCAGGTAGTTCTGGACAAGGGTCAGCAGGAAGACTGGTTCAATTCCCCTTTTATTATCGCTTTTGGCATTGTATCCGCTGTTGCACTTATCACTCTGATCTACGTAGAGCTGAACCATGAACACCCGATTGTGAACCTTCGCCTCTTCAGAAACGTTTCATTTTCAGCCGGAAACCTTATCATGTTCGTAGTCGGTTTCTGCCTCTACAGCTCAATAATGCTGATTCCTCTCTTCCTTCAGACCCTTATGGGATACTCGGCGACCGATGCAGGTATGGTAATGGCCCCGGGAGGGGTGGCTACACTGATCACCATGCCCTTCGTCGGTGCCATGCTCGCCAAGCGCGATGGTCGCAAGATTGTCCTTGCGGGGCTCTCAATTGGAGCGCTGTCCATGTTCATGATGCAGGGGCTGAATCTGGAGGGTTCCTACGGAGACTACGTCTGGCCGAGGATAGTGCTCGGTATCGGGCTGGCGATGATCTTTGTCCCGCTGACTACAGTCACACTCTCATCCATACCGAAACTGGAGATGGGAAACGCCACCGGAATCTTCAACCTGCTCCGCAACATCGGTGGAAGCGTTGGGATTGCGGTATCTGCGACACTCCTCAGTCGATACGGGCAGTTTTACCAGAACACCCTGGTGGGAAACATCAACCCCTACAGCGCAACCTGGCAGTTGCGGGTTTCGCAGATGAAACAGAGCCTGGTTGCCAAAGGAATTGAAGCGACCACGGCTGATGCACTTTCGCTGAAAATGGCCTATGGAACACTGCACAAACAGGCAGGAGCGCTTGCCTACAACCATATATTCTGGATAGTCGGAATTGCTTTCCTCTCCATAATCCCGCTCCTGCTGCTCTTAAAGAGGCCCCGGCACCAAACAGAAACAGTGGCTGTTCACTGATCCGACAGATGGCATATAATATACTTGTATCGTCACCTTAACTACGCTACACAATCTAGATTGCAGTGATGAAATGGCCTGATACGTAAAAGCCACCTGAGAAAGGAAGTGAATCAATGCCTCGTCAGCATGTATCATACGTTATTACCGCAGCATCTCTGTTGTTGACAGTCAGCTCCTCCCATGCAGCAAACGGGGCACTCAACCTGACCCTTAAGGAAGCGGTCCGGATGGCCGTCGAAAAAAACCTTGATGTAAAGGCCGAGCTTTATAACCCCGCCCAGTCAGAGGCAGATATCCGGAAGAACCGGGCGATATATGAGACACATCTGACCCTTAACACCTCCTATCAAGACTCCACCACCCTCCCCGCCAACACCGTCTCCACCGGAGGTATATCATCCTACGAGCAACAGTCCTTCAGAATGAGCCCGGGGGTCTACCGCCTTATCCCAACCGGCGGCACCCTGGGACTGACCTTCAACAACTACTACACTAGCACCAATACCCAGTCTACCTTTGCAATGAAGGATTACTGGCAGTCTGATCTCACCCTTACCTTTAACCAGCCGTTGCTTAAAAACTTCGGCAGAGAAACTACAGAACTGAACATCCAGACGTCAGTTCTTGCCAAAGACGGCTCACTGCAACGATTCAAAGGGAAACTTCTCGCAATTGTGGCACAGGTTCGGAGTGAGTACTTCAAGCTCCAGAGCCTTCGAGATGACCTGGAATCAAAGAAAGTCTCCCTGGAACTGGCAAAGCGTGTCATGAGTGAAACCGATAAGCGGGTGAATGCTGGTGTACTCCCGGCCATGGAAATCCTGAATGCCCAGTTCGGCGTTGCATCACGGGAAAAAGAGCTGATCGATGCCGAAAAATCGGTAAGAGACCAAATAGACGTCATCCGCGTTCTTCTGCAGGTCAACGATGTCAGCGATATCATACTCACCGATCCCCCTAACCGGGATTATTTCTCAATGGATGAAGATGCCGCTGTCAAGAAGGCTCTGGCTGGGCGGCCGGAACTGGATGATCTGAAGAGCCAGATAGATTCCGCCGAGTTACAGGCCCGAGTGGCAAGGAACCGTACCCAGCCTGACCTTACCTTCACGTCCAGCGCTGCCGTAACCGGTCTCGGACAGTCCTACAGACGTGACATGGAACGGGTCGGTTCCACCGATTACCCGGTCTGGAGTGTCGGTCTCCAGCTGGATTATCCATTGGGCAACCAATCTGCCGAGAACGACTACATAAAAAGCCGCCTGAAAACCGATCAGGCCCGGACCCAGCTCGAAAGCCTCCGGTCGTCCATAGCCGCCGAGGTGAGAACTGCGCTCCGCGCCGTAGAAACAAGCTACAAACAGTTGGAAGTAACTGATCGCGGCAGGGCTTATGCCGAGGAACGACTCAAAGCCTACATGAAAAAAAGTGAAGTAGGGCTTGGAACCACCAAAGATGTCCTGGACGTGGAAAACGACCTTGCCACGGCCCGCAGCAATCAGATCAAGGCCCAGGTTGCCTATACAACGGCGATAAGCCAGCTCTGGAAGGCTACCGGCGAACTGCTGGAGCGCGAGGGGATCACTGTTACCTCTGCAGCGGCTGATGATCTCTATGGGAAGGCGCGGTAAGTTGACCTCTCCTTTAAGCTGAAACACGGTGCACAACCAGGGAGTGCCGTAGCTACGATCAGCAAAGCAGCGACAACACTCCTTCAACCATCACCACCGGTTTCAGGATACGGACCAGGAATCAAGGAAAGGAGTTGCAGTACTCTTACTTCTCTTCATAGAATTGATCCATATAGTCCTTGGAGTCCTCTACGAAAGCTAGATACTGAATATAATTTTTCAGGTTGACATCCGATAGATGATTTCATTATCATTAATTAAAATTTCGCTTCTCATAATAAGTCTGGCTCAAATGAACTGCAAACTCATCGTTTCATTACTGATGGTCTTCATCTATCTACTCCTTCCAATGGGGAGTTTTGCCCAATCCGTCTACCATGATGGCGAGGAACATACGATAGAGGTGAAGTCCGTCACGAAAGCAGACCTTCCCCCCTGCTCCGACTGCCCCTGTTCAGACGATCAGCACACGAGTTGCAACACTAACTGCTACTGCTGCTCAGCTTACGCTCCGCTTCCTCCCCCTTTTCCGTTCCGTTATTCCCCTCCCCTCATATCCGTTACCTCCAGCGAGACCTTAAGGACTCTGCCGCAGGTCTATCTCCCGATCTTCGTACCCCCTCAGAAACGATCCTGACAACTGAGACAAACCCATTTCTGTTGAAACAGAAGAAAAATGAACCTGTCCTGGTCCCCTGCTCGGTTCATGCAAATGCATGCCGCTGCCACCTTGGCATGTAAAGACAAAGGAGCTTACATTGAATACATCTGAACAATCCCTGACAAAGTCCCTCTGGGATTTTTTCTGCTCTCTGAAACTGACTATCTTCCTCCTCATCGGCCTCGCCCTTTTCTCAATCATCGGCACGGTAATCCCGCAGGTACCAAACATCCCTGAGGAATATATTCAGTCGTTGAGCCAGAACAAGATTCAACTCTATGACAAACTCGGTTTCTTTGACATGTACCACTCCTGGTGGTTCCTCCTCCTCCTCTACCTCCTCACCGTAAACCTGATTGCCTGTTCCATCAAAAGGCTCCCTGGTATCTTAAAGATCATCACCCATCCGGTTACGGTGCTTAATGAAGGGCTCGAACGATCTCTGGCATCTACTGAATCGATACAAGCAGACGGTGATGACGTATCACTAAAGAATAAGATAAAAACCATCCTTTCGACGGAATTTGCACAGCCCGTCATAACCGAGGAGAATGGGACCTGGCATCTTTTTGCACAAAAGAGCCCTTGGAGCCGTATTTCAGTCTACATCGTTCATGCGAGTGTCATATGCATCTTTATCGGCGCCATAATCGGCACCCTTTTCGGTTACAAGAGCTACGCAAACATACCTGAAGGCGAAAGTGTCAGAACGATCTTGACCCGCAATAACCAGCAGATTGATCTCGGATTCAGCGTACGCTGCGACAGCTTTAGCGTGGCATATTACGATACAGGAGCGCCAAAGGAGTTCAAGAGCATATTGACTGTCTTGGAGAACGGAAAGCCTGTTGCAGGCTTTGAGAGAGTACCGGTCATTGTCAATGACCCCTTGACCTATAAAGGGATCACCTTCTATCAGTCCAGTTACGGGAAACAGGGAGCACATGAATTCATCATCAGCGACCCTGACGGAAAAAACCAGAGGTCATTGAATATTCAGAGCGGCGGCTCAGCAAAACTCCCCAACGGCAATGGCATCTGCCTGATGGAGACAACTAAGGATGTATCCCCCTATCAGCCTGGTCTCACCGGACCGGCAGCTCAACTCGAAGTTCATCTGCCAAACGGCGAGAACAAGAGCTTTGTAGTATATGCAAATCATCCTGGGATGAACCGCCAAAACCTGCCTTATACCGGCGGTCAGCTTCTCCAGTACAAAGGAGGCGAAGAGAGGATGTATACCGGTCTTCAGATCGCCAAAGACCCGGGAGTGTGGATCGTATGGCTCGGCTGCCTGCTGATGGTAGTAGGGATCTACGCTGCATTCTTCATGTCGCACAAGCGTATCTGGATACGAATTGAGAACGGAACCATAACCATCGGCGGCAATGCCAGCAAGAATCCCTCAGGATTCAAGCTCTTCTTCGACCGACTTACCTCAAAGCTTAGAACAGAACTTTCTGTAAAGGAGACAAAATGACCAGTTCACTCCTGTTCAACATCACCACTTTCACCTATCTTGTCTCCATGCTCCTCTTCTTTGGTTTTCTTGCAAGCCGCATAAAGTCGGTCGGCCTAGCCGGCAGTGCGGTTGCCTGGGGTGGATTTGCCATACAGACGGTTGCCTTACTCCTTCGCTGGAAAGAGTCGTACGCAATCGGTGCCGGCCATGCACCGCTCACAAACCTTTATGAATCGGTTACTTTCTTTTCCTGGACTATCGTACTGATATTCGGTCTCATCGACATTAAGTACCGGTACAGGGTAATCGGAGCCTTTGTCATGCCGTTTGCACTGCTCGGTATGACATGGGCACAGCTTGGACTGAACAGTGGCATCGAGCCGCTGGTGCCAGCCCTTCAGAGCAACTGGCTCCTTTACCATGTTATTACCTGCTTCCTCGGTTATGCAGCCTTTGCAGTGGCCTGCGGCATCTCAATCATGTACCTGCTGATCGCGGATCGTCAGGATTCCAGCAATGAGGACGAAACCGGCATCTTTGCCATGTTCCCTCCAAGTCGCGTGCTGGACGACCTGAACTACAGGGCGATCATGATCGGCTTTCCCCTGCTCACCCTCGGAATAGTCACAGGAGCAGCCTGGGCCAACTATGCCTGGGGAACTTACTGGAGCTGGGACCCGAAGGAAACCTGGTCGCTGATCGTATGGTTTGTCTATGCCGCCTTCCTGCACGCACGTCTCACAAGAGGCTGGGTGGGCAAGAGGGCTGCATGGTTATCCATCATTGGTTTCGCAGCAACCATCTTCTGTTATCTGGGAGTAAATCTTCTGCTCTCCGGCCTCCACAGTTACGGCGGCGGAAAGTAATCAACTCGGCAGAGCTGTCGGTTTTTTCTGAAACCCGGCAGCTCTGCTCCTGCCAAACATCCTTCTCTCTGTTGCCTAACGGCAAAGATCTTTTATAATTATAAAAAGTGTCAGGCAATAGCTTCGAAGAAGGGGGAGAGATGCAACCTTTCAGACTCTTCTGTTTGGCTCTGGTTCTCACTATCTCAGGATGTGCCTTTGAAAATCAGGAGGCAGTATCGATAGATGAATCAGCTGGGATGCAGACCAAGGATGGCATTACCTATGTCATGCGCGAAACCGCAGCGCGCGAAATTGCCATGCAGATGAAAAATGGCAGGGCACCGATGCTGCCGCTCCTCTACTGGAACAGGTACACCTACACTCCTCAGAAGGACGGGGCTTGCGGGGTCGTTGTTACGGAAAAGAACATATCTAGGGAAATCACAAAAACCTTCATGTTTGATCTCTGCGAGGGGGAAGAGTAAGCATTGCCAGCATCTCATCATGGACAAGTCCGTTACTGGCGAGGATTCTGTGGTTGTAGACCGAATAACTCTCTCCGATGTACCCTGTTACCCTGCCACCAGCCTCCTCCACCAGCAATCGACCGGCTGCAACATCCCACGGCTTTAGCTTGCACTCCCAGAATCCGTCCACTCTGCCCGCCGCAACATACGCAAGGTCAAGCGCAGCCGCACCGAAACGCCGTACACCTTGCGTAGCCATAGTAAAGCGGGCATAGGGATCAAGGTTGTTCTCGTTATCCAATGTTCGGTCATAGGGGAAACCGGAGGCCAGAATACAGTTCTTGAGGGGGGAATTCACTGATACTAAAATCCTCCGGTCATTCAGAAAGGCCCCCTGGCCTCGAATCGTGGTAAACATTTCGTCCATGCAGGGGTTATAGATCACACCAAGACTGATATCGCCATCAATCTCAAGACCTATGGAGACACAGAACCAGGGAAGCCGGTGGGCGAAGTTCGTAGTACCGTCCAATGGATCGATGATCCAGGCTATTTCTGAGCGCCGTTCCCCGTAGTCGTTTTCCTCAGCAATGATATCGCTATCAGGGAAACTTCCCGACAGCAGGTCGACTATCAGGGATTCACTTTCCCGGTCAACATCGGTAACAAGATCAATTGCACCCTTGTGCGCAACCCGGAACTCGCCGACAAGCCTGCTACGCTGCAGCTCACCAGCCCTACGGGCAGCTTCAACGGCAACATCCAGATATTTTTTCATACCGTCCCCCTAAGCATCTCACCGTGAACAATGCTATTTGCCGCCTGATACGTGAGTGAATAACGTATCAGGTGGAAAAACTCAAAACCGCTTTCCATTACAGGAAAACGGTCTGCTTAACTTCTGCTACCTGCAGCATAAAGAGTATAGCTGGCAAAAGATTACCAGACAATTGAGATGGATTACAACAGTTCAGGAACCGGGAACCGGAGAGTGAAGCATGTGCCTTCGTTGGTTCTGCTCTCCACCTTGATCCTACCACCGAGAGAATGCACAATCTCGCGCGTTACATAGAGGCCGAGACCTGTACCTTCACCAGCGGCCTTTGTGGTGAAAAACGGTTCAAATATCTGCCCGATTGCGCTCTCAGGTATACCATGCCCTGTATCGGCTACCGATAGTTCGCATTCCCCTTCGCAGGGAGAGCTTGTCCGGAGCGTAAGTGTTCCTCCTGCCTTCATCGCCTGCAGAGCGTTCATGACAAGATTAATGATTATCTGCTTGAGACGGCCACCGTCAATCTGGAGCAGCGGAAGGGTGTAGTCAGACTCCTGACGCAGCGTTACCGATCTTTTCTGAATCTCATAGGCTAGCAACTGGAGGACATCCCTCACCACGAGGTTCAAATCTGCCTCACCATTGGATCCGCTGTCCAGACGGGAAAAGGTGAGAATCCCTCTGCTCATCTGTGATAACCGCTGAGATTCTCCGCCTATACGCTCAAGAAGTTCAATGACATGCTCAGGTAGCCCCTCTTCCCTCAGTATCAGCTGTGCAGCGGCAGCTATGACCGACAAGGGTGTATTGATCTCATGAATAACCCCCACGGCAAGCCGGCCAAGCTCAGCCATTTTTTCGCTGTAGGCAAGCTGCTCAAGGAACTGGTCTTCCTTGTTCGGAAATTTATCCAGCAGCCCTTCATGTCGAAATAGATCCACTTCAGACCCCATCATTACCCCCATCGCTTACCTCTACCCGGCTATCGCGCATTAGAAGGATTCATTACTTCGGAGGCACAAGCCGTGCCAGTACTCTTTATGCCCTATTCATGGGGATTCACAACAGTTGAACTAAGTCTGTAACCCCAATCTGCCTTATAATTAATCAGCCAAACATCCGAGATCTGCACAAAAAAAAGGCCGCCATGTAGGCGGCCTGATAAAAATGTCAGTCGTTTCTCAATTATTGTAGGCGCTCTCAGAGTGTTGCGTCTGATCGAGACCCATGATCTCGTCTTCCTTCTCAACGCGCAGACCCATGGTCTTATCGAGAATGAATGCTATGACCAGTGTGACTATGAATGCATATGCACCTGCTGCCACAACCGCTATCACCTGCGTTACGAACTGTTTCATATTGCCTGAAGTCAGACCGGTTGCGCCAACCGTTGCAAAGACGCCGGTCAGCAGTGCACCGGTAGTGCCGCCGATACCGTGCACGCCGAAGGCATCGAGGGAGTCGTCGTACTTGAATTTGGCCTTCAGAAGAATGCCTCCGTAGCAGACGAGACCCGCAGCAACACCGAGGATGATGGCTGCACCTGGCTGGACGAAACCTGCAGCCGGGGTGATGACTACAAGACCTGCGACCACACCCGAGCCGAAACCGAGAGCCGAGGGTTTACCGGAATGGACCCATTCAGCGATCATCCAGGTGAGACCGCCTGCGGCAGGGGCTATGGTGGTGGTGGCAAAGGCGAGGCCGGCGAGCCCGCCTGCAGCATCGGAGCAGTTGGCACCGACGATGGCACTGCCTGCATTGAAGCCGAACCAGCCGAACCAGAGCATGCCAACACCAAGCAGTGTCAGAGGAAGATTGTGCGGAGCCATCCGCTCAGTCGGAAAGCCGTGGCGCTTGCCGAGGAAGATGAGCGCGGCCAGGGCAGATATACCTGAGGAGAGATGAACGACCGTACCGCCTGCAAAGTCAAGGGCCCCCTTCTTGAAGAGCCAGCCGTCTGTCATCCATACCCAGTGGGCAAGCGGGTCATAGACCAGCGTGGTCCAGAGAAGGACAAAGACGCAGTAGGCAGAGAACTTGATCCGCTCTGCGAGGGCACCCGAGATAAGTGCCACAGTGATCATGGCGAACATGCACTGGTACATGGCAAAGACATACTCGGGTATGGCACCGGGCTCAGTGGGCACGTTCTGGAAGAGGGCGTAAACAGGATTCCCATCCTTAAAGGTAATCAGGCCGTTCAGCAGCGCCTTGCTGGTATTCCCAACAAGCCCCATGTAAGCATCCGGGCCAAAGGAGAGGGAGTATCCTATGATTGCCCACTGGACCCCCACGATTCCCATCGCTACAAAGGAATGCATGATTGTGGAGAGGACGTTTTTCTGTCTCACCATGCCGCCGTAGAAGAAGGCAAGACCTGGGATCATGAAGAGAACCAGGGCTGAAGAGACAAGCATCCAGGCGGTATCACCGGTATTAAGGACCGGATCTACATTTTTCGGTGCAGCGGCGGCAGCCGGAGCAGTAGGAGCGGCTGCAGCTGCAGGGGTTGCCTCTTTCTGTGCAGATGAGATGGCTGTCTGGGTCGGAGCTGCGGAGGCCTTAACCTCTTCCGCAAAGAGAGCAGCAGGTGCAAGGAGCAGGGTAATGGCTAACGCGAGCCAGATAATCGATAGTTTTGCTTTCATGATAAACCTCCAAATATTTCTTGAATCTCTGACTCGTTATATGGCGTCTGTCCCTTTTTCGCCTGTTCTGATCCGTACCGCATCTTCCAGTGCAAGGATGAATATCTTTCCGTCTCCGATGCGCCCAGTTTTGGCAGTATTCTGAATCGTCTCAACCACCTTGGCTACCAGTTCGTCTGCTACGGCAATCTCGAGTTTCACCTTCGGGATGAAGTCTACCACGTATTCAGCTCCTCGGTAGAGCTCCGTGTGACCCTTCTGGCGACCGAACCCTTTGACTTCACTGACCGTAATCCCTTCGATACCGATCTCGTTCAAGGCATCCTTCACCTCGTCGAGTTTGAATGGTTTAATTATTGCTTCTATCAGTTTCATACTAGCCTCCCATCTTGTGCCGAAAGGCACGGTCTGTGGTCCTCGCTTCGAAAAATGCGGGGGCTGAGAAGCCCCCAAACCATGAAGGAAGAGTTACTGGAAATTTATATCCAGCTGAGTCGTGAAGGTGTTATTGCCGGCCAAGGCCTTTTCCTTGTAGATGTCATAGGCGAAGATGACCGAGACGTTTTTCGCAAAGGCCCAGGAGAAGCCAACGTTGACGGCACCATTGACGTTGTTTCCACCCATATAGTCCACTGCAAGCCAGAGCTTGTCGGAGATCTCGGTCATGGTGCGATCCCAGGAGAGGAGGAGACCTTCGTTCGCGCTTTTTCCCTGAGTATCAACCAGAGCCCGCTCGCTGCCTTGATAGTACCCTGCAGAGATTCTCCCCAGTGAAGGAACCGGGCCTATTGCAGGAAGGGTAGTGGCTGCAAGGCCGTAGAATATATTCTGTCCGGAGATGACCCAAGGAGCGTTTCCTTTGGTCTGAGAGAACCCGAGGTTATAACCGCCGACGGCCAAAGCCGGCGAATGCTTGAACAGGGACTCTTCGGGTGTTCCGATCTTGAAGTTACCGCTGAAGGGGTGGTTATCGTTCGGATCATTGGCGATAACAAGATAGTCGAAACCGACCTCTGCCTGAATCTTCTCGAAGGGGAGTATTCCTATGGTCGGGCCGATGTCCATGACGTTGGCGTCTCTGGATGAAGTTGCTGATGGCGGGGATTTGGGCACACCTGAAGCCCGGAAGTAATTGTCGATGTTGAGATGGAGCACTTTGTAGGGCTGGATATCCGTTGAAGGAATCCAGATCTGGGTAGACGGGGTTGCAAGGGCGGCGCCGGCAGCTGTCAGGGTCAGCGTCGTTGCTATAGCGATTGTCGTTATCGTTTTTTTCATGGTTCAACTCTCCTTTGATGTTGATGTAATGTATTTTATTGCTCTGGTGCTGGTGGTGCCGTTATTCCTGCTCTGCTTTTGCCCCCTTTCATGATTTCACACTAAACAAAAAGGCGCCTCTCAACTAAATGTGAGAAGGCGCCTTTGCCGGTTTGATTACATTGCACGTCGTTGTGCGGCCTGCGATATGACTACTCTTTAGCATAGTACGTGCCAATAAAATTACACGCTACAAGTACCTGTTATTTAAGGTAGTTATATCGTTATTAAAATATGTGGACTGGATTTCACCATAAAAATGGAGGGCTCCCTGGGAAGAATGCCTATAAATTATGCATCACTGCAAGATAAGGATCATAATTTTGCGGCAACTAAATAATTGCGCCGTAACATGAATAGTGGAATTTGTCTAATCAGCAGTTATACTTTACAAAGTTGTGCCATCCAGAGTCAGCTAGATCTAACCATGAGGGATTCAATGCGGATACTTGTCGCTGAAGATGATGCCGTTTCGTTGGCAATCCTGCACTATACTCTGGAAAAATGGGGCTACGATGTAGAGTGTGTCAATGACGGCATTGCTGCATTGGATTCCCTGCAAAGGGAAGATGCACCTCGACTTGCAATCCTTGACTGGATGATGCCCGGGATGAACGGCATCGAAATCTGCAAGACGCTGCGACAGATGCAGAATTACGATCACGGATACACGTATCTCATTATGCTTACCATCAGATCATCTCATTTAGATATGCTGGACGGACTTTCAGCAGGCGCAGACGACTATATAATCAAACCTTTCATGCCCCAGGATCTCAAGGTGAGGCTTGATGCAGGCCTGAGGATCGTAGAGCTGCAGGAAAAACTGGTAGAGACCCGGAAGGCTTTGGAATCACAGCCTCGTGACATCACCACCCGGATCTGGAAGCGCGAGACCATACTATCCCATCTACACGCCGAACTAAACAGAGCCAAGCGAAAAGGACGCTCTCTCAGCATAGCAATGCTTAAGATTAACAACTACAGAGAGTTGCGTAATGCTCTCAATAAAGTTGAGATGGAGGAGTTCCTCTACAGTTCACTACAGCAGATTCGTGACACAATACGATCATATGACTCCATAGGGCATTATCATGACGACGAATTCCTGATCGTCTTCCCGGAAACGGTAAGCGAGGAGATGCCGGGGATAACTGACCGGCTGTTGAACGTTATTAACCGGTTCGAAGGCTCTGACGTCAGCGGAAAGAGCTCCCTTTCAGTAACGTTGGGAGTCGTCACCTGCCTGGGGTATACGGAAGAGGAAACGCTGATCTCTACGGCAGTCGAAATGCTTCGGCAGGCAAGTCTCGAAGGGCTGAACCGAGCACTATTCTCCTTTGTAACATAGGCGCTTGAAAGTAAAAGGCGGCCTCCTGCCGGAAACCGCCTGTACAATCAAATCTCAATCCAAATTTCCCGAACTACCCTCAGAACATGAAATTGAATATGGTTTCTGCGATCTTTTCACTGGGGATCTTGGCGTTATTGAATATCATGTGATAGAAGTGCGGGTCACTGCTATCGGCATTCAGAAAATCCTTGATAAACTTATCCCTCTGCTTCTGCCTGTTCAGCACCAGATCCTTTGCATCCGCCGGCTGAATCCCGAGACGTCTGGCTATCGATTTAACCTTGAAATCCTCTGACGCCACCATCCGGAAATGGAAGCAGTTTACCATAGAACGGGTGACAAGAGCAGCCCCTCGCCCAACAATGATCACGTTGCCAGCGGTAGCCAGTGAAATGATATGACGACACAAAAGACGGTAATAGTCCTTATCGCTTTTCCATTTGGGAGTGAACGTGGATATTACTTCGTCCATGAAAGACGATTTATCCCCGATATTTTTCAGTATCTCTTCTGAAAGATTATGATTTCTGGCCACTTCCTCAAGAAGCGCCTTATCCATAAGTGCCCATGGCTCTCCTGTTTTCTTCTCCAGTAGAGTTTTTAACTTCTCTGTCATGGGATACGCTTCACAACCGAATTCCCTCGAAACCGTAATAGACCGCTTCGACTTGGACTTGCTGGAAGCATCTTGACCTTTTGCTCGCCTGGTGACTTCAACGAGTGCGGAAACCCTCTGTTCAATTGTGGGAATAAGTTTGTCCGGCATGGGCTCCTCCTTTGGATAGTACAATCGTCTGGGCAGTCAGCTCAATCTTCCTTATTAAATTACGCCGCATTTTTGCCCCAGAGTCAAGCTAACAGCCGAAGATTTTCCCTTATCCCTGAGACGGCTGGGTTAATACCGTTCATAGCCATCATCCAACGAGTCGTCGGAGGCGGCAAGATTCAATTCAATCCCGCCACGTTGCGTTTTATTGGAAGATGAATCTCGTGGCCTCGGATGAGGAAGAGTCATTGTACGACGTACAGGGCGTCGTACACTATAACGTGATGACGGAGGCGGGTCAGGCTCTCCGGAAATGCGGAAATAGGCAACAGAACTCTGCAACTGTTCAGATTGCAATGCCAGCTGTTCCGCAGTTGATGCGGTCTCTTCGGCACCCGAAGCATTCTGCTGGATGACCTGCTCCAGTTGAGCAACTGACCTGCTCACCTGGGATACGCTAGTCTCCTGTTCTCGGCTTGTCACGCTGATATCCTGAACCAGTTCGGCAGTCCTTTTGATGTCTGGCTGCATGGCAGCAAGCAGCAGAGCAGCCCTCTCCGCCACATCCACACTCCTACCTGAAAGGCTAAGTATCTCAGCAGCAGCTTTTTGGCTTCTCTCGGCAAGCTTTCGTACCTCGGAAGCCACAACCGCAAATCCCTTACCCTGTTCACCTGCTCGCGCCGCCTCAATAGCAGCATTAAGTGCCAGCAGATTCGTCTGCCGTGCAATCTCTTCTATGATGTTTATTTTACTGGCTATCTCCCGCATGGCCCGTACAGTTTCAGCTACCGCCTCTGCACCTTCCTTGGCGTCAGAAGCAGCCTTAATCGCTATTTTTTCCGTAATAAGGGCATTCTCAGCATTGTGCGAGATGGAAGCAGACATCTCCTCCATGACAGCTGAAGCCTCTTCGACAGCAGACGACTGTTCGCTGGCACCCTGCGATAATTCCTCGGCACTGGTTGAGAGTTCGCTGCTGCCGGCGGCAATTAAGTCAGAACTGTCTTTCACGTTGATCACGACCTCACGCAATCTTTCCACCATGTTCTGCATGGCTTTCAGCAGTTGGCCAATCTCATCGCTCCCCCCCTGAGAAATCTCCAGAGAAAGATCTCCGCGTGCAAGATCGTTGGCAGCTGTCACGGCTTGGCGTAGCGGCACTACTATGCTGCGTGTAAGCAAGACCCCGAAGATGCAGGATAGCGAAAACAGAGCCACGATCACGGTCACGTCCACGAGAATGCTCACTCTGTTGGTGCGATCATAGAGAAGATCATCGTTTTTATTATACCGCTGGAAGGACTCTGATAATTTTTCTAGATTTTCCTGCAGGTTATGACGTGTCACGTCAATGGTTCCATCTATTCTCTGCAGCTCAGCAGACGACTCCCTCCTCTCCAGTGCGGGTAATAGTTGATTACTGATACAATCAATGTACCGGACACCGAGTAGGTGAACCTGTTCGGCAAGCTTACGATCATCCGGGGTCTCGGTTTTTTCAGGCAAAGATTGCATCTTTTTGATCATTTGCACGCTGATCTTTGCGGTCTCCTGTTTTGCCTTCTCAAGTGACTTATTGATCACTGCATCTGCAGCTATCCCGTAGATCGTATGCACATCCACCAGAATTTCATTATTACTCATTGCCAGGTCTGCACGTCTTGATCCTCTGTCCTGAAGCTCACCGAGAACCTTTAACTGAGCAATCTGGTACAAAGAAACAGATGTGAAAAGCAATATTATTCCCCCGATACCATACGCCAACTTTGTGCCGAACTTTATGTCATTTAGACGCATGCCCCCCCCTTGTCAATCTCCGGTCACGCAACCAGCACCGCTCCACCCCGCCTGAGACCCGAATTGCCATCCGATAGCAACCCTGAAATATCCAGCACCAGCGCCACCGATCCATCACCCAGTATTGTCGCACCCGACACTCCATCCACCTTCTGGTAGAAACGCCCCAGAGACTTGATAACCGACTGGTACTGGCAAAGCACTTCATCCACGACAAGTCCGTATCGTTCTCTTCCAAAGCGAGTAACAACCACCTGTTCGATTTCAGGTCGCTCACCGGCTATTCTGAACCTTTCACGCATCAACACGAAAGGGACAGGTTCCCCTCGCAGGCTGACAATATCGCGCCCGTGGCTTGCTGCCAGCTCCTCCCTTGTAAGGTCGATACACTCCTCAACCTGGCTGAGGGGAATCATGTATCGTACTTCACCAACACGCACAAGAAGAGTCTCGATGATCGCCAGCGTCAGCGGAAGACGAATGATCATTGTAGTTCCGGAGCCTCGAAGGCTGTTGATCTCCAGAGTACCATGAAGGGCTTCAATCGCCTGACGTACAACGTCCATACCAACCCCTCGACCGGAAATATCAGAAACTGAAGATGAGGTGGAAAATCCAGGCTCGCAGATAAATGCATACAATTCATGATCATCCAGATCAGCTTCGTTTGAAATCAGCCCACGGCCTACTGCTGTGGCCCGTATCAGCTCGGGATTCAGTCCGGCTCCGTTGTCTGAAATCCGGATTTCAACCCTGTCACCAATATGGCTTGCAGAAAGGAATACCGTACCCTTTGCTTCCTTTCCCGCTGACAGTCGCACCTCCGGCGTCTCTATCCCATGATCGATACTGTTACGAATGATGTGCAGCAGAGGGTCGGCAAGGCGTTCAATGACATTCTTGTCAAGCTCTGTCTCTTCTCCCTCGGTTATCAGTTCCACCTCCTTGCCAAGATTAGCGGCCAGGTCGCGAATCAATCTCCTGTACCTGCCAAAAGTGGCACCGATTGGTAATACACGGAGGTTCATGGCCGTTTCCCGCAACTCCAGAGTCAAGCGTTCGACATCCTCTGCAATGTTACGCAGCATCCCTCCGATTCGGTCCCAATCTTCAAACAGCTTCTCTGCATCACGCTGATAGAAGAGATCCAGGCTATTGAACTCACCGGCGCAGAGTGAAAGCCCCCCCTGTGCGGTTACCAATTCACCAACGAGATTCACCAACTGGTCGAGTTTCACAGCAGGTACTCGCAATGATACTGCTGACTCCCTAGTGTGACGATTTCTCTGCAGTTCGCGTAGATGGTTCTGTTCGGAGAGAGCCGCATTGAGGCGACCGACAGGTAGTTCTCCCGACTCCACAAGAATCTCGCCAAGCATCTTCTGCCCGCTTAGTGCCCGAGCAAGACTCTCCCGATCAAGGTCCCCCCGCTCAACCAGGATCTCACCGAGGCATGGGATTGTTACGTCATGATCCTCCACACCCTGCATCTCATCGCAAACCGGTTCAATCAATAGTCTACATTCACCCTCAACGAAGATGAATATGTCTCTGACTGCATTTTCTCCAGCAGCAGTTGTCAGAATGATATCCCACTCTACATAACTGAGGCTGGCATCTATGTCGGTCAGCTTGGGGATTGCGTCCATATTGGCGGTTATGCGGCAGGGTCCGAGAGCTGAAAGCTCTCGGATCAGATCAAGCGGATTGCTTCCTTGCTCCATGAGTGAAGGATTTATGGCAAAATGGATTCGGAACGTCTGGAGAGGCCCTGAATACTTCTTCCCCGCAACTGCATCAGCAGGTGTATGAAGTTCCGCATTAGAATGATCATGAGCTGCCAATCCCTGCAAATTCTCCATAACCTCCGCGACTTCCTTGCTGCACCCTTCGTGATCATCAAGCAGCATCCTCCGTATGATGTCTCCGGACCGTAGTACCTGCGTGACAAGCATGCTTGAAACCGGGAGCTGACCGGAACGAACAAGGTCGAGAACAGATTCAACCTTATGAGCGAAACCGGCAATTTCCCCCAAGCCAAACATTGCTGCCGATCCCTTGATAGTATGAAGTATCCGGAAGACCTCATTAACCAGTTCAGGTTCTCCCCTGCCATCCTCCAGTTCCAACAGGGTGTTTTCAAGGAGGGTCAGCTGTTCGCTTGACTCTTCCCTGAAAATATCCTTTAAATGTTCTTTCACAAACCACCCCAATAGTTTTTCAGTTACACGCAACTCGCAGATTTGTCACTGGTTCTCTATAGTTTATCGGTTTGCTGGAGGAGCAGATTAAACAGGAATATAGTAAATCGGAATATTCAACAGAAGGTGGGATCTGACCCAGCGTGTAGCTGGATTCCGGTCAGGCGAAGATCTGCAGTAAAATGCGTGAGGTTACTCAATTCTCAAGTTTCAGGCCGTTCCAATCATTCGCAGGGCATTGCTGAATGCTGCCCCGTTAAGCGGTTTGTTCAGATACGCCTTTACACCGAGCTGCATGCAACGATCCCGGTCATGCTGCTGGGGGGATGAAGTAAGAACTATTACCGGGATATCCCTGGTTTCAGAATCAGATCTTATGACCTCAAGAAACTCGAAACCATCCACCTTAGGCATCCGCAGATCCAGAATGATCAACTCGGGGAAAGCAGGCCGTAAGGCTGACGTCTCTTCTCTGGCATCCCGAAGGAACCTAAGCGCCTCTTCTCCTTCGTTTGCTACTGCAACGTTACAAAAACAGTGTTGCCTTAGGGTTCTGAGCGTAAGAAACTGGTCATCCGGCTGGTCTTCAACTAGCAGAATCGAACATTCGGGCATGAAAGCCCTCCTAAATATCATGATTATTAAAATAAATTAAATATCAACCATTTACGCGAAGCATATTCCTCATGAGGATATCGGGCAGTATCGATAAAACTTGAGGATTTTTTTCATGAGCACACAAGAAATCATTTTCTAAGCTATTTGGCCAGAAAATTATTTCGTTTAGCTCGTTACTGTTTTCAAAGGGTAGCAAAACAGCCATGAAAAAATTCTGGTCATTTTTGCAGAGTAAAGCTATCTTTCCGCGTATGAGCATCAGGACGAACCTTATCATAGCGCTTGCTCTCGTACTTTCCGTAATGCTGGTAACCGTCGGCTACCTCGGGTGGGGTTCCCTGCGCGTCAGTCATCAACTCCGGAAGGTAGCCCCGGTTGTGGCAAACCTTGAGGGGATTGCCACAACCCGTGCAAGTATAACCAGACAGATGAAGGAAGTTGTCGACTGCCTTGCGACAAATTCAGCCACCGCACAGAACGAGTTCGCGCGTTTGTCGGCAACGGTAGAGGCTGGGTTCGTACGATGGGAAGTTGCAATCCACCTGCAGCAGCAGCTCGGAGTTCCGGGAAGCGACGCGAACCTCGAACTGGTTTCAAACCTTCACGATCGCTACAGGCAGTGGCTCCATCTTGCAAAGCAGGTAATTTTACTCTGCGAAAGGAACGAGCAGGTACAGGCAAGAAAGCTGATCATCGAGACATCGTACCAGATTCATGAAAGCAGACTGCTGACCGGCATCGATCAGGCAATGGAAGATGGAATGGCATCTGCACAGACAGAGTTTCATTTTCTCCTCTTGACGCTAGGAAGGCTCCCCTGGTCAGACACCAAGGCACTCCGTATATTGGAGAGGACTCAGGCCACGCTCAATTCGGTAATTGCCGTGGCGCGTGTCAAGACAGGAATCAGCAAACAGTTGAAGGAGCTGATGGATGATATACTTTCACCAGTTGCAACGTTAAGACCGTTTGGTTGGTCCGGCAATGAAACCCAGACAGCCCTTGCCGATTTTCGACGTTCGGCCAACAGACTGGTTGAACTGGGGTATCCAAATGGCAGCCGTCTCCTCTCAGAGTCTGTAACATTAGAAAGGCAGTATAGTCAGTTCACCATCCTCTGCCAGCAGGCCATGGCAAGCCGCCAGGCGGGTAATGCGAGCAAGGCAGCAACCATGGCTGAAAGTGTTATTGAAGAGTTAATGAAGGAAGGGCTCCTTCCAAATCTTACGCAATCGCTTGAACTAGGAAACCGCGAACTCCAACGACTGAGCACCAGTGTCGGATGGCAAGGCGTTGCAGTGGTAATCTGCGGTGCACTTCTGATTGTTGTCACCCTGGTAGCCTCATTGAAAGGGATTCTCAGAACCTTTACAATCATGGAAGAGGGTACTTCAGCCATTACCTCCGGCGACCTGGGTCACCGAATCGACCTCCCTCCGACTACCGAACTGGGTATGCTTGCATCCTCCTTCAACAACATGACCGACAGTCTCCAAAAATCGAGGGCCGACATTGAACAGCTCAATGCCGAGCTAGAACAGAGAGTTGAAGAACGGACCGCTCAGCTTGCAGCTGCAAATGCCGATCTGCGGCTCTTCAGCTCCTCCGTCTGTCACGACCTGCGCACGCCGCTCTCCTCAATCAGCGGCTACAGCCAGCTTCTACTCCTTCAGCATTCTGATACCTTGCCCTCGGAGATCCTGGACACTCTTCATCAGATCGAGAAAAGCTCTTTCGAGATGTCAGAGATCATCGGAGCGCTGATGAAACTGGCGAGGGTAAGCGAAGAAGAAATCGGCAAGGAAGAGGTTGACCTTACTCTTCAGGCGCGGCTCATAATTGCCGAACTCATGGTTCACGAACCTGAGCGGCATATGTCATTGGCTGTCGATGAAGGGATGAAAGCAACCGGCGACAGCCGGCTGTTCAATCTGATGCTCGAAAACCTGCTTGGAAACGCATGGAAGTTCACTTCCCGAAAGGAAAATGGCGTAATTACATTCGGACAACAGCAGATAGAGAATGAAACTATCTACTTCATCAAGGATAATGGCGCAGGATTCGATATGGCCATGGCAGACTCACTTTTCAAACCCTTTGGGAGGCTACATCCGTCAAACGATTTCGCCGGTACCGGCATTGGCCTGGCAACGGTCCAGCGGATAGTGGCTCGCCACGGAGGCAGAATCTGGGCTAAAGGATCGCCAGGCTCCGGCGCTACATTCTTCTTCACCCTGAATTCATGATCTGGGGGATACAGGCAATGAAAAAGGCGACCATTCGGTCGCCTTTTTCATTGCAGATGTAACTTGATCGCCTGCTAAAACCCTCTCACCCGTATTGGTATGGAGCTGTTCGCTGTGATACCTGACGTTGCGTTACCCAACTGTCCGTAGGTGTTGTCGCCCCAGCTCCACCAGGAGCCATCGATCTTCCGGGCCATGGAGTGATGCCCAGTGGCGAAAATACTCTCTGGGATTGTACCCGAAACCAGTCTGAGTTTGAAGTTCTGTATCAGCTTCGGACTGGATTCATACGGCGCCCTCGAATCTTGGATTTGAAGTGATTGAGCTGTATCCTCACCGAGTTGTCCGTACTGGTTAAATCCCCATGCGTACAGGGAATCTGTTGTTGCGTTGTATGCAAGCGAATGATCGAGTCCTGCGGCAATCATAGTAATTCCGCTCAAACCCGTGACCGACACAGGCGTGTAGCGGTCAATCCTTGTTCCGTCTCCTACTTGCCCGAAGTAGTTATATCCCCATCCCCAGACATTTCCGAGGCTGTCAAGAGCCAGGCTGTGGCTTCCGCCAGCAGCAATTTGCACTATCGTTCCGTGCGTGAGAATAGCTGTAACCTGTTCAGGATAAAGCACGTTAGTATTTATGGTGGACCCGTTCCCCACTTGACCGTAGACGTTGTCCCCCCATGCCCATACGTTGCCACCAATAAGAGCAAGGCTGTGGAGACCTCCAGCTGCAAGTTTCGTAGCACCGCTCAAGTAACTGCCACTTATGGGCAGTTGGACCCGGTCAGCTGTCTGGCTGCTCAAATTGACAAAAGCACTGTTACCCCGACCCAGCTGTCCATTCGTGTATTTTCCCCAAGACCAGACATTGGAATCCCTGTCAAGTGCCAGGCTGTGATACCCCCCTGCTGCAACTGCAATGACACCGGTAAGCGAATCTTTTGATTTTGACTTTCTTACCGCAACCGGTACCCAGCTGTTTGGGGTCTGGTTGGACGCTGTCACACCATTGCCGAGCTGGCCAAAGCCGTTAAACCCCCAGGCACGGATCGTGCTGTTGTTCTGAAAAGCAAGAGTGTGGTTGGATCCTACGGCTATCCCATTGCCTGCATCTGCTCTAAACCGAGCAATGGATCGGACAGGAATGGAACTGTTGCTGGTCGTGCCGTTGCCGATCTGGCCGGACTCGTTATCACCCCAGGCCCATACCGTCGTAGAATTGAGAAAAACCGCATTATGGCTATAGAAGATGACTGGTGGAACCGAGGTAGTCGTAGTGGAACTGCTGGTGCTGCTACTATTGCCACAGGCGCTGAGCAGGGCAAGTCCTAGTAGTGACAATATACATGATATCCGGCTTTGCATCGATTCACCTCATTTAGATGTCGTTCATTCGATATAACTATTTTGCCTGGCCAGCTGCAACCCCAAAACTCATGTTGCAGGATGCACCCGGCTTAAGTCCGGGGAAAGGGAGCTGGCCAAGAAATTCTTCATTCCAGAACCCAGTTGCCTCACCCGGCGGCATTAAGTGGTCGGTGTCGTTACGCAACGTAACTGTTCTGCCCGTCTGCAGGCCTGGCTCCTGTTTCTCTGCCACGACCGGCAACAGATATGAAGCTACCGTTGCAGAGAGTCCCGCGCGAATCGGCAGAGGTGAAACCAACGAACCATCCGCAAGTCGAGCCGGAACAACTGCCACCACCTGACTCTTATCAACCTTTGGGAAACTGGCCATCATGGTCACTTCAGCCTTAGCCCCCAACAGCCTGACATCGTAGTACGGCTGCCAACCTTGTCCGAGCGTAAGATAGGAGACCTGAACCTTCCCCCTTTTGCCGGCGAGACGTATTCTCGCCACCGAACCTGATACGTTTTCCTGTTGCCCAAGTGTTGACTGCCGCCTTTCAAGCCCCTTCAATTCGCGATCTACTGCGCGCCTTGCCTGGTATACATCCTCCAAGCGGGCGATTGCAAAGTCGGTACCTTGGCGGATAGCACTGAGAGGCTCAGGATTGGTCCGGGTCCGTCGCGGCGCCTTGCTCCCCTGAGACTTGGCAGTCGCCTTAAAGATCTCTTCCTTCACCTCAAGTGCGCGAAGCCGGTCCTGCAGCTCCTCGCGACGCCTATCAATCCTTGCCAGCTCTTTTTCCGCACTGCGGTCCGGCTTCACCGGCACTACCTCGACCTGCAGGATACGCCCCCCGGAAACCGGTTTAACCCTCAAAGAGCCCGGTAACATGGAGGGGAGTAAAACCAACTCCTGAGAACCCGCTGAAATGTCAATCTCCTGCTCAACTCTTGCTCCATCGAGGTACCAGGTGATTCCCCTACCCTCGGCCCATGAAGGATGGGACCAAGCCATCAGAATCACACCGGCAACGATAGAAAATCCGGCACGCCTGAGGGAATTAGCGGTATTACTTGGCAACATCAAGCAGTTCCACTTCATGTGTTGCCGCCTTGGCTTCTTTCTGCGCACAGGCTGGAATTGCAATCGCAACAACCAGCAGTAACAGTACAATAAGCTTCTCAACACCTCTCACGCAACATCTCCTTTTATGCAATTGACTGCAGTTACTCTGTTATGCCAATGAATGCACAAACAATCCGGAACGGAGTTTCGGCTCAAACCAGGTAGACTTGGGTGGCATTATCTTATCAGCATCTGCCAGTTCAATCAGCTCATTGATTGATGTCGGATACAGGGAGAAGGCAACTTCGAATTCACCGCTCTCCACCAGCTTTTCAAGCTCCGCAACACCTCTGATCCCCCCGACGAACTGAATTCTCTGGTCGGTACGCGGATTGCGTATCCCAAGTACAGGATTCAGGAGATTATCTTGTAGGATGGAGACATCAAGTCTTGCCACAGAGTCGGCTGCGTCGAATGCCTCCGTGCGGGCAACAAGTTCATACCATTTGCCGGCCAGGTACATGCCGAACTGATGACGATGATGAGGTTCAAGTGCAGCATTTACCGGCGTGACCTCAAACTTCTCAGCAACCCTGGCGATGAACTCGGTCAGTGATAGTCGGTTCAGATCCCGTACCACACGGTTATACGGCATGATATGCATCTCGTGATCCGGAAAGACGACCGTCAGAAAGTAGTTATACTCCTCGCTCCCTGTATGCATTGGGTTGCCAGCTACCCTCAGGTCGCGGACCCTGCTGGCTGCAGCGCTTCGGTGGTGGCCATCAGCCACGTAAAGGGTCGGGATGGCGGCAAAGTGAGCCGTAAGGCTGTCTATCACCTCCCGGTTGCGAACAGACCAGAGGGTGTGCCTGACTCCATCGACTGCGGTGAAATCATATTCGGGAGTTCCTTCCGACGCCTTAACCAGAAGTTCGTCCACAGCAGGCACAGCTCGATAGGTAAGGAATACCGGCTCATCATTGGCATCCAAGCAGTCGATGTGACGTACTCTGTCCTCTTCCTTGTCTGGGCGAGTCAACTCGTGCTTCCTGATGATACCTGACTGGTAGTCATCCACTGCCGAACAGGCCACCAGGCCAGTCTGCGTAAGCTCTCCCATCTGCTGCCGGTAGACATAGTAACAGTCAGCCGAATCCTGCAGCAGGATACCTCGACTGATGAACTCCGCGAGGTTATATTTTCCCCGAAGATATACAGGTTCACTATGGAGGTCAATATCTGCCGACAGGTCAATTTCGGGCCGGGAGATATGGAGAAAGCTGTTGGGCTCGCCTGAAGCCATCTGCCGTGCTTCAACAGCATCCATCACGTCGTATGGAAGGGCCGCTACCTGGGATGCCAGTTCCGGTTTAGGTCTTAAAGCTTTAAAGGGTTTAATAATCGCCATACCATTTCCTCTTGAAGAATTTAACTGATCTCTGTTCTCCGGTGGTACCCAACGAGCTAAAAATACCGCCGACCGCCTATGAAGCGCTTTGTAAAGTATGACTCCTCCAGAGATGTCACCTTGATATCATCCCCGCGTCGCGGTGCATGGACAAATTTATTGTCACCCACATAAATACCCACATGATTAATCCGATCCTCCGACTCTCCGAAAAAGACCAGGTCTCCATCCTTCAGCCCGTCTAGCCCCACGCTTTCTCCAACCCGGTACTGTTCGCGGGAGGTGCGGGGAATATTGACTCCGCAGAGATTATAGACCGCGCGGACAAAGCCACTGCAGTCCATACCATCTACAACAGTGTCTCCGCCCCATCGGTAGGGGATGCCGACGAAGCGCTCCGCTGTCCTCGCCGCAATACTCCCCATGCCGGTTCCCGATACGGCAGGTTTTCTTGTGGTGCCAGGTTCAACCGGTTTGTGCAGCTCGGCCGTATGGCGCTTCGTTAGCACCGTATCACTTGGTGACGCGATGAAGTAGGAGGTGAGAATTTTCTCCCGCTGAAGTTTTGCGGCTGTCTGCCTTGCCGACTCACGGCTGGAGAAATCCCCGAAACGGACGGCATACACGCCATTTTCCTTGCGGAAATAGAACGCCTCTATCCCTTTCTCCTGAAGACGCGCAGCAAGTCGCTCGGCATTTTTCACCTCACGGAAGGCGCCCACCTGGATGGCGAAGCCAATACGGGTAATCCCTTGCTGCCTGGACTGCGAGGCCTTGAGAGGCGCAGCACAGCTGGGGGTAGCAGTAACGATTAAACAGACCAGGAGCCAACATAGCGACAGTAAACGCTTCATCTTTAAACCTTATGAACTTTTCAATCGTCAACCGAAACATTCCTGCGGACACCCATCAGAAATGCAACAATAAAATCCTCCAGGTCGCCGTCCAGCACGGAATCCGGATTGCCGGTCTCCACTCCGGTACGCAGGTCCTTTACCATCTTGTACGGATGAAGGACATATGACCGAATCTGGCTCCCCCAGCCGATCTCCTTCTTCTCGCCGGAGATCTCGGACGCCTGAACCTCCCGCTCCTGCAACTCCTTCTCATAAAGCTTCGCTCGGAGTACCCGCATGGCAGTGGCCTTGTTCATATGCTGGCTCCGCTCTGTCTGGCAGGCGACCACTATTCCGGTAGGAACATGGGTAATCCTGACTGCCGAGTCGGTGGTGTTGACATGCTGTCCACCTGCACCGCTAGATCGGAAGGTATCGATCCTCAGATCTGATTCAGCTATCTTCACATCTATGTCATCCGCAATCTCAGGGAAGGCAAAGACGGAAGCAAAGGAAGTGTGCCGCCGGGCATTACTGTCGAAGGGGGAAATCCTAACCAGACGGTGAATGCCGATCTCTGCCTTGAGATAACCGTAGGCGTGCTCGCCGGTCACCGCAAAGGTGACGCCTTTGACCCCTGCCTCGTCACCAGCCTGATAGTCGGTAATGTCGGTCTTCCACCCTTTTCGCTCACAGTAGCGGAGATACATCCTGAGCAGCATCTCGGCCCAATCCTGCGACTCGGTGCCACCTGCACCGGCGTTGATGGAGAAAAAACAGTTGCTCCGATCATGGGGACCGGAGAGCATCCGCTGAAACTCTGCCCTCTCCAACTCCTCCTCCAGGCGATCGTTCATCTCCCCGACCTCGGCAAGGGTCGCCTCGTCCTGTGCCTCCTGGCCGAGCTCGATCATCACCCTGACGTCGTCCATAAGCCGCTGACAGCGGTCCCACGATTCAACGACCTTCTCAAGGACGGTCCGCTCCTTCAAGACCTGCTGAGCACTCTCCTGATTTTCCCAGAAGCCGGGCTCAGCAATCCTCGCCTCCATCTCCTGGATAGCCTCCCTTTTGTCATCTACGTCAAAGAGACCCCCGAAGTTTGGCGATACGCTCTGCAGAGGCTTCTATACGTGCCACTTCTTCTCTGAACATCAACATCCCCCTCAATTTCATATGAAATCAGCCAAGCATTACTTGGTCTTTGTTACAAAACGTGATGCACCTTCCTCTTCCATAACAACAGAGCCGCAATTATACCAGTAAAACCGATGCAGATGCGAGCAAAGAGGTCGCCAAAGCGATCATAGACGGTACCGCCTGTTCCACTCCTCACCTCACCGGTCAATGCCGCCTCGTTGAAAAGAGTGGTCATCCCGTTGAAATGCCCCTTGCTGTCGATTATGGCCGATATCCCGGTATTGGTTGCCCGTATCAGCGGAACCCGGTTTTCAACTGCCCGGAAAACGGTCATGGAGAGATGCTGGTAGGGGGCCGACGACCGTTTGTACCAGGCATCGTTGGAGATGTTCACCAGCAGCCGCGCCCCTTCATTGACATAGGCCCGCGACAGTTCCGGGAATATCCCCTCGAAGCAGATCAGGACACCGATTTTGCTCTTCCCTATATCCAGCGGCTTGACGAATTCCCCTGGGGCAAAATCTCCGATCCCCACCACCAGTTTGTTGACAAAGGGGAGCAGCCGTTTGAGCGGAACATACTCACCAAAGGGAACGAGGTGAATCTTGTCGCTCCTCCCGGCAACTTCTCCGGTTGGGGTAATGAGAAAAGCGCTGTTCAGGTATCTGATATCACCCAGCTCTTTCTTGTAGGCTGGGCTGCCGAAAACCAGAGCCGTGTTAAGATCGCGGGCTAATCTTCTGACACGCTCCGCGTAGGCAGCCTCGGACTGAAAGAAAAACGGCGTTGCGCTCTCAGGCCAGACCACCAGTTCAGGGGCAAACGAGATCACCGAACGGGTCAGCCGTTCATAGATCGCCACCGTCTCCTCCTGAAAGGCAGGGTTCCACTTGACATCCTGGGAGATATTCCCCTGGATAAGGGCGATCTTCATCGGCAGACCGGTTTCAGGAGTTGTCAGCCGGTCAAATCCATACCAGAGAGTTACTATAACCAGTCCCAGTGCGACAGCTGCCGGTTTTAAGGCTCCTGCAATGCGATCGCCCCGGACAAGTAACCTGATGATCCCGTAGAGAGCAACATTTACCAGGACGATCAGAAAGCTGACCCCGTAGACACCAGTAATGTCGGCAATCTGGATAAGCGGCAGTGTCCTGTACTGGGAGTAGCCGAGGCTTGCCCAGGGGAAACCTGTCAGGGCATAGGCACGCAGATACTCAAGCCCGGTAAATACGACAGGAAATGAGACCGCAGTTGCAATGCCGAACTTTTCACCTGATCGGACCAGCAGCATTGCCGTTGCGGGATATAGGGCAAGATAGGCTGCCATGACCAGTGTCATGAACGCGCTGACCGGCATCGGCAGATTGCCGTAACTGTTCATGACAATGGTCAGCCAGTATACGATCCCTGTATAGGCCACTATACCGGAGATGAAGCCCAGCTGAAACGACTGGCGAGGAGTTGCCCCGACCACAGCCCAGAGCAGCGGCACAAATGCAACCCAGGCAAGGAGCGACATCCCCGGCTTGGGAAAAGAGAGGGCCAGCAAAACTCCGGAAAGAACGGCGGGTAGATAGGAGCTTGCCTGGAGCGGAGCCCCTTTTTCATTCAGCAGATAAGGGATTTTCACGGGCCGTTACCCCTCGCTGCCACTGTCCGGAAGGATTTCAACCCTGAGCCTGACAACTCGACGTTCGTCCGCCTCAAGCACGGTAATCTGCATTTTTTCAGCCATCACCACCTCACCGGCAGAGGGAATACGTCCGATAATGTGAAAGACAAGTCCTCCCATTGTATCGAACTTGTCGTGTTCAATCCTGATGCCGAAATGCGATTCCAGTTCCTCGATGGGGAGGCGTGCATCCATGGTCGCAGAACCGTCAGGGTCCTGAACAAGCCACTCCTCCTCACTGTCATATTCATCCTGAATGTCGCCGACGATCTGCTCCAGCAGGTCCTCAATGGTCAGAAGCCCAGCTGTTCCGCCATACTCGTCGACTACTATTGCCAGGTGTATCCTCTTCTTGCGAAACTCCTGCAGCATCTCTTCCAGATTCTTGGATTCGGGGATAAACATGGTTGGTCGGGTAATAGAGCATAGAGAAACATCCGCCTCATCAATCCCCCAGTATTTCAGAAGGTCCTTGGCATAAAGCAATCCCACAATATTATCCATCGTACCGTCATAGACAGGGATACGCGAATGACCGCAGGCAATGATGGTATCCAGGGCCTCCCGGATCGACGCATCAATAGGTATGCATGCCATGTCGGTACGCGGCACCATGACCTCCCGTACCACCGTATCGCCCAGGGCAAATATGGAACGGATCATCGCATTTTCTTCCTCGTTGATGATCCCTTCTTCTTCACCGGCGTCCATCAGGTCCTGTATCTCTTCCTCGGTAACCTTGCGCCGACCCGACAGAAAGCGGTTTACCACTCCCCACAACCCTGATTTTCTCCTACTGCCGCCTTCGTCCAAAAATGGAATCCTCCAGTACTACGAAACTCCGACTTACGTCGGCTCAGTGATAATAACGAAACAGAAACATGATAACAAGAGTTAGGAGTACCCCGGTCGCAGCACCGAGGACAACCTCACGAAGCGAGTGGATATGCAGCAACAGGCGAGAATGGGATACCATCAAGGCCATTGATATGGTCAGGAGCGAAATGAGGGGATCTTGAGTGGATAGTGAGACAATAGTGGCAATAGAGAAGGCCACTGCCGCATGACCGCTCGGAAGCCCCCCCTCCAGTGGCGTACCCTTTCCGGAAACTGCCTTAAGGATCACCACCACGATAACCACAACCAGCAGAGAGACCAGAGTTCCCATCTCGGAAGGGTTTCCTACCACGCCAAGTGCCTCCTTGTAAACAGGGAAAATATACTTGTTCAGGACCAGGTATCCCATGACCATCGCGCCAATGGCAGCCATCAGCACAGCGCCGGCAGCTACATCCTTTGCTATCTTTGCCAAAGGGTGGTAGTCAGGAGAGACCATGTCCACTACCACCTCTACCGCAGTGTTCATAAGTTCGGCAAAGAGGACAAAAGAGATGGAGAGGACAATCAGGATGAATTCTACCTCTGTCACCCGCAGGACCAGTATCAAGGGGAAAATAAAAAGGGCCGCAAGGAAATGTCGACGCATGTGCTTCTGGGTCCGGGCCGTGTGGATTATCCCTTCGATGGCACAGTTGAGTGAGTCGATGAATCTGGTCGGCTTCAGATGAAATCCTCGTTGGGGCGCCGCTTGCTGGGCCCTCGCATGATTGGGCGCATCAAACGACGCCCCTACAACAACCCTTCCTGTTTCAGAATCCCGAAAATCTCCTGCTCTTTCACCTCCATCCTATGGGCCTCAATCTCACCGCTCCGCTCATGATCGTAACCTGTCAGATGCAGGATACCGTGCAATAGCAGGAAGTAGAGCCTCTCCTCAAAGGTGATATCTCCTTCTTCAGCTTCTCGCGCTGCAGTGTCGGCAGAAATTACCACATCCCCCAGAGCAGAGGGATTGACCCCTCCAAATTCACCCTCCTGCAGGGAAAAGGATATCACATTGGTTGACCTGTCTTTTTGCAGATACTCTCGGTTGATCCTGCGGATGGAGCGGTCCCCCACGATGGAGATAGAGAGCTCGCTATCGTCCTCTCCCAAGTCGCTTAAGACCCTCTCCGCTACTTTTCTGAGCATGCTCGTCGCTATCCGGTGACGACGCTGGCGGTTCATTATTGCTATGTTCAACAGGCTTCCTCCCAATGCCGGTCTTATCCTTGTAGGCAGGCTCCGGGTAATCGATCCTATGGTGATAGATACCGTTCAGCACGCGGTTGAAGCTTTTGGCGATCTCGTGCAGGTTTTTCAAGGTCAGTTCGCATTCATCAAGCTGACCATCTATGAAGATATTGTTTATGATCTTCTGCACCAACCCCTGAATCCTCGCAGGCGTCGGATCTGAAAGAGTCCGGCTGGCAGCCTCTACAGCATCTGCCAGAAGAACCAGGCCGGCTTCGCGTGTCTGAGGTTTGGGCCCCGGGTAGCGGAAATCCTGATCGTTGACTGTCATCGGATCGGCAGCTTGGGTTTTGGCCTTCTGAAAGAAGAACGAGATCAGGCCGGTGCCGTGGGACTGGCGGATGATATCGATAATTGGCTGGCCGAGACGGTACTCACGTGCAAGCTCCACCCCCTCCTTTACGTGTGCGATAAGAATAAGGGCACTCATGTTCGGCGAGAGCTTGTCATGCCGGTTATCGCCACCCTTTACGTTTTCTATGAAATAGAGAGGCTTGGATACCTTGCCTATGTCATGATAGTAGGCTGCCACCCGGGCAAGGAGAGGATTTGCGTGAATAGCCTCTGCCGCTGCCTCCACAAGATTACCCACAAGCACGCTGTGGTGATATGTCCCTGGAGCCCTTACCATCAGTTCGTGCAGAAGAGGAGCATTAAGGTTTGAGTACTCAAGGAGTTTCATGTCTGTGGTGTACTGAAAGATGTTCTCAATCGGGGGGATAATCCCGGTGACTATCATCGAGGTCACTACCCCGCCGATAAGAGCAAAGGCTGCGCAGTAAAGGGTCTGCACTGAGAAGAGGTTGCCATTCAGTATCTGGAAGGAGACCGCCATGGCCACGTTTACCACACTTACCTTCAGTCCGGCCGTATATATGACACCGCGGTCCTTGCAGTGCCGGACTCCATGGGCGCCAACCACCCCCCCCATCAGAGCGTAGATCACGATAGTGATGCTGCCGTCGAACATGATGCCGGCAAGGGGGGCGCAGACGGCACAATAGACCAGTGCGACCTCGGAATTCAGTATGATCCTGACCAGCATCGGTGCAAGAGCAAAGGGGAACAGATAGTAGAAACTCGAAGAGTTGATGGACGAGAGAAGCCCCTCCATGGCAGTGGAGATCATCAACCCAGTCCTTAACAGCGCGAAACTGAAAAGGGTGATAAGGGAAATCAGGACAAGGTCTTTGTTCCCGGGAGAGAATTTTCTGATGTTCTTCCGGGCAAATCTGTAGGGGAAATAAAAGAGGATAAGGACAAGACAGAAAACTCCGACTCCCGTAAAAAACCTTAGGATTGCGTTCTTACCGGCGAAAATCTGATCCAGCCTGCGAACCTGCTCCTCACTTAACTTTTCACCTGAACGAACGATCATCTCCCCGCGTTTCAGCTGGTACAGGACAGGGCTGACTGCACTGCTGGCCAGATGCCTCTTCTCCTCCGATGCATTCCGGTTGAAGATGAGGTTCGGTATGAGTGATCTGTCCAGGATACCTTTAATGACAGCTTGATCATGGGGATCCAGACCGCCGGAGATTCGCATCTCCCTCAGTATTTCCCGAGCCTTGGCAGTATCGAGTGCCTTAAACGAATGTTCGAGTGCCCCCATCGACTCACAGGTTCTTGAGTCCTGCAACACCACCCCGTGAGCCAGGTCAGTGCTGAACATACGTGCATCAGCGACAATCCTGTTTGCATATACTACCCCGGTCAGGCGATTGATCTCGGCCAGCAACGAACGGTCGGATTTGACATTGAGGAGTGCAAGAAATTCCGTATCCGTCAGTTTCAAACCCAAGGCATCGTTAAGTCCTTTTCGGAGGTCGGTCTTGTCAGCCTGACGGTCCGATGAACGGGCCGCTGCTGCCTTAGAAAGAGCCATCTCAAATCGTCTTGTCACTTCCTGGCCCGCAGTAGCATTAAAATCATAGACATACGGTACAGAAGCCTCGGCTTCCGTTCGTTTCTTCTCTGTCAGGCGACTGTCCTCAAGGAGATAATCCTGAGTGGCACGAATGTCCGAGCTGGCAATGTCGCCTACCTTGTAGCGGGGATCTGCAAACTGTTGGCCTGGCAGAAGGAGTAAAGTCAGCAGGAATGATATGCAGAGAAGCAAGACGGTCCGGTTGCGCTGGACCTGATGCGGGGCGGAAAACCGCTCCAGCATCGAATTGATAAAACGTTCTCCAATAAGCAGCAGTGGATTTCTGTGCTTTATTGATTTTTCTGAGTCGTCTGCGGACATTCAGATCCTATGCCTGATAATTTTACCAATAACAGAACGTACGACAATGTTCCGACACAATGGCCAACTATATCACTTATAGGGATCAAGACAACGGAAAAAGGAGTTGCCGGCAGTAAGGGCCTGTAATCATGGTTAACCCTCCGGAGTCAACCAACGGTGGACTTTTCAACTATATGTGCTATAAAAGAGCTTTAATCGGCGGGTAGAATATGCCCGCTCTCAATTTTTTTCCACTTTGAAGGGGGAGTTCATGAGTCAGATCACCGATGTCTATGCCAGAGAAATCCTTGATTCGCGAGGCAATCCTACCCTGGAGGTCGAGGTATTCCTTGATTCGGGCGTCATGGGGCGTGCAGCAGTTCCGTCAGGCGCTTCTACCGGCGAGCGCGAGGCGCTGGAACTTCGGGACGGCGACAAGAGCCGTTATCTCGGCAAGGGTGTCCAGAAGGCAGTTGACAACGTCAACACACAGATAGCCGATCAGATCATCGGCATGGAAGCCACTGATCAGGTTGGAATAGATCGGAAGATGCTGGAACTGGACGGCACCGAATACAAGAGCAACCTGGGGGCCAATGCCATCCTGGGGGTCTCGCTCGCAGTCGCCAAAGCCGCCGCAGAAGAGGTCGGACTGCCGCTTTACCAGTACATCGGCGGCTGCAATGCCAAGGAACTCCCACTGCCGATGATGAATATAATCAACGGCGGTGCCCAC
Organism: uncultured Geoanaerobacter sp.; assembly: GCA_964528055.1. Lineage (GTDB taxonomy): Bacteria > Desulfobacterota > Desulfuromonadia > Geobacterales > DSM-12255 > Geoanaerobacter. Next base: position 18,995 of record CAZGQM010000015.1, on the reverse strand, counting down.
GCAGACAACAACGTGGACATCCAGGAATTCATGATCATGCCGGCAGGCGCCAAGAGCTTCAAGGAGGCTCTCAGGATGGGGGCGGAGATTTTCCATGCCCTTAAAGGTGTCCTGAAGGCCAAAGGCTGCAACACCGCCGTAGGTGACGAAGGGGGCTTCGCACCGAACCTCAAATCCAATGAGGAGGCGTTGGAAGTCATCATGGAGGCCATCGTCAAGGCCGGCTTCAAACCGGGGGAAGAGGTACTGCTCGCCCTGGATGTCGCCTCTTCCGAGCTTTTCAAGGATGGGGTATACACCCTTGAGAACGAGGCAGAGCCGAAGAAAACGGCTGCCCAGATGGTAGATTTTTACGAAAACCTGGTGAACAAGTACCCGATCATCTCCATCGAGGACGGCATGGCCGAGAACGACTGGGATGGCTGGAAGCTCCTGACTGACAGACTCGGCAAACGGATTCAGATCGTCGGTGACGACCTCTTCGTAACCAACCCGAAGATCCTGAAGGAGGGAATCCAGAAGGGGATCGCCAATTCGATCTTGGTAAAACTGAACCAGATCGGCACGCTGACCGAAACCCTTGACGCCATCGAGATGGCCAAGCGTGCCGGATACACAACAGTAATCTCACATCGCTCAGGCGAGACCGAAGACACCACCCTTGCCGACCTGTCGGTTGCAGTCAATGCCGGACAGATCAAAACCGGTTCCCTCTGCCGTACCGACCGGGTTGCCAAGTACAACCAGCTCCTCCGGATAGAGGACGAACTGGACACCGTTGCCCAGTTTCGCGGCAAGGAGGTCTTCTACAATCTGAAATAATAGCACTCCACCCACAGGATATTTGTAATAAAGAGGGGTTAGATGCAATCATCTAACCCCTTTTCCATTAATCTGCTCCCTCGATATTACCAACGAGAGCGTAACTGTCCCCTCTGGCCACCACCTTTGCCATCTACGGTTTCCAGTTCAGGAACATTTCCGAGAACATCCGTTGTGACCGTATAGTCAATAACCCAGGCTGCATCGGATGAAGGCATTGTGGGCATATGGGAAGATCTGCAGTACAATATAAGGGAAAGGAGATGGACAGAAGAAGAAGGAGGAGGAGACAGACCATGGCAACTTCAGGTGGCAATCACGTGAGCGAATCAGGGGGCTGCTGAAATGGCACGTAACAATCAACCGCCCGGCATGACAGCCAAAAAGGGTCTTAGCCTTTCATTTGCAGCTCTGGGGCTTGCCGGCATTGCACTTTTCGTAATGGTTTCATCGGGGCTTGGCACCCGACTAGGCCTCTGGCAGTTCCGCACGGGCTTTGCCATACTCAAGTACGGCGGTTACCTTGAAGTGGCAGCCCTTCTCCTCAGTCTGGCCGCAACAGTAACATCGGTCAAAAGAGGCCTGCTCCTCGGAGTCTTGCTTGCCGTTACAGGCTCTTGTATCTCGGTTGTGTCGATTACCGTCCCGCTCACCTGGAAACATGCCGCATCCTCACTGCCGCGCATCCACGACATTACGACAGACACCGTAAGCCCTCCTGGCTTCGTTGCCATAGCCCCTCTGCGAAAGAACGCGCCAAACCCAACAGAATACGGCGGCATAGAGATCGCAACCAAGCAGCGACAGGCCTATCCGGAGATAAAGACTCTCGTCATGGATCTCCCACAGGAGCAAGCCTTTGCAAAGGCAGTCGATGTTGCGCATGAAATGGGGTGGAAGATTGCAGCAGCAGATGCGGCTCAAGGCCGGATCGAGGCGACAGACACCACTTTCTGGTTCGGCTTCAAGGACGATATCGTGGTCCGGATAGCCCCCGCAGGCAACCGGTCGCTCCTGGATGTCAGATCCGTCTCGCGGGTCGGCATCAGCGACGTGGGAACAAATGCCAAAAGAATCCGAGCCTATCTGAAGAAAATGGGGAGAGTTTAGTGCAGGATGCTGCCCTGCAACGATCCAGTACCTACAGAGTTGGGGCTCTTCTCGCTAGTTAAAACTCTGAGAGGCCTCTATATGTGCCATCTCTTCCGAGGAGTACACCGGTTTTGAAGTCCTTCTGATTGCGCGTAACAATGGCTTCAGCTCCGACTTGGCTGGCTGCTTCGTGGATCACTGCATCTTCAACTTATTATTTGCTAACTCACAATGTTAATCAGTATGGTGACCCTCTATTTCCGTCCTCTATTTCCGTTAAATTCCAGAGGGTCGAGGGGGTCGCCCGCTCAGGAAACTGAACCAGTCGTCCCGTGCCTCTCCTGGATAATCTGCAGAATTTCGCGCACGAAGGCGCACTCACACATGGCAGCACAGCGATTGAACTGCTTTTCATCGACGCAGTAACGGGGACATTCCTCGCTCAACGCCTTGCTATCCGGATATGTGGGGCCGTCATAAAGATCGCGGAATGAATTCACTTCTAGGGCCATTGTTGAAAAACAGTCATTCGCCTTGTGGGTAAAGAAGAAAAGGCCGTACTGCAGTTCCTTGAAGTCAGCCTTGTACCCATTCAGTTCAAGGCAGGTGTCGTTCAGGAATTCCTCCCTTGTCTGCCAGTTGGTGAAGCAGCCGGGACATTTTTTGAATGCGGCCTCACTAGCCATGCATCCTCCATTAACCTAGTAAAGTTTACAGTTAGTACTCAACTGTAACGTGAGGATCTGCTGCGTCAAGCTATGAGATATAATCGCAAGTAATTGAGCAAGTAATTGAGGGATACCATAACTATTATTTGCTAACTCACAATGTTAATCTGTATGGTGTCGTTCTATTTTGTGTTCTCGCTTTTGTCTGGTTTTGTCAATTGCGTTGGACTGGGCCTCGCCATGACTTCAACGGACAGAGTTAAAGAGTTTAAGCACAGAGCCAACCAGCAAATCGGGTTGGTCGTACATAATAAAGTGTCCACTTTTTTCAGCAATAACTTGCTTGCTATTCGATGAAAGAGCCACTAATTCTTGTTGTAAGCTCCGATCAATTTGCGCAAGTGCCACAGCGTCTTCCACCGAAGTCTTCTCGGCCTTAGCTTTCTGTTTGGCCAATTCGATGTCAATACGCTTACCTGAAGTCAGAACAACGAGCGGAAGGTTCCCAAGGGATAATGGAGGTGGTGTTGAAGGGGCCAAGCTTCTCCGCATCACGGTTATTTCGTTGACTACGGCCTTGGCCGTATCGGTGCGGTTCTGAATTGCCGATTTCGCTGCCACAATATCAGCAGGCAAGGGTGATGGTTGACGATCCGCGTTTGCCCAACCCATGATGCGGACTAAACCGATCCGAGACAGGGGAACGGCAATTGCGATTTGTACTCTTTGCTTGAAGTAGTCCCATTTGGCATAGGGATACTCCCGGGAAGCACCGTTATCGTGAACGGAATCTACAAGAACAATTCCCGTAACCTCGTTGGGAAACTGATGATAAAAGCTGCGGCAAAACAGCCCGCCTCTTGAGTGACCGACTAACAGATACGGAGGCGCAATTCCAGCACTTCGAAGGAGTGTATGTAAGTTCTCGGCTACTTGTTCGGGTGACATCGGGTCACCTGCAGGGTCGCTCCAACCAAGCCCTGCACGATCATACGAGCAAACGCGGGTAGTTTCGGCCAGTTTGGCTTGAACTGGATACCAACTCAGAGAACTTTCCCCCAAACCGGCTTCCAGAATGATTGTAGGAGAACCTGTTCCCATGCAGTTAAGGTGATACTTCAGTCCGTTTACCTCAACCATGCGGCCTGGCGCGGGATGCGCCTTCAATTCCATATTGGTATCCCAAACGTGGTAAACGCTGACAATCGCTGTAACGAGGCAACACATTCCAAATACAACAAGCAAGCTTCGAATTATATTATTTCGTTTAATGTTGTCCATTTGTTCAATCGGGTAGGAGGCGGGGTCTCCCCCGCCGACCTCCCACACCACCGTGTAATAATTTATGGGGGTTCGGCGTCATTCTTTATGGCCCACGCACGAGACCCAGCACTGAGCAAACATGCCGTCTTCACTCTGGCTCCATTGCCGTAACGTTGCTGCGTGAAGCATTTCGCCTTGCTTTTCGAGCTGGAGAGCGAGGTATTCGCCGATAATGTGCAAGGATTCGTAGCACTCATACCGAGCCGACACCTGAATATTCTTGAACCCGCATTCCTTCAGATACACCCCTAACTTCCGGCCCGCCTGAATGTCACCGCCGTTCCTTGTTTGTAGGGATGTGTATGCTTTGATCGCCTCGCCCAATTCATTGGAGGGCGGTGCCAGGACGAAACCGCCCCAGTCGGGGCTGCACAGTCCAATCACACCGCCGGGCTTTAGAACACGATACATCTCGCTTGTAGCCCGACACGGCTCAGCCAGATGCTCCATGAGTGCATGGCTAAACACCCGGTCGAAGCTGTTGTCAGAGAACGGCAACGAGTAGCAGTCGGCGGTTTGAAAGATCACGTTTTCCGTTTGGCTGCTTGCGATGCTTGCCCTGGCCAGCTCGATTTGGTTGACCCCGAAATCAACCCCATTCACCTGGCCCGGCCTGACAAGCGCAGCGATGCCTAACGTGATGGTACCTGGCCCACAACCACAATCAAGAACCGATACACCTGGTATCAAGTGTGGGATGAAGAACTGCCCATGCGAGTTGATCGACCGCGTGGACATGAAATCTGTAGCGTTTTGCGTGTGGCCAGGTGTATATGACTCAATACTCATATTATCTCTCATATGGCCGCTCGCCTATGACGCCCAACGCATAGTTGACCTGTAATTTCGGTACGAAATTATTAGGTCAAACTTGATGTTAGGCTGGGCCAGTCGACTCAACGGCCAACCAGCGAAACCGAGTCATCTATGCAAAGGTCAGAGTGCGATCTTGGTCAGACACCTTGACGTTGCTCCCACCATGACAGCACCCTAATAGCGTAGAAGGTCAACCACCTCGACGGCTCACCGGCAGGAACATCAACCTCGAACCACACCCTCCCTGGGTGTTTTCCTTCTTGAATCCATGTTCCGTCCAGTTGACTCGCACCTCGGATGACTTCGATCGCATCCGCTATCCGTACATCTGGCTGGGTGGCGTAATGAATTGAGGCGGTGCGGAAATAGTCGGTGGCGTTCAGCACACTGTAGAACCAGCGAAACGGGTACACGAAGCGAGTCGCCCATGGCGCGACCGCTTCTCCCGTTGAGAGTCGGCGGTACAGCCCTCGCTTGAGCAAATACTCTTCCCCGGCCTGCCTTGCTTTGCGCACCCTTTCTCGGTCACTAGTGGCAATTTCGTAGTCAAGCAAAGCCTTCAATGCGTTTAGTGTGGAGTGGAATGAAGATCTCGTCGCCCCATTCACCCACTCACAATTCCACCCTCCATCTGCAAGTTGCCGGGCTAGGAACCACTCCACTAGACTGTCGATATCCGCGCCAAGCCACAGGCCATTGGACAACGTCCATGAATTGATGCAGCAATCAACCTCACCACCCCAATAAGGCAGATTGTCATATTCCCACCGACAGTTCATCGAAAGACTCTCCACGGTACCGACCAAAACGCTCGCGTCAACTCCCCACTCCCGAAGTGAGTTGAGTGTCCAAGTCGTCGCAGTCCACGGCTGACCGGCCCCATCCTGTGCTTCAGGGCCATCGAAATCGAAGTCTCGTGGGAAAAACGCTCCACCCGCCCATTGCCCGTCTGGATCCTGCAATGCGAGCAACCGAGCGCCGACCCCCTCCGTCGCGACCCGCGCTTTCGTGGCGATCCACACATTTTTTGGAAATTTGAGAAGATCACGCTCGACCTGCCAGCGCAATGCAGGGTCAGAATCAAGCAGCCAATCAGAAATCTCGGCATCAATCATAAAATTTTCCTGCGTTATCGACAAACTTCTGACACCATGGGTTTTTGTTTCGTCAGGTGATTATCGGTGCAATGTTCGTAAGCATGTTGCCCACATCGCTATATTGACAAGTAGACAAACCAAAATGAACTACAGGATTGTCCTTGCTTCGGCCGCTTTCAAGGCTCCGCCTTACTCGTTATTGATAAGACCCGGCCATCCTCCGAATTGTGAAGTTGGCCTTCAAAGTCATCCAGCTAAAATGGATATCTATCCGTGCAGTTCAAAATATTGGAATCTCGGTTAGAGGCCGTGCTGGAAACGAAGCGAACAGACCAGCCAATTGCTATCCCGAACAGATCAAGCCGCTTTCAACATAAAATCCACATGGACGACATCGTACGGGAAAATGATTTGGCCTTTTTCGGTTTTCTGCAACAACCCGGCGTTAAGAAGTGCGTGAACATCGCCATGTACTGCCTTTACATCTCTTTGCATGCGGCGGGCTGCTTCACGAATTGTCATAGGCCCGGCACCGGTCATGACCTTCAGTAATTCCCACCGTTTGCCGGAAATCACCTTGAATAATAATTCAGGCGATTCAAAACTGATGAATTGTCCTTGCGCCGCTCCCTCGAATGCACGCAGGAAGCGGTTATTGATTTTTTCACGGGAACAAACTTCCAGAGTTACACTTTTCATATCAGGGCCTCCAATGGTCTACATCGTGCCAAAAATCGTTAAGCAGGGTTTGTGGTGAGGTGAATTGATAAAAGGTTTCCTCTTCGCCTTTGTGCTTGTGATCGCCTTTACCTGCCTCGTTGTCATAGCGAAGGACACAAGTGCCATTCACCACAAGCGCAAGTCGATACTTGAAAGCATGGCAACTCCCTGGCAGGGGGGATGGTAATTGCCATACCACCATTTCGACGAAAGAGATCTCCGAAATCGTGTGGCGCTCATTCAGCATTAGCTTGGCATGCATGTTGGAAATAATAACAACAGATAAGAGTGTTGTCAACTGCTACAACACTGGTCCATTGATTGATATTCCGACCGGGTCGCCCCTGCATATCCGATGCGGGCGGTTGCTACTTCCCTTCCCTGTGCTAATCTTTACGGGTAAGAGCAAAATTCCGATTTGCAGGAATTACGGAGAAGCATGTCACCCCTGATTGAGGCCTATCCGTTCATCGCATATGCAGTCGTGACCGTGCTGATAGTCGGAGGGCTGCTCCTTGCCGCTTGGTGGCTCGGGGCAAAGACAACCAGCCGGGCCAAGGAGATCCCCTACGAATCCGGGGTCATCCCCACCGGTTCGGCCCGCCTTGCCCTGCCGGTCCCCTTCTACCTCGTGGCCATCTTCTTTATCGTATTCGACGTGGAGACCGCCTTCATCTTCACCTGGGCAGTGGTGTGGGACCAGCTGGGCTTTGCTGGCCTTTTGCACATAACCTTTTTTATCGTTGCATTGCTCCTAGGGCTCGTCTGGCTTTGGCTAAAGGGTGGCCTCGATTGGGGACCATCCAGAGAGCAGGGACGCCGTGACCAAAACTGATATCCCTGACAACATACTCCTCACCAACCTGGACGACATGATCAACTGGGGGCGAGCCAATTCCCTCTGGCCTATGTTCTTCGGGCTCTCCTGCTGCTTTGTCGAGATGATGACCTCCTTCACCTCCCGCTACGACATCTCCCGCTTCGGCGCCGAGGTTTTGCGCGGCACCCCCCGCGAAGCTGACCTGATGGTCATTGCAGGCACCGTCTTCAAGAAGATGGCCCCTTCCATCCTGCGGCTCTACGAGCAGATGGCCGAGCCGCGCTGGGTCATCTCCATGGGGAGCTGCGCCAATTCGGGCGGCATGTACGACGTCTACAGCGTGGTCCAGGGGGTGAACCAGATCCTCCCGGTAGATGTCTATGTGCCTGGCTGCCCCCCCAGACCAGAGGCCTTTATCCAGGGGCTGATGCTGCTGCAGGAGAAGATCAGGAAAGACGAGCGGCCTGCCAGGCCTGTGCTCCACCTGCAGGGAGGGACACAGGGAACCGTCACGCCTGTGCTGGTGGACGGTGAGACCAAGTCGTGCGATACCCGCGGACCCGGCATGGAGGGGATCGAGATCCGCGGCGCTTCCGTCAAACACCCGAAGCCCTGGATGCCGCGATCCGACGAGATGTGGCGGCCACCTGCACCGAAACACAAATACCCTGACTTCGGTCTGAGCGGTGAGCTGGAGCTCGCCTTCCAGCACCGGGTGGTCAGGGATGAATCCGCCACCGACATGCTCACCTACCGGACCCCTCAGGATATTCTGCCCGAGGTTCTAAAGCATCTGAAAACCAGATCCAGCGCCCCATTTCGCAGGCTGGAGGACATTGCCGGGGTTGACGACTCCTGCCGCAGGGAGAGAGCCCGGTTCAAGGAGTTCACCCTCAACTATCACCTGCTCAATTTCGACATTCCCGGCCATATCAGGATCAAGACCGAACTGGAGGGGAGCTCCCCTGAGATAAAGAGCGCGACAGGGGTGTTTCCTGCCGCCTCCTGGTATGAACGGGAGCTCTTTGACATGTACGGCATCCGGTTCAGCGGCCACAAGAACCTCCGCCGCATCCTGATGCCCCACGACTGGGAAGGACACCCCTTACGGAAAGAGCATCCGTTTCGCGCAACCGAGATGGCGCCGTACACCACAGAGGATGCCCGCAAGCACCAGGCGCTCCCCGCGTCTGACTTCTTCGACAGGGTGGACGAGGAGACGCTGATTCTGAACCTCGGCCCCCAGCACCCCGGCACCCACGGCATCATCCGCTGCATCCTGAAGCTGGATGGCGAAGAGATCAGGGATCTTGACCTGGATATCGGCTACCACCACCGGGGTGCGGAAAAGATAGCCGAACGCCAGCAGTGGAACCAGTTCATCCCCTATACCGACCGGATCGATTACCTGTCAGGGGTGCAGAACAACCTCGCCTACGTCAACTCGGTGGAGAGGCTCTGCGGCATCACGGTTCCGGACCGGGCCGTGGTAGTCCGCGTCATGCTTGCCGAACTCTTCCGGATCGCAAGCCATCTGGTCTGGCTCGGCACCTTTGCCGCGGATGTGGGGGCCATGACCCCGGTCTTCTACACCTTCACCGACCGGGAGAAGATCTTCGACATCGTGGAGATGATCACCGGCGGCCGGATGCACCCTGCATGGTTCAGGATCGGAGGGGTCAGCGAAGACCTCCCCGACGGCTGGGACAAGCCGGTGCAGGAGTTTCTCGACTGGATGCCCAACCGGCTCAGAGAGTACGAGGCTCTCTTAAACGGCAACCCCATCTTCAAGAGGCGGCTCCAGGGGATTGGGAAGATCAGCAGGGACGATGCCATCGAATGGGGACTCTCCGGCCCGAACCTGCGCTCCTGCGGTGTAGAGTGGGATCTCCGCAAGAAGCTGCCGTACAGCGGCTATGACCGGTTCCACTTTGAAGTCCCCACTGCCGAGAGTTGCGACTGCTGGGGCCGTTACCTGGTCAGGATGGAAGAAATCCGCCAGTCCCTGCACATCGTTCGCCAGGCCTGGAAGGAGATGCCGGGCGGGCGCTGGATAACCGACGATTACCGCTTCGTCCTGCCCCAGAAACAGGACACCCTGCATGACATCGAATCGCTGATCCATCACTTCGTAAACTCCACCCGCGGCATGACCCCGCCTGCAGGGGAAAACTACAGCGCCATAGAGGCGCCAAAGGGAGAAAACGGCTATTTCGTGGTCTCGGACGGCCTCAACATCCCGTACCGGGTCCGGATCAAGACCCCCAGCTTCCCCCATATGCAGGCGCTGCCGACCATGACCCGCGGATGGCTGCTGGCCGACTTCCTGGCGATACTCGGTTCGGTGGACTTTGTTTTGGCAGATCTGGATCGGTGATCATGATTCCAGAGACCCTGAAAGAGGAGCTGCAGCATCGCATAGCCAAAGCGGTCACCAACCGCGAGGCGGCGGTTGAGGTGCTGAAGACGATTCAGGGCCATTACGGCTGGCTCAGCGACGAGGCAGTGGAAGAGGCGGCAGAGCTGTTGGACCTCTCGCCGCTGCAGGTGGATGAACTGGCAACCTTCTATGAAATGCTCTACCGTAGGCCCGTCGGCAGGAGGGTGATCCATGTCTGCGACTCCATCTCCTGCTGGGCCATGGGAGGGGAAACCCTGATGGAGCACCTCTGCCGGCATCTCGGCATCAGACAGGGGGAGACCACCGATGACGGTTTATTCACACTCCTCCCCTGCTGCTGCCTGGGAAACTGCGGTAATGCCCCGACCATGATAATAGGCGACACGCTCCATGGCCTGCTGACACCTGACACGGCCGATGAGATTCTCGCGCATGAACGAGCCAGCCTAACTACAGCCTGATATTTCAGGCAAACCTCAAGGAGGATATCCCATGAAGAAGCGCCTTATCGTTCCCGTCTCCCTGCTTGCCATTGCAACCTTTGCCTTCACCGCCCAGGCCGACATGAAGGGGAAACTCGATGCAAAAGCCGAGTTTGAAAAACACTGCGCAAGCTGCCATCCAAACGGAGGGAACATTGTCAACCCATCCAAGACAATCGGTAAAATGGCCCTGGCAGCAAACGGCATCAAGGGAGCCAAGGATATCATGGCAAAGATGCGCAATCCTGGAGCCGGGATGACGAAGTTTGAAAAGAAAGATATCTCCGACAAGGAAGCAAAGGCGATTGCCGAGTATATCCTGAAGACATTCAAATAGCTCTTCATGGAACAGCTCCTCTTTCGCCATAACCGACAGGGTCGGTGCGTCACCTTTGCCGAGTATCGTAAAGATGGCGGGTTTTCGGCGCTGGAAAAGGGGCTCAGAGAGATGTCCCCGGATCAGGTACAGCAGGCGGTCATCGACTCGGGCCTTCGTGGCCGGGGCGGCGCAGGCTTTCCCACCGGGAAGAAATGGTCCTTCGTCCCCCGCGACCTTCCCGGACCTCGCTGGCTCATCTGCAACTGCGACGAGATGGAGCCGGGCACCTACAAGGACCGGGTGCTTCTGGAGGCAAACCCGTATTCCCTCGTGGAGGGGATGATTCTCGCCTCCTATGCGATCGGCGTCAGCCACGCCTTCATCTTCATCCGTCGCGTCTACGAAACCGCGGCAGCGAACATCCGCAGGGCCATCAACGAGGCCAGGGAGGCAGGGCTCCTGGGGGAAAATATCCTCAAGAGCGGCTTTTCGTGCGAAATCGACCTCCACGTTTCTGCCGGACGCTATATCTGCGGCGAAGAGACGGCTCTGATGAACGCCCTTGAGGGGAAGCGGGCCAACCCCAGATCCAAGCCCCCCTTCCCGGCGATCAAGGGGCTCTGGGGCGGGCCTACGGTGGTGAACAACGTGGAGACGCTGGCCAATATCCCGGCCATAATCGCCAATGGCCCGGCCTGGTTCAAGGGGCTGGCAAAAATCCCCGAAGCAGCCGGGATGAAGCTGTTCTGCGTCAGCGGCCATGTGAAGAAAACCGCCTGTTTCGAGCTGCCGCTCGGCATAACCTTGGGTGAGATCGTTGACGGCCCGTGCAACGGCATGCGACCGGGGAGCCGCTTCAAAGCCTGCCTGCCGGGCGGTGCATCAACCCCCTACTTTACCGGTGCGCAGCTGAATGTAGCGATGGACTTCGACAGCGTGGCAAAGGCCGGCTCCCGTCTCGGCACAGGAGGGATCGTCGTGTTCGACGAGTCAACCTGCATGGTCGGAGTTACCCTTAACCTTATCCGCTTCTATGCTAGAGAGTCGTGCGGCTGGTGCACCCCGTGTCGGGAGGGGCTACCGTTCGTGGTCAACATCCTGGAGATGATCGAGGCGGGAAAGGGAAGCGAAGAGCATCTTGCCATCCTGGAGGAGCATCTGAAATACCTGAACTACGCCTTCTGTGCCCTGGCGCCCGGGGCAATGGGACCGGTCGAGGGGTTGCTCAGGCATTTCTCCGAAGAGTTGAGAGAACATATCATCAAGAAGCGATGCCCGTTTCACAAAGGCTGAATATCGGCGCAAAGAGCCGCCAAAGGAGATCCCATGACAATACCTGCTGAGTCCGACTATTCCTTTAGCTGGAGCAAACTCGGGGATCTGGAGAGTGGACGCCCCAACCTCGGCCAGAACATGGACATCGCCATCTACCGGCTCATGCAGTACACTCTTATGGCTGTGCTTGAGAGACGTTTTGGTGCTTCGATTGCCAATGACATCATCATCGAGGCGGGCGCACTGGCCGGTCGCGAGTTCTGCCGCAATCTGCTCGATACGACCCTCGACTTCAACAGCTTCATTGCAGAGCTCCAGGAACGGTTACGAGAACTGAGCATCGGAATCCTCCGGGTAGAGCAGGCAGATCTTGACGCAATGAAATTCATCCTGACGGTTTCGGAGGATCTCGACTGCTCCGGTTTGCCGGTTACCGACGAAACCATCTGCCACTACGACGAGGGATTCATTGCCGGAATTATGCAGATATACACCGGTAAGTCATTCACTGTCAAAGAGGTGGATTGCTGGGCTACCGGAGATCGAACCTGCCGTTTTGAAGTAAAGCTGGAGGACCCTGATACGAATGTCTGCCAGGGCTGAACAGATACGAATGCTGACAGAGGCGATCAACGGGCTTCTGCGCGGCGAGAAGTGCGACCCGGTTCCGCACTGCGAGTCAGTGAAGGATCTGCAGGAGCTGTGCGAGGCGATTCAGAAATTAATTGCCTCATTCGGAGACGCTCAAGGATTCCTGAAAGCCCTTTCGGAAGGGGACCTGGATTTCGATCCCCCGCCACGCAATAACCTGATCGCCCCGTTCAAGCAGTTCCACTCAAACCTGCGTCACCTTACCTGGCAAGCTAAGCAGATTGCAGCCGGCGACTTCCATCAGTCGGTAGACTTTCTCGGCGATTTCTCAGTCGCCTTCAACTCCATGATAGCCGCTCTGAAGGATCGTAAACACCTTGAAGATGCACTCAGGGAGAGCGAACAGCAATTCAGGTCCCTGGTAGAACTAAGCCCTGAAGCGATCTGCATCCACAGCAATTTTGAAATCATCTTCCTTAACAGGGCCGGAGTCCGTATTCACGGTGCGAACGATCTTGCTGAGCTTAGAGGAAAGTCGATCCTGGACAGGATACATCCCGACTACAAAGAACTGGTGCAACGAAGGGTCAAAAAAATATACGACGATCATGAAATGACGCTTCCCATAGCCGAAATAAAAATCATGCGTCTCGATGGAACTCTGCTCGACGTGGAGGTCTCCAGTGCCTATTTCCCGTATCGTGGCGAACCGGCAGCCCAGACGCTGATCCGCGACATCTCCGTGAGAAAGCAGACAGAAGGACAGCTACGCTACCTAGCAACCCACGACATGATGACCGGTCTCTACAACCGGGATTTCTTCAATACGGAACTTACCAGGCTCGGCCGCGGACGCTCCTATCCCATAAGTATCATCGTAGCCGATATGGATGGTCTGAAAACGGTCAACGACACACTGGGTCATAGCACCGGCGACAGGCTCATCATACAGGGCGCAAAAACCATACAACAGGGAATCCGGACCGACGACATACTGGCTCGGACAGGAGGTGACGAATTCTCCATCATACTTCCTGAAACCGACGCAACCATGGCAGAAAAAGTTGTAGGCAGGATCCGCGACTGCGAGGCGGCAGTCAACTGCGCGCGAAAGGAATTACAGGTAAGCTTTTCTCTTGGTGTGGCAACCGCTCCCCAACGCGGCATACTGCTGGAGGATCTCCTCATCGAAGCTGACAGGCGGATGTATGATGAGAAGGCGCGACGCAAGGCGTTAGCAGGATACGGAAACGATGCCTAAACTGATTATCGACAACATACCGGTAGAGGTACCGGCAGGCACAAACGTCCTGGAAGCTGCCAAACGGATTGGAGTCTGGATACCGCATTTCTGCTACCACCCGGCTCTCGGAAGTGTGGGTGCCTGTCGCCTCTGCGCCATGAAATTCCTGGAGGGGCCGGTAAAGGGTATCCAGATGTCATGCATGATCCCGGCCCAGGACGGCATGGTTGTCTCCACCACGGACGGCGAAGCCGCACAGTTGCGCAAGATGGTCATTGAGTGGCTGATGATTAATCATCCGCACGACTGCCCGGTATGTGACGAAGGGGGTGAATGCAGGCTTCAGGACTACACCGTGGCCGGAGGCCACGGCATCAGGCGCTATGAGGGGAAAAAGCGGACCCACGTCAACCAGGAGCTCGGGCCGTTTATCGAACACGAGATGAATCGCTGCATCCAGTGTTACCGGTGTGTCCGTTTCTATCAGGAGTTTGCCGGCGGCACCGACTTCGGCGTCATGGGTAGCTCTTCAAAGGTCTACTTCGGCAGGTTCAGGGACGGGACGCTCGATTCCCCGTTCTCCGGCAACCTGGTGGATATCTGCCCCACCGGGGTCTTCACCGACAAGAGTGCCCGGTTCCGGGCCCGCTACTGGGACTATGAGATGGCACCCTCAATCTGCCCCGGCTGCTCCCTTGGCTGCAATACTACGGCTATGGCACGCTACCGCGAGCTTTTGAAGACCGTCGCTCGAAGAAACGATGCGGTGAATGGCTGGTTCATCTGTGATCGCGGGCGCTTCAAAAAAAGTTCAGTGAACGACCCGGCAAGGCCCCGCATCCCCCTGGTTGATGGCCGCGAACTCTCCTGGGACGAGGCGCTGGACGACCTGGTCATAAGGATCAACGAGATTCAGGATATTCATGGTCCGGAGAGCATCGCCATTGTCGGATCGCCCCGACTCTCCCTGGAAGGAAATCTTCTGCTGGCAAGGCTTGCTGAAATCCTCTGCACAGACTCACTCTGCTACTTCATAGATGAAGCCCTGGAGGAGAAAACGGTTTCGGCCGTTTCTCTCATGACCAGGCAAAACAGCGCCTCCATAGCCGACGTGCAACAGGCCGACTGTATCGCCATCGTCGATTCCGATCTCCTTGAAGAAGGGCCGATGCTCGCATTGGCAGTTCGTCAAGCCTGGCGCCATGGAGCCCCTGTTTTCCTGGTCGGGGAACACGCCCCTCTTGCCCAGGCAAAATCCATCTCTGTCGAAGTAGTGCAGGTGGATTATCCGGAAGAGGTTCCGTTCGGAGTATTCGAAAGGCCGGTAATCATCTGCGGGACAAAACACAACTCTCCCGCCACCATCAAAAGGATCATGGAAAGCGGAATAAAGGCGATCTGCCTTCTCCCTGGCCCCAATGCCTTTGCGGCTGCGCTACTTGCCGAAAAGCGGAAGAGCCCTGCACTTTCAGAGGCGCTTGCATCGGGCACAATCAAGGGGGTTATCTGTTTCGAGGCGGATATCCCGGACGCGCTTCTGAAAGGGATTCCCCTGGTTGCCGCTGCAGACTGGCTCCTGACCGATGCAGTGAAAACCGCCTCCATCTTTTTGCCGACAACTGGCTGGGTGGAGATGGACGGCACATTTGTCAATACCGAAGGAAGAGCCCAGCGTTTCCGTCAGGTGATGAAACCCGGACTGCCGATCAAGGGATCAGACCCGGCACTGCACCCGCCGCGTACACACTCCATGGCACCACCAGGCGGCGACCCACGCGCTGCATGGCAGGTGATCGCAGCGCTTGTCGAACGGATCAGCGGAAAGCCAGCAGGAGAGCCGCTTTCAGGGGAATGGGAGTTTTTGAAAGATCTCGACCCGGAAGGTGATGGGGTGAGAATCATTACCGAAAAAACATCAGCCACGGTAGAACAGGGATAATGAGCATTGCTGCGATCGACATAGCCATCATACTGATAAAGGTCGCCACGGTCCTCATCGTGATCCTGACACTGGCGGCCTATCTCGTCTATTCCGAGCGGAAGGTACTGGCCTGGATACAGGACCGCAAAGGTCCCAACCGCGTCGGCCCTCTCGGACTCCTGCAGCCGTTGGCGGACCTGATCAAACTCCTGACCAAGGAGGACTTCAAGCCTCTCGGTGCCGACAAATGGCTCTTCTACCTGGCACCGGCCATGGCCGCGATTCCTGCTATTCTCACCTTTGCGATAGTGCCGTTCGGGGCGCCGATAACCCTGTTCGGTCGAGAGGTCCCGATGCAGGTAGCGGACATGAACGTGGGGCTCCTGATCTTCATGGCGCTATCTTCCATCGCGGTCTATGGCGTGGCTCTCGGCGGCTGGGCCTCCAACTCCAAATATGCGCTCTTGGGGAGCATCCGCGGCCTGGCCCAGCTGATCTCCTACGAACTCGCCATGGGGCTCTCACTGGTACCGGTGGTGATGCTTTCCCGCTCATTCAGGCTTTCCGATATCGTCGACGCCCAGACAGGTTGCTGGTTCATCGTCTATCAGCCACTCGCATTCGTCATCTTCCTGATCAGCATCATTGCCGAATGCAAGCGAATCCCCTTCGACCTCCCTGAGGCGGAAGGGGAGCTGGTAGCCGGATTCCATGCCGAATATTCGGGGATGCGCTTCGGACTCTTCTTTGTCGGCGAGTATATCAATATCATCGTGCTCGGAGGGCTTGCCGCAACCTTCTTCCTGGGGGGCTGGCACGGCCCGGTTTTCCCGCCGCTGGTCTGGTTCTGGGGTAAGGTCTTTGCCTTTGCCTTCCTCTTCATCTGGATCAGGGGGACTCTGCCCAGGCTCAGATACGACCAGCTGATGCATTTCGGCTGGAAGATCCTCACCCCGCTTGCGCTCCTGAACATCCTCGCCACCGGCTGGTGGCTGATGCTGCGAGGCCTTCCATGACGGTGCTGCGCGACATAGCAGGGATTCTTAGCGGGATGTGGACAACCTGGAAGCATATCTTCCGGAGACCGGTCACGGTCCAGTATCCTGATGAGAAGCGCCAGCCCTACCCTCGCTATCGTGCAAGGATAGTACTTACCCGTGATCCGGACGGAGGCGAGCGCTGTGTCGCCTGCTATCTCTGCTCCGCTGCCTGCCCGGTGGACTGCATCTCCCTGCAGGCAACGGAAACAGCGGATGGCCGCCGTTATGCGGGATGGTTCAGGATCAACTTCTCCCGCTGCATCTTCTGCGGCCTCTGCGCCGAAGCATGCCCGACCATGGCGATCCAGATGACCCCTGATTTCGAGATCTGCAAGCGGGAGATCATGGACCTCGTATATGAAAAGGAAGACCTGCTGGTGGACCACGGCGGCAAGGAACCGGATTACAATTTTTATCGCCACGCAGGGATCGGCGTGACCCAGCCACGCGGCAAAGGGGCACAAGAGAGCACGCCGGTGGATGTGCGGGGATTGATGCCGTGAAAGCTCGAGCATGACGGACTCGAAAGGAGAATAGGGCATGACAGAAGAAGAAAAAGACTATGAAGCTTTCAAGGCATATGTAGATCTCTGGAAAAGTGAAAATCCGATAAAAACAAATAAACTTCAGGTTCTTCTTATAGTAAATGGATTACTTGTCTCAGCAGTTCAGGTTGCCGGTGGTTTTAAGCCTGAGAATTGGTTTTTGTTTTTAGCCGGCTCGGTCCTTTCGTTTATCTGGGTGCTATCTATTGGCCGGACAAGCCTGTTCCAAAAGGTATGGCAGGTAAAAATCAACAAAATTGCATCAAAAAAAGAATATAAAGACGACCCACGGTTCAGGATACTAGATACAACCGATGAGGAAAAGGAGGCACCGGGCTGGTTGCGGGCCTTGGGTAGTGTGTCATCCAAATACTATCTATTGGGAGCCCCCGTATTATTCTCCTTCTTATGGTTTGTGGCCTTGCTCTACGTTCTTACTGAAAAATAGGAATCAGTTCTGCTGCATCGCGCGGCAAAGGACACATGGAACAGACTATCTTCTACATACTGGCTAGCGTGACGATCATCGCCACCATCTTCGCCATCACCGAGAAGCACCCGGTGCATGCCATCGTGTATCTGGTCACCTCCTTCTTCGCCCTGGCGGTCATCTTCTTTCTCCTCGCGGCGCCGATGATAGCGGTGTTCGAGGTGATCATCTACGCCGGCGCGGTCATGGTCCTCTTCATGTTCGTCATTATGATGCTCGATCTTGGCCACCCTGAAAAGGCGACTCGTCCGTTCATAAGAGAGTGGCTCCCTGCCATCGTACTCTGCGGCATCATCCTGACCTCGGTTGCCATGCTCGTATCTGCACGCACCGCAGCACCTGCAGTTCCTCCTGCAATCGGCGTCAAGGAGTTCTCACTGACCCTGTTCCGCAACTACGGGGTTGCCATAGAGATCATCTCCATGCAGCTGCTGTTTGCCGTTGTCGGCGCTCTCTATCTGGGGAGGAGACCCTCCCCTCTCCCTCAGGGAGAGGATGGCCAAAGGCCGGGTGAGGGTGGAGGTGCCCCATGATCGTCCCGCTTGCCCATGTCCTGACCCTCGCTGTCATTATCTTCTGTCTCGGACTCGCCTGCGTCCTTGTCTGGCAGAAAAACGTCATCATGCTCCTGATAGGAATCGAGATCATGCTGAATGCCGCCATGCTCGTATTCGTGGGAGCTGCGAACCGCTGGGGAACAGCGGATGGGCAGGTATTCGCGCTTATGATCATGGCCATGACCTCGGCAGAAGTATCCCTGGCACTGGCACTGGTGGTCTACCTGCACCGCAGGAAAAAGACAGTGGACGTTGATGAATTCAGGGAGTTGCGTGACTGATGAAGATTGCCGTCGAACTGATAATTCTCCTCCCGCTTCTGGGGGCACTGCTTAACGCAATGATGGGGAGCCTTCTCCCGCGGCGGGTGGTCGAGACCATGGCCTGTACCGTAGTCTGTGGGAGCTTTGCCGCGTCAATAGCGGCATTTATTGCCTACAATGGACCAGCCACGATTGAGGTCGCCTCGTGGCTGTCCGATTTTGATTTCAAGGCGCCGCTCACGCTCTACCTTGATCCCCTCTCCCTCTCCCTCTGCCTGATGATCACCTTTGTATGCGGGCTGATCCACCTGTATGCCGTGGCCTACATGGCTGGCGACCCTTGCCATGTCCGCTTCTTTGCCCTGCTGAACCTCTTTGTTGCCGCCATGCTCCTCCTGGTACTGGCGGAAAACCTTCCCCTGCTCTACCTCGGATGGGAGGGGGTCGGACTATGCTCCTACGGACTGATCGGCTTCTGGTACAGGGAAGAGAAGAACGCCACTGCCGGCC
>CAZGQM010000014.1:55247-91358 GCA_964528055.1 uncultured Geoanaerobacter sp. | reverse complement strand
AACCTGTGACATCCAGCTTGTAAGGCTGGCGCTCTCCCAGCTGAGCTATTCGCCCTAAACTTAAGTGGCGGGGCAGACGGGGCTCGAACCCGCGACCTCCGGCGTGACAGGCCGGCACTCTAACCGACTGAGCTACTACCCCGTGAAAAACTATTCAACAAAACAGAAACAGTCTTATAACAAAGCACCTTCCATTGTGTCAAGGCATTTTTTGTATCGTCTTGATTCAATGGGCAATAGTCGCGACCAATGCCTTCCGTTGCGACTCGGGTGAAGGGACCCGCCAGGAAGGGTCCATATCCCCCACCAGGGAGGCAGCAAGCACCTCATCCATATGACTCACCAGCAATACCTTAACCCCCTTGAGAAGGTCAGCAGGGATCTCCTGAAGGGACTTTTCGTTTTCCTGCGGGATAATAACGGTCTTGACCTGACCACGACGCGCCGCCAAGAGCTTATCCTTAAGACCTCCAATGGGAAGAACCCTGCCACGAAGGGTTATCTCTCCGGTCATGGCAATACTGCTACGTACCGGCATCCCGGTGAGGGCGGAGGCAAGGGCTGTAGCCATAGTGATACCTGCCGATGGACCGTCCTTGGGGATGGCGCCTTCAGGGACATGTATATGCAGATCATAATGGCGGTAAAAATCACGAGCCAAACCGAGCAGCTGGGCCCTTGAGCGGACATAGCTAAGAGCTGCGTGAGCAGACTCCTGCATGACATCACCGAGCTTGCCCGTAATCGTCAGTTTTCCGTTCCCCGGAAGTACAGCCACCTCTATGCTCAGCAGGTCACCGCCAGTCTCTGTCCAGGCTAGCCCGGTCACAACACCTATTGCCTCTCCACGTTCTTGACCTGTAGGCGTGTACTTCCAGGCTCCAAGATATTCTCTGATCTGTGCCGGGCGAATAACGAATTTCCTTTTTGCACCGGCAGCAACCAATCGGGCCACCTTTCGGCAGACCGAAGCAATCTCCCTCTCAAGGCTTCTGACTCCTGCCTCCCGGGTATAGTGGCGTATTATATCGGTAAGTGCGCTGTCATTAAAGGAAACACCCCGCTCCATCAAACCGTGTGCCTTTAACTGCTTCTTAAGGAGATACTCCCGAGCAATATGAAGCTTCTCCTCCTCAGTGTACCCTTCGAGGCGCACCACCTCAAGACGGTCCATGAGTGGCCTTGGTATTGAATGGAGAGAATTTGCCGTGGTAATGAACATTACCTTGGACAGGTCATAATCAATGTCCATGAAATGATCGGAGAAGGTTGCATTCTGTTCAGGATCCAGCACTTCCAGAAGCGCAGAAGATGGGTCTCCCCGAAAATCAGAGGAGAGCTTGTCGATCTCGTCAAGAAGGAAGACGGGATTGTTACTCCCTGCCTTTTTCAGGCTCTGGACGATCTTTCCCGGCATGGAACCGATGTATGTCCTCCGGTGACCTCGGATTTCAGCCTCATCACGCACTCCACCGAGCGACATCTTTACGAAATTACGGCCCGTGGCCCTGGATATCGAACGGGCCAGAGATGTCTTGCCCACTCCGGGAGGGCCAAGGAGGCACAGAATCGGCCCTTTCATGCTCTTGACCAGAGAGTTGACGGCTAGGAACTCGAGGATCCTCTCCTTCACCTTCTCCAGGCCGTAATGATCGGCATTGAGAATCTCCTCCGCTTCACCGAGATCTTCTCGCTCATCGGTCAGCTTGCCCCACGGGAGGGTAAAGAGCCAGTCGAGATAGTTCCTTACCACCGCCGCCTCTGCAGACATGGGAGACATGTACTGGAGTTTTTTCAGTTCGGCCAGTGCCTTGGTGCGAGCCTCTTCGGAAAGGGGAAGCGTCTTCGCCTTTTCCTCAAGCTCCTTTATCTCCTGCTTATAGTCATCCTTGCTCCCGAGTTCCTTCTGAATGGCTCGCATCTGCTCATTCAGATAGTACTCCTTCTGGGTTTTCTCTATCTGTTTCTTGACACGGGCTCGTATTTTCTTGTCGATCTGAAGGATCTCTATTTCACCCTCCATAAAGATCAAAAGCTTTTCAAGGCGCTCTACAGGGGGTGCCATCGCCAGGAGTTCCTGCTTGTCGGCAAGTTTCATCGTCACATGCACCACCATGTTATCCGCCAGAAGCCCGGGATCAACTATTCCCTTGAGTGCTTCTATGTTTTCCTGAGGTGCATTGTTATTGAGCTTGAGATAATTTTCAAACGTGGATGAAACGACACGGATGAGCGCCTCCACTTCTGTAGCATCACAGTTCACCTCTGCCATTTCCCTGACATCTACCTGCAGACAGTCATTTTGATTGATGAAGGCTGCAATCTCTCCACGGCGCTTACCCTCTACCAGCACCTTCACCGTACCGTCCGGCAGTTTCAGGAGCTGAAGAACGTGACATACCGTCCCTACCGTATAGATTTCGTCATTGGCAGGGTCTTCGGTCGAGGCATTCATCTGGGCAGCAAGAAAGACCTCCTTACCGCTGTTGACAGCCATTTCCAGAGCACGCACCGATTTATCGCGCCCTACGAAAAGGGGTACAACCATATTCGGGAAAATTACCATATCCCTTAACGGCAAAAGAGGGAATCTGCTGAGACCCCCCCTTTTGGGACGACTGATACTGTTCACCGGCATTTTACCACCCTTCATGCTGACTCCGCCATATTCTCATACACTATTATCGGACTTTCCCTGCGATAGATTACGTCCTCATTAATAACGACCTCTTTCACCATGGTCTGGGAAGGCACTTCGTACATGATATCCAGCATTGCGTTTTCCAGAATGGAACGTAGTCCTCTCGCACCGGTCTTCCTCTTGAGCGCCTCTCTTGCGATGGCCACCAGTGACCCGTCGGTGAATTTGAGTTTCACATGCTCCATCTCAAAAAGCTTCTGGTACTGTTTCACAAGGGCGTTCTTCGGCTCCTTCAGTATCTGAACCATCGCCTCCTCGTTCAATTCGGCGAGGGTAGCCAGGACAGGAAGGCGGCCAACAAACTCCGGAATGAAACCGAACTTGAGCAGGTCTTCAGGAGTCACCTCGGCAAGCAGTTCGCCGCTTTTCTTTTCTGCCCTTCTCTTGACCTCGGCGCCGAAACCAAGGGTCTTAACCCCGATACGCTGCTGAATGATATTATCAAGTCCTGCAAAGGCTCCGCCACAGATAAAAAGGATATTGGTGGTATCGACCTTGAGGAACTCCTGCTGCGGATGCTTGCGACCACCCTTCGGAGGTACGCTGGCAATGGTACCTTCGATGATCTTCAGGAGTGCCTGCTGCACCCCCTCTCCTGATACATCCCTGGTAATCGACGGAGAATCTGACTTACGGGCGATCTTGTCGATCTCGTCAATGTAAATGATCCCCTTCTGCGCCTTCTCCACATCGTAATCAGATGCCTGGAGCAGGTTCAGAATGATGTTCTCCACATCCTCGCCCACGTAGCCGGCTTCAGTGAGGTTGGTGGCATCAGCCATGGCAAAGGGAACCTTGAGGATACGGGCAAGGGTCTGGGCCAGCAGGGTCTTGCCGGAACCGGTAGGGCCGAGCAATAGAATGTTGCTCTTCTGCATCTCCACGTCGGAGGGCTTCCCCATTGCC
Organism: uncultured Geoanaerobacter sp.; assembly: GCA_964528055.1. Classification (GTDB taxonomy): domain Bacteria; phylum Desulfobacterota; class Desulfuromonadia; order Geobacterales; family DSM-12255; genus Geoanaerobacter. Next base: position 87,751 of record CAZGQM010000014.1, on the reverse strand, counting down.
TCGACACGCTTGTAGTGGTTGTAGACCGCTACTGCGAGGGTTTTCTTGGCACGGTCCTGGCCAACCACGTACTCATCGAGAACATCCTTGATTTCATGAGGCTTTGGAAGCTTGCGGATATCAGGACTCATCGCCTCTTCGAGCTTTGACTCCTCGGCTATGATGTCGTTACAGAGCTCGATGCACTCGTCGCAGATATATACCGTAGGACCTGCAATGAGCTTCTTCACCTCATCCTGACTCTTGCCGCAAAACGAGCAAATCAGATTTTCGGTCCTGTCGTCTCTTCTACTCACTTGGCACCTCCAACACCGAGGGTGTTTCTGCTCATTATGGAATCAATGATACCATAGCTGCAGGCCTCTTCTCCAGACATAAAGTAATCACGCTCGGTATCAGACTGAACCTTCTCCAGCGGCTGCCCAGTATGTGAGGCGAGCATCTCGCTGAGCCTCTGTTTGAGCCGGAGGATCTCCTGCGCCTGGATATGTATGTCGGTGGCCTGACCCTGGAAGCCTCCCAGAGGCTGGTGGATCATGATACGGGAGTTATTGAGACTGTAGCGTTTCCCCTTCTCACCTGCACAGAGAAGAAGCGCCGCCATGGAGGCTGCCTGACCAACGCAGATAGTTGCGACAGGAGGCTTTATGTACTGCATGGTGTCGTAAATGGCCAGCCCCGATGTAACGACCCCACCCGGAGAGTTGATATAGAGATGTATGTCCTTGTCCGGATCTTCCGCTTCAAGGAAGAGCAGCTGTGCAATTACCAGATTCGAAATATGATCGTCTATCTGCCCGCCAAGAAAGATGATTCGGTCCTTGAGAAGTCGGGAATATATATCGTAGGAACGTTCACCTCTTCCTGTCTGTTCCACGACTACCGGTACCAGCATGTATCACTCCTATTTCTCTGTCAATTAGCAGCCATTGTATCAGGCCGGGACGGTTTCGCTTATTTCGATATTTGCAATCAGGAACGAAAATACCTTTTCATCAATGAGATAGTCTATTATTGTCTCATGAGCCTGTTCGTTGTTCGTATAGAACTCCTTAAGCTTATCGAAGTTCTGTCCATTTTCTTCAGCAATTTTTTTCAACTGCCCGTCAATGTCAGACTCTTCAACCTTTATCTCCTCCTGCCGTGCAAGAGCGCTCAGAAGGAGCGAGCTCTTGACCTTCTGCTCGCCAACGTCTCGGAACTCAGACTTGTACTTCGCATCATCCATCCCCATCATCTCAAGTGTGAGCCTCTGCGACGACAGACGCTTTTTGGCACTTTCGAGCATGTGGTCAAGCTGCCTGTCGACAAGTGACGCAGGAACCTCCAGCGGATTCCTCTCCACCAGGGCCTTTACAATCTGTTCGCGCAGGTCGGACTCAATACGCTCCTTTTCCTGTTTCTCGATGGTTTCAGCCAGCTTTGCCCGCAACTGCTCCAGGGTGTCGAACTCGCCCATCTCCTTGGCAAAATCGTCATCGATTTCAGGGAGAACCCGGGTTTTTATCTCCTTGAGCTTGATGGCAAAGGTTGCATCTTTGCCGGCTAGATCCTGTGAATGATACTCTGCAGGAAAGGTGACAGCAATATCCTTGTCGGTCCCAGCTGTCATGCCGATAAGCTGATCCTCAAAGCCAGGAATGAAGTTTCCGGAGCCAAGCAGAAGCTGATGATCCTCACCTTGGCCACCTTCGAACGGCACGCCGTCAAGGGAACCGGTGAAATCCATTACGACCATATCCCCCAGCGCAGCCGCATAGCCGGCTTCGGCCGGTGAATATTCAGCCATATTCTCACGAATCTTCTGTATACGCTCTTCAACCTTTGCCGGGTCGTCCAGATACTGCTCCCTGGCAACCTTCAACCCTTTATACACGACATTCGCTACTTCCGGCATTACGTCAACCGTTGCCGAAAACTTCAATGCTTGACCACGAACGACATCATCACTTTCAAGCTGCGGATGGGATACGGGTACCACCTTGTGATCACCCAGCGCCTTGAAATAGGTCTCGTTAAAGAGATTACGAAGCACATCTTCAGCCATTACATCACAATAGTGCTTCTCAATATGCGACTGAGGGGCCTTCCCCTTCCTGAATCCCTTTATGGAGGCACTCTTTCGAATCTTTTCATAAGCCTTCGCAATCTCGCTGGATACACGTTCAGCCGGGATCTCAAAATTAATCTTCTTCTTTACAGAACTTAACTCTTCAACGGTAATCTGCATCTTTCGCTCTCTCCCGATTGGATTTACTTATACCGAATATAATATACTCATTAGCTAGTTAGACCAATATCTGTCCGCAAAGGATACAAGACAAAAAGCCAAGGATATGCCGTCTTACAATAAATCAAGCTGTTTATTTAGCCAGACAGCTGCCTGAAAGTCAACTGATATCTCCTTCAGGAGACCCCTGCTTTAGTATACGCCTGCGTTCAGTTGTTCCTGTTGTCAACAACCCTCGTTGCCTTCCCTTCATAGCGGGGGAAGCTGTTTGGCTCAACCAGTTTGACGGTAACCCCAACCCCTATCACCGATTCTATCCGCTTCTCAACCTTTTCAAGAAAGGCACGCTGCATCTTCATTTCGTCAAAGAAGATATTCTCGGTGACCTCTATCTGAACCTCCAACGAATCCTGGGCACCTTTTCGATCTACAACCAGCTGATAGTGCGGCTCACAACCTTCTATGGCAACAAGAACCTCTTCGATCTGGGAAGGGTAGACATTGACCCCCTTGATGATCAGCATGTCGTCGCTCCGCCCCATGGTCTTCATCATCCTGACCATGGTCCGACCGCATTCGCATCTGTCATACACCAGGCTGGTGATATCCCGTGTCCGGTAACGGATCATCGGGAAGGCTTCCTTTGTAAGTGTTGTGAGTACAAGTTCACCCACACTGCCGGGAGGCAGTACCTCACAGCTCTCCGGATCGATAATCTCGGGGATGAAGGCATCCTCAAAGATATGCATCCCGCATTTGTGCCGGCACTCCCCTGCAACCCCCGGACCGAGTATCTCTGATAGTCCATAGTTGTCGGTTGCGCTGATGCTGAGCCTCATCTCGATCTCAGACCGCATTGCCTCTGACCACGGCTCGCCGCCGAAAAGGCCGACCCTGAGAGAGAGCCCTTTTGGATCTATGCCAAGCTTCTCCATCCTGTCGGCCAGTGTGATAGCATAACTTGGTGTGCAGACCATAACCGTTGACTTGTAGTCCTGCATGATCATTATCTGCTTCTCGGTATTGCCGCCACCCATCGGGATGACCGAGGCACCTATCGTCTCTGCACCGTAATGAAGGCCGAAGGCTCCGGTGAACATCCCGTAACCGAAGGCAACCTGCACCACGTCGTCGTGCGTCACACCTGCAGCGGTCATAAAGCGTGCAACCAGATTCGACCAGGTCCGTATGTCGTTTTTGGTGTAACCGACTACAGTCGGTTTGCCGGTTGTGCCTGATGAAGAGTGTATCCTTACCACCTCGCGGAGCGGCACGGCAAACATGCCGTACGGGTAGTTCAGACGCAGGTCCTCTTTTGAGGTAAACGGAAGCTTTGAAAGATCCGACACCGTGCGGACATCGTCAGGATCAACCCCAGCCTCGTTGAACTTGTTACGGTAGCAGGTTACGTTCTTGTATGCCCGATGAAGGATTGCCTGCAGCCGCTCTTGCTGCAGCTGTTCAATCTCTTCACGTGGCATGCATTCATGTTCCGGATCCCATATTCCCATAACTCCCCCGCATATCAATTCCAGATCAAGGAGCGATCATCAACGACATCGCGACCAGCTCCTAAACGCACCTGTATTGAACCCCTTAGTCGTTCAGTCCTCTCTGCCCCGATTTCGTCCTTGAGTTGAATTCGGAATAATTCAACGTTCCCAAATTTCTTTCTTTTCCTTCCCCAGATAGGCCCTCTGAACTTCCTTGTTCTCTAGGAGCTCGTAGGAAGGCCCTTCCAGTATCACTCGGCCTGTTTCAAGTACATACGCACGGTCGGCCATTCTGAGAGCTGCCTTGGCATTCTGCTCAACGAGCAGGACCGTTGTCCCTTTTCGGCTACGGAGCTGTTCGATAACTGAGAAAATCTCCTGGACCACCAGCGGAGCCAGACCCATGGAAGGCTCGTCGAGCAGCAGCAGTCTGGGGCGTGCCATGAGTGCACGACCGATGGCGAGCATCTGCTGCTCTCCTCCGGACAGAGTGCCTGCCATCTGTTTGCGCCGTTCAAGAAGACGCGGGAAGAGTTCGTAGATATTGTCCATATCGCTACGGATCTCGTTCCTTTCGCTTCTGTTCTGATAACGCAGATAAGCGCCCAGTTCAAGATTATCGGAAACCGTAAGCCCTTTGAATACCTGCCGCCCCTCGGGGACTTGCGAGATCCCCAGGCGGACGATCCGGTCCGGTTCCATTCCAACTATGGAGGAGTCTGCAAAGATGATCTCACCGCTCTCGGGGGGGGTAACCCCGGAGAGGGTGTTAAGTATGGTGGTCTTGCCGGCACCGTTGGCTCCGATCAGTGCTGTTATCTCCCGTTCCTTGAGATGGATGGAGACGTTTTTCAGCGCGTGGACCTTGCCATAATAGGTATTTACGTTCTTTACCTTAAGCACGTATATTCTACCCTTCACCAAGATACGCTGCTATCACCTGCGGGTTCTCCTGGATCTCGCGCGGAGTCCCCTGCGCAAGCAGTCTGCCGAGATTCAGAACAACGATGGTATCACAAATATCCATCACCAGCTCCATGTCATGTTCAACCAATACCACAGTGATACCCATGTCGCGGATCTTTCTTATCAGCAGGGCAAGGTCCTGAGACTCCCTGCTGTTAAGGCCCGCGGCCGGCTCGTCCATTAGAATTATGCGGGGCTCAAGGGCCAGCGCCCGGGCAATCTCCAGCATCCGGCCCTTGCCGAACGGGAGGTTGCCTGCCGTTATCTCTGCAAGATCAGCTATGCCAGTGTAATCGAGCCAATGGAGTGCCCTTTCGCGAATCCGGCGTTCCTCTGCCAGATGGCCGGGAGTCTTGAGCATGCACGCTATCAAGCCGCTGCTGCTTCTCGTGTGGAGACCCACCATTGCGTTTTCAAGAACCGTCATCTTCCCGAACAGTTCTACGTTCTGGAAGGTCCTGACAACCCCAAGAACCGCGAGCCTTTCGGATGAGAAGCCGGAAACATCCCTTCCGTCGAAGGAGATGGTCCCGCTGGTTTGAGCGTAGATACCCGATATGATGTTGAACAGGGTGGTTTTCCCCGCTCCGTTTGGCCCGATTACTCCGGTAATCTCTCCAGGCGTGATTGTGAAAGAGATATCCTCCAGGGCCGTTACTCCACCAAAGCGTTGCGTGACTCCCCGGATTTCAAGCATTGGTTCCACCATTTCCAGCCCTAGGGGCGCTACGCCGTCGCAGCCTGCCGTACAGTGCGGGAATCCCTTTCACGAGGCCACCTGGCATGAACATGGTCATGACCACCAGCAGAAGACCGTACACTACAATATCATAATCCTGAAAGGCGCGGAGTATCTCGGGAAGAAGCGTCAATAGCGCTGCTCCCAAAAGCGATCCGTAGATGCTCGCCAGCCCTCCGATGATGACCATAGTCACCAGCTCGACAGAAAAATTGAACCCAAAGGATGACGGCGCCACAAAGGTCATGGTATGTGCGTAGAGGCTGCCTGCAACAGCCGAGATGCAGGCGGAAAGCGCAAATATCTGCACCTTGAGCAACCGGGCATTCACCCCCATGACCTTGGCAGCCACCTCTGAATCGTGTATTGCTCGAAGCGCCCGGCCAATGCGCGAATGGACCAGATTGAGAGAGAGGAGCATGACCACAAGGGTGAACCCCCAGATCAGGTAGAAATTCTTGACGTCATTGTCAAAGTTAAACCCGCCAATACTCAGATTGGGAATACCGGAGAGGCCTGAAGGTCCTCCGGTATAGTCGACCGCCTCGTTGAACACTATATACATGATGATGCCGAGGCCAAGGGTGGCCATTGCCAGGTAGTGTCCCTTGAGCTTCAGCACTGGAAAGCCTATCCCGAAGGCAATTGCAGCGACTGTTACAGCAGAAATAAGCATTGCCAGCCAGGGGTTCAGGCCAAACATGGTAGTAAGAATGCCGGAGAGATAGGCGCCAAGCCCGAAGAACCCCGCCTGGCCCAATGATATCTGTCCCGCATAGCCCAGAAGGAGGTTGAGAGCCACTGCAAGCATGGTGTGTATGCCGACGAAAACCATCACATTCATCAGATATCCGCCATGAAACAGAGGGGGCACCACTGCAACGGAGATGAGAAGAACAAGATATTTCAGCTGTTCCCGCTTAATCGCCGATCTCATACCCGGTCCGTCGCAGCCTTTGTGAAGAGCCCCTGGGGGCGTATGAAGAGTATCAGAAGGAGAATAATGAACGCAATCGCATCCTTGTATCCTGAGGATATGAGCCCTGCCCCCAGTGATTCAAGGGTTCCGAGAAGGAGCCCGCCAAGAACCGTTCCGAGTCCGCCGCTCATGCCGCCGATTATCGCCGCACAGAAACCCTTGAGCCCCAGCATGACCCCGACGTCATACGATGTCATGGTGAGCGGAGCAACGATGATTCCGGCAAGTGATCCCAGGGCGGCACTGATCATGAATGAAAACAGAACCATTCTTTTAACGTCGATTCCGACAAGGCCTGCGGCCCGCTTGTTGGCGGCACAAGCCCTCATCGCCTTTCCGGTGATGCTGTACTGGAAGAAGAACTTGTTGAGGATGATCGCTAACAGGGTTAGCGCAAATATCCAGAGGTGCTGGGGAAGCATGGTTGCAGAGCCGATATCTATCGGTTCGCTGCCGGAAAAGGGGGGGATCGCATGGGTATCCTTCCCCCCTACCAGCATGGTTATGCCGCGGATAAGTATACTGCCGCCGATGGTGATGATGACTAATGAAAGAGGGGTAGGATTCCTGAGAGGCCGGATCGCCAGGCGCTCGAACAGTATTCCGACCAGTGTACCGGAGGCTACGGCCAGGAGGATGGCAAACGGCAGCGGCAGCTTCGCCACGTTCAGGAAAAAGAGAGTAAACATCCCGCCGAGCATGACGAACTCCCCCTGAGCAAAGTTGATGATCTCGGTGGAGTTGTAGATTATGGCAAAACCTATACCGATCAATGCGTATATTGAGCCTGTCGCAAGACCGGATACCATGTACTGGGCTATCTGTTCGCTAAATTCCATCAGCCGGTTTCTTCCTTACTATGCATAATTCGGTATCAGACAAAGAAAACCTCGCTGGGGAGCCCCGGCGAGGCTTTGGGGATGCGGCATATGAGATGACCTATTTTACCAATACCCAGTCCTTATTCCTGACCTCTACCATTACAAAGGCATCCTTGGTGAGTCCTGCGTGGTCAGCAGAGGTATAGTTGAATATGCCGCCGATTCCGGCAAAATTGGTTGTTTTCTCGAGCTGGTCGCGGATTGCTGCAGATGAATCACTACCCCTTTCGATGGCCCCTTTGAGCAGCATGACTGCATCCCAGGCATGACCGCCAAAGTGATCGCCTTCTGTCCTGTAATGCTTCTGGTAGTCTTTCACAAAGGCCATTAGATTCTTCACCTGCTTGTCGTTCTGAGGCAGACGGTCGGCAACGACAACTCTTCCCGACGGCAGCATGATCCCCTCTGCGGCATCGCCCGCAAGTTCTATGAACTTCTTTGAGGAGACGCCGTGACTCATGAAGAGAGGCAGCTTCACGCCGAGTTGCTTGGCGTTCTTTGCTATGACTGCAGGGCCGGGGTTAGTACCCCAGCAGATTACGGCCTGCGCCTGGCTCCCCCTGATCTTGGTCAGCTGGGATGTCATGTCGGTATCTTTGGGCCCGTAGGTTTCGTCAATAACGATCTGGATGCCGTACGATGCAGCATTGGCTTTGAGCTGCTCACGGCCTGACGAACCGAATCCATCGGACACGGTCAGGATCGCTACCTTGCTGATCTTCTTCTTGTTCATATGTTCAAATATCTTGCCTACAGCCAAACCATCGTTCTGGGCGGTCTTGAAGACCCACTTCTTCAAGGGATCGGTTATCTTGCTCCCTGCGGAACAGGAGATCATCGGAATCTTCTCTTTTTCCACAACCGGTATCACTGCCATGGTTTCACCAGTAGTGCTGGGGCCGATTATGGCAACTACGTTATCATCCTTTATGAGGCGAGTTGCCGCCTGAACAGCCTTCGTGGCATCACCCTGGGTATCATAGACAATCAGCTGCAATTGCCGCCCCTTGACTCCTCCGGCCTTGTTGATCTCATCAACCACCATCTGCGCGGTGTTACGCTCAGGCTCGCCAAGGAAAGCCGGCGGACCGGTTACGGAAAAGAGCGCGCCGATCTTTATCGGCTGGGCTGCAGAGGCCCAACCGGCACTCAGGATAATCTGAATCATGACACAGAATAAGATACGCCTGCTAAATGACATGGTGTCCTCCTACCGGATTGAATTACTTTGCAAGTTCCCAGTCGCCCTTTGCAATTCGGACCATCTCGAAAGCGGATAGGTCAAGACCGTTATGATCCTTGTCCGACATGGTAAATACTCCAGAAACCCCGACAAGCTTTTTGAGCTGCTCGATATTTGTCCGGACCTGTTCAGGGGTGACGGCACCCTTCCTGATCGCCTCAGCAACCATCTGGAAGGCATCATAGGCATAACCGCCGAATGTCGATGCCTCTACACCATAGTTCTTGCTGTAAGCCTGTTCATACTCCTTCAGGACCTTGAACTGTGCATCTGAACTCTTAATCTTGTCGTAGATTGCCAATTTGCCTGCAGGCAGCATGACCCCTTCAGCAGCTTCTGCCCCTGCCAACTCGATGTACTTCTTGGATGCTACCCCGTGACTCATGTAGAGAGGGGTCTTGATACCGAGCTGTTTGACGTTCTTGGTTACTACCGCAGGTCCGGGGTTGGTCCCCCAGCAGATGATGACATCCGGCTTGGCACCTTTAATCTTGGTCAGCTGGGGTGTCATGTCAGTATCCTTCGGGCCGTATACCTCATCAACCACGATGTTGAAACCCTTCTGCTTTGCAAGTGCCTTCAACTGCTCGCGTCCTGACTGGCCGAAGGAGTCGTTAACCGTTAAGAGGCCGATACTTTTCTGCTTCTTTGAAGCCATGAAATTGAAGATCTTCTCAGCCGCAATGTGATCGTTTGCCGGCGTTTTGAAAACCCACTTCTTGAGCGGATCGGTAATCTTAATCCCGGCAGCGCATGAGATAAGCGGTATGCCGGCCTTCTCGACATCGTCTATGATGGCCATGGTCTCGCCAGTGGTGCTTGGTCCGATAATGGCAATCACCTTGTCGTCCTTGATCAGCTTGTTTGCAAGCTGCTTGGCCTTGGTTACGTCACCTCCGGTGTCGTACACCATCAACTCCACCTTGCTCCCCTTGATCCCCCCTTTGGCGTTGATATCCTTCACCAGCATCTCTAGGGTCTTCTTCTCCGGCTCCCCCAGAAAAGAAGCAGGACCGGTCACCGAAAAGAGCGCACCTATCCTGATAGTGCCTGCAGCAAACACAGACCCGGAAGAGAACAACAGCATCAACAGACAGATAACCAACTTCTGCATAAGCGTACCTCCTTATGAGTCAGGCGAGCCGAAAAGGCCTCGCAGCGATTCGAACGGTCAGAGGCTGTAGAGCCGCTCTCCGTCGAGAATATTGAACCCACTCGCCTTGAGTGAAGATATGGCCTTTTCGGTCTCATCGAAGCGGAAGATGATCACCGCATTCTCGCCACAACGCTCCACAAAGGCATACATGTACTCCACGTTGATCCCCTGGCTGTCGAGGACCTGGAGTATCTCCGAGAGCCCGCCCGGACGGTCCGGGACCTCCACCGCCACCACCTCGGTTTTGCTGACAGTAAATCCCTTCTCCTTCAAAACCGTCTTTGCTTTTTCACGGTCGTTGACGATCAACCTCAATATTCCGAAATCAGAGGTATCTGCAAGCGAAAGCGCACGGATGTTTATCCCGGCCTCACCCAGTATCCGTGTGATCTCGGCTAGTCGGCCTGATTTGTTTTCGATGAAGATGGAGATCTGTTCAGCTTTCATGGCGTTCTCCGGTCAGGGGCGAATCTTGTATTCGCCAAGTTTTGGGCAATCACAAGGATTGCTCCTACAGTTTGCGGTTGTCCATAACCCTTCTGGCCTTCCCTTCACTTCTCTGGATCGTCTTCGGCTCAACCAGTTTGGCACTGCAGGTAACGCCGAGCATGTCCTTGATCTCCTTCTCGATCCTCTTGGAAAGAGACTGCAGCACCTTGACCTCGTCCGAGAAGAGCCGTTCATCGACCTCAACCTGCACCTCAAGGGTATCCAGATTATCCTTTCGGTCTACAATAAGGAGGTAGTGGGGCTCGACACCTTCGATCCCGACAAGGATCGATTCGATCTGGGAGGGGAAGACATTGACCCCACGGATGATCAGCATGTCATCCGACCGGCCGCTCATGCGAGCGATCCTGGCATGGGTCCTGCCGCAGACGCAGTGTTCGTACGAGATGGAGGTTATGTCACGCGTTCTGTAGCGGATCAGTGGAATCCCCTGCTTCGTGATGGTGGTTATGACCAGTTCACCCTTCTCCCCTTCCGCAACCCTCTCTCCGGTCTCAGGATCGATAATCTCGGGTATGAAGTGGTCTTCCCATATATGCAGGCCGCACTTTGCCTCTATGCACTCGATGGCGACGCCAGGCCCCATGATCTCGGAGAGTCCGTAGATGTCGATGGCGGCGAGGTTCAGTTTTGACTCGATCTCTGAGCGCATCGCTTCAGACCAGGGCTCGGCGCCGAAAATGCCGACACGAAGCTTTAATTTCCTGAAATCCACATCTTCCAGTTTGGCCTCCTCGGCCATGAAGAGTGAGTAGGAAGGGGTGCAGGTGAGTACCGTGGAGCCGAAATCCTGCATGATCATGATCTGGCGTCGGGTGTTCCCGCCTGAAATCGGGATCACCGAAGCACCGAGACGCTCGGCACCGTAATGCGCCCCAAGCCCGCCGGTAAAGAGGCCGTAACCATAGGCGTTGTGGATTATGTCGCCCTTATGTACTCCGGCAGTTACAAAAGAGCGAGCCATAAGCTCTGCCCAGGTCTGAATATCCTTCTGGGTGTACCCGACAACGGTCGGTTTTCCGGTGGTGCCGCTGGAAGCGTGAATCCGTACGATCTCTTCCATCGGAGCTGCGAAGAGCGCGTAGGGATAGGAGTCACGCATATTCTGCTTGGTGGTGAAGGGGAGCTTCTGGAGATCGCTTAAGGATTTGACATCAGCCGGTTTTACGGCGGCCCGTTCAAACGACTCCCTGTAAAACGGCACATTGGCGTAGACCCGCTCCAGCACCGATTGAAGTCGTTTCAGCTGAAGCGCTTCAAGCGCCGGTCGGGGAAGGGTCTCAAAATCCTCGTTAAAGAACATCTGTCTCTCCTGCAATCAGAGGCTGCGCCCCATCAGGAATGCCTTTTTGTTCACTTCCAGCGCGTTTTTCGGCACCATCTTCTCCAGTGCACTGAACCAGTACTCCTCCGCTATGTCGAGGCGACGGGAGACTGCGCCCAAGAGGACGGTATTGGCTGCCCGCGGATTGCCTGCGTCAGTAGCCAGCTGCTGTCCATCCACAAGAAGAAAATCGGTAAACTGCTCCTTGATCTTCTCCGCAAGTCCATCGGGATAGGACGCCTCTCCCATCAGAACCGCCGGCGGGGGTATCCGCAGATCGTTGGCTATGACCGTTGCCCCCGTTTTGAGAAGCGGCAGAGAGCGGCAGGTCTCCATAAGCTCGAAACCGAAGAGGATGTCACCTTCACCTTCAGGCACAGTAGGAGAGAACACCTCCTTGCCGTAGCGGACATGCGAAACCACGCTCCCTCCACGCTGAGACATGCCGTGTATTTCGCTCTTTTTCACATCGTAACCTGCCAACATGAAGGTTTCAGAAAGTATCTCCGAGGCAAGCAGGATCCCCTGCCCCCCAACGCCAACCAGAAGGATGTTGGTCACTTGTACGTTCATTTGGCACTCCCGATAGCGTCGAACTTGCAGAGCTGGCGACAGACGTTGCACCCTGTACAGAGGAGCGGGTCGATATATGCCTTCCCCTTTTTCCCTTCCGAGGGCTGCCACTCGATCGCCGGGCAGCCCAGTTTCAGGCATGCGCGACATCCCGTGCACGACTCAACGTCAACGGCAAGAACCTCACCCTTTCGGAAGACCCCTTCCCGCTTGATAAGTACGCAGGGCTGATTGGTGATGATCACCGACGGCTCGGCACGTTCCATCTCTTCGCTCAAGGCCTTTCGAGTGGCCTCCAGGTCAAGGGGGTCGACAACCCTGACATGCATGATGCCGAGAGCCCTGCAGAGCTGCTCCAGATCGATCTGCCCGGTAGAGTCGTTTTTCAGGGTGTAACCGGAAGCAGGGTTGTCCTGACGGCCGGTCATGGCAGTAATCCGGTTGTCCAGTATCACCACCGTAGCGGGGGACTTGTTATAGGCCATCTCCATGAGGCTGTTGATACCGGTATGCAGAAAGGTGGAGTCACCGATGACTGCAACCACCTTGCGCTGTTCTTCCGTATTCAGCACCCGGACGATACCGGATGCATTGCTGATGCTCGCCCCCATGCAGACACAGGTGTCCATGGCATTGAGGGGTGGCATGAAACCGAGGGTGTAGCAGCCGATGTCACCGGTAACGTAGGCATTGAGACGGTTCAGCTGGTAAAAGACCCCGCGGTGAGGACAGCCTGGACACATGTTTGGAGGACGACTTGGGAGCTTAATCGGTGCTGCGGGCTCTTGCTTGGCAGAGTGCAGCCCTAAAAGACCCTGCCCGGCAAACGCCTTCCGTATGCTCTCCGGAGTCAATTCACCGCAGATAGGTAGGATTTTCTTACCGGTAACCTCGATTCCGGCTGCAAGTAACTGCTCTTCAATGAAAGGGTCGAGTTCCTCAACCACATAGAGTTTTTTTACCTTGGCTGCGAATTCATGTACGAGCCCCATGGGAAGAGGAAACACCATTCCCAGTTTGAGGATGGAAGCCACGGGTAGGACCTCGCGGACATACTGGTACGGGACTCCTGATGTAATGACTCCAACGGAGGTATCCCGCAGCTCCATACGGTTTATGGCAAAGGTATTGCCATACTCTGACAGTTTCCTGGTCCGCTCCTCCACAAAGGGGTGACGGACCCTGGCATTACCGGGAAGCATCACAAGTTTTGGGGGATTCTTGATAAGTTTGGGGTCAGGAAGTCCGGTAACCGGCTCGCCCAGCCTTACTATGGACTTGCTGTGGGATATCCGGGTGGTGGTGCGCAGCATGACCGGTGTGTCAAATCCCTCCGAAAGTTCAAAGGCAAGACGTGTGAACTCCTTGCACTCCTGGGAATCGGCAGGCTCCAGCATCGGCACCTTGGCGAACTTTGCATAGTTCCGGTTGTCCTGCTCGTTTTGGGAGGAGTGCATCTCGGGGTCGTCTGCGGTGACCAGTACCAGACCACCGTTAACACCTGTATACGAAAGGGTAAAGAGCGGGTCGGCAGCCACATTTACACCGACATGCTTCATACAAGCAAGTGCCCGTCCGCCACCGAAAGAGGCGCCTATGGCCACCTCGAGTGCGACCTTCTCGTTGGGAGCCCAGGAGGAGTCGATTTCACTGTACTGGATTATATTCTCGAGTATTTCCGTAGAAGGTGTGCCGGGATAGGCGCTTGCCACTCTGACGCCAGCCTCGTAAGCACCACGTGCAATTGCCTCGTTGCCTGAGAGAATTTCGGTATTCAATGAATTGTCCTGTACACGGAATTAGGGTAGGATCGCCTTGGGATGCGCAACTATACTTGATCGAAAAGCATTCTGTCAACTGCAATCAAATCAGGATTCTACGTGGAATACCCCCTCTTTACATTGACAACGGGGGCCCATTTGCTAAGATTTTTATCAAAATTGGACAGGAGGATACAATGAAACGTTCAGCATCCATGCTTACTGCCCTTGTTGTCATCTACGGAGCGGTTTCTGCTTTCGCCGGCGAGGGGGGATCACTGGAACGCGGCAAGGAACTGTATGAAAGCACCAAGCTCGGTACAAACGGAAAGAGCTGCGCATCGTGCCATCCTGGCGGCAGAAAGCTCGAATGGGCTGCGACCTATGATGAGACAAAGCTCTCTGTAACGGCCAACCGCTGTATCGTAAAAGCCCTTCAGGGCAAAGCTCTGGCAGCCGACTCGGACGACCTTAAATCACTTGTCATGTATCTCAAGACCTTCGCAGGACCCAGCTAAAACCAGTTTCCGTTCGCCTAGAGCACTTCTCATATATCCAGCGGGCTCTTAGCCTCCTTGGTCGTCCTGACTGGCACGCAGTGGGTGTAGATCATCGTCGTTTTCTGGCTGGAGTGGCCTCACAGGTTCTGAATGACGCGAATGTCGCAGCCCTGATGACGAAATATATGTGAAGTGACTTTCTTGGGGATTTTCGCCTTGCCGACGGCATAATAGAACGCCCCTTGCAAGTCGGATTCATGGAAATGGTAACGCCGCTGCTCTCCGTTATCTGCCAACTTCAGAGTTCTCACAGGAAGAAACCTTTGGGGATCAAACCCTTTCGGTGCTTTCGGATATATCTTTACCAAAGCGTCATCCAGTAACTTCCGTCATATTAAGCTGCCAGATCCTTGCCACTCACTACCTTGACCGGAGCCTGCAGTTCTGGAAGAATTGATTCGGGAATCGGCACAGTTCTGTATTTTCCCCTTTGTCTGTGTATTGAATTTCCCCGCTTCGATATTGAAAGCGGTATACGTATAGATACTTGATCTACCTGTAGATACGCCGCACTAACCGTTCAATAATGAGTTGGAGGCAATAATGCGCTTATTCATTTGCATTATCGTTTTATGCCTTACGGCACCAGCCGTTGCCGAAAGTGACCGTCTCGTAAAGATCGATAGTCGGCCAGGGGTTGCGGTTTCCTTCTATTACATGAAACGTGAAGGAGCAAAGGCGTCTGTCGTTCTATTGACAGGAGGTGGAGGGGGCATTGGAATGAAGAATGGCATTCCAACATCAAACAACTTTCTGGTCAGGAGCAGGGACTTGTTTGCGGCAAACGGCTTCAATGTGGCTGTTGTTGGCAAGCCTTCGGATAAGGATACCCTCGACGGATCTTTCAGGATTAGTCCGGAACATATCGAAGACCTACGGCAAGTCCTGGACTTCTTGAAGAATGATGAGGGGGTGCCGGTCTGGATCGTTGGGACAAGCATGGGAAGCATTTCTGCCACTTCCGTAGCCACTGTAGTCAGTAAGGAGGAAGTGAGCGGTATTGTACTGACTTCGAGCGTTACTCAGAAAAAGATTGGAGCAGTCCCTGAACAAAGGCTTGAGTCGATTCGGGTGCCAGTGCTGGTTGTCCACCATGAATTCGATGAATGCAAGATATGTGTTCCCAGTGAGGTTTCACAGATCATCCGCGGGCTGAAAAATGCCCCGATTAAAAAAGAGGTCTATGTGAAGGGAGGGGCAAACCCGAGGGGAGACCCGTGCGAAGCATTGCACAAGCATGGGTTCATCGGAATGGAGAAAGAAGTGGTGGATCTTATTTCTGCCTGGATCAAGAATCCTGGGCCCTAAGCCTCCAACCACGGGAAAGCTAGGGACACTCCCCATAGTATTTAAGCATCCGCGAAATTAAGAATCTTCGAGGGTCAGCCCTACGCATTTAACAACAGATTACAACGGCGAGAACACCAAATTTGCAGCCTGACCGTTAGAGACGCCAAAACGAATGACGGCGTGTCAACTTCATCCCCGTTGGGCTACCGATCGTAACTGAAGAACAGTTTGCAGAGTCAGAGAACTGGCGGGAAAGTAAATGCCCACTCCCAACCACTCGGCGGCACACGGTCTCTGCTAGGCTTCGCCGGTGTGCCTCGACCCAGTTGGCCAACAGGAGAACAACTTGAAAACAACATATGTTTTACGTCAATCTGATAACCTGGTTTTTACTATCGAAAGTGAAACTTTTATCTTTACGGCAAGGCGATTAATGGACGCAAAACGCAGGGCAATTCGCAAGCAGTTTCATGAAGATGCCAATCTACGGCTCGAAGATGAAAACGGCAATGTTATCTGCATAAAGCGTAGTGGTTTCAAATGGGAAGATAAACGATAATGCCGGCGGGGTAAGCCGTTGAAAATGGGAAAGCAGGAATAGCCCCCAAAACAAGCACTCACATGCTCTCAGGATATATGTTCCATGCGGGCAGGATCTGAACAGAGCCCCATTGGCAAATACGCTACAGATCCAGTATCATGGCTATCTCATCACAATCAGGGAACTTCACGCACTTCATGCAGTCACCCCACACCTTGTGGGGGAGCTGGGACTTGTCCACGACTTTGAACCCGAATTTACTGAAAAAATCCGGTTTATAGGTAAGGCAGAAAACCCGCTTCAACCCGATTACCTTTGCCTCATCAATACAGGCCTGCACCACCTGGGTGCCGACCCCCTTTCTGCCGACACCTTCCGCTACCGCCACCGAACGGACCTCGGCAAGGTCCTCCCATACGATATGGAGCGCAGCAATACCCAGAAGCTCGCCCTCCTCCTCCACCACGTAAAAATCCCGCAAGGCCTCGTACAGCTCCGACAAGGAACGGGAGAGCATGTCCCCTTTTCCTGCATAGTACGAAAGGAGTTTCTGGATCGGTTTTACGTCTCGGATCTCTGCCTTACGGAGCATGGTGCCTCGCCTCCTGTATCAGTTCCCGTGCATGTTCTCTGGTCGTCTCTGTGATCTTTACCCCACCCAGCATCCGCGCCACCTCGTCAACCCTCTCTTCTTCACTCAGAGAGCTTACCAGGGTAAGGGTCCGTCCGTCCTCCTGGCGCTTTTCCACTCGATAGTGACGGTCGGCAAAAGCGGCAACCTGTGGCAGATGGGTTATGCAGAGGACCTGCTGCCCCTCTGCCACCTTTTTCAGTTTGCGGCCGACCATGGCTGAGGTTGCACCACCGATCCCGGTATCTACCTCATCAAAGACGAGCGTAGGGACGTCGCTCTCCGGATGGAGTTGCTTGAGTGCCAGCATGAGTCGTGACAGTTCACCCCCCGACGCAACCCTTGCCAACGGTCTCGCCGGTTCTCCGGGATTGGGAGAGAAGAGAAACTCGACCCGCTCCAGCCCTGTCGGTCGTGGTTCCTCAAACTCGTCACAGGCAACGGCAAAGAGCGCATTAGGCATGGAGAGCTCAGCCAGTTCCCGCTCCATGGCCTGTGCGAGCAGGTCACCCGACGCTTTCCTGATCTCTGAGAGCATGGCCCCTTGCACTGCCATCCGTCCTGAGATCTCCGTAAGAGCTGTTTCAAGGTCGCCTCGCGCTGCAGCAACATTGCGAAGGAGTCCGAGCTCTCTCTCAACCGTTTCATGGTGTACCAGAACATCTGCTACGGTTGAGCCGTACTTCTTCTTGAGTTTACCTATGAGGTCGAGCCGGTCATCCAGCTGGGCCAGCCGCTGCGGGTCAGAGTCGATCCGGGCAGCGTAATTCCGGAGGGCAAGCGAGACGTCCTCCAGGCGGGCATAGACATCATCAAGAGTCTCGCGCAACGGCACCAGGGCTGGATCGACCTGCTGCACATCGGTAATGCAGCAGATAGCTCGGCATAAGTGGCCCAGCAGCGCGCCTTCGCCTTCGTAGAGGGTCTCATAGGCCCCCTGAGTGGCACTCAAGAGCTTCTCGGCATGGGTCAGAATCAGGCGTTCCCCCTCCAGTTCCTCCTCTTCGTCCGGCTTGAGATCTGCCATGGCTATCTCATCTGACTGAAAGGAGAGGAGATCGATCCGACGCTCCCGGTCACGCTCCCCCTCTTCCAATGAGCGAAGCTCTGCCTCAGTTTTGCGGTATTCGGCATGAAGCGCAGAAAACTCCTGCCGCAGGGTGTTGCAGCCAGCGAAACTGTCCAGCAACAGCAGGTGGTTTTCTGGTTTTAAAAGGGTCTGAGACTCATGCTGGCCGTAGATGTTGATAAGGCGACGCGACACATACCCCAGAAGAGCGGCGGTGGAGAGGGAGCCTCCGATAAAGATCCGGTTCTTGCCGTTTTTCGCAACGATCCGCTTTACCAGCAGCTCGCTGTCGGCCTCAATACCGATCTCGACCAGTGCACCAACAAGATCCGGCCGGCCGGTAAGATCGAAAAGAGCCTCAACCGTCGCCTCTTCCGCACCTGCTCGTATAAGGTCGCTGGAGGCGCGACCGCCCAGAAGCAGCTCTACAGCATCCACAATAATCGACTTCCCAGCCCCGGTCTCGCCGGTCAGGACGTTCAGGCCAGGGCCGAAGGAGACGTGCAGTGAATCTATGATAGCAACATTTTTTATATTGAGGTCGGTCAGCATATGGTTCTCTGTCTGACAGTCAGTGCTAATTCAATTCGAAGTGTATCATAAAACGGCACAGCAAAAAGCTTCATATGCAAGGCGTGCGAAGTCTGAGGAGTGAGTCGTAGCCTGGGGCTACGTCGCAACGACGAAGAAAGAGCGTAACGCAGCAGATGGACTTTTGGCGAAGCCGTTATCTTTCGCCCCATTTGAGCTTGGTGCGAAGAACTTCAAAAAAGTTCCTGCTTTTCGACATCACCAGACGCGAATAGTGCTCGGCACGGCAGACCTTTATGAGATCACCGCTCTTGAGCTCAACACCCACCTGCCCGTCAAGAGTAAGATAGACATCTTCGTCATCAAGGGACGACACGGTAATGCCGATAAGGGATTCGTCGGCTACCACGATTGGACGGTTGGTAAGTGTATGGGGACAGATGGGAGTAATAACAAGACACTTCATGGACGGATGAATGATCGGACCACCAGCGGAAAGCGAGTACCCGGTCGATCCTGTTGGGGTGGAGATGATCAGGCCATCGGCCTTGAATGTGGTGAGATGGTGGCTGTCGACCTTTGTCTCCAGATCAACGATCCTTGCCAGGGCACCCTTGTTGATGACCACATCGTTCAGCACCTTATGGCGGGCAATCTCCACCCCTGCGCGGTGTACCGTACAGTCGAGCATCATCCGTTCGGAAAACCGGAAATTCTCCTGAATGCAGTCAGTCAGCAGCGGGTAGAGTTCGTCAAGGGTTATCTCAGTAAGGAATCCGAGGCTTCCGAGATTTACCCCCAGAATGGGGATTTGCCGACCACCTATGAGCCGGGCCGCAGAGATAAGGGTTCCATCGCCTCCGAGAACCACCACAAGGTCGGCCAGATCAGGGAAACAGGAGATGTCGATACCCTTCGGATAAAGGAGGTGGTGCGCCAGGTGGGTGTCCACCAGCGGCTCAACACCCTGCGCAGCCAGCCACTCGATCAGCTCGCTCGCAACACCCTGGCAGCGAGGATCATGAACTTTGGCAACAATGGCAACCTTTTTCATCCTCAGCACCTCGGCAGGCGGTATGCCTGTCGTTGTACTAACACAGTTTAAATATTCATGTCCAATGGAAATTCCGGCAATTGCCGCTATAATGAACCCTGTATTCAGTTGCGTCAAAACCCTATCGATATCACTATCAGAAGACGAGGTCATCAATGACAGAATTCCCACCTGAGAATGTGGAGCCAGCCGAACTCGACAACATGATGCAGATAATAAAATCGTTTCTTGAACATCTGGAATATGCTCTGGGGAAAGACAAGTATTCAGCCAGCCACTTCGACATTTACAACGCCCTGGCTTACGCGGTCAGGGACCGAATGGTTGAGCGTTGGCTGGACACCCAGCAGGCTTACTACAACAGCGACCAGAAAAGGGTCTACTACATCTCCATGGAGTTCCTCATGGGAAGGACCCTTGAAAACAGCCTTATCAACCTGGGACTCTACGATGACTTCAAAGAGGCTATGACCTCCCTGGGGTACGATTTCGAGTCGATCGTCAACGATGAGCAGGATGCCGGTCTCGGCAACGGTGGTCTCGGCAGGCTGGCTGCCTGCTTCCTCGACTCCATGGCGACCATGTCGATTCCGGCCTATGGGTATGGAATCCGTTACGAATACGGCATCTTCAGGCAGAAGATCATCGATGGAGCCCAGGTGGAACGTCCCGACAACTGGCTCCGCTACCGCAACCCTTGGGAAATGGACCGCCAGGAGCATCTCCACCCGGTGAAATTTTACGGCCGAGTGGTGACTACCACCGACCGCAACGGAAAATCGGTCAGCGACTGGGTGGAGACCGAAGAAGTAATGGCAATGGCATATGACACCCCTATCCCGGGATACCGGAACCACACGGTAAACACCATGAGGCTCTGGAGTGCCAAATCGAGCCGCGAGTTCGACCTCAAGTTCTTCAACGAAGGGAACTACATCCGGGCCGTGGAGAAGAAAATGCTGTCGGAGAACATCTCAAAGGTGCTCTATCCGGCTGACAACGTCATTGAGGGGAAAGAACTCCGTTTCAAACAGGAGTATTTCCTTGCCTCGGCAACCATTCATGACGTCATTTACCGCTTCAAGAAGATGCATGACGACCTGCGGCTTCTGCCATCAAAGGTCTCCATCCAGCTTAACGACACGCATCCGGCCCTTGCCATACCGGAATTGATGCGTGTCCTCATAGATCTCGAAGGGCTTGAATGGGATGATGCCTGGAGGATCACAAGCGGGACTTTTGCCTACACCAACCACACCATCCTTCCTGAGGCGCTGGAAAAGTGGCCGCTCTGGTTCTTCGAACAGATACTCCCCCGCCACCTGATGATCATCTATGAAATCAACAACCGCTTTCTGGAAGAGGTGCGGAGGCAATTCCCCGGCGACTCCGGAAAGCTGGAGCGGATGTCGCTCATCGAAGAGCACTGGGAACGGAAGGTACGTATGGCAAATCTCTGCATCGTCGCCAGCCATTCAATAAACGGAGTTGCCGCACTCCACTCCGAAATACTTAAGGAAAACCTCTTCAAAGATTTCTTTGACATGTATCCTGCCAGGTTCAACAACAAGACCAACGGCATAACCCAGCGCCGCTGGCTCAAGAAATCAAACCCGCTCCTTTCCGACCTTATTACCTCGAAGATCGGCGAAGCATGGGTCACCGATCTCTACGAGCTGAAGAAGCTTATCCCCATGGCAGCCGACCCTGCCTTTGTTAAGAGCTGGCGAGAGGTGAAAAGGGCCAATAAGGAGATGCTGGCCAGTTACATCGCAAAACACAACTGCATAAAGGTAGACGTAGACTCGCTCTTCGACTGTCAGGTAAAGCGGATCCACGAATACAAGCGGCAGCTCCTTAATGTCCTGCATGTGATCACCCTGTACAACCGGATCAAGGAAAATAAGGACGTCGATATTGTGCCGAGAACCTTCATCTTCAGCGGCAAGTCGGCACCATCATATTATATTGCCAAGCTGATCATCAATCTGGTCAACTCAGTCGGAAACGTGGTAAACAATGATCCTGACGTCCGCGACCGCCTGAAAGTTGTCTTCCTCGCCAATTACGGAGTTTCTCTGGCAGAGAAGATATTCCCTGCTTCCGACCTCTCGGAGCAGATATCCACTGCCGGCACCGAAGCATCGGGAACCGGCAACATGAAGTTCGCCTTAAACGGCGCACTGACCATCGGCACCCTGGACGGCGCAAACATTGAAATGATGGAGGAGATCGGCAGGGAGAACATGTTCATCTTCGGCCTCACCACCCCTCAGGTGCAGGAACTCCGCGATCGGGGATACAACCCGCGGGATTGGTACCTGCGGAACCCCGATCTGAAAAAGGTTCTGGATATGATTTCAAGCGGGCTCTTCTCACCCGAAAACCCCGAACTCTTCAGGCCGATTGTCGATCTTCTGCTCAACCAGGGGGACCATTACATGCTGCTGGCCGATTATGAGGCATACATCGCATGCCAAGATCGCGTGAGCGAAACCTACCGGAACAGGGATGAATGGGCGCGTCTCTCCATTCTCAACACCGCCGGGATGGGCAAGTTTTCCAGCGACCGGACAATCGCCGAATACGCCGAGGAGATCTGGGATGTGACGACACTGGAGGTGGAGGCGACTGCGCAACACTGCCTGCACGAAGGGAGCTGTCTGGATCACAAGAAATCAGGGTTGTGAGGGGTTAAAATCTGGAGATCCCCAATCCCAACCCACTCCAAAAATATATGGATCTATTTGCAAGTGCCGCTGACCGTGAATCACACCTGAATGCCCCGCTGGCCGAGCGAATGCGCCCCCGCACCCTTGCCGACTACGTGGGGCAGGAGCACCTGCTCGGCCCGGGCAGGATGCTCCGGAGTCTCATCGAAACCGATCAGGTCCCCTCGCTGATCCTCTGGGGCCCCCCCGGTTCGGGCAAGACCACACTTGCCAAGGTTATCGCCAACACCACCAGCGCCCATTTCATCTTCTTCTCGGCCATCCTCACCGGGGTCAAGGAGATCCGCGAGGTCCTCAAAGAGGCGGAAGACGAGCGGAAGTTCCATGCCAAACGGACCATCCTCTTTGTGGATGAGATCCACCGGTTCAACAAATCCCAGCAGGACGCCTTCCTCCCCTATGTGGAGCGGGGCATCTTCACCATCATCGGCGCCACCACCGAAAACCCTTCGTTCGAGGTTATCGCCCCCCTTCTCTCCCGCTGCAAGGTCCTGCTCCTCAACCCGCTATCCGGTACGGAAATCGTCGCCATCCTCAGAAACGCCCTTGATGAACCGGAGAGAGGGCTCGCCAGGTTGGCGCTTGCTGCAGATGACGATGCCCTCTCCTTTATTGCCGAGCATTCCGGCGGTGATGCCCGTATCGCCCTCAATACCCTGGAGACCGCTTCACGTCTTGCAATTGGCGGGGAAATCTCCCTGGAGACCGCCCGCGAGGCACTTCAGAAGAAGGCCCTTCTTTACGACAAGGGTGGTGAGGAGCACTACAACGTCATCTCCGCCTTCATCAAGTCAATGCGAGGCTCTGACCCCGACGCGGCGCTTTACTGGCTGGCCAGGATGCTGGAGGCAGGCGAGGACCCCCTGTTCATCCTCCGGAGGATGGTGATTCTGGCAAGCGAGGATATCGGCAATGCCGATCCTCGTGCCTTGCAGATAGCGGTTTCAGCCCTCCAGGCCTTCCAGTTGGTCGGCATGCCGGAAGGACGTATCGTTTTGGGCCAGGCGGTCAGCTACCTGGCCACAGCCCCAAAATCGAACGCCTCGTACATAGGAATTGACGCGGCACTTGCCGAAGTCAGACAGAGCGGCGCCCTTCCCGTTCCGCTCCATATCCGCAACGCACCCACAAAGCTGATGAAAGAGCTGGGGTACCACAAGGGGTACCGGTATGCCCACGACTACCCGGAAGGGTATGTTGCCCAGGATTTCCTCCCTGAGAAGCTCCATGGAAAAAAGTTTTACGAACCTCAGGGGCATGGTTACGAGAAAACCATCAAGGAACGAATGGCCTGGCTACAGAGCCTTGCTGCAGGCATCATCAACAAGCCTGCCATAAAGGATGAGAACTCGAAGGAGTAATTTCCTCCTTGACAAAGGAGATACACTTGGTTTAATGAGAAGCATACTTCAAGACAGCATTCTGAAGAGATAGACGATACTACTTAACCATCCGCGAGGATGGGGCGGAAAGCCCACAGGGTCTCTCTGAGACAGCCGGGTTGCCGAAATATCACATTTCGGCAACCCGGCTTTTTTTATACCTGGCGGAAAAGGGGGTGAGAATACCGACACACGAACTGACAGTTTTCAAGCAGCAAGGAAACGAAGCACTATTTCACCTTGATAGACGATAATACTTAACCATCCGCGAGGATGGGGCGGAAAGCCCACAGGGTCTCTCTGAGACAGCCGGGTTGCCGAAATATCACATTTCGGCCCCGGCTGCACCGTTTTACTGTGCAACGGGGCCACGGAGGGTCTACTCATGGTGAACAACAGTTTCACATCCAAATCGCGCAACAGAATACACACACGTGTATCCCTCGGGATGCTCGTCCTTCTCCTCCTACTCCCCATTGGACGCGAAGCAGCAGGCAACATCGACAAACCTGCTTGTGACTACCCGGCCTACCTTGATGATCCTACCGTAAAGGCCGACTACCTCTCGATGAAGTCAGAGATGGAACTGATAGCGCGGATTCGAATGCAGAACCAGTTGGAAGGGAAGAGCGCCTACGACAATGTTGGCAATCTGAGACAACTCGACGACAACTCGAGAGAGTGCATTAACTGTCATGAACGGAAAGGTGAAAGCGCCGACGATGATATCATAAGTGGCGGGAAACATCCGGGCATGTCGGCAATTTCCATAACCCACTCCATCGGCACGGATTATGTCAGTGCAAGCATTTCACGACAGAATCTCCGTAAAGCCGACGAACTTCCACCTGCCATGACCCTGGTCGATGGCCGGATCGCCTGCATCACCTGCCACAACCCACTGAATCCTCAGCGAAACAACCTCGCCGTCGAAACACAGGGGAGTGCACTCTGCTTTGCCTGCCATCTGATATGAGGTATCAATCCGGGACGGTTGCACCTCTCAGGAGTGGCCGTCCCGGAGATGTATCACTGCACCGAGTACAACCGTGCGGAAAATGCATGCAGCGTTGCAGGTTGCAATCGAAGCAGTTCCCGGTAAACTTCCCCTTTGAATGGATAGTCCAGGCTTCCTGATTAGCAGATCAGGAGAGTATATCTAATGAATTATGGGGAGGATAGATGAAAAAAATCGGCATTTTAACCAGCGGAGGGGACTGTTCCGGCATGAACGCATGTATTCGCGCTGCGGTACGGACAGCAATCCGGATGAACATCGAAGTGGTCGGGTTCCGCAAAGGATATCTTGGCCTGATGAAGGGAGACTTTGTTCCTCTGGACACCAAGGCGGTCTCCGGAATACTCCACCGGGGGGGTACATTCCTGCAGTCTGCCCGATCACAGGAATACCGAACCCCGGAGGGCCAGAAAAAGGCGCTGGATGTACTTGCCAGGGAAGGAATTGACGGACTGGTAGTGCTTGGAGGTGACGGCTCGCTCAACGGAGCATTGGCACTTCATCGGCTCGGTTTTCCTGTCACGGGCATCCCCGCCAGCATCGACAACGACATCCCTTACACCGACATGGCGCTGGGAGTGGATACAGCACTGAACAACATCCTCTATGCAGTGGACTGCATCAAGGATACTGCCAGCTCCCATGCGAGAGCATTTGTCATCGAGGTAATGGGACGCAACTCCGGCTACCTGGCCAGCATTGCAGCCATTGCGACAGGTGCGGAATTCGCACTTGTCCCGGAGCGCGAAGTAGATCTTTCGGAAATCTGCCAGCAGCTCCATGCACGTTTCGAGGAGGGGAGAGACAATGCCATTATCATTCTCGCCGAAGGCGCTGGTAGTGCACATGAAATCGCCGATGCCATAAAAGACGCCATCGGGTTTGAAACCCGTGTGACAGTCCTTGGGCATTATCAACGCGGTGGTGCGCCAACTGTCTTCGATCGGCTCCTTGCAAGCCGCTTCGGCAAGATGGCGGTGGAACTCCTGGTCGCGGGAGAGCATGGGGTTATGGTGGGACTTGCAAACAATGCCATCCAGTCAGTCCCAATTGAGGAGGTCATCAAGGGAGAGAAGAGGCCACAAGATGAGATGCTACGCCTTGCCGAGGTTCTGGGCATCTAATCCCATACTTTATTCCAGCTCCATATCCGAAAGCCGGACAAAGCGAAACCCACGTTTCTTAAGCTCAGGCACGGCATCCATGATACCGTCAGCGGTCCCACCCTCAGGGTGGTTCATATGCAAGATAACTATCGAGCCGGGGAGAGCACTCAATAACGCTTTTCTTACCTGCTCGCGGGAATAGGTGGCCCCTGCATCGCCCAACAGAGAGAAACCGGCCACCTGTTCCCCAAGCTCATTGGCAATCCTGACCGCAATCTCATCGTAGTAGGCGGTCCCGGAGCGATAGAAACGAGGAGAGCGGCCTGTCAGCTCCTTTATCCTGATTGCATTCTGCTCGATCTCATCCACCAGTTCCGAGACACTCTTCGTACCCTGTATCCCGTACGCCGACCTGCCATTCACGGATGCAGGCCTGTGCCGGTATCCGTGGTTGGCAATCTCGAACAGGGGGTCAGCAGCAAGGCGATCGAACTCGGCCCCGTTGGGATCTATCCAGCGGGCATTGATGAAAAGGGTGGCCGGCACCTGCTCCATTCGCAGGAACTCGATCAAGCGCTGATCATACCCCATCCCCTTTGCGCTGCCACAGGCATCCATGGTAAGGGCTATCACCTTGTCGCGGGTCTTCAAGCGCGTCTTTACTCCGGTTACTGCTTCCCCCCATTCGCGTGGCAATTCGGAACCATAACGAAGGGTGAGTGACTTTTTTAGTACAGCCCTGTCGGACGTTTCACGGAGGGTCTCCGCAGAAGTCCCTGCAAACGCGGAAACAGCACTCAGAAAGAGCAGTGCAACAAGCAGCCGGAGACTCTTCATTTCATATCCCTTTCAAACAGAAATCCCGCTTCCGGATTTATTGAACCTGACGAACAGTCTACTCATGAATCCAGAAGGAATCAACGCTACAGTACCTGGGACAAACAAACTGTCTCCGCCATATCCACAACTCTTGTTTTTTTGCTCGGTTTCATATAAATATCATCTGTTAAACTTGACGATAACAGTATCCGGCATCAGGGGGCAGGTAGGAAGACGGGATCCATCCCCCAAATCCCATACTTCCCGACTTACAAATTGCTCTGCCTCAGGAGATTACCATTTGAAAATTGATCATCCAAGGAGACTAACCGGCATGCTGAATGGAGGAAATAGCTGCCTGGGGAGCTGGAGTGCTGATTCCTCATCTGCCGTAGCAGCGCGGTTGAGCATCAAGGAGTCTCTCCGGATGGTTCGCCGTCCTCTCTTTCTGGTAGAAAAGGACGGGGGCATTGTGGCGGAATCAACAGGTGTTGCCCTGTTGGGGAACGGAAATCCTGCCTCGAACGAGCATCCTCTCGTGGGATACGCCCCTTCCTGTCTACCGGAGAATCTGGGCGATCCCGCTTTCTGTGCTGAATACAACATTCGCTACCCCTACCTGGGCGGCTCCATGGCAAAGGGGATCAGTTCAGTAGAAATGGTCGAGGAGCTGGGCCGGGCCGGAATGCTTGGCTTCTTCGGAGCCGCAGGTCTCGGTACACCTGAGGTCGAAAATGCTATCGATCGCCTCTCTGCAGCTGCAATCCCGTATGGGGTCAATCTCATACACTCCCCGCAGGAGCCGGAGCTGGAGAGTGCGCTTGTAGATCTCTACCTCCGCAAAGGTGTCAGGCTGGTGGAGGCCTCCGCTTTCCTGGCGCTGACCCTCCCTCTGATCCGATACAGGGTTCACGGTATCCACCGCGCCCCGGATGGGACCATCGTAACGCCTAACAGGATCATCGCCAAGGTCTCGCGTGAAGAGCTGGCCATCAGGTTTTTTTCCCCTCCGCCAGAGAAGTATCTCAGGGAACTCCTCTCCAATGGAGCAATCACGGCAGAGGAGGCAGAACTTGCAGCCCGAATTCCGATGTCGCAGGATATCACAGCCGAGGCCGATTCCGGCGGGCATACCGATAACCGTCCTGCACTGGCTCTCTTCCCGACGATACATGCAGTAGCAAAGAGACTACAGTCCGAGCACGGCTACTCCCAGACGCTCCGGGTCGGACTGGCAGGAGGCATTTCTACTCCCGCATCGGCTGCAGCGGCCTTTGCCATGGGTGCCTCCTTTATAATGACTGGGTCGGTCAATCAGGCATGTGTTGAATCCGGCACCTCGGCTACGGTGCGGCAGATGCTGGCCGAAACGCGCCAGGCAGATGTTACCATGGCACCAGCCGCCGACATGTTCGAGATGGGGGTGACGGTTCAGGTTCTGAAACGCAGAACCATGTTCCCGATGCGTGCCTCCAGGCTTTACGAGATCTACCGTTCATGCTCGGGCCTCGATGATATCCCGGCAGTTGACCGCGAAAAGCTCGAAAAAACCCTTTTCCTCGCACCCCTGAACGATATCTGGCAACTTACACGCTCATATTTTCTGCAGCGCGACCCTCGTCAGGTTGAGCGGGGCGACCGGGACCCCAAACACCGTATGGCCCTTGTCTTCAGATGGTATCTGGGGCAGGCAGCACACTGGGCAAAAGACGGCGAACCCTCACGCACCGTTGACTACCAGATCTGGTGCGGCCCTGCCATGGGGGCATTCAACGAATGGGCTGCTGGTTCATTTCTGGCCGCCACCGATCAGCGCAAGGTTGCAACTGTTGCATTCAACATTCTTTTCGGAGCTGCAGTCCTCACTCGCACTAACTTCCTTTGCAGCCAGGGAGTTTCGCTCCCCGCAGACGCCTTACAGATGGAACCGCTCGAAGACGCCCACATCAAGGAGTACCTCAGGTGAAAACTGAAGAAGTGAAGAACGAAAATAGCCCCACCGAAACACCACTGGCAATTATCGGCATCGGATGCCATTTCCCGCAGGCAGACGACCAGACCGCCTACTGGGCAAACATTCGTGAAGGGCTTGATTCCATTACCGAAATCCCGTCGACTCACTGGCAGGTACAGGAATACTTTGACCAGGATCCGAAGTGCCCTGACCATACTTATGGCAGGAGAGGCGGTTTTCTTTCACCGATTCCGTTCAACCCGATGGAGTTCAACATCCCTCCCAACACCATGGAGGCTATCGATACCTCCCAGCTCCTCGGGCTCGTTACTGCCGGCAATGCACTCAGAGACGCAGGATACGGTCCCGAGAAAGATTTTGACCGGAGCAAGGTCAGCGTAATTCTCGGTGTCACCGGCACACTTGAGCTCGTGATCCCCCTAGGGGCAAGACTCGGCCATCCACTATGGCGTGCCGCCTTAAAAGAAGCAGGGGTTGACGACACCGTTGCCGACGATGTGGTCCAGAGGATTTCGGACTCCTACGTCCCCTGGCAGGAAAATTCCTTCCCCGGACTGCTCGGCAATGTGGTGGCAGGACGGATAAGCAAGCAGTACAACCTGGGAGGGACCAACTGCGTTGTTGACGCTGCCTGCGCCAGCTCCCTCAGCGCCCTTCACCTTGCCAGTCTGGAACTTGCCGCAGGTAAAGCGGATATGGTTGTCACCGGCGGGGTGGATACCTTCAATGATATCTTCATGTACATGTGCTTCAGCAAAACACCGGCCCTCTCTCCCAGCGGCAATGCAAAGCCGTTCGATGCCTCGGGGGACGGGACCATCCTGGGCGAAGGTCTCGGCATTGTGGTGATCAAGCGCCTGGCCGACGCGGAACGCGACAACGACAGGATCTATGCAGTGATCCGCGGCATTGGCTCCTCCAGTGATGGCAAGGGCGAGGCGATCTACACGCCGAGCGCCGGCGGGCAGAAAAAGGCCCTTCTCAATGCCTATGCCCAGGCCGGGGTCACCCCCCGGAGCATAGGGCTTGTCGAGGCACACGGCACAGGGACTAAGGTTGGAGACGCCGTGGAGGTTTCGGCCCTTCGGGAGATCTATGGTGAAGCAGTCACCCCTTGGTGCGCCCTTGGCTCGGTCAAGTCGCAAATCGGCCACACCAAGGCAGCAGCCGGAGTTGCAGGGCTGATCAAGGCCGCCCTTGCTCTGCATCACAAGGTCATCCCCCCCACCATCAAGGTAACGAACCCCCTTGAAGAGGTAACAGGCGGGAAAACACCCTTTTACCTGGCTGCAGAAAAAAAGCCGTGGCTTGCCGTTAACGGCGCACCCCGTCGCGCAGGTGTCAGCGCATTCGGCTTTGGAGGCTCCAACTTTCATACCGTACTGGAAGAGTACCGGCCGGCCAAGGAAACAGCGGACTGGGACGGCAATATCCAGATCCTCCCCTTTGCCGGCTCAAACGCTGGCGAACTGGAAGAGATCCTTTCCGAACTGCCGACCGATCTCTCCTGGAACGACCTTCGGGCAAGGGCCGGGGCACTTCGAGCCACCTTCGAATCTGCTGCCCCCTGCAGGCTGGCGCTGGTAATCGAGAGACAAACGACAAACCTGGCGACGCTGATCTCCAATGCCCAGGCAATGCTCCGTAAAAACCCGAAGAGCAGATGGCAGACACCGGACGGCTCTTTTTTCGCCACTGCATCCCATTCCGGAAAGCTCGGCATCCTCTTCCCTGGCCAGGGGGCACAGTACACCGGCATGCTCCGTGATCTCGCCTGCAGCTATCCGGAGGTATTCACCGCCATCGCAGCAGCCGATCACGGTTATGGAGCCACGGACGCCTCTCTCCTCTCCGACCGCATCTATCCTCTGCAGGCATTGGACGTAGCTGCAAAGGAGCTGCAGGAAGATGCGCTTCGTGCCACGGACGTGGCTCAGCCGGCAATAGGTGCAGTAAGCCTGGGTGCTTTGCGACTGCTGGAGTCGTTCGGCCTTCGCCCGGATGCCGTAGCCGGCCACAGCTACGGTGAACTGACTGCGCTCTGCGCCGCAGGGAGACTCGACGAAGCTTCATTCTTTGAGCTTTCCCGACTCCGCGGCAGGCTCATGGCAGCCGGCAGAGGCGACAAGGGGGGGATGCTGGCTGTTCCGGCACCACTTGCAACGGTTGAACAGATCATTGCGCAGGAGAAGCTGGACCTGGTAATTGCAAACCGGAACGCGCCCAGCCAGGCCGTCCTCTCCGGCAGCAGCCTGGAGATTGAGCGGGCAGCAGCAGCCTTTGCTGCGCATAAACTCCCCTGCAAGCGACTGCCGGTTGCAGCTGCCTTCCATAGCCCACTGGTGGCCGATGCAGCAGGGCCTTTCCTGGCGGCCCTCGCGAAGGTAGAGCTGCATGAGGCACGGATGCCTGTCTATGCCAACACATCTGCTGCCCCCTACCCGGCCGATCCGGCGGCTGCAAAGGCCCTCCTGGCTGGACAACTGGCCCAGCCTGTGGAGTTCGTATCAGAGATTGAGGCTATGTACGCATCTGGAGTCAGGACCTTTGTCGAGGTCGGTCCAGGTGCCAGGCTCACCGGACTGGTCAAGGCAATTTTGGGAGAGTCCGAACACCTTTCCCTCGCTCTCGACGCTTCCAGCGGCAAGCGTTCCGGAATTGTAGACCTAGCCAGAACCCTGGCCCAGCTTGCGGTACTCGGATACGGCATCCGCCTTACGTCGTGGGATGCAGGCTATCAGGCACCTGCGCCTTCCAGCGGCAGAAAGCCGGCAATGACCGTGAACATATGCGGCGCCAATTATGTCAAACCCAGAGAGAAGCGACCTCCTGTTGCACAGGTCAAGACCGTTACGCCTGAGGCAGCAGTTACGCTCACAGTTCCTGCGGCTGCTCCGATACACAGTTACACTGCAACCACCCCCCCATCGCGTGACACCCTCACGGATTCCCTCAAGGTTGCTCGTGAGAGCATGGCAGTCCTGCAAAAGATGCAGGAAGAGACTGCCCAGCTTCACCGGCTTTTCCTCGAAGGGCAGGAGACGGCAAGCCGGACCATCCAGACCCTGCTGGAACAACAGCAGCGCCTGTTTCAAGGGGGCAGTCCCACTGCATCCCTGCCTTGTACCCCTTCAACCGTGCCGCATCCACCCGTTACAAAGGTGCAGCTCACCGCTCAGACTCCCTCAGCAACCCCAAGTCCTGATATACAGGATAAATTGCTCAACGAAGTTGTTCTCAAAGAGAGCAGCTTCTCTCGCATACTTGAGCCGCAACAGGTTCAAATGACCGTTGTCTCTGACGCTGCAATGGAACGGACCTGCCAAAGCCTGCTCGCAGTGGTGAGTGAGAAGACCGGTTATCCCGTCGAGATGCTGGAGATGGAGATGGGACTCGACTCGGACCTCGGAATCGATTCCATCAAACGGGTGGAGATACTTTCCGCCCTTCAGGAGCGGCTCCCCGGAGCCCCTACCATCGGCCCGGAACAGCTGGGGACACTGCATACACTTGGAGAGATCGCACGGTTCCTCGGAGCAGGCACCGTTTCCCAATCTGCATCATCCAATACCACCGTAACTTCGGCAGCACCGTCACCTGCCATTGAAAGCAGTGTCGCAGAAGCTCTTCTATCCGTCGTCAGTGAGAAAACCGGCTATCCGGTGGAGATGCTGGAGCTTGAAATGGGTCTCGATTCGGATCTCGGGATCGACTCCATCAAACGGGTCGAGATCCTCTCCGCCCTGCAGGAGCGGCTCCCCGGAGCCCCTGCCATCGGCCCGGAGCAGTTGGGAACCCTGCATACACTGGGTGAGATCGCGCGCTTCCTCACGGCAGGAGCTGCTCCAGCGGCCCCCTCCGCTCCGGTGGTTACAGTCGTCGCAGCATCTGCCGGCACAGATGCGACCCAAATCCTGCTCAAAGTAGTCAGCGAAAAAACAG
>CAZGQM010000014.1:0-55147 GCA_964528055.1 uncultured Geoanaerobacter sp. | reverse complement strand
GCTACCCCACGGAGATGCTTGAGCTGGAGATGACTCTCGACTCTGATCTCGGCATCGACTCCATCAAGCGGGTGGAGATCCTCTCCGCCCTGCAGGAGCGGCTCCCCGGGGCCCCTTCCATCGGACCCGAACAGCTGGGAACCTTGCATACACTCGGCGAGATCGCACGCTTCCTTTCTGCCGGAACTGCATCGGCTCCCCCCGCACCGGTGGTTGCAGTGACTGCTGCACCTGCCGGCACAGATACTACCAAAACCCTGCTCAGAGTAGTGAGCGAAAAAACCGGCTACCCCACGGAGATGCTTGAGCTGGAGATGACTCTCGACTCTGATCTCGGCATTGACTCCATCAAGCGGGTGGAGATCCTCTCCTCCCTGCAGGAGCGGCTCCCCGGAGCCCCTACCATCGGCCCTGAGCACCTGGGAACCTTGAATACACTCGGCGAGATTGCACGATTCCTTCAGTCGGGCGAAGCAAGCAAGAACCAATCAGAAGAACCTTCCATACCGAGAGAGACTTCCCGACCTCTTTCAACTCATGCCATCCAGCGAAGCGCCGCAGTTTCTCTCCCCCTGAAAAGGGATAGCCTGGAAGACCCCTTGACACTTGAGGCAGGCAGTGAATTGTGGCTTACCGACGACGGATCCACCTTTTCAGTGGAGCTGCACTCCGCGCTGAGTGATCGGGGTATTAACGTCCGCCTGGTCCGCCTTCGCGATGCAGAAGAGACACCAATGCCGGACAAAATCTCCGGCCTGGTCATCACTGCACCTCTGGCAGGCACCGATGACCAGTTCCTTGAAGACGCCTTTGTACTGCTTAAAAACGCCGGACCATCCCTGCAACGGGCAACAGAAACCGGCAATGCCATCTGCGTAACTGTTTCACGACTCGATGGGTCATTTGGATTCGGCATGGACACCCCTCTGATCGACCCGCTTTCCGGAGGCCTTGCAGGACTGATCAAGACAGCTGCGCAGGAGTGGCCGGAAATCCGATGCAAAGCAATCGACCTGGGACAGTTTCCTGACTCATCCTCATTGGCCAGAACGCTGACAGATGAGCTTTTTACGGCAGGACCGGTCGAAGTGGGACTCGCCCAGTCAGGGAGGACAACGGTCGGACTGGCCGACCTCACATCGGAAGACACTCCCGCATCTCTGCCGATACGCGAAGGTGATGTGGTGGTAATCACCGGTGGCGGCAGGGGTGTAACTGCGGCTGCAGCCGTTGCGCTAGCGGAGGCATACCGACCGTTCCTGGTGCTGCTCGGCAGGAGTTCTGAACCGGCACCGGAGCCGGAATGGCTGGCCCGGATCACGGACGAATCCCGCATCAAGCGGGCACTCCTTGACAATGCCGGGAAAAAGCTCCACCCGAAGGAGATCGAGGAGCGCTACCGCGGGATAATCGCCGCCAGAGAGCTGCGCGCAACCCTTGACCGGATTGCCGCAGCAGGAGGCAAGGCGGTCTATCACTCCGTCGACATCCGTGACGCAGCCAGTGTATCTGAATTGTTGTCAGAGATCCGGGCGGAGCATGGCCAGGTTCGTGGCATCGTGCATGGCGCAGGTGTCCTTGCCGACCGCCTCATAGTAGATAAGACCAGAGAGCAGTTCTCCCAGGTTTACGGCACAAAGGTTGAAGGACTGCGCGCCCTCCTGGCGGCAACAGGCAAAGACGATCTCCGCTTCATCGCGCTTTTCGGCTCCACAACCGCCCGCTTTGGCCGAACCGGCCAGGTGGACTATGCCGTGGCAAACGAGGTTCTCAACAAGCTGGCCCAGGCCGAATCTCGGCAGCGGCACGGCTGCAGGACCGTCTGCATAAACTGGGGTCCATGGGACGGTGGCATGGTCACAGCTCCACTCAAAAAGCTCTTTGCAGGCGAAGGAATAGGGCTTATC
Source organism: uncultured Geoanaerobacter sp. (assembly GCA_964528055.1). Classification (GTDB taxonomy): domain Bacteria; phylum Desulfobacterota; class Desulfuromonadia; order Geobacterales; family DSM-12255; genus Geoanaerobacter. The sequence continues at coordinate 53,240 of CAZGQM010000014.1, read as the reverse complement.
GGCTTGGTTGAGGGCGGAGAGTTCCTGGCACGAGAGATTGCCTCAACAGATTCGGCAGTTGAAGTTGTTGCACTTGTCGGAACCGAGAAAGTTTCAGTGGCACCCCCTGCAACCTCCAGAGCAAAGCCACTGGCCGAAACTTTCGCGATCAATCTGACAATTGAAGAGTACCCGTTCCTTCGCTCACATGTCCTTGACGGTAAGGCTGTGCTCCCAATGGCTATGATCATTGAATGGTTTGCCCATGGAGCTTTGCACGGAAATCCGGGTTTCCGCTTCCACGGGTTCAACGATCTGCGGATCTGCAAGGGGGTTGTCTTTGATCATGAGACCCCCTGTACCCTGAAGGTTATGGCCGGACGCGCCGAGAAAAGGGAGTCGTCATACCTGATACCTGTTGAACTCCAGAGCAACGGCAAGGATGGAAGGTCCGTGCTTCACGCCCGTGCAGAGGTCGTACTTGCGACAAAGCTCCCCGAAGGTATCCGCTCCATAATCGAGCTCCCCTCAGCCCCCTATCAACCCCATAATGGCAAACTCTACGACCGCGAGCGACTCTTCCACGGTCCGGACCTGCACGGCATCGAACGGGTTGATGGCTGTTCGCAAAAAGGGATCGCTGCAATCGTGAAGGGGGCACCCTCACCAACCAGCTGGATCAAGCATCCTCTCCGGAGCAGCTGGTTGACTGACCCCCTGGTGGTCGACAGCGCGTTCCAGCTTATGATCCTCTGGAGCTTCGACCGGTTCAGCTCTGGGTCGCTACCCTGCTTTGCAGGTCGTTACCGTCAGTTCACCGACGCATTTCCACGCGATGGTGTCCAGGTGGTTATCCGTGTAACTGCCGAACGGCAGCACGGCGCTACCGCTGACATGGAGTTCCTCGACAAGCAGAGCGGAAAACTGGTTGCACGCCTCGAAGAGTATGAGTGCATCATAGATCCCTCTCTAGGTCGAGCTTTCCAGCGCAACCAACTGAAGCAGCTCGGTGCAGCCTGAGCATGGGGCTCTTTCCGTCAGTGGCAGTAGTCGGGATCGGCAGCATCTTTCCCGACGCGCCAGACATCGATCTATTCTGGGAGAATATCCGCCTCGGCCGGAGCGCTGCACGGGAAGTCCCGGAAGGGAGATGGTTTCTTCCGGCCGATGAGGTCTACCATCCCGAAGCAGGTACGTGCGATCATGTCTACTCGCGTCGCGGTTGCTTTATCGAAGAGATCCCATCACTCTCACTCCTTTCCGGCCTCACCATTGACACCGGTCTCCTTGCAGACCTCGATCCGCTCTTCCATCTGCTGCTCCATGCCGGGAAACGTGCCTTTGACAACGGAGTTACAAAGCCGCTGGATCGCTCCCGCGTCGGGGTGATCATTGGGAATCTTGCCCTGCCGAGCGAAAAATCGGCCCTGCTGGCCCGCCAGTGGCTTGGTCGCACATTTGAAGAGAAGTTATTAGGCAGCTCCCGGGACCGTACCGCAACTGATCCCCTGAACCGATACGTTGCCGGCCTCCCAGCCGGCATCCTCGCACATGCCCTCGGCCTGGGAGGCGGGAGCACAACGCTCGACGCGGCCTGTGCGTCATCACTTTACGCCATCAAACTGGCTGTCGACGAACTGATTTCCGGTCGGGCCGACGCCATGCTCACCGGCGGAGTATCCCGCCCTGACCCGCTCTACACCCAGATGGGATTCTCACAGCTCCGGGCACTCTCAAAACGAGGCATCTGTTCCCCCTTTGATGCGTCCGGCGATGGTCTTGTGGTCGGTGAGGGTGCAGGACTCTTCCTGCTCAAGAGAACCGAGGATGCGGTTTCACACGGAGACAGGATCTACGGCATCATTCGAGGGATAGGACTTGCCAACGACGTCGGCGGAAGCCTCCTTGCACCCATGTCCGAGGGGCAGCTTCGCGCCATGCGGGCCGCCTACACCGCTTCAGGCTGGGAGCCGCGGGACGTTGACATGATCGAGTGCCACGCCACCGGAACCCCTGTTGGAGATGCCACCGAGGTCGCTAGTCTCAGAGAACTATGGGGAGATAGCACTCCGGAAGCCGATCCCTGTGTCATCGGGTCGGTCAAATCTAACATCGGCCACACCCTCACTGCTGCCGGCGCTGCTGCCTTGACCAAAGTCCTCCTGGCGATGAGGGGAGAGACCCTGCCGCCGACTGCCAACTACACGTTTCCCCAGCCGGGGATGAAACTGGAGGAGAGCCCTTTCCGTATCCTCACAACAGAAACCCCGTGGCGGCGAAGAGCGGACGGAATTCCGCGACGTGCAGCAATCAGCGCATTCGGCTTTGGCGGTATCAACGCCCACCTGCTGGTAGAGGAATGGATTCCTGACTCACCAGGGAATTCCCTCACCGCTTCCCACAAACCGTCTAGCCAGAAATCTGCAGCGACAAAAAGCAACAGTCAACCAGAACACCCCCTGATAGCCGTGGTAGGAATGGACGCCCGTTTCGGAAAATGGGACTCCCTCCGCTCTTTCCAGGAACGTGTCCTGGGTGGCGATACGTCCGCACTGCCGGCTGGGCCCCGCAGATGGTGGGGGGCAGAAGAAAGCGACTGGTTCAGGCAGGAGGGGCTCGACTCAACCCCCTTTGCCGGCTTCTACATGGATGAGGTTGCGGTGACCCCGGACCAGTTCCGAATCCCTCCCCGGGAGATGGAGGAGATGCTCCCGCAGCAGCTCCTGATGCTGCAGACAGCCGCAGGAGCCATGGCAGATGCGGGGCTCAACCGTGATGGAAACGAACAGTCCGGCGTATTTATCGGCATAGCTCTCGACCTGAACAGCACCAACTTCAGCTTCCGCTGGTCTCTGGCCGAACATGCTGCGGCATGGGGAGAAGAGCTGGAATATAACCTCCCCCCTGAAGATCTTGCCGAATGGACCGTTACTCTCCGCAATGAAGCTTCTCCCCCATTGACCGCCAATCGAACCATGGGGGCACTCGGCAGCATCGTGGCAAGCCGTATTGCGCGAGAGTTCCGGGCAGGCGGGCCGAGTTTCACACTCTCCAGCGAGGAAAATTCAGGTACTCGAGCACTGGAGACCGGAATCCGACTGCTGCAAAAAGGTGAGATCGATCGGGCAATTGTAGGGGCTGTTGATATGGCCGGAGACCTCAGGGCCGTTCTGGGCCATCATGCAGTTCGTCCCCTTTCCCGATCAGGCCAGGGACTCCCCTTCGATGCGCTTGCAGATGGCAGCATGGTCGGCGAAGGTTCAGCGGCAGTGGTTCTCAAGAGAGTCGAAGATGCAGAACGCGATGGCGACCGGATTTATGCCGTCATCAGAGGGATCGGCAGCAGCGGCGGTTCTGTACTTCTGCCCGGAACCGATGCATATTGCATGGCACTGGAACGTGCATATGCCGACGCAGGGGTGGCACATGGAACTGTTGATTACCTTGAGGCTAATGCGAGCGGACATCCTGCCGAAGACCGTATGGAGGCAAAGGCGCTTTCCACATTTTTTGGGGTTTGCGAAGAGGGGAGAGCTCCCCGCACGCCGCGATCCTGTGCAATCGGCAGCATCAAAGGTGATATCGGCCACTGCGGTGCCGCATCGGGGCTCGCATCATTTGTCCGTACCTGCCTCGCCCTTTACCAGGAGATCATCCCTGGCTGCCGGGGCGCAGAAAACCCTCTTGCCGAACCCTTAATCCCCTATCCCTTCCATCTCCCCCGCACACCCCGCTACTGGCTCCGCAACCGTGGCAATGGGCCTCGACGGGCCGGCATAAGCTCCTTCAGCGTGGATGGAAGCTGCAGCCACATGGTTCTCGATGGATGGGAAAAAGCCACGAAGGGAGAGTCGCCTAATCTGCTGGCTCCGGCAGGACCTGGCACTGAATTTCTGTTCATTGTCAGCGGCGACAACCGTGCAGATCTGGATCAAAAACTTGGACTGTTGCATGCTCGCTCCAAGACATATCGCTCCTCCACTCTCCATTCTTTGGCAATGGAATGGCATGGGCAAGAAGAGTCGCAGGAGAGCAAATCTCTTGCAATGGCTATGGTAGCCAGGAGCATGGATGAGCTGAGCAACCTCATGGAGCAGGGGAAACAGGCCCTTGCCCAAGAAGGAAAAATCCCCGACATACAGCCGACTCTCCGTGACCGCCTCTTTCTCTCTTTCGCTCCCATGGGAAGAGAGGCAAAGATCGGGTTCGTCTTCCCCGGCTCGGGCAACCACTATCCAGGAATGGGGATGGAGCTCTCTGCCCGCTGGCCGGAGATATTCCGGCGCCAGGATGAGGTCAACCGTTACCTGCGCGACCAGTTTCAGCCGGAGCTCTTCTGGAATGGCGCTCCTCCGGCCGAGTTCGGAGACGATCACCGGGCACTCATCTTCGGTCAGGTGGCAACAGGCTGCGCGGTCAGCGATATCATACGCAGCTTTGGCGTGCAGCCTGGGGCTGTCATCGGCTACAGTCTCGGCGAATCTGCCGGGCTGTTTGCCCTTGGAGCCTGGCGCAACCGTGACGGAATGCTGGCACGTATGCAGGCTTCCTCGCTCTTCACCCATGATCTTGCCGGTGAATGCCGTGCTGCGCGGCGTGCTTGGGGGTTACCCGAAGACAAAGAGATCTCATGGAGCATCGGAGTGGTGGAAGCAACTGCACGAGAAGTCCGCCATGCCCTCCGGACGACATCGAGGGTATATCTTCTCATTGTCAACAGCACGGATGAATGCGTGATTGGTGGAGATGCAAAGGGGGTCAAGCGGCTCGTCGCAATGCTGGGATGCCGTTTCTACCCTTTAACCGGTGTGACCACGGTCCACTGCGAGGTTGCGAAACAGGTTGCAGAGCCGTATCGTGACCTGCATCTCTTCTCAACAACACCCCCTTCGGGGATCACGTTTTACAGCGGTGCCCGGGGCAGAAGCTTTGAAGTTGACCGTGAAAGCGCAGCCGACGCCATTCTCGCACAGGCGCTGGAGGGGGTTGATTACCCGGCAGTGATTGAGGCGGCATACAACGACGGGGTGAGGATCTTTTTGGAGATGGGCCCTGGAGGCTCCTGCAGCCGGATGATCGGAAGGATCCTAGCCGGGCGCCCACACATCGCCAGATCTGCCTGTTATGCCGGACAGGACCCAGTATCAACAGTCATGCGACTTGTCGCCCACCTGGTCTCGGAACGTCTGCCGGTCGATCTTTCCCCGCTCTATCCCGCAAATCCTGTCCAGCTCCTGTCAACATCTCGGCAAGCCATGGTCCGGGTGCCTATCGGGGGAGAACCGTTTTCTCCTCCCCTTCCGAAGCTGAGGCCGGTTGCCCCTGTACGGCATGAGCATAAGCCGACTGCGGCGTCTTCCCCCACCCCCTCACCTGCTCCTGAACTGCTGAAAGCCCCTGAGAGATCCGTCTCTGCCATGATCAGCCCGGAGTTCACCCTGGAGCCGGTAATCCGTGAATTTGCCTCTGCCCAGGCAGCCCAGACCAAGGCACACGAGGCTTTTCTCCGCTTCAATGACTCCCTTGCCAGATCCATGGCTGAGACCGTGGCATTGCAGCTCTCCATACAGGATGCCCTGGGAAGAGAGACATCCCCTGCTGAGCTGGCCAACGGCTACCATCTCTCCAAGGATGGGGATACAGAGAGGGTAGCCTTTGACCGTGATCTCTGCCTTGAGTTTGCCCGCGGCTCAATCGCCAGGATGCTTGGACCTGACTTTGCCGAGGCTGACACCTTCCCGACGCGGGTCCGTCTGCCGGACGAACCGCTGATGCTTGTGGACCGGATGGTTTCGGTAGAGGGAGAACCGAAATCCATGACCCATGGCCGGGTGGTGACCGAACACGATATCCATGCAAATGCCTGGTATCTTGACGGCGGCAGAATCCCGACCTGCATCGCCGTGGAGGCCGGCCAGGCCGACCTCTTCCTCTCCGGCTATCTCGGAATCGATTTCATCACCCGCGGACTGGCGGTCTATCGCCTGCTCGATGCGGTCGTCACCTTTCATCAGAGACTCCCCGGGCCTGGGGAGACAATACGTTACGATATACGGATTGAACGGTTTTTCCGCCAGGGAGACACCCACCTCTTCCGTTTCCAGTTCGATGCCACGGTAAACGGCAGGCCGCTTCTCACCATGCGCGACGGCTGCGCCGGCTTCTTCACTGCAGAGGCCCTGGCAGCCGGCAAGGGGATTGTCCGCCCGGCCCTGGACCTGCGCCCGGTCAGCGGAACCCGCCCCGCTGACTGGAGAGAACTGGTTCCGATGAAACGGGAGAGCTTTGATGCCTCTCAGCTGGACCATCTGCGCAAGGGGGATCTTTCCGGCTGCTTCGGCTCCTCCTTTGCCGGTTTGCAGCTGACCCGCCCCCTGACCATTCCCGGAGGTCGGATGCAGCTGGTCCACCGGGTCCAGGAGCTCGACCCCTCTGGGGGGCGTTATGGCCTGGGACTCATCCGCGCCGAGGCAGATATCAGCCCGGACGACTGGTTTCTCACCTGTCACTTCGTGGATGACAAGGTCATGCCCGGCACCCTGATGTATGAATGCTGCATGCATACCCTGCGGATATTCCTCCTTCGAATGGGGTGGGTGGCCGAAGCGGCTGACGCCGCATGGGAGCCGGTGCCGGGGGTAGCAAGCGGGCTGCGCTGCCGGGGTCAGGTGCTGGAGAGCACGCGCAAAGCCGCATACGAGGTCAGTATTCGCGAACTCGGCTACAGCCCCGAGCCCTACGCCATCGTGGATGCGCTCATGTACGCCGACGACAGGCCGATCGTGGAGATCACCAACATGTCGGTTCGTCTGACCGGGACCACTCAGGAAAAACTGCATGAACTCTGGCAGGGGCTCCTCCCTCTCCCTGGAAGTAAACACCGGGAAAAGGGGGGACGAAAAGCTCCCCTCTACACTAAAGAGCAGATCCTGGCCTACAGTAACGGCAACCCCTCCGACGGATTCGGCGAGCAGTACCGGATATTCGACAGCGGTCGCAAGATCGCCCGCCTCCCCGGTCCCCCGTTCCAGTTCATGGATCGGATCACCTCTCTGCGCGGCGAACCATGGAAGATGTTACCAGGCGCAATGGCCGAGGCTGAATACGACATACCGACCGACGCCTGGTACTTTGCCGCCGATCGCCAGCCGCGCATGCCTTTTGCGGTTCTCCTGGAAGCGGCCCTGCAGCCGTGCGGCTGGCTCGCCGCCTACGTCGGTTCGGCCCTCACCAGCCCCGTAGACCTCTCCTTCCGCAACCTTGGAGGAAACGCGATCCAGCACAGGGCCGTAACGCCGGGAAGCGGGACCCTGACAGCCGTTGCAGCCATGAAAAAGGTCGCGACCAGCGGCGGCATGATCATCCAGGAGTTCGACTTCACGGTTGCCGACCATCTGGGGGTCATCTACGAGGGTGAGACCATGTTCGGCTTCTTCGCCAAAGAGGCCCTGGCCAATCAGGTCGGGATCCGCGATGCAAAACCGTACCTGCCGACAGCTCTCGAAAGTGAGCGGAGTCAAAGCCTGGCATACCCCGAAGCTCCCCCTTTTCCAGAGAAGCAGCTGAGGATGATCGACCGGCTCGATCTCTTTATCCCGGATGGCGGGCCGAAAGGACTCGGCTACCTGCGCGGTATCAAGGAGGTCGATCCGGACGAGTGGTTCTTCAAGGCGCACTTCTATGAGGACCCTGTTACACCCGGCTCACTCGGCCTCGAATCGTTCCTTCAGTTGGTTAAGTTCGCTGCCGTGGAGCGATGGGGGTGGCAGGAAGGGGAGATCCTGTCCGTCGTTGCCCTGGAGCGCCGACACAGCTGGCTCTACAGGGGGCAGGTAGTGCCGGCGAACAAACGGGTGACGGTGGAGGCATGGATTACCGGAGTCGATGACAGCCTGCGTATCCTGACCGCAGACGGCCTCCTTACCGTGGATGGCCGCCCCATCTATCAGATGAACGATTTCACGGTGCAGATGGAATAGTTATGCAGGATGCGAAGCTGCTGAGAGCGATCAAGGGTTGCGGGTGAATTATGAAGTATTCCAAGGTGTATATCGAATCGACCGGCTACGAACTGGCGCCGGTGGTCATCTCCTCTGCCGAGCTGGAAACCCGTCTGGAGCCGTTATACAAAGAGCTCAGATTTGTTCCGGGGCAGCTGCAGGCCCTGACCGGGATCAGGGAGCGGCGCTGGTGGGAGCCGGGATATCCTCTTTCCCGGGGGGCAATCACGGCGGCCGGAAAGGCGCTGGCCGCAAGCAAGGTAACAGCCGGAGATATCGGCACACTGATCTATGCCGGGGTCTGCCGGGAGCAGTTCGAGCCCGCCACCGCCTGCCGGGTGGCTGCCGGACTCGGCATCAGCGGAAATACCGCGATCTTTGACCTCTCCAACGCCTGCCTCGGTGTGCTGAACGGCATTCTCGAGGTGGCAAACCGTATCGAGCTCGGGCAGATCCGGGCCGGACTGGTGGTCTCCTGCGAGAGTGCCCGGGAGATAAATGAGATCATGATCGCCAGGATGCTGACGGAGCGGAAGATGGAACACTTTGCCTCCTCGCTCGCCACCTTGACAGGAGGCTCCGGCGCAGTGGCAGTTCTGCTTACCGACGGCTCATTCGGCTCGGGGAGCAGGCACCGGCTTCTTGGCGGCGTCACCCAGGCGGCACCGGAACACCACGCTCTCTGCCTCTGGGGGGTGACTACCGACAAGAGCGGTGGCTACACGCAGACCATGTCGACCGATGCGGTAAACGTCATGAATTACGGGGTAGAGCTTGGCCGACGCACCTGGGCAGCCCTTCTGATTGAGATGGGGTGGAAGACCGAAGAGATCGACCGGATCATCTGCCACCAGGTCGGCTCCGCACATCAGAGCGCCATGCTGAAGACGCTCGGCATACCGATAGAAAAGGATTTCACCACCTATGAGTTTCTGGGCAACATGGGAACCGTCTCCCTCCCATTGACAGCCGCTCTTGCCGCAGAACGGGACAGCCTTCTCCCCGGCGACCGGGTTGCCTTTTTAGGGATCGGAAGCGGGCTTAACTGCCTCATGCTGGGGGTCCAGTGGTGACGGCTGCGCTGAAACGCGAGTATCCCTTCACCGGCAGACGCCTCGATCTTGACGGACTCAGCTATCACTATCTGGACGAGGGGAGCGGATCACCGGTAGTGATGGTCCACGGCAACCCCTCCTGGTCGTTCTACTACCGCAACCTGGTGCTTTCCCTTCGAGGCAGCCACCGCTGCATCGTGCCGGACCATATCGGCTGCGGCTTTTCGGACAAGCCCGGCGATAACCGTTACGACTACACCCTCCCTCGACGGGTCGATGACCTGGAAAGGCTTCTGGAGCGGTTGGAGATCACCGAAAGGATCACCCTGGTTCTTCACGACTGGGGAGGGATGATCGGGATGGCCTTTGCTGCCCGCCACCCTGAGAGGATCAACAGGCTGGTCATTCTGAATACCGGCGCCTTCCATCTTCCGAAAACCAAACCGTTTCCCCTGGGGCTCAGGATCTGTCGCGACAGCTGGCTCGGCACCTTGCTGGTGCGGGGAATGAATGCCTTCAGCATGGGGGCCTCATTTGTCGGCTGCAAACGCAACCCCATGAACGCCGAACTCCGCACGCTCTACCAGCTCCCCTACGACTCATGGGCCAACCGCATCGCGACGCTCCGCTTCGTGCAGGACATCCCGCTCAAACCAGGGGATCGAACCTTTGATCTGGTCAGCAATGTGGCTGACGCCCTGGAGCGATTCAGCGAACTGCCGACGCTGATCTGCTGGGGGCTTCAGGACTTTGTATTCGATCATCATTTCCTGGCCGAATGGGAGCGTCGATTCCCTCTCGCCGAAGTCCATCGTTACCAGGAGTGTGGGCACTATATCCTTGAAGATGCGAAAGATGAGGTTGTGCAGCTGATCGGGGAATTTTTACTGCGAACAGAGATATGCGAAGGGTCTTGAGCGGGTTGGATTCATGTTTTGAAAGGGTATACCGTTGTGTGACTCACCTGACAAACGCTTCAAGTTCAGATTTTGAGAAGTTCACCGTGGGTTTAACAGGCAAATCGTATCTGGCATTAATCCCAGCCATGCCTATTGCCATGATATAGGTATTCGATCTTTCGTGACGAAGTGACTGTTTGCGCCACTGCAGGCCGATGAACCGGGTGTCGCCGGACAGGGGGCTATCCCCCCCATCGCTGATATTGCCATTGATGTTGGAAAAGAACACTGATTCGGGTTTTTCATCCCCAAGCCATTCGATGAAATTGGCAGTTCGGGAAAAACCATGACCTTCCTGTAACAGGTCATTGCCATAATCGAACATACCGGCATAGCGGTATCTGTTCAGATCGATCTCTCCCTGGCGGTTGACTATCCTGTCCTCCACCCATCCCACATCACCGGCCGACGACCCGTAGTTCCCAATCCATGGCTCATCCCCGTACACATAGGTGTAGCGGGCCGTAGTCAGGCCGATATTCGAAATCTTTACCGCAAGGACAAAGTGGGTATCCCCCGCCTTGAAAAAAACATACCTCTCCATCTTGAGGGTTATGTCGTTATCCCGTATCTCATGGCTGCTCGTAATAACCAGTTCCTTGTCGTTTGCTTTGAGGACCTTACTCCCGGTGAACTTCCAACGGGAAGGTGGTACATTCACTTCCGGCAAACCATGGGCGCTTAAGAGCAGTGATTCATTGACACTGCACCAGACATGATTCCATCTTCTGCCGTTGAAATAGGTCATTCCACTTATGTTAGGGTTAACCCTGCCGTCTTTTCTCAACGAAAAGGGGAGGTCACCCCCCACAAGGAGGCCTGAAGGCGCTTCGCCCGAGCTTGTAATATATCTGCCGAAGCAGGTGACAAGCTTTGTTCCGTCGGGATAACTCTCAGCCACATATCCTCTTCCAGTTTTTTCGTGCCAGTCGTAGGTGATGGACGACTGGGTATTGGCATAACTCTTGGGGACACTGAAGAGAGAGCTGTGCGGCTGGAGGTCAGCTGAAAATAATAGCCCATCCTGCTCACCGAAAAATACATCATCGGTTATTTTAAAGGTCAAGGGGCTCTCTCCCTGAATCAGATAGATCCCCTCGTAATCACCTTTTAGTTCAATGCGTGATACAACAAAACAGAGAAACAGCAGAGGGAGAGCAGACAAAAGCATCCTCTTTCGCGTAATGGCCAAGAGCACTCTCGCTAGTATCGAACACGGATTTCCACGAAACGCAAACATCTAAACCCCTTGAATTGGTCATCATCTCGCGCAAGAAAAAGGTTCCCACATTTCGAAATCAGTGCCGAATGAGATTAATTAAATTACAGTTTATCAACGAACAGTTCTAGTTATATTATTTTAATTGATACCGCCAAATAAATATCCTTGACTGATATCAAGCTTCAACCGTACTAATCTCTCTTCAAGAATCTACGTAAATACTATTGTTGCTGTTTTACGTTGTGTGCTATGTAGTACCTGACATTCGAACGTTCAACGTGATAAGCTACTCCATGAATTCACCATATTTCGTAAACATCGCCTCGCACCTGCCCCTAATGGCCCGCACCCAGCCTGATACCACGGCTATCATCTTCCCCAGGGAGAACCGCTCCCTAACCTTCAGCGAGCTTAACAGCCTGAGCGACCGGATCGCCCATGGGCTTCTGGGTGCCGGCATCGGCCGCGGGGTTCGCACCGTCCTGATGGTCACGCCGGGTCCGGAGTTCTTCGCCCTTACGTTCGCCATCTTCAAGGTAGGGGCGGTGCCGGTCCTCATCGATCCGGGGATGGGCCTGAAGAACCTCCGGCAGTGCCTGGCCGAGGCCGAGCCACAGGCCTTCATCGGAATCCCCAAGGCACATATCGCACGTATCATCTTCGGCTGGGGGAAAAAGTCCCTGCGAACCTTCATCACCATAGGGAGACGGCTCTTCTGGCAAGGTACCACCCTTGCCGAACTGATCGACCATGACGAATCCGATATCCCCTTCCCCCTGGCACCGACAGAGACTGATGACACCGCAGCCATCCTCTTCACCAGCGGCAGCACCGGCCCACCCAAGGGTGCTGTCTACAGCCATGGCAACTTTACCGCCCAGGTAGAGGCCCTCCGCACGGTCTATAGCATCCAGCCGGGCGAGATCGATCTGCCGACCTTTCCGCTCTTTGCACTGTTTGCGCCTGCCCTCGGCATGACCGCAGTGATCCCCGAGATGGACTTCACCAGGCCCGGATCGGTCAACCCGCGGACCATTATCTCAGCCATAAAGAGCTACGGCGTCACCACCATGTTCGGTTCTCCGGCCCTGATCAACCGGGTCGGGCGCTACGGCACGGAGAAGGGGATCACCCTCCCGACCCTCAAACGTGTCATCTCTGCCGGTGCGCCGGTTTCTGCCGCAGTGCTGGAGCGATTCACCCGGATGCTGAAACCCGGCGTGGAGATATTCACACCCTACGGTGCGACCGAAGCGTTGCCGGTCTGCTCCATCGGCAGCAGCGAGATCCTCGGCGAGACCCGCACCATCACCGACTCCGGCGGCGGCGTCTGCATCGGCAAACCAGTGGAAGGGATACGGCTGGAGATCATCCGGATCAGCGACGAGCCGATTCCGGCATGGGACGACGCACTCCGCCTGCCGATAGGGATGATCGGCGAGATCGTGGTCCAGGGTCCGCAGGTGACGCGCTCCTATTTCAACCGTCCCGACTCGGACAGGCTGGCAAAGATCGATGACCCGGCCGGAGGCGGTTTCTTTCATCGGATGGGAGATCTGGGAGGGATCGACGAAAAAGGGCGCGTCTGGTTCTGCGGCCGAAAGTCGCACCGGGTGGAAACCGTGCAGGGGCCATGCTACACCATTCCCTGCGAAGCGGTCTTCAACACCCATCCGCTCGTCTATCGTACCGCCCTGGTCGGGGTTGGAGAGTGGGGGAAACAGCAACCGGTACTCTGCGTAGAGCTGGAAAAGGGGGTAACCGCAGACAAGGGAGCCGTGCGGCAGGAGCTCCTGGCCATTGCAGATGCCCATGTCCATACCCATGCGATCTCCACCATCCTCTTCCATCCGGCTTTTCCTGTCGATATCCGGCATAACGCCAAGATCTTTAGGGAAAAGCTTGCCGTATGGGCGGCAGGGAGGCTCAGGTGAAGGCCCTGGTGACCGGCGGCGGTGGGTTCCTCGGCAAGGTGATCGTCCGGATGCTGCGCGAACAGGGAACCGGCGTCCGAAGCTTCTCCCGCGGGAAGTATCCGGAGCTGGCGCTTCTTGGGGCGGAGCAGGCAACGGGGGATCTGGCAGACCAGGATGCCGTGATGCGTGCCGCCAGGGGGTGCGATATCGTCTTTCACGTGGCAGCCAAGGCAGGGATCTGGGGCGACCCAGCCGAGTATCACCATGCCAACGTGACCGGCACGAAGAACGTCATCGCAGCCTGCAAAGCCCTGGGCATCGATCGGCTGGTCTATACCGGCTCTCCCAGCGTCGTATTCGACGGACAGGACCTGGAGGGGGGGGACGAATCGCTCCCCTACCCCGACCGGTACGAGGCAGAGTACCCGAAAACAAAGGCACTGGCCGAACAGATTGTTCTGGCGGCAGACTCTGCAACACTCGCCACGGTGTCGCTTCGCCCACACCTGATCTGGGGGCCGGGGGATAACCACCTTGTTCCGCGCATCATCTCCAAGGCAAAGGCAGGCAGGCTGAGGCGGATCGGCAACCGTCCCTGCCTGGTTGACACGGTCTACGTGGACAACGCGGCCCGCGCCCACCTCCTGGCAGCAGCAAACCTCTCACCGGGGAGCCCCGTCTCCGGCAAGGCCTATTTCATCACGAACAACGAGCCGCTCCCCCTCTGGGAGATGGTCAACCGGATACTCGCAGCAGCGGATCTGCCGCCGGTCAGAAAAAGCGTTGCGCCGCAGCTTGCCTATGCTGCAGGCGTACTCTGCGAAGGGCTCTGGAAGCTGTTAAACCTCTCCGGCGAGCCGCCCATGACCCGCTTCGTGGCCCATGAGCTGGCTACTGCACACTGGTTCAGTATCGACGCGGCCCGCCGCGATTTCGGCTATTCCCCTGAAGTATCCATCACCGAGGGGCTGGAACGGCTCCGCAGATCCCTTGCCATAGCAACGTGACCTGAAAATGCTCCTCCCACCGAACATGCAGAGCGGCATACTTATCCGCAGGTACAAACGCTTCCTGGCAGATATTGAGATTGAGGATGGCAGCTTCGTCACCGCGCACACACCCAATTCCGGCAGCATGATGGGGTGTGCCGTGCCTGGTAGCGCTGCGCTTCTCTCTCACAGCGACTCTTCAACCAGGAAATACCCCCTGACCTGGGAACTGGTGCAGGTGAACGGAGTCTGGATCGGGATCCACACCGGGTATCCGCCGAAACTGGTCAAAGAGGGGATCGAAAACGGGACTGTCAAGGAGCTGCAGGGCTACCCGGTCATCCGTTCCGAGGTTGTCTGCGGCGAAAGCAGGATAGATCTCTATCTGGAGGCTGGAGCTTCACCCTGCTGGGTGGAGGTAAAAAACGTCACCCTTGTCGAGGATGGGAGGGCGCTCTTCCCTGATGCCGTGACCACCAGAGGGCAGAAACACCTGCGGGAACTCCTTCATCGTGTTTCACTGGGAGAGCGCGGCGTGATCTTCTACGTGGTGCAGCGCGGCGATGCCGAGGCCATGGCACCGGCAGACAGGATAGACCCGGTGTACGGAAGGCTCCTTCGCGAGGTCGTTGCTAAAGGGGTAGAGGCACTTGCCTACAGCGCCGATGTCTCGCCGACAGAGATCAGGTTGATTAAACGGCTGCCGGTACTGCTCTGACGCTGCCGCCAACCGTCATACCATTCCCCATTGACTCGACCCTGATATGCTTCCTTATGTTTCTTCCCCATTGACACCCTGTGACTCCCGTTATCATGTGAGCGATCTTTTATGTAATGGAGAATGTAATGAAGATGGTTAAACGATAGATAACTGACAAATGCCGCTATACCGGGAATCGACGGTGGAGCGGCTTTTTAGTTGAGGAATCAGTGAACCTTTCACACATACCTTTCCCTCCAATATTGGACACCTCCAGTGGAGATATCATTCGGGATTTTTTCAATCCAGCGCTTGCTGCCTCGATCCGCTATGACCGTGGAGTCGGTTTCTTCAGCGCTTCATGGTTGAGGCTTGCTGCAAAGGGTATGACAGAGTTTGCTGCCAACAGCGGTCGAGCGCGGTGGGTAAGCCAGACCAGCAGCATCGCCTTCCCCTTCTCCCGTCTCGACCGGGAGCCTTTCGGAGAACTCCAGGAACAGCATACTCAAATCAAACGGCGACCGATTGGTCGCCGTTGTTGTTTCAACTGGATGAAGAGCCGGCAGGGGGACCTGACCGCACCTAGACCCTCACAGGAATCAACCCTGTAATTATTGTTAATCTGATGCAACTACCCGCTATGACATGCAAATATACTTTGACAATCACTACAATGTAACTACAATAAACACATGCTGCAATTCACCTGGGATGAGCAAAAAGAAACAGCTAACCAGCAGAAGCATGGCGTGTCATTCAATGAAGCACGCACCGTGTTCTTTGATGAGCATGCCAGCCTGATTGCCGATCCAGACAGCTCTGATGACGAGGACCTTATGCTTCTCGGCTACTCGGAACGGCCCAGGCTGTTGGTTGTCTGTCACTGTTACCGGGAGAACGATTCCATCATCAGGATCATTTCTGCACGGAAAGCTACACGGTCCGAAAAGAATACCTACGGGAGATTTCGAAAATGAGAAAAGAATACGATTTCAGTGGTTCAAAACCCAATCCTTATGCCAAAAAACTGAAAAAGCAGGTGACCATCCGTCTGGATGAAGATGCCTTGGAATACTTCAAGTCATTGGCACTGGAAATGGAGATGCCGTATCAGAGCCTCATCAACAGCTACCTGCGTGAATGCTTCCAAGCGCACAAACGCCCTTCGGTAAAGTGGGTTCAGGGGTAAAGCATCGATCATCTCCATGTCTTGAAGGCGAAAGAGTCAGTCAACAGCGCCAGGGAAAGCATTGCTCCCTTTGTGGATGATTCACCAGCTGGATAAGGAAGCAAAGCGACTCGGGGTGCCCCGCCAGTCGATAATCAAGGTCTGGGTGTCAGAACGGCTCAATAAAGTGGCTTGATCCACTTAGGGATTTTAGGAATGTATATTTTTAATTCAAACGGCGACCAATTGGTCGCCGTTGTTGTTTCAACTGGATGAATGGGCGGGTACGAAAGCTGGAGAGGCCGGCCCGTACAGCTGAGTACGCTAAAGTGGACAGCTTGGCCAGAACAGCCCTAGCCCTTGTGGAGGCCATCAGCACCATCCGCCGAGGCATACCCGCATCCTCGGCGTGATCGACCGGCTCCTCAAAAACTCCTGAGACGCCGACGGCTGGCTACTCAGTGAACATCATGGGGGCCCAAGAAGTACGTCGGCCGACGAGACTTCCGCATTTTCTACCACTGGTGCGAACCCTGCCCCCCTAACCCGTCACCGGTGACCGCGACCGTGACCGCCGCCACCATGCCCCCCAAAGCCCCGATGCCCGTGGAAATCACCCCCCCGTCCGTATTCGCCTGAGTAATAATACCCGCCAAACCAGAAGGGTGTATAAAGATACGGTCCATAGTAATAGGGATAGTACGGCTCGTAGTAGCTCTCCCGTTCATAGGGATAATACCCCGGATCATGGATGATGCAGCCGGGAAGGGAACCCAGGGCGACCAACAGCACGGAAAGTGTCAATAGTTTCCGCATCATGATCCACCTCCTTCCATCTCCCATCAGTGGGAGATGAAAAACTGCTTCTTCTGACATAAGTATAGCACCATACAAGCATCTGGGGCTATTCAGTACGCACTGAATCGAAGCCAACCGGCAATATCTCTCAGCAGATACGATGGAAACAATGTGCTCTTTGCTGACGGCTGCAAAAGTAAAGCGTCCCCTGCTGTTTGTATGCTATTATTACCGTGAGGTATTTCGGTGCATCGATCTCCGATCATTAGAGCCATGAGGTTGCTGCTCATCCTCGGGCTCATTATGCTCTGCGCCTGCAGCAAAAGGCCCCGTTTGCCGGTATTGCCCCCGGATGCGGTGCTGCTGGCTTTCGGCGACAGCATCACCTTTGGCACAGGGGCTGCTCCTACTGAGAGCTATCCAGCGCTGCTGGAGAGTCTCATCAAGAGACGCGTGGTGAACGCAGGGGTGCCGGGGGAGGTAACGGCAGAGGGGAGAGAGCGTCTTGCCGCCGTGCTTGACGAACAACGTCCGGCAGTGATACTCCTATGTCTCGGCGGAAACGATTTCCTGCAGCATCAGGACGAGACCCGAACTTCCGAGAACCTGAGGGCAATGGTCTCTCTCGCCAAGGAACGGGGTATCGGTGTCCTGCTCATCGCGGTTCCCAAGCTCGGTTTCGGGCTGGAACTGCCGAAGCTTTACCAGGAAATTGCCGAGGATCTAACCATACCGCTTGAAAGAAAAGCGCTGAAGCAGATCCTTGCGACAAACAGCCTCAAATCGGACCCGATCCATCCCAATGCCACCGGCTACCGCATCCTAGCCGAGTCTGTAGCACGACAGCTGCACGATTCCGGAGCATTGTAACTGGATGCGAAACTATTTCCATACTTTCACCAGGAGCCGACATGCCACACAATGACTCGAACTTTCGGTTTCATACGGCATCTATGCCTACAGCCAAGAGTACTCTGAAGTTAACCTTGATCGTGCTCCTTCTTACCGTTTCGGGGGGATGTACCAACATGGCAATGAACAGAGTCATTGACTCGTGGCAAGATCAGCCGGTCTCCGAGGTTATAGCCGCATGGGGCAAGCCTTCAGAGGAGCGGAGGGTTGCAGGAAAGCATCTGTTTGTCTGGAATTCCTATGACGGCAATCCTGCACCTCCTGGGTCAAAGAAACCCTCCCGCCTTCCTGACACAAGGTACTGCATGAGGCTTATGGAGGTGGATAGAAACGGCAAAGTGATTTTTGGAGCCTGGGATGGAAACGATTGCCCGGGCATCTTCTCAGGCTGGGGCAGGTAGCATTCGTCACCACGCTCTCGGGTTGGCACCCCGCCGATGACTTCTGTACACTCAATCGAAGAGGATGCTACACCATGAACAATGCCACCTGTGATTTCTATTGTGAAAAAGTCCTGAAAGGTCAGCTCGACCTCCCGGTCTACTTCGAGAACGAGCGGGTCCTCGCCTTTCACCACACAAACCCTTTATGGGAAAACCACGTCGTTCTCCTACCCAGGAAACATATCGAATCCCTCCTGACGCTCGAAGAGGCCGATAACGAGCTGCTACTGGAATTAATCTCTACAGCGAAGCGAATCGCCGGTGACTTCATGAACCGTTTCGGCGCAGCCCGCGTCTACACCAACCTTGGGGAGTACCAGTCCTCCAAACACCTCCACTGGCATATCGGATCCGGCAGGCAACTCCGACCCTATTGACACTACCCGCACATCATCACGCCATCCCTGATCTATCCATACAAGGAGTTCGTTCAATGTCTTTTGATACTCTCGGCCTTCACGCCGAACTGCTGAGCGCGATTTCCGCACAGGGCTATACCGTTCCTACCCCGATCCAGGCAGAGGCGATCCCGGTGATCTTCGAAGGGTCTGACCTGCTTGCCGGCGCCCAGACCGGTACCGGAAAGACTGCGGCGTTTGCCCTGCCGATTGTTCAGATGCTGGGCGAAAATATCCCGGTGGAGAAACGCCGAAAACCGCGTGCGCTGGTTCTGGTGCCAACCCGCGAACTGGCGGCCCAGGTAAGCGAAGAGATGAACCTGTATGCACGCCGCCTGTCGCTCCGCTCCACGATGATCTACGGCGGAGTGAGCATTCAGGCGCAGATCGAGCGGTTGCACCGCGGCGTCGATATTGTAGTCGCGACTCCGGGCCGACTGCTGGATCACGCGGAACGAGGGACTGTGAACCTTTCACGGATTAAGTTCCTGGTGCTGGACGAAGCCGACCGGATGCTCGATCTCGGGTTTATTGACGACATCCAGAAGGTGGCGGAGTATCTGCCGCCCAAGCGCCAGACACTGCTCTTTTCTGCAACCTACTCCAAGAGCATCAAGCAGCTCGCCGACGAATTGCTGGATCACCCGCGCCGTATCGAGGTTGCTCGCAAGAATATCACCGCCGACGCGGTGACTCAGACGATCTATCAGGTGGAAAAGAGCCGCAAGCGGGAGATGCTCTCGTTTCTGATCCGCAAAGGGGAGTGGAACCAGGCGCTGGTCTTCGCCCGGACCCGCTACGGCGCTGACAAGCTGACCGAAGAGCTGCTCTTCGACGGGATCAAGGCTTCCGCCATCCACAGCAACAAGAGCCAGTCGATCCGCACGCGAACCCTGGCGGAGTTCAAGCGGGGAGAGTTTCGTGTGCTGGTGGCTACCGATGTGGCGGCCCGCGGGCTCGATATCGAGCGCCTTCCCCATGTGGTGAATTACGATCTCCCACAGGTTCCCGAAGATTATGTGCATCGGATCGGCCGCACCGGCCGGGCCGGTGAAGACGGGATAGCTCTCTCGCTGGTCAGCCCTGAAGAGCACTCTCTTCTTGCCGCGATCGAGAAGCTGCTCAAGTATGCCATCCCGCGCCAGACGCTGGCTGAATTCCCGCAGAATGCGGTCAAACGGTGTGTCAAGGCACAGGAAGGCAAGAAGGCAAAGGAGCAGGCAAGCGCAAAAAAGAGCAGGGAAAAGAGCGCTCTTGCACCCCCTCTCCCCACGCCCAAGCGGCGTAAAAAGGTCGTGGACGAGCGCCCACCCAAGACCGGTCGCCGGGGGAGCAGGTCGTGACATTTGCATCCCTGGGATTGACAGAGGAGTTACTGGAGGCGGTCGGTCGGCAGGGTTTCGAACGCCCCTACCCCATTCAACGGACGGCTATTCCAGCCATTTTGCAGGGGAGGGATCTGCAGGCCATCGCCAAAACCGGCTCCGGCAAGACCGCCGCTTTTGTCCTTCCCCTCCTGCAACTCATCAAGACCCAGAAGCCGGGCACGCGGCGGACACTCAAAGGACTGATCATCGTGCCGACCAGAGAACTGGCCGCACAGACCGGGGAGGTCATGCAGCAGCTGGGCAACCACCTGACCCCCAGGGTTATCACCGGGGCGGTGTTTGGCGGAGTCGCCATCAACCCGCAGATGATCCGTATGAACGGCATCGAGCTGCTGGTCGCCACTCCCGGCCGCCTGCTGGAGCTGGTCGCCAAGAATAGCGTGCAACTCTCTGCGGTCAATATCCTTGTGCTGGATGAAGCCGATAAGATGCTTGAGCAGGGTTTTAAGGATGAACTCGACCAGATACTGGCCCTGCTCCCCCCAAAACGGCAGAATCTCCTGTTTGCCGCGACCTTCGGTGAAGATGTGCGTCAGTTGGCAAAAACCATCTTGTCCGACCCTCTGCAGATAGAGCGCACGGAAGAGGGGCCAGAAGCGGATCTCATTACCCAGGAGATATATACTGTTGATCCGAGCCGTAAAGGCCCCTTGCTCAGATATCTGATCAAGAGCAACGATTGGCAGCAGGTGCTGGTCTTCGCGTCGTCACAGAGACGGGCCGACATTGTAACAAAGAAACTGACCGATAACGGGATCAGCGCCGCAACCTTTCACGGTGGCATGAGCCAGGGGGGGCGAACTGCAGCCCTTGCCGCCTTTAAATCCGCGGAGGTGCGGGTACTGGTGGCCACGGACCTGGCCTCTCGCGGCATAGATATAAGCTCTCTCCCCCACGTGGTCAACTTCGAGCTTCCCCGCTCGCCAACCGATTATATCCACCGGATCGGAAGAACCGGTCGCGCCGAAACTGAAGGAGTAGCCGTGTCACTGCTCTGTCCGGAAGATTTGCCGCATTTCAAGGTAATAGAAAAACGGCTGGGGATACGGCTCCTCAGAATCGATACGGCCAACCTCGACCTGACAGGGTATTGAACCCGATAAGAGGGATGGAGCCTTGATCGCTCCTGTTCCCCCAGGGGTGCCTTCAATTATTGAGGCAGGGCAAGAAGGACGATCAACGTAAAAAGCGTATAGAGGATGTAGAGATGCAAATGCCCGTGCTGAAGCCTTCTTATGGGAGCGAGCTTTTCGTTTGCCCACTGGAGCAGGGGGAGATAGATCTTCTCCAGCACGACTTCGGGAACATGGCTTTCGAACCGTGAGCCTGTCGGGAATTGCTGACTGATGACCGGTGCATGGGTCCGAGGTCTCAGGATGCCGGAAAAAAGGGTACACAGCATGTCGGCGAATGACGAAGCAGTGTACTGCATACGCGAGGTAGGCGCCAGATAACCGCACCCCCAGGTGGTGGACCCGCTTGCGACAACGTTCCGTATCCTTATGAGATACGTCAGAACTGCGACTACCATCAGCGCTGTTGCCAGAACAGAGATCCACCCGAGTGGCGCAATGGTGCCGAGCGGGATATTCCCCATGCCTGAAGGGTGCCAGCATGCAACAGCCGCTTGTAACAACGGAGCTACCGCAAGCGGCACGATGCCGATAACAATGCAGACGGAAGCAAGCAGGACCATGGGGATACGCATACTGAGGCCGGCTTCATGGGCACAAGTCGCTTCATTTGATCGGGCAACGCCGAGAAAGACCACTCCAAAAACCTTGACGAAACATGCTATTGCAAGGCCGCCCACCAGCGCCAGTCCCGGCACTGCCAAGGCAGTGACCACCGCACCGGCCCCGCCTCCATTGACCGCACCGTTGAACAGACCGAGATAAATCAGTAGTTCGCTCACAAACCCGTTGAGCGGAGGGAGGCCGCAGATAGCAACCGCTCCCACAAGGAATAAGAGGGCCGTCCAGGGCATAGGCCGAAGCAACCCACCCATTCGGTCTATCTCTCGAGTGCCGACAGTATGTATGACAGACCCGGCTCCTAAAAAGAGCAACGCCTTGAAAGTGGCGTGGTTGATTACGTGAAGCAGCGCTCCCGACATACCGAAAATCACCAGCAGAGGTGAACCGGTTGTCGTGCCGATAAGGGCAACACCTATTCCCATGGCGATTATTCCGATGTTTTCTATGCTGTGATAGGCGAGCAGGCGTTTGAGGTCATGTTGGCCTATGGCAAAGATGACGCCGACTATACCGGAAACGATCCCGAGAACAACAACGGTAATCCCCCACCATAGTGGAAAGGTGTCGAAGAAGGAGAGGATACGGAGCAGCCCGTAGATTCCGATCTTGAGAATGACACCCGACATGATGGCAGAGATGTGGCTTGGAGCATTGGCATGGGCCGTGGGGAGCCATATATGCAGCGGCATGATGCCGGCCTTGAAACCGAATGCAAAAAGGGAGACCACGAAAATGGCGCCTGCTACGGGACCATCTACACTGAGAGTGGCCATAGCAGGAAAGAGATAGGAGCCTGATGTCGACTTGAGCAGGGCAAAGATGGCGAACAGGCAGAGGGTCCCGATGTGGGTACAGATCATATAGAGGGTACCCGCCTCGCGAACCTCGCTGTCGAAATCATTGGTCGTCAATACAAAATAGGCTGCAAGCGCCATTATCTCCCAGGCAAAGAGAAACAGGTTTGTCGAACGGGCCATAACGACCCAGAGCATGGCTGCAACCAGAATCCCGAAAAAGAATGTGAGCTTGCGGACCGTGCGCTGATTGTCGCAGGCGGGCCAGTAACCGACGGAATAGATGCTGCAACAGGCCGCTACGATGAGTATCGGGAGTGCGAAGATTGCGGATAATGGATCTATGGCACAGGTTACAGGCCCAAACGGCAGGGGAGTTATGAGTTCATAGGTTGCGGTTGAACGTTGGAGAAGGCAGGTGGTTGCCCCGACAATGCCGAGCAGTGCGGCAAAAGAGACGAAAATGGTGGCAAACCGTTGTCCGGCAGAGGGGAGCAGCAGTCTAAAAAGCAGAGGCACGCCGGAAACTGCGGCCAGCAGAGAAGCGGCAATAAGCAGCTGTCCGCTGCCTGGTCCGGAAAGCCAAGAGCTCATGTCGAAGGTCTCCCGATATCGTGCTCGATGCTCTTCAGCACGGTCATTATCAGCTGTTGATTGCAGGGGGTACGAAGCGCCTCGCGCAGACCTTCGTCACGAAGTGCATAGGCCAGTTTGGACAACAGATGCAGGTGCATTTTGACCGTTGGACTGGTCAGGGTAAAGAGGATCTGAACCGGCTTGCCGTCCAGGGCATCAAAATCGATCGGCTGGGCAAGAAAACAGAGGGCGACCTTGGGAACCGGAAGCTGAAGAAGGATCGGGTTTCGCACATGGGGTATGGCTATCCCGTCACCGACTGCAGTGGTCCCCAATGCCTCACGGGCAAGGAGAACCTGGAGTACGAATTCAGGGTCAAGCTCCGGAGGAAGTACAAGCAGATCCACCACGCTCCTGAGAACCGTCTCCTTGTCAATCCCTGGCACGTTACAATGAATTCCTCCGGCTTCGAGAGCCTGGCTGAGAGTGGGCAGCGGCTTGCTCTCATCTTCCTGCACCTTATATATTGCCGGATCTACCTTGAATCCATGCTCCGTGGCCCATTCCAGCAGATCAACCCGATTCATCAGGAATTCGCCACTGACTCGCTCAGCAGGAAGATTATCTTTCTTAATCCAGCGCAGCACGGTTTTTTCATCCACATTGAGCGCTTTGGCTACGTCTGCTGTATTCAGTTGCATGTATGTATTCTCCGTGATCAACTGCTATATTTCAAGTCCTTTACAGATCGAGCTGAAAACGAAGAGTTTTCTCGACCTTTGCCAGGAGCGTCTTTGTCAGGAAGCCGAGTCGGTCCCCCACCACTTTGGTCTTGTCTATGGTTATGATGATATGCGAACTAATTTTAGCATCTTTGCCCAATCCGTTGTTACTGGCCGGCAATAACGTTTCAAATTCGTAGATCTTTTCGAGGTTGGAAAAGGAGAGCGGAACGATGGTCACCACCGGTGAAAATTCATTGCTGATATTATTGCTAACCACCAGACAGGGACAGGTTTCCTTGCCACGTTCTTCGTCTTGGGCAAGGCTGACTGAATAGATTCCACCCCGCTTAAACATCGCGCTCCTCCGTAACAGCTGCCTCGAATCTTTTCAGCACCTCCACGGTCTCTTCTGCCGTGGCCTGATACCCTTCGATCAGCCCCTTGTAAGCCTTTTTTTTGACCTCGGTGAGCTTTTCCCTGGCCGCTTCCTCCAGGAACTGGCTCAAGCCGCGCTGTCCGTAGAGAGCTTTGATGTCATCGACGATCGGCGTTGGAAGAGTGATGTTCAGTCGGGTGACAGGCATGGCCCACCTCTGTGTGTCTCAAAATATTGTTGACGCATAAAAACTTATACCATATAAAGATTATATATGTTACCATTTTTTATCATCATGTAACAGTAGCGGTATATTGGATCACCCATTCGTTGCCGCGTAAGAAACATTGCCGTAATGGAAAGTCCACATGGATTCTTACTGGCACCCCATAGACGAACCTGTCGCATGCGCAGTTTTCGCCATTGTTCTCTTAGCACTATCAGGTATTCCCAGTCTGCTGATCAGGCCACCGGGATGGGGGCAAAAAATAGCCGCGGCGATTACGGTCATTGCCTCCACTCTTGGGCTTATTGCATCTGGACGCATGCTGAATGAACCCTTGCCTTCCCGGTATATCCTCGATTGGCAGCTCCCCTTCGGACCTTGCGAACTCTCTTCCGATCCGCTCTCCACGCTCTTTCTCCTTCCGCTTTTTCTGGCAACCGGTTGTTGTTCGCTCTATGCCACAGCCTATTGGGCAGCCAGGGATCACCCCTCTTCAGAAAAAAAAATGACATTTTTCTTTGGCCTTCTCGCTGCATCCATGGCACTGGTGGTTCTGGCACGAAACGGGGTGCTTTTTCTGATGGCCTGGGAAGTGATGGCCCTTTCAGCATATTTCCTTATTACCACCGATCAGCTCGATCCCAAGGTGCAGCGTGCCGGAACCGTCTATCTGCTTGCCACGCATACCGGCACCACAGCCCTGTTCGTTTTGTTTGCGCTTCTTTGCAAGAACACCGGCTCCTTTGCATTCCCGGAAGCCCATACCCTGTCCCCACTCGTTACGCCGGCTGCGGCAATTCTAGTCGCTGCGCTCATCGGGTTCGGTGCCAAGGCCGGGATCATGCCCCTGCATATCTGGCTCCCTGGCGCCCATGCTAATGCGCCGAGCCATGTTTCTGCGATGATGTCCGGTATCATGCTGAAAATTGGAATTTATGGCATTTTGCGAACCGTTTCATTTTTTGCAGCCACACCAGACTGGTTCGGCTGGCTGATCCTGCTGCTGGGCGCAATATCGGCTGTTACCGGCATTGCCCTCGCAGCTGTTCAGCGCGACCTGAAGCGGCTTCTGGCCTGCAGCAGCATAGAGAATATCGGCATAGTCTTCATCGGACTCGGCATGGGGCTGATCGGTCTGCAGACCGGGAATACCGCGCTGGTCGTCTTTGGATTCGCGGGCGGATTCATGCACATCATCAATCACGGCATTTTCAAGCCGCTTCTCTTTCTCGGCTCCGGTGTGCTGATCCATGCCACAGGAACGCGGGAAATCGATCAGATGGGAGGGCTCGCGAAGAGGCTTCCGCAGAGTACGCCGATTTTTTTGATCGGCGTATTCGCTATCTGCGGCCTTCCGCCGTTAAACGGCTTTGTTGGGGAACTGTTCATCTATTTCGGCGCATTCAGCGATGCACTTTCTTCACCGACACCTCTTATCTCCCTGCTTGCACCTCTGTTTGCCTTTATAGGCGGGTTAACACTGATCACCTTTGTAAAGTTTTTCGGTATCATTTTTCTCGGTTCACCACGTACTTCCGCTGCCGCGCACGCTCATGAGGCAAGTGGTGCCATGGTGGCACCTATGGCCCTGCTGGCTCTATGCTGCCTCACTGCAGGTGTCGTCGCTCCACTGTTGCTGCAGGCCGTGAAACCTGTGGTAATCTATTACAGTGGCATCTCTTCTGCCGCCTTCACACATGTTGCTCACACCGTGCCACTGGCCACAATTTCGCTGGTCAACGGGGCACTGATCTTACTTGTTCTGCTCGCGGGTCTCATCTACTGCAGGATGATCGCGCACAGGCCGCAGACATTGACTATGACATGGGGTTGCGGTTTCCCGGCATCAACACCTCGCATACAGTACACCGGCACTTCATTCACCGAACAGGCTGCGAACCTGCTCGGCGTCATAGTAACGCCAGATCGCCACTATCCACGAATTAACGGGAATCTGCCTGAAACGGCCCGGTTCAGATATACAGTCACTGAAACGATTCTGGACCGTATACTGACACCGATTTTCCTAATTGCAGGCCAGGCATTTGCCTATATGCGAAGGCTTCAGCACGGACAGATGCATCTGTACATGCTCTACATTTTTGCAACTCTTTTTGCGCTGATGCTCTTGCCACACTAACCGTCACGATTTATGAGATCTGCGCCGTAATGAGTCGCACCTGTTGAGGATTGAGGAATGACCGATACCATCATACATTGCCTAATAGTGCTCATTATGCCCCCACTGCTGCTGGGGGTCATCGGCAAGACAAAAGCGGCATTTGCAGGCCGTGTAGGCGCCCCCTACCTGCAGCCGTATTACGATCTTTTCAGGCTGTTGCGCAAAGGTTCGGTCTTCAGTGAGACCACAACCTGGGTCTTTCGGGCCGGACCTGTCGTCACTCTTTCTGCAACGATCGTTGCCGCATCGCTGGTGCCGCTCGGGAATCATCAAGCACCGGTATCATTCAACGGCGACATGGTTCTGTTTGCGTATCTGTTCGCTGTGGCGCGTTTTTTCACGACTATCGCCGCACTTGACACCGGTTCCAGCTTTGAAGGTATGGGTGCGGCACGGGAAGTTACTTTTTCCTGCCTTGCCGAACCGACTCTCTTCTTTGCCCTGATTACCCTGGCTCGCATGAGTAAATCGTTATCCCTCTCTCCCATGTTGGCCAATGCCACTACATCAACCTGGATCACCGCGGGGGCCACAATGCTCCTGCTTGTCGGGGCGCTCTTCATAACCCTGCTTGCTGAAAACTGCCGGATACCCTTTGATGACCCGAATACCCATCTGGAACTGACCATGGTCCATGAAGTAATGGTACTTGACCACAGCGGGCCGGCCTTAGGCTATATCCTCTATGGTGCCTCCATGAAGCTGTTCGTGCTGGGAGCAGTCTTCGTAGATCTCGCAATGCCCATCGAAACCGGCTCCTCGTTCCCTGACTGGGGAATTTTCATTTTCTGCATGCTGGTTCTGGCCGTTGGTATCGGCGTTGTTGAATCGGTCATGGCCCGGCTCCGGCTTGTACGTATTCCACAGCTGCTTGTCGCCGCGACCATTCTCTCGGCATTTGCCATGCTGCTTACCTTGAGGTGATCATGGGTGCCTTTGCCGATCAGTTACTTGTACTGGTGATGCTGATCAACTTCGTGCTGCTCGGATCGAGCCGGATAGCGTTCTGTATCCGGGCAGTTGCGGTCCAGGGCGTTGTTCTCGGCATCCTCCCCGGGATCATTCACCCGTTTTCCTATCACCTTGCAGGAATCACCATCAGCATCATCCTCGCAAAAGGGGTGATCATTCCATATCTGATCGACAAGGCAGTGCGCCAGGCCCAGATAAAACGGGAGATCGAGCCATTTCTCGGATATGTTCCGACACTTATCCTTGGAGCCGTGTTTACGTCACTGGCATTTGTTTTTGCCTTGAAACTTCCGCTGGCCCCGGAGCATCAGGATCTCCTTTTCGTACCGGCATCAATCGCAACCCTTATGACCGGTTTTCTGGTCCTTACGACGCGCAAGAAGGCCATCTCCCAGGTCATCGGTTATCTTGTGCTTGAGAACGGGATCTTCATTTTCGGGCTCCTCCTGACAGAGGCAATGCCGGTAATGGTTGAAGCAGGTGCACTTCTCGATCTTCTGGTGGGAATCTTTGTCATGGGAATAGTCATCAATCATATCAGCCGGGAATTCTCGTCCATCGACACCTCCCGGCTGCAGGCTCTGAAGGAGGAGTAAGTCAGATGCTGTATCTCTTTGTTCTCCTTCCCCTCGCAGGTGCATTGATTGCCTGGATCGTGCCGAGCAACGGACTTCGCCCCTACCTGCTCCCTGGAATCTCGCTACCCCATCTCGCCATGACCGCCTGGCTGATGGGGAATGCCCCTCCCCCTTCTGTCGGAGGTTGGATATGGCTTGACCCGCTCGGCAAGATTGTGCTTCTCTGCATCGCTCTCCTCTTCTCAGTCTGTTCGGTCTATGCGGTCGGTTATCTCGGTTACCGCCGTGAGCGATCCAACCGCGTTCTCTGCATGTGCCTGCTTATCTGCCTCTCAGCAATGACCCTGGTTACCATATCCCAACACTTAGGGCTGCTCTGGGTAGCTTTAGAGACGACCACCGTCACCATGGCGCCGCTCATATACTTCAACCATAATGCCCGCTCCATTGAAGCAACCTGGAAATATCTTCTGATCTGTTCCGTAGGCATTGCCCTGGCCCTGCTCGGACTCCTCTTCCTCGCCTATTCGACCCATGTTGCCCACCGGGAAGCAACTCTTCTATTGGGACCACTGATGTTTTCCGCACGCGAACTCAACCAGGGGTGGCTTCATGCGGCATTCATCTTTCTGCTTGTCGGCTACGGTTCAAAGATGGGGTTGGCGCCTCTGCACACATGGAAACCAGACGCCTATGGCGAGGCACCTGGCCTGGTGGGAGCGCTCCTGGCTGGAGGGCTTGTTAACTGCGCGTTTCTGGCAATCCTCCGCGTGTATCAGGTCTGCCTGGCCTCGGCAAGCGAGGTGCTTTTTTTTCAACAGGCACTCATCGGCATGGGGCTCCTATCCATGGCGTTAGCCGCCATTTTTATGGCCCGACAGTCAGATTTCAAGCGGATGCTTGCCTACTCAAGTGTCGAACATGTTGGCATCCTGGCCATTGGTCTGGGTCTCGGCAAAGGTGCCCTCTTCGGGGCGCTGTTCCACCTTCTGAACAACGGACTTACGAAAGGGGTACTCTTTCTCTCGTCCGGCAATATCCATCGCTCCTACTCCAACAAAACCACCGATGTCGTACGCGGGGCGCTGACTCGCCTCCCCTGGTCGGGCGGGCTCTTTTTGGCCGGTTTCATAGCGATAACCGGCTCACCACCGTTTTCACCCTTTTTAAGCGAGTATTCCATTGTCAGCAGTGCCTTTATCGAGGGCCGCTACCTGATAGGCGGACTGTTTCTGTTATTTTTGACCATTGTTTTCATCGGAATGGCACTGACAGTCCTGCCTCTGGTGATGGGTGAACCGACCAAGGATCTCGAACCTACCGACTACCGGGACAGAGTCCTGACCGTTGGTCCGCCGCTCTTCATGATTCTGGTCATACTTTTGCTCGGTGTCTGGCCACCTGAGTTCCTTCTGAAATTGCTGCATGATGGAGCAGCTCTTCTGGAGGTGCGGCGATGACCGACAGCATGCAAACCATATATAACGGAACATCCATACCGTATGATGACATCCCAGACATTGGCAACAGCCAGTTCCTGCAAATTATCATCGACAGTATCGACAACGGTTGGCGCGTCACTTCCTATTTCGGCATCCCTGACGAGAAGAAAACCGTTCTCTGTTGTCTGTTGGCTAAAACTGAAGAGACAGGGCTGGGGGTAATAAAGACCACCGTGCATGGTGACCGTTTCCCTTCCATAACCAGGATCTGTCAGCAGGTACATCTTTTCGAGAGAGAAATAGCCGAACAGTGCGGTATTCTTTTTGAGGATCATCCCTGGTTCAAACCGGTCAGGTTTCACCGCTCTTTTGTCCCGGGTCGGGATGCATGGGATCGTCCGCCTGATGAACCAATCAGGGTTGGGGTGATGGACTACTATCAAGTTGCCGGCGAACAGGTGCATGAGGTCGCTGTCGGGCCGGTCCATGCCGGCATTATTGAACCGGGACACTTTCGCTTCCAGTGTCACGGTGAACAGGTTTTCCACCTGGAAATCTCTCTGGGATACCAGCATCGTGGGATAGAGCAGGCATTGCTTGGTGGCCCGAATCTCCGCACCATGCAACAGATGGAAACGATTGCAGGTGACACAACCATCGGCCATGGTCAGGCATACTGCATGGTTATCGAATCTCTCGCTGGTATTCGGGTTCCTGCATGCGCCGAGGTTCTGCGCGGCATTGCCCTGGAACTGGAGCGTCTGGCCAATCATACCGGTGACCTGGGTGCCATTGCCGGTGATGTCGGCTATCTTCCCACAGCCGCCTTTTGCGGACGCATCAGGGGAGATTTCCTGAACATGACTGCGGTACTCTGCGGCAGCAGATTTGGTCGGAGCATGCTTACCCCGGGGGGAACCATATTCGGCCTTTCCGGAGAGCATAGAAATGATCTTCTTAAACGGCTGGAAACTACCCGCAGAGACCTTACGAACGCTGTCGAACTACTCTGGAGCACGCCATCGGTCATGAGCCGCCTGGAAGGGACCGGTCAGGTTTCCCGGGATACTGCCGTAGAGCTTGGCCTTGTCGGTCCGCCAGCCCGGGCCTGCGGCCTCAAGCGTGATGTGCGGCAATACAATCCGTTCGGCATCTTCCGCATGGCCCAGATCCCGGTAATGACCGGCTATCATGGCGATGTCTGCGCCAGAACCGTTCTTCGCTGGCAGGAAGCGCAGAAATCGCTTGATTTCATCAGTGGACAGCTTCGTCAGCTACCTGCAGGCGGCCACCGTTCAGACCTTGCCAACCTGGCCGGGGGGAGACTCGCTGTTGCCCTGACAGAAGGGTGGCGGGGTGAGATATGTCATGTTGCCATTACCGACGAAACGGGTCGGTTCAGCCGATACAAAGTGACTGACCCGTCATTTCACAACTGGCAAGGACTTTCCAGAGCGTTGCGTGGGGAGCAGATATCCGATTTCCCCTTGTGCAACAAAAGTTTTAACCTCTCCTACTGCGGATTTGACTTATAGGAGGCTGCATGCCGAAACAGACGGTCGCTTTACGGCAGGAGGTATAACGCTACATGTTCAGCGCAATGATTGCCCGGCTCAAACAAGGCCACCGAACCCTGCCATATCCCAGGGAACCGATGGCCATGCCGGAAAAGTTTCGAGGGTATCCGACCATAATTGCAGAGAACTCTTGCGTCGAAGATGACAGACACCTTAAGGAGAGCTGCCCATACGGGGCATTAACCTCTAACGGAAGCATCTCTCTCGATATGGGGAAATGCCTTTTCTGTGCAGATTGCTGCTGCAGCGATACTGTCGCCTTTACCACAGATCACCGGCTTGCAGTATCAGAACGCGATCAGCTCATCGTCAGATCGGGTGAACGCCATTATGCAGAGGTATTGGAGCCTGAACTCCTCCGTCTTTTCAGACGGTCACTCAAGTTTAGAGAGGTGAGCGCCGGTGGCTGCAACGCGTGCGAGGCAGATACCAATGTCCTCTCCACCATCGGTTGGGACCTTGGTCGTTTCGGAATCCAGTTTGTCGCCTCTCCACGACACGCTGACGGGTTGTGGGTGACCGGTCCGGTAACAAAGAATATGCGAGAAGCGCTTTTGAAAACCTATGAAGCGATTCCAGCTCCAAAGATCGTAGTCGCCTGCGGGGCCTGTGCCATCCAGGGAGGTCCTTATACGGACTCCCCTGAGGTGTGTAACGGCGTCAACGGCCTCATCCCGGTTGACCTCTATATCCCTGGATGTCCCCCGCACCCGGTAACGATTCTTGACGGTCTACTCCGGATTCTCGCCAGACTTGACTAAGCTAGATACAGTACAGTTTTTGAATAAAAAAAAGCCCCGGATTTCTCCGGGGCTTTTTGCGTTATCTGAGTATACTAGTTATACTCTGGTTACATTCGCGGCCTGGAGCCCTTTCGGACCCTTTGTCACATCAAATGTTACCCTATCGCCTTCTGCAAGGGATTTAAATCCGTCGCCCGCGATTGCGGAGAAATGACAAAATACATCTTCGCCACTTTCCTGCTCAAGAAAACCAAACCCCTTGCTGTCATTAAACCATTTTACTGTTCCGTTTACCATGTGCTTACCATCTCCTGATTCTTCTTGTTAGTTTTTCCCAGGATAATTCCTGGACAAGAATCACCGTAACAGCTTTGCAGGAACTAAGTCAAGCTATTAAAAATAATTATCTGATGTTGCATGCAAAAACCTTGAAAAGTTGTTATTAGTCGAAACTCTCCGAATAGTGCGCGGTGATTTCAGCCTTCAGGAAGGTCTCTATTTCAGATGCGGTTGTAAAGGTGAGGGCACGGGCGACAAGCTGCTCGGCCTCGGACATGGTACAGCGGCGGAGGATCCTTTTCACACGGGGGATGGAGATGGAGTTCATGGAAAGCTCATCAAATCCAAGGCCAAGAAGTATCGGCAAATATTCAGGTTCTCCGGCCATCTCACCGCACATGCAGACGTCTATCCCTGCTGTATGGGCCGCATCCACCACCAGCTTGAGCGACCGAAGCACCGCCGGGTGAAGTGGCTCGTAAAGGTGGGCGAGATGCTCGTTTGTGCGATCTATGGCCAGCGAATACTGGATAAGATCGTTGGTGCCAACGCTAAAGAAATCGACCTCCCTTGCAAGAAGATCGGCGATGATTACGGCTGAAGGGATCTCGATCATGATCCCGATCTCTATCGTCTCGTCAAAGGGGAGCCCTTCCGTACGCAGTTCCTGCTTTGCCTCCTCAAGGAGCCGCTTTACAGCCCTTATCTCATCGACACCGGAGATCATCGGGAAAAAGATACGGACCTTCCCCCTGGAGCTCGCTCGGAGAATGGCACGAAGCTGGGGTTTGAAGGTTTCCGGTTGACGAAGTGACAGACGGATGGCACGCAGACCGAGTGCCGGGTTCAGTTCATCGGCAAGGTTAAGTTCCGGAACGAACTTGTCGCCTCCAACATCCAGGGTACGGATGGTGACCGGTTTTGGAGACATCATACTTACAATTTCCGAGTAAGCGGCAAACTGTTCGTCTTCGGCGGGAAGCTCCTGCCGATTAAAGAAGAGCATCTCCGTACGGTAGAGTCCGATCCCCTCGCCTCCACAACCTTTGAGGGAAGGGATCTCCTCGATAAACTCCACGTTTCCCATGAGGTTTATCCGATAGCCATCAAGTGTTACAGCCGGAAGATCGCGAAGCTTTGCCAGCTCTCGCTCTATGTACTCGTAATGAAGTTTGCGCTTCAGGTACTCTCGGAAGGTCTCTTCGTCGGGATTAAT
This sequence comes from uncultured Geoanaerobacter sp., assembly GCA_964528055.1. Taxonomy (GTDB): domain Bacteria; phylum Desulfobacterota; class Desulfuromonadia; order Geobacterales; family DSM-12255; genus Geoanaerobacter. The sequence goes on along the minus strand of CAZGQM010000014.1, from coordinate 19,870 downwards.
GATTACTATACCGGCAGAGCCGTCGACAATCATGTTCTCGCCGTCAGTAACCTCTGCTGTGATCCTTTCAAGGCCGACGACTGCCGGAATTTCCAGGGACCTCGCAAGAATGGCTGAATGGGAGGTTTTCCCCCCCAGATCTGTTACGAAACCTATCACCTTTTTTTTGTCGATCTGCAGGATGTCCGCTGGAGAAAGATCGTGGGAGACCACCAGGGACATGGTGTGAATTTCATTCAGAGGCTCATGCTGCTTCCCAACGAGCTTTCGCAGGACCCGCTCACCGACAATCTCAATGTCGCCTGCCCGCTCGCGGAGATAGTCATCCTCTATTGCTGAGAAAAAATCCTGGAACTTCTGGATGACCTTCTTCAGTGCCCATTCTGCACTGATCGACTCGGACTCGATGAATCCGATGCTTTCATTCTTAAACATGGTATCTTCGAGCATCATCAGATGAGTATCGATGACGTAAAGGTGCTCTGACCCGCGTTTCTGGGCGAGTTGCTCCCGAATCCCCCGTAACTCATCTCTAGCAGCTTCCAGGGCAATCATGAAGCGTGATACTTCAGCGGCAACCTCTGAGTGGTGCAGATACTCAACGGAAACCGCCACGCGTGATCGGTCCGTTACCTTTACACGGCCAATGGCGATACCGGGAGAAGCACCCACTCCTTGAAAATGTCGATTGCTACTCTTCGCCAAACCCATTCCTGATAAGTTCCCCCAGAGCAGCCATTGCTTCCCCCTCATCTGCACCCTCAATTGTGAGAGTTATGGTGCTCCCTTTGGCAGCTGCCAGCATCATGATACCCATGATACTCTTGCCGTTAACCTCCACATCCTCGCGAGCCACCTTTATCTCAGAGACAAATGGCATGGCCGTCTTAACGAAAAGCGCCGAAGCCCGGGCATGCAGCCCCAGCTTGTTTACAATGGAAAAATCCTGTTCTAACATGCCTATCTATCTTCCTTGTCTGATTTTCTACCGCAGATAGTCCCCTGCCACAGATATACTCTCTCTACCACACAATTTGAGCTGTGCTGCCAGATCCGTAATGTTAGTCTTATTCCTGTCGCTGGAGAACTTTATGAGCATAGGCAGGTTAACTCCGGTAAGAACCTCGACCCTGTTCTCCTCAAGAAAGGAGAGACTCATATTGGCGGGAGTTCCTCCGAACATGTCGGTCATTACGACAACACCGTCTGCATTCACTCTGTTAATAGCCTCCTCAATGCTTTTCCGAATGAACTCTACGGCATCTCCAGGCCGTATACCCACAGCCTCGGCCAGTTCGAACGGTCCCACTACCATCTCGGCAGCTGCCAAGAGTTCGCTTGCAAGTCCCGCATGTGTAACCAATACCAATCCAATCATGAAATCATCCTTTTTCTATATCCCTGTGTGTTACCTTCAGCTCAACATTCTTGCCCGAAAAATAGTTCTTCAGCTCCTCAGCTATGGCAACAGAACGGTGTCTGCCGCCTGTACACCCTACCGATACGGTGAGATAGGACTTCCCTTCCCGCTGATACCCAGGGACAAGCACTTCAAGTAACTCCCTGTACTTCAGCAAAAACTCACAGGTGATTGTCTGTTTGAGAACAAAGCCCTTTACCTTGCGATTGAGGCCGGAATACTTCTTCAGGGTTTCGACAAAAAACGGATTGGGGAGAAAACGCACGTCAATGACGAGGTCAGAATCGAGTGGGATTCCGTAACGGAACCCAAAGGATTGGAGATGTACGATGAGCCTGCGCGTCCACTCCTCACCGCGGATATAGGCCAGGACCATCTCCTTGAGCTGATGAACATTCATCTCCGAAGTATCGAAAATACGGGTGGATATTCTTTGCAGACCGTCCAGGCACTCGCGTTCAAAGCGAATCGCCTCAGCCACAGATACCCCGGCCAACGCCGGATGACGGCGGCGGGTTTCAGAAAAACGGCGGATCAAGACTTCATCGGTCGCATTGAAAAAGAGGATTTCAATCTGATGCCCGGTTTCCCGCAACTCCTTCAGTACCTCATCTCCCCCCTTGAGAAAGTCTCTGCCGCGAATGTCCATAACCAGGGCCACATCGTGCACCTGGTCCTTGGAACGATCCAACAGCTCAATAAAGGTAGGAATGAGCATGACTGGAAGGTTGTCGATGCAGAAAAAACCTTCGTCCTCCAGCGCCCTCACAGCTGTGGACTTTCCCGATCCAGAAAGCCCGGTAATTACTACAATCCGCATCTCATTCCACCTCATCCCCAAGGGGTCGGATTTCCAAGCGGGCAAGCAGCTTCTCCTGAAACTCCTTAGCCGAGTGATACCCCATACCCTTGAGCAGATAGTTGCGGGCTGCCACCTCAATGATGGAGGTCAGGTTGCGACCGGGACGGACAGGGATAACCAGATGGGGCAGGTCGATACCGAGGATGGTATGCACCTGTTCGTCGATACCGAGCCGGTCATACTCCTGGGCAGGGTTCCACTCGACCAGTTCCAGCACCATGTCTATGATCTTTTTCTCGCGGATGGAAGAGACCCCGTACAGATCCTTGACATTGATGATCCCCAGACCCCGGATCTCCATATGATACTGGATGGCCTCAGCCGCCTGCCCTACGAGTGATGCGGGCATCTTTTTCTTGATAAAGACAACATCATCGGCGACAAGCCGGTGTCCGCGGATCACCAGGTCAAGTGCACACTCGCTCTTGCCTATACCGCTCTTGCCAAGAAGCAGTACCCCCACTCCCAGGACATCCACCAGGACACCATGGGTATGGGTAGTCGGCAGAAGCCGCTCCTCAAGGAACTTTGTTATGAGGGATATGAATGTTGAAGATTGCATGGGAGTACTTAAGAGGGGGACTCCCGCTTTTTCTGTCTCAAGCCTGAGAAATTCAGGAGGGATCAGACCCTTGGTCACGATGAAACAGGAAATGGGGAAAGAGCAGAGCTTGGCTACATTGGCATGTGCCTGAAACTCTGGGATCTTAAGCATGTAGGAGATTTCAGTATTTCCCAAGACCTGAAGCCGGTCGGGATGGAGGTGCTCGGTATAACCGGTGAGGGCAAGTCCGGGCTTCTGGATGCGTGAACTATAGAGCCGGTGATTAAGCCCCTCCTCGCCGGATATCAATCTGAGACCGAGACCGTATTCTTCGTCTTGAAGAAGGTCTTCTATGGAAAGGCTGATGGTGCTCACGACCGTATCTCCTGCTCCCGAAAGATGGCAGCTATTTCCTCCGCAGTAGCAGCCTCCATGAGCTGTTCGCGGACCATCGGTTTTTTAAGGAGACGCGAGATACGTGCAAGTAGCTTCAAATGAACCCCCACCGCCCCTTCCGGAGCAATGAGGAGAAAGAAGAGACGTACCGGCTTGTAATCTATGGCATGGAAATCCACCCCGGATTCACTGCGGCCGAATAGAAGAACCGGATTATTGAGAACAGGTGATTTGCAATGAGGAATGGCAATACCGTCTCCGATCCCGGTGCTTCCCAGACTCTCTCTTTCGAGTAGAAGCTGCAGAAGGCTCCCCGCCACAGCCTCTGGATAACGCTTTGCTACGCACTCGGCAAATTCTGCTAAAACACCCTCTTTATCGGAGGATTTCAGCGAAACTATTACATCGGACGGATCGAGCAGCAGCGTACCCTTCATCGCTTCATGCCGGATCAGACATCTTGGATGCAGACTGTCACTTTGCAGTCTCAATCAAGCCAAAGTTACCGTCACGTCGACGATAGATAACATTGATGCTGTCGGACATGGCATCTGTGAACACTAGGAAATCCTTATGGAGCAGATCCATCTGCATGACCGCTTCATCCACTGACATCGGCTTGATGGAAACCGTCTTGGTCTTGATGACCACAGACTCCTGGCTCTTCTCCATGTCTTCAGCCGCTATAATCTTCTTCTGAACTTGGCGCTCAGGCCCGTCAGAGGGTTTGTGTCCCTTGAGACGCTCTTTGTAACGACGAAGCTGACGCTCGATTTTGTCAATTACCGCATCGATTGCGGCGTACATGTCATTGGTCGCTTCGGAGGCCTTGGTGCTAATACCTTTGGCGTTGATTGTGATTTCCACGATATGGCGAATCTTCTCAACCGTCAGATAAACCTGAGCAACAACCGGCTCGTCGATGTATTTCTTGATCCGCTCCAGCTTTTCCTCGGCATAGCTCTTCAGCGCATCACTCGGCTCCATGTGCCTGAACGTTGTTGAAATTTGCATACTGGGTCCCTCCCGTGTCGGTTGTCAATTGTTAACGGCCTGTGTGACCATCTGTCCGTGCTGGTACTGCTATGAAGTCAGTATATCAGAATAATCGCTTACGTTCTGATGATGATCCGATCCTGAGCATCTCCCGGTATTTGGTTACGGTTCTTCGTGCTATGTTGATTTGGTTAGCGGCCAGAAGTTCTGCTAGCTTCTGGTCACTGTATGGTTTTCGCGGATCCTCCTTCTCCAGAATCTCCTTGATCTTGTTCTTCACGCTCTCTGATGCAATGAAGTCACCGTCACCGGTGGATATACCACTGTTGAAGAAGTATTTCAGCTCATACAGCCCTTGTGGAGTCTGCATGAATTTGTTTGTTGTTACACGACTGATTGTGGACTCGTGCATACCGATGTCCTCAGCAACATCTCGCAGCACCAGCGGTTTCAGGAACTCAATCCCCTTGTCGAGAAACTCTCGCTGAAACTTCACGATACTCTTTGAAGTCTTATAGATGGTTCGCTGTCGCTGGTGTATGCTCTTTATCAACCACATGGCAGACCGCATCTTATCGTTCAGGTACTCTTCAACCTTAGCCCCTCCATTATTGCGCTCTGCCCTCTCAGCCTTTTCAGCCTTTGTATCGGCTGCGTAAAGAGGATTAATCTTGAGGTTTGGAACACCCTCTTCGTTAAGCATGACCACATACTCCTCACCGATCTTGTGGACGAAGATATCTGGAGATATATACTGTATTTCCTCCTGGCCGTAAATCCGGCCAGGTTTCGGGTCAAGACCGGCAATCACCCTGGCTGCGAGGAGAATGTCATTGACTTCAACCCCCACTGACTTTGCTATCTGCTTGTACTTGCGTAGCTCAAGATCTTTCAGGTGGTTAAGAAGCACTTCCTCTACAACAGTCCCGCACATCCCAAGGTTGCGAACCTGGAGCAGAAGACACTCGCGCAGGTCTCGAGCAGCAACGCCCGGGGGATCGAATTCTTGGATTTTGAAGAGTGCCGCTTCAACAGTAGCCTCGTCCACCTGGCAAACTTGCGCAAGGTCTGTTAACGTTGCGCGAAGATACCCATCCTCATCTATGTTACCGATAATCTCGGAACCGATCATCTGTTCCTGGTCGGTAAATCGATTGAGATTCAACTGCCATACGAGATGATCGAAGAGGGTACCCTTCTTAGTGAGAATATTCTCGTAGGAGGGTCGGTCGTCATCGTCATAATACTGCTCACCTGAACTGTAGTTATATCCCTCCAGATAGGATTCCCAATCCATTTCGGTACGGGTTTCCTCGCCTGCAGCTACCTCTTTGAAGTCACCAGTGTCAGCTGCAGGTGAATTCTCCTTCTCCTGGAGTTCAAACTGATCAACCTCACGAATCTCTTCCTGCTCAGCCGTCTCCTCAAGAACAGGATTCTCTTCAAGCTCCTGACGGATCACATCCTGCAGCTCGATCCTTGAAAGCTGTAGAAGTTTTATGGCCTGTTGCAACTGGGGCGTCATCACCAGCTGCTGGACCATCTTCATCTGTTGGCGCATCTCAATGGCCATAGAACTCCAAACCTTTTACGAGTAAGAAATAGTTTACTGTGCGTTTTGGGCGGATAATGATCCAGTGAACGGTCAAATGCTGCATTTCAAGGGTACAATGTTATCTCAAAGCCTGAAAGAGTCACCCAGGTAAATTTGCCGGGCCATTTTACTTTCCGATATCTGCTGCGGGTCTCCATATTCAAGGACCCCGCCGGCATTTAAGATGTAGGCGGCATCGCATACACCCAAGGTTTCTCTTACATTATGGTCTGATATCAGGATTCCTATCCCTCGAGTGCGGAGATCGGAAATTATTCCCTGAATGTCGTGTACCGCTATAGGGTCAATGCCCGCGAATGGCTCATCAAGCAGCATGAAGGCCGGTTTTGTGGCAAGTGCACGAGCTATCTCCACCCGGCGCCGTTCACCCCCAGAGAGGGCATAACCGGCACTCGAAGCAATATGAGCAATCCCCAGGTCCGACATTAGCTCTTCAGCCCGCTCCCGACGCTCTCTGCCAGGAATATCCATCATTTCCAGGACAGCAAGCAGGTTTTGCAGGACAGACAGCTTACGAAAGACCGAAGGTTCCTGAGGAAGATAGCTGATCCCCCTTCGCGCCCTCATATGCATCGGGAGCACCGTCAGCTCCTCATCATCAAGGAGTACCTGCCCGGCATCCGGTCGGCAGAGCCCGACCACCATGTAGAAGGTCGTTGTCTTCCCTGCTCCGTTAGGCCCCAGCAGTCCGATAACCTGACCGGAGGAGACCTCAAGGTCGACACCCTTCACCACCTCTCTGGAGCCAAACCTCTTTCTGAGCCCTCGTGCCACGAGGCGGCGCTCAGGGTCTACTGCCGACATTAGTACTCGCACCCCTCGGGTGAATGGTTGCCTCTACACGTCGATCAGGACCACCGGTTACCACGCTCTTCTCCTCGTTTAGATAGATAGTGATAACCTTCCCGGTTACCGTATTTTCTCCCTTGCTGACCCGCGGATTGTCTTCGAGAACAATGGTGCCTGCCAACCTGTCATAGACTGCCCGACCTGCCTGACCGTTCTGGTTTCCCTGGACGATCCGAACATTGCCGTAAGCCTCTACCCTCGATACTTCACGTTCGCTTTCACCGTATTTGACAACCAGGCGATCGCAATAAATTGTCACGTCACCCTGTTTTGCCGTAACCTTGCCGCTAAATGTCGCCACTCTGCCGCTACTGTCCGTGGAGAGTTCGTTGGACTTTACCTGGATCGGCTGGTCACTCCTCATCTTCAGCTGATCCTGTGCAGACCGACTGTCTCTCCAAAGGCAGACAACCAGTAGCACAGCAACCATACATATGGAGAGGAATCTCATCGTTTATTCTCAGTTCGTATGGTCGCAGTCACGTTGTTCAGGATATGAAGTGCCGCAGATTCAACGTGATACTCCATACCCTTCCCTTCCAGCGTCAATCTAGCCTCTGAAAATATCACCTTATCTGCGGTGGTAACTTCCCCCTTGCGGGCCGTGAAACGTGCTGATGCAGTTGTAAATTCCATACCGGTACTGCTCTTAGCCCTAACACCGCCACGTAATGATACATCCCTGCTTTCGGTATCATATTCAGCACGGGCCGAATCGATTATTAGTTCACCCACCGATTTGTCGGCCGGGACCATGGTAAGACGAGCCTTTGTAAGGCTCACGATTTTTCGAGAAGTATCGTACTCAGCACGTTCCGCATCAAGGGTCCAGTTACTGGAACCATTCGAGGTTTCAGTGAAACGTATTTCCCTTAGTGCCAGTTCTGCAGGACGCACCTTTGAGCTGTTGGCCGGTACAGGTTTCCTGGTGGCCGGCATACGCCAATATGTAACCGCTGTAATTGCCGCCACTGCTGAAATAATAGCTATGGCCAGCAACAGCCTGATTTTACCCGCTGTCAGCATAAGTCGGCCAAAGTATAACACCGGATATTGGGAGTGTAAAGTGGATTATTGCATAAAACATCGGTTTTGGCACAAAGATTGAAGTAGGGTTGGTAAATCGCACCGTTATCAGTGAGTGGTGGCTGTAAATCAAGACACAGAAAGCGATCAGAGGTACTAAAGCACTTTTCTCTCTGTTACTCACCGCAATAATCAGCTATGATACTCTAAAATTTTTACCCAGCCGAGGGCTCTATGGATTCACTGAGCAGTATTTTTATACTAGGGTGTGGTGACATCGGCAGACGGATTGCCCAGCTTGCACACGAGAAAGGCTGCGACATAACGGTCCTGTCCCGGTCGCCTGAAAAAAATGACCCACTTCACAAATCAGGGATACGTACCTCCTCAGGAGACCTTGATCTAAAGACATCCCTCGTAGATCTGCCGATTGCCGGCACAACCCTCTTCTACCTCGCGCCTCCTCCAGGCGGAGGAATAATCGATTCACGCATTCGGAATTTCTGTGATGCTGTGCAAACCGGTCGTGAGCCTGCAAAAGTCATTTACCTCAGCACCACCGGCATATATGGTGATTGCGGAGATCAGCCTGTCACCGAAGAAACCGCTCCAAACCCCCAGACCACCAGAGCCAAACGACGACTGGATGCCGAAACAGCCATCTCTGCCTGGGGTAGAGAACGTGGAGTGCCGGTGGTAATACTGCGTGTAACCGGCATTTACGGACCCGGTCGTCTCCCTCTGCAACATCTGATGAGTGGGATATCACTCTTGCGTGAAGAAGATGCCACCATAACCAACCGCATCCATGCAGACGATCTTGCAAGAGTCTGTATTGCTGCAGCCGAAAAAGGGGTAAACGGCGACATATTCAATGTTAGCGATGGTGAACACAGCACAATGACGCACTACTTCAACGCAGTTGCCGATCTGCTTGGTATCCCCCGGCCAGTTCAGATAAGCAGAGAAGAGGCAGCCAAGACAATGCCCCCCCTTCTATACTCCTACTTCAGCGAAAACAGAAGAATCGACAACCGCAGGATGCTTGATAAACTTGGGGTAAGACTACTCTTTCCTACGATGGCCGAAGGACTAAAAACTTGCATCCCGCAAGGGTGGGTGCACCCTTCCACTCTCGCAGAGAATAATAATGAAAATACCACGACAACTACTTGATTCCCGGAAGTTACATATTAGAATTGATTATTGGATTAGCGATGAGCTAAATCGGCGAGGGCATTAATGAAAAACATGAAGATCCTTCTTGTGGAAGACAACCCCGACGACGAGTTTCTTACTTTACGCACCCTTACAAAGCTCAATCATTCAAATGTAGATGTGGTGCATCACGGTGAAGAAGCACTCGCTTACCTGTTTGGAGAAGGGAGTAACTATCCTGTCGCACCGGTTGTGAATAAACCTGACCTTATACTGCTGGATATGAAAATGCCGCTGATAGACGGAATGGAATTCCTTGAAACAGCACATATGAACCTTCGCACCCATGCCATTCCGGTTATCATCATAAGCTCATCAAAACAGGAGAGGGACGTAAACCGCTGCAAAGAACTCGGTGTAAAAGCCTACCTTACGAAACCAGTTGACTCTGCAGAGCTTGAACTGGCTATAGAAAGTGTTAGTCGCAAACGGATGCGCTGACCAATTCAGCAAAAATATCGTGCAGTTACTGCATCCCAGGCTCCATTACCCTTGAGAATTAGATCGCAAAGTTCTCGAACCGCTCCCCACCCTCCACGGTTCCGGGTTACAAAATGCGCATGCTCAAGCACATAATCCAGGGCATCAGAAGGAGCCGCAGCAAACCCTACCCTCCTCATCACCGGGATGTCAATGATATCATCACCCATAAATGCGACATTCTCGTTCTTCAGACCCCTTATCTCAAGGATTTCCTGATAGGGACCCAGCTTGTCCAGCGCCTTCTGGTAGACGAGAGAGATACCTAGTTCTGCTGCCCTGTTATCCACAACCTGGGACTTTCTTCCTGAAATGATCCCAACCTCTACCCCGCCACGCTGAAGCATCTTTATTCCGTGACCGTCCTTCACGTTAAAGAACTTAGTCTCTATACCGTTGGCATCATAGACTATCCTACCATCGGTCATAACCCCGTCAACATCAAGAAGCAGAAGTTTTATGTTTCCCAGTTGCCCTCTTTTCACAAGTCACCATTAATAGTTTTTATGCAATGCCGGCCTTGAGCAGATCATGCAGGTGAACTACGCCTACAGGGGCATCACTCTTCACATCTTCAAAAACAAACAGGGTGGTGATTGAGAACTGCTCCATCTGCTGCAATGCCCTTGCTGCAAGCTCTGCGCTCCTGATCCGTTTGGGGTTTTTCGACATTAGAGCAGTTGCGGGCTGATTGATGATATCGATCCCTCTCTCAAGGGCACGACGCAGGTCACCGTCAGTGATCACCCCCACTAGCCTGCCGTCACGGTCTAATACTCCGGTGATCCCAAGTTTTTTTGCAGTGATTTCGAAAAGCGCTTCCCTCATAAGGGTCTCTTCATGAACCAGAGGAACGGCTTCGCCGGTGTGCATCATGTCGCTGACTGTCAGGAGGAGTTTCTTACCAAGGGCGCCTCCAGGATGAAACAGGGCAAAGTCATCAGCGCCGAAGCCGCGCCTCGAGAGGAGGGCAATTGCAAGGGCATCGCCCATCGCCAGAGTTGCTGTGGTAGAGGCGGTCGGGGCCAAGCCGAGCGGGCAGGCCTCCTCCTTGACAGATATGTCCAATACCACGTCACCTGAACGGGCCAATGTGGAAGCGGGATTACCAGTCATTGCAACCAGCGACGCACCCAACCGCTTGATCACCGGAAGGATGCGCAGGAGTTCCTCTGTCTCTCCACTATTAGAGAGCGCAATAACCACGTCGCCCTTCATGATCATCCCCAGGTCGCCATGAATCCCCTCTGCAGGATGAAGGAAAAACGCTGGAGTACCGGTTGATGCCATGGTGGAGGCTATTTTCAGACCGATAAGCCCTGACTTCCCCATCCCCGTAACAACTACCCGCCCCTTTGAGGCTAGTATCAGTTCAACGGACCGCTCAAACTCGCCGTCAATCCGGTCGGCTAATGCATGCAGGGCCTCGGCCTCAACACGGATCACTCGTTTTGCCTCTTCAAGAATCATAAATTTCCGTGAATAGTGAAATGTGAAACGGGTAATCCGTTACTGCTCTTTTTTCACGATAGAATCTATAGCCTTTAACTGTTTCAAAAGGTCGGCAAGATCATCCAGCTTAAGTGAATTGGGGCCATCACAGAGTGCCTTGTCCGGGTTCTCGTGAACCTCCATGAAAACACCGTCTATACAGGTGGCTACCGCAGCTCGGGAGAGATATTCTACGAACTCGCGCTGACCACCGGAGGAGCCACCCTGACCCCCGGGAAGCTGTACGCTATGGGTAGCATCGAAGATCACGGGACAACCGGTCTTGCGCATGATGGGAAAACTTCGCATGTCCACAACCAGGTTGTTATACCCAAAGGATGCCCCACGCTCCGTAAGGATCACCCGGTCATTGCCAGCTGACTCAGATTTGCCAACAACGTTCTCCAGGTCCCAAGGAGCAAGAAACTGCCCTTTTTTAATGTTGACCACGCGACCACTCTTTGCCACTGCAACCACAAGATCTGTCTGGCGGCAGAGAAATGCTGGTATTTGAATAATATCAAGAACTTCTGCAGCAGGCAGGACCTGCTCAATAGAGTGGATATCGGACAGGACCGGTATACAGAGTGACTCTTTTACACGCCCCATTATCCGCAGCCCCTCTTTTATTCCGACTCCGCGGAATGAAGTAACTGAAGTCCGGTTTGCCTTGTCAAAGGAGGCCTTAAAAATTAGCGGTATATCAACTGCATTACAAATGGTCATTAACCGCTCAGCTGCACGGAGCGTCGCAAGCTCGTTCTCGATAACGCATGGGCCTGCGATGAGCACAAGTGGGCGGCTCCCTCCGATTTTGAAGTTACCTACTGATATTTCTCGAACCACGTTGACTCCAAAGGGTGTGAAAGGTGATCAGTTAAAGTGAATATACTTACTTCACTTTTCACCCCTTTCTGTTGTGCAGTGCCGCCGCAATGAATGCCCGGAAGAGCGGATGAGGATTAAGGGGCTTTGATCTGAACTCAGGATGGAACTGACAGCCGAGGAACCAGGGGTGGTCGGCGATCTCCACAACCTCTACAAGGTCTGCTTCGTGATAGATACCGGAAAGTATGAGACCATTGGTGGTCAGAATCTCTCGGTACCTGTTATTGAATTCGTAGCGATGTCGATGCCTCTCCTGAATGTCGGCACCACCGTATGCCTTCTGGGCATTGGTTCCCTTTGTCAGAGTGCATGGGTAAGCACCTAACCGCATGGTACCACCTTTTCGGGAAACCCCTTTCTGGTCCTCCATTAGGTGAATGAGAGGATTTGCGCAATCCGACTTGAACTCGCTGGAATATGCGTCCTCAAGCATGCAGACATTTCTGGCAAACTCCACGACCGCCATCTGCATACCGAGACATATTCCGAAGAAAGGAATCTTTCTGGTACGTGCATACTCGATGGACTTTATTTTCCCCTCTGTACCGCGCTCACCGAACCCCCCAGGGACCAGTATCCCGTCAGCTTCGGCCAGCAGCCCATCCACGCCATCCTGTTCAATCTTTTCAGAATCGACAAAAGAGAGCCGAACCCTACAGTCGTTGGCAATCCCGCCATGAACAAGGGCCTCGTTGAGTGATTTGTACGAATCTGCCAGGTTTACGTATTTGCCTACGATTGCAATACGGACCTCCCCGTGTGCAGGGTTTCGCAGTTTCTCCACCACCTCCTGCCACGGCGCAAGATCAGGTGACTTGGTCCAGATGTTAAGCTTTTCAACCACCTGTTCGTCGAGACCCTCCCTGTGCAGTGACTGTGGAACGGCATAGATATGTTCTGCATCAGCAGATGTTATGACTGCCTTCTCATCCACGTTACAGAAAAGGGCAATCTTAGCCTTCAGCTCCTTGGGAAGCTCCTGCTCGCATCGGCAGATTAGAATGTCTGGCTGGATTCCTATCTGCTGGAGCTCTTTAACCGAATGCTGGGTCGGTTTTGTCTTCAGCTCGCCGGCAGTCTTTATGTAGGGGACCAGGGTCAGATGTAGATAGAGTACGTTACCGGCACCCCGATCCGCTTTGAACTGACGGATTGCTTCAAGGAACGGAAGCGACTCTATGTCACCGACGGTGCCACCGATCTCGACGATGGCCACATCGTTCCCTTTGGCATTTTCGATAATCTTATGCTTGATCTCGTCGGTTATGTGCGGAATTACCTGTACGGTCCCACCCAGGTAGTCACCGCGCCGTTCCTTCTCAATAACCGAGTAGTAGACCTGTCCAGTGGTAAAGTTACTTTTCTTGGAGAGTTTGGCGCAGGTATAGCGCTCGTAATGTCCCAGATCAAGGTCAGTTTCGGCACCATCGTCGGTAACAAAGACCTCGCCATGCTGAAATGGAGACATTGTCCCCGGGTCAACGTTGATATAGGGATCCAGCTTCTGCATGGTAACACGAAGCCCACGGGCTTCAAGCAGGGCGCCCAGCGATGCTGAAGCAAGACCCTTACCGATGGAGGAAACCACCCCACCTGTCACGAATATAAATTTTGTTTTCATATCTGAACTCCAAGCAAAAAGGGACAGCAGTCCCTCTGATTTATCTCTAAATAATCATTACTTTTTCAACCGTTCCAGCACTTTCTCCAGATCGGAGATGGTATCAACTCCTATTGACTCGTGGTCGGTTTCAACAACCCTGATCTTATAACCGTTTTCCAACGCCCTTAATTGCTCCAGCTTTTCAGCAAGCTCCAGAAAGGTGGGGGGCATCTGAGCAAATCGGAGCAGAAATTCACGTCGATAGACGTAGAGCCCGACATGCTTGTAACAGAGCAGCTTCCCGGAGACGAACGCTTCGTCCTTCAGGTCATTCCACTTATCTCGGAAGTTCGGCATGGGAGAACGGGAGAAGTAAAGAGCGAAACCCTCCCAATCGGTGACAACCTTGACCACGTTTGGAGACAGGAAGTCGTGCAGATTCCTGATCCGCGACTTGAGCGTTCCCATGAGAATACCGGGATCAGCGAGAAGTGGCTCTATAGCCTCATCGATCATGGCCGGCTCGATCAGGGGCTCATCACCCTGGACATTGACAATGATGTCACTTTCAATACGTGAAGCAACCTCAGCCAGACGATCGGTCCCTGTTTCGTGATCCCGCGCAGTAATCTCTGCACGGCCTCCGAACGATCTGACGGCAGAAGCAATCCGGTCGTCGTCGGTAGCAACTATAACCTCTCCAACCAAGGTGGCTCTCGCAGCACGTTCGTACACATGCTGGACCATTGGTTTACCGTGGATATCGGCTAGAGCTTTACCATCGAACCTGGTGGAGGAGTACCTGGCGGGAATAATCGCGGTGATCTTCATGGCTCAGGAACCTTGAGGTGGAGTGGCTGCTAGAGCCCTGCTAGGGCTGTCGAAGCCGTCCCTTTCCTGCGGTGGGACGAATAAGGTTACACTATATGGAAGAATCGTGTCAAGGAAGGAAAATCAGTGGCCTGAGTATTCAGCCAGCCCTTTTGACCAGACAATGGTTTCCAGCTGGCACTGGGCCAACTGGTCAGCTGAAAGTTGGACCTGCATGAGAAGTTCCTCAGCAGCGGAAAAGTTTGCCTTCTCCATCTGCTCTGCAATTTGAAGCAGGATTCCCAGGAGACCTTCCCGATAGAGAAGTGCATTGCGGATGTCATCGGTCAAGTTTAGCGCTGCCACCACCTCTTCCATCGTGGTTGCAAAGAGCACATCCACAAGTGACAAGACACCAGCCATGAATGCACGCTCGCCACACTCCCGATCCTTTGCCGAGAGGTTCGACATCTGGGCAACCAGAAGTTCCATCAAGCGTCCACGAACTGAGGCAAGCTCCAGGAGAGGACTCACCGTACTCCCTGAATCCTGTCCTGCATAGAGAGCCAGAACAACCCAACGTTTCAGCTGCTGGCGCCCCAGGACCATTATGGCGTGCTTGAGCGACCGCACTTTCTCCCTGAGCCCGAAAGCAACTGAATTCACAAGTCTGAGCAGGCCATAGATAAGGTTCGGGTTAAGCCTAAAGGAGTTCTCGATCTCAACAAGGTCGGATTCCTGCTGAAGCAGGTTCAGGAGTTTGAGAAGTGTGGCGCGGCCAGTGTCGATCCTGTTCTGCTTCAGCACAACCGGACGGGCAAAGTAGTACCCCTGGAAAAGCTCAAATCCCAAGGCAGCGCAAGCATCATAATGTTCGCGGGTTTCAACTTTTTCAGCCAGGAAGGTAAAGCGCCAGCGCCTCAACTTCGCCAACATTTCAGGCAACTTTTCGACCGGAGAGAGCAGAATGTCGATCTTTATGATATCGATTGCCTTATATAAGGGCTCAAACGCAAGGGTGTATTCATGGTCATCGGCAGCAAGAGTAAACCCCTTCTCCTTCAGCTCAATACATCTATCTATAATCGTGTCTGTAATCTCTATATTTTCGAGCAGTTCTATTACTACATGGTCCTTGGGAAGAAGTTCAAGTGTGTCATCCATCAACATATCGGCATTGACATTGAAGAAAGCCTTGTGCCTCCCCACCACATTGTCTATCCCAAAATCGGTAAGAGCGTTGAGAATAACGCTGGCACTCGCTTGGGTCTGATCCGTGAAGTCTGCATACTGCTTGTCCGCCGAACGAAACAACAGTTCGAAGGCTACGATATCCTGCCCTCGATCCAGTATTGGCTGGCGACCAAGAAAAAAATTTTCCTCTGTCATGTTTCTTGCCTTGTAAATGAAACGATATGAAAGTTAGTCTAGTATTACTGGCAGAGCCGAAGCACTTCGCGAGAAATTGCATCCAGTGGTTTGATATGATCGACCCCACCATGCTTGATCGCCTCGTTGGGCATCCCGAACACCACGGAAGTCGCCTCATCCTGAGCGATATTGATGGCACCGGCCTCCTTCATCTCAAGCATTCCCTTTGCTCCGTCGTCACCCATGCCGGTCATGATCACGCCTACCGCATTCTTCCCTGCATATCTGGCCGCAGAGCGGAACAGCACATCCACCGATGGCCGGTGCCTGGAAACCAGCGGACCATCCTTGATCTCCACATAGTAGCGCGCACCACTTCGCTTCAGCAGCATGTGATGGTTTCCGGGTGCAATCAGTGCCCGCCCCCGCACTACAGTATCATTGTCTTCGGCTTCTTTAACCGACAGCTTGCAGATCCCATCCAGGCGTTGTGAAAAGGCACGCGTAAAACCCTCTGGCATATGCTGCACTATTACAATTCCAGGGCAATCAGCAGGCAACGCTTCAAGAAAGACCTTTAATGCCTCGGTGCCACCGGTTGAAGCACCTACCACCACCACCTTCTCAGTGGTCTGTATCATCGCTTTGGAAGTCGCCTTTTCTATGATCACATCTGCCGTAAGCTTTGGCTGAACTTCGTGAGTTCGAGCAGGGAGCTTACCAAGTCGGGCTTGTGAGGCTGCCTTTACTGCATCGCAGATCCTGACCCTGGACTCCTCCAGAAACTGTTTGGTTCCGAGTCGAGGCTTGGTGATTATCTCGATCGCGCCATACTCAAGAGCCTTTAATGCGGTCTCAGATCCTTTATCGGTGAGGCTCGAACACATTACCACTGGGATCGGATGCTGAGTCATGATCTTCTGAAGGAAGGTAATGCCATCCATTCGCGGCATCTCAACATCCAGGGTTATGACGTCCGGGATCTCCTCCTTGATCCGTTCAGCCGCCACGAACGGATCGCCGGCAGTTGCCATAACCTGGATCTGTGGATCAGAGTTGAGGATTTCGGCCAGAGTTTGTCGTACAACTGCAGAATCATCAACGATAAGTACTCTGATGAACTTCTTCATAACAAATCCCTCGCTGTCAGATGCATATCACTCTACATAGCGTTAACATTTTGAGGAAGAGCCGGAAAGATTATTAATCTCTGCCAGCAACAGCTCCAATCCTTTAGCAAGGGGAAGATAAAGTTCCCGTGCGGCGTCAAAGTCACCTGACCTTACATATTTTTCTATCGCAGCTACTTGCAGTCGAAAAGGGTCTGCTCCAATATTGCCAGACATCCCCTTCAAGGTATGAGCATACTGCTCTGCTCTGTTAGCATCATCAGACTCAAGAGAACAGCGCAACTGATCCAACTGTGCAGGGGCATCATCGCGAAATGCCTCCAGGATCTCAATCAGTAGATCATCGCTGCACTCGAGTCTGGCCTTTACCCCGACATAATCTATCTCCATCTGTCTCTCCACATAAAATCCTTAACGAATAGTATACCATATGAGAGGATTCATTCCAGTGACTGCTGCCCATCAAATACAGAGGATCTACAGCTTCCGGTAAACTGTCGGATGCACCGACGTCAAAGGTACGTCAAGTCCGCTCAGAGTTTCGGAATGTCCCATGAAAATGTACCCTCCGGGAGCCAGAAGAGTGCAAAACTTGTTCAATAGCCGCTCCTGGGTCGGTCGATCGAAATAGATGATTACATTTCGACAAAAGATGATATCCACTTTCTCCCGCATTCCGAAATCACCTTCCATGAAGTTGAGGCGACGAAATCGGACTTTCTCGCGTAACTCAGGCACAATTCTCACCAATCCGCTCTGATGGTCCTTGCTCCGGAGCAGGTACCTTTTTTTCATGGCCAGTGGGACTGGCAAAACCTTTTCCTCCTCGTAGATTGCGCGCTGAGCTTTTTCCAGAACCCTGGTAGAGATATCTGTAGCCAGTATCTGGAAGTTGAATCCCTGTTTCTCGGCCGCGTACGCCCCCAGAACCATCGCCAGGGTATATGGTTCTTCTCCTGTGGAACAGCCTGCACTCCAGATCATCAGTCGTTCCGCCCCACCCCTCTGGCGCCCCTCCCATTCAGGGATAGCTCTCTGGACAAGGTATTCAAAATGATCAGGCTCCCTGAAAAAATCGGTTTTATTGGTGGTAACAACATCGATCATCTGCACAAGTTCGTTTTCCATACCCTGTTTGCTGAAAAGAAAATCGCAGTATTCCTTATAGGTTTGCATCTGAAGGGACCGCAGGCGTTTCTGAAGACGTGCTTCCAACATGGTTTTCTTGGCAATTGTCATCTTGATGCCGCACTGCTTGTAGATGAACTCACTCAGATTACCAAAATCGGCGTTGGTCATTGTTGTAGAGCGTTCAGTCTGACTAGTCTCTTCTAACATACTGCATTCCCTCCATCAGCATTACGTATTTTCATATTCAGCGCCAGGATCAGAACCCTTCAAACCCAGATTTAACCCGCTTTCATCAGGATGTCGCGAAGCAATCCAACGCTGCCTGACTGAAGCTGCACTATCACCAGGAATCTTGAAATACGAGACCGAGCACTGCAACTGATCGGCATGGGATGCCAGGAGTGAAGCTATGGATGCTGTCTCCTCAGCCATTGATGAATTGCTCTGTATTACCTGGTCAAGCTGCATTATCGCTCGAGACACCTGCTCAACACCTGTGTGCTGCTCGCGGCAGGAGGCGCTAATCTCCTGAACGAGCTCAGCGGTTCGCTGGATTTCTGGAACCACCCGTGCGAGGAGCGAACCGGCTCTCTCAGAGACATCAAGACTTGTCGATGTAAGACGCGAGATTTCTGCTGCCGCTTTTTGACTCCGTTCTGCCAGCTTTCGAACCTCGCTTGCAACCACGGCGAATCCCTTGCCGTGCTCTCCGGCACGGGCGGCTTCAATGGCTGCGTTAAGAGCCAGAAGATTGGTCTGTCGTGCAATCTCCTCAATAATACCGGTACGCCCGGTAATCTCCTTCATGGCACGCACTGTCTCTGCCACAGCCACGCCACCCTCCTTGGCATCTGCCGAGTTTTGCATGGCAATCTTGTCAGTCTGCAGAGCATTGTCTGCGGTAAGGCGGATAGTAGAAGACATCTCCTCCATCGAGGCAGAGGCCTCTTCAGCTGCTGATGCCTGTTCACTCGCTCCTTGCGAAATCTCTTCAGCACTGGACGACAACTGGCGGCTACCGGTCGACACAAAGTCTGCGGACTGCTTTACCTTACCCACCACCTCCCTTAGCCGAGCAACCATCTCCTGCATCGCCTTCAGGAGCTGCGCGGTTTCATCGGCTCCTTCAGGTTCTATCTTCATGGTAAGGTCACCGGATGCAATGCGGTTAGAAACTGAAACGGCTTTACCCAGAGGTTGAACTATGCTGCGTGTAATGATAAAGGTTTCGACAAGAGCCAGAATAATTGCAATCAGACTGACCAGAACCAGGAACGTGAAGGTCTCTGAACATTTCTTCTCAACCGCTTTACGCATCCCTTCCATCCGGGAAACCCCATCCTTGGCAAACTCGACAGAGGTCTCCTCAATGGCCCGAATCTGATCCTTTACTGGCTCAATCGCCCTGTTTGCCTCCTCGCCACTCTTCAGCTGACCGGCAACGATACGGCCATAGAGATGATTGAATCCGACAACGTAGGCCTGCATATTGACACGGATATATTGAATGCGCTGACGATCCTTGTCAGTAGACGAAACTTTTTCAATAGTTGCAAGTCTGCCTTCGAGCCTTTCTCCAGCCTCCTTCCATTTCAGGTAGTACCCCTCCATCCGCTCCCGAGAATTCTCCAGGTTGAGAAAGATATCCTTCTCAAATCGCCTGAGTTGCAGGATGTCAGCCTGTGCGCTGAACGCCTGCTGAGCGATCACAGCATCCGTATCCAGCATGCCGATGGTTATGCGCTCCATGGCATGCATCCCCCACATGCCAAAACCGGCGACGAGGATCAGCAAACAAACGACACCCGCGAAACTTACTCCGAGTCGAGTACCGATTTTCATCTGTCCCACTATCATTAGACCTTCCTCCGGTCAGAGAAACCCCGATTATCTACACATATTTTTCTTATCGACATCCCATAGCGATCCTTCAGGATTCTCTTTAAATTCTCTCATAAAAAAAGAGCGCCGTCCAAAGGCGGCGCTCTCATCATCTACAGTACAGAAATCCTATGCAGCGATGCTCTCCTTCACAACTGT
>CAZGQM010000013.1:0-93249 GCA_964528055.1 uncultured Geoanaerobacter sp. | reverse complement strand
ATGCTCGTAACCGCCTTCCATGAAAATCTGATAGCGGACATGGCCGGAGTTCGGGTCGATTGCACCCCTGACAGAATCCTCGGTGATCCGACTTGGAAAATAGCTCAGTGTTGCGCGGCCCTTGTCTGCTTCCTGCCGCTGCGCGTTGATCGCGGTCAATATTGCATGGATAGGATTTTTCACTTTGCCACCTCCGTAATGTCTTGAACGAATTTCAAAGCTCGGCTGTTTTCGGTGTTGACGATATGTGCTAGGTCTACGTTTTCGCTGTTGGCTGGTCTGAAGAGCGAATATTCGACAAGTGTCCTTACTCGATCCTCAACATTGTCCATGCCGCTGACGGGGGTGTTGTAGACACGTACCCCGTTCTGTCGGCGATTGTCGGCACGGAACAATGCCTGGTGAAGCTCCCCGGTCGTGCTGCAAAGCTCAGTGTATGCAGCTTTCATCCCTGCAAGGTGAATAAGAAGATCTGCCGTTAATGCCGTTCTGCGGTCTGTAAGTTGCTTGATTTCCATACGTTCTCCTTAGAATGCCTGATTTCGTATCAGGGTTGAGGTAAACTACCCGTTGGTAAATTCTTCTCTGATTTCGTCCCATTTATCCTCTGCCCAATTCATCAACCGCTGTCTTGATAAGCCGTCCCGCTGCCGGTTGCTCATGTCGAGAAATCGAATCAAGGCGTGTGAGCCGTCGAAATCATCCTCTACATACCTACCCGGTGGGTAGACTCTCCACCCACATATTAGGCACCTAATCACCATGAGGCCGACTGTCCCAAGTTCCGGCATTTTGAGTATGTGACCTTGACACTTCGGGCAGGGTGGGCGGGTCATTGGTTCACCCTGCCTGTGCTGCCAAATTGATTTCCATCTCTTCGAGCATCTCAAAAAGATACGCTTCACACTGCTTGTAATCACCTTGCTGGATGGCAACTATCGCGCTTATCAGCATGTCCCTGTAAATGTCCTCGTTCATAACTACCGGCTCTGCCCTCTTTGATTCCAGATTGATTACTTTCCCCATCGTCTCGCTCCTTTTCAGTTGGTTGCGGCCTGATGGCCTCGTTGCGTTTCGCCCTGACTGCATCCAGTAGATTCTTCATAAACCGCTAGTCGCTCTCGGTCATCGGATTTGGCGGTCCTCTGTGGTTGCGTTTCATGGTCAATCCGCCGTCATGATTTTGGTTTCTGCAATGCGCTGTGTTGTCCGGTCAAAGTTCATCAGCATGTCGATACCTGCCGGGCCTTGCCTGTTCTTGTCGATTGTGAGAATGTCCCGCTGCTTTTCATCCTGCCAGAACAGCAAGAGGCTGTGGGCCTTCTGTGCGATACGGAAACAGCCTGCAAGCTCGTTCTTTTCTGGTCGGCCCTTCTTGTTCCCCTGCCGGTTCAGTTGCGCCATTACAACAATGTGGATCTCCAGAGACTTGGCACAATCGACAAGCTTCTGAGCGTACCGGGCAAGCCGGGCCTCTTCTGTTTCCCGGTCGGCTCCGCTGTGGCTGATCTCTCCAATGTAGTCAATAAAGGCCACTTCGATTTTATGCTGGATCGCATAGCGGCTGATTGTGCCGGTGATCTCTTCAATGGTCCGTGGTGAATTGTCAGTCATGAACAGACCTGAGTTAAAGAAGCGTTGCCCGAAGTCAACCGCTACCTCGTACCGTTCGCCGCTTTCGATCTCCTTGATCTTTAGGCCGGAAAATATGCCGCACATTCTGTCAAGGTTCATGTCAATGTCGTTTTCATTCGATAGGAAAAGCGCCCTGTGGCCTCCGTTGACGATGTTGGAAAGCAGGTTAAGGGCAAGGGTAGACTTCCCGAATCCGGTAGCCGCTGCTATCACTGTCATGCGTTTGGGGTGCAGTCCCTTCAGCAACTTACCCAGAATCGGGAAACCGATCTCGATACCGTCAACCTTGCCCCGATTTTCAAGCCGGGCCTCTTGCATCTCCATAACTCGATTGCATAGCGCCTTAGAATCGAATACCGCTTTGCTGTGGGTGCTGATTGTGATTTCTGCGGCCAGGTCGGAATACTTCTTGGCAATCTCTGCCGGTGTCAGCGTTTCGAGTTGCGCTAGGGTGTTCATGGTCTGCCGGTAGACGTGGCGCTTGTGGTGAAGGTCGGCAATCTTTCGGGCATTGTGTGGAGCAAGGGAAGGGATAACATCGGTTGTAAGGCAATGTGCAACTTCTGAGACTGCCACGCCTGCAATCTTTGCCAGGGTGCCAAGGTCTGTCAGTGACTTCTTTTCAAATTGTGCGCTGAAAGCTCCAAATATCGCCCCTAGCTGCGGCGAATAGAATGAATCAGTGGTGAGTATGCTTCTGATCTCGATATAAGCGTCTGTGTCCATCAGCATTGCAGCAATGACGGCCTGCTCTGCATACTGGTCTGAGAATGTGGATAGGTCTTTCATAGTAAGGCCTCGATCTCTGCTTTCGTTTTGCGTCCGGTGTCTGGGGTGCCGTCAAGAGGTTGCTCATCTTCCCACCGTCTGCCGTTCAGCCATGTTGCCGGGTGAGGAATAAACTTTCCGTTTTCCTTCTGCCAATCAGGTTGAACAGATTGCCATTCGATAGCTTTTAGAATCTCTCCTTGAAGGGAAGAATCCGGATTGATTTTCTGCCAGGATTTAAGAGCTGATGCTTTACTTACCTTTCGAGGATAAGCAGTCCAGAAGGTGGAAAATGATGATATAGATTCTTTCTTTACTTCTTTACATTCTTGTATGTGGTCGGTTGCTGGTCGGTTGCTGGTCGGTACTTGGTCGCTTTGCTGGCCTTTTTGCTGGACGTTTTGACAATCTTCGCTTTGGTAAGTATGCCAATTAACAACAGTTATTATTGAATATTTGCTGGTCGTTTTGATGGTCAAATTGCTGGTCGTTTTTAGCGAGTCAAGACAGGTTCTCACCTGACGTTCCGTCATTCCTAGCTCTGCGGCTGCTTTCACCCTGCCGAAGATGAACTGGCCTGCTTCTAGGGGCACTCGTTGAAACCCGATAGTAACAACTGTTTTCTGGTGGCTGGCCTTAAGCAGGCAGTAAGTCCAGAACACCCACAAACGATGGTTGTGGAGCCAGTTATTGTCTACAGACTGCCTATAGAGTTTCACCCAGCCGCCATTCATTGGTGGTTCACCCTCATGTAAGCGAGTGCAGTGGTGATCTGGTTGAGGTAGGAGGACACGTCACAACGTCCGGCAAGTACTGCGGCTTTACGCAGTGCTGAGTTGATCCGGTCGGCAGGGGTAACGGTATAAGTTCTTGCAGAACAGGGGATTTTTCGATATTCTTGATTTGTCATCCCGACAGCTCCTTTCAGTAGTACGCGAACCCGCCCCGTCCAGGCGGGTTTCGTCGTTCTAAGCGGCATGACTTACGCTGCCAGTGTCGCTGGTGCTCTTCCTGATCCGTGAAGAGAAAAAAGCGTCCAGGTTTACCCTCGGATAAAGAATCGCTGCACCAAGTTTGATAAACTCCGGCCCATTTCCCGCCCACCTTGCCCGACGATACCAATGCACCGACATGCCGTATTCCTCCGATGCTTCAGTTTCCGTGAGATTCTTCTTTGCTTCGATTAAAGTCTTGATTGCCATGTGATCCCCCGAATGGTTTATTCAGTTGGCCAACTGTTAAGAATAAGAATGCACGTTTAATATTTGACTGTCATTTGATTTGAATCAAAAAACCCCCAAAAGTCAGTGACTTAAGGGGGTATTGTCGATGAAGGGGGGTTAACCCTTATTTAAGGGGCTTATTTATTTGCTGAGGAAATAAGGCTCTTCTACATTCTTTCCGCGTCTGTCTAGGGATTTAAAGCCGACATCGCCGTATTTATTCTTTATCTGTGATCTAACTTTACGCTTAACTCCATCGAATAACTTATCTGGGGGGTTAGCTTCTTTTATAAATCTGATATGATTAATAACTCTTTCCTGTCCCTTACTGCAACTGATGCTTTTAACACCTTTGTGGATCTCAGCCATTATAATTTCAACAAGATTGTTTAACTCTTTGTCTCGAATTGTTGTCAATGTTTTAGCCGCTTCACTTGCTGGTGATAGTGATTCATTATCTCTGTTACTCTCTTCAGCAAGCTCCTTTACGTTGACTCTGATTTCTTCAATGGGGGCATGAGAAAGAAAGTTAGCTTCTCTAACCACTGAGCCATTTTCATCAAGGATAGCAAGATGAAAATTTAACCGGTTGTCGCTATCTAGGTGAACAGGCGGCATTGCGAGTGCAAAGGGTAGCAACTTCCCTGTGTATCCCATTGAGACATGCTGCCGCCCCTCTGGATACCTGAAATATGCCTGAATCTCTCCATCCAATATGCCCATAAGCAAATCATCAACGGTATGGCCTGGAACGTCCTTCAGTAGCTTGTAGTCGCCCATCTTACCCCTCCTGTGCTGCTGCAAATTGGATAACCTTCGCGCCTACTCCATGAACCATAAGCCGCTCGATCTCGTTGCAAATCTTCTGTAGGACCGGCTTTAAATCATCAGGTGTCAGCTTGGAATAATGTTTTCCGGTAACGGTATTATCCACATGGCCAGTCAGCCAGTTTATATCCTCCCGCCGCATCCTTAACCGCTCCCCTGTGGTTATGAATGACCGCCGCAAGCCGTGTACCGTTATATCAAGGCCTGTCCTGTCCTTCAGGTCGTCTGAGCGCAACATCAGGTGTTCGTGTGTGTTCCGCTTGGCTTGTGCCGGGAAAACATATTCCTGGCCTTCAACTGCCGCCTCTTTGCGCCTGTCGAGAATTGCCTTTGACTGCCTGGACAACGGGACGGCATAGGTGCGCTTTGATTTTTCCGTGGCATGGCGGAGGGTGATAACCTCTTTTTCAAGGTCTACATCAGACCACTTCAAAGAGTAGGCTTCAGCCGGTCGGATACCATGATAGAGCGTGAATGTGTAGCAGTCCCGGTGAACGGGTGTTGCAGTCAGTAAAGCATCAGCGAAAACCTTGAATTGCTTGGGGTCAAGACAATCGCTGCGGCCCTCGATCTTTGCCCACATTTCAGCACGCGACAGCACCTTAACCGGGTTGCGGGTTATGAATTGAGGGTAAAGGATCTCTGCATAGTTAATGATAGCCTGAAGGCATTTGAAGCTATTGTTCGCCGCGCCTGATCCGCTGGTTTCCTGAATGTGCCGGAATTTGTCTATTACGATTTCAGGAGCAAGGGCTTTTTCGAGAAGGTTTAAGGGAAGGTCAAGCCAGATTTCAAAGTTTCGCGGTATATATCCCCTGTAGAGTATCAAGGTTCCTGCAGATAGCTTCTTGTCATCCATGTAACGTTCATACATCATTTGCAGGGTAGGAGGGGCCTCGTTTGCTGCTCTACCTTCACGGATACGCCGGATAATATCAGGAGCCGCCCCTCGTGCCTGTTCTGGTGTGTATTCCCCATAAGCGCCGATCTTTTCTTTAACTGATTTGAATTTACCGGTAACAGGGTCTTTCACGTCTACCTGGACATAAAAGGTCTTAGTTTCCTTTCCTACCCTGAGGAATAACCCCTTTACCTCAGTATCGAAGTAGTCAACCCGTCCATCATCTACTTGCGGTATATGCTTCTTGCTGTCGATGTTCCGCTTGGTAAGAAGAAGTTTCGGCATATCAACCCCCTATGATTTTCCTACCCAGCAAGCGGCCTACATCTCAAAAGGTAGGCTATGGGTAGGAATGGAATTAAAAAACCCGCTGAATCTTTCTTAGAGATTAGCGGGTATTGGGTAGGAAGTCAAGCCGTAAACTGCTTATTTGTATTACTATTTATATATCCTTAAAAGGCATTCAAAAGCCTTGAAAAGTGTCAAGTAAGGTTCCAGAGCGCCATTTCCCATACATCCTTCCAGCTTTTCGCAATCTCGTTGACCACGGTTGGTTCAAAACCACAATGCATCATGCACTGGGCGCAGCGCTCGTCTCTTCCCACTCCGTAACGGTTCCACTCCGTTTTCTCCATCATCTCCGCAAACGTAGGATAGTGGGCGTCGGTGATAAGGTAGCAGGGGGCCTTCCACCCTTGAGGGTTTCTTGTCGGGTTTCCCCATGGTGTGCACTGCAGCTGCTTCTCTCCCTTGAGGAAACGGAGGTACATGGGTGTTGACCAGAAGCGGAAGCGCTTGCTCATTACGTAGACCTCGCCGAACTTTCGTTCGATTTCGCGCCGCTGCAGAAAGAGATCCTCTCCGACCGCCTCATAGTCGAAGCCGGGCGCGGCAAGCAGGCCGTCAACACCGATTTCGGTAAGATGAGAGAAGAGCATCTCCATCTCGAGCATGTCGGTATCTTTGAAGATTGTGGTGTTGGTGCATACCCTGAAACCCAGGCGCTTGGCTTTTTTGATCGCTTCCATGGCAATCTTGAAAGTTCCTTTTCGTTCGAGGAGCCGGTCATGGGTCTCTTCAAGTCCGTCAATATGTACGTTGAGTGTAAAATTGGGATGTGGCTGCATCCGGTCGAGGGAGTTTTCCAGCAGAAGCCCATTGGTGCAGAACTGGATATGCTTTCCGCGTTTTAGTACTCCGTCAATTAATTCAAAGACATGGGGGTAGAGAAGCGGTTCGCCACCGGTTATGGTAACGATCGGGGCCGGGCACTGGTCAACTGATCCGAGGCACTCGTCCAGAGACATCATTGCCTGAATGGTGTCGGCATATTCTCTGATCCGTCCGCAGCCCGAGCAGGCAAGATTGCAGAGATGGGTCGGCTCAAGCATCAGTACCAGGGGGTACTTTTCAACCTTGTTGAGTTTGTTGGAGATGATGTATTTTGTCAGATCGTAATTAAGACGCCAGGGGAAACGCATGATTATTTTGTTCCTTTCACTCTAAAAACAGTTTTTGTCGCCAAGACGAAAAGTAGCAAAGGAGAATAAAAAAGAATTTCTATTCAGGTTCACTCTTGACTAGGCTGGTTTTTTTAGCATACATCGCGCCTTAGGTTGCAATAATGTAATGGACTATTTCACTCTCGAAAGAAGCGGTTTGACTGACGGGGATTTCAGGAATGCCTCACAGGTCTCAGCTATGCCGGCGCCATCAAGCCCCAGGTCAGAGCGGAGCTGTGTCTGGCTCCCCTGTTCTATGAAACGGTCAGGGATCCCGATGCGTTTGACCCTGACGTCGATTTTACCTTCGTCGGACAGCAGTTCCAGGATTGCGGTGCCGAAACCACCCTGCAGTGCATTTTCCTCAATGGTAACCAGATGGCCAGTACGTTCCGCTGCGGTAAGGATCAGCTTACGGTCGAGGGGTTTCACGAACCGGGCATTGATGACCGTAGCCATGATGCCTTTTTTCTGCAGGAGCGAAGCGGCCTCTACGGCAGGATAAACGGTGGAGCCTATGGCAATTATTGCCAGGTCATCCCCTTCGGTGAGCTTTTCTCCCATGCCAATTGGCATTTCTCTGAGTTCCTGGTCGAGGGGTATGCCAAAGCCGTTTCCACGGGGATATCGCAGGGAGATGGGGCACCCTGAGTAGATGGCAGTCTTCAGCATATGTTGCAGCTCGTTTTCATCCTTGGGGGCCATGACCGTCATCTCCGGTAAGTGGCGAAGGTAGGAGAGGTCAAAGGCACCGTGATGCGTAGGGCCGTCATCTCCGACCACTCCTGATCGGTCAAGGGCTAGGGTGACTGGGAGCTTCTGGAGGCAGATGTCGTGAAATACCTGGTCATAGGCTCGTTGCATGAATGTGGAGTAGATGGCAGCCACCGGTCTGAATCCTTCCACTGCAAGTCCGGCTGCAAAGGTCAGGGCGTGCTGCTCCGCGATTCCTACGTCGAAGAAGCGTTTCGGGAACTCTGTCGCAAAATGGGTGAGTCCGGTGCCGTCCGGCATGGCTGCGGTGATGGCGATAATTTTTTCGTCCTCACGGGCGAGTTTCAGCATGGTCTGGCCGAATATCCCTGTGTAGGAGGGGGCGCTTGCCTTGGCTGCCGTCACTGCCCCAGTTGCATGGTTGAACGGGCCGACACCGTGGAATAGTTCCGGGGTCAACTCTGCAGGTTCGTACCCTTTTCCTTTGGTGGTCATGACATGAATCAGGACCGGTTCGTTCAGGGAACTGACGTTGCTGAAAATCTCAAGCATCTGCGGCAGGTCGTGTCCCTGGATCGGGCCGATGTATTCGAATCCGAGGGCTTCGAAAAGCATGCCCGGCGTGAGAAACCCCTTGAGAGAGTGCTCGGCTCTGCGGGCGAACTTAAGAATATTGCCACCGATTGCAGGGATCTGTTCCAGAAGCCCCTGCATCTCTTTTTTAAGGTCGCGGAAGTAGCCCCCGGTCAGTTTGCGGGAGACGAAAGAGGAGAAAGATCCCACATTTTTGGATATGGACATCTCGTTGTCGTTGAGAACGACAATCAGATTTTTCTTCAGGTGACCGGCCTGGTTTAGTGCTTCGAATGCCATGCCACCGGTCAGCGAACCGTCGCCGATGACAGCAATGACTCTGTTGTCGGAGCCTTTCAAGTCGCCGGCAACTGCCATGCCGAGGCCGGCAGAGATGGAGGTAGAAGAGTGTCCAGCGCCAAATGCATCGTGCGGAGATTCAGATCGCTTCGGAAATCCGCTGATTCCCTTGTATTGGCGCTGGGTATGGAACAGATCGCGCCTGCCCGTGACGATTTTATGGGTGTAGGCCTGGTGACCGACGTCCCAGATGAAGCGGTCGTTTGGCGAGTTGAAACAGTAGTGAAGTGCCAGGGTAAGTTCCACGCAGCCAAGGTTGGATGCGAGGTGCCCGCCGGTCTTCGATACGTTGTCCAGAAGGAACCGCCGGACTTCGGCACTGAGTTTGACAAGTTCATCAGAGGTAAGTCGCTTCAGATCTGCAGGGCTGTTTATCGTGTCGAGTAATGGGTGCATAAATGTCTCCTCCTCACGATTGTGCGAGGTCGGTACAGAATAGAGCCTATCGAGTGTAACCGTTAGCGCGGAACCACTCTACGGCCTTGGCCAGTGCCTGGCGTGCCGGTCTTTGAGGAAGACCGAGCTCGCGGACTGCTTTTGACGATTCGAAAAACATCAGCTTTTTCGCCATGAGGACTCCTGCCAGTGGGATAAGCGGAGGACGACCGGTAAGGGCTGAAAGTGCCTCATTCAGGTATGCAGCCGCAAGTATCGGGGTGTAAGGGAGGCGTACCTTTGGTGCCGGTATCCCGGTTATCTCCTCCAGTATCTCGAATATCCGGCAGAGGGTCAGGTTTTCGTTGCCCAGAATATACTTCCCGCCGATCTGTCCCCTTTCTGCAGCAAGAATGTGGCCTCTGGCGCAGTCTGAAACGTCGATGATGTTCAGGCCGGTGTCCAGGTAAGCCGGCATCTTCCGGTTCAGGAAGTCGACTATGATCTTTCCCGTGGGGGTTGGCTTGATATCCCCCTGCCCCACCGGTGTGGACGGGTTGACTATCACTAAAGGAAGCCCGCGAGATATGAAGGATTCGGCTTCCCGCTCCGCCAGAAACTTGCTTTTTTTATAATGTCCGACCATGTCGGCGTATGAGACCTTCGAGGTCTCGCAGCCTGGTCTGCCGTCGCCAGGGTTACCAAGGGTGCCGACGCTGCTGGTGTATACGACCTTTTTCAGGCCGAGCTTCAGGGCCGCTTCCAGGATGTTCCGGGTGCCGGCGACATTGATGTCATACATCTCAGCGGGTGTTCTTGTCCAGAGGCGATAGTCGGCGGCAGCGTGAAAGAGGATGTCGCAGCCGGTAATCCCTCTGGTCAGTTGCTCGCCGTCGCGCAGGTCGCCTTCCCATACTTCGACGTCGAGACCGGAAAGGTTTCTGCGGTCCGAACCGGCCCGTGCAAGTACCCGCACCATGTAGCCATCCGCAAGAAGTTCCCGTGTCAGCTGACCACCTATGAATCCGGTCGCGCCGGTAACAAATGCTTTCATTTACTCTACACCGTAAAATGTGAAAGGTGAAAAGCGAAAATGAATCTTTCACTCTTCACCCGTCACCTTTCACAAGATTGTCAGGTCGGTTGCCTTATGCCTCTTTCCCGATTAGACGGCGGTAGGTTCCCAGGGCCGTCAGCGGGAAGCAGTTCCGGTAGATATGGTACTTTATCATGAAGAACTTTGGGAACCCTGTGCCGGTGAACTGATCTTCATCCCAAGTGCCGTCGCTCTTCTGGGTGGAGAGGAGGTACGCAATACCATTGCAAACCTCCGGTGAGCGGCACTCGCCTGCTGCCATCAGCCCGAGGAGTGCCCACCCGGTCTGGGAGGCAGTGCTCGGCCCTATGCCGGCAAGTGAGGCATCCAGGTAGGATTCACAGCATTCGCCCCAACCGCCGTCTGGGTTCTGCTTGGATTTTAGCCAGTTTATCGCCTTGCGGATGTATGGTTGAGAGGGGTTTTCACCGATAGCAGTGAGCCCGGTGAGCACCGACCAGGTTCCGTAGATGTAGTTAACCCCCCAGCGTCCCCACCAGGAGCCGTCCTTCTCTTGTTCCAATCGGATGAAGTCCAGTGCGCGAACGGCAGAGGGGTGCTCCTTGGAGTAGCCGAAGTTTCCCATAAGCTCCAGCATGCGACCGGTAAGGTCGGCAGTGGGTGGATCAATGAGTGCCTCAAGGTCGGCAAAGGGGATCTTGTTCAGCAGGTGCTTGGTGTTGTCCTTGTCAAAAGCCGCCCATCCTCCGTTTTTGCTCTGCATTCCGAGGCACCATTCGATTCCCCGTTTGATGGCCTCTTCTTTGGATCGCTCGTTCTTGACCGCCACATCCTTGATTGCCATCATGACGAAACCGGAGTCGTCCACATCCGGGTACCAGTCATTCAGGAACTCGAATGCCCATCCGCCAGGTTTAAGGTCCGGACACTTGATCTTCCAGTCACCGTCCTTGCGGACCTCGCGGTCAAGCAGCCACTGTGCAGACTTCACCAGGGCAGGGTGATCATTCGGTACGCCGGAATCGACCAGGGCCTTCAGTGCCAGTGCTGTGTCCCAGACCGGTGACACGCAAGACTGAAGTACAAGGCTATCATCGTCTTCAATGCAGAAATTTTCCAGCGCCTTTAGCCCTTTTTCCACAGCGGGATGGTCGTTGGCGTATCCCAGGCAGTGGAGAGAGAGAACAGCGTTGAGCATGGCCGGCTGGATGCCACCCCAGTCACCGGTTGGTTCCTGGTGCTCAAGAACCCATTTTTCGGCAGCTGCCATTGCCTTGTTTTTCAGTGGCCGGATGGGATTCCCTTCGTAAACCTTGAGCATGTGATCAACACCTATGAAGAAGTTCTTCCAGGTAAAGATGCCGTACTCTTTGGTGAAAGTGTAGTCGATGGGGCGGGGCGGCCTGACATAAAGCTCCTGTACACGGGAATGTGGCGGGAGCTTTCGTACCGGACGCATTGTCATGACTATGGAAAGCGGAATGATGGTAGCCCGTGACCAGCTGGAGAGCTCGTACATATTGAAGTAGGCCCAGTTGGGAAAGAGCATCAGCTCGATCGGCATCGAAGGGACGCCGAGCCATGAGAACTCGCCGAAAAGTGCGAGGAATATCTTGGTGAATACCCGTGCTTTGAGAATCCCCCCATTTGAGATGATGAACTCCCTAGCTTTGGACATGGCAGGGTCGTCGGCAGGGTACCCTGCCAGCTTAAGGGCAAAGTAGGCCTCAATGGTGGTGGAAAGGTCACCGGGACCTCCGTACCAGACGGCCCAGTGTCCTTCAGGTGTCTGCTGGCGGAGGAGGTAATTCGCCATTTTCCTCTCTTTGGCCTTGTTTACGAGTCCCATGAAGTGGAAGAGGATTATGTATTCGGACGTGATGGTGGCATTGGATTCCAGCTCCGCCCACCAGTAGCCCTGAGGCAGTTGTTCGCGGAAGAAAAAATCTCGGGTTCGTTCGATTGCCTGGTCAATCGGGCTGTTCGCCTCGCTTTCCCGCTTTTTCCAAATGGATGCAGGGAGGTGGTGGACCTTTGCCCCAGTTTTGCCTGGTGGGGTTGTCTCGGGTTCTATGGTCACGCCGTTGAACGAAGTGAGTGCATGGGATATGGGATGCTTGTAGGGGGAAATCGCCACGGGTACTCCGGTATCCTTTTGAAAATGCATTGGATTTCTTGAATTCGTTCCGAAATCTCATACAAAAAAACCATGCATTAATATCACATTATTGTTAAAAGATACACCCAAAATTCACAATCCGCACAGGAAGCCGCTGCCAGGCGTTGCCGTACTGCATTGTTGATTTGCCTGGATGGCTGTGGTACATCGTCTGAAAGGGCGTGAGAAGTGAAAGATGAAATGTATCAGACTAGGCCAAGAATGATGATCAGCGACCTTCGTGGTGCTGTTTCCTTAGCACACTATTTCCTTAGCGATCTGCTGAGGCCTGGCGACCGGGTGGTTGATGCTACTTGCGGCAATGGCAACGACACTCTGCTTTTGGCACGGCTTGTTGGGGAAGATGGCCGGGTATGGGCGTTTGATATCCAGCCTGAAGCGCTTGAGGTCACTTCCCTCCTGCTGAGCGAGCATGGGTGTCGCTCTCAGGTGCTGCTGACCGAAATGGGGCACGAAAGGCTTTCCGACGTTGTTAACGAACCTCTGCGAGCAGTGGTCTTTAATCTGGGTTTTCTCCCCAAAGGAGAGAGAGAGTGCATTACCCTGCCCGAAACCACTGTTGCCGCCCTCGGTCAGGCAGCCAATCTGCTGCAGTTAGGAGGGCTCCTTCTGGCCGCAGTATATCCAGGTCATGCCGGAGGAGACATAGAGTCATTGGCTGTTGAACAATGGGCTGCAGCCCTTCACCCAGCCCACTTCAACGTCTGGAAACATCGGCAGATGAACCGTTCGGCTGCGGCTCCGTATCTGCTGATGGCTGAGCGCAGGTCATGATACCCTTTTTCAAGAATGCACTCCCCTTTCTGTGCGTGGCTCCGCCAGTCGTGTACGCTCTTATTACTCTCTGGTGCGCCTCACGCTACTTTGGCCGTCGCAAGGCGACAGTCATTACCGATCTCCCGCCTGTAACCATCCTGAAACCGGTCAAGGGGAGGGATACGGACAGTTTTGCCAATTTTGCCTCATTCTGTAGCCAGAAGTACCCCTGCGTTCAGATCGTCTTTGCCGTTGCCTCAGCTGAAGACCCTGCGCTTCCGGTTATTCAGCAACTCATGGAACGGTTTCCGGACAGTGACATAGAGCTGGTGATTGACGACCGTGTTTATGGCCCCAATTACAAGGTCTGCAACCTAATGAATGCCTATCCCAGAGCAAAGCATGACATTATAATCGTCTGCGACAGCGATATCAGGGTGGGAGAGCGTTATCTGGAGGAAGTCTGCTCCCTGTTTGCCGATCCTGCAGTAGGCCTTGTCACGTCGCTTTACCGGACCACCGGTGTTCATGGGTCTGCAAGTGCAATTGAGGCCCTGGGGTTTACCGCTGAGATGGTGCCGAATGTTATGGCGGCACTGGAGCTTGAAGGGCTCTCCTTTGCTCTGGGTGCGTCCATGGCTGTTCGGCGGGAGGTCTTGGAGCGAATCGGCGGTTTCGCCTCACTGGTCGATTACCTAGCAGATGACTATCAGCTTGGTAACAGGGTGTTCCGGGCAGGCTACCGGCTTGAGCTTTCGGATTATTTCGTTGAGAGCGTGCTACAGAGAGAGCTGCTGGCAACGGTAATATCCAGGCAACTCCGCTGGTGCCGGACGATGCGGGTTTCGCGTCCCGGAGGCTACTTTGCATCAGGTGTCACGCAACCGGCTCTGGCTTCCCTTCTAGCCTTGTTTGCGGGGGGTGCGGTTTGGGGGGGTGTTGCCGTTTTCATACTTTACAGCGTTCGATTTGCGGTTGCGATGACCTTCAGTCGAAGATATGTGCGTGATGGCCTTCTCCCTCAATATCTCTGGTTGCTGCCGATGAGGGATCTCCTTTCTCTGGCAACATGGGCTCTTGCCTTTGTCGGGAACCGTGTCACCTGGCGCGGTCATCGCTACCTGGTCCGGCCGGGAGGCCGGATGGAGGATTTGTCCTGAAAGCATTTGGGCGGATAATAAAATATGTGGCAATGATTACAGCGGCATTACTGCTTGCCGGGTGTGCAACCGACCGGGGGATGCCAACCGCGCCGTTTGAGCGGATCAGCGATGGGCAGAGGGTTGGTTTCCACTCAATGCTTGGAGATCTTGCCCAGGCTCGCTTGATTTTCATAGGTGAGCTCCATGACAATCGCGAGCATCATCGCCTCCAGCTTGAGACAATTAAGGCCCTGCATAGTTCGGGTGTCAGGATTGCCATCGGGTTGGAGATGTTTCGGGTAGAGAGCCAGCAGTATCTCGATGACTGGGTGGCTGGGAAGCTGGACGTGCTGAGCTTCATGGCGATCTACCGTGACAACTGGACCATTCCATGGGAGCTGTACGATTCCATTTTTCTCTATGCACGTAACAACGGGATTCCACTTATCGGGCTTAATGCGCCTCGTGAAATCATGCAAAAGGTCTATCGTCTGGGATTCTCAGCCCTCTCCCCGGAAGAGAGGGGACAGCTTCCTCCGGATGTCACCTGCAGGGTGGACAAGCCATACATGGATTTCGTTCGGCGCAATTTTGTCATGCACACAGCCGACCAGGCAATGTTTTTCCGTTTCTGTGAAGCGCAGCTCTTGAGGAACAAGGTGATGGCCGACCGTCTGGTAAGCTATCTTGCCAAGGAACCTGATAGGGTCGTGGTGGTACTGGCTGGGGTGGGACATGCGATGCGAAAGGGTGTGCCTGATGAAGTTGAAGTATTGAGATCACTGCAGATGCGAGTTGTCATGCCGAGACTGCATGAGGTGGCAGCCGAACCCCTGGAAAAAAGAGATGCAGATTACGTAATGAAGGAGTAGGCCGGAGCGGTCATGATGCCTGCAGTTCTTTTCGGGCGAGGTAATGATAGAATTCGTCCATAACGAGAGACCTGTTTTCACACTGAGAACTGATGACATTTTTCAGGTTGATGAAGGCGTCGACCCCCACTTCGCGGAACTCGCATCCAAAACCGTTTTCATCCTGCCTTACTACGATTCCGTTTACATCTATGTACTCTTCGTCGCTGGTAGTCATTGCCGGAGGTAGAGATATCGTAAGCTCAACGACCGAGTCGATCTCGAATTTGGAACTTGATCTGACATATACTCCGTAAAGTGACAGATTTTCCGACATGCCTCTGAGCCATTGGCCTTTGGCATTCATCAGTACCTCGGATTGGTACTGGATCCTTGTGAATCTCCTTGCCTCGGCCATTGCTTTTCCCCTTGTTCAAGAGCAAAAATATCATTCCATTCTACAAAACCTTAGTTCACTTAGCTGCGTCACATCCCAGCCTATACATATTAAGCAATTATTATGCCCTATTAATTGTAATTGTTGGATGTAATTGAGTCACGAAGTTATCTCGTCGTAATTACGGATAAATTATTAATGATACCCCTTTCCTCTCATTGGACGTGAAGCAGAATGCGGTGCTGCGGTTGGTTTTTATGTAAAGATAACCGACAAATAGTCAGGAATTTTTCGGTTGATGAGGAGCATCTTATTGACGGAAAGTTGTTGCCGGCAGCTGTAATGCTGACTATTTGGAATCGCTTGATCTCTCTATGTTGCTGATTTGTCGTTGATCATCGTTGTTGGCGTGCTGCTAAATGCACCGTCAGTACGAGCAGATGTGGCTGTCGGCTTTCCGACAATTCTATCAAAAACGGAGAGGCTGATTAATGCAGCTTTATCATGAACCACTCTGTTGTATCCAGTGCGTCTACTTCATAAACAGAACAGGGTTGACCTGCGCAGTCACCCTTCAAATGAAACGTGCAAATCAGGCATCTTGCGCGTGATTTCATTTTTGTTGACAAAGCCGCTTGCGGCTCAGCAGAATCGTGCAAGAATACTAAGGTTAGTCCGCTAAGGTATCACTTCCTTAAGCCGATACAGTAGACATGGTGCGATATGGGTGACTCAGAACTCTGTATAGGACGTCAGCCTATTCTTGACAGGTTGCAGCAGATTGTCGGCTTTGAGCTTCTTTTCAGGTCGGGGGACTGTCGTTTTGCTGATTTTACCGATTATCTCAAGGCCTGCGCAGATGTCATCGACAGCGCCCTGACAGGGTTTGGAATCGAGGGCCTGCTCGGTAAACATAAAGGGTACATCAACATGGTCACCGATCTGTTGATGTCCGAAAGTGTGGAGCTTCTTCCGCGAGGACAGGTCGTCATTGAGCTGCTTGAGTCGGTACCGATCGGTGATCCGGCGATATTAGCCCGTTGCCGTGAATTAAAGAAAATGGGATTCAGCCTCGCTCTTGATGATCACAGCTACTCTCAGGAATTTGAGAAATTTTATGATGTCGTTGATGTTATTAAGATAGATGTCCTGGGGAAGCAGAGGGAGGAGCTTGCTGCAGAAGTAGGGCACTTTCGGCGCTGGCCCTTGACCTTGGTTGCAGAGAAGGTCGAGACAGAAGAGCAGTTCCTGTTGTGTCGCGATCTCGGGTTTGATCTGTTCCAGGGTTATTACTTTGCCCATCCTGCCGTGTTCCGTCAGCATCGCCTCGATCACGGAGAAGCAACCATTCTTGGTCTTGTCAGTCAGCTCCTTGCGGATGAAGATATCTCGGTTATCGAGGAAACTTTCCGGCAGAATCCCAACCTTACCTATAATCTGCTCAGGCTTGTAAACTCAGTCGGTGTGGGCACGCGTGAAAAAATCCGCTCGTTGCGTCACGCGATTACAGTGCTTGGGCGGGATCAGCTCCTCCGCTGGCTGCAAATTGCCATATATGCCAGCCGTGATTGTCGCGGGGACAGAAATCCGCTGCTGGAGATTGCTGCCATGCGCGGAAGGCTTATGGAGCTTATCGTGAAGGGGGTATGTAAGGGCGAGGGTTCGGAGCTTGCCGATTCTGCCTTTATGACAGGGATCCTCTCACTGATAGATGTGCTTTTTCATGTCCCGATGACCGAGCTGACTTCAAGTCTCAATCTATCAGAAGATGTCTGTCAAGCATTGCTCTGTCGAGGGGGTGAGTTGGGTCGGTTGCTCAGCTTGGTGGAGTCCCTCGAGAGGTATGATTTTACTGCTGCTGCTGCTCTGATGCGCGAGGCAGGCCTGACGGGCGAAATTCTCCTTGCTGCTGAGGCAGAGTCGATAAACTGGTCGAGCCGGCTTGGCTGTAGAGGCTGAGCAGAACCGGGACGTTGCTGGTGTGGATACTGGAATCACTGTAATTTTCTGATAGAATCATTGCAAATTAAAAAATCCTGTGCGGGAGGGAGAAACTGTGAGCACCACTACCATAACCTTTGAAGAGATCATGTTCACCATAATGTCAGCTACGCAGGATACATTCAAGAGTTACCTTAACATGGACATTTATGCCGGTAAGGTTGAGAGAAAAGTGGAACCGCTGGACTCGGATGTGGTCGGGATCGTCGGTGTTGCAGGCGAGAGGGTTGGCTACATCATGTTTGCTGCAGGAGCGGAAACGGCCATGCTGGTTTCCAGGGAGTTGCTGATGGTAGACGACCCGGACGAGGAGTCTGTTCGCGACGCTATCGGCGAGCTGACCAATAATATCGCCGGGGTCTTCAAGACTAAGTATCATGAACAGTACGGTAGCGTGGCACTGGGACTTCCGCTGGTAGTCTCTGGAAAGATCCGGCCCCTCACCGAGCCGCCGGAGCCGACTGCAGACAAGTCGAGCATGAACGTTCAATGCAAGGGTGTTACCATCCCTTTCAGGTCGATGAACGGGATGGCAGAGTTTCGCGTCATGGTGTATATGTAATATTTCTTGAACATCTCCCCCATATGTGCTAATAACTCTTCCTTTCAGAGCGACCTACGTGTCGCCACGCTCCTTGCTCCGGTTCTAACCGGGGCTGAGTAAACCGTGAGGAGGAAACACATGAAGAGGATGTACGAGACGATTTACATCGTCCAGCCTGACTTATCGGATGACGACCTGAAGGGTCTCACCGTAAAGATTCAGGAGATTGTCACCAGCATGAAGGGCGACCTGAAGAAGCTGGATGACTGGGGTCTCAGGAAGCTTTCCTACCCTATCGAGAAGTTCAACCGCGGGCGTTATTTCTATCTCCGTTTTGACGGTGATGCCCCTCTGATTGCCGAGCTGGAGCGTAAGATGCGCCTGGACGACAAGGTGATCCGCTATCAGAGCGTCAAGCTGGAGAAGGAGGCAGTAGCCCCTGCAGTAGCACAGGCTGCAGCTCCTGAGGCAGAGGCCCCCGAGGCCTCCGAGGAATAATCCAATTTATCCGGGAGGAATTTGATAGATGAGCGAAGAAAGAGCACCCCAGAGAAGTTCAGGCCCCAGAAAGAAGAGGCCGTTTCAGCGCCGCAAGGTTTGCCGGTTCTGTGCAGACAAGCAGGTTTCCATCGACTACAAAGACCCGCGGACCCTCCGCTATTTCATCACCGAGCGGGGCAAGATCATTCCCCGCCGGATATCCGGCAACTGTTCCAAACATCAGCGGGAGATCACCGAGGCGATAAAGCGGGCTCGTAACCTTGCCCTGCTGCCGCTTGCCGGCTCGCACGTAATGCCCTAGGGTCTACGATGACCTTCCCCACCAAGGGAATCCTGCTGGATATCCTGAAGGGAATCGTAGCGACGGTTGCCTTGTTCCTGGCATACGTCACTCTGCCGCTAATTGGCATGCTTGGCGGCATGCTGGCCCCCTTGCCGGTGGTATATTATACGCTTCGCATCGGCAAGGTCCCTGCCGTAATAATCATGGTGGCATCCGCAGCACTTCTTGCGGCAGTTGCAGACCCGACCGCAGCTGCCGTATATCTGGTACAGGCAGCCAGCGTATCGCTTCTTCTCCCTCTCTTTGT
This sequence comes from uncultured Geoanaerobacter sp., assembly GCA_964528055.1. GTDB lineage: Bacteria > Desulfobacterota > Desulfuromonadia > Geobacterales > DSM-12255 > Geoanaerobacter. The sequence goes on along the minus strand of CAZGQM010000013.1, from coordinate 74,352 downwards.
CGAGTCCGGGAGTACGGCCCGAACCATAGTCATGACCACCGCCGGTAGCGTAGGGTTTATGATGGTTGCAGGCATTCTATTCAGCATCAGCCGTGGGATCAACCTTGACGCTGAAGTGTTGAAATGGCTCAGTACGGGGATTGCCCAGACAGCTTCACTCTATTCCAAGAGCGGGTTAAAAGAGAGTGAGCTGCAGTCCCTTCAACAAGGTTTGCAGCAGGCCGGTTCCCTGATGGGGCGTATATACCCGGCAATGCTTGCACTCAGCCAGGCTGGCATAGTCATGGCAAACATGATGGCAGTTGCCGGTTTTGCCCGGCGTGGGCACCTTAAGGTGCCCATCGGTGAGTTCCGGGAATTCCGGAACGTAGACCAGTTGATCTGGCTGCTGATAACAGCCGGTTTTGCGATGCTGCTTGACCTTGATATGGTTAACCGCGTAGCACTCAACGTTCTCTTGCTGGTGCTGTTCGCCTACTTCTTTCAAGGGCTTGCAGTTATCTCATGCTTTTTTACCCGATATAATGTTCCATCATTCGGGCGATTTTTCTTCTACCTTTTCCTGCTGCTGCAACCCTACTTGCTTGTGGGAATTGCAGTACTAGGCATATTCGACATGTGGGGTAATTTTCGCGCCCCCAAACAACAAAACCTGTGAAACATCAGGCTGGGAGGAAACAACGATGAAAGTGATTCTCAAGGAAAACCTGGAAAACCTCGGTCATATCGGCGATATTGTCAAGGTGGCTCCGGGCTATGCCCGAAATTTCCTGCTTCCCCGTGGGTTTGCCATTGAGGCAACGATTAAGAACGCCAAGTCTCTCGAACATACAAAGCGTCAGATGGAGTATAAGAAGAACAAGGTTCTAGAGCTTGCAAAGGGGCTGGCTGCCAAAATCGAGTCTCTTGCCCTTACCATCAGTCATCAGGCCGGTGAGGAAGGTAAGCTTTTCGGCGCAGTGACAACCATGGAGTTGGCAGAAAGGCTTAAGGCCCAGGGTATCGAGATTGACCGTAAGAAGATAGTGGCTGAACCGATTAAGCATGTTGGCGAGTCAACCGCCACCATCAAGCTCCATCCCGAGGTCACAGCAACACTCAGGGTGAATGTAACCAAGGCAGAGTAGTTCCATATGCTATAGGAAATACGCGGCGGCCAGGCCTATAGTCTGCGCCGCCTTTTCTTTGAACTGACTGATCAGCCCGACATCTTACTGAACCAGCGGTTTCTCTTCAATATCCCCGTAATTCCCCTTGACAGCAGCCGTTGGACACGCTACTTTATCGCGGCTAACCCATTGGTTTGCATTATTTTTTAAGTCTCGCCACATCCGTTTTACCTTCAATAAATTTCCCACTTTTCAGGAGGGTACCTTCGTGACCTTTCAAGACCTTATCTTATCGCTACAAGGTTACTGGGCCAAGCAGGGTTGTGTGATCCAGCAGCCTTACGATACCGAGAAGGGGGCCGGCACCTTTAATCCAGCTACCTTCCTTCGCGTACTTGGACCCGAACCGTGGAAGGTGGCATACGTAGAGCCCTCACGTCGACCTACTGACGGTCGCTATGGGGAGAATCCCAATAGGCTTCAGCACTACTACCAGTTTCAGGTGATAATGAAGCCGTCTCCTCTGAACATACTTGACCTGTATCTCGATTCGCTTCGCACCTTCGGCATCAACCCGAACCAGCACGATATCCGCTTTGTGGAGGACGACTGGGAATCACCGACCTTGGGTGCCTGGGGGCTTGGTTGGGAGGTCTGGCTCGATGGTATGGAGATCACCCAGTTCACCTACTTTCAGCAGGCAGGCGGTATCGACTTAAAGCCCGTTTCAGCTGAAATCACCTACGGTTGTGAGCGGATTGCCATGTATCTCCAGGGGGTGGACAACGTTTACGATCTGGAGTGGGTAAAAGGGGTAAAGTACGGTGACATCCATCACGAGAGCGAAGTGGAGTTTTCCACCTACAACTTCGAGGAGGCCGATGTCTCCATGCTCCTCCAACTCTTCCAGATGTACGAGAAGGAGTGTCTCCGCCTGGCGGAGAAAGAGCTGGTGCTTCCGGCCTACGACTATGTCATGAAGTGTTCTCACACCTTCAATCTGCTGGACGCCAGGGGGGCGATCTCGGTCACTGAGCGGGCCTCCTATATAGGCCGGGTTCGGAACGTTGCCCGCATCTGTGCCGAGGGGTACCTGCGCATGCGTGAACGGCTTGGTTTCCCGCTCTTGAAAGGAGGAAACTAAGCCCATGAACAAGGAACTTTTTCTTGAAATAGGGACCGAAGAGATTCCAGCCGGATTTCTCCCCAAGGCGATGGCCGAGATGGAAGCGCTGATACAGCGGGAGCTCGACAACGCCCGGCTATCGTACAGCGAGGTGAAGACCTTTGCTACGCCCCGTCGTCTGGTACTTTGCATAAAGGGTATCCCTTCCGTTCAGCCAGACGCCGAGACATGCGCCATGGGACCTGCAAAGAGCATCGCTTTCGGTCCGGACGGCAAACCGACCAGAGCCGCAGAAGGTTTTGCGAGAGGACAGGGTCTGGATGTGGAATCCCTGGAGTTGGTTGCCACCGACAAGGGCGAATACGTAGCAGCGGTAAAGAAGGAGAGCGGACGCCCTACGCCTGACCTGCTGACCGAGATGCTGCCACGCCTTGTCTCCGGCATATCATTCAGAAAGTCGATGCGCTGGGGTGATCTTGATGTTCGTTTTGCCCGGCCTGTTCACTGGCTAGTGGCATTGTTCGATGGTATCGTGGTCCCATTCAGCTTTGGCAACATCCAGAGCGGCAACATCTCCCGAGGGCACCGATTCATGGCTAACCAGCCTTTTCCGGTGCGTGACTTTGCCCACTATCTGGAAGAGTGTGAGCGTCACTTCGTCATTGCCGACCCTGAGCGGCGCAAGGAGATTATCCGAAGGGAGACGCACCGTGTTGCCAAAGCCGCAGGCGGTCATCTACTACCGGATGAGGGTCTGCTGGAAGAGGTGTCCTATCTCGTAGAATACCCCAGTGCGATACACGGTACCTTTTCACCGGAATTCCTCGTGGTGCCGAAGGAGGTCCTTATCACCTCCATGCGTAGCCACCAGCGCTACTTCTCTATTGTTGACGATGCAGGGAACCTTCTTCCAGGCTTTATTACCGTTAATAACACCCTGGCGGAAGACCCCTCCGTTGTTGTAAAGGGGAACGAAAGGGTTCTGCGCGCCCGCCTTTCCGATGCCAGATTCTTTTATGAGGAAGATCGTAAGGTAAGGCTGGAGAGCCGTGTCGAATCGCTCAAGGGGGTTGTGTACCAGCAGAAGCTCGGCACCTCTTATGAGAAGATGGAGCGTTTCAGGACTTTGGCAGAGGGGCTGGCCGATCAGCTCAAACCGGCGGTAAAGGAAAAGACTGTCAGGGCTGCATTTCTTTGCAAGGCCGATCTGGTTTCCGGGATGGTGGGCGAGTTTCCTGAGGTGCAGGGGATCATGGGGCGCGAATATGCCACGCTACAGGGGGAAGATGTTGAGGTGGCGACTGCCATTGCCGAACATTATCTCCCTACACAGGCGGGTGGAGATCTGCCGACTTCGGACACAGGCGCGTTTGTCTCCATAGCTGACAAGCTGGACTCCATCTGTGGCTGCTTTAGTGTCGGTCTGATTCCGACCGGATCAGCAGACCCGTATGCTCTGCGCCGATCTGCACTCGGTATCATCAACATCATGCTTGACCGCGAATATCGACTATCGCTGGATGCGCTTGTCGAAAGTTCTCTCGGGCTTCTTACAGCCAAGCTGAACCGTCCTGTTGACGTGGTGAAGGCCGATGTCCTGGAATTCTTCAGGGGGCGATTTGTTAATCTTATGGCCGACCGTTATCCATCGGATGCTGTTGATGCCGCGACAGCAGCCGGTAGCGATTTATTGGTGGATGCAGCCGGCCGGATCGCTGCACTGGCTGCCTTCAAGGGACGCAATGACTTTGAACCGTTGGCAGTAGCCTTCAAGCGGGTATGTAATATCGTAAAGGAGGGGGTAGATGCAGAGATAGATCCCTCCTTGTTCCAAGACCCAGCCGAAGGTGGGTTACACGCCGCATTCAAAGAGGTAGAGGCAAAGGTCGCGGCAGCAGTAGCAGGTCGCGAATACATGGCAGCCCTAACCGAGATAGCCACTTTGCGAGTTCCGGTAGACCTCTTCTTTGACAAGGTAATGGTCATGGCCGAGGATGAACGGGTGCGCACCAATCGCCTGGCTCTGCTGACACGCATAGCAAGGCTCTTCGGTGGAATTGCCGACTTTGCAAGGATCGCCGCATAACTCCAAACCGCCCACCGGGCGGTTTTTTTATGTGCCGGCTTTATTTTGGCTAAACCTTAATTGAGCCAGGCTAAACGGTATTTAATCCGGTTTAATGGAATTTGATTTTCAGTAAAATATATGCATGCCGACACTAACAGTCGGTCAATCAATGAGGAGGATGGAAATGTCAAAATTTGTGTATTTCTTCGGTAACGGGCAGGCCGATGGGCGCTCCGAAATGAAGAACCTGCTGGGCGGCAAGGGTGCCAACCTGGCGGAGATGACGAGCATCGGACTTCCGGTGCCACCAGGCTTCACTATCACCACCGAGGTCTGCACCGAGTTCTACAATAACAACAACCAGTACCCCTCCGGGCTCAAGGATGAGCTTGCTGCGAACCTGAAGCGTGTAGAGGAGCTCATGGGGCGTTCTTTCGGTGATGCCAAAAACCCGCTCCTGGTTTCGGTCAGGTCCGGAGCCCGGGCCTCAATGCCTGGAATGATGGATACCGTCCTGAATCTTGGATTGAATGATACTACGGTCCAGGGGATCATAGAACAGAGCAAGGATGAGCGTTTCGCCTACGATGCCTACCGTCGCTTCGTTCAGATGTACTCCGACGTGGTAATGGGAATGCATAAGGATGCGCTTGAACACCTGATGGAGCAGAAGAAGGAGGAGAGGGGGGTTCATCTTGATACCGATCTTACCGCTGCAGACTGGAAAGACCTTGTTGCGAAATTCAAGAGCAAGATAAAGGAGACCTTGGGGCAGCCTTTTCCTGAGGACCCGCATGAACAGCTCTGGGGTGCAATCGGTGCGGTTTTTGGCTCGTGGATGAACCAGCGTGCGATTACCTACCGGAAACTTAACAACATTCCTGCCGACTGGGGGACAGCAGTCAATGTGCAGTCCATGGTCTTCGGCAACATGGGCGACGATTGCGCGACCGGCGTTGCCTTCACCCGCGACCCGTCCACCGGCGAAAACTGTTTCTATGGCGAATACCTGGTAAACGCACAGGGTGAGGACGTCGTGGCCGGTATCCGGACTCCTCAGCCGATCAACCTGCACCAGAAGAAGGAGGGTGATCTCCCTGCCATGGAAGAGGTGCTTCCCGAGTGTTATGCCCAGCTGGCAGATATCCGTCGGACACTGGAGCAACATTATACGGACATGCAGGATATCGAGTTCACCATAGAGAAGGGTAAGCTCTTCATGCTCCAGACAAGAAACGGCAAGCGTACCGCGAATGCGGCCATAAAGATTGCCGTTGACATGGTACTGGAGGGATTGATCGACGAGAAAACGGCCATCCTCCGTGTTCAGCCGTCACAACTGGACCAGCTCCTCCATCCCTCTCTTGATCCAAAGGCGACCAAAAAGATCATTGCAAAGGGACTCCCCGCTTCTCCCGGTGCAGCCTCAGGTACAGTGGTCTTTACTGCCGACGAGGCAGAGGAGCTGGCGCGTAATGGCAAGAAGGTGATTCTTGTAAGGGTGGAAACAAGTCCAGAGGACATACATGGCATGCACGCTGCGCAGGGGATTCTTACCGCCCGAGGCGGCATGACCTCCCATGCGGCCGTCGTAGCACGGGGCATGGGGAAATGCTGCGTGGCAGGGTGCGGTGAAATCAAGGTTGACTATGCGACAGAGTCATTCTCTGCCCGCAAGGGTGTGGTGATCAAGAAGGGCGACATAATTACCCTGGACGGCTCCACTGGAGAGGTTATTCAAGGAGAAGTGCCTACTGTTCCGCCCCAGCTGACCGGAGAATTTGCTACGCTCATGTCCTGGGTTGACAAGCATCGAAGGTTGAAAGTTAGGACCAATGCCGACACACCCAACGATTCGAGAGTGGCTCGCGAATTCGGCGCCGAGGGGATCGGTCTCTGCCGCACCGAACATATGTTCTTTGATGCGGAACGAATTTCAGCAGTGCGGGAGATGATCCTCTCCGAGGAGATTGAGGGACGCCTGGAAGCCCTGGCCAAGATTCTGCCTATGCAGAAAGGTGATTTTCTCGGTATCTTCCGTGAGATGAAGGGGCTTCCGGTAACCATCCGTCTCCTTGATCCTCCCCTCCACGAATTCCTCCCAACCGAGGAGAAAGACATCGAGGCGCTGGCCAAGACTCTAAAGGTTTCGAACCAGCAACTCAAACACAAGGTGGAGTTTCTTCATGAATTCAACCCGATGCTTGGCCACCGCGGCTGCCGACTCGGTCTCACGTATCCCGAGATTTACGACATGCAGGTACAGGCGATTATGGAGGCTGCCTGCGAACTGATCAAAAACGAGGGATTTTCAATAGTTCCGGAGATAATGATTCCACTGATCGCCACGGTCAGCGAGTTGAAAGTGCTTCGTGCAAATGCTGTCAAGGTTTGTGAGGAGGTCATAGGCAGGTATGGCGTAAAGGTAGAGTACCTCATTGGCACAATGATCGAACTGCCGCGCGCTGCACTGACAGCTGACGAGATCGCCACAGAAGCCGATTTCTTCTCCTTCGGCACCAACGATCTGACACAGACCACCTTCGGACTCTCACGAGACGATGCCGGAAAGTTCTTGCCTTTCTATGTGGAGAGCAATCTCCTTCCGGAAGATCCGTTCGTCTCACTGGACCAGAACGGCGTAGGGAAACTGGTCAAGATGGCCTGCGAGCTCGGTCGCTCTACCCGGTCGGAGATAAAGCTCGGAATCTGCGGTGAACATGGAGGCGATCCGGCGTCGGTGATCTTCTGTCACAACGTAGGGCTCGATTATGTCTCCTGCTCCCCCTTCCGGGTGCCCATAGCCCGGCTTGCAGCGGCACATGCAGTGCTGTCGGGGAAATAAATCAGCTTGACACCGTTAGTGCCCTAGTGTAAAAAAACTCTAATCTGTGGGCACTGGTAGACCCGATTTCTTGCAGTCGATGCAGACAGGAGGAAGTTGTAATGGCACATGGTGTTGTGAAATGGTTCAACGATAGCAAAGGGTTCGGTTTCATCGAACAGGAAAATGGCGAGGACGTTTTCGTCCATTTCTCTTCAATCCAGGGGGACGGTTTCAAATCTCTGGCCGAAGGTCAGAAGGTCTCCTTTGATATCGTTCAAGGTGGTAAAGGACTTCAGGCGGCAAATGTAAACAAGATTTGATCGTTAAACATCTAGATCTACCGAGGCCACGTGAGGAGAAATCCCCCGTGGCCTTTTTAAAGGAGACACAAGCCATGTGGATGAGATGCCTGTTGATCGGTCTGTTGGCGTTTGCACTTGCCGGATGTGCAGGGGAAAAGGGGAAGGAGCTGTTTGAGACGGCCCAATTCGAGGAGAAGCAGGGAAATCGTGAGCATGCTGCAAAACTCTATAACGAGATTGTGCGAAAATACCCTGGTAGCGATTTGGCAAAAAAATCGGAGTCCAGGCTTTTGGAGATTGGGAAGGTGAAGTAAAATTCCCTCGAAGCTATGCCACGGTGACTTCAATCCTTGCCACGTTCTGGATTTCAGCTACGAGCCTGTCACCGGAGACGATGGGGCCAACTCCTGCCGGAGTGCCCGTAAGGATTACATCGCCCGGTTCCAAAGTGAAGATGGTAGAGAGGTGTCTGATGATCTCCGGAACAGGATGTATCATGAGTCCGGTGGCACCGTCCTGACGGAGTGAGCCGTTTACTGAAAACCTTATCTGAAGTTGCTGAGGGTCCGCTACTTCGCTTGCAGGTGCAAACTCCGAGAGAGGGCAGGCGGTGTCGAAACCCTTGGCAATATCCCATGGCATCCCCTTTTTCTTCAGTTCTCCCTGGACGTCACGAAGGGTCAGGTCGATGGCGACGCCGTAGCCCGCGACATGTTCCACCGCATTTTCCAGAGGGATATTTTTCCCCATCTTTCCTATCAGCACTGCCAGCTCCGCTTCATGATGGCACTCATTTGAATAGGGGGGAATTACGACCTGCCCGCCATCGTAAAGCACCGAGCTCGAAGGTTTCATGAAGATCACCGGCGAAGAGGGGAGTTCGTTCCCAAGCTCATGGATATGGTCTACATAGTTGCGGCCGATGCAGAGTATTTTGCCTATGGGATATTCCTGCCCACTGCATGCAATGCGTGCTGATTTCATCGATTCATGGTCCTTTCTGGCAAAAATTCTGTTGCACTATACCCCATCGTTCTTTCAGGTGCAATATGGTTAGGTCGCATCGCCTTGCCTGCACCCCTGCCAACTCCCTCTTCGCTTTAATTCATTCACTATGCTGTACCACATCTGGTTGTTTTTCAGCCCCCAGGTGGGTGCGACTCGTATGGGGAGTGGCGCAGAACCGTAAAGTCTTTGGATGCTGATTTGCGGATTTAGCAGCTCAAGGAAGTCGCAGACTGTACCCGTGTAGGAGGCGTGGGAGAGGGGGAGGAATTCTCCGCTGAGGTACATCTCTGCGAGCCTCGTCCCTTTGACTGCATGGAGTTGGTGGAGTTTTACAGAGTTGATAGGTAGCCGGTTCATAAGATTAGCGGTTTCGAGAAACCGCTCAGGTGATTCACCGGGAAAACCGTAGATCAGATGGGTGCATAGCTCGATGCCCCGGCCGGAGAGTCGTTGTACAGCTTGAAGGTACTCGGCAAGATTGTGTCCCCTGTTGATTCTGGTCAGGATATCGTCATCCATGGACTGGAGACCGAGTTCAACACAGACATAGTGGTTCCGGGCAAGCTCTGAAAGAAGATCTATCGCCTCATCTTCAAGTGCGTCGGGGCGCGTTCCTACTGAGATGCCGAGTACGTCGGCATGGGAAAGGGCGCGGCTGTAAAGGTCGCGGAGTCGTTCCAACGGGCCGTAGGTGTTGGTGAACTTCTGGAAATAGACTATAAACTTGTTACTGCCAAGTCGAGTGCGATGATATCGCATGCCGACAGTCAACTGCTCCTCTATCGGTATCTCGGCCAGAGTGCCGCTTGGGGAGAATGAGTGGTTGTCACAGTAGATGCATCCCCCGGTCCCGCGGCTACCGTCGCGGTTGGGGCAGGTAAAGCCCCCATCTACGTTAACTTTGCTGACTCGACATCCGAAATGTCTGCGGAGATAGTATCCAAAGGAGTTGATACGGAGGTCTGGGTGGATCTGTTCAGGGAACTGCATCTCTAGGGTGTCGAAATTCGTGATGCTGCTATGGTTGCAATGATATCTGTTGCAGCCTTGCAAGGGTCTTCAGTGGCAATAATGGCGGAGATAAGTGCTATTCCGTGGGCCCCGGCAGCAAGAACCTGCGGGATATTCGAACAATTGATTCCTCCAAGACCAAAGATAGGGATATCAAGGAGAGCGGTAACGGTTTCGAGCTTTTCGATGCCGACCGGGTCGCCGTAGCGAGCTTTTGATGGGGTCAGGAAAACCGGTCCGAAGGTGATGAAATCGGCTCCGTTTTCCTGAGCGGTAATGGCGCTTATCTGATTATGACACGATACGCCGACGATTTTGGAAGGGCCGAGAACCCTTCGAACGCGGTGAATAGGCATGCTGTCACCCCCCAGATGGACTCCATCGGCTTCTACAGCAAGTGCGATATCAACACGGTCGTTTATTAATAGGCGGGCACCGAAACGGGAGGTGAGTTTGCGGAGTTCAAAAGCCAACTCGTAGAGTTCCCTGCTGAAGATCTCCTTCTCTCGCAGCTGAATTGCCTTCACCCCAGCGTGGAGGGCGGACTCCACAGCCCTAATCAGATCCCCTCCCCGTACCTGCTGCCTGTCAGTTATCAGGTAGAGATTGAAATCTACTACTGGATCTGCCGTTTGGGTCACCCTATTACCCCTTCGATGGGGCTTGATGCTGTTGCATAAAGTTTCTTCGGTATCCGGCCTGCCAGGTAGGAGAGGCGTCCAGCCCTTACGGCGAGGTTCATTGCCTCTGCCATGGCAAGCGGGTCTCTGGCGCCTGCTATGGCGGTGTTCATGAGAACGCCATGACAACCGAGTTCCATGGCGATTGCAGCGTCGGATGCCGCTCCAACGCCGGCATCCACTATAACCGGAACCTTGACCGTTTCAAGTATTATCCGTATGTTATATGGGTTACGGATGCCGAGGCCGCTGCCAATAGGTGCTCCGAGGGGCATGACAGCTGCGCAACCAAGGTCTTCCAGCTTCCTGCAGATTATCGGGTCATCACTGGTATAGGGGAGTACGGTGAAGCCTTCCTTAACAAGGATTTTTGCTGCCTTGAGAAGCTCTTCGTTGTCAGGGAAGAGAGTCTTCTCGTCTCCCAGGACTTCGAGCTTAACGAAGTCAGACATTCCAGCCTCTCGGGCAAGCCGGCATGTGCGGACCGCGTCGTCAGAGGTGTAGCAGCCTGCGGTGTTCGGGAGGAGGGTATATTTTTTTGTATCAATGTAATCGAGAAGTGACTCTTTGCTTCTGTCGGAGATGTTCACCCGTCTGACCGCCACGGTGATGATTTCAGCTCCGGAGAGTTCAATGGCCTTGACCATCTCTTCCATGCTCGAGTATTTTCCGGTCCCAATCATCAGCCGTGATTTGAATTCACGCCCTGCAATGACGAGTTTATCCGCATTTTGTGACATAATCTGCTCTCCTTGTGAGGATAATGGATGAAATGGGATCTGGAGGGTTTGCGTTATGGCAGCACTGTTGTCAGCCGCCCCCAACGAATTGAACGATCTCTAGCAGATCCCCGGCGTTTAGGGAAGTATCGGCGTAATTCTTCTTCGGTACAATATCCTGATTAAGCTCAACTGCTACCCTTGCCGGATCGATTCCTATGGAGTCCAGATATCCAAGGAGCGTTGTTGCGTTAGTATCTGCCGATTCCCCATTTACTGTAATCTGCATGTCATCTCCAACAGAAACGGCCGCAGAAGCGGCCGGCATGAAATATCCCGTTCTCTGCTTCCCTCCACCGGCATTACCCGGATCAGGTTCAAAGGGTTTGAGGCAGTGCCTCATCTCAGTTCGTGCGAACTCCCCCAGCGAGCATGGTACTGTAAGTTGGTAACCTAACAGGAGGTGATACGGGCTGTCAATGGTTTTCTCTCGCGCAAAAAAAGCGAGAAATCAGAGCTCGAAACCAGCCTTCTCTTTTCGCTCGATCTGGTCCATAAACTCCTGTTCCTTGCGGATTTCCTCATTGCAGTAAGTCCAGAGGTGATAACTGTCCAACAGGAGAACTGTCAAGCCAGCAGCGAAAACTGCCCAGAAGTTGTCAGCAAGGGTGTGGCCAAAGTGGTAAAAAGCATAGAACGCGGCAAGATAGCCAACGTGCATGATGCCTCCATACTGCCCGGAACCGCTCATCATCCTTCCAAGGGTGAGTATGATTGCTGAAAAGCTGTAAAGCACCAGCGCAGCACTGATCATGTTGGATGAAGGTGGGCGGCCTAGTAGTCCCCGCAGGTCGTCAGGCAGTGAGGGGAAAAGGGCAAAATCCTGCTGAGCCGCAATGCTGAGGGCGATAAAGAGTGCCAGAGCAAGCGGGCCGTGTCCTGATTTCCGTTGCAGTCGACCAATTTTAGCCAAGCTGTCGCGGCGCTTCAGGGTTGGGTCAACTTGCCCAGGCTCCTTCTGTTCAGTGTGGGCGGGAGGTCTGTTCCTCATGTGTCTGGGGTGTTGTAACTCCACTCCCTTGTTGAGCCCTTTGGGCTATGGTTCGGATGTTGCTGGCCAGGCCGGAAAGCTCTGGGCCGCATTCCGGTATTTCAGCAGGTGTCTGTCCTTTAACGGCCAGTTCAGTATACTCTGCCAGTAACCTCATGGGGAGGAAGACATTCCTCCAGAGCAGTGCCGCTACCCCTCCAACGGTGAGCAGGAGCACGAGCAGGCTGAAGACCGCCATTCGTTCCCGCATTACCTCCAGGTTTTTCAGAAGCCCTGAAACCGACAGTCCTATGTCGAGAGTCCCGAGAACCTTTTGGCCTGCCGGGTGGATATGACATGGGGCTGTGTAGCATTCAGGTTCGTTGTATAATGGGGCAGTGATTCCAAGGACCTCGACTCCACGCTCGTCAACAAAGCGTCTGGCCTTCTGCATTGCTGCCAGTGTCTCTTTGGGAGTTGGTCCGTCGTGGCACTCAACACAGCCTGCAGTTTTCTTGTCTACGAATCTCCCTTTTTCGCCATTAGTCCCGGAGAACATGATCAGTCCCTTCTTGTTGAAGATTCTGATATGTTCAAGCCGTTTCTGCTCTCCAACGTTGTCTATGATGTTGCTCAGTGTCTCACGGTCACCCTTGAGCATGGCATAACGGGTCGATTTGACCACTGTGTCTGCAAGGCCGGTGGCATAGGTTACTGCATCGGCAATAAGGTCTGCTTTCATAACCGAATAGAGAAGTATGCAGCAAATCACTACAAATCCGGTAACGGCTATTGCTACCGGCACTATGGCACGTGCGGTCAGGGTCTTGAACATTATTTTCTCACATTTTGTGGCAGGCTGCGCAGCTTCCCTTTACGGTAAATGCGTCCTTTCCATTGTGGCAGGCGCCGCATGATTTACCCTTTTCCATCTGTTCCATGCTGAATGCCTTCTTGGACTTGCCATAGCCAAACACCTTGGTGTGACAATCGCTGCACTTGTAGGCCTCTATATGGATCTTGTGGCTGAATTTCACCTTGCCTGCATCCTTGACCTTGTAGGTCACGTCTTTAGTCGGGTGGCACTTGCCGCAACTGGCCAGCGGGAACGCAATTTTACCGTTGTGGCAGGCTCCGCAAGACTTACCTTTTTCCATTTCGGTCATTGTCACCCGTTTATTATTGCTGCTGGCTGCGTAGAGTCCGGGATGGCAGGAGCCGCATGGGTACTTGGCAACATGCTTTGTATGACTGAAGGCGAGGGAACCGGTTTCTTTGACCTTGAATGTTATGTCCTTAACGGTGTGGCAACGGGCACAATCCTTGATGCTGAATGCGTTCTTACCGTGGCAGGCACCGCAGGACTTCCCCTGTTCCATGTCTGCCATGGAGTAGCGGGTTTTTTTCTTCATATTGAAGATAGCATCGTGGCAGGCCTTGCAATTGTTGTTGATGCCGGCCTGCTTGATGTGGAAATTGTGGTCAAACACCACTTTGCCTGCGTTTGTCGTGTTGTACGTTACGGGTTTGATGGTGACGGCATGGGCGCTTACTCCCACTAACAGTGCTACCAGACAGGCAAAAAAAGATCTGTACTGCATGGATATCCTCCTCAGCATGAGATTGATTAAAGGCGTACGGAATAAACAACCGTGCGGATTATATGGGAATGATTAATGATAGTCAATGTCAAATGCTGGCACTGAGGTCTGACAGAGAAAAGGCGGGGCGGCATCTGCCGCCCCGCCTTTTCTCTGTCAGGTCACGATTCAGTGGCTATGCTCGTGTGCATGTCCGTCTCCTTCCCCGTGTCCCTCGATCTTTTCCCATCCTGTCCACATCGGGACGAAGTGTGCAAATGGGGTGTGTCCCATGGTTGCCAGGTAGATATGGACAAAGAGGAAGGCGGTGAAACAGCATGCTATCAGGTAGTGGGCAGAAACCAGGATCTTTATGCCACCGACAAGAATTATCAGTTCTCTAAGCGGTGCTACATTCATTATCAGGATGCCCGACACGATGACCAGAGGGAGCAGGATCAGCATAATCATCAGGTAGGCGAACTTCTGCATGGGATTGAACTTGTCGTCTGGCATGCTGTGATGGGGGTTCGGCCCTCCGCGGAAGAAGTGGAAAAAGTAGAAGAGCGCCTGACGGATCATCCCTCGCTTGATATCGTCCAGTGTCGGGACGTACAGCTTAACAAGGGTTCCGGCTATAAAGAGGTAGTAGAAGAGCCAGAGGATGTAGGAAATGGATACCACTATGCCTGCAGTGTTGTGGAGGCTGATGGCTGATTTGTAGGTACCGAAAATATTGACGAATTCGGGGAAACGTATCTGAATTCCGGTAATGCTAAGGGTGACAATACCCAGGGCGTTCAGCCAGTGCCAAATTCTGACCGGAGTGGGCGTCAGGTAAATCATCTGTTCGTTGTTCGTGGCGACGGATGCGCTCATCTCAGTGCTCCTTTCTGTTATTTCTGGTCAGGAAACGGATACTTCCGTGGCAAATAGGGAACATCATGCCGCCGACCAGGATCAGGGCGCCTATGATGTTGAGTGCGGTGCTTCGTGTGGTTCCCATCATGTAAAAATCTGGGGTTCCGTAGAGAAGGTCAAGGACAGCCCCCTTCTCTACCGGTACGCGGCTGTAGCGGCCACTTTTGTCCGGGAAGGCGACGTAGCTAGTCTGCATTGCCTTGGGGCCGGTGGAGTGGCAGAACGTGCAGTCCCATCGATTGTCCAGTATCTGGTAGGAATGAGTGTTTTGCTCGGGCATCATCATCCCCCAAAGCCTCATTCCATTGTACTTACCGTTTGTGTTGAACCGGCGCAACTCCTGCAGGGATATCTGTCCATCGTTGTTCAGGTCGATGAGGCCTTTTATCTCCTTTCCTCCGGAGAGCTCAGTTAGTTCGGCAAAGGTAGCTTCCCTGAAGTCGCTTCGAGGTTTGCCGGGTTGTCGTTTTTCAATGTACATGATAATGACGTAGTTCTTAGAACCAGTGTGGCATGTTATGCAAGGCATTGCATCAACATGGAGCGCCGATTGCGGCAGCCACTTGTTGTGGCTGATAACGGTCTTGGCCTTGTCGTGGCATCTGTTGCACTGTGCATTGATGAAATCGCCGGATACGGCAGACTGCCTGCGTGCCATGTGAGGATTGTGACAGTCTGCGCATCCAGCCTTACCGCCGTGCAGGCTCTGGCTGTACTCCTTCTGGACATCTGCGTGGCATTCCTTGCATTGTGCTCTTGGCGGCCTAATACCGTCATTCGGATGCTGGGACGAGATTTTGTCGTGGCATGAAGGGCAACCTATCGTTTCATGAGCGGTCCCGGCAAATTTTACCGGGTCGATGAAGAGGTGTCCACCCCCCTTTGATTGGATCGCCTTGTCACCGTGACACTTCATGCACGCTTCATTCGGATTTGCCTGGACATTTGTGCTCCAGATCAGCGACAACGCCAGCAGAGCGCCTGTCAGGATTCTACGTATGAACATAATCGTGCTCCCCCTCGAGTGATAGTTGAATGCGGGCTGCGGCCCGAAAAGTCCACGGTTTCAATGTGTCGCGTTTTCCTTTGCGACCCTATCTTTCTTGACACCTCGGGCAAATCCCAGGAGTGTCATTGCTGCAGGCAGCACCTGGGCAACAATTATAAGGGCACAGACGGCAAGAAAGGCCCAGACAAAGAAACCGCTGTTGTCATCCCGTGCCCCGGATGCAGCAAAAGCCGGTGCAACACCGGTAAAAAATGATGCAATAGTTGCAAAAATCGTTGATTTCATTACGTTCCTCCCTGTTCGATGGTATGTGATCACTTTAGGTAGCGGGGTTTCGTTCTGCCTTAGCCAGATTGCTGAAGGCACATTCTACGACCTGACGGATTTCATCACAGCTGTCAATACCTTCAGGCCTGAAGGCATGATAAAATATCCCTTCTTCCCGGAGTTTCCTTATCAGAGGCAATGGAATGTCATCCCCGACTAGGATGATGGTCAGGTTTGGGTTACACTCCTTGAGAAGTGGTACCAATTCACCTGCGGTCAGGTCTTCGAGGTGGTCGCCGAGCAGCACCACCTGCGCGTTTTTCTTTAAGATCCCGTGAAGTGCCGTTGCTGCCGAATTCGTCACCATTACATTGTATCCTGCCTCTATGAAGAGGTCAGCCATCTGTCGGCGGGATTCAAGGTTTCTGTCGGCAATAAGCAGCCCTTCCATGACCGGTCCTTTCCAATACTTGGGCAGATATATATCAAATTAATTAATCAATATTTTAATGTTGCAGTTGCTGTGCCATATAAAATTGACAAATTAAAATTGGCTTAATATAAGGTGCGGAATGCTAAATTACAAGCGGATATTTTGATGGTGTGCAACAATATTGCACATTTTCCTCTGGCTGTGTGTATAAAAATGATATACAGTTAATTGGATGAATAACATGAATTAATTATTTTATTCAGCATGTCAACCCACTGTTTTTGAACAGAGTTTTTAATTATAATCTGGCTATGTATAAAAAATAATGCACCTGTTAGTGAATTGACTTGAAGTGGTAAAAGTAAATAAAATAAGTAAGTTAAATGCGTAATTAGTTGTGATTTGGAATTTACGGGGCACTATTGGTTTGACTTAATGTTGTAATTCGGGTATGCATACAAAAAGTATTATACATGACCTGCCGTGCAGAGAAGCGCAACATAGACAGGGCATTGAGGTAAATAATGGAAAAAACGAATGTACTGGTGATCGACGATGAGGCGGTGATCAGAGAGGGACTAAGGAGAATCCTTGAGATTGAGGGGTTTTCTGTTGAGACCTCTGCCAGTGGCAATCTGGGGCTCGAACGTCTTCAGGATAAGGATTTCGATCTTGTTATAAGCGACCTGAAAATGCCGGGGATGAACGGCATGGATGTGCTCAAGGCGATCAAGGTCCTTCAGCCCGAGGTTCCGGTCATAATCATTACCGGCTACTCCACTGTGGATACCGCTGTTGAGGCGATGAGAAACGGAGCATTCGACTACATAGCCAAACCGTTCACCCCCGACCAGATAAACGAGAAGGTCCGGAAGGCACTGGAGCAGAGGACGCTGCTCCTGGAAAATATCTGCCTTAAGATGGAGTTGCAGACTCATCAGGGATTCGACAATTTCCTCGGCGAGAGCCGTGAGATGCAGAAGGTCTACAGAAGGATAATACAGGTTTCTCCTACTGACAGCACTGTTTTGATAACAGGAGAGAGCGGCACCGGCAAGGAACTGGTGGCGCGAGCAATCCACAACAACAGCAAGCGACGCACCCAGGCGTTCGTTGCTGTTGACTGCACCTCCCTTGCGGAAAACCTGCTGGAAAGTGAGCTGTTTGGTCATGTAAAAGGTTCTTTTACCGGAGCTATTCAGACTAAGACCGGACTTTTCAAGGTAGCTGATGGCGGTACCCTGTTTCTCGACGAGGTCTCAAATATCAGCCTTACCACACAGGCCAAGCTGTTGCGAGTTCTGCAGGAGCGAGTGGTTACGCCGATCGGCGGTACTCAGCCGGTCCCCATAGACATACGCCTTGTTGCCGCAACGAACAAAAACCTTCGGGCACTTGTTGCCGAAGGGAGCTTCCGTGAGGACCTCTTCTTCCGACTGAACATCATTCCTGTGGATCTCCCTCCTTTAAAGGAACGGAAAGGGGACCTCCCGCTACTTATTAGCCATTTTCTGAAAAAATTTTCTGACAAGATGGGGAAAGAGATTCGAGGACTCGCCCCTGACGCTCGCTCAATGCTTGAGGAACACCATTTCCCAGGAAATGTGCGTGAACTGGAAAACGTTATCGAGCGTGCCGTTGTCCTTGCAGAAGGTGAGTTGATTCAGAGGGAAGATCTGGAGATGGGCCCTATACGTTCCGAGCGTGCAGAAAATGGTGATGGGTATGTTCCTCTTAACCTTGAGGAGTTGAAGGAGACGAAACGTCAGATACGTGAAAGGGCAATAGAGCCGGTTGAAAAGGCCTTTGTCCTCAATGCCCTGAAGCGGAACAACTGGAACGTTACGCGTGCGGCAGAAGAGACCGGTATGCTACGTCCCAATTTTCAGGCCCTGCTCAAAAAACTTGGGATCTCAATCAGAAATCAGCTAAACAATTAACGTAATCTGTAGATTTTGAACGGATTTTGATACAGCTCTTGTTCGGCCCATCCGGGATCCTAGACCTAAACCAAGGTTTCCGCGAATTCTTCCCTCCCCATCTCCTGCTCAATCGGCAGGTATATGGTAAAGGTCGTCCCGAATCCTACCTTGCTCTTCACCTCTATTGTCCCGCCATGACTCTCTATGATGCCGTACGATACAGACAGTCCTAGTCCGGTTCCCTTATTCTCCTTGGTGGTGAAGAAGGGGTCGAATATCTTCTGGATGTTCTCTCCTGGTATACCACAGCCAGTGTCAGAGATATGAATGGATACCATGCTGCCATCTTCGCTGACGGTGGTTGTAAGGCGAAGCTCTCCACCCGTTGGCATGGCGTGGCTGGCGTTGAGTATCAGATTGACGAAGACCTGCTCGATCTGGTTGGGGTCGACCAGCATGTCGGGAAGGTCGGGAGAAAAATCCCTGAGGATCTCGATATCGTGGAAGCTCGACTGGTTACTCACCAAGGAGAGCGTGGCATCCATGATGGCATTGATTGACGAGGGTTTTTTATGCGGTTTCCTTTCGCGGGAAAAATCCAGCAGCCCCCGCACGATTCGAGCGCAACGCTCGGTCTCCCGCACGATTGTATCGACATCATTTTTGAAGATAGGATCAAGCCTTTTGTCGTGGCTCATTATAGATGAGAACATCAATATGCCGGTGAGAGGGTTGTTTATCTCGTGGGCAATTCCAGCGACAAGTTCTCCAAGCGAAGCTAGTTTTTCCGATCGGATCAGCTGTCCCTGTATCTGCTGGAGTTCGTCGGTGCGCTCTTCCACCTTCTGTTCCAGGGTGTGCCCCCAATCTTCCAGCTCAACACGAGCCTTCTTCAGGTTGAGGGTCATGCTGTTGAAGGAGTCGGATAATTCCCCCATTTCATAGCTTGAAAAGGATTGCACGGTAATGTCCATTTTTCCCTCTGCAAGCTGCTTGGTGTGTTTAACAAGGTGTTTGAGAGGTCTGTTTATCATGAACTGCATGAACAGAGTTATGCTGACCCAGAGAAGAACAAGGGTAAGAAATGTCAGTGCACCAAGTTTGTAACGGTACGATTCAAGTAGTTCACGCATTGTGTCCAAGGAGACAGTAACGTCCAGCACCCCCAGAACTCGGAACTCTTTAGGGTGAAAGTGGCAGGATGCGTTATAACAGCTCTCCTGGTTGTATATGGCCTTTGCAAGACCCAGAACCTCCTTGCCGTCCTTGTCGATGAAGAGCCGGCTTCTGTTCATGCTGGAGGCGTGGACCTGAGGCGTTTCGCCAAAATGGCACATATTGCACGCCTCGGCATTCTTGTCCACCATCTTTCCGATTTCGTCTTCCTGAGTGGAAAAGATAATCCGGCCACTTTTGTTGATCATCCGTATATGTTTGATCCCTGTCTGATGACCAACCTCCTGAATCATCTGGTAGACCCTAAGCTGATTGTTCTCAAGCATCTGGTAGTGGGTCGTGTTGATGATAGTCTCGGTCAGCTTGTCTGCATCCGCCACAGTCTCTTCCTGAAGCAGCTTCTTGAGGGTTTGGATATTGGTATAGGCGAAGGTGATCATACAGGTGAGGAGGACCAGGCTGGTAGCTATGGCAAGCTTAGTGATGAGACTGAAACGCACAGGACACCTGATAGGAAGGATGGGTAATGGCCTTATTGTAAATCATTTTTTGTCTAGGTCAATGGGGATTTACCGATGGGTTTGTTTCAGTCAGGTTAGAGGTTGTTAGAGTATGCAGCCTTGACTTTGCATGGATAATACTGCTATTTTCTCGTTTTAATGACCATGACCAATGATCTGAACGACTCACTGTGAATGCCCTTTCCATAGATGTAGAAGAGTGGTTCCATGTGGGGGGAAGCTCAGCTGTCAGCCCATGTAGCACTCCTTGGCGTGTTCACCATAACGTCGATAAGGTGCTTGGGATCCTGGATGAGTGCGGTGCAAAGGCAACCTTCTTCGTGCTTGGGTCGGTCGCTGAAGCACTTCCCGAAATGGTAGCGGACATTGCTGCAGGCGGGCACGAGATCGCTTCTCATGGATATTCCCATAGGCTGGTAACTGGGTTGACGAAGGCTGAATTCCGCGATGAACTGCGTCAAACCAACGATATTCTGAGTCGGATTACTGGACGATCCATTAAAGGCTTCAGGGCCCCACAGTGGTCTCTTTCCCGGGAAAAGATCCCCTGGGCTTTCGAGATCCTTCTCGAAGAGGGCTTTGCATATGATTCCAGCTGTTCTCCGCTCCCGTTTGTCGGGGATCCGGCAGGATCACGAGTCCCGTTTCTCATGAAACTTCAAAACGGAAGTTTATGGGAGATCCCGCCGATGGTAACCCGGACGGCCATGGGGAATCTCCCGACAGGAGGAGGATGGGGGTTCCGGTTCTTCCCGATCGGGATGATCGAGCGTACTATCCGCAGATTGAATTGCGACGGGGCACCAGCAGTCCTGTTTATCCATCCCCGCGAACTGGACCCTTACGGGCCGCGGCTGCGGCTCTCGCCGATCAGGAACTTTGCGGTTTACGGGCCGCGGAAAGACGCAACGGAGCGTCTTGTAACAATATTGCGACAGTTCGGGTCTACTCCACTCTGTCGATTGGTGGAACAGTGGGAATCTGCGTAATCATCCCTGCGTACAATGCGGCTGCAACTATCGAAGCTGTCGCCAGGGAGACACTTCAACAGGGGTATCCGCTTCTGGTTGTGGATGACGGGTCCTCAGACGGCACAGTAGGAAAGATATCCGGTCTCCCGGTCAATCTGATCAGCCATCAGCGTAACTGCGGCAAGGGGGTCGCCCTTCGTACCGGTTTCGCGTGGGGGCTTCAGCACGGCTTTTCCGGGATGGTCACCCTTGATTCCGATGGCCAGCATGATCCATCTGCGATATCAATGCTTGTCGAGGCGGCCAGGGAGGCAGACGCCGGCATCATGCTGGCATCACGCTTTGCCCAGTTTCAGGAGATGGCCGGGCTGAGGCGTCATTGGAACTGCTTCGGTGCCTGGTGTATGCAGAAGCGGACAGGGTTTCATATCGATGACAGTCAGTCGGGGTTCCGTTATTATTCTTCCCGGCTATTGCGCTCCGTGACGCTTGAATATGACGGCTACGATCTTGAGATGGAGATTCTTATGAAAGGTTGGCAGGCTGGCTTTTTCATAGGCTCCATCCCCATTAACGCACGGATTGCCGACGGACGGGCCACCAGTCATTTTCGTCCGGTACGTGATACCTGGCGGATCTGCATGACGTTTTTAAAATTCTGTAGGCACTAGAGAGAACCGCCATGATGGAGAGCATAAAGAATTACTCCACGGAAAAGATCGTCTCCCTGCTGTTGTCACTGGCTACGAATTCCTCCAACGAGACACTGGCCCGGATGACCCATCTGATGGAGCTGATCCCCAAAAAGGATTACTACAAGGAGCGGATTCGCTGGATGAGGCAACTGATTCGGGAGAACCATCCCAGCATGGAGTTTCCCCGCCGCATTTTGCGTGACGTTCATCCCAACCAGCGACAGAAATGGATTACTAATCTTGCGGTGAACCACCTTCTTTCCGGCACCAACAAGCGCAAGGCATGGGCCGACCGTGAAGGGTTCTACCCGCCCTCTACGGTTGTCATCAGCCCGACCATGAAATGCAACCTCTCCTGCTATGGCTGTTATGCAGGGGACTACGGTAAGAGCCTGGAACTCTCGCTTGAAGAGATAGACTCGGTACTGAACCAGATGAAGGAGATGGGGGTTTATTTTGCCGTGATCTCGGGCGGAGAGCCATTCTTCAAGCAGGACATCTTCGAGATATTCCGCAAACACTCGGACATGGCTTTCCTGGTCTTCACGCACGGTGGTCTGATTGACGAGTCTCTGGTGGAGAAGCTGATCGAGGTTGGTAACGTGATGCCTGCCTTCTCACTGGAGGGGTATGAGAAAGAGACTGATGAACGTCGCGGTGCAGGACACTTCAAGAAGGTGATGCATGCCATGGACCTGCTTAAGGCCGCAGGCCTTTCATTCTGCGGCTCCTTCACTCAGACGAGCAGGAATACCGACATCATCACCAATGGCAACTATATCGACATGCTTCTTGAAAAGGGGGTATTTGCCCTCTGGCTCTTTACCTATGTACCGGTAGGCCGCGAGCCGGACCTTACCCTGATGGCAACACCTGAACAGCGGGATCTGTTGCGGCTGAAAGTTGACGGGTTTCGTGACATCAAGCCTATGCTCTTTGTGGATTTCTGGAACGACGGTCCGATCATCAGCGGCTGTATCGCAGGAGGGCGCAAGTATTTTCATATCAATGCCAATGGCGACATCGAGCCATGCGTCTTCTGCCACTTTGCCGTGGACAACATCCGTCGTACCACCATAAGGGATGCCCTTGCATCGCCATTCTTCACCCAGATCCGTGAGAGGCAGGGGGAGGTGGAGAATCTTCTCAGGCCATGTATGCTCATAGATCGGCCTGAGGTAGGCAGGGAGCTCTGTAATGCAGAAGGCGCCTATCCGACGCACGAAGGTGCAGCCGATATCATGACCGGCCTGGCCGAGCAGATGGACGACTACTCTCGCAGGTATGCAGAGATTGCCGACCCGGCCTGGGAACGAGAATTTACGATCTCAGGCAGAGCCGAGAAACTTCAAAATAGAAAAAGGTGACATTATACAGCAACTTTAACCTGTTTCTCATCAACCTCTTCACCCGCTTGGTTCCACGGTGGCTGTTTCTCCCCTGCGCCTTTGTCTGGGGGGTCATCTTCTACTGCTTCTTCCCATGGCAGCGACGGGGGGTCCGGGCAAACCTGAGGACTATTACGGGGCAGAGGAACGTCGAAAGATTGGTCATCAGCACTTTTTGCAAATACTCCCTCAACTGGACCGATGTGATGCTGATGATGCGCCTCAAAGGAGAGAAGCTTTTCTCCCTGATCGGCAGGACAAGCAGCGGAACTCCTCTGGACGATGCCTTGGCCCGGGGAACAGGGGCCATTCTCATCTCCCCTCATTTGGGAAACTGGGAACTGGGGGGGTTGGGTCTTGCCGACCTGGGATACAAACTCAACGTGCTCACCTTCCGGGAGCCCGACGAGAAGGTCAACGAGCTGAGGGAAAGGGTCCGGGGAGAGCGAGGTATCGCCTTTATTTACGTGGACAGACACGACACATCGCCACTTGCCATCATCGAGGCGGTGAACGCACTGCGCCGAAACGAGGTGGTAGCGCTGCTCGGTGACCGGGACGGCTCATCACATACCATGACCATCAACTTCTTTGGCAGGCCGGCACAGATCCCACTTGGAGCGGCATATCTGTCCGTTGCCAGCGGCGCGCCGGTAATCCCTGTTTTCGTCCCCCTGGAGGGGAACAGGTATTCTACCCTGATGGAGGAGCCGATCCATTTCCGAGGTGGGCATAAGGATAACGCCGTAGCCATCAGGGGAGGTGTCGAACAGCTTGTAGCCGTATTTGAGAAATACATCAGGAGATACCCTGATCAGTGGTACAATTTTTTCCCGTACTGGGATGATAAAATGAAAAGTGAAGAGGAAAAAGCATGTCAGAAGAACTGATTGAGCCGGTAAAGCAGCTTATCATAGACGCCCTGCGGATTGAAGGGATGACCCCCTCCGAGATCGAGACCGACGCCCCTCTGTTCGGCGATGGTCTGGGGCTTGACTCCATCGACGCCCTGCAGCTGGTGGTGGCTATGGAGAAGCAGTACGGTGTCGTGGTGCCCGATTCAGCCACCGGCACCAAGGTCTTCCAGTCAGTGCGGAGCATGGCTGCCTACATCCAGGAAAACCGGAAGTGAAGGTCCTTTTCGTCTCACCTGGTTGGCCCAAGGGCCGCCTGTGGGGAGAACTTGCCTTCAAATTTCCATCCCTTTCCCTGGCCGCGCTTGCTGCCGTAACACCTCCTGAATGGGAGGTGGAGCTCTGCGACGAGAATATCGAACTGCTGAATCTTGCCACGGATGCCGACCTGGTCGCCATTACAGCAATGACACCCCAGGCGCCTCGCGCCTACCAGATTGCCGACTCTTTTCGCGCTATCG
Source organism: uncultured Geoanaerobacter sp. (assembly GCA_964528055.1). GTDB lineage: Bacteria > Desulfobacterota > Desulfuromonadia > Geobacterales > DSM-12255 > Geoanaerobacter. The sequence continues at coordinate 50,214 of CAZGQM010000013.1, read as the reverse complement.
GTAAGAGGGTGGCGATGGGAGGATTCCATGCCAGCAATATGCCTGCTGAGGCACAGGCCCACGCCGATGCCGTTGTTGTGGGAGAGGGAGAGCTCGTATGGCCGGAACTCCTCTCCGACCTGAACGCAGGTTGCCTGAAGCCGCTTTACCGCTCCGAAACGCTCCTCGACATGACTGCCATCCCGGTCGCCCGCAGACATCTGTTCGCCGGAAAGAAGTACCTCTTCACCAACACACTGCAGACAACCCGAGGCTGTCCTTTTGACTGTGAGTTCTGCTCAGTCACTGCCTTCTATGGGCGCAAATACCGGAAACGATCGGTAGAAGGGATCATTGCAGAGCTTGAAGAACTGCGTAAGGCCAATTCCTTTGCATTCTTCGTGGACGATAATCTCGTTGCAGATCGTACGTATGCGATGTCTCTATTTGCCGAGATGAAAGGTTTGGGGTTTAAATGGCTTTCCCATGCTCCCATAGACTTTGCCCGTGATCCGGAGTTCATCCGGGCTGCGGGAGAGGCTGGCTGTTTCGGGATGTTTGTCGGCTTCGAGTCGCTGAACCAGGAGTCGCTGACCGCCATGGGCAAGGTTACCAACACAGCCCGCTCTTATCTGGATGATGCAAAGGTCTTCAGGGACAACGGCATCGGTGTCCTTGGTTCCTTTGTCCTCGGTTATGACGGAGATACCCCCGATGTCTTCCAGGGACTGCTCCGATTCTGTGAGGAGGCCCGCGTCGAGGCCGCCATCTTCCCGATACTTACGCCGTACCCTGGTACTGAGGTCAGGCGGCGCCTTGAGACAGAAGGGAGGATTCTCTCCAATTCCTGGGAGGACTACGACATGGAACATGTCACCTTCCAGCCCAAAGGTATGTCGGTCGCAGAACTGCAGGCCGGCTACGACTGGCTCAATCGTTCCTTTTACTCCTTCGGCTCCATGTACAGGCGTATCTTCAAAATGCACCGCTCACTACAGGTATTTGCGCCGATGAATATAGGTTTCAGGGCGGCGATCAGAAGAAAAAAAGGTTAAATTGATGATATGTTTCATGTTCCCAGGCCAGCCGTTAACCCATGATGTCGGGTTTCCCGACGATAAAGATTTTACTGAAATTGCAGAATTGACAGTTGAGCGGACCGGCCTTGAGCTCGCCGGATTCAGGTGGCGTGGCGAGCCAGCTACCGGACAGGTGGCGCTGCAGGTCTACGGCACTGCCATGAGTCTCCATCGCAACCGGAAATTGAGGCACGAGGGGCTGAGGCCAACAATAGTTGCCGAACATAGCATGGGGATCTATCCGGCCCTGGCTGCTGTCGGCGCTCTGCCGGAAGGGGATGCGTTGGAGCTCACCTGCAGGTTCGGTCATGCCCTCGCTCGTATGGGTGAGGCGAAGAGCTATGCCCTGGGGTGCGTGACCGGTTTGACTGCGACTCCAGTTCAGGCATTGGCTGAGAACAATGGCGTCTATATGGCAAACTACAATACGTCCCGGCATTTCCTGCTGGCTGGCGAACAGCATGATATGGAAGCAGCCATGGTTGAGGCGCTTGAGACCGGTGCATTCAGTGTCAAGACCTTTCCGGCAGACGCTCCGCTTCACACGCCCCTTATCGAGGCTATTGCAGAAGAGTTGCGTGCCATTGTTGCCGACTACCGTTTTGCCGAGCCATCGGTTCCCCTCATCGAGCATATGGAACAGGATTTTCTCTCGGCTGCCGATATCCCCGGTTTTCTGGTTGATGAGCTCTGTCTCCCGGTGAAATGGGAGGCGACATTTCTGGCGCTACGGAAGGCCGGAGTCACAGTTTTTACAGAAGCTGGAGTGGGTGAATCACTGAAGAAGTTCAACCGATGGATCTCAACGGAGTATGGTTGACATGCGTTACCACGAATCTAGCATAACAGTGCGTTTCAATGAGATTGACGCCTATCAGGTTGCCTGGCACGGCCATTATGTGGCCTGGATGGAGGTTGGCCGGAATGACCTTGCAGCCATGTTTGGTCTGGCTGCCAACCAGTTGGCCGAAGCCGGCTATCTTGGGCCGGTGGTGAATATGGAGATCAAATATCTCAGACCTGCCAGATTCAATGACCGGATAATGGTTCAGACAACGGTGAATCGCACTGAAACCCCTACGATTGAGTTCCGTACGCTCATTATTGGCTCCGATGGAAGACCGTGCGCCCGCGGGTTGACGGTGCATGCCCTGACCGATATGAACGGTGTCACACAGTACCGGTTGCCGGATGCCGTTGCTGAACGAATTGAAAAAATGCTCTCATGGGCAGAGGGGGATGCCTGAAACTGCTTCTTATCTCCGCAAACCGCGAGCGCTCTCCCTATCCGGTTTTCCCGATCGGTCTAGCATGTCTCGTACCGGCGTTGTCCGTCGCAGGGCACGATCTCACCGTGCTCGACCTCTGTTTTGCCGAAGAGCCGATTGCATCGCTTACCGATTCCCTGGACAGTTTTGCCGCTGATGCCGTATTGATATCCATCCGCAATATTGACAATGTTACCTGGCCAGCTACCCGTTCCTATCTCTCCCGGGTCAAGGAGGTTGTGCATGCATGCAAGGGGCGAGCAGTAACGATTGTAGGAGGTTCCGGTTTTTCCATAATGCCGCTGGAAGTGATGAATTTTCTAGGTGCCGATTATGGAGTGGTCGGGGAAGGGGAAGAACTCTTGCCGCGACTGCTCGCAGCCATTGCCGACAGCGGCGATGTGGGTGCACTGCCCGGCGTGGTATTGCCCGGTGCTACATCCTTCTTTCCTCCCGAGCTGGTGACAGCCATTTCTGCGCCTGACCGCACCCTGTTCGATGTTGCCTCCTACAACAGGTTGGGAGGAATGGCCAATATTCAGACAAAGCGCGGCTGCCCATTCTCCTGCATCTACTGCACCTATCCTCTGTTGGACGGGCATCAGATCCGGCTTCGACCCATTGCCGACATCATATCCGAAATCGGAGATCTTGTGGATCGACATGGGGTAAACTACCTCTATTTCGTGGACGATATCTTCAATTACCCGGTTGATTTTGCCGAAAAGCTCTGTCGGGCCATGCAGGAAGCCAAGCTTAAAGTTAACTGGTCAGCGTTCATCAACCCTGATTTCCTGCCGCCGACTCTTCTGGAGGCGATGATTGCAGCGGGGTGCGATGCCCTGGAGTTCGGTACGGATTCCGGTTCACCGACCATGCTGAAAAACCTCCGAAAATCTTTCACTGTTGGACAGGTGAAGGAGGCGTCACGACTTTGTCGCGAATACAACGTCGATTTTGCACATTACATTCTCTTCGGGGGGCCTGGGGAGAATGCGCGGACCGTACTTGAGAGTTTCGAGCTGATGGACGAAGTTGCTCCGACTGCTGTCATTGCAATGACCGGCATCAGAATATTTCCCGGAACCGCAATTTACGCCCAGGCAGTTGCAGAGGGTCTAATCAACCTGACCGCTCCTCTGCTTGAGCCGGTCTTCTACCTCTCCCCCGAAGTCGCCTCTACCCTTTGCGAGCTGGTCCGTGGGGAGGCGGTCAAACGTACGAACTGGGTCATTCCCGGACTGGAGATTACCGTTAACGACAAAATGCTTGAGGCACTGCGGCATTTTGCCGTAAAAGGTCCTCTCTGGAGACAGGTGAAGCGGTTTGCCCGGCGTAGAATCCCGTCTAAACCATTATGATGACTCTGATATCCTTCCTGCTGGACTTTTTACCCTTCCGACAGTAAAATCACATTTCCCAAAATTACTTTTCCGGAGTTGATCTTGATCGAATCAGCGGGCAAAACCGTTGTAGTTACCGGTGGGAGCCGGGGAATAGGGCGTGCCATTTCACTCCGTTTCGCACGGGCGGGTGCCAGGGTCTTTGCCGCCTATCGTGAAAATGCCGAGGCGGGAGCTACTCTTGTTGAAGAGGCGAACGGACTTGCGGGCAGCATTGTTGCCATTCAGGCTGATGTCAGCACCCATGACGGGGCCATGGCCCTTCTGGATGCGGCAGCTGCAACCGGGCGAGTCGACGTGCTTGTTAACAATGCCGGTATCATTCGCGACTGTTACCTCCCGATGATGGCTGAGGAAGACTGGGATGCCGTGATCCGGGCAAATCTCTATCCGCTGTTCCACTGCTGCAAGTGGGGTGCGCGGAAGATGATGGGGAACCGCAGCGGGGCAATTATAAACATCTCCTCAGTTTCCGGGATAACCGGTACGGCCGGCCAGACAAACTATGCGGCAACCAAGGGTGGGATCATAAGTTTTACCAAGGCGCTGGCCCGTGAGCTTGGCCCCATGGGGATCAGGGTTAATGCCGTTGCTCCGGGGCTCATCAAGACCGAGATGCTCGACAGCATGAGACAGCAACAGGTGGAGAGTATTGTAAAGTCGCTACCCCTCGGAAGGGTCGGCACTTCAGACGAGGTGGCAGAGGCAGTGGCATTCCTTGCTTCTGAATCTGCCTCATACATAACAGGACAGTGTCTGGTCGTTGACGGCGGGATGATATGAACGAAAAACGGGTAGCCATAACAGGTCTGGGAATGTTCTGCAGCGCAGGCAAGGATATATCCTCATTCACCGATGCCCTTCTGACCGGCAAGAGCGGGATAAGTGACATCGACCTCTTCGACGTCACTCCGTTCAGTTCTCGGATTGGCGCCCAGATCAAGGGGTTCGATCCTCTTGATTATTTCGACCGGAAGGTTGCCTCAAGACTCTCTCGGGCCGATCAGTTCGGGGTTATCGCATCCGGAGAGGCGCTCAGGGATAGTGGCGTTCTCGATTGCTACGGACCTTTCGAAATGGGTGTTTCCATGGGAGCCGGTGCAGCCGGGATGTTTCAATCCGAAAAGTGGCTAAAGGCTTATCTGGAAGGGGCTAAGAGTGATTCGCGTCTACTCAGGGGTATGATGCCTGATAAAACCTCAACCGCGATCGCAGAGACCTTCTCTCTCGCCGGGTACCAGGGGACGGTAACTACTGCCTGTTCATCGTCAGCCACTGCCATTGGATGGGGGGCTGATCTGGTCGCCACAGGAAAGCTCAAGGCCGTTGTGTGCGGCGGTTCCGACACCCTCTCGATCCTTCTCTATGCAGGATTCAACTCGCTCAAGGTCGTTGATTCCGAACCATGTTCCCCCTTCAGTCTCGGCCGCCAGGGGATTTCCCTCGGCGAAGGTGCGGCCTTCATGGTCCTGGAGGAAGCTGATGCTGCCATGGCACGAGGTGCTAGAATCCTTGGGTATGTCCGTGGCTATGCATTGGCCGGTGAAGCCTACCATATGACCGCTCCCGAGCCGTCCGGTGCTGCGGCCGCAGCTGTGATGTCCGAGGCGCTGCGACTGTCAGGGGTTACGTTGGAAGAGGTTGGCTGGGTAAATGCCCATGGCACCGGTACCCCTTTAAACGACGTCGTAGAGTCAAAGGCGATGAAACTGGTCTTTGGCGACCGCTCAGCGCAGGTGCCATTGGTATCAACCAAGGCCCTTACCGGTCATTGTCTCGGAGCTGCCGGGGCCATAGAGGCCGTATCGACGGTGATTGCCCTAAATAGCGGGATCATTCCCCAAACACTCAATTTCCGCGGTCGCGATCCCGAGTGTGATCTGGATCATTGCCACGATTCCGCAAGGCCCAGCACGGCAACGATCGCGCTCTCCAATTCCTTCGCGTTCGGAGGTAATATCACTTCACTGGTGCTAGAGAAATGATTGAATCATCCCATGACATAGTCGTGACAGGCCTGGGGGCCATCTCTTCTGCCGGTGTCGGCATAGAACCCCTGATCTCAGCTGTTCGTTCGGGGTGTAGCCACCTTGCGCCGATACCTGCGGATATTGATGGCAAAGGGGCTCTCTGGGGAAAAGCTGACATGTTTCGGGCGGCTGATTTCATGCCCCCGCTCAAGGCGCGGAAGTTTGATCGTTGCAGCCTGTTTGCAGTGGCTGCTACCGGTATGGCGCTGCGCGATGCCGGACTTGAGCAAGGGGCGTTCGATCCGCAGAGGATAGGGATCCTTCTCGGCTGTGGATTTGGCGGCATCGCCAATTCGGCAGATTTTCTCGGAGGATATTTTGCCGGAGGTGCAGAAGGGCTTACTCCGATGCTCTTTCCAAATACCGTAGCCAATGCCTCTGCCAGCAACGCTTCCATCGAGCATGGCATCAAAGGATCCAACGTCACCTTTGTGCAGCGGTTCTGTTCAGCTGAAACCGCACTGATGATGGCTTGCCGCTTTCTGGATGAGGGGAGGGCTGACATTGTGGTCACCGGAGGGGTGGATGAACTGACCCCTCAGATGATCAAGGCCTTCCGTTTGATGGGGCAGCTCGGGAGTTATGCCGCCGGCTTTGGGGAAGGCGCCGGGATCCTGGTTCTGGAGCGACAGCGGGATGCCCGCCAGCGTGGGGCAAGAGTCAGGGGGAAGCTTGCATCCATCAGAACCGTGGGTCTCCTCCCTGCAAAGGCTGCCAGTGAGGGGGTCAACCACCTCGTTCCGACCAGTCGGGTTTGGTCGTCGCTCTCTCTTTCCGGGACAGCAGATATCTGCCCACCACTTCTCAAACGCCTTCCCGCAGTGCCCTGCCTGAATCTATCGACTATTACCGGCCGTTCGCTGGCCATGGGTGGTCTCTCCATGGCGGCACTTCTCCTGTCCCTGTCTGCCGGCGAGACTGGACTGCACGTAGCTGCATCACCGGAAGGGCCATACTATGCGGTGGACTTCATCGGAGGGGGCCCTGATTAATCAAGATCCTGCAGCGTACCTCCCCCATCGCCATCCGTTTCTCCTGCTTGACCGGCTTCTGGAAGTCGTTCCAGGTGATAGGGGAACGGCAGTGGTTACGCTGACCATTGGAACCATCTGCTTTCCAGCGGTTCTGTTTGTTGAAGCAATGGCTCAGCTTGGCGGAATTGTAGTCGGTCATGAGGAAAAAACTGGTGGAGTCCTGGCTGCAATAGACCATGCGGAGATTTTTGGTGATGCCTGCCCCGGCGGCATCCTGCTGGTTTCGGTTCGGGTTCTCAAGTCGTTCGGACGTCTCTATCTTTTGGAAGGTGAGGTTCGAGAGATCGACCGTCTTCTGGCTTCTGCAACACTGACCCTTGGCGTGGGGAGGCTCTAGCCTGTGCGTTTCCGAATCCTCCCGTCTTTGCTGGTGCTGCTTTTCCTGACAGCCGAACCTGTATCTGCCCGCCCTCTGCCGCCTCTTGAAGGTCTGCAGACACTCAGGAGTGCCTTTGCCGGCATAACGGATTTTTCTGCTGAGATAGTTCAGGAGAAACAGCTGTCATTGCTGAAACGGAAGCTGGTCAGCACCGGAATCGTCCGCTTCAGGAAGCCCGGACTCTTCTTTATGGAGATATACCCTCCCCATGCAAGCCGTCTGCTGCTGAACGATACCTTACTAACGCTGTATCTCCCGCGGGAGAAGAGTGCCAGCAGGGTCGTTCTTCCACCTGAGCAGGGGCTCCAGCGCTGGTTCTCCTACCTTGCCAAACCATTGAAGTCACTCCCTGAGGGGATGGAGGTGCGTGCAGATCAGCAGGGTGAGCTGCTGACCGTGACCATAGAACCTGCGGGCGGCGGCCAGGTGCGTGAAATTGCCGTGACACTGCTCCCGGACGGTACCTTCAAGAGGCTCACCATCGTAGAGCAGCGTGGCGACCGGACAGTAATCACCTTTTCGCGAATGCAGAAGAATAAAGGGCTGGCAGACAAGGACTTCCGTGTCGAGTAGCCATTCTTTAGTGGAGTTCTTACCGCAATGCTAAGCTGGCTGACCGAAGCGACACAAACGGCCATCAAGCGTCACCTAGCTTGGATTTACCGGGTAACTACCACCCACCCCGGATCGGTCTTCGCCGTAGTGGCGCTCCTGCTCCTGCTGTCCTCCTTCTCTATCCTAACTACGCGCTTCGAATCGGATGTATTCAAGCTCTTTCCAACTCGTCAGGGTCCGCTCAAGCTTTTTGTCGACTCTCTCCAGTGGACAGGGAGTGCCAACGAGGCATATTTTCTCCTCGAAGGGGAGCAGGGGCTCATAGTCCCGGAGGCTGAGGCCTTTGCAGCCAGGTTGAGTGAGCTGAGGATTGGGGATGCACCGGCTTTCCGCAGGGTCAAGTACAGGGTGTATGACCAGGCAGAGTCAGGCTCTTTTGCTGACTTCATAGGCTATGCAGTGCTGCTTCCAGGCTATTTCCTCAACCCGGAAGATGTCCCGGCCTATCTTGCGCGTCTGGCATCTTCGGGAATGGATGAAGCACTGCAGCGGGCCGGCACGGAACTGGCCAGCCAGGCCGGCACCGGTCTGCGCGACCTGATACTGGCCGATCCCCTTGCACTGCGCGATTTTGTAACCCCCCGCCTGAAGAGGGGGAGCCAGGCGTTCGACCTTGATCCGGATTCGCCATACTTCCTCTCTCGCGACGGCAAATGCCTCATCATCATTGCCGAGCCAGCCAGGCCGGTGCAGGACATGGCCTTTGCAAGGGCCTTGGCCGCTGGAATCAACCAGGCGCGAAAAGGGGCCAGGGTCAGCATCTCCTGCGCCGGTGCCCACCTCTCTGCGGTCATAGACGAGGCGGTCATGAAGCGGGACATCCTCTCCTGCATCCTATCGTCACTGGTGGTGGTACTGCTTCTCTTCTTCGCCACCTACCGCCGCTTCGTCCCGACCCTGCTCTTGCCGATCATCATCTCCTGCGGGGTGATTCTGGCCATGGGGTCTGCAGGGATTATACTGCCATCCATCCATGTCATCTCCTTTGCCTTTATGGCCCTGATCATAGGCCTTGGCACCGACTATTCCATTCACCTCTATGACCGTTACCATGTGGAGCGTTCTGCCGGATTACCCCCTGATGAGGCTCTCAGACTGGCAGTGACCGACACAGGGCACGGCATATTCACTGCAGCTGCCACCACGGCATTCCCCTTTCTGACGCTGGGGATTGCCGATGTGCGAGCCCTTTCCGAACTTGGGCTTCTCGTGGGACTTGGCGTCATATTCTCCATGTATGCCACCTTTCTGTTTCTTCCGCCGCTCCTGCTGGTAATGGAGCGCTGGTCGCCACGGTTCGTCTATCGCCCCCTCCCCGGTTTCGGGCTGGCCTCGGTATGGAGAGGGAGCCGTCGCTTTGGCCGGCTTACGCGTATCGTCTCAGTCATAGTCGTGGGGGTGCTTGCCGCTGCCGCCTTTACCATAACATTCGAGGGTGAGCTGAAGAATCTCCAGCCGCGACACTCCGAGGCGTTTCTTACCCAGGAGAAGATGGAGCGGCACCTGAGTCTCAGTCCCAAGCAGCTGCTGGTGGCGCTGGAGGGGAGGGATCTGAAAGAACTGCTTGCACGTGGAGGGAGGGTGGATCTCCTTGCGCAGAGATACCGGAAGCAGGGGGAACTGGTGGCGTACTCCAGCCTCGGCCAGCTTGTCAATGACAGCGCTGCAGCGGCAGAGGTGTCGAAGCGTATTGCAGCAGGGCTGGCAGGGAGTGATCCTGCTCTGGGGCTGCGTCAGGCGCTGGAGCGGCAGGGCTTTGCCGTTGAACCTTTCCAGGCGGCGATATCAGGGCTTGGAGTCATGGCAGGGATAGGGCGAACTTCTTCACCGGAGGAAGCGATTGCCCGGCTGGTCGGGTCGCCGCTCAAGGGTGCCATAGACCGGCATCTCGTGAAGGATGGAGACGGATACCACCTGCTTATTCATCTTTTCTACAGAGGATCAGAGTTCAGACAGGATCGGTTCTTGAGGGAACTTGCAGCCATAGACCCTGCTGCCAGGGCCACCAGCGTAGATCTTGTGAGTAGTCAGCTTGCCGGAAGCGTACGGCAGAGTTTTACCTGGGGATTCGTCATTGGCGGGGGGATTGTCCTTTTTCTGCTCATTTCCCACTTTTCTTCAGCAATCGGTATCTTTGCATCCATCTACCCGATGGTTGCAGGGGTGGTCTCGATGATTGGTATCATGGCTATCACCGGCATGGGGATCAACTTCATGAACGCCATGGTGCTGGTTACCGTAATAGGCATGGGGAGTGACTACGGTCTTCATATTGCCAATCGGGTCGATACTGAAGGCGGTCGGACAGCTGAAATCGAATTCGTCCAGGCTGGAAGGGCGGTATTTCTCTCTGCCCTGACCACCATAGCAGGGTTCGGATCGCTGGCGTTCACGGATTACGGAGCCCTTGCATCCATCGGCTGGGCAACCAACTACGGGATAGGCGCAACCATGCTCTTCGCTCTGGTATCACTGCCGGCATTTTTTCGTAAATGAACTGGCCGCCTCTTGAACAGGGCGGCCATGAAAAAATCAGACATAGTCCGTTATCATAACGTGGAATGACCCACGTGTCGGATATCTTTCCCCTTTACCATGAATATTACCATCTCCGCCACATTGGTGGCGTGGTCGGCAATCCTCTCCAGGCATTTTGCAACATGGTTGATCTTCATTGCACGTGCAATGGCGGTTGGGTCTGACATCATGAAGGTGAGAAGTTCCCGCTGTATCTGCTCGTTTAAATCATCAACAAACTGGTCATCGCGGCAGACCTTGATGGCCATCTGGTCGTCACCCCGGACAAAGGCGTCCAGCGCCTCTTTGACCATAGTTCCCGCGTGCTTGGCCATGCGGGGAAGATCGATGTAAGGCTTCAGGGGGGGCTCATCGTTCAGCTCCTTGGCCCGAATGCCGATATTTCGGCACTGATCGCCGATACGTTCCAGGTCAGTAACTATCTTCAGCGCCAATGTGATGAACCGGAGGTCACGGGCTGCCGGCTGGCGCGTGGCCAGGACCTGAAGGCACCGTTCATCAATCTCGATCTCCAGCCGGTTAATATGATGGTCAAAGGCGATGACCCGGTCTGCGAGAGCCGAATCCCTTTCAACGAGCGCTTTAAGGGCATCGTTGATCATAAGTTCCACTTTTCCCCCCATTTCGAGGAGCTTTTCGCGGATCCCGTTCAGTTCGGCATCATATTGCTTGCTGTAATGCTCGCGTTCCATTTTATAACCTCGTGAGTCGTTAGAAGTGAGACGTAAGACGTTAAATGCAATTGTTTTTTCACGTCTTGCGTACGGCGTTTCAGGTCTTGCAGCTTCTTACCCGAATCTTCCCGTTATATAGTCTTCTGTCTGCTGCTTTTCAGGGTTTGTAAATATTTTCTTGGTTGCATCATATTCCACAACTTCGCCAAGGTAAAGAAATGCCGTGTAGTCCGACACCCGTCCAGCCTGCTGCATGTTGTGGGTGACGATGATGACCGTGTACTGCTCTTTCAGCTCATCTATCAATTCCTCTATCTTCAGCGTTGCTATTGGGTCCAGTGCCGAGCAGGGCTCGTCCATCAGGATAACCTCAGGTTGCACCGCTATGGTACGGGCGATACAGAGACGCTGCTGCTGTCCTCCCGAGAGATCCATGGCGCTGCTTTTCAACCGATCCTTAACCTCTCCCCAGAGGGCGACCCGCTTCAGGCAGGACTCGACAATTTCTTCGGCATCGGTCCGTTTCAGCCCGCCGGTCAGCTTGTAGCCGGCAATGACGTTATCATGGATAGACATTGCAGGAAAGGGGTTCGGTTTCTGGAAAACCATGCCGATCCTTCGCCTGACAGCGACAGGATTCACCGCACGGTCGTAGATGTCCGTGGAATCTAGCAGGATTTTGCCTGTTACTCGTGCGGACGGCACCAGGTCGTGCATCCGGTTGAGGCTACGCAGCAGGGTTGATTTCCCGCAGCCCGAGGGGCCGATGATTGCGGTCACGCTGTTTGCAGGGAAATCGACGGAGACATCCTTGACCGCATGGTTGGTGCCGAAGTGAACGTTCAGTTTGTCGAGGGTTACTTTTGTCTGATTCATTACATCCTCAAGAATACCGTTTCTGTCTTCCAAAATAGCGTGCAGCAAGGCTTAAGGTAAACATAATTATTACCAGGACGAGTGCACCGGCCCAGGCAAGTTTGTGCCAATCCTCATAGGGGGCGATAGCGAAGCTGAATATCTGCAGCGGAATTGCTGCCATAGGCTCGGTAAGCTTTCGGCTCCAGAACTGGTTTCCAAGCGCCGTGAAGAGAAGTGGCGCGGTTTCCCCTGCGATACGGGCGATGGAGAGCAGTATGCCGGTGATGATCCCTGTCCGGGCGCTGGCAAGAGTAACCTGAATGGTCGTCCTCCAGAGCGGCACCCCCAAGGCAAGCGATGCCTCGCGCAAGGTTCCGGGGACCAGTTTCAGCTGCTCTTCCGTTGTTCTAAGCAGAATCGGGATCATGATCATCGCCAGTGCAACCGACCCTGCAAGTGCGGAAAAGCCCTTCATGGGGACCACCAGCAGTGTATAGGCAACCATTCCGGTGATAATCGACGGAATGCCTGCCAGCACATCGGCAGAGAAACGGATGCATGTTGCCAGCCGGTTATTGCCGTATTCGGTCAGGTAGACAGCTCCCAGAATCCCGACCGGGAGCCCGATGCATGATGCCATGGCAATCATGATGGCTGATCCTGCAAGTCCGTTAGCCATGCCGCCTCCCGTTTCGCCGGTAGGCTTCGGTATCTGGGTGAAAAAGTCGAGTGAGATAGAGCTGGCTCCCATCTTCAGTATATGAGCAAAGATTATCCCCAGAGGGGTGAGGACAGCAAGGGTCGCCCCGACCATGAGCAGGGTCATCAGGTTGTTTTTTAGTGAACGGTGGAAAGGTATCAGCATTACGCGTTCCTCCGGGAAGTCCCTTTTGTAACGCTCCAGATAAGGAGCCGTGCTATGATGTTTACAGCCAGGGTGACTACCAGAAGTATCAGGCCAATCTCCATAAGCACCGAAGCATGGAGTTTAGAGGTGGTTTCGGCAAACTCGTTGGCTATAACGCTTGGCATGGTGTAGCCAGGCGCAAGCAGTGACATGGATATCTGCGGGGTATTCCCTATTACCATGGTTACTGCCATAGTCTCGCCGATGGCACGCCCAAGACCTAATATGACCGCGCCGAGGATGCCTGAACGAGCGTATGGGAGGAGGGCAACACGGAGCATCTCCCATCTTGTGGCCCCAAGTGCGTATGCAGCCTCCTTCTGTTCCTTGGGGACAGCAAGAAGGACCTCTTTTGTAATGGAGGTGATGATAGGCACTATCATGATCATCAGTATGAATACCGCTGCCAGCATGCTCACTCCGTACGGAGCCCCCTGAAAGAATGGGAGGAATCCGAAGTGGTCTATGAGAAAGGGCTGGATGGTCTTCTGGAGCCAGGGGGCCATGATCAGAATTCCCCAGAGTCCGTATATGACGCTCGGAATCGCTGCAAGCAGTTCAACCAGGGAGGATACCATCCCGCCCAACCTCTTGGGGGCGATATCGGTTATGAAAAGGGCCGTGCCGACACTGAGCGGGGTGGCGAGAAGTATGGCAAGAATGGACGAGACAACTGATCCGTAGAGGAAGGTGAGGGCACCGAACTGCTCCTGGACTGCATCCCAGTCGCGACCTGTCACAAAACGCCAGCCGAACTTCCTGATGGCAGGGAGGCTCTCCCTTATCATCTCAAAGCTCATTAATAACAGAATAAGCAGGATGCTCCCTGCCAGGATGAAGGTAACACCCTTGAAAATCGCATCTCCTGTGGCGAATCTCCCACTGCGTTTCATCTTTGCAGCCTCGTTTTCACGTGTGTCGCACTTCACAGGGTTGACCTGCAACGATTCGCAGCTTTCCTGATTACTCACGTTGTAGCCTTTCCGTAACATTCGTCAAGACAGAAAAATGCCCGGGCATCGGAATGCCCAGGCATTTCCTTCCGATATGTCTGCTAGAATCTGATCCCTTTTATCGTCTTTTCTACCATTTTCTCAACTGGCTCAGGGAGCGGGGCGTAGAGGAGAGGAGCTGCCATCTTCTGCCCCTTGTGAAGGCTCCAGGTCAGGAAATCGACCATCTTCTGGCCTTTGACCTTGTCCTTCTGCTGCTCGTATACCAGAAGCCAGGTGAAGCCTACAACCGGGTAGGTATCCTTGCCAGGCTGATTGACCAGGGAAATGCGATAATCGGGAGGCATATTCTTTGATGCGCCTGCAGCGGCTGCAGTGATCGATTTGATGGTAGGCTCTGAGAACTGGCCATCTTTGTTCTTAAGAAAGGCATAGGGGAGCTTGTTCTCTATGGCATAGGCCAGTTCCACATAGCCGATGGAGAACTGTGTCGTCTTCACCTGACCGGCAACACCCTCGTTCCCCTTGCCGCCGAGTCCTACCGGCCATTTTACCGACGCACCCTTGCCGACCTTTTTAGCCCACTCCGGGTTCACGCTGGAGAGGTAATCGGTGAAAATGCTCGTGGTACCGCTGCCGTCGGATCGGTGAACAACGATGATCGGCTTGTCCGGAATCTTGATGCCGGGGTTGTCGTTGGTGATCTTCGGGTCATCCCACTTGGTGATCTTGCCTAGGAAGATATCGGCCACATCCTCGGATGAAAGCTTGAGCCCCTTGGCCACGCCAGGGACGTTGTAGGTCACCACCACCGCACCCATAACGGTCGGTATGTGGATCAGTTTTCCAGGGGCTGCCGCGAGCTCTGCATCGGAGAGAAACTTGTCAGTTGCTCCGAAATCAACGGTCTGGGCCGTGATCTGCTTTATCCCGCCACCTGAACCGATGGACTGGTAATTGAATTTCACGGTCGGATCGATCTTGGCATACTCGCTGAACCACTTGGAATAAAGGGGGTAGGGAAAGGTGGCACCTGCGCCGTTAATAAGTGTCTCTGCCCCTGCCAGGCTTGTAACGGCCAGCAGGCCGGCAGCTGCGAATGCGGCAATCTTCTTGAACATCGTAACTCCTCCTTGTCTGTCTGTAAATATTACCCCAGCATACAGATGAATTGTTACAATCGTGTTACGAAGAGGTTAAGAGTTTGAAAAGGTTTGAGGGGAGACTCTGTCAGTCAGGTTTTCGCAGGGTCACACTGAAAATGGCCCCCTTCCCAGGGGTGCTTTCCACTGAAATTGCTCCTCCATGCAGCTGCAGGATATGTTTTACTATGGAAAGTCCAAGGCCTGTGCCACCCTGTTCCCGGCTGCGGGCAGAGTCGACTCGGTAAAAGCGCTCGAAGATGCGAGGCAGGCTTTGTGGAGGGATGCCTGGCCCATTGTCGGAAACCAGCACGGTCACGAATTTGTCTCTATCCTGGATCTCTACCGCAACTTTGCCTGCGGAAGGGGTATATTTGATGGCATTGTCCAACAGGTTGATGAACACCTGCTCCAGTCGTCCCTGATCGGCAAGCACAACCGGGCTTTCCCCGGCAGGCGGGAGGGTTACGGCGATCCCTTTCTCCTCGGCTTTCAGTTCGAACAGGTTCGCAGCGTGACGTATGATCCCTGTCAGTGGAAGCGGTCGAAGATGCAGAGAAAATTCGCCTGATTCCATTTCAGAGAGAGCCAGAAGGTCACTGATGAGAAGTGCGAGGCGCTCCGAGTGATTCAGGATGACGCTGACAAAGCTGAGAGCACGGACCGGGTCCTTTGTTATCAGACCGTCGAGGAGAGTTTCAGCATATCCCTTGATGACCGTAACCGGGGTACGGAGTTCGTGCGACACGTTGGCGACAAAATCTTTACGGATATTTTCAAGTCGCTTCAGTTCGGTTATGTCATGGAATACAGCCACTACTCCGCGCAACTTTCCGTCATCAATAAGCGGTACCCAGTGGGTCATGATGGTTTTGTCCTCTCCGAGCGGGAGGATGATTTCCTCATAATGCTCACCAATGCTCTGCACGATCTGCTTGAACGACTCGTTCAGGGCAGGGTGACGTGTTATGTCGATCAGGGGTCGGCCGGTTACCTCTTCCTGGAGATCGAAGAGTGTACAGAAGGCGGGATTGACGAGGCTGATCGTCCCATTCTTGTCAATTACCATCAATCCTTCACCCATACCACGAAGGATGGCATCCAGGCGGTTCCGTTCGGCAGCGAGGTTGTGCAGCTGCTCCTGAATTCTCTCTGCCATGCCGTTCATGACTCGGGAAAGACTGCCGAATTCGTCGTTACGGTGGATCGGCAGACGTCTATGAAAGATGCCGACGCCGATCTCTTCTGCAAGCAGAGACATCTGGCGGAGAGGCCTGTAAAGGCGCTGGGATAAGATTGAACTCATGGCAAGAGAGATGAGGGCAGCCAATGCCAAGGCCCCCGCCAGGGTTGCATGCAGCCTGAGCTTCAGCTGTTCCACCGCAGTCAGGGGGAGTGCCAGACGGATCGCACCTCTCCCCTCGGGTAGTTGCAGCGGTATGGCCACATAGAGCATCTCCGTCCTGATGGTGCTGGAATATCGGGTTGAGCTTCCCTTCCCCTCTGTCAGTGCCTGGCGGAACTCCGGGCGGACCAGATGGTTTTCAACCTCAGGGAGACGATCGGCAGGGATCTCCGAATCGGCCACTACGGTTCCATCCGGCGAGATAACCGTCATCCGGGCAGTGATCCGTTTGCCGATCTCTGATGCGAGTCTCGGCAAATCGTGTCTGGACGCGCCTGGATTCTGCGAAATAGCCAGGGCCGCTATTTCAGCCTCATTGAACAGGTTTTTCGTGACACCTTCAATAAGATGGCGTTCCATGGTGGTGCGGAGATACCCGTAAAAGGCTCCTCCCATGACAAGGATCAAGAGTATGTATGAGCCGAACAGTTTCCAGCGGATGCTTGTCTTCATGCGTTTTCCATCTTGTAGCCGAATCCTCTGACGGTCTTGATGAGGTCTCCTGCCTCGCCGAGTTTGTTTCTGAGCCTTGTGATATGTGTATCCACTGTACGGGTGTCTGCCTCGTTGTTGTATCCCCATACGTGGCTGAGAAGATGTTCGCGGCTCTGCATCCGGTCAAGTCGTTCGGCCAGGGTCAGGAGCAGCTTGAACTCGGTCGATGTCAGTACGGTTTCTTCTCCATTCACTGTCACCCTGTGACGACCCGTATCAATGGCCACCGGTCCGGCTGTCAGGATTTTCCCTTCAGGTTTGTCGGGGGATGACCTCCGGAGAACCGCCTTGATCCTAAGCAGCAGTTCCCGTGTGGAGAAAGGCTTTATCAGATAATCGTCTGCTCCGACCTCGAATCCGACCACCTTGTCTATCTCTTCACCCTTTGCGGTCAGCATGATGACCGGGATGGTTGCCGTGTTTTCGTTCTTCCTCAGGAGTTTGCAGAGATCGATCCCGTTCATTTCAGGAAGCATCAGGTCCAGGATCACGAGATCAGGGTTTTCACTCTTGACCCGCTCCAGGCCGGTGCGTCCATCAAGGGCTATGATGGTCTGGAAGCCCTCCTTTTCGAGATTGAAGGCCAGCAGTTCTGCCAGGTCACGTTCATCTTCTATGATTACGATTTTCATTGTGTGGTAACCACCTGATTAATTTTTGTATATGCTAACAGTTTATTGTTACAGCTATGTGTCGTAAATGGTGAAAATGGGTTACATCGCTGTTTCCTTGGAAGCAAAAGGCAAGGTCTGAATGATAATTTAGCAGCATTCCTTGTCACTAGTTCTACAAGATTTTTCAGCTTCCGCAACATTCAGGTGACAGAGATAGCTCAAAGAGTTGAATTGACAGGTTGACCAATGAAGTGTTACCTCAAGGGCGAGGCTCGAAACTATACATTAACCCGGATTACATATCTCATGATACCTATCTGCAACATCAGAAAACCCCGCCTTCTCCTGGTCTATCCTGCCACACACAAACTTGGCTGGGTGAAGCGCTTTCAACTCCCTTCACTCTCTTTGAAACAGGTTGCGGCAGCGACACCGCAGGAGTGGGAGATTGTCCTTGTCGATGAGGTGCACGAGGATATCCCGTTTGAAGGTCGCTTCGACCTGGTGGGGATCACTGCCATGACTCACCAGGCCTACCGCTCGTACGAGATTGCAGACCGATTCCGGGCCCAAGGGGTGCCGGTGGTACTGGGTGGAATCCATCCGACAGTCCTTCCGGATGAGGCAAAGGCACACGCAGATGCGGTTGTGGTTGGGGAGGTGGAGCCGGTCTGGAACCAACTGCTGGATGATCTGCTGGCCGATCGACTTGCGACGATATATCGGGCGCCTGTTCCCAACAACGATTGCCTGATGATTCCCTGGGGGAGGCGCGATATCTTCGCCGGAAAGAGCTACCTAACGACCCAGACCCTTCAGGCTAGCCGGGGCTGTCCCTACGACTGTCCTTTCTGCATCACCACCAACTATTTTGGCAAGAGCTTCCGCTACCGCGACCCTGAAGATGTCCTGGCAGAGCTTCGTACCTTTGAAGGGAGATTGATGGTCTTTCTTGATGACAATATCCTTGGTGACCCGGCAAGGGCCAAGCCCATTCTACAGGGGATGGCAGGGATGAACCTTCGATGGGGAGGACAGGGCAATCTCCGCTTTGCCGAAGATCCGGAAATGGTGAAGCTTGTTGCAGACTCCGGCTGCATAGGGATATTTGTCGGGATCGAGTCTGCGACAGGGTCAAACGCCAACCATGCGAAAACAGGGAGTCGCTGCTCTCAGATTGAGCTGGTCAAGAGGGTCAGGGATGCAGGGATCGTGCTTGAGGCGTCGATGATATTCGGGTTCGATGACCATGACGAGTCGGTTTTCGAGCAGACGATCCGCTTTCTTGAAGAGTGCAAGCCGAGCCTCCCGACGTTCCATATTCTCACCCCTTATCCCGGCACAGCGCTTTTTCAGCAGTTCGACATGGAGGGGCGCCTTCTTCACAAGGATTGGAGCCGTTATGACCATGGACAGGTGGTGTTCAGGCCAAAACTGATCTCCCCTGAGAGGCTCTATCGGGGGTGGCAGGAGGCTCGCTGGGAGGCCTACCGCTTGCCTGCCATAGCCGGGCGGGTGATGCAGGGGAAGGGGAAAATGGTAAACCTGATGTACAACCTCTTGCGCCGGGGTGGGATCAAGCGCCCCGATCCATTATCCGATCACAAAAACGTAATAGTAACGACCTGACTACTGCACGATAACAACCCGACCTTTTTCAAGAAAGTTGTTGCCGTAACGGAGGGTCTCTTCCAGTGTGGCGGCATCCTGGGGAGTTATGATGAGCCGGTTGTCTGCAGAAACTGCTTCTGCCGCTATCATGACAGGATTTGCACCGACGGTTTCCATCCCCCTGGCCTGCTCCAGGGAAGCGGCATAGCGAACGATGCCTAAGGTCCGCACCACTTCAGGGGAGACCCTTTTTACCCCGTAGACCATGATGTTTTCACCTTTCTGGCGGTACACTACCACCGGAAGCAGGACCCGCTCGAATCGCTGGCCACCGAGCAGCAGGATTGCACCGGTAACGGGGCGGGTTCGGTCATAGATGGCCGGTTCTCGAGGTGTAGGGGGAGTTGTCAAGCTGGATTCAGCCGAACTGGCATACTCCTGATTCGCAAACCTGTCCAGGCTGATTGCCGAAACCAGCGCCGGCTTGCCTGCACACGCTGAAGATCGGCCATCAAGGCAGAGCGTCATGGTTACGGTTGCCACGGGCGCGCCGTTGAGCATTGCCACATCCTGCTTCGTGAGCATCGCCCCCCGGATTACCCCTTCCAACCGTGTTCTGGTAACGACATCCCTCTGCATCGAGCCGCCAACTGTGGTTTGCATGTCGAGATGCACCCCTTTGACAGCTTCCAGCAGGGCACGCTGGGCATCAATCTCAGCTGCTCGCCTCGCGCTCAGCACGGCTTTGGAGAGCGGCATTCCTTGGGGGGCTGTGCCATAGCCGACAGCGGTCACAAAACCTCCGGTCCAATCCACTCCCCCCTGGCCTTCGGCTGCGAATATGTTGCTCCAGCTGATGAAAAGGAGAGATAGGGCGAGAGTTCCCACGGTGACGCTGCGGATGAGTTTCAAGCTGGTACCCTCACAGATCGCCGGGTGTGACGTTGACCACCCCGAATGACTCATCGATCAGTGTCACACGTGCATCAAAGGCCTTGGGCTGCAGGTATTCGTTAATATCTGCCTCAATCAAGTCAATGGTGAACTTCTGGCGAATGACCCGATCGGTGCGTGGGTCAATACGTGAATAGATGACACGGTTGAAGCCCTGGCATTCGTCAACTTTTGGCAATGCAGGAAACCCGATAGTCAAGGATTTCCGCTTCGGATCGGTAGACCTGATCTCAACAACCCATGCAGCAACCATGTTCCTGCTCAGGGAATCTGCTTTTGGACAGGCCCAGAGGATGCTTCGTGGGAGCGATTTCCCCGAGCCGGGCTCGATCGTCTGGAGCCTGGCTTGAATCACAAGGTTGGTCATTGGGATAGCAAGAGCTTTGTCAATCCCTAGAGGGAGCGCCCCCGACTCTTTTCGCTCGTAGGTGCTCCGGTCGATTTTCTGCAGCTTGTAAGCAACCACCAGTCCGTCACCTTCCGTGCCTCGTCGCGCCTGTGCCCCCCCCTCAACCAGGGTGGTTGCCGTACCGATGATGTGGCCGGCACCAACATTTATGCCGGCCTTGTTGCTCTTTTCCGCACTGATCCTGAAGTTTGCAAGCCTTAGTGCTTCGGTTACATAGGGGATATCCGGCTCAAAGGGGATGTCGGAAAAGGTCACCGGCGAGATGATCTCCACTCCTGCCAGTTTTGCCTTCTCCAGGCTCCCTCCCTGTATACCGAACTCTCCCTTAAGGGGAAGTGCCGACGGCGTAGCCCCAAGTGCCAGACCGAGATTGTAGGCATAATCCTGCTGCACATTACTGAACGAACGATCTTTTTTTATTCGGATTTCGTCGGCTCCTGGTTCCTCGACAGGTCCGAACTGTCTGGACCAGGCAGCGCCAATGTAGTGTCGGTCAATCGGTTTCTTTGCCGGAACGTACTCGTTTTCAATAAGGGCTGACAGTCCCTTGTTATGGGTTTCGATGGCGGTGCCGCCGGTGCTGACGCAGCCTGTAACGACAGTCATGAGGCTCGCGCCGATCAGGATAGCTGCAATTGATGTAACCTTCATTCTGGAACTCCATCATGGTAAACTGCTTGAAATGGCAGCATATGAAGTTGTAGTCCGGGTCCGAATTCGTCGGCTGCCGGGCATTTACCGAAATTGTTGCTGATTTGTCGTGCCATAACCGGGATCATTCGGCAGTGGTGGCGGCAGCACTGGTGGAGCTTGATAGGTCGGTTGCGGTTGCTGATACGGCGACATTTGCGCCGGCGGATAGTTTGGTGCGGGATTGGTATAAGGGACTGTTTGCGGTGGCATCATCTGTTCCGGATAGGGAGAGAGGTTCTGCTGGATCATCGGTTGTTCGTTTGGCAATAATGGTGCTGACCCTGTCTGTGTGGATAACGGGATCGGCGGGAAAAACGGTGGTTCCTGCAGCGGTGGCAGTTCTCTGGGGGTCCCGTTTAAGATGAATGACGAACGTTGCTCTTTTGAGGTGTTACCGGAGGAGTCTACAGCCTGGGCTACAACCTGAAAAGTGCCTCCTCCCAGCTCAAATGATTGGCTGCTTCCCTGCCAGGACTTCCCAAGATTTATAAGGGACTGGAAGCCTACCAGGTTTCCCTGGACGCCATATACACGGAACCGCACCTCGAGTAGTCCCTTGTCATCATTCGCTTTGCTGGAGAAGGAGACAGCGTCAGGGCTCAAGAGATTGACCTTTATCGCATCCATGCTGGGCGCGATGTCAAACCGGTCTATTACGACAAGCAGTTTGTCGATCATATCCACCGGTTTCCCTCCAGCTTGAAGCGGCTGCCCCTGTCCCTGGCCGGCCTTGATATTTGAATGCCCCCAGGTGTCTTCACGCTGTGGCATGTTTTGGGCCTGTGCAGCAGTCACCGGGACCTTGCCGGAAAAGACCGCACTTTTCTGGCGGAGGTCGTCTTCAAGCTGAATCTGGTAGGGGATGGTGGTCTGTGGATAGTGTGAATCGGCCTGCAACTGGACCGTTACCGTTCCCTGATATCCGTTGGGGTTGCGCCGGTTGTCAAACTCGTCGACCGGCATTTCCCTGCTTTCGCGCCCTGCGGAAATCAGGACTTTCATAACAGGATTGGCAGACTGCCACTCTAGGGTCAGGCTGATAAAACGGTCGAGGTACAGTGCATCAATTTTGGTGACCTCCATCTGACTGGCCGCCAATGAATATCCTGAGAAAGATGACAAAACCAAGAGTGCCGGAATGCAGCGCTTCAGGAGTAAACGAAAAATAATTTGCATTTAGCCCTCCGTAGACCAAACAATGATATAATACAACAGCATTTATTCAAGTAAATGGGGCATCAAGTACTCTTTAACCATGGAGTAGGTACAATAGAAAAGCTATTGAAAAGTTGCTCCGGAGATATGAAGGGCAAATATGAAAGAGGTGGTTACTACGCGTGCCAAAGGAGAATAATCGATGAAACGTTCACTCATGGGGTTTTCAGTTGCTTTAATTGTGCTCTATGCAGGAATTGCCTTTGCCTTGCCTACGGTATCGTTCTTTAAGATCAACAACGATGCTGCTGCTACATTCGGCTCCACGGTTATCCTGAACAACAATGCCACTGAAGCGGTAGCCTATCGTGCCAGTGAGCGGCCGGATTTCGCCGGGGCTCAGTGGTATGCATACAGTACGGCACCGGTTTTCGTCCTCTCCCCCGGTAACGGAGCAAAGAATGTGTATTTCCAGATCAGAAATGCTAAGGGGAGAATATCGCAAATTGTCTCTGATACGATTGTGCTGCAATCAGTTCAGCAGAATAACTCTGTTGGAATACAGAAGGACAACTCTCTAAGTGATGCAAGGGTGACCAACCCCCGTCAGATAACTAACCCTCTTGATACGGAAAACCTTAAGGAAAATACAAAAGAAACAACCAAGGGACGGGGGCCGACTCAGGTTCGTGACGTCGGGGTGCGCGGCATAGAAACAGAACATAAGAATACATTGGGACCCGGAACTGGCGATGCTTTCAAGAAAGGCGCAGATATACACAAAGGGGTGATAACTGGCGGTCGATACGGAGACACGTTTGGTGCTGACAGAATAAACAACAGTAATGCGGCTCCAGTCCAGTTGGGTGCAGATAAGGGGCGGGACCCTGGAGGATGGAGTGATCGAGGGAAAGGCAACGCCGGCAAACCGATGAACGAGAAAGATGCGCTGGCTTCACATGTAATATCACCGCAGGATAAGTCCCGTGATAAAAATGGATATGGCGGTAATACGTATAACGTGAAAATGGGTGAGTCCATTGTTACAAAAATGTACGACAAAAAAGGGAATCTACGTGAATCCGGATCTCTGGTAGGGGACAAAACCGTTACTGCAAAGTGGGACAAGGACGGCAACGAGTTGCCACCTTCAACCAAGAGCAAACAGCCAAATCCCATGAATGATGACAGCGGTGGAGGGAAAATCGTAGTGACCCCTGGAACGACCCTTGACCGGCAGATCAAGGCAGGCATGAAACCAAGGGGTCAGGCAGGCAGTCCCGGAGATGGCCGGAATCCTGGCAGCAGCGACAATTCAGGGTCTAGTGAGAATTCGGATAAATCTATCATGATGGGTGTGACAAAGGGTCAGGAAGCAAAACAGGTTGAGCCAGCTGGCCCCATAAATATGAACAAGATGCTTGAAATCAATACCAAGATCAACCCTGGGAAATAGCAACCCTCTCTGTAGGTTACGAGTGATTACTTCGAAATCATAACGCCACTCCTTGCAGCCAAGGAGTGGCGTTATTTTTCGGCTGCAGAAGGTCTATTGCGCACCCTTCATGACAGTTGCCTCATAGGTGTACTCTTTCAGATAATCGTACGGCACATGGGCATAACCTCCATCTGGCTGGCAGCCAATGTATATCCTGAGAAAATTGACAAAACTGAGAGTCCCGGAATGCAGCGCTTCAGTGGTAAACGAAATATAATTTGCATTTAGTTCTCCGTTGGCCAAACAATGATATAATAAACCAGCTTTATTCAAGTAAATGAGGCATACGCTACAGTTATCCAACCATGAAACAGGTACGACCGAATATCTAGTGAGATGTTGCTCCGGACTTATGCAGGGCCTATATGACTGAGGTAGGGACTACACGTGCCAAAGGAGAATAATCGATGAAACGGTCACTCATGGGATTTTCTGCTGCTTGTATTCTGCTCTATGCAGGGCTTGCCATTGCCTTTCCTACGGTATCGTTCTTTAAGATCAACAACGATGCTGCAACCACATCCGGCACAACGGTTATCCTGAACAACAATGCCACTGAAGCGGTAGCCTATCGTGCCAGTGAGCGGCCGGATTTCGCCGGGGCTCAGTGGTATGCATACAGTACGGCACCGGTCTTCGTCCTCTCCCCCGGCAACGGTGCAAAGAATGTGTATTTCCAGATCAGAAATGCTCAGGGGAGAATATCGCAAGTTGCCTATGATACGATCATATTGCAAACGGTACCGCAGAACAGCTCTTATGGAATACCGAAGGACAACTCTCTGAGAGATGGAAAGCTGAACAATAATCCCCCGATAACGAACCCTCTCAAAGACGCCGACTTAAAGCAAAACATCAAGGATATCAGCCAGGATCGTGGGCCAGCTACGCAGCGGGATATCGGGGTCCGCGGACTGGAATCCGATCGGGGGCCCGCTACTAAAGATGATGCAAAAAAAGATAAGGATATAAAGAATACTGCTGTTATTACCGGTGGTCGATACGGAGATACATTTGGAGCCCAGAGAATAAACGACAAGACCGGCAGCCTCAATCCAACAGGAGTGTATGGCTGGGACGACCCGGGCGGGTTCACCGGTGGTGGAAAAGGGAATGCAGGGAAGCAGTCGGATGAGCAAGCAGCATTGCGCACAATACTCAGAAATAGCACAAAATCATCGGGTAAAAATGAATACGGTGGAAATACGTACTTCAAGACCTATAACGAGAAATCAAGCGGAAGTTATCAATTCGATAAAGCGGGGAATAAACGGGAAATAACAATACAGAGTGATACAGACACCTTGACTACGATAACGTGGGATGCAAGCGGCAAAGAAACCTCTCGAAGAACTTTCAAAAACGGTGTTGAAGTCACCACAACCACCGCCGGACAGCCCAACCCGATGGGAGAAGATAAAGGTAAGGACGGGATCGTTGTGACTCCGGGAACCACTGTTGACCAGCAGATCAAGCGTGGCATGAAAACCGGTGGCCAGGTCGGTGGCCCCGGAGATGGCCGTAATCCTGACAGCGGAAGTACAACCGGACCGAGCGAGCATTCGGGCACATCGATCATGATGGGTGTGACAAAAGGTCAGGAGGCGAAAAAGCCGGAAGAGTATGGCGGTACCATCAACATGGACAAGGTGCTTGAGATAAATACCAAGATCAACCCCGGGAAATAGTCATCCTATCGGCATATTCAGTGCAGTTTGATTCAATTTTATCGACACCGGCTAAAGCCACCCCTGGTTACAGAGGTGGCTTTACTGTTTTCAAAATCAATACGGAGGAAGAACTGCCTCTGGATCTTGCCGAATGATGCTCCAGCTTTTGGCAACCGGCCCAGTTTCCACTGTTAGGACTCACTCAGTCAACAGCCTGAAACTCCCTGCAGGCTCATGTTTCCCGGTACTCAGCACCGGGCTTTGGGAAACATTCTGCCCCTTGGCCGTATCCTCCACCAGCGGCTTGAGGTATCGATACACGGCATCGATGTCCCCTTTTCCCTCTTTGATGGCCTTGAGGAAATAGTAGGTGAATACCCCGTGCTCCTTTTCCTCAAAGGAGGTTGAGATCTGAGATCCCTGGGTTGAGGCAAGAATTGCCATATGGGGGGGAATGGTGGGCGTGTCTGTCATAAGCACCAACGGCCGGGCACCCTTTGCCATGATGCTGCGTCCGCCGCTTCCGGAAAAGCATGAGTCCATGACCACGATCACCTCGGCTGACTTGGCGGCTGCGAGCTTTTCGTAGAGCCGTTTGATAGGGTAACCGGTGTCGTTCAGGTAGGAGGGGTCGCCGTCAAAGGGGACAATGAAGGCCTCGCCGGTGGCCGGATCAGGTGCCCCGTGGCCCGAGTAGTAAAAAAAGATGCGGGAGCCGGGCTTGACCCTGTTCGGCAGCCAACTCTCCACCGATTTCCTTATGGCGGAAAGGGTGGCGCGCTCGTCGGCCAGGAACTCGATATTCCGCTCGGCAAAACCGAGCGACAGCAGGTACGCCTTGACGGACCGGGCGTCGTTGTAGGCAAAGTCTGATTTCGGGACGCTCTGGTAGCGTTCGATGCCGATCACCACAGCAACATCGCGATCAGTGAATCCCCGGCGGGTCACTGCGAAAATCGGCACCATACTGATATCATCCTGATTGGCAGCAACCTGCGCCGTTTCACGCTCCTGTACCTTGACCAGCCTCACCTCCGGCGCCTCCTTGTTGAGTGCCAGTTGAAGCGTCGGCTTGATGCTGAACCGTGGGCGCTCTTCAATGATCTGGAACGAAACTGGGAGTGCGTTCGGCCCCTTGTAACGTTGGGTGACGGCTATGGTGAAGGCCGCCCGCTTGGATTCACCCGGTTTGAGTAATCCCAAATAGATCTCGTTGTCACCAAAGAGCTTCACCTGCTGGTCACTGCTGTCAATTCTCGCCTTCACACCCCGCGCCGTGCCGCTGCCGGCATTTTTGACATGAATGGTGACATTGGCCTCTTTCCCTTTTGCGATGATCCGTTTACCCTCAGCATCGCTGATCTCGATTTTTGCCACCTGCAGGTCCGGCGGTACCATGGCCTTGAGAGTGAAATCCATCAGCAACGGCTGGGCATCAAAGCCTCCCGCTTCCAGGGCTGCTACCTGCAGCCGCAATTCCCTCGTTGGCAATTCCTCCGATGCGGAAATCGGCAGATCAACGCTCCTGGTCTGATTCGGTATGATCTCACCCACATTCAGTCGGTCAGCAACGGTAAGGCTAGTTGGCAGCGGTCTCCCCCCCTCGGGTCTCAGAGCAATGACAACACCTTCCGCGCTGCCGTTACCGGAGTTTCGCAGGGTTACCCTGATGCTGCCACGCTCACCTGCATCGAGGGCGTTATTGCCTGATGGTTCCACCAGGGTAACCGATATGATCTCAAGGTTCGGCAGAGCTCTTCTCTTGCCTGTTGCAGCAGTCGCGGGGAGTGGGGAGATCAACGGGGCAGCACTGTTGCTCACCTGCTTGCCGAAAGGGAAGCGGTCGCCGGTTGCCTGGTCGATCATTGCACCGTTGAGAAGCTCCCCTTTCTGCGGGTCGTGATAGCGGATGAATCCGGTGAAGATCAGCTTCTCCTTGCGACCGGCAATCTCCTGCGCCTTATTCGCCGGGACGGAAATCGATAGCGGCACTCCGCTTATGACAGCGCGAAATACACCCTGATCTGCATCATATCTCCCGAGGTCACCTTTGGTGGTGTAGGGGTAGTACTCGCCCTTCAGTCGGGTCACTTCCTCTTCGAGTCGTGCTGCGAGCGCCTTTCGCCTTGCTGCATATTCACTACGGAGCAACTGCTCTTCGATTTTCGCCCGTTTCAGTCGGTCCGTATGCTCACGGCTGCTTTCGAACTCGCTTTTCTTAGGATAGAGTGCTTTGATCCGCTCATCACGCTCCTGATCAAGAGTTTTCAGAAAATCGCCCCGCGATGCCTCGGCGGCGGTCAGCGAGACTATGCCAGGCAGATTCCAGAGGCGAACTATCTTGTCCTCGCCGGCGATTGCCATCTGGGAATTGTCTGGGCTGCACTGCACGGACAGGGGTTCCCGCTTCTCCTCGGGGATGCTGTGGATATCGCGAAACGTTCGGGTACTCCAGAGAACGGTCCGTTTCTTCCCGGCAGTGACAAGAATTGTGCCATCAGCACTGAAGGCAAGGCCTGCGACGTCATCACGCTCCTTGCTCAAAAGGTGCGGAGCCGATTTGCCGTAGATGTCCCACAATAGAATGTTACGCTTGTCCTCCACCGCTGCCAACTGTCCGCCACTCGGACTAAAGGCCATGGAGCGGGTCTCTTTCTCAACACCTCCCAGTGTCTTGGTAATGCTCCACTGGCGAACATCCCAGAGTGAGATCTGTTTATCTTTCCCGGCAGCAGCAAGGTATGAGCCATTGGGGTTGAAGGCGACGCTCAGGATCTCCTGGTCGCCACTTTTGAGGATTTTGAGGATGGCCTTTTCTGCCCGAGCCTGCTCATCGTTCTTCTTGGCGTCCCCTTTGCGCGTTATCCAGCTAAAATAGTTTCCGCTTTCCGGCTTTGTTTCGGTATCGTCGGATCTCGGGACCCTCAGTTTGTCCAAGTCCCAGACAACTATGCTTTTGTCGTCTATGGCAGCGGCAAGCAGTGATCCCCTGGGCGTACAGGAGAGGGACTTGACATCTTTCCTGGTGCGGAAGCCGGCGAGGTACGCGCCGTTGGCTGCATTGAGCAGCAGGATATCTTCCCCCTTGGTCGCCAGGGCCAGCAATTCGCCATTGCTACAGATAGAGATCTGCACAATCTGGTTGGGGAGCTCTTTGATGGCCCATGCCTGCTCACCGCTTCGCAGGTCCCAGGCGATCAGTGTCTTGTCTTCTCCGCCGCTGATCAGGCGCTTTCCGTCCGGTGTATAGGCAACTGCGCGGATCTTGGAGGAGTGGCCGGCGAGTTCACGGTTCACGGTCACCAACTGGTCGAAGGCAAGGGGGACAAGCAGGGAGGAAGCGACGGCCTGGGACTCTTTCTTTCTTGGCGTCTTATTTGCCGCAGCCACGAAAGTTGGCAGAAGCAACAGGAGGCAGATGCTCAGCAGTATCGGGGGGAAGACCGTCTTTATTTCCCTGAGTGGGGGGGCTGTCATTGTTGCTCCTGGCGTCTTGGCTCAATGGTGTAAACGATAATTGCTTCTCCCCAGTCAGCCGGTTCGAGCTGGTTCAGCTTGCGCGCCAGGTCTCCCACCAGGCCTGTGGAGCGGGCGTCAATAACCTTGAACATCCCCTCGGAAAAGCCACGTTCAAGGAGGATTTCTTTCTGCCGAGTGGCAATGATCTTCACTTTTTCCTGAGAACGCTGACCCTTTGCTGCAGGGAGAGACTGAGCGCGGAGTTTAAAGGGGAAAGATTCGGGAGGAAAGATCCGGCCGCTGTTCCCCTTGACGAAATTATCTCTTTCCAGTGAGTTGGGGAAGAGGAGGGTGACCGAATTGTCAGCACCGATGGAAAAAATATGTATGTAACAGTCGGTGCTGGTCTGGTAGAGGATAGAGACCTCTTCCCCCTCCTGCAGTGCAGATTTACTGAGGTCGAGTTTGATGGTAATGCCTTCTCCGTCCTGAGGGTAGACTGGACGAATCAAGGCCTTTATCCATGCACGGTAGAGGTTTGGGTCGTTTTTGTCCCGCTCTTCGCGGATGATCTGAACTTTATCGATTTTGCCACGAACACGGGCATAGGTGAACTCCTCGGCCAGCTCGTTGTTGGCGACAACGGCCTGGGAGCGAACAAAGGAGCCGACAGCCTGCTCCACGGCCTTGCGCTTTGCCTCGTTACGGGCCCGCTCCATTACTTCCTTTGGGGGGTCGAATTCACTCCCTGCGGCTTCACCCATTGCCTCGATCCAGACAGGGGCGTTTGAAGGGATATCAGCCACGGCCATGGCAGCACGTGGAACTGCAACAATGAACATTGCAAGGATGACTGTATGCATGCAACCCATGACCTGCTCCTGTTGGCAGTGATTACAACAGTGAGTAATGCTTCCAGTTGAGTAGCTACAGTCTATCAGGTTGCCGTGGAGCGTCAACAGAGACCGGGGGTGTAGGTTGGCATGACTTTTCGAAGAATTTTCCCTCTCAAGAAGTTGTGTGTCAAAGCATGGATTTGATGCAAAAATTGCCGCAGGTTGGGCAAAATCCAGTAGTGAGGGTTACATAAGGTCAGGCATGGTGGTCAAAGAGGGGGGGACAAAGTTCGATAGGGATCTGCAAGGTATTTTGTAATACGATACGTCGATCGATGTGAATTATAAAGGGAGAGGATGAAAAATGGGGAGCCGACCGGCTCCCCATGTATGTGCATACTGCGGTTATTTCTTTTCTTTTACTACTGTTCCCTTGACTTTAAAGATATATCCGTTGAACAGATAAGCCCAGTACCACCGCTCTTCTATCACAGGGTCAGCCAAACATGTGCCACCAAGCCTTGAGACAGCTTCTTCATAGGCAGTTGTAAAACGGGCGTTTTGGTTAATCGGGATAATATTGAACAGCATTACACCGACAGAACTACCTTCAGACTCACCAAGCACCGTTGCATTTGTCATGTCGCATTTTGGAAATTTGAGTGGATCGCTTACACATCCCGTCAGTAACGCTCCGATTGCTGCAATCAAAAAAATCTTTTTCATAACTCCATCCTCTCCCAAATAAAATTTGAACCATGTGCACAATTACATTAAATAATTATTACGGTCAAGCCCAAAAAGCCAAAATAAAGCCAAAAAAAGAGTTGTTGGCCGGGATTAATCATGATATTTTCATCCAACTTTTTTGGAGGTGTGTCAGCATGAAATGCGTGTCAATTTTAACGATTATGATGTTTCTAGTAACTTCCTGTTCATATACAGGGACAGTTTACAAACCAACGGGTTCCAGCTCAAACGAAACTACTTCAAATCTGTATCGGTATAATTCAACAGCATGTATATTGGCTGTCCCGAATGATAATAAGTTAGTGATAGATGCAGGAATTAGTGAAACAGTTGTTGAGTTTGATGTGTATAGATATTTGCAGCAGCAGATAAAAGAAGCGTTTGCTAAAACATATATAATTACTGATAGGAATCAAAACTCATCTTGTAATGTGATTATTGCTCCAAGGCAAAAACTTGTTTGCGCTAAAAACAGCCTGTTATACGAATTTGAAATGAAGATGTATGATGCATCAAATTCACAGCAGATATTTTCTAATAAAACTTCCGGTGCCCTTGATTGTGAAAAGGGAAGTGCAGCCCTTATGTTTTTTTCCACATTGTTGTTTCCGCCGGTTTTAGGGGGCTTTTTTTACGGGATCAATGCACATGGAAAAGCAGTGGATAATTTTGAGTCAGCTGACAAGTTGATTCGTCAATCAATTTCAACAAACATAAATGCCTTTGAGAAAGCAGAAATCTCCAGTTTAATCAAAAAGTAACGGATTTTTTCATCCTGATACCATGGAAACCCACTCAGCCCCTCTTTGCATGCAGGGGCTGAGTGGGTTTAGTTATTTCTTAGCATCAAAACCTTGATATACTGTGAACTCTTTATGGTAGTCTTCAATAATCTCTCGTTCATAATCAGTAACAGCTTCTTGATACTCATGATCCGTCAAGTCTTCAGCTGGGTCATTCTTGTCAATCTCGTAAAAATTACAGCCTCCATCACCTATTTCAGATAACAGATGTTCCGGTGTCACAGGCGATAAAGTAACTCTAGCAACCCAAATGCCCAATCTTGGAGATTCCTGAATATAATATACTTTGTCTGCCTCAAATTGTAATTTGCCGGTTTCAAGGCTCTCGGTTCTTGCTATAAGATACTGTAGCCCCGGCTCAATGTCTGTCTTAATAAAACAACTATTCCCTCTTGTCACACCAATAAACTTTTTACCTAAATAGTTGAAAAAGTTGATAGCTCCTCCTGCCATTGTAGTCCTGGCTACAACCAGTGCTGCCTTGCCTGGATTCGGCTTTACAGTCATTATGTCCAGTTTTTCATCCTTTTTTATCATATTTGATGGGGAACAGGCTGACAAAGTTAATACTAATGGTAATAGCAATAATATCAGACTGTTACTACGAATCAGGGTATACAAGCCATTCATTTTCATTTCTGCCTCCCGATGTTGAAATTATGAAGATTTTGTACGTTATAAGGTGTTTTTTAGCATGAGTCAATGAAGCATTGATTATGGTTGAGTGGCGTAAGAAGAAAGCATGAAGAGCGGAAGAGATCAGTTTATGGAAAGCGTGATTTAGGAATAATTCTAGTACTTCACAGCCATTGTCTATAACCACAGTTGAAAGCGGCAGCCAGTTTTCTGGATCGCACTTTTCCGATGCTCAGTTTGCCGTTTACCATCTCGCTGATATGGTGTTGTGGTATGCCAGTCAAGCCCAAGATGCATCTGAGTGAATCCCTCTTGTGCCAGATATGATCGAAGAGCTACCTGTTTCTCTTTGCCGAGGTATTCAGGGAATACCTCGGCAACGGTGAAGGCATTTGCCATCAGTGTGTAATTTGCATCTCCCGGCTATCTCACATTTAGAACTTGAACCTGACGCCGACAGCCATGTTGTGACTCTCGTACTTCATTTCGGCAGTAGAATTGCCTGACTGTTTGTCATGTTCAAACTCGGCTTTTGTGGTGCCAAAATATCGATAGGCAAGATCGAGAGACAATAGACGATTCAAGGTTATTTCAAGCCCCCCACCTACCTGGTAAGCAAAGGCAGCCGCATCATCTTCTCGGTAGAGTCGAAGTCCCCCATTATTGTCATGGGTATTACTCAGATGCAGTGCGGCAACACCGATCCCGCCCCCTAGGTAAGGAGTCACAGGGGTATCATTGTGCAGATCTAGAAACGCGTTCGCCATAAATGCCAATACCCCCAACGTGCCGTCCACATCGCGATAGTGTATCGGAGGAGCAAAATTAGCGGTAACTGCTTTTATCTCAGAGTGCTTATAGGATAGTTCACCTTCCAATCGCAATATCCCAAAATCATACCCACCGGTCCCCCCAACAAAGACACCCGGATCAAGCTCAACACTATCATCGATTTGGAGAGTTCCTGAAGCGTTATACGCCTTTATTGTTGAATCCTTCGGGACGGTTACTCCGAGGAATACCGAAGCATAAGGGCCGGGTTTCGGTGGGGTTGCAAAGGCAATTGATGGGGTAATGAGGGCAAGCAGGACTAGAAAAACTTGGAAATTTGATTTCATCTTGGACCTCCTGTGGTGGTGTTTGTCAATAATGGCTGGCCTGACTTGTATGGGTGTAATGAGCAAAACATTGTTGATGCAATTTGTGGTTTAAACTATAAAGCCGGAGATGGTCTCCGGCTTTCAGTAGGTATTTCTATCAGGATTCTGTCCGGTAGTAACTGCTCGGAAAGATTGGAACTGATATTACTTGGAAGTCGAAACTCGCATCCCCTCTGCGATGGCGGCACAGTTTCCGCCTACACACTCGCATGTGCTGGTCTGCTCCTCAACCTCCTTAACCTTAAGTTCGGCAACAGTGTCGGCAATTACCTTGATGACTTCCCCGGCGCTGTTTTTTATCTCCTTGACGACTTTCGTGACATAAAGAGGGGAGCCGTTACTTACACCTGAGGCGCGTCCGATGTCTGCAATAGTGGAATTTTTAGCGACATCACAATAGACAACTGCGCCGGTAATGGCTGCAGCCTTCAAATTCTTCTCCGAAGTCTTCAGTTGCGAGATCACCCCTTCAAGCGCCTTTTTTGTCGCTGTACCGAGCAATGAGTTTTCTGAACCACTTTCAGATGATCCATAAAAGCTGCCAACCTGGGCGTTGGAACTCTCTTCCTCACCCTTTCCTTCAGCAGTGGAGATTATTTCACCGGTGTTTGCATCGATGATGCGTGCAGTGAGTCCGACCTTTGCCGTATTGACATTTACTCCTATCCCAAGCACACCACGCGTGTGGGACTGGACGGTGAATTCATTGATGGTGCCGGTTATGATTGCGCTGACCCCAAGAAGCTTGCCAATCTTCGCTGCGCTGGACTGGTCAATGGCGCCGGCCTTAGAGATCTTCTGCTCATCGAAAATCTTTTGAAGCTGGCTGCGTTCGATAACCATGAAAGTTCCGTCTTTGGCAAGTTCGTTCACTAACTGGCTGGCAACATTTTTACCAATTTTCCTTTCAGGTGCCTGCTGTTGCTGTTGTCCGCGGAGTGCGGCAATAAGGGCAAATGGGTTGGTGGGAGTCTGCCCCTGCTCAGAAATTGCTGTATCCTCGAAGTCGAGAACAGCTACTCTCTTTTTTGCTGCCTCAGCGTTTCCGGCAAGGCAGAAAAACGAGAGCGACGCGATGATTACCAGCAGTTTAAACATATGTACTCCTTTGGGATGAAGTTATTCGTCTGTTGACCAGAATAGATGCCATTGACAGATGCTCCCTGGAATCTAGCTTCAACAGGCGAAATTTTTATAACCCATGGGATGAGTTTTTTCAAACAAAAACGAAATATGATAACCACTATATTAGAACTGTCTGCTGATTCCCAAAAGAATCTTGCTCGAATTGAGCGGCTCGTTAGGTATGGCTGTGTTGGCGTTGGACACGTGATGGTAGCGATATTCTCCGATAATCGAGACTCCTGGGCGTA
This sequence comes from uncultured Geoanaerobacter sp., assembly GCA_964528055.1. GTDB lineage: Bacteria > Desulfobacterota > Desulfuromonadia > Geobacterales > DSM-12255 > Geoanaerobacter. Next base: position 15,834 of record CAZGQM010000013.1, on the reverse strand, counting down.
TAACGTACTGAATGCCTGTTCCTCCCTGATATGAATAGTTGAGGCGCGTCCCCTGGCTGGCAAGACCCAGGTCGTTGTAAAGCGGACCGCCGCCTGCAAATACGTAGGGGTACAGACTCTTCTCCGCAAGGCCGCTGAACTTCCAGCTACCGAGGAGGTAGAAGCCGCTCATGATGCGGGTCTTTGGGACAACAGTCAGATGGATCGGGAGTTCCACGAGCAGTTCGTGCCGCCCCTGAAACCAGGAGCCTTTGCCTGCTTCATCGGAAAGGAACCGGCCGTAGCGGAGGATGGCATCCAGCGTCTGCACCTCTGTCCGTGTGTCGCCAAAGCCGCGATGGGTGATACCGTAGCCGCCGAGTAGAGCATACTCACCTGTTGTATCCGACGCAGTTACCGGTTCTGCCTGAATATCGGATGGTAGCATGATCACCACTGTAAGAAACAGGCTGCAAAGGAGTTGTGCCAGATTCATGGGCGAGGCCCTGACAACTCGCCCAAGGCAGATTTCATAACTTTGGCTATGGACTGTCGATATCCGAAATTCATCGGATAAAAGAAGTTGTACCGGGTGCCGTTACCCCACATCCGTTTGATGATGGATGTCCAGGTGAAGCTTTCTTGCAGTGCCCTCCAGTATCCCTCCATAAGTCTTTCCGGCGTCATCATCTTAGGCCTGAAGACCACGTTGTGGGTGTTGTAATGGTTCCAGTCAAAATCGAAGATCCGCCCTTCGCGCAGCATCTGGTCGTAGAAGGCGGTGCCGGGGTAAGGGGTGAGAATAGAGAAATAGACAGCGTCGATCTTTGCCTTGATAGCGAATTCCACAGTCCGGTCAAAGACCCCTTCATCATCGGTATCGAAGCCGAAGATGAACGATCCTTTGACGCCAATTCCGTGATCATGCATCCGCTTGACAACATCCAGATACTGTTGTGGCTTGTTGATCCCCTTATTGACAGATTTCAGGGTTTCAGCCGACAGTGATTCAAAACCTACCAGCAGCCCCATACATCCGCTCTTTTTGCATAGAGCGAGCATTTCGTCGTCCTGCGCCATATCCACCGAGGTCTGGCCGAGCCAGTCGAGTTTGTAGGGAGCGATGCGGGTAAGCAGTTCACTGGCATGCTTCTTACTGCTGATTATGTTGTCGTCATTGAAAAAAACCAGATTCTGCCAAGTGAAGCGACCGGGGAACGGCTTGAAGTTCTGGATCTCCAGTTCGATCTCGTCAATTGCCCGGTTACGGAACTTGCCGCCGAAAGAGCTTGTGACAGAGCAGAATTCGCAGTTGAAGGGGCAGCCCCGGGTGGTCTCTACAAAGTGAACCGGCAGATATCCCTTGTCCCGGTATAGATCCCAGTTTGAAGGCGGGCGACCCTCCAGGCAGGGAAATCCGTTCTCGTGACGGTAGATTGGTTTTAGTTCACCACGCTCAAGATCGTCCAGTAGTTTGCCCCAAAGATCTTCAGCTTCGCCAACCACGACGCTGTCGCAATGCTGCACTGCTTCGTCCGGCAACTTGGATACGTGCATCCCACCCATCACCACTGTCACACCGCGTTCTCTGAAGCGATCGGCAATTTCGTATGCACGAACTGCGACAGGGGTCATGGCTGTTATCCCCACCAAATCAACGTCTATGGTGAAATCGATCAGCTCGACCTTTTCGTCAATGATTGTAACTTCCCAATCCGGAGGGGTCAGGGCGGCTACCCGCAGCAGTCCCAGTGAAGGGAGGCGGAAGTAAAAGTCGCTGCCGAGCAGGCTTCTGTCACCAAGAGGGGCGATCAGCAGAAGTCGTTTTTTCATTGGATATCCTTTTCTCTTTCACCTCCAGCAGGATTATGGGAGGCATAGTTACAAACTTGAGGGCCTGTTGCATAACTTCAGTGAACTACCATTTTTTCTCCATTTCCAGCCGGATTATGTCCGGCAGGTTCTTCAGGAACGATATTATGCTGTGGGGGGATTTCCAAATCATGGTTGTATACCCCCAGTGGATGCGGCTCCTCCTGAAGAATCTGCTTATGAACTCGTTGTAGAGCCCATCCAGCTGATCCCGGGTCATGCCGTGCGGTACGAAGACAGGATTGACGCAGTTCATCAGTGGCCACTCTTCGTTAAACTCGCCATGCTCACGTATCCCCTGATATATCGGAGCGCCGGGGAACGGGGTGAACATGGTAACGTTGATCTCGTCCAGCGGCAGGGCCAGGGCGTAGTCGATTGTGCGGCGGATCGACACCTCGTTCTCTCCCGGGAGTCCCACCATGAACAGCCCCTTGACCCTCATGCCGGTATCCCTGACCATCTGCAGCTTAACCTGAACCTCATCCAGACCGTAATATTTTCGGTGCTTTCTGATCACCTCCGGGTCTCCCGACTCGATACCGAAATTCGCCTGCCAGCAGCCGGAGCGCTTAAGGAGCTGCAGAAGTTCCCTGTCCACATGTTCCACCCTGGCGATGCAGTTATAGCCGACTTTCAGCCCACGTTTCTCCTTTAGTTCGCAGAATTCCGCCACCCGCTTGCGGTCAGAGGTGAAAAGGTCGTCGTAAAAGAATACGTGTCGGATTCCGTAGTCACGGTTCAGCATAGTCATATGCTCAACGATGTACTCGGGAGAATTGAAGCGAAAGCCTCGGTTAAAGACCGATCGGTCGCAGTAGCTGCACTGGTAGGGACAGCCGCGGCTGGAGATGATGCTGGTATTTGGTGCCTTGGGGTAGCTGAAAAGGGGGAGCTTGTATCGCTTCGGAAACTGGGGAAGCAGGTGATATGCGGGAAAGGGGAGGGTATCGAGATCAGGTATCAGTTCCCGAATCGCTGTTAGTGTCCCTTTGCCATCCTTCCTGAAACCGATTCCTGGGATTCCCTCAACGTTCTTGCAGCCTGCAGTGACCAGATCGAGGAAGCTCTGTTCTCCCTCGCCGATCACAAGATAGTCGATGGCGGGGAAGTCATCCAATAGACCTACTCCTATGCTGCAGGCATGAGCCCCGCCAAACAGGATGACAAGTTCAGGTGCCCGCTCTTTGAGAAGGGCTGCGAGGCTGTATCCTTCGAGAAAGGACGAGGTGGTGCAGGAGAAGCCGACAATATCAGGGGAGCGGCGAAGAATTTCTGAAACAAGTTCCATCGGAGGCATGGGTGTAGCGTAGCAGTCGATGATCCCCACGTCTATCCCATGCTGTTCGAGAAAGGCGGCGATGCTCATCATGCCGAGTGGTGGCATAAGGTTGAAGATGGTGGTGATGTCTTTGCCGGCCCCCATCCAGTTGCTGCCGTAGGGGTGGATGAAGAGTACCTTCACAATAGAGCCTCGTGCCTTAGTCTATAGCGGGCCTCTATGCTAATGGGTTTTAGGGGATAACGCAAATGGAAAGGCTCGGGTGCAGCAATAGCAAAGATCTGTGAATCGCGCAGTGAAATATCGGGTGCGTACTGCGGTCATCAGCTCGCTCCCATTTGTGGAGATGTTGCTAAGCTTCCATTTGCTGGTCAGAATTTGCACAATGTTGGTATTGGTTGAAGTTTATATTGAATGTATACAGATAGTTATGTGTGGCATGGATTAGGCTAGGATTCAGGTAACAAACGTACTAAGGAGCTACTCCATGTTAAAAATTCCAGTTCAATATGTAAACGGTCAGAAAGGAATGGTAGATGCTGAAGATATAGCATTATTAATTAAGGCCAGAAAGATAGTCTCTTTCAGGAGGTCGAGTGGATGGGTAAGGGTCGCATTTGATCTGATCAGAGGTGAGGAATGTACAGAATATTCTGGCATTGATCGAAGAAATTCGTGGCTCTATTACCAAATCTCCAAATTGAGATTTGTCTTCAGTCACCATTCTCCGGACAAGTATCATATGTCGTATCATAAATATTAAATTGAAATTTCATGAATAGTATCGAAATGCGATAGATAAGAGCCCATAAAAAAAGACCCCGATGAAAGGAGGGATTCACCGGGGGAAGGAAAGGAAGGGAATCGTCAATTTTATCCCTTCATGTATAGTATATCATGTTCCCCATACTCCAAATGAGAACATTTCCTGCCGCCGTGAAAATCCGTTTGACTCGTTCTAGCTAGCCACAATCCTATCTGCTGACACCTCACTCTGAATAAATCTCTCCTCGACATAAATATCATCCTTGATGTTTTCTTGATACGTTTCCGGAGTATTTTGACACCCACTTTATCTCCTCTCTGCTACCCTTCAATCAAGGAAGAGAGCTTGATTACAGGAGGAGTAGCGTCATGAAAGTCTACCTGTTTGATACGCAAAGCGGTCTGTACGAAGGTGAAACTTTCGAGGATGCTGATATCCTTGCATATGAAGACGGCATCACTCCCATCCCTCCGCCTGACTATGGACATGGCCAGGTACCGGTGTTCGACAGCCATAAGAATGATTGGGTCGTTATACCAACTTCCACGGCTCGGCAACTGGCGAGTTTCACCCCCTCGCTATCCAAGGAGGATCACCCATGAATACCTATGAAGGGTTGCAATCAATACTCTTGTTTGGCGTGCTGCTGGCTTTGGTCCAGCCACTGGGCAGCTATATGGCCAGGGTCTACCAGGGAGAGCGGAGCTTCCTGTCGTCAGTCATAGTCCCCTGCGAGAATCTGCTATATCGCATTTGTGGGGTGAAGACGAACGAAGAGATGGATTGGAAGCGCTATGCCTGCTCCCTGCTCCTCTTCAATCTGGTTCTTTTCGTGTCACTCTTCGCCATACTGATGCTGCAACACCTGCTGCCGCTCAATCCGCAGAAACTGCCCCCCTTTTCGTGGCAACTTGCTCTTAACACTTCGATAAGCTTCATCACCAACACTAACTGGCAGGCATACAGCGGTGAGCAGGCCGCGAGCTACTTTACCCAGATGGCGGGTCTGGCGGTACACAATTTTGTCTCGGCTGCCACCGGCATGGCCGTCGTAATTGCGCTGATCCGGGGCTTTGCCAGGCGCAAGACCTCCATGCTGGGCAATTTCTGGGTCGATATGACCCGCGGTACACTCTACATCCTGTTGCCGATCTCCTTGATCGCATCCCTTGTGCTGGTCTCCCAGGGGGTAATCCAGAATTTCAGTCCCTACAAGACCGTAGAGCTGGTCCAGTCAACCAGCTACGACAAACCCAAGCTGGATGACAAGAGCGCTGCGCTCAAGGATGCCGCCGGTAAGCCGCTCACCGAGAACGTGGTTGTAAAAGAGGTTCTGATCCCAATGGGCCCTGTTGCCTCCCAGGAGGCGATCAAGGAGCTGGGGACCAACGGCGGAGGTTTCTTCAATGCCAATTCGGCACACCCCTTCGAGAACCCGACACCACTGTCACATATGCTGGAGATCCTGCTGATCCTGCTCATCCCGGGCGCATTGACCTATACCTTCGGTGTCATGGTGGGGAACACCCGCCAGGGATGGGCACTGCTGGGGGTCATGCTGTTGTTGCTTATCATCTCGTTCGGCCTTCTTCAATGGGCTGAAACAGCTGGCAATCCGCTTCTGGCAAAACTCGGCGTACAGGGGGGCAATATGGAGGGGAAAGAGCTCCGCTTCAGCCTGGCTGGCACAAATCTCTTTACTGTTGCCACCACCGGCACCTCCTGTGGTGCTGTTGCTGCCATGCACGACTCCCTCACCCCCATCGGTGGCATGATCCCGCTCTCACTAATCCTTTTGGGCGAGATCGTCTTCGGAGGGGTCGGTTCAGGTCTCTACACCATGCTTGCCTTTGCCATCATTGCGGTCTTTGTCTCCGGCCTTATGATCGGCCGCACCCCTGAGTACCTCGGCAAGAAGATTGAGGTGAGGGAGATGTGGCTCTCTATCATCACTATTCTCACCGCGGGTATCGTGGTCCTGATCACGTCGGGGATTGCCATGATCACCTCCTCAGCCGTGTCGTCCATGGCGAACCCAGGCGCCCACGGGCTCTCCGAGCTGCTCTATGCTTTCGCATCCATGGCCAATAACAATGGCAGCGCCTTTGCGGGGCTGAATGCCAACGTTCACTTTTATAACATTGCCGGCTCTTTGGCGATGACTCTCGGACGTTATGTCCCGGCCATTGCGGTGCTCGCCATGGCCGGTTCCCTGGCGGAGAAGAAGTACGTCCCCCCAAGCCTTGGGACCCTGCCTACCGACAAGGTGCCGTTCGCCATATGGCTGACGCTGGTGATACTCATCGTCGGGGCGCTCACCTTTTTCCCGGCACTCTCGCTGGGGCCGATCGTTGAGCAGCTGACCATGCTGGGAGGTAACTGATAATGTCGAAACATGCGGCAGAACCGATATCCATATTCGATGCGCGGATCATGGGGCCTGCGATGATAGAATCGTTAAAGAAGCTTGATCCAAGGGCCCTCTGGCGAAACCCTGTCATGTTCTGCGTGGAGATCGCCAGCCTTATCACCCTGGTCACCTTCATTATGTCGCTCACCGGTGCGAACAATGAGCCTGCCTGGTTTACCGGCACTGTTTCGGTCTGGCTCTGGCTGACGGTTATTTTTTCCACCTTTGCCGAGGCGCTGGCCGAGGGACGAGGCAAGGCACGCGCAGCAAGCTTACGCAAATCCCGAACAGACGTCACGGCCAAGTTACTCTCCAAGCCAGAGTTCGAAAGCGCATTTACAATGGTTGGCGCCAGCCAGCTCCGCAAGGGCGACCTGATTCTGGTTGAGGCAAACGAGACGATCGCCGGCGACGGCGACGTGGTGACCGGTGCTGCCCTGGTGAACGAGTCGGCCGTCACCGGCGAGTCTGCCCCGGTGGTACGTGAATCAGGCGGGGACCGAAGTGCAGTAACCGGAGGCACTACGGTCATAGCCAACGCCATCATTGTCAGAATCACCGCCAATCCGGGAGAAACCTTTCTGGACCGGATGATCGGCCTGATCGAAGGAGCCAAGCGCAGAAAGACCCCCAACGAGGTCGCACTGGAGGTGTTGTTGATCGCTCTGACCGTGGTCTTTCTGCTTGTCTGCGCGAACATCAGCCCGCTCTCCATTTACAGCGTAAAAATGACCGGCCAGGGGACACCGGTCTCATTGACCATCTTGGTGGCCCTCTTTGTCTGTCTTGCCCCCACCACCATTGCCGCCCTTCTCCCTGCCATCGGAATTGCCGGCATGGACCGACTGTTCCAGAAGAATGTCATCGCCCTCTCCGGACGGGCCATCGAAGCGGCAGGTGATGTAAACGTACTTCTGTTGGATAAGACCGGCACCATAACCTTGGGAAACCGCGAGGCGGTGGCCTTTGTCCCTGTTGGGGGGTATACCGAGCAAGAGCTGGCGCAAGCCGCTCTGTTTGCATCACTGTCCGACGACACCCCGGAAGGGCGGAGTGTCATGGTGCTGGCTAAGAATAAGTATGGACTCTGCCAGGAGGTGCTCCCTTCTGGCGCGGAAACAATTGCCTTCAGTGCAGATACTCGCCTCTCAGGCATCAATATCGATGGCCGACAGTACCGGAAAGGGGCTGCCGATTCACTGGTGGCCTATGTCAAGAGAATGGGGGTTCAAACCATTCCCGGTAATCTGAATGAGGTGGTTGACAAGATTGCCCGGGCCGGCGCCACTCCGCTGGTAGTCAGTTGCAATGCTGATATCCTCGGCGTGATCAACCTGAAAGATATCGTCAAGTCCGGTATCCAGGAGCGCTTTCTCCAGTTGCGCAGCATGGGGATCAAGACCGTGATGATAACCGGAGACAACCCGCTGACTGCCGCTGCAATCGCCGCCGAGGCCCAGGTGGACGACTTCCTGGCCCAGGCCAAGCCGGAGGACAAACTGCGACTTATTAAAGATTACCAGGAGCAGGGATTCATGGTGGCTATGACCGGTGACGGCACCAACGATGCCCCGGCTCTTGCCCAGGCGGACGTGGCCGTGGCCATGAACACCGGTACCCAGCCTGCCCGGGAGGCGGCGAACATCATCGACCTGGATTCGAATCCGACCAAACTCCTCGATATTGTGGAGGTCGGGAAACAGATCCTGATGACCCGTGGGAACCTTACGACCTTCAGCATATCCAATGATGTGGCCAAGTACTTCGCCATCATTCCGGCGATGATGCTCTCCATCTATCCGCAACTGGGAGTGCTGAATGTCATGCGCCTGGCGAGCCCTTTCAGCGCGATCCTGTCGGCGGTCATCTTCAATGCCATCATCATCCCGATTCTGGTCCCACTGGCACTCAAGGGGACCACGTTTCGTCCCATGCCGGCGGAGAAGCTCCTGATCCATAACCTCCTCATCTACGGGGTTGGGGGGATCATCGCGCCATTTGTAGGGATCAAGGCGGTCGATCTCGTGATAGGGATGGTGGTGTAAACAATCGTGTAGGGGAGCCGTTTGTGGCGGCCTTATCAATCGGGCGCAGCATCCATCGCACCGACGAAAGGACAAATCCATGAAAGAGATACGCCCAGCCATTCTGATGCTCATCATCTTCACCGTCATCTGCGGAGGGATCTACCCGGCCGTAGTCACCGGCGTAGCCTATACCGTCTTCCCCGGCCAGGCCAAGGGGAGCATTATCACCGACAAAAGCGGCCGGGAGATCGGCTCCACTCTTATTGGCCAGCCGTTCTCAGATCCGAAGTACTTCTGGCCGCGTCCCTCGTCCACCACCGATTTCGCCTACAACCCGGCCGGCTCCAGTGGTTCGAACTCCGGTCCAACCAATCCCGATTACCTGAAAACTGTCGCAGACAGGGTCAAAACCTTGCGTGACAGCGGTATCGCCGGCAGCATTCCGGCTGATCTTGTGCAGGCTTCAGCCAGTGGACTGGATCCTCACATCACACCGGCAGCAGCCATGCTGCAGATTCCCCGGATTGCCAAGGCCCGCGGCATTTCCGAACAGGAACTGAGTAAGGTTGTGGCCGCTTGCACCTCTGATCGCCAGTTGGGCTTTCTGGGGGACCCGCGGGTGAATGTGCTTGCACTGAATCTGGCATTGGATAAACTGAGTCGATGAACTCGAATGACGACGAAAAACGTCCCTCTCCTGAAGCCCTGCTTAAGCTCGCTCAGGCAGAGGAAAATGAAGAAGGGCGGGGAAAACTGAAGATCTTCCTTGGTTACGCTGCCGGAGTCGGGAAGACCTATGCCATGCTGGAGGCTGCCGAACTCAGAAAACTGGATGGCCGGGACGTGGTGGCCGGGTATATCGAGTCCCATGGACGGTTCGAGACCGATTCGCTGCTTGCACTGGCTGAAATAGAGATCATACCCAAAGTGCAGATCGACTACCAGGGGGTGCTTCTGCCGGAGATGGACCTCGATGCCGTTCTTAACCGCAAACCGCAGATTGCCCTGGTGGACGAACTTGCTCACACCAATGCCCCTGGTTGCCGTCATGAAAAACGTTGGCAGGATGTTGAAGAACTGATTTCTGCAGGCATTGACGTCTATACTACAGTCAATGTGCAGCACTTCGAGAGTCTGAACGACATCGTCACACAGATTACCGGGGTTGTGGTGCGGGAAACAGTCCCGGATCGTCTGCTGGATGAGGCGGCCGAGATTCGGCTGGTGGACATTTCTCCCGATGATCTCTTGCAACGACTCCGGGAGGGGAAGGTCTATATCCCCGAGCAGGCCGCCAGGGCCATGGAGACTTTCTTCCGACCCGGCAACCTGCTTGCCCTGCGCGAGATCTCCATGCGTCGCGCCGCCTCCCGAGTTGATGACCAGATGCGGGCCTACATGGAGACCCAGTCCATCATCGGCCCTTGGCCGACTGCTGAAAGAATGCTGGTCTGCGTCAGCGGAAGCCCCTATAGTGAAAAACTGATCCGCACCACCCGTCGTCTCTCTGATGAGCTCAAAGCTACCTGGTTTACCGTATATATCGAAACTCCCGGTGGCGGGAAGTATCTGCAGGAGAACCGGGAGCGTGTGTGGCGTGATCTGCGCCTTGCAGAGAGTCTTGGGTCTGAAGTTGCCACAATTACCGGCACCTCGGTGCCTGACGCCCTGATCGACTTCGCTGTCAAGCACAACGTGACCCGAATTGTTGTCGGCAAGCCTGCCAAGCCTCGTTGGCGGGAGCTATTGACCACCCCGGTCGTTGACCAGATAATTCGCAGGAGCGGATCCATTGATGTGCATGTGGTGAGTATCGAATCGATTGAGCGAAAACCGAGCAGTATCCCCCCGGGAAAGAAAACAACATTCACCGTATCTGCCTATTTCGGCAGCATGGCCTTGGTAGCAGCTGCAACCCTGACCTGTGCATTTTTACGGTCATTTATCGCACCCACCAACATGGTCATGATTTACCTTTTGGCGGTGGTGCTGGCGTCTCTTCGTCTCGGCCTTAAGCCGGCCATTCTCTCAGCCTTTCTCGGCGTGCTGGCCTTTGACTTCTTTTTTATTCCGCCACACTTGACCTTTGCCGTGGCCGACACACAATATTTTATAACCTTTGCTGCCCTGTTTTCGGTGGGGGTTATTATCAGCACCCTGGTTGCCAGGGTCGGTGAGCGGGCCGAAGCGGTGCGGGAACGGGAGATGCAGACTGCCAGCCTCTACTACCTGAGTCGTGATCTGGCCGCAGCCGCGCATTTAGAAGCCGTGCTGGAGGCCGTTGTCAGGAACAGCGGTGAAGCGCTGGATGCGCAGGTAGTTGTGCTCCTCCCCGAGGGGGAACGACTTGAAGTAAAAGCAGCGAGCGAAGGCCTGGAAATAGACCAGAAGGAATCGGCAGTAGCGGACTGGTCGTTCCGTAACCGGCAACCTGCCGGTCACGGCACCGAAACCCTGGTCTCCGCGGCCTGTCTCTATCTTCCCCTACAGGCTTCAGGGAGTCTCCTCGGAGTTTTCGGAGTCCGCCTTGCCAATGAAAGCGATTACCGCTCTCCACAGGCTCGAAGGATCCTTGAGGCATTTGCCACTCAGACAGCCATGTCTATGGAACGGGTGCAACTCTCCGTGCAGGCAGAACAGGCGCAGATCCTCCGGGCCAGGGAGAATCTGGAACGGGCGCTGCTCAACTCAGTATCTCACGATCTCCGCACGCCGCTGGTCTCTATTTCAGGCGCTTTGGGCACCTTAAGGGACGAGGGGCATCTGCTCAGCGACAGAGCCCGCCACGAACTGCTGGATACCGCCTGGGAGGAGGCAGGACGCTTGAACCGCTTCGTCGGAAATCTCCTTGACATGACACGACTGGAGGCTGGTGAGCTGAAGCTGAACCTGGAGCTCTGCGATGTGCAGGATCTGATGGGATGCGCCCTGGCGGCACTTGAACAGAGTCTGGGCTCCCGATTGGTGGATGTACAGCTTCCGTCCAACATGCTTCTAGCCAGAATGGATCTGGTACTTATGACCCAGGTGCTGGTCAACCTGCTTGACAATGCACTGAAATACTCTCCATCCGATACACCTATCGTAATTGCCGCTCACTCCGATAACATGCGATTGACCATCGAAGTTGTCGACCGGGGCCCCGGCATTCCCGAGAAAGACCTGAAAAGGGTCTTTGACAAGTTCTACCGGATACCAGTGCCGGAAGGGGTCAGGGGTACCGGCTTGGGTCTTTCCATCTGCAAGGGGATTGTAGAGGCGCATGGTGGTAAAATTAAGGCCGAGAACCGAAGCGGCGGTGGTTTGAGGATGCTCGTACATCTGCCGCAAAAAGGGGAACAGGATGTCTAAAGAGGATAACCTGTCACGAATACTCATTGTTGATGACGAACTTGCGATCCAGCGGTTTCTGCATACTGCCCTGGATACCGGCGAGTTCATCCTGCATCAGGCCGAAAACGGGCATGCCGCACTGGCAGCAGCGGTTGCGACAAGGCCTGACATCATCCTGCTCGATCTGGGATTGCCGGATATGGATGGATTTGAGGTGATCAAAAGAATTCGGGAGTGGTCGCAGGTACCGATTATAGTCCTTTCAGTGCGAGATCGTGAGGATGACAAGGTTAAGGCGCTTGATGAAGGCGCCGATGATTACCTGAGCAAGCCGTTCGGCGTGGCGGAATTGCGTGCGCGGATCAGGGGGGCACTACGCCGTTCAGTTCAGTTGGCACCTGAACCTGTATATAAGGTGGATGACCTTGAGGTTGATCTTTGCCGCCGCAAGGTAATTGTGCGGGGAGAAGAGGTCCAACTGACCCCGACCGAATACGATTTGTTACGTCTTTTGGTCACCCATGCAGGCAAGGTGCTTACCCATGGTCAGATTCTCAAACAGATCTGGGGAGTTGGTTATATTGAGCAGCCACATGTACTGCGGGTCAACATCAGCAATCTGCGTCGAAAGATAGAGAGCAACGCTTCTCGACCTCAGTACATTATTACTGAGCCGGGAGTCGGTTATCGCCTTAGGACGTAAACCATCAATATAGTGACTCAACCTGAATCTTTCGTGTGGCTTAATTTCTTTCTGATGAACAGACAAAGAATGTCCCCCCTATTGGCGAGGACTTTCTGAGCATTTTGAGTCTCCTTCAGTTCAGACACTCTTTTCCTACATCATATTCCTTCTGAAAATGTTACATGCATCATCTTTCCCCCAGAAAAGCGATTCCAGCAATACCGGCTCCTAGCAGCAGTCAAATGGATGGTTCAGGAGCAGGATTGCTTTCTGAATTGTTGTTATGAACCAGTAGTGTATAATTGTGTAATATGTCAGTTGAACTTAAGGAGCTCAGATGAAATTAATCTTGGAAATTATTTTGATTGTCCCATTATTCGTATTATTGTATCAGTTCTATTCCTATGCAGTTAGATCGACAGGTATTGTAAAACAGAGAAAATGTCAACTACTCGGCATAATTTATACTACTATCGGAATAATTTGTCTTGTTTTTCACTCTTTAGTGAGTGTAATTGGAGGTTTATTGTTGATAATGCTGGGATTTAGACTTTTCGAGCAAGGACTAGAGTAAAATGACCATACCAAATGCATTTGTCATTTCATAAAAAGACTAATAGCATAAATATCAGTGGGTAGCAGTAACTGATCTATGCTTTTTTGCCAGGCTGCAAGGTGCAATAATTAACAGGATGAGTTCGCTGACAGGTAGGAGGAAAGGCGTAACAAAGAAAAGCCCCCGCATTTCTGCAGAGGCTTCATTTCTTTAGCCCGTCAAGGATGTTGACGGGCTAAATACTGCAGCCTTCTTTGCAGTGAGATACAGGGCGAATACGAAATCTAGCAGTCCACATTGGCATAATCTCCTTTCAATGCTCATATAATGTTACTCACCTTGTTGTTAGTTTACAGAGATCATGAGGCATCGTCAAGTGTAATGGGATTAATACGGTCTTATTTGTTATAAACTTTGTATAGAGCCGGTTCTATGGGATGTTGAGCAGACCCGCATTCCTGTTTGGGTCAAAGGATAAACAGTTTGTTGAAAACAAATATGAAAAACCCACCAATTGGATCGGTGGGTTTTTTTATATCGTATATTCCCATTCAGGTATAAATGCGGTGAATTGATTTCACCGGCGGGAGTGCATCCTATGTAACTAAATTGCCTGGTGGAGTGTCTTCCATATAAATGTTAACCTCCTTTAGTATGAATTAAACTCCCTTTGTAACGTTCTAACTATAACACTCCGAACAAGAAATACCAGACTATGAATATAATTTTTATACAGGTATACTACAAAATTGTGACTTAGCATCCTTCTCAGTTAAGGCGAGGTGTGGAAGAGAAAGTAAATCGCAATCCAGGTGCCAAGTGCTGTGGCTAAGGGAAAAGATCCTTATGGTTCGGTCTCTCAAGCCCAATTTGCATAAAGCAGCAAATCGGTCTTTCGAGATCCGAGATAAGGAAAACCGGCAGACATGCTTATAATGTAGTACTGAGATCTATAGTGTTTTATGGGGCTTACATTCTGCCATTTGCTACAATATTGCTACAATAAAAGAAAAGGACTTAGAAGAAAGCTTCTAAGTCCTTGAATTTATGGAGCGGGAAACGGGATTCGAACGGCAAAAGACTAATAAAGTCAAACAGATAACAGTCTGATAAATAAACTAAAATTCAAATATTACATTCCTTTGCGTGTGCGTCGTAAGTCCAATTAAGTACAACTTGATAAATGCTGATACAATCCTAAAAGCAACAGTTTGGGAACAGTTCAATGATCTTTCCCAGTTGCGTACGCAAGCGTTATTAAATTAGTAAAATCGCAAAATATTGATATTATATTATTTTATCAATGTGTGGAGGACTATATGTACATGACTAGAATGATATTGGTTTTATGTATGATGCTTATCGCTTCAACTGCCAATGCTGAGACCATAAGAATCTCCGGTTCCGGAATCTTGAAACCTATTCTAACTGAACTTGGCAATGCCTATATGAAACTCAACCCGAAGGATGTGATTAATGTAGATAAGACTTCATTAGGCCAAGCAGGTGGTATTGCCGCATTGAATGCCGGAGCAATCGACATTGCCATGTCGTCAATGCCGCTAACAACTGAACAGTTAAAGCTCCCTTTGAAGTCATATGAAATAGCTCAAATCAAAGGTTTAATTGCAGTTACAAAAGATGTTATGGTTTCAAACATTTCCACTAAGCAACTGTGCGATATATACAGTGGCAAGATAAATAACTGGCAAGAATTGGGTGGGGCTGATAAACCCATCCGTGTATTTACAAGACCTGAAAATGAGGCAACAAAAATTAATTTCAGGGAAGCTTTTGTTTGCATGAAAAATCTGAATGAGTCACCATTGGTGACAAGTAAGGCAAGATCAGTTGATATGAAAGCTATTCTTGAATCTACTGATAACGGTATAGGGATATTTGATGCGGTTTCATTTCATGAGGCTGAAGGGAAAATCAGTCCAGTTAAGATAGACGGACAGGATTACTTAAATGACAAATGGCCATTCATTTTGAGGACTCATCTTGCAGTAAGCATTAATCCAAACTCTAAAGTAAAGAAGTTTTTGGAGTTCGTAATATCCCCAAAAGGTCAGAAGATAATCAAACATAATAATGCAAAGCCCGTAAAATTTGAATTATAAAGTCTTAACTGTCGTTAGCTTCTTTTCCTATACCATTTTCTGAAAGATCATAATTCTCTGATCCGTCCACAGGGAAACGAGCGATAGCGAGTAGGGGGACAACTCCAAAGAAGGCAAGCGCTGCATGCCTGTTGACTGAAAAAATAATCTAAAGCGGGCACTAATTGGAATGAGTTGTTTACTCTCCGTTCTCAAAATATTTATATAAATTAGCTATCAGTCAAGTTTCCATCATCGGTGCGCATTGCCTCAAGACTGGCAGGTCAAGCTTATTCAATTATAACAATGATAGATGCTCATCCAGTGCCAATTTTTGTCCCCGCTTGGGAGCTATTGTGGACTCGAACTATTATCTTCTGACAATGACTGGCTAGCAACGTTCCGGCTTAAACACAACACAAGAAAAAGGCGGGGCCAGAGAACTGGTTGCCGCCTCTTTCCGTTTGTGGAGGGATAGAGTGTGGGTTGGGTCGACGAAGCGGTTCACAGGGCATTTTGAAAGTCTACCAGTCCAAACCGAACCGATATCCTTGAACCAAGGCCGACGCCAGCTGTCGCAGCATTCAAGGCTCTGCCGATGTATAAGGCAATCGTTAAGGCGGCACCGGAGAAGCTGGCTGCGATACCATAATGCTTATATCAAGGCATTTCATCCCTAGCCGACGGCTAAGAGGTTGCATGAGGGGTTGCATAGTTCACTTAAAAAGAAAGAGGCTACAGAATTAGTCTGTAACCTCTTGTTTTTTATGGAGCGGGAAACGAGATTCGAACTCGCGACCTTCAGCTTGGGAAGCTGACACT
>CAZGQM010000012.1:0-113357 GCA_964528055.1 uncultured Geoanaerobacter sp. | reverse complement strand
TGCCGGCGCAATCATCTCCGGCGGCAAGGGGACGGCAACGGAAAAGGTGGCGATTCTCAGGGAGTGCGGAATCAGCGTGGCGGACAGCCCGGCCGAAATGGCTCAGGCGCTCTTGAAGATCTACAAACCGTGAAGTTGATACATGACCCCCAAAATATGCAAGGGGAGTCCGGTTAAGTATGGAGTGGTGGGCATGATACCCATGCCCACCCCGCCTTCATAAATGTTGTTTTGTCGTATTTCGGAGAATCGGCATGAACCCGTACCTGCTGTTTTTCATATTTATTCTGGCATCGCTAGGACTGATCGGTTTGATTGTCCTTCTGAATGCGCTTCTGGGGCCCCGAATAGTTGCCTCCGCCGTCAAGCTGGAACCCTTTGAATGCGGGTCCCAGCCGTTGCAACTGCGAAATACGCGCCCCCTGTCCATCAAGTATTATCCGGTGGCCATATTTTTCCTGCTGTTCGACCTGGAGGCAGTGCTCTTGTTCATCTGGGCCATGTCATTCGGTAACAGAGAAATAGCAACAATTTCATTCGTATCGTTTCTCTTTTTCTTCGGGCTGCTCTCGCTGACTTTTGTATATATCTGGAAGGAAGGGGGATTGGAATGGCAATGATGGATTTTCTGACAACCAGAAAAGACGACCTGGTGGGATGGGTACGCAAATTCAGCCTCTTCCCCTACCCTTTCGTGACCGCATGCTGCGGCATGGAGTTCATGTCGGTCAGCTCCACACTGTATGACACTGACCGTTTCGGCGCTGCGTTGCCGCGTTTTACGCCCCGCCAGTCCGACCTGCTGATGGTGGTGGGCACCATCAGCCACAAGGAAGCACCGGTCATCAAAAGGGTCTACGATCAAATGTGCGAACCCAAATGGGTAATGGCTTTCGGAGCATGTGCAACCAGCGGAGGCTTCTACCGCAACTATGCGGTACTTCAGGGAGTAGACAAGGTCATTCCGGTGGACATTTATGTTCCTGGCTGTCCGCCGCGGCCTGAAATGGTGATCGACGCCATAATGAAGCTGCAGGAGAGAATAGCGGGTGATCATCATCCAATTCTACCATTCGAGAAGCAGAACATTGTCAGGGTTTGATAGTACGGGAAGAGAGCCTACCATGGGTTACGAAAGAATTTGTGCAAACCTGAAAGATCTGTACGAACGCTTCTGGATGAGTTTCGACATGCTGGTCCTGGAGCTCAGACACGAGAACCTCATTACGTTGACAACCCTGCTCAAGGAGCAGTTCGGTTTCGACCTGTTTCTGGATGTGACGGCTATCGACTACCCCGAGCGGGAACCCCGCTTCGATCTGGTGTACCACCTCTACAGTTCGGGCCAGAGAATGCGGATCCGACTGAAGGTGCAGGTAACGGAAAAGAACCCGTGCGTCATGACTTTCACCGGCATGTACGGTTCGGCCCGATACCTGGAGAGGGAAGTCCATGAGATGTACGGTATCGAATTCATAGGCAATGACGACCTGCGTCCGATTCTATTGTATGAAGGTTTCGACGGCCATCCACTCCGCAAGGACTACCCCATCGACAGGGAACAACCCCTTGTCGCGTACCGCAGGTGAAATCACGTGGAATATACGTCTCCAGTCAGCTCATATCTCGAACAGACCGCCGATCCGAACAACGTGCTGGTCAACCTCGGACCGTCTCATCCGGCTACCCACGGCACTATTCAGATTATTGCCGAGCTGGATGGTGAAACGGTCAAGAAGGCTGACGTGCATTGCGGCTACCTGCATCGTGGCTTCGAAAAACAGGCCGAATACCATACCTATCACAAGATTGTCCCCTATACGGACCGCCTCAATTACTGTTCCAGCCTGAACAACAACTTTGCCTATGCAGCGGCTGTGGAGCAGCTGCTCGGGATCGAGATAACCCCGCGCTGCAGGTACCTGCGCACTCTGTTGTGCGAGTACAACCGCTTGGCGGATCATGTCTGCTGTATCGCCGCCACGGTTATGGAAATGGGTGCAATGACAGCCTTTCTGTACCTCATGACCATCCGCGATTATATCTTCGAACATCTCAACCACCTGACCGGCGCCCGGCTGACCTATTCCTATGTCCGGATCGGCGGTTTGGCCAAGGAGCTGCCCGAGGGTTGGCTGGTTCGTCTCGAAGAGATCCTCGCATTCCACGAGCAGTATATCGGGCGTATACATGGCCTGTTGGACCGTAACCGCATATTCATCGACCGGACGCGCAATGTCGGTGTCATGACCCCTGAACAGGCTCTGAACTGGGGATTTACAGGACCGATCCTGCGTTCCACCGGTCTGGCGAGTGACCTTCGCAAGGATAGCCCTTATCTGGCGTATGCGGATCTGGATTTCGATGTTCCGGTCGGTATCAACGGCGACAATTACGACCGATACTACGTGAGAATGCGCGAGATGGACGAATCGGTATCCATGATCCGCCAGTGCATCAGCAAGATGCCGCATGGTCCGGTCAGCGTGAACGATCCGCGGGTGACTTTGCCGGAAAAGAAGCAGGTTTATACCCGGACTGAATCATTGATCCAACATTTCAAACTGATTACCGACGGGATCCAGGTCCCGGCCGGTGAGGTTTACTGCGCCCACGAAGCCCCCAACGGCGAGCTCGGCTTCTACCTGGTAAGCGATGGGAGCGGGCAACCCTACAAACTGCATGTCCGCTCACCGAGTTTTGCCCACATGGGGGGAATGCACACGTTGTTGGAAGGATATCAGGTGGCCGATATCATAGCCACTTTCGGATCCATGAACATGATTGGAGGGGAGTGTGACCGATGAGTTGCCTTAAAGAGAAATTCGACCACCTAAGCAATGCCGGCCCTGATAAGATGGCCTCCCTTCTAGAGCGTTTCAGTGAGTTGAGGGCGGACTACCCCAATGAAATGTCGTCATCGCTGGTTCTGCCTCTGCTTCAGTTGATGCAGGAGGCAAAGGGACATCTGACCGAGAGCGATGCCGCCTATATCGCCGATTATCTGAACGTCCCCGCCATGCAGGTACTGGAAGCGCTGACTTGGTACACGATGCTCTACCGTGAACCGGTGGGACAGCATGTGATCAAGGTCTGCCGAAATATCTCCTGCTCGCTTACGGGAGCCGGACGATTGATAGGCTACCTGGAACGCAAACTGGGAATCCGCCGGGGCGAGACAACCGCCGACGGTCGATTTACCCTGCTGGAGGTGGAATGCCTGGCTTCCTGCGGTACGGCTCCTGCCATGCAGGTCAACAACAGCTACCATGAACAACTGAACGAGGCACGTATCGATCAGATCCTGAAGGATCTGCCATGAGTGAACCTCGCATCTTCTTCAATTTTGAAGTTACGCCATACTCGCACACCCTGGACTCCTACCGACGGCGTGGTGGATACCGTGCACTGGAAAAGGCCCTGACCCGGATGCAGCCGCTGGACGTGGAAAACGAGGTCAAGACCTCCGGCCTGCGCGGCCGGGGGGGGGCGGGCTTCCCGACCGGCATGAAATGGTCATTCGTGGATAAGAACAGCCCGGTGGTCTACCTCTGCTGCAACGCAGACGAAGGGGAGCCGGGAACCTTCAAGGACCGCTGGATTTTTGAACAATCATCCCACCAGTTGATCGAAGGAGTTCTTCTGGCTTCTTACGCCATGAACGTGCGCCACGCCTTTATTTACATTCGCGGTGAGTTTGACCTGCCGCTCCACCGATTGCAGGAGGCCATGCAGGAGGCCCGCGAGGCAGGACTGGTAGGTGAAAAGATCCTCGGCAGCAACTTTTCCTGCGACATTATCGTACATCGCGGAGGTGGCGCCTATGTCTGCGGCGAGGAGTCGAGCCTGCTCTCCTCACTGGAAGGCTTCAAGGGCTACCCTCGCGTTAAGCCCCCCTTCCCGGCAGTCAAAGGTCTCTACCAGGCTCCCACGGTGATCAACAACGTTGAAACCCTGGCAAGTATCCCCTGGATCATCTCGCACGGTGGGGCGACATACGCAGCCATCGGCAATGAAAAAAACAGCGGGACACGACTGTTCGGAATCTCAGGTCATGTCAACCGCCCCGGCCTTTACGAACGTCCCACCGGTTACCCGCTGAAACGAATCATTTTTGAAGATTGCGGCGGCATCCCGGGAGGGAAAAAACTGAAGGCCGTGATCCCGGGGGGCTCCTCCACCACGGTGCTTTTGGCATCGGAGATCGAGGGGGTCACCCTGGATGCCGAATCGTTGCAGCAGTCCGGAAGCATGCTCGGTTCCGGCGGCGTGATCGTGATTGCCGAGGGAACCTGCATGGTCACTCTGCTTCAGATCCTGACCCGTTTCTACAGTCACGAGTCCTGCGGACAGTGTACACCCTGCCGTGAAGGGACCGCCTGGATGGACAAGATCCTCGGACGCATCGTCAAGGGGAAAGGGGTCAAGGGAGACCTGGATGGTTTGGAGCGGATAACTGCCGGGATCATGGGCAATACGGTCTGTGCCCTGGGAGAGGCCGCCTCCATGCCTGTTCAGGGGTTCATCAGGAAGTTTCGAAACGAATTCGAGCAGTATATCGAGCACGGCCGCTCCATGTACGATGGCCGTCTGGAAATATGAAGGCACTATGATTGAACTCAAGATAGACAAGAAAACAGTACAGGCCAATCCGGGGGAAACGGTTCTGCAGGCGGCCCTGAATAACGGCATTGAAATCCCCCATTTCTGCTATCACCCCTGTCTCTCCATTGCCAGCAACTGTCGGGTCTGCCTGGTCAAGGTGGACGGTCGTCCCAAGCTGATGCCGTCCTGCAATCTGGCAGTGTCTCCCGGGATGGAGATCGAAACCTGCTCGGACGAGGTATTGGCGGCACGCCAGGCTGTGATGCAGTTCATCACCCTCAACCATCCCGGCGATTGCGGCATCTGCGACAAAGCCGGCGAATGCAGGGTGCAGGACTACCAAGTCAAGTATGGCGATAGCGAACCTATCTCCATTGAACGTAAACATCGCAAACCGAAGCTCTATGACTTGAGCCCCCGCATCTCACTGGACAACGAGCGCTGTATCCTCTGCAGTCGATGCGTCCGCTTCACCCGCGAGGTCTCCGGCTCGCACATGCTGGGGATCATCGAACGGGGAAGCCATGCCCGGGTGGCGCGACTGGAGAGCATCGCCTTTGACGATCCCTACTCGGACAATGTGATCGACATATGCCCCACCGGAGCGCTTTTATCCCGCGATTTTCTCTACAAGAGCCGGGTCTGGTATCTTGAGCCTGTCCGGTCGGTCTGCAGCGGATGCTCCCGATGCTGCAGCGTGAATGTCTGGCGACGCAAAAAAACTTGGCATGTGCGCTCGCTGGGAGACGACAAAAACCGTATGGCTTACCGCATAACACCGGCAGAAAACCAAGATATCAATGGTCATTGGATATGCAACAAGGGATTTGACCTTCACAAGTTCATGGGACGCAAACGGGCACTCCATCCACAGATCCTGGGGAGAGACGCCACTCTGAAAGAGGCGCTGGACAGAGCCGGCAAACTGCTATCCGGGGCTGTAAATCCGGCAGCCATCGTCTCGGCCCATGCCTCCAACGAAGAGCTGGATTCGTTCAGGGAAGCCCTGGGGGCGAGTATGATGGTCTATACCCGCCAGGACTATGAGCCCACTGCGGATGAGGTTTTGGAAGACAATTTCCTGATCAGGGCCGACAAGAACCCCAACAGCCATGGAGTGCAGGCCCGGTTCGCCTGCCGCCCCTATGATGCCTCGGCTGGCCATGACCTGCTTCTGCTCTGGGGTGACCAGGTGGAGTACAGCTCCCTGGGAGACGCCAGGGTGATCCATCTGGCCTTTTTCGCCCCTCAGCAGGAGAGGCAGGCAGACCTATTGATACCCATCTCCACGACCTTCGAACGGAGCGGCACCTTCAGCAACTTTGAGGGAAAACTGAACCGGTTCGAGAAGGTGTTCGACAAACCCAGGCTGGTACAGCACGCCGGTGAGCTATTCGGGAGGCTGGGCGCATGATTCAGGATCTTATCATATACGTGGGTTTCATGGGGTATGCCATCGGATTCATGCTTGGACTTGCGACCCTCTTTACCTGGGTTGAGCGCAAGCAGTCTGCGATCATGGCCGACCGTATCGGCGCTAACCGCTGCTACATCCGGATTCCCTTCACGGATATCAAACTGGTTGCGTGGGGGCTTTTCCACGGCATTGCCGACGGTGCCAAAATGCTGCTGAAAGAGAATTTCACACCGCACACCTATGATCGCTTCTGTTACAACCTGGCCCCTTGGCTGGTGGCGGTGCCGGTGCTGCTTGTCTTTGCCGTGATCCCCTTCGGGGGAACTCTCTTCCCCGCCAATTTGATGGACAATGCATTGTTTTCTTCTTTTCCCCAGCTGACTCAGCAGCTCAAGGCATTTTTCGGCGAGCGGAGCTACAGCATGCAGGTAGCAAAGCTGGACGGAGGTATCCTGGTGGTGCTTGCCATCTCCGGGATCGGCATCCTGGGGACCATGCTGGCAGGGTGGTCCTCCAACAACAAGTTCTCGCTCATGGGGGCTGCTCGGGCCGCCTCCCAGATGATCTCCTACGAGGTCTCCATGGGGTTGGCCCTGATCAGCCTGGTCGTTACCTACGGCACCCTGGATCTGAACGAGATGGTGATCAGCCAGTCCGGTCTCATGTTCGGCGTTCTCCCTTCCTGGGGCATATTTAAACAGCCTTTGGCCTTTGCGCTCTTTCTGACCTCAGCCATTGCCGAAAACAAGCGGGTCCCCTTTGACCTGCCTGAGTGTGAGTCGGAACTGGTAGCTGGTTATTTCACCGAATACAGTGCCATGAAGATGGGGCTGTTCATGTTGAGCGAATTCATAGAGATCGTGGTGGTATCGGCCCTGGTGGTGACGCTCTTTTTGGGAGGCTATAACCTCCCCTGGCTGGCCTCCACAGGTTTTGTGCTGCCGTTCGGCATTTCCTGGCAGCTTCCGCATCTGGCGGTAGTTCTGCTGCAGGTGGCGACCTTCATGGTGAAGGTCATACTGGTCGGCTGCTTTCAGATCCAGATACGCTGGTCCCTCCCCCGTTTCCGCTATGACCAGCTGATGAGGTTCGGCTGGAAATTCATGCTCCCGCTGGCAGCCCTGAACCTGGTCTTGACCGCATTCTCACAATGGATATGACTGAAAGGATGATATGAAAAAGGAATACTGGAACAAACCGGAAATGGGCTTGTGGGAGCGCCTCTACATCCTTGAGATAATCCGGGGGCTCTGCATCACGGGTGGTGTGTTCTTCGGCAACCTCTGGAAGTGGGCAACCTTTCGCAAGGGGGCTCTGACCGCGTACTATCCGGAGGAGATCCGCCGCGATTATTCCCCCGTCAACCGAGGACGACATATTCTTACCCAGCGTGAGAACGGCGAAGTGCAGTGCGTCTCCTGCAACATGTGCGCAACGGTCTGCCCGGCCTACTGCATCGAAATCCTATCCACCGGCAACTTTGATGACACCTTTCATCCCAAGGCCCCGGAGCGTTTCGAGATCGATTATTCTCGCTGTATCTTCTGCGGGTTCTGCATTGAGGCATGCCCGGAAGATGCCATACGGATGTCCAAAGATGTGCCGGACTTTCCCGGCTTCGACCGTGACCGGATGTGGGCCACCCAAGACCTGCTCATGAACTGGTGCCCGACAAATGATCCGGCCAAGGTCTACCCTTCTGTTGCTGAACAATTACAGGAGGTGCACGCATGAACGATCTCTTTATTCTGTTTTTCAGCATGTTGGCGCTGCTTTTCGCAGGACTGGTCCTGATACTCAGGCAACCGATGCGGGCCGCCCTGGCCCTGGTAGGACACATGGTCAGCCTGGCAGCCATCTATGCCTGCCTCGGCGCGCACGTGGTGGCCGTTTTCCAGATCCTCATATACGTTGGCGCTGTGATGGTCTTCATGGTCTATACGATCATGCTGCTTGACGATCGGGATAGCTCCTACGGTATACCGTTTTCCAACATGGCACTGCCTGGTGTCTTGATTGCGCTGGCGGCCCTCGCGGTAATGTGGCAGGTAGCGATGCTAGTACCGTCAGGTTCTTCAGCTGCACTTTCTGTTACGAACGACATCTTCAGTTTCAAGGCATTTTCAGTGGAGTTCATGAAACAGTACTGGTTTCAGTTTGAACTTGCCACCGTACTGCTGGTTGTCGGCGTAATTGCTGCCTGGACAGTAATGGTGGAGGGGCAAAATGGATAAATACCGCATACTGATAGCACTGGCCGGCCTGATTTTTTCCATGGGACTGGTGGGGGTGGTTATGCGCCGCAACCTGCTGGTGGTGATGATGTGCCTGGAGATCATGCTCAATGCCGTGGTGCTGAGTTTTGTTACCTCAGCCGTACGACTTCAGGCCCTCTCCGGCGTCGCCATGACATTTTTCATCTACGTGGCGGCATCCTGTGAAATTGCCCTGGCAATGGCGATAGTGGTGCTGCTGGTGAAACGACGCGGTTCGCTGGACCTGGCCTCTCACCAGGAACTGAAAGGTTAGAAAATGAACCAACTGTATATGCTCCCCCTGCTCCCCCTGATCGGATTCCTGATCAACGGGATCCTCGGATCAAGACTCCCCCGGCGCGTGGTATCCCTGATTGCCTGCGGTCTGCCGGCCATCACCTTTTGCCTGACCGTGGCGCTGTTTTCAAAGCTTCTGGCCGACGGAACCCCTGTTTCAGAGTCACTCTTTACCTGGGTTGCCGTAGCCGGTCTGAAGATCGATGTGGCACTGCATTTTGACCAGATAAGCGCCGTCATGTGTATGGTAGTGACCGGGGTGGGGACCCTGATCCACATCTATTCGACCGGCTATATGGCCCACGACAAAAGTTATGCGCGCTACTTCGCCTACCTGAACCTGTTTCTCTTCTTCATGCTGCTGCTGGTGTTGGGCAAGAACCTGGTGATACTGTTTGCCGGTTGGGAAGGAGTGGGAATCGCCTCGTATCTGCTGATCGGCTTCTGGTTCGAGGATACAGAAAAGACCTCCGCAGGTCTCAAGGCGTTCGTGGTCAACCGGGTGGGTGACACCGGCTTTATCCTGGCAACCTTCCTTATCTGGTTTTTCTGCGGAAGCATGGATTTCCAGGAGATCAACAGCTGGTTCTCGGCGACTCCGTCTTCACCGGGAATCATGAACACCATCGCCATCCTTCTTCTGATCGGAGCCTGCGGAAAGTCAGCCCAGATCCCGTTGCATGTCTGGCTTCCGGATGCCATGGCCGGTCCCACGCCAGTCTCGGCCCTGATTCATGCCGCCACCATGGTTACTGCAGGGGTCTACCTGCTGGCCCGTTTGAACGGCGTATTCCTGCAAGCCCCCGATGCCATGATGGTTGTTACCTGGGGCGGGGCCCTGACCGCCTTTCTGGGGGCCACCATGGGAGTGACACAGTTCAACCTGAAGAAGGTGTTGGCGTATTCGACCATGTCTCAGATCGGTTTCATGTTTATGGCCTGCGGTCTGGGGGCCTTCCCCGTGGCGTTGTTTCACCTCTGCACCCACGCCTTCTTCAAGGCCTGTCTCTTCCTGGGAGCCGGTGCGGTGATTCACGCACTGCATGGTGAAGAGGATATGCGCAACATGGGAGATCTTGCGAAAAAGATTCCTTTTACCTTTGGTGTCTTTCTGATCGCCAGCCTGGCACTCTGCGGTATCCCGCCATTTGCAGGCTTCTTCTCCAAGGACGAGATCCTCTGGAGCGCCTGGTCGGCCCCCAACGGTTCACTGCTACTCTGGCTGATCGCGTGCTTTACATCCGGCCTGACCTCCTTCTATATGTTCCGCGCCATCATCATGACCTTCTTCGGCTTCGACAATGTCCCGGATAAGCTCAAACAGGGGATCCACGAACCTCCACCCTCAATGTCCATCGTGCTGACCATCCTGGCATTCTTTTCTCTGGCAGTAGGTTTGGTGGGGCTTCCCGGGTTCCTCCAGGAACGCCTCGGTGTTACGGCACCTTTCTATCAACTCCTGGCCCCGGTTTTTGCTCATGACAAGGCGGGTGTAAAGGCAGGGGAGCATGCCGAACTGATGCTGATGGGTATTGCAGTAATGACGGCCCTGACAGGAATCCTCCTGGCCTGGATATTCTACAACCGTCGAAGCAAACTCTCCCTCCAGTCCAGGCATTCTGCCGAATTTGCCTACGAAATGATAAATAAAGGTTATTACTTCGACTCCTTCAACCACCTGCTTGTCCGATTTATGGATTACCTTTCCGAATCGGTTTTGGCCCGCAGGGTGGAGGCCACGCTGGAGGAAGGTGTTCTGACCGGCTCTGCCGCAAGGATACAGTCGCTTGCCCGGTTCTTCTCTCGCCTGCAAAACGGCAATGTCCAAGCCTATGTGCTCTATCTGCTTCTTGGACTGACCCTTATGCTCTGGTGGGGTGTTAATCATGCCTGACTCAACCATACTTCTGCTCCTGCTTCTCATCCCTTTTGCCGGGTCACTCCTGATGGGTCTGATACCGGCCAAGGCTTCCGGGTTTCCCCGCATCCTGGCAATGGCGATCATGCTGGCACAGCTGGCCATGTCAGCAGCCCTCTTCCTTAGGTATGGCACTTCCGCCGAAGCCGGCCTGATTGATTATAATCTGCCCTGGATACCATCTCTGGGAATGAATCTGCACCTGGCTCTGGATGGGGTGAACATCTACCTGCTGATACTGAGCTGTCTCCTTTTCCCGGTGGTACTGGGGTGCGCCTGGACCACTAACCAGGCCCGCAGCAGGCTGTATCTGGCGTTACTGCTGATTCTGGAGGCCTGTCTGCTCGGCACGTTTCTCTCCCAGAACCTGATGTTGTTCTTCATCTTCTGGGAGGCAGTACTGTTGCCGATGTTCATTCTCATCCTTACCTTCGGCGGGGAGAAACGACGCAGAGCCGCCATGGCCTTTTTTCTCTATACACTGGCCGGAAGTGTGCTGCTGTTGGCCGGAGTCATCCTGCTGGGTGTGGAGTCCCTGCACCAGACAGGTAGCTGGACTTTCGAGTTTGAAACCCTCTACCGCCTGCACCTTGATTGGGGGACGCAACTCTTCGTCTTCTCGGCCGTCGTACTTGCTTGCGCCATCAAGTGTCCACTCTTCCCCTTCCACTCCTGGCTGCCGCTCACATACTGCGAGGCGCCGGCCTCGGGTACGGCCCTGATGGCCGGGGTGCTCTCCAAGATGGGCGCCTACGGCCTGCTCAAGCTTGCGTTACCCCTCTGTCCGGAGGTCGCAGTCGCCACGGCTCCCTATCTGGCAATGCTGGCGGTGTTCAGCATCCTGTACGGGGCTGTTATGGCGCTCCGTCAGGAGGACTTCAAGCGATTGGTGGCCTACTCCTCACTCAGCCATATGGGGTATATCGTGCTGGGAATCTTCAGCCTTCAACAGACTGCCATCCATGGCGCACTGTTCCAGATGCTGAGCCACGGAGCAGCAGTGGCAGGCCTGTTTCTGCTGCTTAACTTGCTGGAGCAGAGGATGGGAACCGCCTACCTTACCCTGAATGCACTTTCCACTCTGGCGCCGCGCATGGCTGTGCTGACCATGGTGCTGATTCTCACCACAGTCGCCTTGCCGCTGACCAGCGGATTCACCTCCGAGTTCCTGATCCTGTTCGGCTCATTCCAGCAGGGGATGGCTACCTTTCGTTCCGAATCCGGTTCGTTGCTGCTTGTCGCATCAGTACTCGCATCATCAGGGATGGTTCTTGGCGCCGGTTATATGCTCCGCTTCGCCCGCTCCATCCTGTATGGCATCCCCTCCGGCAACCTGAGCTGCCGGGATCTGAAACTGCGCGAGGCAGTGGCATTTGCCCCGCTTCTGATCCTGATCATCCTCATAGGGGCCTGGCCCTTTAGCCTCATGAACAAGACCCAGAGCTCCGTAGCATGGCTGGCAGGGCGTGTTGCCGTCATCTCCGCGCTGCCGGGAGCTGTTGTATCTTCCACCTCACACCTTGGAGGCGCCAATGGCCACTGACCTCATATACGGCCTTCTGCCGGAACATATCCTGCTGGCTCTCATCATGCTGCTTATGCTGCTGGAGATCATCCGGGCCGACTCTCGACTGGGGGGTCTCCTGTATCTTGTCGCTGTCGGCTCCGGTTGCGTTGTTCTTATGGCCCAGATCTGCAGTGGTTACAGCGCCGAACCACTGGCACAGGAGATCAGGATCGATCACTTTGCCCTGATGGCCAAACTGGTGATCCTGGGATGCGGCCTGATTCTAGGGATTTGCTCCCGTGCAACCTGCCCGGGGTACAAGTTCTGGATGCTCCTCTCCTCATCCCTTATGGGGGCCATGATCATCATGGACAGCGCCGGTTTTATCTCACTTTTCATCGGGATTGAGATGCTCTCCTTGCCCGCATTCGCCATGATGGTGCACGGAAGCGGCCTCTCCAGCAGCAGCGAAGGGGCTTTCAAATACCTGCTGCTCTCCTCGGTGGCCAGCGCCCTGATCCTCTTTGGATTGTCGCTGGCCTACAGTACAACCGGAACATTGGCCTTAGGGGACTTTGTCGGCGTGGTTCAGACCGGTGGAGCTTTGGCCCTGACGGCCTGCCTGCTCATACTGTCCGGGTTCTTCCTCAAGGCAGCCCTCTTCCCATTCCATGCCTGGGCTCCGGATGCCTACTCCAGTACCAGGCTGCAGGTAACCTCTTTTTTGGCCTCGGTCGTCAAGGGTGCCGTGGTGCTGGCATTGGTAAGGGTGCTGTCCGGTTTGACATTGAACAGTGATTGCGTTGCGATAATTTCCATCCTGTCGTTGACTTCGATCTTTTACGGAAACCTGACAGCCATCAGCCAGACTGGATTCAGAAGACTGTTGGCATACTCCTCCATCGCCCACGCCGGGTATATGATCTTTGCCCTGACCGATGCGAGCGGAGGCCGAGAGGAGGCGCTGCTCTATTATGTTTCGGTGTATGCGGTTACCACTATCATAGCCTGCGCCAGCTTCGCCATGCTGGTTGAAGGGGAGTCTGATGATCTGGCCGCCCTGCATGGGGCCTTCGCTTCAAAGCCGTTACCGGCATTGCTGCTGGCCCTGGCTGTTCTGTCTCTTGCAGGGATTCCGCCCCTGCCCGGTTTTCTGGCCAAACTGTTCGTCTTCAAAGCGGTCATAGCCTCAGGCCATCTGTGGCCCGCCGTTCTGGCCTTTGCCGGGAGCTATGTCGGGGTCATTTATTACCTTGGCATCGTACTGCAGCTGTTCGCGGCAGATCGCCAGGCAACCCCAGACGATGAACAGGCATGTAAAGGCCACGCCCTGAACGGTTTAGTTCTCTGGAGCGCCTTTGCACTGTTGTTCATCTTGATTCCCGGACTCTTTCAGCGACTGCTTGCGTTTCTCTGAACGGTGCATGCGTTACGAAGGATCAGCTGATTTCATGACACGGAGATTCGCCAGACTCCAGCCAGAGGGCCAACGCTTTTCTTACTTCCCGATCGACATATGAGAAAATCCGGTGGACGGTATCGTGTGAGCTGGCGCGGGAGTGCCCTGACACCTTGTTCAGTGAAAAGCCGTGCTGGTCGAAAGCTTCGTAAAACTCGCGATAGAGCGGAGCATGTGCCAACGGCACTCCTGAGCGCTTCGAAATAAACCCGCTGCCTGTCAGGCCGGCCCTTCTCCTCAAGAGCCCGGCAACGCACTGGGAATCGGTATATATCTGCAGAGACCCACGAGCAGAGCCGGTCATTTCCTCGTGTGAATCCTTTACTCCCCACAAGACGGTCTGAACTTCGAGCTTTGTCGATGAGGTCTCCGTAAACCTCTTGAATTTAAGACGTGCGGCCACATCGACCTGCTCGATACTGTCAGGTTCGTTTTCCAGAAACGACAGAGGGAGAAGCAGGTAGGCGCCAATGCCAAGCCTGCGCTGAGGATTCAGACTCACATCCGTGAAGAGAGCAAAATTGTTCACAAGAATACCTACTTCAGGCAGTAGAGCATTGCCGGTTGGGGATACGGGTAAGAGCCTCGGTATAAGACTGGAGGGGATATTGCCCCGGTCAGATGCCGGTCATCTCCTGCACCTTGAGTTCCAGATCGTCTATGTTGATCCGCACCACCTCCTTGTCCACCTCTTCTCCGCGAACCAGTCCCTCTTCGACCCAGGAGAGGATGACCCTCTTATCCAGACCGAATTTCTCCACCGCCTCGTCCAGCGAGTACCAGGTTTTCTCGAATGACATAGCAATCCCCCCATAGTTTTCATACAGTATACCACCTGCCTTCACACTCGCAGAAGAATCAGCCTAGCTTCGTACCGTGCAAGGCTTTATGAGATATTTATTAGTTGATTAAATCAGGGATACAAGAAATATTGGTAGTTGAACAATAAAATCGGAGGAAATACCATGAAGATCGTCAGCCTGCTGGGAAGCCCTCGCACAGAGGGAAACAGTTCAACCATTGCGAATCATTTCCTGAAAACCGCGGCAAACCTTGGAGCAGAGACCAGATCGTACGAGCTGAACCGGCTAAACTATCGCGGTTGCCAGGGATGTTATGCATGCAAGACAAAGCTCGACAGATGCGTGCTCAATGACGACCTGACAGAGGTATTGGCCGCTGTGAGCGAAGCGGATGCCCTGCTGCTCGCCTCGCCTGTCTATTACGGGGAGATCTCAAGCCAGCTCAAAGGGTTTATGGATCGAACCTTCTCCTATCTGGTTCCGGATTACCGCACCAACCAACAGCCGAGCAGGCTTGCCCCGAAAAAGCTGATCTTCGTACTCACGCAGGGGCATCCGGATGAGGCGTTGTTCGCCGACATCTTTCCCCGCTACGAAGGTTTCCTGAAATGGCTGGGATTCAACGACGCCCGATTGATCCGCGCCTGCGGCATCGGCCCCTCCTCTGTCGACGCGGTTCCCGAACATATCCTGCGACGTGCCGAAGAAACGGCGCAACAACTGATCTCTTAATCTGAGTGCCGGGAGGAGAGGATGGAAGAGCAGATCCGTAACGAGATTATACGTTTTGTCCGTGACAGCCCGCTCAACCGCTTTCCGGACAGCGAAGAGACGTATTTTGACGAGCCGTTGGTCGGGTATGCCGCGGCAGATGATCGGCTCTTTCTTGAGTACAAGGGGATCATCGGCGACTTTCACCAGACCCCGCAGGAGGTTATGGAAAGCGCCCTGGGGGCTGACAGCCGGGCAGCGGCCCTGATCTGCTGGATTCTGCCTATCGCCAGGACAACCCGGGAGAGTAACCGGCACGAAGAGCAGTTTCCGTCAAGGAGATGGGCGCAGACCAGGTGTTACGGCGAGCAGTTGAACGCCGCGCTTCGACGGCATCTCGTGGCCTGGCTGGAGGAGCGCGGGCAACAGGGGGTGGCGCCGCAACTGGTAGCCAGCTGGAAGGAATACCCCGACACTCCGGTCGGCATAGCATCAAACTGGTCGGAGCGCCATGCCGCCTATGCTGCGGGGCTTGGGACCTTCAGCCTGAACGATGCCCTCATAACCCCCAAAGGTATCGCCCACCGCTGCGGCAGCGTGATCACCGATCTGTCGCTCGCGCCAAGCGTGCGCCCCTACCCTGACCACCGCCACAACTGCCTCTATTTCCGGGATGGAAGCTGCGGCCTCTGTATCGCCCGCTGCCCGGTGGGCGCCTTGTCGCACGAGGGGCACGACAAGAGCAGATGCAGCCAGTATGTCTACAAAACCGTCATCGAAACGGTTGCGGAGCGATATGGCACCCCTCAGACCGGTTGCGGACTCTGCCAGACCAAGGTCCCCTGCGAAGGGGGTATTCCAAGGGTTGCACAAGTCATGAATGAGACCAGACCTGAAAGGAGCTGAGCCATGACTATCAAAGGGGAAAACTTCACCGCAGAGCAGACCGGACCGTTTGAGACCCTGTTGCAACGGGAATTCATGGGGTTCGACGGCAAATATTTCATCGGAAAAGAACTGGGGCTGACCGGCTGCGAGGTCTCCCTCAACCGTGTCCCGGCGGGCAAAGGGATGCCGTTCGTCCATGCCCACCAGAAGAACGAAGAACTCTACATCGTCCTGCGCGGCAACGGTCTCTTCTTCGCAGATGGCGAGGAGTTTCCGATTGAGGAGGGGAGCCTGATCCGGGTCGCCCCCGAAGGTGAGCGGGCCTGGAAGGCCGGTGACGAAGATCTCTATTTCATCTGCATCCAGGCAGAGGCCGGCAGCCTGACGCAAGCCACACTTGTAGACGGCATCAGGCTCAAGACCAAGGCATCCTGGATGAAAAAGGGAGAGCCGGAAGGGTAAGTTCCCGGGTGTACTTCACAAAGGCACCCAATAGGGGGACACCATACCTAATTAGAAAGAATGAAGGGGTAAATCAGTATAGTGTCCCTGTATTTTCCCAGTAGAAACCTCAAATTTCTGTTTCAGCTCCTCAACCAGATTTTCTCCATTCATGCTTTCACTCAAATTTCGCTGATAACGCCATTAGCCTGACCGGCTGCATTTAGGCCGGTCTTGGCGCTTGTTATCTTTCAAAGTTACGTTCTCTGACTTCTTCCCATACACTGTCTATCCCTGGAAACATCGATCCGGCTGTGATACCCATAAACCTTAAGTCTCGCATCGCGACTACTCTTTCATTGGCTTGGATATCTATGGCGCTCTGCCAGGTTTCTACAACCATAAACTTTCCTTCTGTTCGAGATTATCTCAATTGCTGGGATGATAGGATTTTTATGAAAACATTACAATGACGAAGCAGGTGAGGAGGATTTGCAGGAACAGCTAAAACGACTTCTGATCTCTCGCCTTGCATATCTTCGCAAATTGCACGAAAATGACTCTCCATGATCTACACCCGAACATCTGCGAATAGCCCGCTTTACCGGATGACCGAGAGATGAGCGACGGATTCCGCCTGACAACCGACTACTCCCCCCGCGGAGACCAGCCTCGTGCCATCGAGGAGCTGGTCGAAGGGATCCTGCGTGGAGACCGTGACCAGGTGCTGCTTGGCGTCACCGGTTCGGGCAAGACCTTCACCGTTGCCAACGTCATTGCCACCACCGGCAGACCGACCCTGGTGCTTGCCCCGAACAAGACCCTTGCGGCCCAGCTCTACGGCGAATTCAAGGAGCTTTTCCCGGACAACGCCGTTGAGTATTTCGTCTCCTACTACGACTACTACCAGCCCGAGGCATACCTGCCGACCACCGACACCTTCATCGAGAAGGACTCGGCCATAAACGACGAGATCGACAAGCTCCGCCACTCGGCAACCAGAAGCCTCCTCACCCGTCGCGACGTCATCATCGTTGCCTCGGTCTCATGCATCTACGGCATAGGCTCGCCGGCCGAGTACGAGGCCATGCATATCTTCTTTCACGAAGGGGACGAATACGGCCGCGACAACCTGCTGCGCAAGCTCGTGGAGATCCAGTACGAGCGCAACGACATCGACTTCCACCGCGGCACCTTCCGGGTGCGGGGCGACAGCGTCGAGATATTCCCTGCCCACGACGATGAACGGGCCTATCGGGTGGAATTCTTCGGCGACACGATTGATGCGATCAGCGAGATCGATCCCCTGCGTGGCCTTGTGCTGCAACGGATCACCAAGGCCGCCATCTATCCTGCATCCCATTACGTGGCAACCCGCGAGACCCTGGAGCGTGCCATAGAAGAGATACGGATCGACCTGCAAGATCGGCTACAGTATTTCCGGGAGCAGAACATGCTGGTGGAGGCCCAGCGGCTGGAGCAACGGACCATGTTCGACCTGGAGATGATGGAGCAGATGGGGTTCTGCCAGGGGATCGAGAACTACTCCCGCTATTTCGACGGCAGGGAGCCGGGCGAGCCGCCGTATACCCTCATCGACTACTTCCCCCGCGATTTCCTCCTTTTTATCGATGAGTCGCACATCACCGTCTCGCAGGTAGGGGGGATGTACCGAGGCGACCGAAGCCGCAAGGATACCCTGGTCAACTACGGCTTCCGCCTTCCGGCGGCCCTGGACAACCGGCCGCTGAACTTCAGTGAGTTTGAGGCAAAGCTCAGCCAGGTGGTCTACGTTTCCGCAACACCTGCCGACTACGAGCTTCAGCAGAGCAAAGGGGTGGTGGTGGAGCAGGTGATCCGCCCCACCGGACTGGTAGATCCGGAGATCAGCGTCCGACCTGCCACTGCCGATGTTTCAACCCTCCCTGATCAGGATGGACAAGGGCCTGGCGGAGTCGGGCAGGTGGACGACCTTCTCCACGAGATCCGGATCGCGGTGGAGCGCGGCGAGCGGGTCCTGGTCACCACCCTTACCAAACGGATGTCCGAAGAGCTTACCGAATACTATCAGGAGGTCGGGGTGCGGGTCCGCTATCTCCACTCGGACATCGACACCATCCAGCGGATGGAGATCATCCGCGACCTCCGGCGCGGGCTCTTTGACGTCCTGGTGGGGATAAACCTCCTTCGCGAAGGGCTCGACCTCCCCGAGGTGGCGCTGGTTGCTATCATGGATGCCGACAAGGAGGGGTTCCTCCGCTCGGCACGCTCCCTTATCCAGACCTGCGGCAGGGCTGCCCGCAATGTATCGGGGAGGGTCATCATGTATGCCGACAAGGTGACCCGCTCGATGCAGGCCTGCCTCGACGAGACCAGCCGCAGGCGAGCCATGCAGGTTGCCTTCAACCTTGAGAACGGCATCACCCCCCAGACCGTGACCAAGGGGCTTCGCACCATCCTCGAATCGATCGAGGAAAAGGACTACGTAACCCTTCCGCTGGCAGCAGAGTCGCAGGAGGAGTACATAACTCCGAGCGAGATACCGAAGCTGGTGAAGAGGCTCCGCAAGGAGATGCTGGCAGCGGCAAAGGAGCTGGCTTTCGAAAGGGCGGTAGAGCTGCGGGACAGGATAAAGAAGCTGGAGAATATGGAGCTGGCACTGAGGTGAATCTATTCCTGGGACTGAACTCCCCTTTTCTCCTCTCCGGATATATGGTATAACCCATCTCCACTGTCTAATTCCAATTTCAAATCAAGGATGAAATCAAGGCGGCGAGGATTGAGGCGACGAAGGCGTACAACTATGTACGTTGAGGAGCCGAAGACGAGCCAACAAAGATAGCGCCTTGATTTGGAAATGGACTAAAGGAGAAACTGACCATGACCGAAACAACCGATCTTTGCCCCTGCGGCTCCCAGAGCACCTATGAGAGCTGCTGTGCGCCGTTCATTACCGGGGCCCAAAAGGCCGAGACCGCCGAGCAGCTCATGCGCTCGCGCTACAGCGCCTACGCCAAGGGAGCCATCCCCTATCTCTACGAGACCACCCACCCGGACCATCGACAGGACTACGACCACGACGGCACAAAGGAGTGGGCGGAAAGCACCGACTGGCAAGGGCTGGAGATCATCTCCACCAAGGGGGGAGGCCCGGGCGAGAGCATCGGCGAGGTGGAATTCAAGGCCCTCTATGTCGGAGAAGGGCTTGAACGTCTACACCACGAGGTCGGACGATTCCGTAAAACAGACGGCAGCTGGTATTTCACCGACGGCAAGATGGTTGGGCGGATGCCGATCAAAAGCGACAAGGTGGGACGTAACGACCCCTGCCCCTGCGGCAGCGGGTCAAAGTACAAGAAGTGCTGCGGAAAATAGTCCACAACCGGGGAGGGGCTAACGATGACACAGACCGATGAACTGGTCCAATGGACCTTTGAGCAGAAGTGCGAAAAGGCGGTTGAGGCCCTGGGGCAGAACGGTTTCACGGCTCTCTACTTCAGAACGGGCCAGGAGGCCCATGACTACATCCTCAGAGAGGCTGCGGATGCCCACTCCATAGGATTCGGCGGGTCGCGAACCATCGTTGACCTGAATGTCCAGGATGAGTTGCAGGCCCAAGGAAAGGAGATCCTGAACCACGGGGTCCCGGGTCTGACTCCGGAGGAGCGGATGGCCATCATGCGGAGACAGCTGACCTGCGATCTCTTCCTTACCGGCACCAATGCCGTTACCCTCTCCGGCTGGCTGGTGAACATCGACGGCAACGGCAACCGGGTAGCGGCCATGTTTTTCGGGCCCAGGAAGGTGATAGTGGTGGCCGGCCGGAACAAGCTGGTGGATGGCGACATGCAGGCCGCCATAGACCGGATCAAGAACTGGGCATCGCCACCCAACGCCAAACGCCTCAATTACAATACCCCCTGCGCCAAGACCGGCTTCTGCAGCAACTGCAACTCTCCTGATCGGATCTGCAGGGTTACCACGGTGATCGATAGAAAACCGAGGTCTATGGATATCCGTGTCCTGGTGGTTAACGAGGATATGGGACTCTAATTCCAATTCCAGATCAAGGCGCTATCTTTGTTGGCTTCGTCTTCGGCTCCTCAACGTACTACTTTGTACGCTTCGTCGCCTCAATCCTCGCCGCCTTGATTTCATCCTTGATTTGAAATTGGAAAAGGCGACTTATGCGTCTGTTTGCGCAACTTCTGGATCTCGTCTTTCCGCCTCTCTGCCACGCTTGCAAGGCATTCATACCACAGGCCGGTCGCGTGCATATCTGCGAATCGTGCCTTGCCACGGCAAGAGCGGTCGAATCTCCCGTCTGCACGATCTGCGGTGCCCTCTTCCTTACCGAAGGGGGGAGTGATCACCCATGCGGAGCCTGCCTGACAACGCCTCCTCCGTTTGACATGGCCCGTGCGGCAGCCCTCCATGAGGGGGCAATCCGCGACCTGATCCATCGCCTCAAGTATGACGGCAAAGTGCAGGTCCGCAGGCCTTTGGCACTGCTTATGGCGGAGCGGCTGGCCGGGTTTGCCGATCTTGCCGCATCAGACCTGCTGCTGCCGGTTCCGTTGCACCTGAAACGTATTCGCGAACGTGGTTTCAATCAGGCGATTCTGCTTGGGGAGCTTCTGGCGCACGAGTGGAAGATCCCGCTTGAGAGGGGCCTGCTGAGGCGTATCCGCTGGACCGAACCTCAGGTCAACCTTGTTGCAGGTGAGCGTGCAGCAAACGTCCGCGGGGCATTTGCTGTTACTGACTCCTCGAGACTCACGGGGAAGAGGGTCATGCTGGTGGACGATGTCCTGACAACCGGGAGCACGGTATCCGAATGCAGTCGTGTACTGAAAAGGGCTGGCGCTGTTGAGGTTATCGTGGTGACCGTGGCAAGGGTCCCTGCACCGGGAAACTGATTCAGGTGGTCACCTGAAGATAGATTGAGGGTTGTAAAATAGCGGGATTTTGTTATGGTAGGACCATTGAATCTATCCTGGAGATGAACATGGCAAAGACTATTGACTACTCACGGTTGCGCAGGCTTCTGAAGATCTATCTGGCGGTTCAGATCGGGCTTGTACTCCTTCTCATCTACATGGCGGTGATCTTCCAGTCAGGCCTGCAGCAGCGGTTTATTAAAAGTGTCGTGGTTACACTCGTGGTCCAGATGGCCCTGTTCTATCCGCTGAGTAAACTTGCCGGGAAAGAGGCTGCTCGCGAGATCGAGGCCTGTGCCACGGATCTTGACGGCGACAAGCTCAAGTCCCTCCGTAACCGCAGGTTGTTTGCCGACGTGTTGAAGATGGCGGTCATCATCTTTTTTGTCACCTTTATATTGAGAGCACCAAACAACATCTTTATTATCAGCACCCTTTACTTTTCCTTCATACTGACCGTCCTGAGCTATTTCCAGTGTGTTTCATTCGCCTTGAAGAGAGCGATACCTAAGAGTTGAAAAACCCCCTCATCTCCTCAAGGACCTCAGCCTGGCAGCCGGTTACCTGACTGGTCCCTGTAAGCGCCATGAGAAACGAGCGTCCGTAGTTTTTGGTCAGCACCCTGCTGTCCAGAACCAACGCAGCTCCACGATCTTCGCGGCTGCGAATAAGCCTCCCGAACCCCTGTTTGAACTTGATAACCGCCTGCGGAACCGTGTACTCCCTAAACGGCTCTCCCCCTTCTGCGGAGATATGCTCGGCTCGGGCCTCCAGGAGAGGTTCCGTAGGGACCCTGAAGGGGAGCCGCGTTATCACCACGAGCTCCAGCGCCTTACCCTGCACGTCAACCCCCTCCCAGAAGGAATCCGTGGCAAAGAGGACCGCATTCTTTTCACGCTTGAAGCGGGCAAGCAGCAGGTGCCGGCTTGCCTCTCCCTGGCGGAGTGGAGTGAGACCCATATTTTTCAATGGCTCGGCAAGCCTGTCGAATATCCGGCTTAACAGTTCGTATGAGGTAAAAAGGACAAAGGCCCTACCCTGGGTGATCTCCAAGGCCTCCAGCAGGCACCCTTCAAGGGCAACCGCAAAGGATGGGGAGGTCGGCTCAGGGAGATCGGACGGGATGCCGACAAAGGCCTGCCGGGCAAAGTCGAAGGGAGAGGCAAGGAGTAGTTCGCTGACCCTTTCTGCAGGGATGAGCGCGATCCCGGTACGCTTCTTGAGATAGGTGAACTTTTCACCGACTGCAAGGGTCGCCGAAGTGATGACAACGGTCTTGAACCGCTCAAAAACCCCGGCACGCAGCGAATCTGCCACCTCCAGCGGCGCAAAGCAGAGCGTTATTGCCAGCCCTTTCCCGCTTTTTCGCACCTCCAGCCAGCGGCAGTAGGTATCATCACGGTCGCAGAAGAAGAGCAGGCCCGCTGCTACCGACTCCATCCTCCCCCTGATCCCTTTCAGGTCGATGAGAGGGCTGGCAAGCTTTGCCAGCACCGTCTCCGGCATCCTTTCACACTCCCGTATGCACTCCTTTAAGGCTGTCGCATAGGCCGAAAGCATTCCGGCAAGCTTTCTGATGCGATCCTCAGCATCAAGCCAGAAGGGGGATGCATAGACCTGCGCGGTGAGGCGGAGTGACTGCTCCCCCTGGCGGATGCCGGACGACTTCAGCTTGATCAGCAACGAAGAGCCGATGGCGTCCATGGTCCGACCGATGAGATCTGCCAGCCTCCCCCTGTCAGGGATGAGGCGTTCTTCGAGAGTGGCGGCGGCGGTCATGTAGAGATCTTCCAACTCTTGCGGAATTTCCATGGCCAGCAGTGCTGCTATCTGCGGGAGAAGCCCGCGTTGCGGCTTTTTCGGGTGTTGCAGCCTCCCCATCAGCTTGACCATCCCCTGCCTGGAGAACTGGCTCGCAAAGTGGCTGGTGGCAACGTCTTCCAGATGGTGCCCCTCGTCAAAGATCAGCCGCTTGAAGGGGGGAAGTATGGCGGATGAGTCGTAGCCCGTCTCCTGGCGGACCACCACATCGGCCATAAGGAGTGCGTGGTTCACCACCAGGAGGTCGGCACTGGCAGCCTCCCGACGGGCGGCATAGAAGAAACAGCCCGAGTAATAGGGGCATTTAATCCGGCTGCACTGGTCAGCCTCGCAGCAGAGCTCTTCCCAGGTTTCGTGGCGCGGGATGAAGGAGAGATCGTTCTTGCACCCCTCAGCCGTCTTTTCACACCAGTCGATGATCGCCTTCATCTCTTCAGCCGCTTCGTCGTGGAAAAGGGACGGGTCGCGACGGACCGAGGCCATCTTCCGCTTGCAGAGATAATTGCTCCTCCCCTTTACCAGCACCGCCTTGAACTCAACTCCGGCATGCCTCTGAAGAAACGGGATATCCTTGCGGGTAAGCTGCTCCTGCAGATTGATGGTATTGGTGGATATGACCACCCGTTCCTTGTTGCGGACTGCCCAGAGAGCTGCCGGGAGAAGATAGGCGAGCGACTTGCCGGTACCTGTGCCTGCCTCGATGATGGAAACCTTCTCCTCGTTGAATGCCTCTGCCACAAGGAAAGCCATCCGAACCTGCTCTTCGCGGAATTCGTACCCCTTAAGGGATGAGGCGAGGCTTCCTGCAGGTGCGTAGAATGATTCGATGTCTGGATAGGAGAGTTGCGCCAGCTCCGTCTTGATGAAGGGGGTGACTGCAACGTAGCAGCGCTCTGCACGTCCGTCGATTATGATAAAGCCGACCCCCTGGTTGCCCAGGATGGAGGCGATTTCGATGTCTGCCTGCGAAGGGGTGAGCTTTCCGGAGGAGTGGTTATGAATAACCACGTCGCCGCAGGATGCGGCTATCACAATGGCTGCTACGGCATCGCGGTTACCGCGGGCCAGCGGTTCAACTGC
Source organism: uncultured Geoanaerobacter sp. (assembly GCA_964528055.1). Lineage (GTDB taxonomy): Bacteria > Desulfobacterota > Desulfuromonadia > Geobacterales > DSM-12255 > Geoanaerobacter. Next base: position 89,215 of record CAZGQM010000012.1, on the reverse strand, counting down.
AGTTACGAATCCGGTACCGTCAGTCCGGCCAAGGAAAAAGACCTCATTGCCGTCAGCTTCCGCAATGATCTCCTGCATTGCCATTACGGCGCTTTCCGAGAAATGACGCTCCATTGGGGCTGAAGATACTACCTTTGCCGCTCAGGCTCAATCCTTTTCCATAAAAAAAGGGGTGGCATCACCACCCCACCATTTACAAAGCACGAGGCTCAGTCTATTTTTTCTTTTTATGGCACTGACCGCACTTGGTCGGCCCGGCCTTCCTGGTTTCGTGACAGGAGACGCAGAGCTGGTGCGCGTCTGCCTTCTTGGAAAGCTTCTCAATCTTGCCGCCCTTGTCCTCTTTGTGACAGTTGGTACAGCCCTTGAGACGCTCTTGGTGCTTCTTGTGGGAAAAGGTTACGTCTCCGGCATTTGGAGCCGGCAGCACCTTGACATCTTCGGCCTGAGCGGCGGCAGCGATGAAGAGTGCAAGGATGAGGGCAGCAAGTACGTTTTTCATCAGTATGCTCCTTTGAGGTATATTCATTGATACGCCCGTCAAAACAGATCCCTGGGGGTTACAGGTAGGAACTGTGGCCCTTTTCAGAAAGGGGACGCAAAAGGCAGACCGCCAGGCCTGCCTTCTGTGAAGTCAGTTCACGCCGTCGCCTCTTTCGGACGCTGGGCTTTTTTCAACAGGGCAAGGGTTATGGGATGGTTATTGTTCTCAGCATACACAAGAGCGGTGTTGCCGGCCTTGGTTCTGATATGAATGTCTGCGCCGTTAATCAGCAGGGCCTGAACCGTGTGGTTGCATCCATAGATCGAAGCCAGCATAAGGGGAGTATGGCCATCTCGGTCTCTTGCATCTATCGCTGCACCATGCTCCAGAAGGAGCTTGGTCACTTCAAGGTGACCATTGGCGGCGGCATAATGAAGTGCCGTTTTCTCTTTCTCACTTAAAGCATCAACGTCTGCGCCGCGCTTAAGGAGATCCGCTGTTGTCTGGATGTCGCCGCTTTTGGCTGCTTCCATGAGAGGCGTATGCCCGTGCCTGTCCTTCATATTGACATTCTGCATAGTCCACTCCCCCTTCCTGCTTGAGTTCATCGTCAAAACTGCAGTGTCCATCGGCCTTCTCCTTTCCTGACTGCTGTCAAAGAAAATATGATGAGACCTCTTTCGTGCATCGGATCGTGCGTCCCCTTTTCTCCCCTCCTCCCTGGGTTTTTGTTTGACGGTATGAAGCGAAACTGTTCTAGGTGTATGAACTTTATGGCGACAGTATATTGGTCCAAGTTAAGCTAGTCAATAGTTTCCGGTCGAGATTCGTCAACTATCTGTAACATTTTTGCAGCAGCTCTTTTTACAGTTTCTTCTGAAGAAGACCGTCGGGGGGGCGACATGTTTCACACGGTTTGTAGCCTGCTTTACGTGCGTCTGACGCAGACGGGAACGTTACCCTGTAGCCTTTCCATGTTTTCTTGACATAGCGGCAGGTGACAAAATGGTAGCTCCTGGACTTTGATGATCCCCAGAGTTCGGCGTATGCCGCATGTGGGAGAAATGGGATCGCAAGAAGTATGAATGCCAGCCTGAGCAATTTCTGCCTCTATTTGGGATATGCAGTCAATATTACAATGTCGTGAGGCGTTCGCAAGGAGGATTTTGCTCCTGCACGAACGTGGCGATCTTTTTGTCCATATCGGAAATGTGCTTCACAAGCCAATCTATGAGCATTGTATTGGTGCCTATGGTCAATGAGAGGGTTGGCCCATCTGTTCGCATAACATTCTTAAGCTCTGAGAACTTGCTGATGAAGATCCGGTGCTGCGCGCAATGATCAGGATAGTCGGGGTAACCGCATGCAAGCTGCAGTTTCTCTTCGTCACGAAAGTGACTCTTGATGTACTCATCGAGAAAGATTAGCAGGCTGCCGAGCTCTTCTCTGCCGCAGCCGCTGTTGCAGGCATCGAGAAGCCTGCCAAAGCGTTTAAAGAGTTCCTTGTGCTGTTCGTCGATCTCCTTGACCCCAATGGCAAGATCATCGTTCCAGTTCAGTTTCATTGCTAGATTTCTCCTTCAGTGTTAATTTTTGGCGAGCCATGCGAGAATTCTTCCGGAGGTGTCTCTGATTTGGAAACCTTTGCACCCTACTTTCACGCTAATCATATCGCATTTCCCTGATATGTGAATCGGAGTTCTTAACGACTTGGGTGGCCGATTGGATCTTGGCTGGTATACTTTGTTCATTATGTATCGTCCAACAATTCAACTGGCAGGGTGGGTATGTGAATATGAGAATGAAGACAGTCTGTACCGTGATTATCGTTGGCCTGGCGTCTACCATGCTTTCTTTGGCGGCTGTAGCGGAGGAATCCGTCAGATCGGAACCGATTACGGAAGCTCCTGGTCAGCCTTCTGAGGCTTCCGTCCGCGATCAACAGGCGATTGAGCAGACCATGCGCAAGACACTTGAGCTGAGTGAAGCTGAACGGATGGAGTCCGAGAAACGTTATCGTGAGGCCGTAGAACGCGAGCTCCGGACCCAGGAGCAGTTGAAGCGCCTTTCGGACGAGAAGAGTGCACTGGAAAAAGCCTGCCCTCCGAAACAGGGGGAAGAAATTGCAAAAGCTTCGGCTTCGGGAGTCCAGAAAAAGGTCGGCAAGAAACGTCTGACTTCACGAAAGAAATCTTCGCGCCATACAGCTTTTGCTGCAGGAAATAAAGGCGCGGCAACGGCAAAAAAGACTGCAAATCAAAAACGTGAGAGCAGCAAGGCGGCATCCGTTGTGCAGAACCAATGCAGCGGCCCAAAAGCATCCATGGCAGTCGTGAAAAAGATCCTCGATGGAGACCGAAACCTTTCCGGGAAAAACTTGAGCAGGATGGACCTGTTGGGGATGAACCTGACTGGTGCTAAATTGAGAGGGGCCTGCCTTTCGGGAGCCAACCTTGAGAGGGCCGATCTTGCAGAGGCAGACCTGGAGCGAGCCGATCTCTCAGGGGCAAATATGCGCAAGGCGAGCCTGAGACTCGCCAACATAAATGCCGCTGCATTTGATGGCGCCAAACTGGACGGTGCCATCTGGACCGACAGCCGAATCTGTCTCGTCGGCTCGGTGGGTATTTGCAGGGATGTAATCCCGTAGGAAACCCTTTGGCCCTCTAGGAACATCCATCATTACTGCATATCCACCGGGTCTATGTCGATGGTAAGCCGAACCGTACTGGGAATGCAAAGCGTTTCTCTGGCCGCCTTGATAAGCCGGTGCAGGTCGGTTCGCTGCTTTGACTTGAGGAGTATCTGACGACGGTGACGTCCCCTGAGCATTCCAAGCGGAGCAGCAGCTGGGCCGAGGATGGTCACCCTAGCATGGAGTGCGGGTTTGTGACGAGAAAGCTCCGAAGCCGTTTTTTTTGATGCATCATCAACCGCCTGTTCGCTGTTACCGGAGAGTTCAAGCATTGCGATATGCGAAAAAGGCGGGTACTCCAGCTCACTCCGGAACGCAATCTCATCCTCGTAAAACCCCTGGAAATCGTGTGCAAGAGCCCGGCTTATGGCATAGTGATCCGGCGAAAGAGCCTGCACCATGACGATTCCCGGCTGGTCTCCACGCCCGGCTCGACCGCTGACCTGGGTCAGTAGCTGAAATGTCCGCTCGGCGCTTCTGAAATCGGGCAGGTTGAGCGACGCATCTGCAGATATCACCCCGACCAGCGTGACACCGGGGAAGTCGTGACCCTTGGCGATCATCTGCGTCCCCACCAGTATGTCGATCTCTCCCTGCTCAACCTTCTTTAATATCCGGCTGTGCCCCCCCCTTCCGGCAGTTGTATCGCGATCCATCCGGGCGATTCGGGCGTCAGGAAAGATCTCCCGCACCTCATCCTCTATCCTCTCTGTCCCGCGTCCCAGCAGGGCGATCTCTCCCCCCTCGCATTCGGGGCAGAGGCTCGGCGCCGGGATCGAGTGATCGCAATAGTGGCAATAGTGCCGCCCCCTTTTCCGGTGATGGGTAAGGGTCACGGCACAGTTGGGACAGCGGAAGACATGGCCGCAATCCTGGCAGACCAGATAGGTGGCGAAGCCTCGGCGGTTGAGGAAGAGGAGGGTCTGTCCGCCTGCTTCAAGGTTGCTTGTCATTGCCTTGACGAGCTCCGGGGAGAACGACTCGCTCTTTCTGCCACGGATATCGATCAATACCGTCTCTGGCATGGGCAACTCCCGCACACGGCAGGAAAGGCTGAGATAGCCGAGACGGCCTTCATCTGCGGCGTACCGGGTGGAGACCTGCGGGGTGGCGCTTCCAAGGATCACGCAGGCATTCAACAACTTCCCCCTGACGAGGGCCAGATCACGCGCATTGTAGCGAAATCCCTCGGCCTGCTTGTAGCTCGCCTCATGCTCTTCGTCCACCACAAGTATCCCGATCCGCTCCAGAGGCGCAAATATGGCAGAGCGGGCACCGATAACCATGGAAGCCTCGCCCCGCCTTATCCGGCGCCATTCATCGAACCGCTCGCCCGGGGTGAGCCCGCTGTGGAGAACAGCAATGCCGCTGCCGAAGCGGCTGCGGAAACGTCCTACCAGCTGCGGGGTTAAGGCAATCTCCGGCACCAGCACCAATGCGGTTCTTCCTTGAGCAAGGACATGGCTGATGGCCCTGAGATAGACTTCGGTCTTTCCGCTGCCGGTAACCCCATGCAGCAGGTACGGAGAAAAGCGCCCGCTATCGAGAGCCGGGGTAAGGCTCTCCATGGCTAAGGCCTGATCTGCTGTCAGTTCAGGCAGGGTATCGCGAATGGCTACTTCCTCGCGAAACGGGTCGCGGTATACCTCGCGTTCATCCCCTTCTATCCAGCCCGCTTTCATCAGCTCCCTAAGCCCTGCTGAATCTATCCCCGTCTCTTTCCTGAGCAACGCAGCAGGCAATTCGCCCAGTTCCCGGAGTAGATCTACTGTTGCTGATTTCCGGCCGCGCAGAGCCTTTTCTCCGGTTGGAGACAGAAGCGGTCGATAGAATGTTTCACGCTTGACCTCACGCCCTCCGGTCAGCACCTCTTCATTGACAATGGTTCCATCGTCAAGTACAGAGTGACGTTTCTTCCCTATAATATTGATCCCTGCCGGCAGGGCTGCCTTTATCACCTCGCCCAGCGGATGCAGGTAGTAACCTGCACTCCAGCGGAAAAACTCAAGTTCTGTCTGAGTGAATAACGGCTCCCTGTCGAGCAGTGCGAGAGCCTCCTTCAGTTCTCCTGCAGGATGCTTGTTGAATCCGATAATATAGGCGGTCAGGGTACGTCGTCCGAACGGGACAAGCAGCCGCATGCCGATCTGTACGGGGCCGAATGTGGAAGGGACGAGATAGCTGTAGGTGGTGTCGAGCGGGAGTGGAACTACGACATCAACAATGATTTGCTGAAGATCAGGCATGACGGGTATAATGCCCGAAATCAGGAAGGCTGGGAAGGGAGAAAAGGAAAGTGAATGCAAAACCTTTCGCTGTTTGATCTACAATTGTCGTCGATTTGACAATCTGAAGCATGTTGTGTACATTCAACTGTACATAATGTTCAGGAGATCACCATGATACAGGTCAACGTAACCGAGTTTAGAAACCACCTTCCGTCCTACCTTGAAAAGGTAAGGAAAGGTGAAGAAGTAGCTCTCACTTCACGCGGCAAAACGATCGCCCGTCTGGTGCCTGAGATACAAGAGTGCGAATCAGCCAAGAGCCGTTTGGCAGAGATCAGGAAAAGCAGCTGGGTGGGTGATGTTACTTCGCCGGTTAAAGTGACATGGGAGGCGGCCCTTGATGCTTCTTGACACCTGCGCCATTGTCTTTGATGCGCTTGCACCTGAAAAGTTGAGCAAAAAAGCCATCGATGAGATACATAAGGGGAGATTGAGTGGAACCCTTGCCTGTAGTGATATATCGCTATGGGAAATTGCCATGCTTATCGATAAGGGGCGACTTAAGCCCGATGCTCACACCACTGAGTTCCTGCAACTTGTGGTTGCCGCAAACAGGCTGACCGTGTTACCGATTTCCGCAGGAATAGCCTCCCTTTCCGCAAATGATCAACTCTTTTCGCACAATGACCCTGCCGACCGGATAATCGCGGCCACAGCCATTCACCATAAAATACCGCTATTGACTAGTGATCGTGCATTGAAAAAGGTTAAAGGTCTGAAAACGATCTGGTGACGGTGCAGCATCAACTACACATTTTTTATAAGCCATTCAACCACTTCAACCGGATGTGTTTCTGCCTTGGCAACCTTTTGCCAGTGCCTGATGACAATTCCATCCTGCCCGATTACTACGGTGGAGCGAATGACGCCCATGCACTTCTTTCCGTACATGACCTTTTCACCGTACGCTGCATAAGCCGTCATCATGGAGGCGTCGGGATCGGAGAGCAATGTGAAGGGAAGCCCGAAGTCTTTTATAAACTTGTCGTGTGATTTCAAGCTATCTTTGCTAACGCCGAAAAGTACCACGTCGAGATTGTCGAGTTGAGGTTTCAGGTCGCGGAATCCGCAGGCTTCCTTGGTGCAGCCGGGCGTATTATCCTTGGGGTAAAAATAGAGCACTACTTTTTGCCCTGTGAAATCCGAAAGTTTATGAGATTTCCCATCGCTTCCAACGAGAGTGAAGTCAGGTGCCTTCTTTCCTTCAAGTGACATGTAGCCTCCCGTCAGCTTCAAGTGGATTTTCTGCAGACAGTTTAATAATTCTGACTTTCCAATAGATTATTGAATCTCTTCAAGAAGGATTACGTTCAGTTGCGAAACCCGCTCGAAACTCAGGCAGGATGCCTACGCTCCACGGAAATGCCTTAATTACAATACGGTTTCGTCCTTGCAATCAAGATGGAGTTACATTTGAGCCTAAACCTCCGAGGCTTTGGAACCTCGGAGGTTTTCCCGTGAAATCAGGCGGTCGTCAATATCTCATCTGCTATTGCTTTTCCGAGCGCTTCACACTGCTGGAGTATCTCTGGTCGAGGGGTGAAGGGTGCTCGTACAAAAGGAACCGGGAGCTTGAAATTCAGCCCTTTCAGCCGATCTTCCACCATCTTGCACGCCTCCCCGCTCCATCCATAGCTTCCGAAGGTCGCTCCGATGTTGGTTCTGAGTTTAACGGTGGAAAGGTAGGTGAGTACGTCCCACATCGGCTTTGGAATGTCGCGGTTGATCGTCGGTGTGCCGAAGATCAGCGCGTCGGCCTCTTCCATATGGTCGCGAATCTCGCTTGCCGAAAGCTGAATGAGGTGGTAGCAGGCAACTTCAAGCCCCTCCTGTGATGCCCCCCTGGCAACTGCATGAGCCATCTTTTCGGTATTCCCGTGAGGAGAAAGGTAGAAGATTGCAACCTTCTTGGGGCCTGACACCGGTCTGGCCCACTCTTTATAGAAACCTATGTAGCGCGCAGGATCGGTCCTAATCACCGGACCATGACTCGGGCAGATCATCTCGATCCGCTCCCCTTCGATCTTCTGTATGGCAGACAGCACCTTGTCCTTGAAGGGCCGGATGAGACAGTCAAAATAAAAGTGCATATCCTTGGAGTAGTCCGGTACTTCGTCGTTGAAGAGGGCATCGCCGCAGAAGTGCGCGCCGAAGGCATCACAGGTGAACAGAATCCCATCCTGCTCCAGAAGAGTGAACATGGTGTCCGGCCAATGGAGATACGGTGCGTTGAAGAATCGTAGCGTACGCCCTCCGAGGTCGATGGTGTCGCCGTCTTTTACTACCCGGAAGGGGAAGTCGGTGTGAATCAGGTTGCCGAGAAAGGTCCTGGCTGCCTGGGTCGAAATAACCGTGGCATTGGGGCAATGCCCAAGCATAAAGGCAAGAGAACCGGAGTGATCAGGCTCGGTGTGGTTGACGATGATGTAGTCTACCTTGGCAGGGTCCACCAGTGACTTCACCTTGGCGAGGAATTCATCGGTGCGCTTCTCTTTTACAGTGTCAATAATGGCTATCTGGTTGTTCCCCTGCACCAGGTACGAGTTGTAGGTAGTACCTCGCTCGGTAGGGTAGAGTTCGTCGAAAATGCGCAGATCCGGATCTGTGGAGCCTACCCAGTGGACCCCTGGCTTGATTTCAATGATACTGTTCATGGTCGCTCCTTTCTATACGTGGACAGACAATAGGACAAAAAATACCATATTTGTCCGCTATTGACAAGCAGTAAAAACCCTTCTTGTTACTTTCAGATATAACTGCCTTTATCAGCGTCCAGTGGCAGTGATATGCCTTTCGATACCTCATAGCAGCTACTCGAGGTCAATGACCGTTCCCTTTATCCTACCTACGATGCCGGCAAGTGGGGCCATCTCGTCCAGCTCCTCTCCTTCGATAAGCCTAATATGAGTAATGTCAGCCGTCACCTGGGCAAAGGTGGGATCAATTGCCCACCAGCCGTTTGAGTAACTCTCAGCCCAGCTGTGGTAGAGCAATCCTTTCCCCTTGGCATAGACCAGTCCTGAAACAACTCTGCTCGGGATGCCTGCTGCCCTCGCCAAGGCAACATAGAGTCTGGCATGGGACTGACAATTGCCCTTGCGCAGTTGCAGCGCCTCAACGGCAGACTGGCTGTCGAGCACGGTATCCTCCAGATAATCTGCGACCCACCGGACGAGGCGGGCCACGGAAACATCCAGGGTGTCACTCCCGACGAGGATCTCCTTTTGACGGGCAACAATGTCAGGATGGGAGGCATTTATGCGAGGTGTCGATGTCAGATATCGGCCGAGATCGGCAGCAGAAAGGGGAGCTCCGGATAGCTGGCGCAGCGGGGCGGCAAGCGAGAATCGGACCCGGTCCGGCGCCGGGCGTGTCACTGTCTGGCCCGGCCCTTCGGGCAGGGAGAGCTCAGAAGGATATCCGGTGAATTCTAGGATAAGATGGCGCAGGCTTCCCGGGAGGGAAATCTCCCGATCTAACCTTACCAGGCTAAAGTCAAGGACCAGGTCGCGCTTGGCAACGACATCATCCAGAAGCAGACGACTGGCCTGTTCGGCGCTCTCGGCCAAGGTAACAATTAATCCGTCTCTGACCGATTCCTCTAGGGTGTTACCTGACATATCCAGCCAGATGTCGTTATCGACAAATGTGTAGAGATCATTCTGGATGTGCAGAACTTCCGTTCCATTCCGTGTCTCGATACCGATCGCTTTGACAGAGAGATCTTTTACCTTTACCGCCTCTACGTCGAGTATCTGCAGCTTATATTTCCGGCCTTTTGCATAGCCCTTAACAAGGGGGTAAAGGTTCGCAATCGGTGAAGGGTAGACAGGGCCCTTGATCTTTAGGGTTTTTTCACTCCTCCCCCCTTTTGTTTCCACAGAAACCTTGATAGCGCGTCCGGTCACCGTGCCTGTTACGTTCATCGGACTCTTATCGATCAACTGCTCCACCGCAAACGAGCGAAGCGAAAGGTCGCGGTTTACATCGTAGCGTTCTCGAGAGGTGGCTTCGCGGGTAAAGCCCAGTACCAGCAATTTTGCACTCCCCTCTGAAGTAATACGGTATCCTTCATCTGTAGGGATGACGGTCACATGGGAAAAGCCAACGCGCTCGCCATTCATGGAGAGGCTGAACCAGCGGTCACCCAGAGGAGGCGCTGTGAGCGGCTGCAAAGGCATTGCGCAAAACGCTTCCAAAGCGAACAGCTGCATCGCAAGGCAGAGCAGAAGTATCAGATGAACAGCATGGCGATTGCTGAATCTATTCGGTAAAGATCGGTTCATTTAGGGTTTCTGGGCGTTTTTCAGGTTGCTTTGCCAGAGGGCACTGGTTTTCAGGCGATGGCTCCTGGCTGGCAGGTTTGTGTGGCTCACCTTTTTTCAGGGTTGAAAGTTGCTGCATGAATTCCAGTTGCTCTACTGGAGAGAGTTTCCGGAAATCGGCAAGCAGTTGCCGCTCTTGAATGGTTAGTTCCATGACCATACCCCCTTTTTTCTATTCCTCCTTATATCACAGCCTCTGCTTCCAGGCAATCAGATGACGATGTTGCAACCTTGCAAACGTTGATACGAGGAGGTATACTAAGTATATAAGAAAATTAGCAGTTGCGAGAGCCTTCGGGTTCTCATTATGCCCTAGTAGACGTGCCCTCCTAGTCACTAGGGTGTTTTTTGTTCAGCCTGCATCCCAATACCACGATGACGCCTATGGTGTGGAACGAAACATCTATCCGATTTACCATGTTCTGTTCAGTCCTGGCGCTCATGGCCACATGGGAGATACTCACCCCTCGCAGATCCCTGACTGTGAATCGAAGAGGACGCTGGTTTGCGAATATATTCCTTCTTCTTCTCGGTACACTCATTTCAAGGATCGCCTTTCCGGTCTTTCCCCTGGGAATGGCACTCCTGGCCCAGGAAAGAGGCTTCGGCATCTTGAACCTCTTTCAGTTGCCGAACACAATCAAGATCGCAGTAGCAGTGATTTTGCTGGATTTCGTGATCTATCAGCAACACAGACTTTTCCACTTCATGCCGATCTTCTGGCGGTTCCATCGGGTACATCATTCCGATCTTGATCTGGATGTAACCACCGGCAACCGATTTCACCCCCTGGAAATACTCGTATCATTGGCCATAAAGCTGTTGGCGGTCTATCTGATTGGTGCCCCGCCGGAAGCAGTCCTGATCTTCGAGGTGACCCTCAACTCCTCTGCCATGTTCAGCCATGGTAACATCCGGCTACCCTCTATTCTGGACCGTTGGCTAAGACTTGCACTGGTGACGCCCGACATGCACCGCCTTCACCACTCGGTGATTCCCCATGAGACCAACAGTAATTTTGGGTTCTGTCTCCCTTGGTGGGACCGGCTTTGCAGGACCTATCGCGAACAGCCGGAGAAAGGGCATGAAGGGATGACCATCGGGCTTTACGAATATCGCGACATGAAGAGGCTCACCCTTATTCAGTTACTCATACAGCCATTTGAAAGAAGTAAGTCCGCTTCCGGATCGCATTAGGCTACAATTTTTACTCATCCCTGCTATAATTCCTTCATGACACCTCAAAAAAGCCGATACTATTAGTATAATTTTTGGAAGGTGACACACATGACTACCACACTATTTACACCCAACAGTGTACAGATGAATCCTGCTGATGTTAATCCTCATGCCCAAACGGCACAGATCATGACTGTAGCAAAGGCCGCAAATGCGTTTCAAAAAGCTGAGGAGAAGGCGAAATCTGATTCGGTGAATATCTCCAAGGAAGCCCTCAGGATGTCGAGCGAGTCGAAGGATGTCGATGATAAGCCGAAGAAGGATTCTGAAACAGGACCCGAAGAGGATTTGCAGGAAAAGGTTTAATTCATACAGGAGCCTGATATGAGAATAGTCGAATGGGACAACCGTTACAATACAGGCATCAAGCAATTTGACTCTGATCACTTGCATTTGTTGAATCTTTTGAATCAGACTTACAATGCTGTAATTATTAATCAGAGTAAACATGAAATGGAATATATAGTACATGAGTTAATTGACTATGCCGCCAACCACTTTAAGGCGGAAGAAGAACTGTTGGGAAAATACAACTATCCTCAGATTGATGCGCATATACAAGAGCATGAAGTATTTTCAAACCAGATCATGAACTACATAAATAAATTTCTTGCGGGAGAATCATTACTGACCATCGAGATAATACTATTTTTAGAAGAATGGCTGCTTAAGCACATCAGTAAAGCAGACAAGGAATACTCAAAATTTCTGATCGATAAAGGTATAACTTGAATGTATTTGCAACCAGGCGGTATCGGATTTTCGGACGCCATCTACGACAACGCCAGGTTTGCTTGATTTATTGCCCGGAGAATGCAATACTGCCGTCAATCTTGTATTGAGAGGAGAATCCCCATGTTCGGTTTTGGCATGCCCGAATTGATTGTTATCCTTGTTATAATACTTGTGGTGTTCGGTGCGGGAAAGCTACCCGAGATAGGCGGCGCTCTTGGCAAAAGCATCCGAAACTTCAAAAAGGCATCGGATGGCAAGGATGAGATCGAGATAAAGCCCCGCAAGGACAGTGAAGACACCAAGAACGTTTAACACCGATGCATAGCCCGCAGAATCGGCGAGACCCTGTCATGACGACTCTGTCATGCCGGGAGTCTCGTTTTTGCATCTCAGGGAGCAGCCCCTCGTTACATTCCCTGCCCCAAATCATCTGAGGTTTTGCCTTGTCAAACAACAATCCACGTCAGGTAGCCTTCTCTATACTGACCCGTATCGACAAAGAACGCTCTTATGCTGACATCCTTCTTGACAGGGAGTTACGCCAGGGAGAACTGCAAGGCCCGGACAAGGGATTTCTCACGGAACTGGTCTATGGAATCCTCCGCCGCCAAGGGACCCTTGACCATGTCATCGGCCAGTTCTCCAAGGTCAGGTTCGACAAGCTTGAACGAGCCGTTTTGATACTCCTCAGAATCGGTCTGTATCAGCTGCTCTTTCTGGATCGTGTGCCTGCCTCAGCTGCGGTAAACGAAACTGTCAAACTGGCCCACCTGCTTGCACCGAATGCGTCAGGATTCATCAACGCGGTCCTGCGACAGGCAGACAGGAAACGTGACGCTATTGCCTGGCCGGACAGGGGCAAAAATCCCGTTGCCTGGCTGGCTGCGAGACACTCCCTTCCCGAGTGGATAGCCCGAGAATGGCTGGATCAGCTCAATCTTGACGAAGCCGAGATGCTTGCACGAACCATGAGCGAAGCCCCTCCCCATACTGTACGTGCAAACACTCTCCGCATCGGAAGATCCGACCTCATTCTCCGGCTTGAGGGTGAAGGAGCCGCAGCCACCCCATGCGAGCATTCCCCCTTTGGTTTGCGAATATCCTCTCCTGTTCCACTGATCATGCTCACCAGTTACAGGGATGGATTATTCACGGTGCAGGATGAGGCATCGCAGCTCGTTGCCCACTTCCTGGGGGCTGTTGCCGGAGAGAAGGTCCTGGATATCTGTGCCGCCCCAGGCGGAAAGACAACCTGCCTTGCCGAACTTATGGAGAATCGGGGTGAAATAACCGCCTCTGATGTCAACCCTCGACGGTTGGAGCAGGTCACGGCACTGGCCAGGCGGCTGGGTGTGGAGATTATCAGCATTACCACCATGGATGCTGAGCGACCGCTGACTGATCCGGCTTTAAGGTGCTTCAACAGAGTCCTGGTTGATGCCCCGTGCTCGGGGCTTGGAGTACTCAGGCGTAACCCGGAAGGAAAGTGGTGGAAACAGCCGGCAGACGTAACAAACCTTGCAGCGAAACAGAAGGCAATCCTTGGCAATGCTTCTGCCTGCGTTGCACCGGGCGGCATACTTCTTTATGCTACCTGCTCCACGACCGTCGCAGAAAATGAGGGAGTAATTGATGATTTTCTTTCACGAAACCGGGATTTTATGTTAGAAGATCTGCGGGAACTCTTCCCTCGCCACACAACCCTCTTTACCGAGCTGGGGCATTTTCGTACCTGGCCTCACCTGCATGGCATGGACGGTTTTTTCGCCGCACGATTAAAGAGAATGGAGCACTGAATGAAAAAAATCGCACCTTCGATACTCTCTGCTGATTTTTCCCGTCTGGGGGAAGAAATACAGACCGTGGCAGCCTCCGGAGCTGATTACATCCACATCGACGTCATGGACGGCCACTTCGTACCCAACATCACCATAGGGCCTCTGGTAGTGGAGGCAGTGCGAAAGGTGACCACTCTCCCGCTGGACGTACACCTGATGATCACCGATCCAGACCGCTACATCCCGGATTTCGCCGTTGCGGGAGCCGATATCATCGTGGTGCATGCTGAAGCTTGCTGGCACCTGCATCGCACTATCCAACTCATAAAGTCCCTTGGAAAGAAGGCAGGCGTTTCTCTTAACCCTGCAACACCGCTTCAACAGCTCGAACACGTGGTTGACGAGCTTGATCTGGTACTGCTGATGACCGTCAACCCAGGCTTCGGCGGCCAGTCATTCATTGAGGCTTGCATCCCGAAAATCCAGTCACTGCGCGCAATGCTGGACCGTCGCGGTCTTGAGGCAGAATTGGAAGTGGACGGCGGTGTAAAACCTGATAACATTGCACGAATATCCCATGCCGGTGCGGACGTATTCGTTGCTGGAAGCGCGGTTTTCGGCAGCAGCGACTATAAAACCACCATCGATGACCTCAAGCGCTTGGCAAGGGAACCGATGCTGTAACAATCGCAGAAACCTGGCAGCTTTCGATCTCTCAACCATTTGAGCAATTTCCCTAAAGTTGATCACCTCAGAGTTCGATATGATTCTGGAGGGCAATTCATGCAAACCAGCATCCTGATTATCGACGACTCAGAAAAGGTCCGCGAACAGATCGTTCAGACCCTGCAGTCGGTCTCATTGGTAGACAACTATCTGCAGGCCCGCGATGGCATAGAAGGCTTTAAGATCTTGATTGAGAAGCCCTCCATCGACCTGGTCCTTTGTGACCTTGAGATGCCCCGTATGGATGGTTTCAAGTTCCTTACCATGGCCAGGTCTCGGGTAGAGCTTAATGACATCCCCATAATCATGCTGACCGGCACTGAGTCCCGTGAACAGAAGATCAAAGGACTGGAGCAGGGGGCAAGCGATTATGTCGTAAAGCCTTTCGATCCAGGCGAACTCGTGGCAAGGGTCAAAGTTCAGCTGAAGATCAAGCTTCTGCAGGACAACCTGAAACATTCCAATGAACTCCTTAAGGAGCTCTCCAACACCGACCCCCTTACCCAGCTGTTCAACCGTCGCTACATGATGGAGGTACTGGACAAGGAGATACAGCGGACTGCCCGCAAGGGGTCGCCCCTTTCTCTTATTATCATAGATATCGACCACTTCAAAAAGGTAAACGACCTCTATGGTCACCAGCAGGGGGATGTGGTGCTTGTTAACGTTTCCAACCTCATCAAGAAGCACCTGCGCAGCTATGATGTAGCGGCACGCTACGGAGGAGAGGAGTTTGTGGCAGTTCTGCCGGAGACCCCTCTCGAAGAGGCAATGGCTGTCGCCGAACGGGTCAGGGTAGCCATACAGCAGCTCTCCTTCTCCAACAAGCTCATGACCCTCAAGATCACCATCAGCCTGGGCGTAGCAACCTTTCCGATGACAGGGCTCGACACCATCGACGACATCATTCGAACTGCAGATGAAGCCCTGTACAGGGCCAAGTCCGAAGGTCGCAACCGCGTGATAACACTTCAACAGATTCCATCCTGACGAACGGTAAAACCCTGCGGAGAGGCTATTTCTTACCATAGGCGCACTCATCCTGTAAAATGCATCTCTCACAAAATGGTTTCTTTCGACAGAACTCCTTGCAGTGCAGAACAATCAGGGCATGGTATTCGTTGAAGAGCGACGCGTCGGCAGCAAGACAGGCCATGAACATACCGCGTATCGCCTCGTAATCCTTTTTCCCCTTCAAAAGACCAAGTCGGTCGAACATCCGGACAGTGTAGGCGTCAATAACGAAGGTCGGCTTATGGCCAGCGTAGAGAAGAATGGAATCAGCGGTCTCACGTCCGATCCCTTTAACGGAGAGCAATTCCTTACGCAGCAGATCCCAGGAACCGGAGAACATTCTTTCGAGGCTTCCGTCATGCACCTTAAATAGCCATTCCACAAACCCCTTCAGGCGAAGGCTCTTGACATTATAGTAGCCGGAAGGCCTGACTGCATCGGCCAGAGACTCGACGGAAACGCCATACAGGGCTTCGGGAGAGAGCAACCCTTCACGCCTGAGGTTGGCAATCGCCTTTTCCACGTTTCCCCAGTTGGTGTTCTGAGTCAGAATGGCGCCAACGCATACCTCGAAAGGGGTATCCGCCGGCCACCACTTGCAAGGACCGTAGTAATGGAACAAGAGATTATAGACATCCGTTAACCGTCCCTTCATCCCATCTCCCTTATCGATACAATAGATGATCTCCTCCGCATGCGAGAGTTAGCCGCATATTCTCAAGAGATTTCTGCTATTCCATATGCGGTTACGGTACTAAATCCACTACTGTCGGTCAATGAAAAGGGAATGCAGAGCTGACACCATGCAGACTCTGCCGAGGCCGATTCACTGGTTGCATACTTGTCAAACCTCAGAATCATCGCTAGAGTAGCAGCATGGGAACGTTACGCATGATCAGGGCAGGTGAAGGAGAAAACAGCAAAAAGGGCATTCTGCGGACACTGTTGGCTGTATTGTGCCTTGTGACCCTTGCGTTCATTTCCGTTCTGCTCGCCATGAAAATCTACCTCGCCTCGCCTCTGGCCGCAACCCAAATCTCCCGACTGCTCACATCCTATCTCCGTCAGCCCCTAAAGGTTGAGGAAGTGCGAACAACAGCCTTCACCCTGCACCTCAAAGGGATTACGCTGGGCAATCCACCCCACTTTCCAGCCGGCAATCTCGCTTCCATCGACCATCTCTCTATTGAACCCAGATGGGCAGATATCCTTGCCGGCAGACGGAGTTTCGCTCTGATAGCACTGGAGGGGTTGAGGCTAGAGCTCAATAGGGACAAGAGCGGGATCTGGAATTTTACCGACCTGCAGCGACGTTCCACAGCAGGGAAACCAGGAACTGAAATCTTCATTCGGAATTTCGTTGTCAAGGACGGATCGATCCTTGTCAATGGCCATGGGCCGAAGGGAATTTCTCTGCAACTCCAAAACCTCGCGACCAGGGGTTCCATCGACTCAAGCTTTGAACTCTCCTTCGAGGAGCTAGCCGGCGGTCGATTTCTCATGAAAGGGAGAGCACGCCCCGGCAGCGATCCATCCCTAGACCTGACCCTTGCAGGTGATGACGTCTCCCTCAACAGCCTTACAGCAGTGGGAAGCGAACGCCGGATCAAACGTGAGGGAATCTTCTCTATCCGCCTCTCCGCACTCTACAAAAAGGGACTGCTCAGTACATCAGGGAAGGTCAGTTTCAGCCGAATTCCCATGACCGCAGGCAAGATTACGACCCGCGTTGCCGGCGACCTGGATTTCGCTGCCGACTACGACGTAAAATCAGATCAGGCGCGGATGGAGAGAGTCGACCTGAGCATAATGGAGCTGCTTAAGGTCAAAGCAGTCGGAACAATCGCAGATATAAGGGGAGATAAGCGCTTCGCCTTCAACATCGGCTTTGATGAAATCAATATCGAAAGGTTGGCTGCCATCATCCCACCGGATCTCCGCAGTAAGATGGCAATCAGCGGCAGACTAAGAAGCAGTGGGATTTACCTTGCCGGCTCAGCCAGCAAAGGGGTGACAGCCTTAGGGGGAAACATCACCCTGGCTGGAGGTAGAGCCTCAGCAGCCGACCGGCTCATCGCCCAAGGACTGTTCGGGAGAATTGCCCTTGCCATGGAAGGAGAGCAACTCCTTGCAAAGGGGGTACTCTATCAAGCGAAATCCAGGGCCAAGCCTCTTCTGGAGCAGCTCGATGCCCCATTCTGCCTCACCTTTTCTCAACGGCTGAAACTCCGACTGGCAGAGGTATCTTCCTTTTCCGCAAAAATAGCCGGATTTCCGCTCTTTGGACGGCTCGGCTTCAACCCGTCTACCTCTCAGCCTTTTTTTGTCTCCCTGCAGGTCCCGCGCACGCCAACTGCACAACTGAACCCTTTTCTAGAGCCCCTGAACCTCCGTGTTACCGAAGGCTCTACTGAGCTTTCAGTTGAGGGTTCCGGTCGCGGAGCCGCCGACTTCAGCGGCACGGCTATGGCCACTCTCTTTGGTATTAAGGGTAGCAGGGGAGATGCGGTTTTCGCCATCGGCAGCGGAGAGGGCAAAAGCCGATTTGACCGGACAGATGGCCGCTTCACTGCCACTGGCAACATCGGCCTGGGAAAAGTCGCAGTCGGTAAAAAAGATGGAGAAGCAAGATTCTCCTTCAGCATAGCTGACAGGGCAATTAGCCTTGCTAATGCTGCGTTTCTTCTTGATGGAACTGCAGTTGCCGTCAGCAACATGACAACTACGTTACCTCAGAAGGTGAATGCAGGGGAGATGGCCCGATTTCCGATCTTCCTCCAATTCAAAGGCTGTGACATCCGCCATGGCGAGACAGAACTGACCGGCATTGCAGGAAAGATCCAGGCAGACTACTCAGCGGACTCCCGAGGAAAATGGCTCGAAGGCATCGCTGAGATATCCGAAAGCCGAGTTTCATGGAAAAAGAAGCGTTTCGCCGAGCCTTCTGCACACCTGACCCTCTCCAAATCCGGGGTTACGGGAGAGATAGGCGGAAGCATTCTCGGAGGAAATTTGCACGGCAGCATTGCCTTCAACCCCTATGCACCATCCAATGGCGGGACATTCGACATGAAAGTCACCGGGGCATCTCTGGCCACTGCAGGAAATCTTGTCCCTCGAAATACCGGGCTAGGGATTGTTAACGGACTTCTCAACGCCTCCCTTATAGGGAGGTATGCCGTCAGTGATGGCCTTTCATGTCGCCTGGATGCAAAGGGGAGCGGGATTGACCTGGCCGGAAATGGGGGCAAACGGATCCTGAGTGACGGAGGGATGACTCTCGCCGCTGAGATAGCTGGGAGGAGAATTTCTCTCAAGGAAGCCCTGCTCTTCGTGGGCAAAGAAATCAGTCTGAAGATTGCTGGAGAGCTCGACAATGCCACCTCTCCGGAACGCGAAGGGAATTTAAGACTCTCCCTTGCTCGTACATCCTGCAACAGCCTGATTGACACCTTCGCAAATACCCTCCCTCGTTTATTCCAGGAATCTACGGTCGACGGTACCGTTGCAGCAGAGGGGAAGCTTGTACTGCACAGAGACCGTAAAATGCTGGAAGGCTCTCTCCGGCTCGATGGTGTGAGGCTGGAGGTTGCTTCACAGAAACTGAGCGCAGGTCCCATCGACGGCACTCTCCCGTTCTCTATCGACTTTTCAGGGAGAACTCTGAACGGTCCGCGTAACCCCTTCAACTTCAATCGAGAAAACTTTCCGTTTCTCGTTGAGGCACTGCGAAAACCTGCTCCCAGCAGTCAGGAAGTCAGAATCGAAAAAGTCCGATTCGGGACTCTTGAACTTGGGGAAACGACCATTCACGCCATTGCTGCTAACGGCATCAATGAGATCCTCTCTGTACATTCGTCTCTGTACGAGGGAGATCTGATCGGCAAGGGATACGTAATTATCGGGAACGGTTTCCATTACGGCGGGGATCTACTGGTAAACGGGCTGAGCCTGAAGCAAACCTGCGGCAGATTCCCAAAAATCAAGGGGTATATATCCGGACGTCTGGACAGCATCGTCAGCATCACCGACAGTGAAAACGGCAATAACGGGATGATCGGACTGATAGACCTCTGGGCTCGAGAAGGCGAGGGTGAATCGATGCAGATCAGCAGGGAGCTGCTCCAGCGACTTGCGAACAAGCAGCTCAGCGGGTTCTTCTTTAGGGACGACCGCCCCTATGATCACGCTGCAATATCCGCATCCCTCGATAGCGGTATGCTGACATTCGAGGGATTCGACATATCCCACACGAACCTCTTCGGGATTCGAGATCTGAGCCTTACCGTCATGTCAGAGCAGAACAGGATATCCCTTACTCACCTTCTGGAATCTATACAACAAGCGGCAGCTCGTGGCAAGGCAGCCACTGGAGAGCCTCCCCCTTCTGATTCGCAACCAGCACAGGGATTCAAATGGGATGAATAATGACTCAGACAATCCTTCCTATCTTGAATATGGTATAGTATAGAAAATTATTATGCATCGAGGTTCCCAATGAAAACCAAGCTCATAAAATGCCTTCTTTCAGCAGTCTGCTTCCTGTTGGCTGCCTGCGCCATCATAACCGTTAATGTATATTTCCCCGAAAAAGCGGTAAAGGATGCGTACAAGTCGGTGGACGAAATGCTCCTGAAAGATGCCGGCGAAAAGGGATCGGCCGAAGAGAAAAAACCGGTGGATCTTCCGAATGCACAGGATGGAAAGCCGCTTAGCGGTCTCTTCCACAAAATAGCCAGGATATCATTCGTTTCTGAGGCATATGCTGCCAGCAATACCGCCGATGATCTGGCAGTGGAACTCGCCGGCATGCCGGAAGTCACGAAGGCCTATGAAAACATGACCAGGCAGCTCGCAAAACTTACTGCCCTGTTCGAAAGCGGAGCGATCGGACTGACCAGTCAGGGTCTGGTGTCGGTGCGTGACAAAGCCAAAGTCACCACTCAGGACGAGGCATTAGTCAAGTTGGAGAACGAAAGCCGCAAAACCGTTATCAATGGAATGGCCAAGGCGATCCTGAAGATAGACAAGAAGAAGGAAAGCAAGGAGGCACTTAATCAGCTGATGGGAAAGGCAGCGGCCACTTATGCAGAATTAAAGAGGGATGCGGCGAAACCGGGGTGGTGGACTCAGCTTCCAAACGGCCGCTGGGTGCAGAAGTAGCTGGCGCGCCCTCTCAGGAGTCGAAGGCCCCCACCTTCACTCTCCTCCCATAATCCGACCGTAGACCTTCCTGACCGCGTTGGTCACCTGTTCGTACTCCTGCATTAGGAGATCGCCGGGGTTGCGCAGTTTGGGATCATATCCAAGGCGCAGTGCAAGCTTGTTCAGGTAGCTCTTGGATCCACCGAGGTCGTTCATGGAGTAGTCGTGAACGATGCGAAGCCGATTTTCCAGACGGCGAAGAAATTTGTACCCCGTAATAAGAATGTTTCCATCCTCTTCACTTAAGAGAGCAGACGCCAGGATTGACTTAAGGGCAATCAGCGTATTTGTGTTCCGGATATCCGGCAGATCATGCCCGTGGATGAGCTGGAGATACTGGACTATAAACTCAACATCCACCATACCGCCTCTGCCGGTCTTGATGTTGTAGTTCCCCTCGCTCTCCTTTGCTATTTCACACTCCATCCTCTTCCTTAGCCGATGGATCTCTCCCCCTATGACGCCGTCCGCACCCCTGCCATAGACAGTATGGCGGATAACCTCTTCGATGCACTCCGCGAGGATTTCTTCCCCCAGAACCACACGTGCCTTGGTAAGGGCCTGCCTCTCCCAGACCTGAGCCTCGTTGCGGTGATAATCGCGGAACGACTCAAGAGAAGTCACCAGCGGCCCGGCATTGCCCGAGGGGCGGAGACGGGTATCAATCTTATAGACGTACCCCTCGCGAGTTTGAGTGGTGAGGATCATAATGATTTTCTGACCCAGTTTGGCAAAATATTCGCGGTTGGAGATCTGCTTCTCGCCGTTAGTCTGACCCTGGTGATCGTAGATGTAGATTATATCCAAATCCGAATGGTAGTTGAGTTCGCAGCCCCCCATCTTTCCCATTGCCACAATGGCCAGTGAGGCTTCCTGCACCTCTCCTGCAAGGTCGCAGTAGGTAGGGGTCCCGAAGCGGGACAGTTCCTGCTTGGCCAGCGTATGGGCCGCTGCCAGACAAACTTCTGCAAGATTGGTCAACTGACCGGCAATCTCAGTCTGGCCGAACTTGACATAAATGTCGTTCATGCCGATCCGCAGAAATTCCTCGTGTCGATAGCTTCTGATCAGATCCAGCCGCTCCTCGAAGTCCCCTGACCTCTCCAGCATGGCTGTCAGTTCCTCTTCCATGGCCGCCCGAACCTTGAGGGAAGCGGCATAGCTTTTGGCAACCATGCTGTCCAGGATCTCAGGATGGCCGATAAAAATCTTGGAGAGGAACTCGGATACCCCGAACAGTGAAACCAGCAGTTTGAGAACCTCTCGATTCTCTGCAAGAAGTGCATAGAATGTGGACCGGGAGCCAACGGCAGAGAGAAAACGCTCCAGGTTGGCAAGCGCCATATCTGGATCCGAAGAGTCGAAGATCTCCTGGAGCAACAGCGGAGCGATCTTCTCCAGGATCCGTTGTGCGCGTTCGGTCAGTTTGGCCCTTGGTGGACCGTCGCGAAGGATCAAAAGATTGTCGTAGGCGATGTCCACGTTCTCGAATCGACGCTCGGCCAGCATATCTTTCACCAGATCTGGATCGGCACGATGATCGAAAAAGACATATACCTCCGGTCGCACCTCTTCCAGAAGTTTCTGGCCGCTTTCGAAAAAAAGCCCCCCGTAAATGGCGGATACGTTTCCTCGATGCATTTCCAGAGTCTGACGGAAACGCTCCACGCCATTCGACCTTAGGAACCCGGTGCGACGGGCAAGGGCAGTGAACTCGTCGTCCTTACGGGGAAGGCTGTGGGTCTGACGCTCTTGGACCACCTGAATACGGTGCTCAACAGTCCTCAGGAATCGGTATGCCTCGCTGAGATCGTGGTGATCGTCATCGCGGATCATCCGGGCACTTCTGAGAGCATCAAGAGCCTTGAGGGAGTTGCGCTCGCGAAGCCCCTTGTTCTTACCGGCATAGACCAGCTGCAGGGCCTGGATGAAGAACTCGATCTCTCGGATACCTCCCCGCCCCAGCTTGATGTTGTACTCGCCTTCCCTCTCCCTGGCCAGAGACGCATCGATTTTCTTCTTCATCCCCATCATATCCTCGATCAGGTTGTAATCGAGGTACTTCCGGTAGATAAACGGCTCAATGGCCGCAAGGAACCTCTCGCCAAGCTCCAGCGAACCTGCTACCGGCCTCGCCTTCAGCATGGCGGCCCGTTCCCATGAGCGCCCCCACGACTCGTAGTACACCTCTGCCGAGCGTTGCGAGATAGCCATGTCTCCGCTCTTCCCCTCCGGGCGCAGCCCCAGATCGACACGAAATACAAAGCCATCCTCGGTAACCTGGGAAAGTGCCTTGGTAACCATCTCTGCAAGCCTTACAAAAAAGGCGTGAAGAGAGATGATGCCTCGCTTTCCCCCCTCGCCATCGATGCCGGCAGTCTCACCGCTGTTTGAAGAGTACAGGTAGACAATGTCTATGTCAGAGGAAAAATTGAGCTCCCTGCCGCCGAACTTACCCATTCCCAGGATAGTCAGCTCCGCCTGCGAAGCACCCTGGGGAGTATCCATCATCGGTATGCCATGGTCGGCAATCAGAGCACGCATTGCCGCTTCATAAGCAATCTGCAGGGCTGCCTCAGCCAGCTGGGTCAGCTCAAGTGTAACCTCTTCCAGGGGTGCCAGCCCTGCCAGATCACGTGCGGCTATGCGCAAAACCTCGCAGCTCTTGAAGCGACGGAGAATCGGGAGTACCGATGCATATTCGGCCTCCTCTCCCACCTCCACCCTTAGCTGCTCAAGGGTTTCAGAGGCATGTCGTCGCGAGTCAATTCGACGCAGTACAAACAGGTCGTGGAAATATTGAGGGTCCCTGCAGAGGATATTCGTCAGAAACGGGGAAGAGCCGCAAATGATGAGAAACTGCGACAATCGGTTCTTCCTGCCACAGACAGAGCGTAATTCATCATGGGAGACCACGGAGGAGATACGTTCCATGGCGTTCAGAGCCATATCAGGCATTGGTGTTGCCATTGCCTGCACGGTTATGGCAGCAAGAGATTCAGGGGTAAAGATTGCAGCAAGCAGCCGCAGGTTTGCAACCGACCGGGCTCCAAACAGATATCCCCGTTCTTCGAGGAGCTGCACAAGGAGTTGGTCCCTGTCGGCAGTAGGTTCTTCGGCAAACAGGGACAGCAGCTGTGTCGCAAACTCCGCATTTCGATTCATCTAGCCACCAGGGCTTGAAGCTCCCGGGCATACTCTCCCCGAGCAATCCCCTTTTCGGTGATAATGGCAGTGATGTAGCGTGCCGGAGTCACGTCAAATGCCGGATTGCGGACCTTCACCCCTTCAGGGGCAATCGGTATCCCCTTGATATGGGTAACTTCGGTGATGACCCTCTCCTCGATGGGGATCTCTTCACCGCTGGAAAGCGACAGGTCGAGGGTTGATACGGGAGCAGCCACATAGAACGGTATCTTATGCTCCTTCGCAAGGACCGCCACGCTGTAGGTCCCTATTTTGTTGGCTGTGTCACCGTTGGCGGCTATACGGTCAGCCCCCACAACACAGCAGTCAATTTCCCCCTTCTGCATCAGCCAGCCGGCCATATTGTCGGATATGAGGGTTACCGGAATACCGTCCTTCATAAGTTCCCAGGTTGTAAGACGTGCCCCCTGCAACCAGGGGCGGGTCTCGTCTGCAATCACCTTGATCTTCTTCCCGGCTTCGTGGGCTGCCCTGATGACACCAAGAGCCGTGCCGTATCCCGCCGTTGCGAGTCCGCCTGCGTTGCAGTGCGTAAGAACCGTTGCCCCCTCCCTGATAAGGGGTGCGCCATTGGCGCCGATATCCTTGCAGATCCGCAGGTCATCAGCCTCAATGGCTATAGCCTCGGCCCTGAGTATGGCCCGTATCGAGTTAAGATCCATGTCGCGGTTAGCCTCTGCGACACGCTTCATCCGGTCGATTGCCCAGAACAGGTTTACTGCAGTAGGCCGTGTCCTGGCCAGTACGTCGCAAACATTCTCAAGCTGCCGGAAAAATGTTTCAAAGGAATCGGCTATTATCTCCCGGGCACCAAGGGCAACCCCCATGGCAGCAGCCACCCCGATGGCAGGGGCTCCACGGATGATCATTCCCCGTATCGCCTCTGCCACTCCCTGAAAATCAGTGTACTCGTTGTACACTTCCTCGCCGGGAAGCCGGGTCTGGTCTATCATGATCACCTTGTCGTCGCGCCATTCTATGGTTCGGAAAGACATATCTGTTATCCTTTCAGCTTTATAAGCAGCAGATCATTCACCACTGCCGGATTCGCCTTACCCTTCGAGGCCCTCATAACCTGACCGACGAAGAAACCGAAGACCTTCTCCTTGCCACCTCGGTACTCCTCCACCTGACCCATGTTGGCAGTGATGATCTCGTCGATGATCTTCTCTATCTCTCCGGTGTCGGAGACCTGCACCAGCCCCTTCTCCTCGACGATCCTTGCCGCTGGCTTGCCGCTCTGCCACATCTCGTCGAAAACGGTCTTGGCGATCTTGCCCGAGATTATACCCTTGTCGATAAGCTGCAGCAGTTCAACCAGCTCTGACGGTGCCACCGGGCATCCGGAGATGGCAAGGCCTGAATCGTTCAGTCCACGGGTCACCTCTCCCATCACCCAGTTGGCCGTGGCTTTGGGCTGGCTGCCGGCAGCCAGGCAGGCCTCGAAGTATTGGGCCAGGTCACGACTCGCTGTCAGCACCTCAGCATCGTATGCAGTCAGTCCTAACTCCTCAAGGTAACGACGGTACTTCGCCTCAGGCAGTTCAGGTAGCGCGAGGCGGGTATCCTCCACCCAGTCATCTGATATAACCAGCGGCACCAGATCAGGATCCGGGAAGTAGCGGTAGTCGTGAGCCTCTTCCTTGCCGCGCATGGAGCGTGTCGTGCCGGCGCTCGGATCGAACAGGCGGGTCTCCTGCACCACAGTGCCACCCTCTTCAATCAGCTCGATCTGACGCTCGATCTCGTATTCGATGGCCTGTTTGACGAACTTGAAGGAGTTGATGTTTTTGATCTCGGCGCGGGTACCGAACTTTACCGCACCGACCGGCATGACCGAGACATTGGCATCACAGCGGAAACTCCCCTCTTCCATGTTGCCGTCGGTGATCCCTAAGTAGACCACGATCTGGTGGAGCTTTTTGAGATACGCTACCGCCTCGTCGGCGCTACGGAGGTCAGGTTCGGATACGATCTCCAGGAGCGGCGTACAGGCGCGGTTAAGGTCGACCCCCGAACCTTCCCCCAGACCGGATACGTCGTTGTGTACCAGCTTTCCCGCATCCTCCTCCATATGAATCCTGGTTATGCCTATCCGTTTGGTTCCCCATTCACCATCGATATTCAGATGTCCGCCGATACAGATGGGGAGCTCAAACTGGCTGATCTGGTACCCCTTGGGTAGATCCGGGTAGAAGTAGTTCTTCCGGGCAAAGATGCTCCGCGGCGCAATGCTGCAGTTAGTTGCCAAACCTGTGCGGATTGCATGCTCCACAACCTTTTTGTTAAGAACCGGCAGAGCCCCGGGCAAACCAAGACAGACAGGGCAGGTCTGGGAGTTGGGGGATGAGCCGAACCTTGTCGAGCAGCCGCAGAAAATCTTGGTGTTGGTTGACAGCTGAACGTGGACTTCGAGTCCTATGATTGGTTGGAATTTCATGTATAACTCCAATTAAATAGTAGCTTTTTTCTTGTGCCACTCCGTTGCCTGCTCAAAGGCATAGGCAGCACGGATGATGCTCTCCTCTCCGAATGGCCTTCCGATCAGCTGCAGGCCTATGGGAAGGCTATTGGCGCTTAGGCCGGCAGGGACAGAGATCCCACAGGTTCCGGCAAGATTTACTGGTATTGTAAAGATGTCAGACAGGTACATCTGCAAGGGGTCATCTGCCTTTTCGCCGATCTTGAAGGCCGGCGTCGGCGCCACAGGCGTGAGGATGACATCCACGCTCTCGAATGCCTTCAGGAAGTCCTGCATGATCAGGGTCCTTACCTTCTGTGCCTTGAGATAATAGGCATCGTAATAGCCCGATGAAAGGGCATAGGTACCGAGCATTATCCGCCTTTTAACCTCAGGGCCAAACCCTTCGGAGCGGCTCTTCATGAACATGTCAATGAGACCCTCCGGTTCAGCGGTCCGATGGCCGAAACGTACACCCTCGTAGCGAGCCAGGTTCGAACTCGCCTCGGCCGTGGCGATCAGGTAGTAGCAGGCAACGGCGTAATCGGTGTGTGCAAGGGAGATCTCTACGAACTCTGCCCCAAGCCCCCGATAGGTCTCTATCGCCTCGCTCATGACCCTCTGAACATCCGGATCAAGACCATCTATGTAGTATTCCTTGGGCAGCCCTATCTTCAGGCCCTTGAGCTCCTTCATCAGTGATCCGGTGTAATCCGGTACCGGCATATTAACACAGGTTGAATCAAGTGGGTCATAGCCGGCAATCGCACCGAGCATGATGGCGCAATCGGTTACATCACGTGTGAGAGGACCGACCTGATCGAGCGACGAGGCATAGGCGATGACCCCGTAGCGGGAGACCCTGCCGTATGTGGGCTTCAACCCCACACAGCCGCAGTGGGAAGCCGGCTGACGGATGGAGCCCCCGGTGTCGGTCCCCAGGGTTGCCGTTGCATGTTGGGCAGCTATTGCAGCGGCCGACCCACCGGATGAACCTCCGGGGATGCAGCCCAGATCCCAGGGGTTCCTTGTTGGGCCGAAAGCGCTGTTTTCGCAGGAAGATCCCATGGCAAACTCATCCTGGTTAAGCTTCCCGAGCAGCACTGCTCCCTGCCCCTTCAACTTCAGCCAAGATGTCGCATCATATGGCGGGATATAATTCGCCAGCATCTTTGAGGCGCAGGTGGTACGTATCCCCTTTGTTACGAATATATCCTTTAATGCCAGGGGAATGCCGGTGAGAGGCTCTATCCGGCCGGATGCGATCAGCCTGTCAGCTTCGGCTGCTGAGGCAAGTGCCTCGTCAGCGGTCAGCGTTATAAAGGCATTTACCTTTGCATCGGTAGCCTCTATACGTGCTAGGCAGGAATTGGTGGCCTCGACGGAAGAGACTTCTTTCCGCTTTAGCCTGTCATGCAGATCGGAGATTGTCAGCTCGAACAGTTCCATCGGTGCTCCTTGAAGGGGTGCTGCGAAAGGGGATTCAGCCTGAATGCCCCATCGGGATATACGCTTCAATGTTATCGCGGCTGGCCGCGCAAAGCGGAACTATAACAAATTCTTCCGAAAAATACACCCACAAGAGTGCAATACATTGATATGTTTCAGCGTGAAATGCAAAAAGCGCATTCTGCAGTTGATTGACATCCATTGGAGCGGCAGTTATCTTTTACCAGGAGAAGAAGGAATGTGACTGTCTGGTATGGAGGCAGGGGACCAATATGGAGGCCACTCAAGTAATTCTGAAAAAATCCCTACTTTTTTCGGGTCTTAGCGATGAGCACTTGACCGAAGTGGCTGCAATAGCTGGGCGACTCACCTTTGCCAAAGGAGAAACACTCTTCGGGGAGGGGGACCCTGCAAAGGGCTTCTACCTGCTTGCAAAGGGTGGAATGAAACTCTGCAAGATATCCCCTGACGGGCGCGAAAAGGTCCTTCACTTTGTCCATCCTGGCGAAACTTTCGCGGAAGCAGCCTTCTTTGGAGATGGACGTTATCCTGCAAATGCACGCGCCATCGAAAATGGAGAGGCGGTTTTTTTCCCGCGTGAAGCCTTCATGGGTCTACTGGAGCGGAATCCCCGCTTCGCCCTAAACCTGATTGTCTCCCTGTCTCTGCTATTACGCCGTTTTGCCCGGCAGATAGAGGAGCTCTCATTTGCAGAAGTTCCTGCTCGACTGGCTGCATATCTCTGCGAATTGATCGAACGAAAATCCACAACCTTGCAGGGGAAGACCTATTTGGAACTGGAAATGAAGAAAGGTGAACTCGCCTCACGCCTCGGCACGGTAAGCGAGACACTCTCACGTTCGCTGCGAAAGCTGCGGGAAGAGGGTACAATCGAGGTTGAAGGAAGCAGGGTAATAGTCTTTGACCTCAAGCGACTGAAGGAATTGGCTGGCAAATAAACAAAAACCGGGGCAGACGCCCCGGCATTCATATCGAAACATTCATAAAAGACCTTTCAGACAGCATCCTGGCAGAGTTCTCCTACAAACTGGCAGTCGGTTTTTGTGCAGGCCCCTTTCTCAGCAAGAGACTGCTCAAGGGAATCGATGGAAACCTTCTTGAAATTGAGGCCGATACCATCATCTGTGACTCGAACGACCTTCCCTTCGAGTGTCAGGGAGAGGTTGCCGTTACTTCCATTAAAACTGAGGAGGATACTGACCGTCTCATCAAGGGAGACTTTCTGGTCGGTTTTGACAAACAAGCCCTTCAGACTCAGGTTCTCGACTGTTCCTGTAAATGATGAATCGGCATAACTGATCAGTGCCTTGGCGTTGAAGTCCATTCTACTGAATTGCCTGTTGTTCACGGGAAGTATTCCCTCCTTTCCCAGAAGTACGATTCAAAGCTATTTATCGTCGCCAGATCGAATTTCTTAAGCCATTAATGCGGTCGATCGGTTGTTTATCACCCAGCCCAATCAGCATTTACTGATTTATATCAGAAATCACTTTATGATGGCAAGGCAATCCGTTGACTCATTATGGGGAGAGGAGTAGATGACAAATATCCATGACCAGCTCCAGATCGGAATTTACCAAATAAACCGTTATGCTGTACATACATACTTTCAAACAGCAAAAATACGAAAACAACCTCGCTGAAGAAATATTTATGATCTTCAGTGCCAATGGATGACGCGTTTAACCAAGAAAGATTTACCTCACTTGAGGCAGAGAATACCCTATGTGCGGTTACCTGCACGCAACAAAACCCAGGACGAGCGCCTAAGCCCTTACTGGGTAGGCCCCAACAGACATACAACGCATTGGCATACTCCCTGCTAACTAAATTTTAACAAATCCAAATCCAAAGAGGTTTACCATGAAAAAAGTTCTTTCCACTGTAGTTGCCGCCCTGGTCGCTGTCTCCTTCGCTGGCATCGTATCTGCTGCTGAGCCTGCTGCTGCACCGGCTGCCGGCGCACAGGCACTGCCTCCCGGACACCCCCCCATCAAAAAAGAAGAGAAGGTAGCTCCGAAGAAAGTGAAGAAAGCGAAGAAGGCAAAGAAAGAAGTGAAGAAGGATGAAGCTGCTCCGGTTGCTGCGCCTGCTGCAAAGTAATTCTCGCCCCATTCTACGAAAAAGCCACATCGAAGTATCGATGTGGCTTTTTCGTATTTACACAGCAACTCAGTTAAAGATCAAGGTGGACACGAAGCACAGACCGAACGGAAGAGGGAAGTGCTCAAGTAGCGGTCGCCACGGTCAGGAAGGACAGTGACAATTATTCCACTGCCCATCTCACGTGCCACTGCCAATGCCCCTGCTACTGCAGCTCCGCTCGACATCCCCACAAACAGTCCCTCGCAGGTTGCCAAAGCCCTGGCTGTTTCAAAGGCATCCTCGTCCATTACCGTAATCTTCTCGTCCAGAGCCTCTTCACTGTAGATCGCCGGGACTATCGCCTCCTTCATGTTTTTCAGCCCTTGTACCCGGTGCCCAAGTCTCGGCTCAACCCCTACGATCCTTACCCCCGGCCTACGTTCCCGTAAAAACGCCCCGACCCCCATAAGCGTACCACTGGTCCCCATCCCAGCCACAAAAACATCCACCTCTCCATTCGTTTGACGAAGAATCTCAGGACCGGTGGTCTCGTAATGGGCCAGAATATTGTTGCAGTTCGCATACTGATTAGGCATGTAGTAGCGGTCAGGCTCCTCTTCAAGAATCCGATGAGCCAACCTGATGGCACCATCGGTTGCCTCGTCATGAGGAGAAAGAACCACCTCCGCACCGAAAGCCTCCAGCACGCTCCGCCTTTCCATACTCACGCAGGCAGGCATCACCAGCTTGACCCGGTACCCCTTGGCTGTGCCGAGCATTGCTAGTGCAATTCCGGTGTTGCCTGAAGTAGGCTCCAATATTGTCTTGCTCATGGTAAGTTCGCCACTCTCCTCTGCCTTGGTGATCATATAAAGTGCGGGCCGATCCTTTATGGAACCTCCTGGGTTGTTCCCCTCCAGTTTAGCCAGAATTCTTACACCGGAATAGGGATTGATTGCGGAAAGTTCGATAAGTGGGGTATTGCCGATGTTATTCACCAGTGCATAGGGGTTGAGCGTCATAAGGGGAGATCCTTCCTGAAAAGAAATAGCGGAGCTATGTTACAAAAACGCCCGCCAGAACTCAAGGAGAACTATTTCGCCCCGTGTAACCACTAGCCTGTTGCGCTGTATAGTCCAGTCGCGTTCCTGAAATGACACCGTCGTGCGCCTACCCCTCGTAAATAGGATTTTCCCAGAGGAGAAGGCCGGTATCCTGATCAAGAACTCGGCGTGGTGGCTCTCCGGAAAAAGGGATGATACTGAACTCTACTGCATAGACGCTGCACCCTTCCAGGCAGTGCCCACCAACCACCCTTCCATCGCAGTTTGCTACCGCAAGGTGCAGATGAACAAACGGCTTGTCTTCACGCAGGGAGATGTCCCCACACCCCGAGACTATTTCGTGTCCTTCGTCAAAATCCATCACTCGGTAAGCGCGCATCTTCTGGTCATAATACGAAAGATGTGCTCGTCTCAAGGATCCCATCACCTGCAACGATCCGGCTTTGATCCCCCTCTGTTCGGTTATCTTGTTCAGCTCCCTCAGCAGGTCAGATTTGAAAGGCAGTTTACCGATCAGCATATATGCTCCTCCTTTTGGATTAATTTCACTCAAATGTTATGATAATAGTACCTGCTTATGAACCAGAAACAAGCACAGGTTAACGATCAATCCCCTGGGATTGCATCCATGCGATTACCCGATATAATCTCCGCGATGTAAACCGTGCACGATCAGCTTGATTGGATCTGCACAAAAGGCGGAACAATCAGTCCATGCAACTCAAACTAGGCGCACAACTCATCAGGTCGCTTCTCATAAGTAGCATCATCGTAACAGCCATAGCCATTGCTGCTGCTTTGCGGCTTGCCGTAACCCAGCCGGACCTTATACGCCAAACTCTGCCAGGGGTTGTTCTGCTTGCGCTTCTTCTCGACACACTATTCCTTTTTATCGTCCTCTGGATTTACATAAAACGAAAGCTCCTTTCTCGCATCAATCGACTGGCCCACACCCTTGAATGCGGCGCAAACGGTGACCTCACCGTAAGGGTCTACCCCATCGACGCTGACGAAATCGGGGAATTAGGTCACAATCTCAACACCATGCTGGAAAAGCTCGGCGAATTTGTCAGCCGAGTCAACGTTGCTCTGAAGGAGCTTCGCGGAGTATCATTAATCAATAGCAAAGCAGCTGAACAGCTCGTCGGTGCTGCCGAAACCCAGTCAACAGCCGTGAAGGAAACCTCAGAAGCAGTAGCAGATATAAGCAATTCCATTGAACACCTCTCGAAGGAGATTGACATCCTCGCTAAGACGGCGGCCCTAAACTCCGGCTCAATCAAGACTATGACAAACAGCCTCGACGTGGTCGGACAAAACATCGATTCTCAGTCAACTTCCATTGAAGAGGTCAGTTCATCCATATTTCAGGTTGCCGCCGGTGTAAAGGAAATAGCCGGCAACGTCAATTGCCTTATGGCTGCCGCTACTACAACCGCAGCATCGGTCACTGAAATGGACATATCCATCAAGGAGGTGGAACGAAATGCTCGGGGCGCAGCATCGGTTACCGAGGCAGTAAAGTGTGACGCCCTAGTCGGGCAGGAAACCGTTGCAGCAACGATCTCTGGGATCGGAGAGATCAGGGAATCAACACTGATGGCCTATGAAGCAATTTCCGGCCTGTCACAACGGGTAAAGGCAATTGGCAAAATCATCTCGGTGATCAATGAGCTTGCCGAGCAGACCAACCTACTCGCCCTGAACTCTGCCATTATTGCTGCCCAGGCGGGTGAACACGGAAAGGGATTTGCCGTGGTTGCAGACCAGATAAAGCGGCTCGCATCGAAGACACGTAACTCCACCCAAGAGATCGACGACTTGATTACGGACATAAAGATAGTGACGGAACAAGCGGTATCTGCCATCAAGGTCACTGAGCAGCGGGTGGTCGATGGCGAACAACTTTCCCAGAATTCCGGCGCTGCACTGCAAAAAATGGTAAGTGGCATGGAAGAGGTTCTGCAACAGGTAGCGGATATAGCCCGGTCCACGATAGAACAGGCCAAGGGGAGCCAGCAGATCCGCACGTCGATGGAACTCATCTCTGAAATGGTGGCCAAAATCGCAGACTCCACCCGTGAGCAGGGAACCAGCAGCGAATTTATCATTGCTGCAGTGGAACGGATGAAGCAGCTTACCGTACATGTAGGCACATCGAGCCGGGACCAGCGAGCGATAGGGATGAATATTGCCGAATCGACCGCCCGGATGAGCAGCATAATACATAATGTGGAACGTCTGCGTACCGAACAGGCAGAGCGTAACCGTCAAATCCGGGTGGCAACCCAGAAGATGGACATCGCCACCGACGAAGACTTGGCCGCAGTCAGAATCATGGAAGAGGGAGTAGAAAGTCTGTCACACCAGATAGCACTGCTGCAGGTTGAAATGTCCAAGCTGAAGGTACAGAGTTGAGGCACACCATACAGCAAGTAACAATAACGCTCCATGACACCTTCCAACCTACCGTTATCAACCGCTAATTGCACCATCACTCCACTCACCATTAACCAGACGTTTGAGCCCCAGAGGATTCTCGTTCTTCAACGCATCAGGCAGGGCCACATTTGGATAACCTTGGTAGCAGACGGGGCGCAGAAAGCGGTCAATAGCCAAAGTGCCCACAGAAGTAAACCGGCTGTCGGAAGTAGCAGGATAAGGCCCGCCATGCACCATTGCATCGCAAACCTCAACCCCGGTCGGGTAATCGTTGAGGATAAGCCGTCCTGCCAATGACTCCAATGCATTAACCAGGAGCAGGCAGTCGCCTAACTCGCCGAGTTCGGCGAACATACTGGCGGTCAAATGGCCATTCAAACGTGGCAGCAGATCAACGAGTTCCTGAAGGCCATTCAAGGCCACCAGAACCGTAGTCGGGCCAAAAACCTCTTTTTCAAGAAGGTGTCCGGGGTCGTCCAGCATGGAGGCATCAGCCAGTAAAACGCACGGCTGAGCCCGGCCTTCTGTTTCTGCACCGCCTGCCAGCATTTCCACGCCCCTCGTCTTCAACAGACGGGCGACCCCATGTTCGAAATTTTCCCGTATCCCTTGGGTGAGCATTACAGCAGGTTCCATTTGGCCCATTGCTTTTGCAAACTGCTTACAGAACCGGTCAAACGCCTCACCTTTGAAACCAATCACCAGTCCAGGCTTGGTGCAGAACTGGCCGGACCCCAAAGTTACTGAAGCAGCCAATCCGCCTGCAATAGCCTCTCCACGTTTTGCAAGAGCTTCGGGCAGCAGGATAACAGGATTGATGCTGGACATTTCTGCAAACACAGGTATCGGATCAGGGCGATTTGCAGCAATGTCGCAGAGTGCCCGCCCGCCGTTCAGCGATCCTGTAAAAGCGACCGCTTTTATTGCAGGAGCTTTCACCAGTGTTGCCCCGACAGTTCCGCCAAAGACCATTCCAAATACACCAGTTGGCATGTTACAGATCTCAATGGCACGAACAATTGCCCCCCCCACAATTTCGGAGGTAGCCGGATGGGCCGGATGGGCCTTGATGACTACCGGGCACCCTGCCGCAAGTGCAGAGGCCGTATCGCCTCCGGCGACCGAAAAAGCAAGAGGGAAATTACCGGCTCCGAACACTGCTACCGGCCCTATTCCAGTACGGTATTGGCGGATGTCTTGGCGTGGCAGAGGTTGACGATGGGGAAGTGCCGTGTCGATGCGTGCCCTGAGAAAATCCCCGCGCCTGACCACTGTTGCAAATAGACGCAGTTGGTTGGTAGTTCGCAGACGTTCACCACGGACCCGTGCTTCAGGAAGTCCGGTTTCCTGCATCACCAGCTGAACGAATGAATCATCAAGGGAATCAATTTCTGCTGCTATAACTTCCAGGAAAGCAGCCCGGGCCTCGATGCCTGTTTTCCGATATAACGGATGCGCCCGGGCCGCCGCAGCGACCGCGTTTTCGATGTCCAGGTCAGTTGCCTGGTAAAACGTAAATGGCAGAGGTTCTCCAGTTGCTGCATTGAAAGAAGTAAATACTTCGCCAGATTCACCAATGCGTTTCCCATCAATAAACTGCTTGCCAATAGAATGCATTGCCTCTCCCTTAATCCGGTAGCAACCCTTTCATCTCTTTCGCGAATACTCCCCATACATCCTTCTTGAACTGAGCGAAGAACTCCTTTGTGACAAAATTAGGCAGTGTAACATTGGGATTTGGGTTCTCGAACACCTGACTCGGCAAGGTATATTCGTCATCCTGGAAGCCCTGGCGAAGCTCCAGCGCCAGCCCCCTAAGAAAGGCCCGCCGCACTGCAGCTACGATATCTGCCGACTTGATCTCGAGTCCGGTCGCCTCCCGGATCGCATTAACGATCAACTCGTGCCCCATTCCGACACCGACGAACTTGCAGAGACCAATCATGTCGTAGCCTACCTGTAGGAGCCCGTTCGAGGTAATGGTATTCACCCAGTCGTCGACACCGGTTTTCCCCTCTTTGGCCAGATACATGTGCGTTCCCATGGACATATGTCCACCAGCAAT
Organism: uncultured Geoanaerobacter sp.; assembly: GCA_964528055.1. Lineage (GTDB taxonomy): Bacteria > Desulfobacterota > Desulfuromonadia > Geobacterales > DSM-12255 > Geoanaerobacter. The sequence continues at coordinate 53,932 of CAZGQM010000012.1, read as the reverse complement.
GGCGAACGCGTAGCCGGGATTGGTCTCGGGTAGGTAGGCTGGGAGTTCCAGCCCTTTGACATGTATGGCGTAAGAAGTCTCTCCGAGCGATTCCGAGAGCCTCTTGACTCCCTGCCCGATTAGTGGAAGCTCGCCATGACCAGCCTGAGAGATCAGCTCCTTGATTAGCTCAAACTGGCCAAAAATAGCCCCATTGAACAGAGGTTTAGCAGAATGCCGCTCATTGTACTCGAGTACATACGAGATTGTGGTTCCGAGAGAAATGGCGTCCATACCCAGGGTGTCGCACAGATGAATCAGTTCCGTGACCTGCCTGCTATCGTTAATCCCGAGGTTAGAGCCGAACAGGATAAGCGGTTCGAAATCGAACTTTGCCGCCAAACTCCCCCTGCTACCATCCGGATTGCGCTTAAACAGGTTGTTATGACAGCGAATGCCGCAGCGGAAGCACCCTTCGCTGATAATGTCGAACTCTTTTTGAACATTTTTGACGAACAAACCCTCGACCGCGTTATCTCCCCTTGGGCGGAAATTATTTTCGGGAACCGCATGGAACGCTTGTAAGACCTCGATGTTGGCCCAGGTCCCGCCGGCGCCTCCCTGACTCACCGGTTGAAACCTCGCAGAACCTCCGTTATTCATGACCGTCCGGTTTATGTCACGCATTACCGGTGTGATCTTGTTGAGTTTATCACTGCTCTGAGCCACTATAGCGATGAGGTTCTTGTACCCCATCATGCTCCCCATCCCACCACGGCCCGCAAAACGAGACTTAGGCTCACCTGACTTCAGCTGGTTTTCAGTGCTCAGGACAACAGCTCCCATGAAAACATTCGAGAAGTTTTCGCCGCCTGGGCCGATCACTGCAAAATGCGCATCAGCATACTCTGCCTGCAATGCCATGATTTTTTCGTGGCTAGAGAGCCCCAACAGGTGTCCAGCTGGTTTGAGTTCGACATGCGGCCCATCAACGCCCTCACGGAAAAGCGCGTATACTGGTGTGGCAGAGCGATTTTCAAAAATAACTTCATCGACTCCGGTCCACTTCAGTTTGCTGCCGAATTTACCACTGCCGGCAGACCACATGGCCGCGGGAAGCCCCTTGCTCGACTGCTTGAGAGGACTATAGGCGGAGAAATACGCTCGAAGGCCGGTCATGACAGTGGTTCCAGTCAAGAGCCCTGTGTTCATAATCAAAGGATTTTCCGGAGAGTACGCTTCAGAAATCTTCCGCTGTGCAAGAATCTGATACGAACGCCCAAAGCCGCCGAAGACATCTTCGAGATTACGACAGGGAACATCGTCTTGTGATACGGTTCCGGTTTCCAGATCGACAGTGCACCGCCGATATTCAACTGAGGATGGATCTTCAGTCGGATTTTGACCTAGTATGCGCATACCGCTCCTCGCAACAACGAATATCTCTTTTAACTAATGTCACATAACTTTTTAAAAACGCCATAAACATACACAACGATGAATGCGGCGTTAACTATACTGCTTCAACCACCGTCGAGCAAAGGAAGGAAAGAAACTGTATCTGCTTCCTGCACCACATCATCTGGAGATGCATGAGTTCCATTTAGTAGTCTAATGATAGTGGGTGCGTGGAGACCAAGAGATTCAGCAATAAAAGTGATCGTGACACCATCAGGATAATTGCGAACCTCATTTTCGAATCGTCCGATACAAAACGATGCGTAAAGCTTCACTGTGACGTGCATAAATATCCTAAAATCGATGGCTATCTGACATATTGCGTGCCACAAATGGGTGGACGCAACAAAGCCAATACTATTTGGTTCCCGGCTGAAAAGGGTTCTAACAACCTTTCATCAGGCATTCTGATGATTATTTGAAAAATATAACACATAATTATTGCAGTGGAAATTGATTTGCAATGAATCAACCAGGGGTCAAGCCCGAACCCTCCAGCAAGACCATCTAAGGATATTAATCCAACAAAAAAACAGGGTGCTACGAATTAACGTAACACCCTGTTTTTTATTGGTGGAGATGAACGGGATCGAACCGTCGACCTATGCGTTGCGAACGCATCGCTCTCCCAGCTGAGCTACACCCCCAATATCACTTCAAGATACGGGCATTGTTCCTTCACCCCAAACCTTTGTTTCATACCACAATAAAGCTCGAAATATTACTACAAGAGCGCGAGGAGTTACCAGCCGGGGAACGTCTTCTGCAAACCATTACCACATGGGTAGATTCAGTCTGCCTTGACAGGCGGAGGTGGCTCAACAGGTATGATTATCGTGAACTCTACCCCCACACCGGGATAGTTATTGACCTGAATTTTGCCCCCATGGTTGGTGACGATTCGGTTGGCAATGGGGAGGCCAAGACCTGTCCCACTCTCCTTGGTCGTAAAAAAAGGATTAAAAATGTTACTCAGCGAGTTTATCGGAATCCCTCCCCCAGTATCAGCAACCTTCACAACGACCGAATCATGCCCTCCCAGCTTGCTAGCGGCAACAGTAACCTTTATTTCTCCCGGTCCCCCCTGCATTGACTCCGAGGCATTGGTGAACAGGTTTATGAAGACCTGTTTGAGCTGCTGACCGTCCCCCAGAAACGACATGAGTTTGGGAGGGAATTTGCGGATTACTGTGATGCGACTCTCCTCATAAACCGGCAGAACAACTGCCAGCGCATCGTCGATTACCTCCTGCATCGCGAATACAGAATAACAGAGAGTCGATTTGCGGGAGAACGACAGGATATCGGTAAGCATCTTTTCCAGGCGCCCCACTTCACAGACTATAGTTGAAACATACCCAGCCTCAGCTGTCGACTTGGGAAGTTTTCGCTGTAAGCGCCTTGCAAAACCTCCTATCGAGACCAGTGGGCTCTTGAGTTCATGGGCAATGCCTGCTGCCATTTCGCCGATGGTTGCCAGACGCTCTCCATGCAGAAGCCTCTCCTGGGCATCGCTCAATCTCCGGTTTGCATCTTCGATTCGGTTATAGAGAAGAGAGTTCTCTATAGCCATCCCTGCCTGATTGGTAAAAAGCTGTAGAAACCTGAGGTCTTCTTTACCGATTGGCCTGCAGCTGGTCGGATTATCCACTACCACTACACCAAGGACCTTTTCTTTGGAGAGAAGTGGCATGGCGGCAAATGAAGATATCCCGAACCTCTTTACGAAATCTCGATCCACATACCGGTTGCGCGATGTATCAGGTACGTATATCAGCTGCCGCTCAAACACGGCACGCGAAGCCATGTTTTTTGATTTGTTCAGTTCCAATCTGCTTGCACGAACTTGTGAACTGAATTCTGAATTTTGTTGATGAGCCATTTCTTCTTCAGATATATCCCACCGGCTGGAAAGGGTGCTGTCCATATCCAGAAGAGGGCTGGAGAGACCTGCCGCAGTCTCTCGCGTTACACCAAGCATACCCTGCATGATCTCGGCGCGTTCGTTTATAAGGAACAGCATGGCACGTTCGAACAGAGAGTCCGTTCCGCTGGTAAGCCCTGAAAGTATGAGATGCATCAGCTTGTTAAGGCGAATCGTAGAGAGCATTGTATTGCTCAAGCGATACAGAAGCGCCAATTCCTTCAACTTGTGGTCGTTCTCCTGACTGAGGCGCAGAACATGCTGATAGTTGTTGGCGCCGGCAATTGCGTTGGAAATCAGCATCCCCATGCTTTCGAAAAGTTCTCGGTCCTCTTCAGAAAAATTTAGTCCTTCTCCCTGATGGTCTCGTTTGCCAAAAAAGGTAATTGTGCCATGAACCCGACTCTCGAACTTAAGTGGCACACAGACATACGAAGGAGGCAGATCTTCATCGGATATCAGGTCGTTGATAAGAAGCGAAATACCGCTGTGACGCACCTTTGCAGAGCAGAGATCCTCAATTTCCAGAAGGGTCGAAAGGCTGCGGCGAGCACTGTTGCGAATCCGGTGCTGAAGTAGTGGGTCAGCACCGGATCCCCTCTCAAGACGAAAAATGGTGCAGCAGGAACCGCTCTGCTTGTGACATGTATCAAGGATTGGTGTAAAGAGGTCCTCAGGAGCAAGCGATCTATTGAGAAGTGCCCCCAACTCACTCAGCATGGTAAGGTTGGAGATCCGGCGCTGAGATCCGGCAGAGATCCCTATTCGCTGAAGTATCCCGGCGATGACAACCAGAAAATCTTGAATAAGTTCCAGGTCAGAATCTTTAAGGTATTGTTCTTTACCCAGTCCGAGCGTTACGACCCCGTATACCTTAAGGTCGTCGATTACAGGAAATGCCCTGAAGTGCGACTCGGTTCCCTTTACCACCTCTTGAGAATGAATGTCGCTCAACATCCCATTGACTGGGGTGCGTAGAGCTGCAGAGCGACCGGCAATACCCTGGCCGAAGGGGGTCATGCTAGAGAGCAGAGTACGGGAAACAGTTGTGGAAACCGCATGGACTAGATGACGTCGACTGTCATCGCAGATATAAATGACTACTGATTGGCAAGAGAAGGTGGAAGCGAGAAACCTTGCTAGTGATTTGAGGCGAAGCTGATAGGAGAGTCTTGCGGAATTGGCGATCCGCACCGCTTTACTTAAGAGAGTGTATCTGTCCTTGCCTGGCATGGGCACGTCAGAATTCTTTCTTCCCTGGACTGTAACGGCCTAAGGATTAAAGTGGGTCAAGGTATCTTTTCTTTACGTTCCTGCTCCATCTTGCAGTCGATGCAGAGGGTGGTAACAGGACGGGCCTTGAGACGGGCCTCACCGATCTCTTCATCGCACATTTCGCAGATGCCGAACGTCCCTTCGTCGATTCGCTCAAGTGCTTCTCGTATCTTGTTGATAAGTTTACGTTCACGGTCCCTGATGCGAAGTTCAAAGCTGCGGTCAGACTCTTGCGTTGCGCGATCATTCGGATCAGGGAAACTTGTTGTCTCGGCTGTCATCTCCGATACGGTCTTGCCAGCATCATCCAACAGCATCCGCATCTCCTCCAACAGCATTCCCCGGAAATGTTCTAGTTTTGATCCTTCCATCTCATCACCCCACTACGTTTCAACGTTTGAATAAATTATAGTATGCAAACGAAGGTTCTAAGTAAAGCAAAAATGCTTAAACAACAGACAACCGGCTAGAAGAGTCGCTCCAGTGCCTCTTCCAGAGATCGCACTCCTATCAGTTCCATTCCAGTGACCTTGACATGCTTAACGCTACCTGCCGGAAAGATGCAGCGATTAAATCCCAACTTAGCAGCCTCCCGTATTCGCAGTTCGGGCTGGGTGATAGCCCTGACTTCACCGGCAAGCCCAACCTCACCAAGAACTAGGGTCTGGGGATCAACTACACGATCAAGGTGGCTGGAGGCAACCGCGAGTGCCATCCCAAGGTCGGCGGCCGGCTCGTTCAGCCTCACGCCTCCGGCTACGTTAAGAAAGATGTCCTGTCCAGCCATGGAAAGGCCAACCTTCTTCTCCAGAACAGCCACCAGAAGCGCCAGGCGGTTATGGTCAACGCCGATTGTAGTCCGCCGCGGCACTCCGAATGACGAGGAACTGACCAGTGCCTGTATCTCCACTAGAAGCGGCCTGCTTCCCTCCATTGCTGCCACGACAAGCGAGCCTGAAACACCCATGGGCCTCTCGGAAAGGAATAGCTCGGACGGATTCTTCACCTCATCCAGCCCACCTTCCTTCATTTCAAAAACACCGATCTCATTTGTGGAGCCGAAGCGGTTCTTGACAGCGCGAAGAATTCTGAATGGGTGCCCAGCATCTCCTTCAAAGTAAAGGACGGTATCGACCATGTGTTCAAGCACACGTGGGCCAGCAAGAGAACCATCCTTGGTCACGTGGCCCACCAGGAAAACCGGAAGACCGCTCCCCTTTGCCAGGAGCATCAGCCGTCCGGCACTCTCCCTTACCTGGCTTACACTGCCTGGAGCAGACTCAACAGTTGATGAAAAGACCGTCTGTATTGAATCGACAACCAATGCGTTGGGCTTCAGACGGCTCACCTGGGTGAGTATCCGCTCCAAAGAAGTTTCCGCCAGCAAGTAGAGGCTGGCATGCCCTACACCCATACGGCTGCCTCGCAGACGTATCTGCTGGGGAGACTCTTCTCCGGATACGTACAGAACAGGACCTTTGAGTCGTGCAAGGTTTTCCATTACCTGCATCAGCAGGGTCGACTTGCCTATTCCCGGGTCGCCGCCGATAAGCACCAGAGATCCGCTTACCAACCCTCCGCCCAATACCCGGTCAAACTCTGCGATTCCGCAGGGCAGGCGTTGCTCAGCAGATGTGGAGACTTCACTGATCGGAAGTGCGACAGCTTCGACGTCTCCCATCATCCCATGAAGAGTGGCCTTTGATAGAAGCTCTTCCTGGATACTGTTCCAGGCGCTGCAGTCCGGACATTTCCCCATCCACTTAGGTGACTGGTATCCACACTGCTGGCAGACAAACAGGGTCTTGCTTTTCATCTGCCTCCTCCCTCTCCGTCAGCTTCACGCATACTAACCTCAATCACCTCCTCTGTCAACGAACGGACAGATTTCAGAGAGTCCTGCAACAGTTCAAATTATTGCTGCAGAATTCTTCATCTCCCTGTATTATGGCAAATTATCCTACAAGCACCGAGAAAGGTAACAACTGATAGATGCGTGTCAACCTAAAGGCAGTCATCCTCTCAGCCTTGGTGATTCCAGGCCTTGGCCAGTTGCAGAAGGGGGAGAAACTCAAGGGGTCAATTCTCATATGCCTCGTGAATATCTTCCTCTTGGCGGCACTTTTCGTGATTCTTCAGACTGTGGGCCACCTGGTAGCCGGACAGGTTACAGGATCGACCGATCCAACTGCTGTTCTGGAAAATCTCAAGACTCACTCTCCCTTTGCCAGGTGGCTGCTTGCAGCTTTCTCAGGGCTCTGGATTTATGCTGTAGTAGACGCGGCACGGAAATAGCTGCCTCTTGACCGCCTGAGCCCATCCCCGTATGCAGGTTTAACGCAACAGGTTCTATTGATTTGACAAAGGTCTATACCTGTGCGATAAAAAGGCATTTCGTTTTTCATGAAGGCAACATCTCCCTTGCTGTGCTGTCGACAGCGGGGCCAATTCCAAGGATGAAATATGTACTATTCTCATGTGCTGGGCACTGGTGGGGCACTACCTGACAGGGTCATTGCCAACGATCACTTTTCTTACCTTGTAGAAGATGCAGATCAGTGGATCCAGTCAAGAACTGGAATATGCGAGAGGCGATTTGCCACTGAAGATGAGTCGACCTCGGACCTCGCAACCACTGCCGCAAAACGGGCTTTGGAACATGCCGGCATTGACCCGCTTGAGCTAGACTGCATCATTTTAGGCACATCGACCCCGGACATGTCTCTCCCTGCAACGGCCTGCATGGTGCAGAAGAACATAGGTGCTCGTAACGCCGCCGCTTTCGACTTAAACGCCGTCTGCAGCAGCTTTGTATTTGCCGTTGAAACTGCCGACAACTGCATAAAGGCCGGCAAGTGCAGAAAGGTTCTTGTAATAGGTGCTGACACCTATTCAAAAATCCTCGACTTTCAGGACAAAAACACCTCGCCGCTTTTCGGTGACGGAGCTAGCGCGCTAATCCTCGGTTCCTCGACCGAGAAGAAGGGAATTCTGCAGAGTCTTATAAAGAGTGACGGTAATGGCTGGGAACTGATCCAAGTACCTTCCTCCGGCTCGCGAAAGCCGGTGACACCAGAAACCCTTGCAGCCGGTGAAACTACCTTCAAGATGGAAGGAAAGAAGGTCTTTATATTCGCCACAGACGTTATCCCCAAAATTATCGAAGATCTGACCGCAAAGGCCGGGATCAGCCCGGATGAACTTGACCATATAATTCCACATCAGGCAAACGTCCGGATCATCGATTTCATTTCAAAAAAGACAGGTATCGCCAAAGAGAGATTTCTTATGAATCTCGACCGGTGCGGTAACACAGCCGCAGCATCTGTCGGGCTTGCTCTTGATGAGAATCTGAAAAACGGTGTGATCAAACCTGGGGAAAAAGTTCTGATTATGGGTTTCGGTGGTGGTCTTTCCTGGGGGGGAATGCTGATCCAGTTCTGATAGGAACCAAGTTACAATCAACTGAGCACTAGCCGCCAATGTGCGGGCATCGTAAGCATGCAAGGACAGGACGTTTGGGGGCCCCTGATGAAGCCGGCAACGTAATTGTTTGGTTGCGATTAGTATTAGCTCCTCATTCCAGCAACCCCTTCACCTACCGCCAACGGAACAAGTCCGCAACCAGCAAGAATATTCTCCATATCTTCCTTATTGATTACCTTTTTCCAACCCTCATGAAACCGGTCTGCTGCAAAAAGAATTCCTCCCCTTTGCAGACTGTTGGCAAGCCGGGCCACCAGAAATTGTACATTTGCACGTTCATGCAGATGCGGTCCGCCAAGGATGCCATTGCAGATTATGATATGATAAGATCCCGGCAGTTTCCAGTCGCGCAGATCAGCAGCAACAAAGGAGAGACCGGAAAGCGCTCCAGCCTCAGCAATCCCTTTAACAACTGCACGGTACTGCAATTCGCGCTGAGGGTCATGAGGAAAGCATGCATGCGCAGCTGAAAAGATTTCCAATGGACTGATGGTCGCTCCAGTAATCCGCATTTCCGATGCAGAAACTCCGCATTCCAGAAGCGCTCGTGCAAGTTCGTAGCTCCCCTCACCACTTCCGCATGCTGCATCTAGGCATGAAATGGGGCGGGAGAGCAAAAGGTTATTATGTGCAATCCACTGTTGCAGAGAAACATATTGTGCAGGATACCGTCCGAATCCTCCCCCATACTGTTGATGCAGGTAGACCGAAAAAAGGAACCTCTTTCTAGCCACATCGTCTCTAGCAAGCCGTGCAATGCACTCTGCTGGATTCACAATAGCGTGTTCTGCAGGCAGACCATGAAGGAGGCGGACCCAACTATCAGCTTTTCTGAAAATGGGCGGAAGTGGATGACAACCTTTAAGGGCCAGCCGTACGAGCCGCAGGAGAGCATCCCTGATATCGGCAAAAGGGAGGTATATCTCTGTCAATCGACAGACTTCGTCTGAAAGCGCTAAACCATGAGACCAGCAGGGAGCAGGACATGTTGAGGCATATACAGAAAACATCCTGGAGAGTCTTTCTAGCCTTAGCCCCAGACCATTATCCCTTATTACTCCCTCTATTAGCAGACTGCTGAGAGCTTTATTTATTGCTGCTGCATCGAGAGTGGGTTTATATGAAATGCTTGATTCATCCATAAACTAATCGAGGGTTTGAATTCATGCAGACATTGAAAAGGCTGTTCGTTGCAATAAGGGTGGCCTTATTGATAGCCCGATTCGGATGGACCAGGGAATCTGTGACGACCGATCTGCAACCCTGTATACGAGGAAATGGACAGATACTTACCGTGGACTTAGTTTTCCTTGAAAGGGTACTTGCGACACCTGATGAATATCTCGACAGACAAGGATGTTTAGACATGACCATTGCAGACTGTTCACTGCTTGCTGCTCCGGCACTTCTTTTCTATTTCAAGCGAAGAGGCTTCTCACGTTGCAGAGCATGGCAGGGACCTGCAGGCATGGTTTTTTCCGCATCACGCTGACCTACCCGGCTATCCTGCCGATTTCAAATCCGATTTCACCCAGCGGCAGCACCTCGTCCGCCACCCCTCCATCAACACATGCCCTTGGCATCCCATAGATTGTGGAAGTCACCTCATCCTGTACCAACGTAACCCCCCCTTTGGCCTTCAAGTGCTGCATCCCTTTGAAGCCGTCGTTACCCATACCGGTGAGAATAACCCCAAGCATTGCCCCGTTACTCACATCAGCTAATGAGGTCATCATCAAGTCCACTGAAGGGATGTAGAGATGCTGCGGGTAATCGGTATTCGGAACCGTCTTCACAGCGATCCCTCCTGATTGACGCACCAGCAGGGCATGGCGTCCACCGGGCGCAATAAGTGCCTGCCCCGGTTTTAGAATATCCCCATCTACAGCCTCTCTGATCTGCAGAGAACATTTGGCATTTAGCCTGTCAGCGTAAGGCCCGGTAAAAGCCTTCGGCATGTGAATGGCAATCATGATACCGTACGGGAAATTTACCGGGATGCGAGACAATACTTCCTGAAGGGCCACTGGGCCGCCTGTAGAAGCACCGATCCCTACACAACTGACCTTACGATGGGCAAAACGCGAGCTAGCTACTCGCATTGGCGGCGCAGATATAGAACGGGAAGCCGGTGCTATGCGCTTTGCGAAAATGGAAATGGCCGCCTCTTTTACCCTACGGAGAAGCTCAGACTTAAATACCCGCTGAGCGTCCGCTGAATCAGTTACGTTCTTGGGGATGTAATCGACAGCTCCCGCCTCAAGAGCCTCGAAAGTTGCCTTTGCTCCTTCGTTCGTGAGAGTGGATACCATAAGCACTCTGGTAGGCGCCTTTGCCATTATCTCCTTAAGTGCAGTAATACCGTCCATACGAGGCATTTCCACATCCATCGTAATGATGTCCGGCTTAAGGATTTGAGCCTTTTCTACTCCTTCAAGACCATCGGATGCTATTCCAACTACCTCAATATTCGGATCATTCGCAAGAATCCCACGAATAGCCATCCGCATAAAAGAGGAATCGTCAACTATCAAAACCCTGATTTTCTTTGACTGCGGCGTAAAAACCATGAAAGGTTACTCCATTAACATGCCTTCGAAGATTGATTTTACAAGATCCTGGACTTCTGGGACTCGATCGTCAAGCTCATAGCAGAATCGTTCAACGTCAAGCTTTGCTATATGAGGAGCAAACTGCTTCAACAGATCCCAGGCCTTCTCTTCTGCAAGGTTAAAGGTAACCCACTCCCTGCCGCCATAATCGAGCTGCCTTACCGAACAGAAGAGATCTGAAAGATTTACAATTGCTACAAGGGTCGGATCGATGGTAGCAGCTTCTGGTGTATGGTGAAGAGAAATCACCTCACAATATTCAGCAGGGAAATTCCATTTCTGGGCAATTGCAAGCCCGATGAAAGAATGATTGGTCCCTAAAAAACGCTCCTCAGCATCCACAAGTTTGTACGGTTCACCCTTAATTTCATTGAGTAACCCAAGAAACTCTTCTTTGTAGTAATAACTCAGAAATACTTCGCCGATGTCATGGATTATGCCGGCGAGATAAGCCTTCTCTGTGTCCATGTAACGTGCTCTTTGGGCAATTATCTTGGCGACTATTCCTACGCCGAATGAATGCTCCCAGAAAGTCATCACATCAAATGCACCGTCCTTGCCCTGAAATGCTTCTATGAATGAACAGGTTAGAGCGAGTTCCCTGATGTGACGAAAACCGAGAAACACCAATGCACGCTTAACTGACTTGATCTCAGTCGAAGAGCGGTAGAGTGGAGAATTGACAATTTTAATGACCCTCGCTGCCATGACCTGATCAGTCAAAATCATGTCAGCTACTTCGTCAAGCTCAACATCTGGCTTGTCCAGAAGTTCAAGGACCTTGGTCGCGACAATCGGGATCGTAGGGAGATCAGTTGTTTTTTCGACCATCTCCCGGGCTTTCTTGAGCTTCGCAGTGTTATCCATTGCATCCTCTCATTTTTTGTAGGCAAAGCCGCCGGGGAAATGGATCGTCTTGAAGTTGTCATTGACCCCGTGAAGGGATTCCGACTGCCCAACAAAGAAGTATCCGTACGACTGAAGGTTGTTATAGAAATGCTGGACGACCTTCGACTTGGAGGCCGTGTCAAAATAAATAAGCACGTTAGCGCAAAAGATGAAATCAAAGCTCTTCATGAAAATCATTTTGGTGTCATCATAGAGATTCAGATGATTGAACGTCACAAGTTTTTTAATCTCCGGAGAGAGGAGATATTTTTCGCTCCCCTCCTGCTTAAAATACTTCTTCAGGTAAAAATCCGGGGTGTTCCTGACAGAGTAGGCATTGTATATCCCCTCTCGTGCCTGCGCCAGCACCGTCTCATTTATGTCAGTGCCGATAATCTCGATTATCCAATCCTTGAGCAACGTTGATCGCTTTTCCTGAAGTATCATCGCCATCGTGAATGCCTCTTCACCGGACGATGAAGCGGCACTCCAGATTCTTAATTTACGGAAACCTATCTTCCCCTTTGCCTCAACCAACTCCGGCAAAAGCTTTTGCTCCAAGGCATTCAACTGTGGAATATTTCGGAAGAAGCAAGTCTCATTGGTAGTTATTTCATCTAGCAGTTTCTTCAGCTCCTGTGAGCCTCCCGGACCTGCCTTCAGAAGTTTGTAATATTCTGCATGGCTATTTATGCCAGCCTCTTCCATACGCCGGGCAAGGCGGCTCTCCAGGAAGTACTTCTTGCTGGCATGGAAATATATCCCGCACAAGTTGTAGACATAGTCCCTGAAGAGTTCAAAATCTTTATCCGCTAGTTTCACGGTAGCCCCTTTATTGAAAAATGGTTGTTAGTAACTGACTAGCCCCCCGAGTAAATTCATCACGACCTGATAATATCATCTTCCGACGTCGTTGCCCTCCACGAGACTAACAGGATCAACTATAAGTGCCACGCTTCCATCCCCAAGAATGGTTGAACCGGCAATTCCCGGCAAGTTTGCAAGGTATTTCCCGAGAGATTTGATGGCAACTTCCTGCTGTCCCAAGAGCCTGGTGACAATCATCCCAACCCGCTTCTCACCTACTCCGACCACAACAACGTAGCATGATGAATCCACGTCACTTTTCCGGTTAACGCTGAATATCTTTTCCAGGCGAACTAACGGAAGTACTATATCACGAAGTTTGAGCATCTCCCTGCCGCCAATATTATGAAACTCCCTCTGATCGACCCGAAGGGTCTCCATTACCGCAGAAAGTGGTATGGAGTATGTTTCTCCTTCGACTTCAACGAGAAGTGATTGAATAATGGCCAATGTAAGCGGTAGTTTAAGAATGAACTCGGATCCTTTCCCAAGATCACTCTTTATATCAATTATCCCGTTGAGTTTCTTTATGTTTGTCTTCACTACATCCATGCCTACGCCTCGCCCAGAAAGGTCGGACGCCATCTCCTTCGTCGAAAATCCGGGGAGGAAAATGAGATCGAGAACCTCTCGCGGCATCATACCGGCAAACTGCTCCTCGGTTATCAACCCTTTTTCTATTGCCTTTCTGCCGATCCTTTCTGGATCAATACCTTTACCGTCATCCTTGATACTTATGATAATCTGGTTTCCCTCGTGTGCAGCAGCCAATACGAGCTTTCCTCCGCGTGCCTTTCCTGCAGCGATCCGCTCATCTGGGGTCTCAAGCCCATGGTCCAGGGCATTACGGATCAAGTGTATAAGCGGATCCCCAATTTCATCAACGACTGAACGATCCAATTCGGTCTCTTCACCCATAAGTTGAAGATCGACCTCCTTAGACAGATCGCGGGCAAGATTACGAACAATCCGAGGGAACTTCTTAAACACCTTCTCGACTGGAATCATACGCATCTTGAGTACTTGCATCTGTAGCTCAGATGTTACGAAATTCAAACGTTTCGTTAATTTGTTGAAATCCTCTGAAAAGCTGTCCAGGGCTATTTCACTCTGATAATTGCTGTTTAACTGAATCATACGATTACGCTCAAGAACCAATTCACCCACCTGGTTCATCAGGTCATCAAGACGCTTTACGTCTACCCGTACAGTAGTATTATCAGAGAGATCCTCTCCACCAGCCTTGTTCTCAACCGCTTTAACCAGCTGAGCAGAAGGCTTAACTGCCGTAACGATTGCTTCTTTCACTTGATTTGCATTCACAGGCTGAGGTGACGCTACATCTTCTGACTGGCTCAGCTCAACCGCAGAAGGATTTGGCTCTTTGGAGATACTGGCAGTCACCTCACCCTTCTTTTTTGAATTTTTTTGAGGCTTACCTGCTACAGTTTCAACCTGAGAGGGGAGTGGCTCCTGCTGAGGAGCTGATGCAGGGCTTTCTCCAACTGAACTGGATAGTAGTGGAACCAGTTTGGCAATTGTACCGTCTACCTCTCTTTCCTTTATGTCTCCATTTTTAATATCACTTACGAGGAGCTTTACCAGATCGACAGCCTCAAGGATGACATCCATGAACTCAGGCGTGACTACCAACTCCCCCTTGCGAAGACGGTTCAGGACATCCTCTGTTTTGTGGGTGACCTTTACAAGTAGTTCAAACCCGAGAAAGCTCGAAGCGCCCTTAACCGTATGGATTGAACGAAATATTCGGTTAAGGAGATCGGCATCATCCGATGATTTTTCAAGCGATACCAAGTCATCATCGAGCTTTTCAAGCAGTTCCGTTGTCTCAGTAAGAAAACCTTCTAAAAGTTCCTGGTCTTCGGTTTCTAATGACATGCTGAGTTCCTCTCGGATCAGTTCATTCAAACATCGTATTTAAATAATTTTTCTGACCAATACAGCTATATCGATATGCTGCTAAGCATTTTCCTATCTTCTCTGGAAGAAATTTTTTCCAGGTCCAGGAGGACCAGCAGACGTTCCGGTTGGTTAATGACCCCGGACATGCATTCTTGGTCAACGCCACTGGTTGCGACCGGAGGTGGGGGCTGAATTTCCCTCTCGGAGACCCGGATAACCTCTGATACTGAATCAACAATAAAACCCATTAATTCACCATCAACATCCATAACCATTATCCTGGTACTTTTGTCGTTCTGCACTTCTCCGAGACCAAATCGTCTTCGGATTGACATGATCGGTATAACCTTACCTCGCAAGTTTATGACACCTTCTACATAATGGGGAGTGTTTGGAACTCGTGTAATGCTCGGCATCCGAATAATTTCTCGCACCTTTAGTACATTAACACCATACTCTTCTTCGTCGAGTTTAAAGCTCACAAGCTGGATTAGTTCGCCAGAGGCATCCTCCATAGCCTTATTGTCTCTGTGGATGGTCAATGAGTTTTCCATCTACGCCTCCTTTTTCATTATCCTGCTTACAAAATAATTTACATGATAATAGTCGACAATCAATCGTGCGTTAGATAATTCTTACAATGCACCCAATTAGTAAATCGATATCGTATTTTTTGACTATGACCCCAGAACATCAGTACCGCCAAATTACAGGTCACTGCATATATGTTCGGTTTAAATAAACCCCTATCAAATAAGAAAAATAAATGGAGTCATTTTATTGACTTCTGACTGCTGTATGCTATAGTAGGCTTCGGTATAAACAACTCTTCGGCGTGGAATTGCCTAACTTTAATTGCCCAAACGAGGAACTGATGGAAAATGCCAAGATACTGATTGCTGATGACGACAAGAAGACAAGAGATTTTGTGGCAGCATTCCTTAGCTACAAGGGATATCAGGTTTTCCAGGCCTCCGATGGCCAGGATGCACTAGAAAAAATTGAGCTGGAAGAGGTACATCTAGTAATAACCGACCTGATGATGCCACGGATTAATGGTATCGAATTCATAAAGAAGCTCAAAGCGATGCGCCCCGAGATAGTTACCATAGCGTACAGCGCTTTTGCCAACTCTGAAATGACCTCAAACCTGCTTAAGGCTGGTGCCTTTTTCTATCTTGAGAAACCTTTCAACTTAGAAGAACTTGAAACCCACGTCAGACGAGGCCTCGAACATCACTCATTACAAAATCAAAGCTTCCGAACCAAACCATTCATAAAAAATCGTCTGCTGCTCAACAACATCATCGGTGAAAGCGACAAAATGCTTGCCCTTTTTGAATTGATAGAAAAAGTCGCCAGTTCAGACTCAACCGTCCTTCTTCAGGGGGAATCCGGCACCGGGAAAGAATTGGTAGCTCGGGCAATCCACGACTTAAGCAACCGACGTTCGAAAAACTTCATCCCTGTCAATTGTGCAGCTATTCCGGACGACCTTCTGGAAAGCGAACTATTCGGCCACGTAAAAGGTTCATTTACCGGCGCAATTGCCACCAGGATAGGCCGTTTTGAGATGGCAGACAAAGGGACCCTTTTCCTTGATGAGATCGGAGACATGAAGCCCAGTCTGCAAGTCAAACTTTTGCGTGTACTTCAGAACAGGGAGCTTGAACCTGTTGGATCTACAACAACTAAGAAGGTAGATGTAAGAATCATTACCGCTACCAATCAGAATCTGGAGAAAATGGTTGCGACCAAAGAATTCCGCGAGGATCTTTTCTACCGGATATCCGTGATCCCCATTATTCTTCCCCCTCTACGTGACCGCAAAGGAGACATCAATCTCCTTGTCGATTCCTTTCTTGAGCGATTCAATAAAGACAAACAACATAAGGTCAAAGGTCTTGATCATACGGTGATGAGCCTGCTGCGAAGCTATGACTGGCCTGGCAATGTCCGCGAACTTGAAAACCTCGTAGAGAGGCTGGTCATTCTCAAGGGGAGTGGCGTCATTACTGCCAACGATCTTCCGGAAAAATACCGTGGACGCAGAGCAGCTGTTGCTCAGGATCCCATCACTCTTCCAGACAATGGTTTCTGCCTAAACAGCGCTGTGGAAGAGTTTGAAAACCAGCTGATCCTTCAAGCACTTGAAAAAACAGCTGGCAACAAAAAAGAAGCTGCCGTATTGCTCAATCTTAAGAGAACGACTCTTATCGAAAAACTTAAGAAAAAAAAATTAACAGTGCCAGGATCGACCCACACTATCTGAACATGAAACCACGTCTTGCTGTAGCATCACGGCAATAACTACGTAGCTCCAACCTCTGTCGCAATTAATGGCACGCCAGCTGCATTTACCTAGACCATGTCCATTAATCCCGCAGAAGCATCCCTACTGATCAGATTCAGCAGCCTGCAACCAAAAACAGGGTCTGACACCTCTTCAAATACAGTCTCTTTTGCCGATGCCATTGGTGAAGCTGCCCGCAAAC
This sequence comes from uncultured Geoanaerobacter sp., assembly GCA_964528055.1. Classification (GTDB taxonomy): domain Bacteria; phylum Desulfobacterota; class Desulfuromonadia; order Geobacterales; family DSM-12255; genus Geoanaerobacter. The sequence continues at coordinate 37,025 of CAZGQM010000012.1, read as the reverse complement.
GCGGTGTCGAAGCCCCTCTCGATAATATCGCCAAAGCCACCGCTGCTGCAGAACTGCTAAGACTGCAGATGATGAGAAATGCTTTATCGATTGGCAGCGACGTGCTCTCTCCACTCAGCACCTCCGATACTACTCCTGTCAAAATGATCCTTGAAAATATCATGGAAAATCGTCAAAAATCCGACACTCCCCCAGTCACTATTACGCTTCCTCAGTCGTTACCAGACACACATGAACTCACTCCGCCCTCTTCGTCCATGCAGGGATTAATAGCCAAAGCGTCGCAGCGGCATGGCGTCGATGAAGCCCTCATCAAGGCAGTTGTAAAGGCTGAGAGCAATTTCAACCCAAATGCCGTTTCTCACGCAGGTGCCCAGGGACTTATGCAACTGATGCCCGCAACAGCAAAAGGATTAGGCGTAACAGATTCCTTTGACCCGGAACAGAACATCATGGCCGGAACCCGTTTTCTCAAGGATATGTTAAAGCGGTACCAGGGAAACATCGATTCAGCACTGGCTGCCTACAACTGGGGGCCAGGCAATGTTGACAGAAAAGGGACTGGGGCTCTTCCACAGGAGACAAGGGAATATCTTGCAAAAGTTAAAACGCTTTACAGCCAATACGCCGTATAATTCACCACCTTAGAGTTTAAAATAGGCGGCCGAGTTCTATCGGCCGCCTATTTTTAAGTTCTGCACCGCAAACCTTGGCGTCTTGCACGTCCTGTCATTCCCTCACGTACGTATCTTGGTCGGATTTGTCTACCATCTTCATCACATGCATGTATTCATCCTCGATCATATCATAGTGGTTCTGGGTCTCCTTGACCACCTGCGCAAATACCCCTTTAACCAGCGGATCGATTATGTCTTTGGCAAGGAGTGTGTACTGGTCAACCGTAGCTTTCTCCTCTTTCATGGCAATCTCGAGAGCCTTCTGTTCATGGGTATTCTCGTTAAGCGCCTTTTCAAGAGCGATGATGGTTGCACCTTTCTTGACTGGAGGCGAATCCAAGAAGCTCTTCAGATCGCCAAACTCTCCCCCCTTGTAATGTTCAAAAAAAAGCTTAAGGTGCCCGACCTCTTCGTTTGCCAGAAGGTCAAACACCTTCTTTGCCCGCTCATTCTTTGTAATTGACGAGGCACGACGATAGAAATCCATGCTTTCTTTCTCAGTCTGAACAGCCAACTTTAACGCTTCCTGCATTGTGTACTCTTTGCCCATATGCGCCTCCTTGTATCTGTAATAGTAGGTTTGTGAAGTGCAGTATAACTGCAATCAGACAGCAGTCAATCGACGCATATGTATTTTCTAGGCCTTTAGCAAGTCGCTTACCACCACCCCCGCCATAGTAAGGCCGAATATGCCGGGGATATAAGAAATGCTCCCAAGCACAACCCTTCTGTGTTCGCATGAATACTTCTGCTCCCCGCGATTAGGGCAGATGCACGCTTCCTTGCAGGCAGAACTTTGCTGACTGATAGGCCGAAACTCTTCTGTAGAAAAAACGACCTTGAATCCAGAAGTTACTCCGTGATGTTTCAAGAGTTTGCGCATGGTCCGGGCCATTCTGCAGACATGCGTCTCAGAAATGTCAGCCACACGAATCTTTGTAGGATCCAGTTTATTTGCTGCCCCCATACTGGAGATGAGCGGGATTGAGTTTCCCAGGCAGCTATTGATCAGGTGTATCTTGCTGGTTATATGATCTATGGCATCGACCACATAGTCAAATCTGTTGGCAAGAAGGGAGGCACTGTTCTCCGAAGAATAAAACTCTTTAAACGGAATGATCTCCGCCTTTGGATTGATCTGCTGCAGACGTCCCGCCATTACCTGAACCTTTGACTTGCCTATTGTCTCTTCCAAAGCATGCAGTTGTCTGTTGATATTGGTTAGACAGATATCGTCAAAGTCAATGATGCAGATTCGTCCCACCCCTGCCCTGCAGAGGGCCTCAGCCGTGTAACTGCCGACCCCTCCCAAACCTATAACTGCAACTGAAGAGTCTTGCAGGCATCTTTGCCCTGTCTCGCCTAAAATCAGTTCATTACGGGAAAAGCGATTCAAAGCCATACGTTACCCTCACCTTATATTCTGAAATACTAATTCGTACCTTTTGGAAGGCCAAGGATTCGCCTCGCATTTGCAGTTGTCTGATCAGCCACCTCCGAATAAGGAATACCTTTGATCCTTGCGACAACTTCTGCAATCCTGCGGAGAAATGCCGGCTCATTCTTCGAACCCCTGCAAGGTTCTGGCGACAGATCAGGGGCATCGGTCTCAAGGACCAGATGTGTAAGTGGAACATGCTCGACTACACGTTTCGGTTTCATGGAATTCAACCAGGTAACAGGTCCAGCTACAGATATTGAGAGCCCCAATCGAATACACTCTTCTGCAACCTCTGGACTCCCTGAAAAAGCATGCATGACCCCTCCAACAAGCCACACGCGCTCATCCTTAAGAATAGCAAGCAAATCCTGAAAAGCGCGCCTGCAATGGATCAGAACAGGCAACCCGGCATGGACCGCCAGCCGGAGTTGCTGACGGAAGACCTCAGCCTGGACCGCCCGAGGAATATCTGAATGCAGATAATCAAGACCAATTTCTCCAACGGCAACTGCATGGGAAAGCATTTTGCCAAGGAGTTCCATCACGGATGAAGAAACGCCGGCAGCATGCATCGGATGCACCCCATACGCTGGAAACAGCCCGTGGCTCCGGTCGCAAAGCTCTGCAATTCTGGGCCAATGCTCAACGGCAACCCCAGGGATAACATATTGCACCACTCCTGCTTGCCTGGCATTGGTCAGAACCTCGTCCAAACGACCGGCCAGAACTGGTTCATCAAGATGACAATGTGTATCGATAAGAGATACGGGTGCAGCGGCTCGTTCAGTCATGAAAAACGACTCACTGCTTGGGAGGATTCTATGAGAAATACCGGAAGTACCTGTTTACGCGTACACAAGCTGGTCCTTCAACTCTCGAATGATCTCGACCTGCTTTTGGAATATGAATTGAGAGATCGCTGATTCGATCCGGGCACTTGCCTCAATCTCAAAAATATAAAACCACTTATTTTCGTGAGAAGCAATCTTTATAAGGGTTACCGGCATTTCTAGCTTTCCGTTGGGAAAGGCAGCGGTAAGTATCCCAACCGATTCGAGGTTTACAGGGATATTTTCGGTGCTTTCTAGTGATAAACCTCCGATGGAGATATCAACCAATCGTCCATCAAAATTCACATCTATCCGCCGGAAGTTTACCTGGATAGGGTCGGTTATCTGTACCCGCACGAATTGCCGACGATCTGCCCGTATCTGTGCATATGAAAAGCTGTGAAGCAAACCGATGCACTTGTTTATATTTGCCTTGAATACCTTGGCCACAACATCATGAGGGAAGTGCCTACTCTTCAGAAACACCATTTTTTCCACAAACATAACAACGGCCTGATTCTGATGCACCTTCAACTCAACCATTCTGTCATCAATCAAGGTAATTTCAGAATCGTAGCTGACCGGTATTTCCTTATAGTAATTCAATAAACGAAGATCATCTTGAAGACGACCATCAAAGATTCCCTGTATCACATCGATGATGGCAGCCTCATCATGCTTAAGATCAGCTACTGTTAGTAAATTATAGATATCTTTCATGTTTAACATCCCATAGAGATTGACAGATAGCTGTTGCCCTTTTTATTTTAACGTGTAATTATAGTTTTGCAATTCGGCGAAGATACCTTCTTCGCCATTATTTTGTCCAGTTTTTTCGGAGTTTATGTGCAGCTGTCAATTATTCAGGAAATCGACAAAAGGCGGACTTTCGCCATCATTAGCCATCCGGATGCAGGGAAGACTACAATTACGGAGAAACTACTCCTTTTCGGTGGGGCCATTCAACAAGCCGGCGAAGTACGAGCCCGTAAATCTGCTCGGCATGCCACTTCCGACTGGATGGAGATGGAGAAGCAGCGCGGAATATCGGTCACCTCATCCGTAATGAAGTTCACCTACAACGACTACGAAATCAATCTTCTCGACACCCCTGGTCACAACGACTTTTCCGAGGATACCTACCGTGTCCTCACTGCTGTAGACTCAGCCTTAATGGTCATCGACTCGGTAAAAGGGGTTGAGAGTCAGACAAAGAAACTCCTTGATGTATGTCGGCTTAGACATACCCCGATAATGACCTTCATCAACAAGCTGGACCGTGAAGGGCGCGAGCCGCTGGAGTTGATCGACGAAATAGAGAGCGTCCTCAAGATCCAGTGCGCACCCATGACCTGGCCTATCGGCATGGGTAAGCGTTTTAGGGGGACCTACCATCTCTATACCAAGGAAATCACGGTTTTTGACCCTGACGCTGACCGCGGGACCGGAAGGAATGTGACCGTCACCGGCCTTGATGACCCGCAACTCGACGACATCCTCGGAAGCCAGGCTGAGGAACTTCGTCGCGACGTGGAGCTGATTGAGGGAGTTGCCCATCCGTTTGAGCAGGAGGCGTACCTTGCCGGACTCCAAACTCCGGTTTTTTTCGGCAGTGCTATCAACACATTCGGAGTCCAGCAACTGCTTGACACTTTTGTCGAACACGCCCCGACACCCCTACCACGTGAGGCTACAACCCGCACCGTCTCCCCCTATGAAGAGCATTTCTCCGGTTTTGTATTCAAGATTCAGGCAAACATGGACCCGGCCCACCGAGACAGGATTGCCTTCTTCCGGATATGCTCCGGCAAGTTCACCAGAGGAATGAAAGTAAAGCACCTAAGACTTGGCAGGGACTTCCAGATCGCCAACGCCACAATTTTTATGGCTCAAGACAGGACAAATGTGGACGAGGCATTTCCCGGCGACATAATCGGGATACATAACCACGGAACCATCAAGATAGGCGACACCTTCACCCTCGGTGAAGAGCTGAAATTCACCGGCATCCCGAACTTCGCACCAGAGCACTTCCGCAAAGTCCGTCTGCTCGATCCAATGAAGTCTAAGGCCCTTGAAAAAGGGTTAATACAGCTGGCTGAAGAAGGAACCACCCAGGTTTTTCGGGCTCAGATGGGATCGGACTGGATTGTCGGGGCTGTTGGGCTTCTTCAGTTCGATGTGGTGATGCACCGCCTTGAGCACGAATATAAGGTAAAAGCAACCTACGAACCAGCCTCATATGTTACGGCTCGTTGGATAACCGGGGCAAAGAAGAGAGTCGAAGAGTTTCAGAAGAGAGAGGCCATGCACTGCTACACAGACGGTGAGGGAAATCTTGCCTATCTTGCCGGCAGCCAGTGGCGCCTGGAAAACACAGTGGAAAACTGGAAGGATCTAGAGTTCCAGGAAACGCGGGAACACAGTTAGGTAAATCAGTCCAATGTCCGAATTGGATTTACCTCGCATAAAACCAGATGAGCATATCGATCTCACAAGGATCTGCCGCGGTTTTCACGTTCTATCTTGTCCACTACGCAGTAGATCCCTTCTCCCTTAAGACCTGGCTTGAAGCAGCCATTACACGAGATGCATCTAGCATGCACCTCATTTCCTTCTTCCCAGCGCCTCGGGAGGTTGGGCTCACGAATGAGCGGTCGAGAAAATGCGACATAATCGGCCTCTTCACGACGAATAATCCCTTCAACAAGCTCGAACGACCTGAGCCCTCCTACTAGCATAATCGGGCAGCTTACCGCACTCTTGATTCGATAGGCCAGGGGCAGATTGTATGCTTCTTTCTCTCGTGAATCTATCCCTTGTCGTACAGGGGTCTCGGCGCCCGATGCAGGAGTGCCGCCACTCACTTCAATGGCGTCTATCCCCTCATCGTCCAGAAGTCGGGCAGCAACCAGTGCATCATCAAGAGTCAATCCTCCATCAATATTATCTGCTCCATTCAGCTTCACCATTACCGGGAAATCATCACCTACAACCGATCGTACCCCCCTATAGACCTCCATAAGAAAGCGGCAGCGACTCTCAACATCCCCCCCGTAGAGATCTTTCCTATGATTCGTCAGCGGAGAAAGAAACTGATTTATTAGATAGCCATGAGCTGCATGTAACTGCACCGCATCGCATCCAGCGTCCTTTACCCTGCGCGCTGACGCAGCAAATGAGGCTATCAGCTCGCTTATCTCTTCTATCGAAAGTTCGGCCGGAATCTCAGGAAATTGGTCCACCTTAACTGCCGATGGAGCAAGAGGCTGCCTACCGGCAGCCTTTGAAGATGCCTCACCTCCGCAATGAACCAACTGTATACAGAGTTTGCCACCACCTCGATGGACTGAATCAGACAGCGCCTGAATTCCAGAGACTACTTCGTCCCTATCTATGCCCAGCTGACCGGGGAGCTGCTTGCCATCGGACCGAACAAAAGCATAACCACTTATGATCAGACCCACTCCCCCTTTTGCCAAGTCGTAATAAAAAGAGTTCAACTTCTGCGTTGTCTGGCCATCTAAGGTACACATCCCCTCCCATGTAGCAGAGCGGACCAAGCGATTTGCCAGGTGCATCCGATTGATCCGTGTTTCGTCAAACATCTTTCTCATCTTGGCTCCCCTTAGAAAACCTCATAGAATCCCTGTGTTCCCAGCTTATGAACTTTCATGAGATTTGTTGCCCCCCTCGCTTCAATAGGCACGCCCATGGTTACGATGATCAGATCACCCTTTCTGAAGCCAGCTGCAAGCAAGGTTTCTTCCACGGCATTGATCTGTTCGTCAGTCCCCTCCATTTTGCCGAACAGGTAACTTTCAACTCCCCAATATAATGCAAGCCGTCGTTGTATCTCAGGTGAAGGGGTATACGCTATAATTGGCAGTGGTGGCCGAAACCTAGAAATTAACGCGGCTGTACTCCCTGACTGTGTAAGAACCGCAATGCATTTAGCTTTTAGCGATGTAGCTGCATGGCAGGCTGCCTCAGCAACCGCCCGGGCAATACTGTTACAGTAGTTTTCGTTTCTGGGGCTAATCCGCCACATCTCGGAACGCTCAGCATCCTCCGCTATCTTTGCCATTATCCTTACCGCTTCAAGCGGGTGTGCGCCAGATGCAGTTTCTCCAGACAGCATGACAGCATCGGTACCGTCAAGAATGGCATTGGCAACGTCTGAGGCCTCTGCCCTGGTTGGGCGAGGGTCATGTATCATCGATTCAAGCATCTGTGTTGCAGTAATAACCGGCTTACCTGCGTTGTTGCATGCGCGTATGATCTTCTTCTGAATTATTGGGACCTTTTCAGGATTAATTTCTACACCCAGATCTCCACGAGCAACCATTACTGCATCAGTAACATTAAGTATTGAATTAAAGTTACGTAGTGCCTCTGGTTTTTCTATCTTAGCAACTACAGGTATATCCAACCCATGTTCAAAGATTATTCGCTTCAGCTCTTCAACATCACTTGCATTTCTTACAAATGATAATGCAATATAATCTACCTTGGCCTTCATGCAGAATTCAAGATCTTCACGATCCTTAAGCGTGAGTGAGGGGCTCGAGACATGCACTCCTGGGAGGTTTATTCCTTTTTTGTCCTTCAGTATACCCCCCACGGCTACAGTGCAGTGCACTGTAGCCTCATCTACGGACACAACCCTGAGTTCCAAGAGCCCATCATCCATAAGTATGCGAGAACCAGCCTGTACATCATCAGGGAGGTTCTTGTAGACTGTAGAGATAAGACCAGGCCGGCCAATCACCTCGTTAGTTGTGATGTCAAGGCTGTCACCTTTGGTAAGCGTTATAGCCCCGTTTTCCATTCTCCCCGTTCTGATTTTCGGCCCTTGCAAGTCGGCTAAGATCGCGACGTTCCGTTGTTTCTCTGATGCTATTCCCCTTATAGCACTAATAGTCTCCCATTTTTCATCATTGCTGCCGTGAGAAAAATTCAATCGAAATATATTTACTCCAGCATTAATAAGCTGACCAATCATTTCGCAAGATGAACTTGCTGGTCCAATCGTTGCGACTATTTTCGTCCTGCGAGAAAACCTTCTCATAATACTCCTTAGTATTTCGTTATCTAGTGATGAAAACGCCCGGATCGACCCTTATGCTCCGTGTTTGGCGACCGGTGACATTCAAAGCATTTAAGATCCTGTATCTTGCGAACTTCAAGAGAGGACGCAGGTTGTCCAGGACGCGTAGGCATCGAGTATTCCGCAGTTTGAAATGCCTCACGGCTCCTCTCGTCAGTTAGATTTGGTGCCTTATACGTTACCCTCCAATCGGCGCTGATTGATCCAGTATGGCACTGTTCGCATCCACCAGGGGGAGGGATGCTTTTCCATGCCATGATCATCGTGCAACCACTCTGCATAAAGATTAATCCTGTCGCCACCATACAATACATAGCTTTCATTGCTCACCTCTCAGGTCACACATTCTTTTGAAAGCATAGCATATGACTTACGTAACTCAATCGATCATGAACAGCAACCATAGATTCACTCAAACGACATAATGTATTTTGGGAAAAAACTCTTACCCAATTTATACACTTCATCTATCGTCATAATTTATCATTTTATTGTCTGTTTTCAGCTATTTCCAGAACATCCATGCTACTAGCCAATCGGTTGTCCATGTATATATTTGAGATACATTATGACATTGAGAAAGAACAAGCCTATTTGCGCTTAAATTATATTCACAACAACTCCGGCATGTTATGGGTTATTTATTAATCCCGGCAAATAGTGGCACACCTACTGCTATTTAGAAGTTAGATGCAATTCAGAACTAGAGGAGGCTACTATGAAAAACTACATAAAGCTAACAACAGCACTTACACTGGCTGCAACATATGCGAATGCAGCAAGCGGAGCGATCTCTGATGATAACAGTCTGCTTATCAAGCTATTTCTTGCGTTTGCGGCAATAATAATTGTATTCCAATTGGTCCCAGGGATTGTATTGTTCGGTTCCATGCTCAAAGGAGTTTTTTCGCGAGTAGTAAAATCAGGTTCGACTGCTGATTAAATGTGCAATAAGCAGCAAATATCCTAATTCAAGTAAATAATTTCTTGAGTTTGCGCTTATCCTTAAGACAGATACCATGAGGAAATCGATATGACAAAACTCCTAATAGCAGATAGTGACAGTGACTGCAGAGAAAAGGTAGCTGCATTGCTTACACAAGCAGGCTACACTGTCATAGCCACAGACTCTTTGGCGAATGTCATTAATAATACTATCAAGAAAAAGGCAGAGGTTCTTATTCTTGGGCAGGACTGTGATGATGTAAATGCAGCTGACCTAGTACCGTTGCTTAAACGGTGCAATAAAAATCTTCCAATTATTCTTGTTTCTGGAGACCAGCCATTATCGTTAATGCGGAGGGTTCGATCTGAAGGGATTTTCTTTCACGCAAGAAACTCATTTGAGCCAGAGGCACGACAGGAATTACTTGAAGCAGTTAAATGCGCCATAAAAAACATCCTACGGACACAATCACCTTGCAGTAGTTACTAGACCATTATTTTTTAAGTATTTGGAGACCGCCATGAAATATCTTTCAAAATTCCTCTTCTGTTCGTCAACGTTATTGATGGCATCAAACGCACTCGCAGCATCTGGGGCCCGTGAAGATAACAGCAATGTGTTTGTTTGGATCTTTCTCGGGATGTGTGCATTTATAGTTGTCATGCAGCTGTTGCCGGCAGTCATGATGATTTTTGGATTTGCTAAAGGTGTTAGTAAGGAACGTGATCTTCAAAGCGTCACAGAAAAAGCTGAGAATTAAGATTTGAGCCGCTTGTAATATATTAGGTTTTTACAGGCGAATTCCTTATAGCTACAAAATCTCCGATTAGGAAAGTTTAGCTCCTCATTTACTGCAATCATCCCTGCTCCAGAAAATTGTGGATAGCTTGGTTTGCTTCATCCGTGAGATGAGTAAATGCAACGCCAAAACCTTCCGGCAGCTCATGTTGTTTTCTGGTTTTACCAATATTCACCCAGACAACGTGGCCTTGTGCTTCGACAAGAAGCGGATACTCCTGAGGCATAACAAAACTTATTTCAATATGTTCTCCAGGGCTAATATCTCCATCAAAAGCTATATACATACCATGTTGCCCAAGATTCCAGCAAGTACCGTAGCTATTTTCATGACTAACACGGAACTGAATCGTCAAGTTGCAGTGTACCCGAATCTCCCTGCGATTACATAGTATCGGTTTATTCTTCATAATTTACTCTCCAATCAACAATCAAATCATTTATGCATAAAAGCAATTTGAATAGAATGTTCAGAATGAGCTATTATTTATGCGCACATATGATCCACTTAACTGATAAAGTAGCTTAAAGCAACAAAGCCCCTCTGTATTCAGAGGGGCTTTGTTTTGCAGTATTGCAATGCATCACATCAGAAGTGCTTTTTGGGCTAGTTCTAGAAGTCTTCCAGGGACTATCCCAGGAATCAGAACCCCGGCTACAGAAAGAATTAGGCAGAAAGCCAATGATGGCGAAACTTTTAGCCATTCAAACTCTTCAGTCGGATCCTTCATGTACATAAACACCATTACACGAAGGTAATAATAGACTGACGCAGCACTGTTAAGTACACCAATTATGGCGAGCCAAATATAGCCTGCTTGAATAGCACCAGAGAAAAGGTAAAACTTGCCGATAAAACCAGCTGCCGGAGGAATCCCTGCGAGAGAAAAAAGGAATATGGACATGCACATTCCGAGTAGTGGGTGTTTGAAACCAAAACCTGCATAATCGGAGACGTTATTATTCTGCTCACCCTTCTTGCCAACCATAATTATAATCGCAAACGCACCTATATTCATAAAAGCATAGGAAAGCATATAAAAGAGAATACCAGCAGTACCAACTGAGTTCCCGGCAGTAAAACCAACAAGTACGTACCCTGCATGAGCAATGGAGGAGTATGCGAGCATTCTTTTGATATTATTCTGATAAAGTGCGGTAATGTTACCAATTGTCATAGTCAACACTGCCAGTATCCAAAGAAGCTGTGACCAGTCAGCCTGGAAAGCAGGAAATGCGACAATCAATACCCTAAGAAATGCTGCAAAACCTGCTGCTTTAGGACCTACCGACATGAACGCTGTCATGGGAGTAGGTGCCCCTTCATAAACGTCAGGTGTCCACATATGGAAAGGAGCTGCTGCTATCTTAAAGGAGAAACCTATCGACATTAGCAACATACCCACTAGTAACATGGGATTACCTAGGGCTAAACCATTCTGAGAGATGAAAGATGCTATTGTTGCAACACGAGTTGTACCTGTAGCCCCATAAGTAAGGGCCATCCCGTAAAGAAGAAACCCAGTTGAAAAAGCACCAAGAAGGAAATACTTAAGGCCAGCCTCATTCGATTTTACGTTTGCACGATTGAATCCAGCAAGGACATAAAGTGATACGGAAAGAACCTCAAGGCCGAGGAATATTGTCATTAGGTCTGTGCCGGATGCCATAAGCATCATTCCGACAGTGGCAAAGAGAATTAGAGGATATATCTCACCCCAGTTGCACTCTTCACGCTGAAGATATTGGTCAGTTATCAATATCGTCAGAAATGCAGAAACAAGGAATATCCCTTTAAAAAAGAGTGAGAAGTTGTCCTGAAGCACCGAGTTATTGAACCCGGCCTGTGGATTGTCCCATCCGCTCAACACTGATATGAAAGTTACTACAATGCCAACGAGGCTCAGGTACCCCAGGTACGCTTTTTGCTCACTTGGGATAAAAACATTGATGAGCAGTAGCGCCATGGCGATGACCGAGAGGATAACCTCCGGCATAATTGCCGCAAAGTTCACACCTGCTGCAGCCGCGATATTGGCCGGAAATTGAAGCATATCCATTGAGTCTTTACCTCCGGAGCTTGATAAGCGTATATTTACTTAACTGCCGGCACTGCAGGATGACCGGCCGGGAGCCCCATGGGCTCAGCCTGGGTAGGTACTGCCTGCGCCGGCATCATGGCAGGAGCTTGAACTGCAACCTGCTGCTTTGCCTTAGTAATCTGTATCATTCTATCGATTGATGGCGCCATCCTATCGAGAAATGGGTTCGGATATACTCCCATAACAAAGATAAGAATAACAAGTGGTGCCATTATCACTAATTCTCTTGCATTGAGATCCAGCAGTTTTTGATTCTTGGGATTGGAAAGTTCACCAAACATAACACGTTGAAACATCCAGAGCATATATACCGCAGACAGGATAACGCCGCTGGAAGCGATAACTGCATACCAGCGAATGTTGCTTTCAAATGCTCCAATCAACACAAGGAACTCTCCGACAAAACCGTTTGTTCCAGGCAGTCCTATGGAAGAAAGAGTTACAATCATAAAAATTGTCGCGAATACAGGCATCTGCTTCGAGAGCCCACCGAAGTCAGTAATAAGACGAGTGTGCCGCCGCTCATATATGAAGCCGACTATAAGGAAGAGTGCGCCGGTTGAGACCCCGTGATTGAGCATCTGCAGCATTCCGCCTGCAACGCCCTGCTGGTTTAGAGCAAATACACCAAGCATTACAAAGCCAAGGTGGGCAACCGATGAGTATGCGACCAGCTTCTTCACGTCCTCCTGAACCATGGCTACAAGAGCTGCATAGATGATCCCTATTACAGCGAGTGTGCAGATGAGGGGAGTAAATTTAGCCGTTGCTTCCGGGAAAAGTGGCATTGCAAAACGGACAAAACCATAGGTTCCCATTTTTAGTAGTACGGCTGCCAATATTACTGAACCAGCGGTCGGTGCCTCAGTGTGAGCATCCGGTAACCATGTGTGAAAGGGAAACATCGGAACTTTTATTGAGAAAGCCAGGGCAAATGCCAGGAACATCCAGATCTGCGTCTCAATCGGGAGATTAAGCCCGTAGAAACGGAGTATGTTGAAATCTCCACCACCGGCCTTGAAATAAAGTGTGATCAAGGCGACCAGCATGAGAAGCGAGCCGATCATTGTGTAGATAAAAAACTTGATAGTTGCGTAGACCCTGTTTTTCCCGCCCCATATTCCGATAATGAAGTACATCGGAATCAACATTAGTTCCCAGAATATGTAGAAAAGGAACATGTCAAGAGAGACGAAAGCACCAAGCATTCCCACTTCAAGGAGCAGCAGGAAGATCATGTACTCTTTGACCTTGGTTTCAACGGCTGTCCATGTTGAAAGGATAGCAATCGGCATTATGAATGTGGTCAATATGACGAGCCAAAGGCTGATACCGTCTATTCCCACGTGGTAGCTCATCTGGAACGGCCCAGCAGCGATCCATGGCATCTTCTGGACAAACTGAAACTCGGCATTAGTCACATATCCGGTCGCTATTGGAAGTGAGATGAAGAAAGTGACCAGCGATGTGACAAGGGCGACCCCCCGCAGCAGGCCGTGACTGTCCTTCGGGATGAAGAACAGCAGCAGTATCCCGACCAGCGGTGAAAAGGTCATGAGGCTCAGGATCATGTCGTTCATTGAATCTGCTCCTTTTGCTCTATCTCTAAGAAGAAATTTCTGTATGTATTACCGTAAAACATAGACTGCTACGATAACTACTGCGCCTAGCGCCATGCCGAGGGCATAATTGTGAGTGTAACCTGACTGCAGTCCCTTGAGGCCTGCACTTAAACCCATTACTATCTTTGCAGTTCCATTGACAATCCCATCTATGACAAGCACGTCAAATCCCTTCCAGAGGAAGTTTCCAAATGCCTTACAAGGGTTAACAAAGAGAAAATCATACAGTTCATCAATGTACCACTTGTTAAACACTGCACGGTGCAATGCTGGGAACGTTGAAGTGAACTTTTCTGGAAGCTTGTTGTTGGCTACGTACATTGTGAAAGCTATGGTGATTCCGATGACCGCAATTAGTACAGAAATCCCCATCAACCCCCACTCAACAGCATGACTGGGATGTGGACCGCCGTGAACGTTTGCCTTTACATAATGCTCGGACCACTGAAATACCGGAGCAAGCCAATGCTCAAAGTAATTTGGAATACCTCCAAGAAGTCCACTAAGAATTTTCGGTACGCCAATATAACCACCAACTACTGAGAGGAGCGCAAGAACTATGAGTGGAAACACAATAACCATCGGTGACTCGTGAAGATGGTCCTTAACCTTTGGATTGATACGACATTCGCCAAAGAAGGTCATGAATACGAGCCGGAACATATAAAATGCAGTCAATCCGGCAGCTACAGCGCCAAGCCCCCAAAGGACATAGTTTAGGCTCCCGTGATGGGGGTTTGCAAATGCCATCCAAAGAATCTCATCTTTTGAGAAGAACCCGGCAAAACCTGGAATACCGGCAATTGCAATTGTGGCAAGCAAGAATGTAATGAACGTCAGCGGCATTTTGGATCGCAAACCGCCCATGTTGCGCATGTCCTGGGCGTCATCGTGAAGATGGCCATGATGCAATGCGCTATGCATTGAATGAATAACCGCACCGGATCCGAGGAACAGACAGGCCTTAAAGAACGCATGCGTCATAAGATGGAAAATACCTGCTGCAAAGGCACCAGTACCCATAGCCAGAAACATGTACCCAAGCTGTGATACGGTCGAATACGCAAGTACTCGTTTAATATCATTCTGAGCTGTACCGATTGTTGCTGCAAAGAAAGCTGTTGCCGCACCGATAACTGCGATAACCATAAGTGTTTCTGGCGCTTTTATGAAAAGGAAATTCATTCTGCCGATCATGTAAACACCGGCCGTTACCATTGTAGCTGCATGTATGAGTGCAGATACCGGCGTAGGACCTTCCATTGCGTCAGGCAACCAGGTGTATAGGGGGATCTGTGCAGATTTACCGGTCGCACCAACAAAGAAACAGAGCGTGATTACGGTTACAATGCCACCTACAGGAAACAGATCAGCAGACTTTGCCAATTCAGTGAACTGAATAGTCCAGATTCCGTGATTTTGACCAAGATACCAATAGAGAGTGAAGAGACCAAGGAGGAAACCGAAGTCACCAACCCTGTTCATGACGAATGCCTTTTTACCTGCATCACCAGCAGATTTCTTATGGAAGTAGTATCCAATAAGCAGATAGGAGCAGAGACCAACACCTTCCCAGCCGACAAACATCAGCAGAAGGTTGTTCCCCATCACCAGGAGCAGCATCGAGAACATGAATAGGTTCAGATATGCAAAGAATCTGTAGAATCCTTCTTCTCCATGCATATAACCTATGGAGTAAATGTGGATAAGAAAACCTACCCCCGTAACGATAAGAAGCATCACACAGGAGAGTGGATCAATCAGAAAAGCGATGTCAGCCTGGAAGGTGCCTGACTTGATCCAGGTGAAGATCTTTACGTCGTGCACTCGGTTCTCAATCGGCATTCCGGTTAGACGGATAAACGTCATCACCGCAACAACAAACGAACAGAGAACCGCCCCAGCGCCGATACATCCGATGACTGTTTCGTTCTTGATCTTTTTGCCTAACAGGCCATTGACCAGAAAACCGATCAGGGGGAACAGTGGTATGAGCCATACATTGTCAAACATTCCGGACTCCTTGTGTGAAATGATTCCTTGCGTTGCGTGCCGGTGGCTACCACTTCATCAGGTTCAGGTCCTCGACATCGATCGACTCGCGATTCTTATAGAATGCGATCATGAGTGCAAGGCCTACAGCCGCTTCGGCAGCGGCAACTGTCATGACGAAGAAGACAAATATCTGACCGTCTATGTTGCCGAGGTACTTGGAAAATGCGATAAACGTTAGATTAACGGAATTCAACATCAATTCGACGCACATGAAAATTACAATTGCATTTCGTCGAACCAGAACCCCGATGGTCCCGATGGAAAATAGTATTGCGCTTAGTAGCAGATAGCTGTGCAGTGAAAGCATCTCATCACCCCTGTTACGTTATATTTTCTTCTTGGTAAGGATAACCGCACCAATTATTGCCACCAACAGCAGAATTGAGGTAATTTCGAACGGAAGCAGGAAGTCAGTATACATCGCCCGACCAATTAACTCTGTATTCCCAACCTTGTTGATAATTTCCGTGTTCAGGGTTCCGCGAACTCCCGTCAATGTACTGTTGTTGAGGAAGTTAAAGGTCAGGAAAAGCGTGAGGAACCCGACTACTGTACCAATCACTTTTGCGTGGGTGTGCCGCTTCCCTGTTTCCGCCCGGATATTAAGGAGCATTATCACGAAGACAATCAACACCATGATGGCCCCAGCATATACAAGCACCTGTATCGCTGCCATAAATGGAGCATCAAGGGTAACGTACAGCGTCGCAATACAGAAGAAAGTCATGATCAGCGAAAGCGCGCTGTTGATAGGGTTGCGGCATGTCACGACCAGGAGACCGAAAAGGACAGTAGCCGCTGCCACAAAGGTAAAGAATAAGGTTTCCATTGCTGCTCCTTTATTTCTTTTCTAACAGGGATTCCTTGTTAAAGATGAAGTCCTCGCGCTTGTAATTTGCCAGCTCGAAGGTTTGCGTCATCTTGATCGCATCAACTGGACACGCTTCAACACAGTATCCGCAAAAGATGCAGCGAAGCATGTCAATTTCGTATACCGATGCGTACTTGTCGTGATTCGCATCCTCGCCCGCTTCAACGGTTATGCACTTAGCAGGACATACCGTAGGACAGAGATAGCAGGCTACACATTTTGCCTTGCTATGCGATACCTTCAAGGCATGCAGACCTCGGTAGTTTGGTGCAACATTCGGACGCTCATCCGGGTACTGCAGGGTTACCGGCTTTTTGAAAAGATGCATGAACGTGATTTTGAGACCATTAATCAACGGCATTATCATGGCGGATATCCTCTTCCGTGAAGTTGGCGATTAGCGGGCTATGAGGCCCGTTACCACGATATTCAGCAAAGTCAGCGGTAAAAACACCTTCCATCCGAGACGCATGAGCTGATCGTAGCGATAGCGCGGGTAGGTAGCTCGTATCCACATGCAGACAAAGATCAGGAAGTAGACCTTTGCGATAAACCAGCACCACCCAGGCAGAATGGCAGGCCCATGCCAACCACCGAGAAACAACGTTGTGGTGACAGCACAGACGGTAACCATGTTGGCATATTCAGCCATAAAAAACATTGCATACTTCATACTTGAATACTCTGTACAGAATCCTGAGACGAGTTCTGTTTCAGCTTCCGGCAGGTCAAACGGGGTACGGTTTATCTCCGCAAGTGAGCAAATAAAGAAAAGTATGAAAGCCAGCGGTTGTTTGAAGGCATACCAACCATAACCTGCCTGATCTGCGACTATCTTCTGCAGTGAAAGAGACTCGGACATCATGAAAACAGAGATTATGGCAAGACCTGCGGCGAGTTCATAAGAGATCATCTGTGCAGATGATCTAAGACCACCAAGTAAAGAATACTTACTATTTGAGGCCCATCCGGCAAGCACTATCCCGTAGACTCCGACAGAAGCAAGTGCAAGGATATAGAGAACCCCTACGTTGAGGTCGACAATCTTATCTGCACCCTTGTCCCAAAATGCAGCAATTTGCAGCGGAATCTTGTAGCCCATCACTGTTATGGTATCGCCAAAAGGAATAACGGCAAAACCTATAAAAGCAGGAATCAGGGCAATGACAGGGGCGATAAGAAAAGCAAATTTGTCAGACTGAGATGGTACGATCTCTTCCTTGAAAAAGAGCTTTACACCGTCCGCAATTGGCTGCAGAAGCCCGTGCCATCCTGTACGCATTGGTCCGAGACGGACCTGCATGTGGCCGATGATCTTCCTCTCGGCATAGGTTGCATATGCCACGGTTAGAAGTACGAACACGAAGACCACGAGGACCTTCACAATCATGGCTATGTAGTAGATCATTGGTAGTCCGAACAGTTCGTATCCCATGTGCTCCTCTTCCCCTTCTCGCTAGTAGTAAAAACTGACGATATATATTTTACTTGCCTACGCTGACCCATGTGACGGCACTACCGGTTGTCACGGTGTTGATGGAAGCATCAGCAAAGTGATACGGCGCAAATACTACACCTTGTGGCACTCGTGAGCCGACTTTTGCTTTGAGTTTGACTTCACCGGTTGCTGACTTTACTGTAATAACCTCACCGTCGTTCACTGAGAGTGTTTTTGCATCCGCCCTGTTCAGTTCAAGATAGCCCTCAGGACAGACAAGCATCGGTCCTTCACCATAAAGTGAAAGTGTGCCTGAGTGATTAAGTGCACTGCCGGTTACGAGGGCCAGCTTTCCATCACCTGCGCCTGCTACAGCCGAGGCTACTGGAATTAAGGTGGCTATTCCCGATACGGCTCTGATTGCGCCATTGTCGCCGAGCCCTTCTATTGTCATCCCTGCATAGCCGGGTACTGTTGACGATATTTCCTGGAATGCGTCTTCGATAGAGGCAAATACGGGATGTCCTGTCAGGATAGTATGGAGCGCATTGAATACATCAAAATCGGTTCTGGACTCCCCTACCGGTTTAACAGCAGGATTGAGGCGCTGTACAGCACCACCTACGCTGGTAAAGGTCCCTCTTTTTTCGGCAAAAGAGCATACAGGAAGCACTACGTGGGCCTTTGCTGCAGTTTCAGTAAGGAATAGCTCTTGAACCACCAGAAACTCAACCTTATCGAGTGCGTCTTCTACTCGCTTACGGTTCGGGTAAGAGACAACGGGGTTCTCTCCTGCGATCAGCAAGGTCTTAATCAACCCTGCTGCACACCCAGCAAGAATTGCCTGCGCATCCTTACCACCTGATGTCGGGTTTATTGCAAGGTCTGCTGCACCCTGGCTGTTGTTCTTCTCCCCAAGGATTAAAACCCCGCAGCCTTCCTTGCCAATCTTTCCAGTAATGAGCGACAGGTTTATCAGAGCCTGTGCAAGCTCTTTCCCGTGACCTGGATACCCCATGCCAGTAGGCAGAATTATTAGTGCTTTCTCGGCCTTTACATACTCACGAGCGATGGTCTTAATCTCTTCAGCGGAAATACCGCACTCTGCTGCTGCTTGATCAGCTCCGCACCCTTCAAGACTTTTCTGGAATGCTGCATATCCGCCTATTGCTTGAACTGCAGCGACATCATGCAGATTTTCCTCGAGAATATGCTTTGCTATCGAGTTTAAGAGCAGAAGTTCACTGCCTGGCTTATGAATGTAAGTATTAGCTCCTGGCAATCTTGAAAGCTTGCCCTTTTTATCCGAAATAATACGAAGATCAACTTCCTTGAGTTTAACAGCAAGGTTAATCTCAAAACCTAGTACCGGATGAGTTTCGTACGCATCAGTCTTTACGACCAGCAGCAGATTTGTTTTTTGTATATCTGCAATGACCGAAGGAGATCCGGGATAGCCAAGACTTTCTTTCGCGCCTGCCGTCAGAGCTTCATGTGCATAGGCACCAGAGTGATCTAGATTGTCGCAACCCAGGGCTTCCTTGAAAAGCTTCTTAAGGGATAGCAACTCTTCATTGGTCAGACGTGGGGTCACCAGTGCTGCCAGAGAATCGGGTACTCCCTTGGCATCATTCAGACGTTTTGCAACAAGTCCCAGCGCCTCTTCCCAGGTTGCTGGTTCAAGACGACCATTTTTACGTACCAACGGAGTGGTTAGGCGCTTGTCGCTATTCACGAACTGATAACCCCACCGACCACGGGTACAGAGCTGCCCGTTATGAAATCCTTGATTTTCGTCATAAACGGTGGTGACTACTTTATCGTCCTTTGTGCCAAGAGTAAGCTGGCAACCTGTTCCGCAATACGAACATACGGTTTTAACCTTGTTGAGTGCCCACCATCGTGCCTTGAACTTGAACGGGCGACTGATTAAAGCACCTACTGGGCATACCGAGACGCATGAACCACAAAATTCGCAGTTGAGAGGCCCGTCAAACTCCGTACCGATTTTTGCCTCTATTCCACGGTTGATGAAAGAGTAGGCACCGTAGCAGACGATTTCGTCACATATCCTCGCACACTTTCCGCAGTGAACGCATCGGTTCATGTCGCGTTCAATGAGAGGATTTTCGTAATCAATCTTCCAATTGAACTTCTCATCAGTGAAGCGGTTTGTATTCACCTGGTATTCGTAGGTGAGATTCTGAAGATCACAGTCCCCTGCAGCATCACAGACCGGACAGTCAATTGGATGCTTGAGCAGCAGGAGCTCAAGGACCATCTTGCGGGCCTTGATGATCTCGTCAGTTGATGTCCTGACGATCATCCCCTCGGTAACCGGAGTTGTGCATGCGGGAATCTGACGCCCCTTCATCTGCTCAACTTCGACCAGACACATACGACATCCGCCAAAAGGCAGGAGCTTCTTGTCGTGACAAATGATGGGAATCCGGATTCCTGCTGCTTTGGCAGCATCGTATATGGTGGCATCCTTGGATACCGTTACCTGCTTGTCATCGATTGTAAGAGTAACCATCTCGACCTCTATCTCCCCGGATGTTTGACTTACAGCACGCAGCTACTCGATGGCCATGAAACGGCAGGCGTCGTAGCACGACTTGCATTTCGTACATTTTTCGATAATAAGTTCAGCAAGCTCACCTTTTTGCCACTTTATCGCATCTACTGGACATGCCTTGAGGCAAGCTCCACACTTGACGCATTTCTCAGGGACTACTCTCCAGAGAAGCAATTCTTTACAGCAGTTTGATGGACAGCGTCGGTCATTAATATGAGCTTCATATTCATCACGGAAATATTTTATGGTGGAAAGAATCGGGTTCGGAGCAGTCTGGCCTAATCCACAGAGCGAAGCCTTTTTGATGGTAGTGCCCATTTCCAGAAGGGTTTCGATATCTTCTGGTACGCCGCGTCCTTCGGTGATTCTCTCAAGGATGTCAAGCATTGCCTTAAGTCCGATCCGGCAAGGGACACACTTACCGCAGGATTCATCCCTGGTAAAGGTCAGGAAGAAACGTGCAACATCAACCATGCAGGTTGTTTCGTCCATGACAACCAGTCCACCGGAACCCATCATTGCACCGGCCTTGATCAGAGAATCGTAATCGACAGGGGTGTCAAGAATCTCCGCCGGGATACACCCACCAGATGGCCCTCCGGCCTGCACTGCTTTAAACTTACGGTTATTCGCAATACCACCACATACTTTGTATATAACATCGCTTACAGTCATTCCTGCAGGAACTTCTACCAGACCTGTATGCTTGACCTTACCGGTAACTGCGAATATTTTGGTCCCTTTGGTTGTTTCGGTTCCAAGCGAGGCATACCAGTCTGCACCCTTAAGAATAATGTGCCGAATGTTGGCAAAGGTCTCAACGTTGTTAATATTGGTAGGTTTACCCCAAAGACCTTTGACTGCAGGAAAGGGGGGCCGAGGACGGGGCATACCCCGCTCGCCCTCTATTGATGCCATAAGTGCGGTTTCTTCGCCGCACACAAAGGCACCCGCACCTTTTTTAATCCTTAGGTCAAAATCGAACCCGAGACCCATAACGTTTTTACCGAGGTAATTCTTTTCATAGCAGACATCTATTGCCATCTGAAGTCGGTCAATAGCCAGAGGATATTCTGCTCGCACATATACATAGCCGGCAACTGCACCTATTGCATATCCGGCAATCATCATGCCCTCAATAATGCAGTATGGATCTCCTTCGAGGATGGAGCGGTCCATGAATGCACCGGGGTCCCCTTCATCAGCGTTACAGATGATATATTTCATCTTGCCGGGACTGGCAGCACAGAAGGACCATTTCATCCCTGTCGGGAACCCTCCACCACCACGTCCTCGTAATCCAGATTTCTTCACCTCATCTATAACTGATACTGGATTCATCTGCTTTACACATTGTTCTATTGCCTTAAAGCCATCTTCTTCAAGATAGGCGCCCAGGCTTTCTGGGTTGATCTGGCCGCAGCCGGTCATTACGACACGCATCTGCTGGTCAACGAAAGTATTGTAATAGGGCTTTGCCTTGCGTTTCTCTAGTGTAGTCTTGTTGACAATATGCTCGTCAACGAGCTTCTCCACCTCTTCAACCTTGACAAAGTCGTAGGTAACACGCCCCTGTTCTTCGGTGATGATATCAACTAGGACATCGTTCGCGCAAAGTCCTCGACAGCCTGTTTTAATCACGTCACAGCGCTTACCGACGATTGCATTGACGCCCTTTTCGGTAATCACCCTGGTGAACTCGGCCTCGACCTCGTATGCACCCATCGAGACACCGCCGGTACCCTGGCAGATCAGAATTTTTATCGCAGCGTTTTCGCTCATGACTGATTTGTCCCCTACTGTGATAGTATCGAGCTACTTACTTTTTCATCGGGCGCTGATTATAGTCATTGATGATCTGATCAACCTTCTGCACCGTCATTGAGCCGTAGGTCGAGTCATTCACCATTGCCAATGGCGCCATGCCGCACGCACCGAGACAGGCAACCTTTTCAAATGTGTATCGAAGATCGGCTGAGGTCTCTGCATGTCCGATTCCAAGCTTGTCAAAGAAGGTTTCCACTATACGAGGAGCACCTTGGACGTGACAGGCGGTTCCTACGCAGACCCTTATAATGAAACGTCCTCTGGGTTTGAGATGAAACTGTGCATAAAAGGTAAGTACTCCGAAGATCTGACTCGGGTAAACGTTAAGTCGTTCAGCCACCAGGTCTATGGTCGGTTTGGGAACATACCCGTACTCATCCTGAATACCTTGCAGAACAGGCATAAGGTTGCCATGAAGTGTCAGGTACTTGTCAATAATATGATTCGCTGGTTCGAGATCAATCTCTTCAGCGGGGGTCTCTTCAGTTGTCGTTGATTCGGCCGGAGCGTTGCTCATTACTCCCTCTCCTTTGTGACGGTGAAGTTACCGGTCGATTTCCCCAAGTACGATGTCCAATGTCCCAATAACAGCTACCAAGTCGGCGATCATCGATCCGTTCGCCATCTTCTCTATGGCACCAAGATTTACAAATGATGGCGGGCGAATCCGCATACGGTAAGGCTTGTTACCACCATCACTAACCAGATAAAAGCCCAACTCGCCCTTTGGAGCCTCAATACCTTGATATACCTCACCCTCAGGAACGGGGAAACCTTCGCTGGCGATCTTGAAGTGATGAATAAGGCCTTCAATAGTGTTGTAAACATTATCCTTCGGGGGATAGCAGACCTGTGGGTCATCGGCGAGTATCGGGCCGGGCTTCAGGGAATCGAGCGCCTGCTTTACGATCTTTACAGCTTCGCGCAATTCGACTAATCGCACCTTGTACCGATCGAATGTGTCGCATTTCTCGCCTACCGGCACGATGAACTTGTATTTTTCGTACCCGCTATAAGGATTGTCCCTGCGCAGGTCCCAGTCAACACCTGAGCCTCGGAGAGCAGGTCCGGTAATGCCGTAATCTATGGCATCCTCGGCGGAAATTACTCCATTTCCAATAGTACGGTTAAGCCAGATTGTGTTCTTTGTAAGAAGTCCCTCATATGTATCGAAAAATCCGGGGAAAGTATCGACAATCTCCTGCACGTCACGCTGGAATCCGTCATATACATCGGAGGAAAGCCCACCAACCCGGAAGTAGTTGCTGGTCATTCGAGCGCCGGATATCTTCTCGTAGAGCTCCATTATCTTCTCACGCTCACGGAAAGCGTAGATGAAAACAGTCATGGCGCCGATATCAAGTGCATGACAGGCAATCCAGACCAGGTGAGACTTGATCCGGGTTAGTTCTGTCAGAATAACCCTTATCACCTGTGCACGCTCAGGAACCTCTATGGCAAGGAGCTTCTCGACGGCTAGTACATAGCCAAGGTTGTTGCTCATCGGCGCCAGATAGTCGAGTCGGTCGGTAAGTGGTATAGTCTGGTGATAGGTTCGATGCTCGGAGAGTTTCTCTACCCCTCGGTGCAGGTACCCGATATGCGGCGTGATTTTCTGAATGATCTCGCCATCCAGCTCGATAACCAACCGCAGAACACCGTGCGTACTCGGGTGCTGCGGTCCCATATTTACTGTCATTACCTCTTTATTAGCCATTGCGCGCCTCTGTATCCTCAAAGTAGCTTGATTGTCTGCTCACACAGCCCGGCAACCGGATAGTGTTACGACAGCCGACCTTTGTACGGCTCCCGATCCGGTCCTTGAAGCGGGTAGTCCTTACGGAGCGGGTGTCCGACCCAATCGTCAGTCATGAGGATACGACGCAGGTCGGGATGCTTATTAAATCTGATTCCCATCAGGTCATAAACCTCGCGCTCCAAGAAAATGGCTGATTTCCATATGCCGGTAACGCTGTCTATGGTGCAGTCACCCTCAGGAATCCCTGCCTTGACGAGCAGACGGTCCTTATTGGGTATGGAGTAGAGGTTGTATACCGCCATGAATCGCGGCTCCTTCTTGCCCAGATAGTCAACTGCTGTCACATCCGTGCAGAGGTTGTAGCTAAGCGCCTCCTTGAGAAAGCGACAGACATCTAGGATACTTTCTCTGGTGACGGTCACCGTCACATCGCCACGAAACTCATTTGCATCAAGAATGGAGCTCGCAAACTTCTCTCTCAGCTTTATTACTGCGCGATTATTTTCAGCCATAACCGTTCTGTCCCCTTATTGAATGGTTTGGTTAAGCCGCTGACTCGATTCGATCGCCAAGACCGATCGTTGAACCGAAGGAGTTCTTATCCTTCATGATCTTATCCTGCAGCTTGAGGAGACCATACAATAGAGCCTCCGGTCGCGGCGGACATCCAGGGATATAGACATCCACCGGCAGTGCCTTGTCAATTCCCTGCACAACGCTATAGGTATCGAAAACCCCCCCCGAACATGCACATGCACCCATTGCCACAACCCATTTAGGCTCCGGCATCTGCTCGTACACCGTCATAATCACCGGGAGCATCTTTTTAGTTACGGTGCCTGCAATGATTATGCAGTCAGACTGACGGGGTGACGCCCGGAAAATAATACCGAAACGGTCAAGGTCGTTATGGGATGCGCCGGTAGCCATCATCTCGATTGCGCAACAGGCAAGACCGAAGGTCATCGGCCAGATGGAGGACTTCCTCGCCCAGTTGACGAGGCCGTCCAAGGACGTAGTAATGAAGTTATCTCCCAGCGGCTGATCTACTCCCATTCCAGTGCTCCTTTTTTCCAGACATAAATGTAGCCTACGAAAAGGATGACGATGAAAACCCCCATCTCCATCAATCCGAACATGCCCAGCCTCTTGTAGATAATTGCCCAGGGATAGAGGAAAACTGCCTCAATATCAAACAGTATAAAGAGCATGGCGATTATATAGAACTTGATTGAGAATCGTTCGCGAGCAGAACCAACGGGCTCACATCCGCATTCATACGGGGCAAGCTTGACTACCGATGGCTTCTTAACACCAATTAGTGATGAAAAGACCAGCGAGCACAATCCAAATGCCGCCGCAATAACGACCAGCAGAATAATCGGCAGGTATGCACCTAACATATGCAGCATCCTCCACTCTGAGATGACCCCGGAAAATTGACTCACCAATTAAGCATCAATTTTCCAACGGCTCTTAACAACTAAGTATTATCATTCAATCAATGCCATACTCTTTACGTTCTTACTTCGTATACTGTATACAATGATCGAACGGGAACTTATTTCATTTCTTAATCGATGTCAAGAAAAAAAAATCCTAATCTGAGCACCCTTTGACCTCTATTTCGCCCCACTATGGACAGCTTCAGCCCAGTACCATGCAGGTCATTCTACATACTCCCTTGACATGACTCTCTTGAGTATGCTAATAACACCTTGATTTAACATGGAAACTTTCTCGCGAGGTGCCAAATCATGCAAAATAGCCGCTCCGTTCAACTTTTCAAACAAGCACAGCAGGTTATCCCTGGCGGCGTAAACAGCCCCGTCAGAGCTTTTAGGTCAGTTGGCTCGGACCCGCTTTTCATAAAACGCGCAGCCGGCTGCACTATCCATGACGAGGACGACAATGCATATATAGATTACGTCGGCTCATGGGGCCCGATGATCCTGGGTCATTGCCATCCTCAGGTTGTAGCAGCTGTAAAAATCGCTATGGAGTCTGGCTGCAGCTTCGGGGCTCCGACTGAGCTTGAGGTTGTTCTTGCCGAGATGGTTGTCAAGGCTGTCCCTTCCATTGAGATGGTCAGAATGGTCAGCTCAGGCACTGAGGCTACCATGAGCGCCATTAGACTCGCACGTGGCTACACAAATCGCGACAAAATTCTCAAGTTCTCCGGCTGTTATCACGGACATTCCGATGCGCTTCTGGTTAAAGCCGGTTCCGGTGCTGCGACGTTCGGCGTTCCCGATTCGCCTGGCGTGCCGGCTGATTTTGCCAAACTTACCCTTACTGCTCGCTTTAACAGCCTTGATACTGTTAGAAAACTCATTGCAGAGAACAAGGACCAGGTAGCATGTATAATTATAGAACCCATTGCCGGCAACATGGGAACGGTTCCGCCTCAAGAAGGTTTTCTTGAAGGACTTCGACAGATTTGCACAGATGAGGGGATAGTACTTATATTTGATGAAGTCATGTCAGGCTTCCGTGTGGCGTTAGGTGGCGCACAGGAGCTCTACGGTGTTACCCCTGACATGACCACTCTCGGCAAGATTATCGGC
Source organism: uncultured Geoanaerobacter sp. (assembly GCA_964528055.1). GTDB lineage: Bacteria > Desulfobacterota > Desulfuromonadia > Geobacterales > DSM-12255 > Geoanaerobacter. Next base: position 10,404 of record CAZGQM010000012.1, on the reverse strand, counting down.
GGTGGTCTCCCAGTGGGCGCTTTTGGCGGCAAAAGAGAGATAATGTCACTCCTCTCTCCTTCCGGCGGTGTCTACCAAGCTGGCACGCTCTCAGGTAATCCTCTTGCCATGACTGCCGGAATCGAGACGCTAAAGCTTCTTCAACGTCCTGGTTTTTACAAGGAACTCGACGATAAAAGTGACTACCTTGCAGTTGGAATCGGAAAGGCGGCAAAGGATGCTGGTTTCCCTATTTACTCAACCCGTGTAGGCAGCATGTTCTGTGCATTCTTTACACGCAATGTAGTCACTGACTGGGACACTGCAGCAGAATGCGACACCAAGGCATTCGCAAAATATTTTCGGATGATGTTGAACGAAGGTGTCTACCTTGCACCATCTCAGTTCGAGACAGGTTTTGTATCTATCGCCCACACTGAAGCAGACCTCGACAAAACCATAGCAGCAGCAGTCACCTGCTTCAGGGCTATGTAACTTTTCTCTTCGCTGCTCAACTCCATAGCGAGATTACATGAGAGAAACTGTTGACAGAGACTACGAATATGTGATAAATAGCCATGTTTTTCTACGAACTGTAGAACTGAAATGAATAGTGAAAAACGAGATCTTTTTCGCGCACTCAGCCTAGTTTCCAGCATGGGGATCTCGGTCGTGGTTGCAATTGCAATCGGAGTTTGGGTAGGGCTTTCCCTAGACAAATGGCTTGGCACCGCTCCTTGGTTCTTTTATATTTTTCTTTTCTTCGGGATCGCTGCCGGTTTCCGGAATATTTATATTATAACCGGCAAAGAAATCCGAAGGGACGGACCTGGTGAGAATAACCGACGATAACCTGCTCACCTTCCTGGCGGCCTGCACCGGATCCCTGGTGGTTGTTTTCACAATTGCAGGGTGGATACTCGTTTCAGGAAGATTTGCCTACAGCGTAGCAGCAGGTGGATGCCTAGCATTACTTAATTTTATCTGGCTACGGAGTGCTCTTCTAAAGATTCTCCAGATGCCCGCTGAAAAGGCCTTCCAGGCATCCAACGTTCGATACATCCTACGCCTTGCTGCGCTAGCCTTCATACTCTGGCTCCTTATAGTTAAGGCAGGACTCAACATTTTCGGACTGCTTCTGGGTCTTTCAGTACTTGTAATAAGCATCGTTTTACTGTCATTTTACAAACTGCTCCAATCGGGAGGTTAGATACTCATGATTCACCCTTTACTTTTTCTGCAATTCTTTCGTAAGCTCCTTGAACCCCTTCACATTTCTACTGGTGCATCTGATGCCATTGCCTACACTTGGCTAATCATGATCCTTCTTCTCATACTCTCCAAACTTACTACCAGTAATTTGAAAAGCATCCCGCAAGGAATGCAGAACTTTATGGAAGTGGTCGTCGGCGGGATCGAAAACATGCTTGTAGAAACCATGGGCGAACATGGCAGACCATTTTTCCCTCTGGTCGCCACCCTTGCAATCTTTATTCTCGTATCAAACCTTATCGGTCTGGTTCCCGGCTTTTTCCCACCGACTGCGAACATCAACACCACTGCAGCCTGTGCAGTTATTGTCTTTGTAATGACCCATGTAGTCGGGATCAAGCACCATGGCGCAAGCTATGTAAAGCATTTCATGGGGCCGATCATCTGGCTCGCACCGATGATGTTCTTCATCGAAGTTATCGGGCACCTCTCCAGAGTTGTATCGCTAACGCTTCGTCTCTTCGGAAACATGAACGGCCACGAACTTGTTCTCATGATATTCTTCGGACTCGCCCCCTTCCTGGTTCCGATGCCGATGATGCTGATGGGGGTTCTGGTGTCATTCATCCAGGCATTCGTATTCATGCTCCTGGCAATGATCTATATTCAAGGCTCACTAGAGCACGCCCACTAATAATTTTAACATCCTATACCATTTAGGATACAACACACCCACAGAGGAGGTAGTAAAATGAGTTTTTTCACCATGTGCGTTCTGGCCGCCGGCATCGGTATGGCACTCGGAACAGTAGGTACAGGCATCGGCCAGGGCCTTGCCGTCAAGAGTGCAGTAGAAGGCGTTTCCCGTAATCCCGGTGCTTCCGGCAAGATCCTCACCACCATGATGATCGGTCTTGCAATGATCGAGTCCCTCGCAATCTATGCACTGGTTGTATGCTTGATCATACTCTACGCGAACCCATACAAAGAAATCGCTACCAAGCTTGCTGAGACTGTAGCAAAGTAATTACGCAGTTCAGGGAATTAGCCCCTGTAATAGAAAAAAAGCCCCAGTTCGAGATTTCGAACTGGGGCTTTTTTTCTCGGAAACACAAAAGTTCCGTTATATTTTAAGTTAACAAGTTTGGAACTTACTGCCCAGCCAATACAATAGGATTTTACAGGGGGGAGCAAACCGAAGACTTTACGTTTTACCTGCCATTTTTCAGATCTATGAGTATTAGCTTAGCAACTGACTTCAGAGTTTCAAAAACCCCTTCGCCGGTAGTGGCGCACGCCTCATATTCCGGAACTCCCGTAGGATTGAGTTCTCGGTGAAGTTCCTCAAGCGACACTGCAGAGGGGATATCCCTCTTATTATACTGTACGACATAAGGAAGTTTGTCGAGATCATATCCCTGCTCCTGAAGATTAAAGCGAAGGTTGTCAAGTGACTCGAGATTGGCGTCCATCCGCTCTTCCTGTGAGTCAGCAACAAAGACAACCCCATCCACTCCTTTCAAGATCAGCTTTCTGGATGCGTCATAAAACACCTGACCAGGAACTGTATAGAGATGGAAACGAGTCTTGAAACCTCTGATCTCACCCAGTGCCAAAGGTAGAAAATCAAAGAAAAGCGTCCTCTCGGTTTCTGTGGCAAGAGAGATCATTTTCCCCTTAGCATCAGGGGCGGTCTTTTGGTAGATATGTTGCAGGTTGGTGGTCTTCCCGCAAAGGCCGGGGCCATAATAAACAATCTTGCAGTTTATCTCGCGTGATGCGTAGTTGATGAAGGACATCTGGTATACCCCAAGGGTTTAGCGAAAGAGGTTATCTATGTCGTCGTCGGTAATCTCGGCAAAGGGGAAATCTACGTCGCCGCTCTTTTCTTTTTCCTCTGATTTCTGCATAAGACGGTTAAAGATGGATGTCAACTCGTCAGATGCCTTCTTGACTCGCAAACGGACGAGCCCAAGTGAAGAACGGCTGTCAAAGAGGACTACAAGAATAACACGACCACCGACAATGGATATATGCAGGTTATCCTTTTCACCCTCGTGAAATAGAATGGAGAATTCTTTCTCCCCTATCAGCTTTGCCAATCCTCCGGTGGCTGCGATATTACCGGCCGTGAGAGAGGCAAGTGAAGTGGTATCAAACTTTTCCACTTCACCAACCCCAGCAATCAATTGACCGTTTTTATCGACCAGAAAGATAACTTTGGAGTTGGCTTCACGCAGCAGCTTTTCGATCACTGCAAGGATCTGCTTGAATTCCTCATCGTACATGACCATCTGAGGATTCGCCATCGACACTCCTTGAAGGCGTGAAATGATAGTAATTTCAAATTTATAGCAGAATTATAGCGAGCCTTCAACAAATTTCAATGTGTAGAAGCATTGTTAGTAAAATAGCCCTGACAGGTGCCAGGGCTATTTTACTACTCATGAATTGCAATAAACTACTTTTTGTCTTCGAAATTGAGTGCAGCAAGTTTCTGATAATATTCAAACCTGCTCGCAGTCGATGCCGTTGCCTTCTTCATAAGAACGCCTGCTGCTTCAGGGTTTGCTTTTTGCAGCATTTTGTAGCGGTTTTCGCTATATGCGTAATCCTCGAATGTGATGGTTGGTGCCTTACTGTCCAGCTGCAGCGGATTCTTGCCTTCAGCGGCCAGTGCCGGGTTGTAGCGGTAAAGCGGCCAGTGCCCGGAAGCAACGGCTTTCCTGTTCTGGTCGACACCCTTGGTCATGTCGATACCATGAGCAATGCAGTGCGAGTACGCGATGATCAGGGACGGGCCATCATACGCTTCCGCCTCGATAAATGCTTTAACAACCTGAGCGGGATTGGATAGTGCAACGTTGGCAACATAGACATTGCCATACGCCATGGCCATCATCCCAAGATCCTTCTTGGCCATTGGCTTGCCGCCGGCTGCAAACTGAGCAACAGCACCGGTCGGGGTGGATTTGGATGCCTGGCCACCGGTATTGGAATAGACTTCGGTATCGAGTACCAAAAGATTGACGTTCTTGCCGGAAGCTATGACATGGTCAAGTCCGCCATAACCGATGTCATATGCCCAGCCATCGCCACCAACGCACCAGACTGATCTTTTGACCAGATAATCAACCAGCGGCAGCAGTTGCACTGCAGCTCTTTCCTTGCACCCTTTGAGTGCTTTTTTCAGTGTTTCTACACGCTCACGCTGCTTTTCGATGCCGACCTGATCGGACTGATCTGCGCTGAGTATTTCTTTCATCAAGGGCAAAACCGGTTTACAGGATTTGCAGCTGCAGCTAGAGAGTTCTGCTACCAGTTCACGGGCAGACTCAGTGAACTTGTCCACAGCCAGGCGCATACCGAAACCGAATTCGGCATTGTCTTCGAACAGCGAGTTGGACCAAGCCGGTCCGCGGCCGTCAGCACGCTTTGCCCAAGGAGTTGTCGGCAGGTTGCCGCCGTAGATGGAAGTACATCCGGTGGCGTTGGCGATCATCGCCCGGTCTCCGAACAGCTGGGACAGAAGTTTCAGGTAAGGTGTCTCTCCGCACCCGGCACAAGCGCCGGAGAATTCGAATATCGGCCGCACCAGCTGGCTGCCGCGGAGAGAATCAAGTTTGAGCTTAGTCGCATCCATATCCGGCAGAGAGAGGAAGAATTCAAAATTGGCAGCTTCTGCAGCCCGCAATGGCGGCTGGAACTGCATATTGATCGCCTTGTGATTGGCGTCTTCCTTGCTCTTGGCTGGGCAGTTATACACACAGGCACCACAGCCTGTACAATCCTCGGGAGCAACCTGGAGAGTATATTTCATCCCTTTAAATTCTGGAAGTTTACACTCAGTTGACTTAAAGGTTTTCGGTGCACCCTTGAGAAGCTTGGCATCATATGCTTTCATCCGGATGGTAGCGTGCGGGCAGACAAATGAACAGATGCCGCACTGGATGCAGAGCTCTGCATCCCAGACCGGAATATCGACAGCGATGTTGCGCTTCTCGTACTGCGAAGTTGCTGTAGGGAAAGTGCCGTCTGCCGGCATGAGAGATACAGGCAGGGCATCGCCGTAGCCGGCAATGATACGGCCGGTGACTTCCTGGACAAACTTCGGTGCGCTCTTGGCTACAGCTGGCGGCATTTTGAGTTTGCTGGTCGCCTTGGCCGGCACTTTGACTTCATAGATGTTCTTGAGGGCTTCGTCGACTGCTGCATTGTTCATCGCTACAACTTTGTCGCCCGATTTGCCGTAGCTCTTCTTGATGGCATCTTTAATCTCTTCGATCGCCAGTTTAAGTGGAATGATATTGGAGATCTTGAAGAAGGCGGTCTGCATGATCACGTTGATACGGGCACCAAGCCCGAGTTCTTCACCCAGTTTGATGGCATTTATTACGTAGAACTTGAGGTTCTTGTCAATGATCTGCTGCTGGACTTCCTTTGGCATCTTGTCCCAGACTTCGCCATGCTCGAATGGTGAACAGAGCAGGAAAGTACCCCCCTGCTTGGCCCTGCTGAGCATGTCGTATTTCTCCAGAAAGGAGAAGTTGTGACAGGCAATGAATTCGGCGTTATCGATCAGATAAGGGGCATTGATGGCCTTTTTCCCGAAGCGGAGATGCGAGGTTGTTATGGTGCCGGCTTTCTTTGAGTCATAGACAAAATAAGCCTGGGCAAAGTTCTTGGTGGTTTCACCGATGATCTTGATGGTGTTCTTGTTAGCACCGACAGTTCCATCTGAGCCGAGACCGTAGAACATGGCTTCGTAGGTGCCATCCATGGCGTTACGGAAATCCGTATTGTAGTCAAGGCTACAATTGGTAACGTCTTCTTTGATACCAACGACAAAGTGATTTTTCGGCTTGGCTTTTTTGAGGTTGTCCAGCACGGCTTTGGCCATGGCCGGAGTAAACTCTTTGGAACCAAGACCATAACGGCCGCCGACAATTGTCGGGTAACCCTTGAAACTGAACTTTCCTTCGGACATCGCTTCGCCAATGGCGGTCCGAACATCAAGGTACAGCGGTTCGCCAAGCGCTCCTGCCTCTTTGGTCCTGTCAAGTACAGCGATGCTCTTGACAGTCTTTGGCAGTGCCTTGATAAAAGCTTCCAACGGAAAAGGCCGATAAAGATGTACTTTGACAACGCCGACTTTTTCGCCTTTTTTGACCAGTGTGTTGACGGTCTCCTGAACAGTGTCGGCTCCCGAGCCCATAATGACGACAACCCGCTCAGCATCTTTGGCGCCGACATAATCTACCAGTTTGTATTTACGGCCCGTCATCTTGCCGAATTTATCCATCTCTTCCTGGACAATTTTGACACACGGTGCATAGTACTGGTTGACCGTCTCGCGACCCTGGAAATAGACATCAGGGTTCTGCGCGGTGCCGCGCATAACAGGACGGTCGGGAGAGAGGCCGCGCAGACGGTGGGCATTCACCAGTTCGTCGCTGATCATTGCACGCATGTCGTCAAATGTCAGCTCTTCAACTTTCTGCACTTCATGCGAAGTACGGAAGCCGTCGAAAAAGTGCAGGAAAGGTACACGGCTACGCAGTGTTGCTGATTGGGCAATCAGGGCGAAGTCCATAACTTCCTGGACATTGTTGGAGCAGATCATGGCCCAGCCGGTAGAACGGCAGGACATGACGTCGGAATGATCACCGAAGATATTGAGAGCAGCGGCTGAAATTGCCCGGGCGGAAACATGAAAGACGGTGGAGGTCAGCTCACCAGCAATCTTGTACATGTTCGGGATCATCAGCAACAGGCCCTGACTGGCGGTAAAGGTGGTGGTCAGTGCGCCGGATTGCAGAGCACCATGCACAGCTCCGGCGGCCCCCCCCTCAGACTGCAATTCAGTTACCAGAGGGATCGTACCCCAGACATTCTTTTCCCCGGCCGCGCTCTTTGCATCTGAGATCTCCCCCATGTTTGATGAAGGGGTAATCGGATAGATGGCAATAACTTCGTTGGTGGCATGTGCCACATGGGCTGCTGCGGTGTTGCCGTCAATGGTCACCATTTTACGACTCATGTACTACCCTCCTCTGTTCCTAAGTTATTAATTTGCAGCTCCTAAAACTCCGATCGTCCTTCAACCGCCCTTTGCACCGTTGCAGAATCGACATACTCAATGTCGCTCCCCAAAGGTATTCCATGGGCCAGCCTGGTTACCTTAACACCATGTTCCTTGAGCATCCTGCCTACATAAAGTGCTGTTGCCTCACCTTCTACCGAGAAGTTGGTTGCTAGAAGCACTTCCCTAACAACGCCAATTCGGATCCTATCCAACAGTTCCCGTATCCGAAGCTGGTCAGCGGTTATACCAGAAAGTGGAGAGAGCGCTCCCTGCAGTACGTGATACCTGCCACGAAACGCACGGCTTCTTTCAATAGCAAGAAGGTCCTGAGGCTCTTCAACCACGCAGATGACTGTATCGTCTCGATCACTGGCACAGATTACGCACGGGTCATCTTCGGTTATCCCGAAACAAGTGGAGCATAAGCGAACATTGGCAGCAACTCGGGAAAGACTCTCCGCCAATGCCTCAACATGTCCCGGAGATTTAAGAAGATGAAAGGCGAGACGCAGGGCTGTCTTCTCACCTACTCCTGGCAGTTTTTTTAGTTCTGCCAGTAAGCTGGCAAAAGATGGGGAGGAATATAGCATAATCTTTCCGGCAGATAAAACTATTTTTTCAATAAATTATCAATAAAAATATTTACTTAGACTGAACAAACAACTCAGATGCATTACTATCGGCAAAGAATGAAGTGTCGTTCTAGACAGTAAATGCAAGTGAATGATAAACTGATCGCATCAAAATAGCCCGGGGATATTGAGCCCACCTGTCACCTTGCTCATCTGCTCAGCCATTTCAGACTGCACTTTAGTCATTGCTTCGTTCACTGCAGCTTTGATAAGATCCTGCAACATCTCCACATCCTCAGGATCAACAGCCTCCTTCTTGATGGAAAGGGAAACGATCTGGTGTTTGCCGGTCACAACCGCCGTTACTGCTCCGCCACCAGAAGATGCTTCGGCCGTTCTCCCTGCTGCGTCCTCCTGCAGTTTGGCCATTTTCTGCTGCATCATCTGAGCCTGCTTCATGATTTGAGCTAAACCTTTGGACATCCCTAATCCTCCTTGCTGATTGTTGTTTAGTGCATCTTATCATTACTCTTTCAGCTCTTCAACGTTTCCAAGTTCAGCACCGAACACCTCAAGGGCTGCCTGTACGCCAGGATTGGAACGAGCCAAATTATCTAGACGGCTGGCATTATCCGCAGCCTCACGTGTCTGTTTTTCAGCAAGACTCGGAGGAACTTCCTTTCCTACATCACTTATTGACTTTAGGCGTACCAATGTCTCGCTTTTGAAATAGGTCTTTGCAAGAGCTGCAAGATCTGCCAAGGCAGACGGAGAGTTAAGCGACGTGAACTCAAAAGAGCCGGCCTGGAAGCCGAGTTCCACTAGGTTCGCATCCACGTGTAACGGTCGGGCATGTTCCAACAGGGAACCGATCATCGGCTTCTCCTGCTTGACCATAGCGACAAAGCGAAGCCAGTCATCACCAGATCCGGCTGCAGCAACAACCGGCGAAGAATGGTGATTAACCTCCAGCGCTGGCCTTGGGGATGTCTTGATTGATGTGAATGCTGGCTTTGCAACAGGGGGTGACACATCATTGTGCATTGCCAAGCTTGGCCGTTCCCATTCAGGAGGTGCAGTAGCAACACCACCTGCCAACAGTGCGCCTCGAAAGCCGTCCAGACGAGTCAGGATCTCCTGGACAGGAAGGGCAGGCGTCAACATGGACATCCTCAGCAGGGCCATCTCAAGAATAAGACGAGGAAACCCTGATTGCCCCATTTCGCTTTCGGCCTTTAATAAAATTGCAACGTAGCGCTGAAGGTCAACAAGATCTAAGCCGGCTGCCTGGCTCCGGATATCTGCCAGTTCAGCTTCTGCAAGATCAGTGAGATCGGCAATATCGTTGACAGCCCTGCAGAGGGTGATTGTCCGGAAATGCTCGACGAGTTCCTGACAAAATTGTCTGACATTGTAACCACTTGCATCTACTTGCTTAACTATATCCAGAACCATGCGGCAGTCACGGCTGAAAACCCCTTGGGATGTCGCCAACAGCAGACGCCTATCCACAACCCCAAGAAGAGTAACCACATCTTCATCGGCCACCACTGAACCACAGAATGCAAGCACCTGATCCAATGTCGACAGGGAATCCCGCATGCTGCCATCACCCTTGCGAGCGACCATAGCAAGAGCCGAGTCAGAGATCGCCACTTCTTCCTGGTCAACTATGGAACGAAGCCTTGAAACCACCGCCGGCATGGCGATACGCCTGAAATCAAACCGCTGGCAGCGGGAGAGTATTGTAATGGGAACTTTGTGAGGCTCTGTGGTTGCAAAGATGAATTTTACATGTGGAGGTGGCTCTTCGAGCGTCTTGAGCAGTGCATTGAAGGCACTTGTGGAGAGCATATGCACTTCGTCAATGATGAATATCTTGGCGCGAAGTCTCGACGGGAGATATTTGACGTTTTCACGCAGTTCCCGAACGTCATCTACACCCGTATTTGAGGCGCCGTCGATCTCAATTACGTCAATCGCAGTGCCGGCCGTTATCTCCTGACAAGCAGGACAGGCATTGCACGGCTCGTCAGCAGTTCCCTGTTCACAGGTCAGCGCCTTTGCCAATATCCTGGCAGCACTTGTTTTTCCAACTCCCCGAGCTCCAGTAAAAAGGAATGCATGGGCAACACGTCCCGTCAGAATAGCGTTTTGCAAGGTCTGACTTACATGTTCCTGACCTATAAGGTCGCGAAATGTCTGCGGGCGCCATTTTCTTGCTAATACTAGGTATGACACAGAATCATGCCTCGTTGGGTACTGACAGGTCGGGGATAGAGTGTTGAAACAAGTTTGCGGATAAGGCTGATAGCTGGGCAACCCCACGGCACACGGAGGGGGTTACTGCCGCTGCTTCCTTCCGGATCTGACGGGGTTCATAACCTTCCATTGCGTGGGACCCAGCTATCAGCCGTATCCGCAAAGATCTTCGATACTCGGCATGTCACACGAGGTCGTCATTGTGGACGACATGTTGTGACTAATGGAACAAAATGGCGAAGAGAGAGGGATTCGAACCCTCGGTACGCTATAAACGTACACACGCTTTCCAGG
>CAZGQM010000011.1:0-114519 GCA_964528055.1 uncultured Geoanaerobacter sp. | reverse complement strand
AGTACCGGTCCGGCCGTACTCCCAACCCTTGCGCACGCTGTAACCCCCTTATCAAGTTCGGACTCCTTCTCGACAAGGCCATGGAACTAGGTGCTGATTTCCTGGCAACCGGTCACTATGCGAGAATCGAGAGGCAACCTGGGGGAGGCTCTCGTCTCCTTAAAGGTGTAGACAGCCGCAAGGATCAGTCATATTTCCTCTTTGCCCTGAACCAGATCCAACTCGCCAGGGTTCTGTTTCCACTCGGTGAGATGACGAAGCCTGCCGTCCGCCAGCTGGCAGAAGGCTATGGCCTGCCTGTAAAGGACAAGGGGGAGAGTCAGGAGATCTGTTTCATCCCTGATGATGACTATATCCGCTATCTTGAGGAGGTGGGGGGGCTTGAGCCGGAGAACGGGCATATCATAAACAGCCTGGGGAAGTGTCTTGGAACCCATTCCGGAATCCATCGCTATACGGTTGGGCAGCGCAAGGGACTTGGCGTCGCCTTTAGCGAGCCTCTCTATGTACTGGGTGTGGATGCTGTGAAACGAGAGGTGCTTGTCGGGACCATGCCTGAGCTCTTCTGTAAAGGGCTTGTGGCCGGCGGATTCAACTGGCACTGCCGTCCGGCTGAGTTCCCACTGGCTGCTTTCTGCAAGATTCGCTATCGCCATGGTCCGGTGGCGTGCGAGATCAGTGAGCTTGATGATGGCCGAGTGGAGGTTCGCTTCATTGAGCCGGAAAAGGCGATCACCCCCGGCCAGGCCGTCGTGCTGTATGATGGCGAGGCGGTTCTTGGCGGAGGGTGGATAGAAAAGGCTCTGAAAAGTGAATAGTGAAATGAAGCGTGTCGCCATTACAACCCTGGGTTGCAAGACCAACCAGTTCGAGTCTGCCGCCCTGCATGAGAGCTTTGTGGCGGAAGGGTTCTGCGTCGTCCCTTTTGATGAGGTTGCGGACATCTACGTGATCAACAGCTGCACCGTGACGGCCAGGACTGATGCGGAGTCGCGGCGGCTGGTGCGGCGGGCGAGCCGCAGGAACCCGGCTGCACGGGTAGTTGTCACCGGTTGCTATGCCCAGGTTGCCCCTGACAAGCTGTCGGTCCTCCCCGAGGTGGAACTTGTAATTGGAAATCAAGAGAAAAGGGGACTTGCAGCTCTGCTGAAGCGGGCGCCAGGTCCGGACAGGGTGCTTGTCTCCGAAATCGACGAAAAGAGGAAGACCGAGCCGCTGCAGCTTGAGAGCTTTGCCGAGCATACGCGGGCATTCCTTCAGGTGCAGAATGGCTGCGACAGCTTCTGCTCATACTGCATTGTCCCCTTTGCCCGCGGCAGGAGCCGGAGCGTTGCGCCTGATGAAGTGCTCGCCGGGATTTCTCGGCTTACGGCCCAGGGGTTTCGAGAGGTGGTACTGACCGGAATTCATCTTGGCCATTATGGCAGAGATCTGGGACCTTCAGTCAACCTGCTCCATCTTCTTCAGGAGGTGAAGTGCCGCCTTCCTCTCCGCCGACTCAGGCTCGGCTCACTTGAGCCGCTAGACATCTCGCATGAGTTGCTCTCCTTTCTCGGCAGCTCTTCATTCGTCTGTCCGCACCTGCATGTACCACTTCAGAGCGGCTCTGATAGCACCCTGGCCCGGATGAACCGCGGTTACAGCGGAGCGTATTTTCGTGACCTTGTTGAGCGGATAGTTGTGGCACTGCCGGATGTCTGTATCGGTCTGGATGTAATTGCAGGGTTTCCGGGCGAGACAGAAGCGGAGTTTACCTCCACCATGAGGCTTATAGAGGAGCTTCCCGTTGGCTACCTGCATGTGTTCCCCTTCTCATCGCGCCCAGGAACGAAAGCAGCAGCCATGCCCGGTCATCTGCAGAGCAGGGTCATAAAAGAGCGAGCAGAGGAGCTGAGGGTCCTGGGAGAGTCAAAGCGCGAGGCGTATCATCGGCGCTTTGTGGGGAGAGAGATGGATCTCCTTGTCATGCAACAGGGTAGAGACGGACTCTGTAGCGGGCTCTCGCGAAACTACCTCTCCGTTCAATTCCCTGGTGACGAATCTCTTGCCAACAGAGAGGTTCGTGTACGCCTTGCATCCGCTGATGGAGGCCGGATTCTCGGCGAAATGGTCAGCATCCCTGCCTGAAGTAATTCCATCAAAACAATCAGTTAATACTGCAAAATCGATCCACTGCCGCGGGGATTGCCTCATCGGTTATGTTGCCGAAAGCCAGGCGGAGGTACGGCGTGAGCGTCGAGCCAAAGACCTCACCAGGTAGCGTCAGTACCCCTGCCTCCTCCACCAGCCGTTTTGCAACATCTCGCCCGGTCAGGTTGGCGAACGGATGGCGGACCCAGGCGAAGAAAGCGCCGCTGGTGACGAGACGAAAAGGGTTTCCTGGTTGCATGAACAGGTTGCGGAACTGGTCGTGACGACGCCGCATCATATCGCAGTTGTCTGCTACCCAGTCATCAAGCTGCTCTGCACCGAATTTTATGGCTAGTTGTGAGATGCGCGGCTGGCAGACCGTCATGGTGTCCTGTGCTTTGAGTAGATGGCGTATGAACTCTGCCGAGGCTGCCAGCATGCCGGTGCGGAAGCCGGTGAGTGCGTAGGTTTTTCCGAACGACATGATATGGATGAAGTTTTCTGGCCAACTGGAGTGTGTGAACAGGTTGTGCGGCCGCTTGCAGTCAGGGATGAAGTCTGCATAGGTCTCGTCAAGGATGAGCGCGATGCCGCGATGTTTTGCAAGCAGGTAGACCTCTTCGATTACCTCGGGAGGCGTGACTACGCCGGTAGGGTTGCTTGGGCTGACCAGCAGAATGGCCCGCGTTTCCGGGGTGATGAGTTCTGCAAGCGTTTTCGGATCAGGAATGCCGCAACTGTCAGGATCAAAGGGGGCGGAGACCATTCGGATTCCAAGGATTGCCAGTGCCATGGGGTGATCGAAATAGGCCGGTTCCTGGACGATCACCTCGTCGCCCGGTTGACTGAGTCCAAGTACTGCAAGCCAGAATGCCTGGCTTGCGCCGACAGTCAGGCAGAGCTGCTCTTTTGATATCAGGGCATCGTACTTTCTACGGTAACGATCGCAGACCGCTTCACGAACTTCGGAAAGCCCCTCGTCCGGGGTGTAACGGGCTATGGTCGGATCGACCAACAAACCCTTCATATGGTCGATCAGTGCCGGCGCAGGAGGATATGCCGGAACTGCCTGGCAAAGGTCAATCAACGGGAGATCAAACCTTTTGCGTCCTGCTATCCAGCCTTGCACCTCGGTGATCGGGGGGGGATGAACCAGCGATACGGATTGGGAGACTGGGTATTTCATGTGAGATATATAGACAAATAGTTGATCTGAGTCAATCACACTCTATTGCTGGTATGGTAAAGTACAGACAGTCTTACGTACTGAAAAATGGAGGAGTGCATCTATGCGACCGGAAATAATGACTCTGAAAGAGATGGTAACGTATCAGGACGGATCGGTGGTGAGCAAGACCCTGGTGGATAAAAAGATCGGAACTATCACGGTTTTTGCTTTTGGCGAAGGGCAGGGCTTATCCGAACATACCGTGCCGTTCGATGCTATTGTGCAGGTAATTGATGGGGAGGCGCTCGTCGTGGTCGAGGGAGAGGGGCAGACGGTGGGCGCAGGGCAACTGATAATTATGCCCGCGAACAAGCCTCATTCGTTACGCGCCGTTAAGCCATTCAAGATGCTTCTGGTGATGATCAGGGATTAAAGGGGGGTGCCGTCGGATTGTTGGGAATCGGGATATGGTTACATAGTCCATGTTTAACATGCTACTAAAGTAGTGCTGAGTGCAACTTGCTGAAATTACAGCACGAGCAAAGATTCCGCTTCGTTCCACAGAGCCTGTGGATAGTTTTGTTGAAAGCATGTTAAGACGTTTCAAAATTGTAACGATTACTAACTACCTGTGCGGATTGCCCAATTTTTAAGCACGCAGTTTTCATTCTTTAAATTCCTATAAACACTAACAATTTCGATAAGTTGCATAAGTATCCGGAATCCCTGAGCAACATCTTGTCAAGCAATAAATAATCATTGCCGGCTATGCGTGTATAACCGGTATAGTAATACCCTGTTATGAATTTATTATTTTCATGGGGGGCTCTTGTGAGTGAATTCTCCTTACGCTCAATCTGTTAGCATGGTAAAGGGTGAATGATTCGTCATGGGCGGGGGATATGGTAATGCCCAACAGCTTGTATCTGTAGTTGGCGGTTAATTTGACCATATGCAGGACGATATCCGGATTATGTGCGCTGTTTTGCCATAAAAAGAGGCCTGCCATCGGAAATCTGGACAACAGTTTGATTTAACTCTTGATCTTCATGACCACGATAGATACGTCGTCCTGGAAGGTTTCCTTGCCGGTGTATCTGACAAGTTCATTGAAAACGGACTGTATTATCTCTGCAGCGGTCTGATCCGAGCTATCGGCAATCGTCCGCTTCAGACGCTCCATGCCGAACAGTTCGTCGGAGCGGTCAGAGGATTCTACGATACCGTCCGTGTGTAGTACCAGGATATCTCCCTCCTGCAGTGTGATCATCCGTTCTTCAAAGGTTACGTCTGTAGCGACGCCGATAATGAGCCCTTCTGCATCCAGGTCGGTAAACGATCGGGTTTCTCTTTGGTAGAGTATTGCAGGGATGTGACCGGCATTGGCGTACGTAAGAAGATGTCTGCCATGGTCATAGCGGGCATAGAAAAGAGTAATGAGTAATTCTGCCCTCCCCAGATCTTCATACAGGAGATTGCCGACAATCCTTAGAAGTTCCGCTGTCGATATCTCAGTAGTGGAGAGCGAGCGGAGCAGCGCCCGCGCCTCGGCCATAATCAGGGCCGCGCCGATACTGTGACCGCTTACGTCTGCTATGAGCAGGGCGACCTTCTCGTAGCTGTGCAGAAAATAATCGTAGTAGTCCCCTCCCACATGAAAGGCTGCTTCCAATCTTCCCGCGATCTCAACCCCTTGCAGGTCCGGGGGAGAAGCTGGCAGCAGGGCCCTCTGAATCTTCTTTCCAACCTCCATCTGCAGATGCAGTTGCGAATTTTCCAGTAGAGCCTGCTCCGCTCTCTTGCGTTCTGTTATATCCTGCTTGATGGCAACGAAATGTTTTATGGATCCATTATTGTCACGAACCGGAGTTATGGTCTGCTCTTCCCGGTACAGGGAACCGTCTTTACGCCGGTTGAGTATCTCTCCTTGCCAGACGTTGCCTTGGGATATGGCCTGCCAGAGGTGATTATAGAACCCATTGTCATGATGTCCCGATTTAAGTACGCTCAGATTCCCCCCGATGACTTCATCGGCCGGAAATCCGGTCAGTGTACTGAAGGCCGGATTTACCCAGCGAACCTTACCGGCTGTATCAGTGATGACAATAGCGTTTGCTGCAGCATTCAGGGCAGCGCTCTGGAGCAGGAGTTCCTCTTCAAACCGCTTTCTGTCGGTGATGTCGCTGATAAGTCCGTCATACCCGAGCAACGTACCGAGGCTGTCGAACCTCGGGACTACCGTGTTCATTACCCAGCGGACTTCACCATCCTTGCGGACTATGCGATGTTCCAGCGGAGGTGCATCCTTGAAGTCAGCAAGATTTTTCGTCAACTCCTTGAGCAACTCACGATCTTCATCATATGTCATTTCATACCAGAGGAGCGGATTCTGCTCGTATTCCTCAGGCATGTAACCGGTAACTGAATGGCAGCCGGGACCATGAGACGTTGATACCACGGCGTTGTTCTCTACCCTTACCTGGTAGATGTAGTCAGTAACCGCATTTACAAGGCGACGATACCGCTGCTCGCTCTTCCAGAGCTCTTCCTCTGCACGCTTTTTGTCTCTACGGACGTCTGCATCGTGCAATTCGCGTTCTATCGCCGGTACGAGGCGAAATATCTTTCCCTTGATCAGATAGTCGTTGGCACCCAGCTTCATAGCTGCTACAGCCGTGTCTTCCCCAATCTGCCCGGATACGACTATAAATGGTAGGTTCGGATCGCGATTTCTAAGGAGTGTCAGGGCATCGAGTCCGCTGAACTGGGGTAAAACATAGTCAGAGACAACGAGATCCCATGTGTATGTATCAAGAGCCCTGTTCATCTGTTCTGCGGTTTCTACGCGAATATGGGTCGGATCGTACCCACCTTTGCGCAGCTCGTGGAGCAGAAGGATGGAGTCTTCTTCCGAGTCTTCGACGATAAGTATGCGGAGGGGCTTTGACATCGGCAATTATCCGAGGCTCAAATATGATTAGGTTTTGTAAAGTGTATCGCTAGAAAGAAAGAATTCAAAGGATCAGACGTCTATTTCTAGATTGTCAGCAAGGTCTTGCAAAGAGATAGGTAACGAACTCCTCTCCTATGCGACTGTCTATCGGTACGCAACCTTCATGAAGAAAGCGCTGCTTGACGTCGAACTTGTCCTGGAGAGGGATGCCGGAGAGAAGCAGATGGCCTCCGGGGCGTGTCAAGGCAACCATATCGCCGGCAAGAAGCATGTGGATTTCAGCGTAGATGTTGGCAAGTACAAGGTCAAACGAGATGCCGGAAAGGCAGGCAAGCTCGCCGCAGACGGTTATTACACGGTTTTCAGAGGCATTCAGTCTGATGTTGTCTGCGCAGGAGCGGGATGCCTGCCAATCGATGTCGATGGCGGTAATCATTTCAGCTCCGAGTCGTGCAGCCGCTATCGCAAGTATGCCGGTACCGCTCCCCAGGTCGAGTACGGTTGAACCAGCAATGTCAGGGATAAGAAGCAGTTCCTCCAGGCACGATACGGTGGTTTCGTGTTCTCCTGATCCGAAGGCGCCCTGCTTGCCAAGGATCAGCGGGATGCCGCAATCGCTCAATAACGGCTCCCCTTCTGGGATGATGGTAAATGGGCCGATGTTAAAGGGTTTGAAGATTCGTCCATAGAGAGACAAGGGGAACTCCTGATGTTGGTATCAGATGACGTTACACGTTTTTGCACAGGCTGTGAAGGGTAAATCAGGGGTACCGGTCGCAACTTTTAACTGGACTGCTCCGTAGTGATTGCGTATACAAGGGTCCATGCTCCAGCAACAGGAGCAGGTTTTCATTGGAGGGTGTCTGTGCGCGGAACCATACTGGGAATCATCTTTGCGTTGTTTGTCGTCTGTTTTGTCGCAATCATTATCGAGGAGACGCTGCTTGGTGGACGCAGAGTCCGTCGGATGAAGAAAGCCCTGAAGGAGAAACGAAATGCGGATAACACCAACCGTTGAACTGGAGCACCGATGCAAAAGACTCCAGGACCTTATGGCAGATGAGGGGCTGGATGCGACCATCATTGTACAGAATGCAGACCTGTTCTATTTCACCGGCACGATCCAGAGCGGTTCTCTCTATGTGCCGGTTACCGGTCAGCCTCTCTATATGGTGCGTCGCGATCCGGCCCGGGCACGGATGGAGTCTGGTCTCAAGGAGGTAATCCCTTTCGGGTCACCGAATGACATTCCGCGGATCGTTGCAGAGTACGGCTATCCCGAGCCTGCATCGATCGGAATGGAGTTGGACGTAGTGCCGAACGGTTTTTTCGAGAGGTACAGGAGTATCTTCCGGGCGGCTCAATTCAGAGATGCCACTCCATTAATACGGCTGGTGCGAATGATCAAGTCCCACTACGAGATCCATGCCTTGATGGATGCGGCAGACCAGGTGGACAAGGTATTTTGCCGAGCCAGAGAGGCTATACGTGAAGGGATGACCGATATTGAACTGGCAGCGGAGCTGGAATATGTTGCACGACGTGCCGGTCACCTGGGTTTTATCAGGATGCGCGCCTTTAATGGAGAGATGCTCTTCGGACACACCTTTTCAGGGACAGACACGGCAGTACCTGCCTATACCAACACCCCTTTTGGCGGCATGGGGCTCAGTCCTTCCTTTGGACAGGGGGCGAGCTTCAAGCCGATCGGCAGCAATGAGCCGATCGTCATCGACTTTGCCGGCAGCGTCGATGGCTATCTGGTGGACCAGACGCGAATATTTGCCATTGGTGGGCTGTCGGGCCGACTACGCAGAGGATATGATGACATGCTGAAGGTTCAGGAGAGGATGATGGAGCTGGCGCCTCAGCGTCCCTCATGGGGAGCTCTGTACGATGACTGTCTGCGGCTAGCCTGTACGATGGGGTATGCCGACAGCTTCATGGGGGCAAAGGGCTCCCAGGTTTCGTTTATAGGCCACGGCATCGGGGTTGAGATTGACGAATATCCATTTATTGCACGCGGTTTTGACAAAATGATCCTTGAACCGGGGATGGCATTTGCGTTCGAACCGAAGGTCGTTTTCCCTGGAGAAGGGGCTGTCGGAATCGAGAACACCTTTTATCTTGCTGATGACGGTTCCCTCAAGCGATTGACCCATACGTCTGAGGAGCTGGCTATTTTATGAGGTTCAAGACGGCTTATCTGCTGCATTGCCACTCGATATGAACCTCTGCGTACGTGGAGCTGTTCACAGTTCCACTTCGTTTGCGGCTTGCATATCAGCCTCCAGATACCATTTTGCGTGAGCTTCATTTGAAACTTAAAATTTTTGTTGATTTTAATTTTTGCCGGTGATATAAGTGCCGCACATTTGTATACAGTATATTGAGTCGTTGTTCAGATGGCAATAATAGTTGCTGTCATCCCGCTTATTTAGGCGGTTAACGGTTGCAAAACGCTTGTATCCAAGTCGCACTATTCACGAAAGGAGGGAGTGTACGGTCCAGCAGGTTTTCTAGTTTTGCTGCGGTTCATTTCCAACTATAACCAACAACACACGAAAGGAGAGCACGCAACATGGCACTAAAAGAAACCCTTAAGCAGAAGATTGAAGAGTTCCGCCCACGCGTAACCAAGCTGACCAAGGAGTTCGGCAAGGTAAAGATCGACGAGGTAACAATCGATCAGTGCATCGGCGGCGCCCGTGACATCCGTAGCCTCGTGACTGACATTTCCTACCTTGACCCGCAGGAAGGGATTCGCTTCCGAGGCAAGACCATTCCCGAGACCTTCGAAGCACTCCCCAAGGCACCAAACTCCAAGTACCCGACTGTCGAGTCCTTCTGGTACTTCCTCCTGATCGGTGAAGTTCCGACCCAGGCTCAGGTTGATGAAGTTTGTGCCGAGTGGAAAGTACGTCAGGTTGTTCCCCAGTACGTGTTCGACGCAATTCGCGCGCTTCCTAAGGAAAGCCATCCGATGGTGATGCTCTCCGTTGGTATCCTGGCAATGCAGAAGGATTCCAAGTTTGCCGGTTTCTACAACTCGGGCAAGTTCAACAAGATGACTGCTTGGGAATATGTCTATGAAGATGCCTGCGACATCGTAGCCCGTATCCCTATTGTCTCCGCCTTCATTTACAACCTCAAGTTCCGTGGCGACAAGCAGATTGCAATAGATCCTAAACTGGATATGGGCGCTAACTTCGCCCATATGATCGGACAGAGCGAAGAGTACAAGGACGTTGCCCGTATGTACTTCATCCTCCATTCCGACCATGAGTCAGGAAACGTTTCAGCCCACACGACTCACCTCGTTCACTCTGCACTTTCCGATCCTTACTATGCATATTCCGCAGGTCTCAACGGCCTCGCAGGCCCGCTGCACGGCCTTGCCAACCAGGAAGTTCTCGACTGGACCATGAAGTTCCAGGAGAAGTACTGCAAAGGCGTAGAGCCAACCAAAGAGCTGATCAAAAATGCTCTCTGGGATACACTCAATGCCGGTCAGGTTATTCCGGGTTACGGCCACGCAGTTCTGCGCAAAACCGACCCGCGCTACATGGCACAGCGTGAGTTCTGCCAGAACACCCCCGGTCTGAAGGACGATGCGCTGTTCAAAGTCGTTTCCATGATCTTTGAAGTAGCCCCAGGCGTACTGACAGAGCACGGCAAGACCAAAAACCCATGGCCTAACGTTGATGCACAGTCCGGCGTTATCCAGTGGTACTACGGCCTCAAGGAGTGGGATTTCTACACCGTACTGTTCGGCGTAGGCCGTGCTCTCGGCTGCATGGCCAACATTACCTGGGACCGTGGCCTCGGCTACGCTATCGAGCGTCCGAAGTCAGTTACAACTGCAATGCTCGAGAAGTGGGCTGCTGCAGGTGGTCGCTCGTAATTCCAAAACGGTTGCTCTGAAGTAATACGAAAGGGGAGATGCTTCGGCATCTCCCCTTAGTTTATTGATCTCAGAATCACCGTGACAAGCTTGTTATGCCAAGACCTCCGAAGGTTGAACCGAATCGGGTTCAACATATCTGCAGCGATCTCGCGGTATAAATTCAGTCCATTTTGGTGCTAATGCCTATAAGAGAAGATACTACTTTTTTTTCAGTTCCATCTCAGCATCATTAAAGACTTCAGCACAGAAGATGTAGATATCGGTATTCTCCTTCCAGTCGTCCTTTCCCATCCCTGCCTTAAGTGCGGTCTGCTGGATAAAGGTTTCTCTGTCCCATCCGTACTCGGCAGCAACCTGGGGCAGGAGTACTCCTCGGTGCACATTTCTCTCCAGGTAGATACCGTGGGTACCGACCTTGATCTCATCAATGCTGTTAATCTTCTGCATTGGGTAAATTACTGATATCTCGAGAGAAAAATCCTCAAGGTCCTTTATTTTCATCGGGTAAAAACGGGGGTCTTTGGTTGCTGCAGCAATGGCCATCTCACGGACCAACTGGTGAAGAGGCACCTCAGAGATGAAGTTGCCTATGCAGCCACGAAGCTTGCCTTCGCTCTTGATGGTGACGAAGCAACCATGTTTCGCAAGTAGTTTTTCTGCTTTGACCTCGCGGCCCGTTATAGATCCTGTTGTTATGTATGAAACGATAGCTTCTCGGGCAATTTGCAGTAGTAGGCGTTTCTCATCTTTTATGAATAACTGTTTTGCCATGCGTAACCTCCGCTGTAAGTTGCTAAGGGTGAGTTAATCTACTATACACTAATGACATTTGACAAGTGATACCTTCCAAAAAGCAAGTTTGCCACGGGAAAGTAACTGTATCCTGGAATGGTCGGTTCTGGCCAGTAGCTGTGGTTAATGTAAATTTATTCACTGTTAAGGGGTATTTATCCATTATAGAATGTACAGTATACAAGGGTTTTATTTGTAACCACTTGAAATGATCAAGAAATTAATTTGAAATTCAGCGTAAAAATATCTTGACTTTTTTGGCGATGCTAGTATATTTCGCTGTCGTTACGATGTAAATACCATGCGCTGTGCGCGATTTTGGTTAATCAAAAAAGAAAAGAGGTGAAAACGTCCATGAAAAAAATGATCTCCCTTGCACTTTGTCTTACCCTGGCTCTGGCGTTCACCGCCGGTTGCAAGAAGAAGGAAGAAGCTCCGGCTCCGGCTCCGGCTGCTGAGGCACCGAAGGCTCCTGAAGCTCAGAAGCCCATGTCTTCCGCTCAGCAGGCTCCTGCAGCTCCTGCAGCTCCTGCAGCTCCCGCAGCTCCTGCAGCTCCCGGCCACAAGTAGAATTCTTACTTTTCCGGATCTGTACTGATAAGATGGCCTGCAGGCATAAGCTCTGCAGGCCTTTCTTTGTCTCTCACCCTTGACTTTATCCGTTAATGATGCTAACAGGTGCCAACCTCGTTCAACGGACGAAGATTAACGATATTTTGGAGGAACTATGGAAAGGACATTTGCCATCATCAAGCCCGACGCGGTTGAACGCAACCTTGCCGGCAAGATACTCACCAAGATCGAAGAGGCCGGCTTCAAGATAGTCGGCATGAAAAAGATCCATCTGAGCAAGTCGCAGGCTGAAGGCTTCTATTATGTCCACAGTGAGCGACCGTTCTTTAATGACCTCTGTACCTTCATGTCCCGCAGTCCTGTGATCGTGATGGCTCTTGAGAAAGAGAACGCCATTGCCGACTGGCGGACGCTGATGGGAGCCACCAATCCGGCAAATGCAGAGCCTGGAACCATCCGCAAGGAGTTTGCAAAGAATATAGAAGAGAACTCGTCGCATGGTTCTGATGCACCTGAAACTGCTGCCTTCGAGATCCCGTATTTCTTCAGCGCATTGGAACTGGTCTAGAGTCTTTTTTTAATGAAGTAATCCCGGGAAAAGCCCCCGCATGTTCGGGGGCTTTTCCGTATTGAGAGCCATGGCACAACGTATTGACCTAAAGAATTTTTCTCTTTCTGAGCTGGAGCACTTTCTTTCCGGCAAAGGGAAGGAGCGGTTCCGTGCCGCCCAGTTGTTCAAGTGGATCTATCAGAAGGATGTCATAGTATTTAATGACATGAGCAATTTGTCGAAGGATCTGCGCAAAGAGCTGGAAGAGACTGCGTATGTCAGCAATCTGGCCCCCTCGGCTATGGAGGTGGGAAGCGACGGCACGCGCAAATACCTCTTTACGCTTGATGATGGTGAAGCTGTTGAATCTGTGCTGATACCTGACGATGGTAGAAACACCCTCTGTATATCTTCGCAGGTGGGATGCGCTATGAAGTGCGAGTTTTGCCTGACTGGAACATTCAAGCTCTCCCGTAACCTGACAACGTCCGAAATTGTGAACCAGGTATGCGCTGTAAGACGAGATCTTCCGGTTACCAACATAGTTTTCATGGGTATGGGTGAACCGCTTCACAACCTTGAGAACGTTATCAGAGCGATCCGGATTCTTCAGGAGGACAATGGCTTGCAGTTCTCCACGAGGAGAGTCACCGTTTCAACCTGCGGACTTGTGCCGCAAATAGCCGAATTAGGTCGCAATGTGACGGTTAATCTTGCCGTTTCATTGAATGCAACCACTGATGAGCTGCGTGACCGTATAATGCCGGTAAATCGCACATACCCTTTAAAGTCACTTCTGCGGGCATGCAGGGAGTTTCCACTCCCAAGTCGCAGAAAGATTACCATTGAGTATGTAATGATTGGTGGTGTCAACGATTCTACTGATGACGCGAAACGTTTGCTGCGTCTTTTAAGCGATATCCCAAATAAGGTGAATCTGATACCTTTTAACGAACATGAGGGGTGCGGTTTCAAGGCCCCCACGCAAGCCTCTATAGATGTATTTCACAAGTATCTGATCGACCGACATGTAACAGTAATCACCCGTGACAGCCGTGGGGGAGATATTTCAGCCGCCTGCGGGCAACTTAGGGGGAAACTGATGAGGCAGTAACAGATGATGCACTGTAACAGAAGTTAGTAAGTGACAGATATTTGACGACTCAACCCCTTTTCGCCTCTCCTCTCCTCCGTATTTGCTGAAAGCTCACCTGTAATCGTTGTTCCTCTCCACATGCATCGCATTGTAAGAGACTGTCACACTTTTGACCCCTAAGGCACAGGAATTTCATGCTTAAGTTATCTTTTTTGTAGTCGATAAGTTGGGGTAGATAACAGCAAGGAGCTCACATATGCGGTATAAAATTCTCGCGGATAACTTTCCCACCAACTGCATGGCTGTGCTGACCATCGGTGGTTGCGTCATATGGATCAGTCTCACAGGCTATCTCGGCTTGGCCAGGCTGGAGGCTGGAGGGATCATCGCAGTATCGATGTGTCTTATGTATTTCGTGCTTACCTATCTGGAACGGTCGGCACGTCTCCGGCAGATGAAGCGGAACTGGGAACTGGCTGGGGAAAAGGTTCAACTGATGGAGGGGAATGCCCGGCTTGAAGAGGCTCATCTGGCAACGATACAATCTATAGCAGATGCCCTGGATGCAAATGATTCCTATGCAAACGGCCATGCGGCAAGAGTTGCAGGATTTGCCGTAAAGATTGGTCGATCCATGGGGCTTTGCCAGGGAGAACTCGACTCTCTAGAACGGGCTGCGCTGCTGCATGACATCGGTAAAATATATGTTCCAGACCATGTCTGGAGGAAGGAAGGCCCTCTCACTGCGGAGGAACAGTCACTCGTACGCCAGCATCCTGTGCTGGGAGCGGAAATGATCGACTCGATCAAGTCACTGAAACTTGAGGTTCAGTCTATCCTTCACCACCACGAGCGTTTCGACGGCACTGGATACCCCTATGGCCTGAAGGGGCTGGCCATCCCTCTGGAGGCACGTATACTGGCCGTTGCTGATGCCTTTGACGCGATGACCTCTGAGCGACCTTACCGGAGTGCGCTCCTTATGAGAGAGGCACTGGAGGAGCTCTATTCCAATGCCGGCAGCCAGTTTGATCCACGGGTGGTGGAGGGATTCCTGACGGTGCTCGACGATATTTCACGGGAGACTGAGGTGGTTACCTTCGCCCAGAAGCGTTTCGAAGCGAGGCTTTACAGTACGGTAGGTAACTGCTGATTAGGGTAAGACCCTTACCTGTTTTACATCCTGGCGGGGTAGCGTAAGCTATCCCGTTTTTTGTTGCCTTGCTATGTTGAGCCGCATGGTTGGCTCAACTGCGCAGGGGGCTGTCATCCCGCTTTTTGCTTGACTTCACGGCCTGATATGGTCTATTTTGCCAGTTTATTAAACGGGCTGAAATCCCAGTTCCAGATCAATATGCTATCTTTGTCGGCTTAGTATCCAGCTCGTCTGCGTACTGCGAGTAAACCTATGTTGCCTCAATCTGCCGCCTTGATTTCATCGTTGATTTGATATTGGAATAACCTACAGTTGGCAAGGTCAACAAGGGGTGGTAATGGAAGAGCTGAGTGAGCTTTTGCTGCAAAGAAGACGGAAGGTTGATGCACTTTGGGAGGCGGGGATCAATCCCTATCCCAACAATTTCAAGCCGACCCATACATCAGCCGATCTCTTCAACGACTATGGAACGGAGCAGGATATTCCGGAAAAGGCTGCCACCTATCTGGTTGCCGGCAGGATCATCGCACGGCGTTCATTCGGCAAGGCTGCCTTTATCCAGATTCAGGACCGGAACGGGAGGATGCAGCTTTACGTAAGGAAGGATGAAATCGGAGACGAAGCGTTTGCCTCCTTCGATACCTTTGATATCGGCGATATCGTCGGTGCCCAAGGGTGGCCGTTCAGGACTAAAACAGGGGAACTTTCACTCCATGTCACCGGAATCAGGTTGCTTGTCAAATCGTTACTTCCACTTCCGGAAAAATTTCACGGGCTCACTGACGTAGAAACACGCTACAGGCAGCGCTACGTTGATCTCATCGTCAATCCTGAGGTACGTGAGGTCTTTGTCAACCGTTCAAAGGTCATAAGCCTGATTCGCGATTTCATGGTGAAAAACGACTTCCTTGAAGTCGAGACACCGATGATGCAGCCCATTCCTGGGGGTGCCACAGCGCGCCCCTTTGTAACCCACCATAACGCCCTGGACATGCAGCTTTTTCTCCGTATAGCCCCGGAACTTTACCTCAAAAGGCTCGTGGTCGGCGGATTCGAGCGGGTATTTGAGATAAACCGGAACTTCCGCAACGAAGGAATCTCCATCCGGCACAATCCTGAATTCACCATGATGGAGTTCTACCAGGCCTACGCAACTTTTGAAGACCTGATGGACTTTACCGAGGAACTCCTCTGTCATGTGGCGGATGAACTTCTGGGGACTCTGGAGTTCGATTATCAGGGACACAGTATCAGTTTCAATCGACCGTGGAGAAGGCTGACAGTGCTGGAAGCGATCCTCGAGTATGGGGACATTGATGCAAAGTCTCTCGCAGACCGGGACCTTGCCTATGCCTACGCCAAGAGCATCGGTCTGGATTTCCACGAGGATATCGGCTATGGCAAACTGGTTACGGAGATATTCGAAGAGGTGGCAGAGACCAAGCTGATCCAGCCGACCTTCATTACTGCCTATCCTACCGAAGTGTCACCTCTGTCACGCAAGAGTGACCAAGACCCCGAGATTGTCGACCGATTCGAACTTTTCATTGCCGGGCGTGAACTGGCCAATGCATTTTCAGAGTTGAACGATCCTGTTGACCAGAAGGAACGCTTTCTTGCCCAGGTTGCGGCCAAAGACAAGGGGGACGAAGAGGCCCACTACATGGACGAGGATTATATCCGCGCCCTAGAGTACGGAATGCCTCCAACCGCCGGCGAGGGGATCGGTATCGATCGCCTGGTCATGCTTTTGACTAACTCAGCCTCTATCAGGGATGTTATCCTGTTTCCACAATTAAGGAAGGAAAAGTAAGAGTGAGAAGTGAAAGGCAAATTCACCATTTGCTTTTCACCACCTTCACCCTTTGCCTTTCACAGGTTATTAATGCCCTACGAACTCTTTATCGGCCTCAGATATCTTAAGGCCAAGCGGAAGTCAACTTTCATTTCCATTATCACGGTGATATCCACCAGCGGGGTTGCACTGGGAGTTCTTGCCCTGATTGTGGTTCTGGCCGTTATGACAGGTTTTGAGGAGTCCCTCAAGACCAAGATAATGGGGACAAATGCCCATCTGGTAGTTTTGGCCGGTCCTAATGGGATTACCCGGTATACCCCTCTCATGGAGACGTTGAAGAAATTTGACGGAGTGGTTGCTGCCACCCCCTTTATCTACAGCCAGGTGATGCTTACCAGCGGTAAGAACGTCTCGGGAGTGGTTCTCCGAGGGGTTGACCTAGCTACCGATCTTAAGGTGACCAATCTTCACCGTGCAGTCTGCGACGGGAGCATTGAAAAACTTGAGAGTGTATCCGGCAGACCTACGGCAGGCTCTGAACCTCCTCTCCCGGGGATCATGATAGGCCGTGAACTTGCCAAGAGCCTCAACCTATTCGTCGGGGATACGCTGAACGTGGTCTCTCCGATGGGTACTATCACCCCGATGGGGATGATCCCCAAGATAAAAAAGTTCAAGGTTGTTGCGCTTTTTAATACCGGCATGTTCGAGTATGATTCCACCCTTGCCTATGTAACGCTTTCCAATGCCCAGGAATTTTTGGGCATGGGTGATGGTGTCACCGGTATTCAGCTGAAGGTTTCTGACGTCTATAAGACTGGCACACTGGTCAAACAGATAAACCAGGGACTTGGGGCTCCCTATTACGCCCGAGACTGGATGCAGATGAATAAGAACATCCTGTTTGCTCTCAAGACCGAGAAGATGGTCATGTTCATCATACTGACTCTCATAGTCCTGGTTGCTGCCTTCGGCATTGCCTCCACCCTTTTCATGGTGGTAATGGAAAAAACCAAGGATATTGCAATTCTCAAATCAATGGGTGCCACTGGGCGCAGTATCATGAAGATCTTCGTTCTTGAGGGTTTAATCATCGGTGTCACCGGGACAACCATCGGGATTGTCGGAGGACTTCTTATAGCCTGCAATTTGGAGGCGTTGGTCGATCTGATACAGCGGCTCACCGGTTTTGAACTATTCAGCAAAGATGTCTACTATCTCGACCGTTTCCCGTCCCAGGTAATTCCCGGCGATGTGGTACTGATCGGGGTGACGGCTGTGCTGATCTCTTTTTTAGCCACTCTCTACCCAGCCTGGCAGGCATCGAAAATGGCACCTGCAGAAGCTCTCCGCTATGAATAGCCTCCTTGAGGTCAGCGGCCTCTACAAGTCGTTCGGTGATGGCGAAGCCAGGGTGGAGGTTTTGAAGGGGATAGATCTCTCAGTGGCTGCTGCTGAGACCATTGCCCTGGTCGGGGCATCCGGCGCCGGCAAGAGCACGCTCATGCACATCATTGGTACTCTTGACAGGCCAACCCAAGGGAGTGTCCTCTTTTGTGGCGAGGATGTTTTCCGGCCCGGCGACCTTGGTCTGGCAGCTTTCCGCAACAAGACCATCGGTTTTGTCTTCCAGTTTCATCATCTTCTCCCGGAGTTCACTGCCCTTGAGAATGTGATGATGCCTCTTCTTATTGGCGGTACAAGGCGAAGTGAGGCTATGGATGCTGCAGCCGGGACCCTGCGCGACGTTGGTCTTGGTCACCGTCTCTCCCATAAACCGGGAGAACTCTCGGGTGGAGAACAGCAGCGAGTGGCGATTGCCCGTGCATTGGTAGGCTCCCCTCAGTTGCTTCTGGCAGATGAACCGACAGGGAATCTCGACATGAAGACCAGTGACGAGATACATGGGCTGCTCTGCGATATCCATCATGCCCGTGGACTAACCCTGATAATCGTAACCCACAACGAACGACTGGCAGCCCGCCTTGGGCGGACAGTCCGGCTGGTTGATGGGAAAATTGGCGAGGCGTGAAGACTCTTCTTCCCCTTGCACACCCTCAATTCGGAGGATACGTGCTAAAAAGGTTTGGCTTAACTCTCTGCTCGGCCATGATGCTTGTTTTTCTGGCGGCCGCTCCGGTTATGGCAGAAGGTGAGCGGATTGCCGAGGTCCGGATTACGGGAAATCGCCGAATCGAGACGGATGCCATCAGGAACACGGTTGCACTTAAGAGTGGCGACCTGCTGTATCCGGACAAGGTGGACGCTGACGTTAGGTCAATCTTCAAACTTGGTCATTTCCAGGACGTAAAGGCTGAAACGACGCCGATGGAAAAAGGGGTGATCCTGACCTATCTGGTGACCGAGAAGCCTGTTATCCGCGACTTAAAGATCGAGGGGAATAAGGAACTGACTGCCGAGAAGATCAAGGAGGCACTTGAATTAAAGGTTAATACAATCTTCTCAGCCAAAGATCTGGCCAAAAGCATCAAGAAGATAAAGAAGCTCTATGCCGATGAAGGGTATTACCTTGCAGAAGTGGATGGGAATTCTGAAAAGCGCGGGGAGAATGAACTCAGGGTCACCTTAAAGATCAACGAGGGGAAGAAGGTACTGATCGAGGAGATCCGCTTCGAGGGGAACAGTGCCTTTACACGCCGGAAACTCAAGGGAACCATGGAGACCACCGAGAAATGGTGGCTTGCCTGGCTGACCGGAGCAGGTGTCTACAAGGAGGAGGTGTTGAAAAACGACCTCATCCTTATTGCAGACCTCTACTTCAATAACGGCTATATCAATGTAAAGGTGGCTGAGCCCAAGGTGGAGTTCCTCCCCGACAGGAAAGGGCTACAGGTCGTAATCTACATAAATGAGGGAGATCAGTACAAAACTGGTCAGCTTGGTTTCAAAGGGGACCTTCTGGATACCTCTGATGACCTCTCAAAGAAGCTTAAGCTGAAGGGAGGCGAGATTTTCAGCAGGAGTACCCTGCGAAACGACGTCTTTACACTTACCGATCACTATGCCGACCAGGGGTATGCCTTTGCCAATGTTAACCCCGTCACCAGGCTGAACCCTGAACAGAAAACCTTGGACGTAACTTTTGATATGGAGAAGGGGGAGAAGGTCAACTTTGATCGTATTACCATCTCCGGCAACCCCAAGACACGCGACAAGGTCCTCAGACGTGAGCTGAAAATGGCCGAAGGTGACCTATACAGCAGCACGAACCTGAAACGGAGCAAGCAGAACCTCATGAACCTCGGCTTCTTCGAGGAGGTAACCCTAGCCACTGAGCGGGGTAGCGCCGACAACAAGCTCAATCTTAAGGTCGACGTCAAGGAGAAGGCGACAGGAACCTTCAGCATAGGGGCTGGTTACAGTTCTCTGGACGGTTTCATCGGTCAGGGGTCGGTCCAGCAGTCAAACTTTCTCGGGTTGGGGCTCAAGGCAAATGTATCGGCCTCTATCGGGGGTAAATCAAGTACCTACAGTGTAGGCCTGACCGATCCTTATTTCATGGACACCCGCTGGACCCTCGGGGGGGACTTATACCGGAGCGAGCGGGAATATATGGACTACACACGAAGGGCCTTAGGCGGCGACATCAAGGGGGGATACCCGCTTTCGGACACCTTGAGCACCTTCTGGATTTACAAATATGAGCAGAAGGAGATATTCAACACCTCACCGGCCCTCATCCTGAGCGGACAGTTCTTCGAGACCAGCTCTACCACAAGTTCCATCACCGCAAGCCTGTCGCGGAATACAACCGATTATCGGATGGATCCCTCTACCGGTATGCTTAACAGTCTTTCCGTAGAATTTGCCGGCCTTGGGGGAACAAACCGCTTTGTCCGCTATATAGCCGAAACCACCCATTTCACCCCGCTTTTCTGGAATGCGGTTTTTACTCTCAAGGGGACTCTCGGTTACATCCAGGATATTGGCAAGGAAATCCCCATAGACGAAAAATTCTATCTTGGCGGGATCAATACCGTCCGCGGCTA
Organism: uncultured Geoanaerobacter sp.; assembly: GCA_964528055.1. Taxonomy (GTDB): domain Bacteria; phylum Desulfobacterota; class Desulfuromonadia; order Geobacterales; family DSM-12255; genus Geoanaerobacter. The sequence continues at coordinate 94,386 of CAZGQM010000011.1, read as the reverse complement.
TGCTGGCCGGACCGTAAGCCCCTTTAAGATTGTTACCAATACCGGGAATGTGGGTGGCATTGCATCTACAGTCCGCGCCTACACTGGCGGGGATACTGAGGCAATTGTCTCAGCAGAGATCACCATCCCTCTCATAAAGGAGGCAGGCCTGAAAGGAGTTCTCTTTTATGATGCGGGAAACTCCTATGAGGGTGCAGGTAAACTCTTTTCCCAACTTCAGTCCAGCTACGGGTTCGGAATTCGGTGGTTTTCACCGATCGGCCCGCTTAGGCTCGAATACGGCATACCGATAAACCCCCGGACTGGTATCGACGACGTAAAGGGAAAGCTTGAATTTTCCATTGGCAGCTTTTTCTGATATAACGGCATGTGACAAAGGAGAAACGGATGAAATCAAGAATCGCCATCATGGTACTCTCACTATGTACCCTCGTTGCATCTGCTTCTGTGGCAGCAGACGGCGTAAAACTCGGGACTGTTGATGTGCAGAAGGTGCTGCTCACATCGGATACCGGCAAGGCGGCCAAGGAGCAACTGTCGGCAAAGATCGCCAAGCACGAGGTTGAGAAGAACACACGTGAGGATGAGCTCAAGAAGCTCAAGACCGAGCTGGAGAAACAGAACATAATTCTCAATGAGTCGGCACGCAATGCCAAGGAGAAGGACTACCAGCAGAAGCTGAAGGAGTACCAGCGCTTCATCAAGGACGTGAACGACGAACTGCAGGCAAAGGATGAAGAGCTTAAGAACAGGATTATCGACGAAGCCCTGAAGGCTACTCAGGAGTTTGGGAAGAAAAACGGATTTACCTACATTTTCGTGAAAAGCGAGATGATGATGTACATGGATGAAAAGGTCGATGTTACTGATGAAATTGTCAGGCTGCTGAACGGAAAAAAGGATAAGAAATAGGTGGGTGCCCGTATAGGCAAGACTCTTGCGGAACTCGCGACTTATCTGGGTGGTACGGTTATCGGTGATCCGTCGATAACCGTAATGGGCCTCGCTTCTCTTGATGAAGCCGGTGAAAAGGATATCACTTTTCTGGCAAATCCCAAGTACGCAGCAAAGGTGTCAACCACAAACGCTGCTGCCGTTGTATTACCAACTGGTGCCGATGCGCATGGCAAACACGGAATAGAGGTCTCCAATCCGCATCTTGCTTTTGCAAAGCTTCTCACCCTGTTCCATGTAAGGCCTGCCAAGCCTCAGGGTGTTGTGGAAGGTGCGTTTGTCGGCAAGGATGTTCAGTTTGGTGCAGATGTCACGCTCCACCCAGGATCTGTGGTGATGGATGGTGTCAAGCTGGGGAACCGTGTCACGCTATATCCTGGCGTAGTGCTCTATCATGGTGTGGAGGTGGGAGATGATGTAACCATTCATGCCAATGTTACTGTACGAGAACGTTGCCGGGTCGGTAATCGCGTGATTATCCATAGCGGCACGGTAATCGGCAGCGACGGTTTCGGATATGTACCGGATGGCAAGGAGTGGTACAAGATCCCCCAGGTTGGAATCGTCGTTATCGGGGATGATGTGGAGATAGGATCCAACTGTGCCATTGACCGCGCAGCCCTGAATGTAACCATGGTAGGGCGCGGAACGAAGATCGACAATCTGGTTCAGATTGCTCATAACTGTCTTATCGGAGAAAACTGCATGATTGTTGCGCAGGTCGGCATAGCAGGCAGTGCTAAGCTTGGCAATAATGTTACCCTTGCTGGGCAGGTAGCTGTTGTCGGCCATCTGTCGGTAGGTGACAACGTGACCGTGGGGGGGAAGTCTGCTGTTGTAGAGAACCTCCCGGACGGGAGCAGGGTGAGCGGCATCCCTGCCTATGATCACCGGACCTGGCTTCGGGTTGCGGCCCTTACCCCACGTCTTCCTGAGATGAAGAAGACCATTTCTACGCTTGAGAAGCGGGTTGCTGAACTGGAAAAGATACTCAAAGGCTCTGCATAGTTAACCGTCTCTGCATTTGCCCTGTTCTCGGTACAGAATTCCGAGTTTATTTAAACGGATTTTGAAGGAGGTAAGCCATGCTGCTTGACATTAACCAGATTATGAAGATACTGCCTCACCGTCACCCATTTCTCTTGGTAGACCGTGTAATTGAGCACGAACCGGGGAAGCGGATCGTTGCCATCAAGAACGTGACCATTAATGAGCCGTTTTTCCCAGGTCACTTTCCCGGTCATCCGGTCATGCCTGGCGTTCTGATTATAGAGGCCATGGCTCAGGTCGGCGGGATACTTGCCTATCTGGCCTCTGATGATGAGGTACGCAAAAAGGTTTGCTACTTTGTCTCCATCGACAATGCAAAATTTCGCAAGCCTGTTGTCCCGGGTGACCAGCTGAGGATCGAGATGGATGTGCAGGCCTGCAAGCGGGGGATGTGGGTCTTCAAAGGCAAGGTCTTTGTCGAAGACAAGCTGGCGACAGAAGCCGATCTCAAGGCAACCTTTGCCGACATGAACAGAGAGTAACTTACTAAAGGAGGCTCCTGCAAATTGATAAGGAGGCCGCTAGTCAAGGCTCAGGCGATCCGCAGGTGAGGTGTACATTCAGTACGTCGAATTCTCGAGCGGACCACAACTGAGTAGAATAGCCCGACAACAGTTTTGCGAGAGCCACAAAGGATACCATGATGATACATCCAACAGCCATTGTTCACCCCGGCGCTGAGCTGGCATCCGATGTGGAGGTCGGCCCCTATGTTGTCATCGGAGAACATGTAAGAATCGGTCGTGGAACGACCATCGGAGCCCATACGGTCATTGACGGCTGGACAACCATCGGAGAAGAGAACCGGATCTCTCAGATGACCTCCATAGGAGCTCCTCCCCAGGATTTGAAGTACAAGGGTGAGGAGACCCTTGTGATGATCGGGGACCGGAACATCATCAGGGAGTTTGCTACCATTCACCGCGGTACACCTTCCGGGCGGAAACAGACGGTTATCGGCAGTAACAACATGCTGATGGCCTACTCGCATGTGGCCCACGACTGCATTCTCGGTGATGGCATTGTTATGGCAAACGCCGCTACACTGGCTGGCCACGTAACCGTTGACAGCTTCGCGATATTCGGCGGGCTTGTTGCCATTCATCAATTCGTAAGGATAGGGGGCTACGTGATGATCGGCGGGGGTACCATGGTAGGGCATGACATTCCGCCCTACACCATTGCCGCCACCTGTGAAAAGCGTGACGCTTCGCTTCGAGGTCTCAATCTGATCGGCCTGAAGCGACGCGGGTTCTCTCCTGAGCTTATATTGGATCTCAGAAGGGCCTATCGTATACTTGCATTTTCCAAGCTCAAGCTGCCGGATGCACTTGCAAAAATGAGGAACGGCATCCGACAGAGTCCGGAATTGAATTATTTCATCGACTTTATTGAAAAATCCGCTCGCGGGATTTGCAAGCCATGAGCCTGCTTCGCGCCGCAGTTGTCGGGGTCGGCTACCTGGGGAAGTTTCACGCCGACAAGTATGCCGCCTCTGAAAATGTCGAACTTGCTGCCGTGGTGGATGCGGATACGGCACGAGTCGAGGATGTCGCCGCTTCTTTGTCAACTCGGGGGCTGACCGATTACCGCGAGCTGGCAGGCCAGGTCGATCTGGTAAGTATCGTGGTTCCGACCATCGCACATTTCGAGGTTGCCGAGTTCTTCCTCTCCCGCGGGGTTCATGTACTGCTGGAAAAGCCGATGACTGCAACCCTGGATGAGGCAAAGGAGTTAAACCGCCTTTCGCGTGAAAAGGGTTGTCTCCTGCAGATAGGTTTTCTGGAAAGGTTCAACCCGGTCTATGCCCAACTCAGGGACCGGTTGACAACTCCGCGATTTATCGAAGCAAGCCGTATAGGCCCTTTCAAGGCAAGGGGCACTGACGTCAGCATCATTCTGGATCTTATGATTCATGATCTGGATATCATACTTTCGCTCGTAAAATCTCCGATTCGTGAGGTGCGCGCAACAGGTGCGCCGGTCTACAGCAATGAGATCGACATTGCAAACGCCCGGCTCGAATTCGAAAATGGCTGCGTTGCCAACGTTACAGCCAGTCGTATAAGCCTTAAGAGCGAGCGGCGGATGAGGATCTATCAGGAAGATTCCTACCTGAACGTGGATTTTCAGGATCGTAAGATCACCAGGCTCTCAAAAGGTGAGGGTGAGCAGATGCCTGGTCTTCCTAATCTGTCGAGAGATGAAGAGTCGTTTCCCGCTTCTGATCCCTTGCGTGACGAGATCTTCTCGTTTCTCTCATCCGTTCGCACCGGGAGCATACCTCAAGTTACGGGAGAGGACGGTGCCAGGGCTCTGGAAGCGGCATTGATGATCGAAAAGGCAGTGAAAGGATAAATGTGAAGGATGAAAAGGAGATAGTTCAATGATTCCAATGGTCGATTTGAAAGGGCAATACCATGCTCTCAAAGATGAAATCGATGCAGGCATTCTTGCTGCGCTGGAGAATACTCAGTTCATCCTCGGGCCGAACGTTTCGGCATTGGAAAAGGAGACTGCCGCCTATCTGGGGGTGAAGCATGCCATAAGCTGCGCATCAGGTACCGATGCGCTCCATCTGGCCTTGGCGGCTGCAGGGGTCGGATCCGGTGATGAGGTGATCACCACACCGTTCACCTTCATCGCCACTGCCGAGGCCATCCGTTATGTAGGCGCTACCCCGGTTTTTGTTGATATCGATCCGAAGTGCTTCAACATTGTGCCGTCCCTTATAGAAAAGGCCATTACACCGCGAACCAAGGCAGTTCTGCCGGTTCATCTTTTTGGTCAGCCAGCGGATCTGAAGGAAATCGGCGAGATCTGCCGTCGCAGGGGGCTGATTCTCATTGAGGACTGTGCACAATCATTCGGTGCCGACATTGATGGGACCATGACCGGTGCATGGGGCGCAGCTGGCTGTTTCAGCTTCTTCCCGAGCAAGAACCTCGGCTGTTACGGAGATGGCGGCCTGATAACAACCAATGACGACGGTATTGCAGAACAGATCAAGGTGCTTCGCAACCATGGCAGCAAGGTTCGCTACCATCACCATGTAATCGGATATAACAGCCGTCTGGATGAACTCCAGGCAGTGATACTCCGGATAAAGCTCAAGCGGATCGAGGAGTTCAGTACCGGCAGGCGCAGGGTTGCCCACCTCTACAGTTCACTGTTGGCAGGCTCCTGCCTGACTCCTCCGTCTGAGGATGGTGTTGGCAGGCATGTCTATCATCAGTATACTACTCTGACCGATAAGCGCGATGCAGTGATGGAAGCGTTAACTAAGGCTCAGATTGCCTCTGCCGTCTACTATCCGATCCCCCTTCACCGCCAGGAGGTCTTTGCCGCCGATTTCGCCTCTATCTCACTGCCTGTCTCCGAAGATGTGTCAGGGCGTTGCATGTCGCTCCCGGTTTTCCCCGAAATGACCGAGGAACAGGTGCTGCAGGTGGTGGAGGTTGTGAAGTCCGTAGTGTGACTCTAGTCATATGAAATCCTATTGATAGAGACGCCCCGTCGGGGCGTCTCACGTTTTATACAGGGTGTTCAGTGAAGGCTAAACGGATCATGATTGTGGCCGGCGAGGCGTCCGGCGACATGTATGGCGCACGGTTGGTGAATGAGACCCGTAGCTTACAGCCGGATGTCACCTTTCTCGGAATTGGGGGAGAGAGGATGCGCGAGGCTGGAGTCTCCACCATTGTGGATGCCGCCGATATGGCCGTAGTAGGGCTGGTCGAGGTTGTCGCGCACTTTGGCGTCATAGCCCGTGCCTTTCTGGCAATGCGCGATATTATCCGGCGGGATCCTCCACAACTGCTCATCCTCATCGATTATCCTGATTTCAATCTCCTGCTGGCACGGGTAGCGAAGAGGGCGGGGGTCAAGGTCCTGTACTACATCAGCCCTCAGGTCTGGGCCTGGCGTAGTGGCCGGGTGCATACAATTGCCCGACTCGTGGACCATATGGCGGTGGTTTTTCCCTTCGAGGTTCCCTATTACGAGAGGGCAGGACTACCGGTGACCTTTGTAGGCCACCCGCTGGTGGACATGGTCCGCTCGACCATGTCGGCAGCCGAGGCCCGTTCCGCCTGCGGACTCCATCCGGAGCGGCGTACTGTGGGGCTTTTCCCGGGGAGCCGGCGTGGAGAGGTCAAGCGGCTCTTCCCGGTGATACTTGAGACGGTGAAACGCCTGCAGGGGCGTTTTCCCGATGTGCAGTATGTCCTTCCCATGGCCTCCAGCCTGGCAAAGGAAGACCTCGAACCCCAGATTGCAGAGAGCGGGCTCAAGATTACCCTCGTGGAAGGGCAGGTCCACGATGTGATACAGTCGTGCGACGCCATCATCACGGTCTCTGGAACCGTCACGATGGAGATAGCCCTTCTTGGGGTACCGATGGTGATAATCTATAAGGTCTCACCAATTACTTACTTGATTGGGATGAGGCTCATCCGTGTGGACCACATAGGCATCAGTAACATAGTATCAGGTGAAAGGGTGGTGCCGGAACTGACCCAACACGATGCCGAGCCCGCCAAGATAGCCGATGAACTGGTCAGAATGCTCACTGATACCGGCTATTCAGATGGTATCAGGCAAAAGCTTCTCAAGGTAAGGGGGCTCTTGGGGGATGGAGGCGCTTCGCAGAGGGTGGCCAAGCTTGCAATTGAACTGATACAAAAGGACTCAACGCATTCGTGAAGCTATAAACCGCTATGCACTTTCTGGAATGACGAATCTGTGAACCCGTGAGCATGAAGGAATGAAAGAGATACGTCGAAAATTGGTCCGCAAACTCTCCGGCAGGCCCCTGGCAATACTGATATACATTTTGCTGAGGTTGCTGCGCCTTACCATGCGCATTCGAGTGATCGGCAACGAAATAATCACCGATTTTACCCGAAGAGGGGAGGGTTTCATCGGGATCTTCTGGCATGGCAGGCTGTTGATGATCCCGTTTGTCTACCCTGGGAAACGGATGCATGTCCTGATCGGCTCTCATCGTGACGGTCAGCTGATTGCCGATGTCATGGACTGTTTTGGCTTCGGTCTGGTGAGGGGGTCCTCTTCCAGGGGGGGGAGGGAGGCTTACCGAGAGATGCTTCAACTGCTGAAAGAGGACAATGACGTCGCCATTACCCCGGACGGGCCGCGCGGCCCGGCAGAGCAGCTGAAGCCGGGCATTGCCCATGTGGCTAGGATGAGTGGCAGGGCGGTTGTGCCGGTAGTATTCAGCGCCTCTCCCTGCTTACGCTGCACAAGCTGGGACCGCTTCCTCATCCCGTATCCCTTTTCACGGGGAGTTTTTGTTATAGGAGAGCCGCTTCGCTTTCAAGAGGGTGAAGATATGGAGTCGTTTCGTTCTCGGATCGAGAATGCGCTTAAAGATGCGACGACCAGGGCGGATGAATACGTCGGTACTGGGAGCCAGGGACCGGGAACCGGCAAAGCCTGATTCTCACACCCCGTCCCCGAAGTACAGCAGAGGCTCAGCTTATAATGTACCTATTCTATAATATTCTCCTCCACCTGGTATTGCCTTTTGTGGTGGCCTATCACCTCTACCGGTCAGTAAGCAGAGGGAGGTCGGCAGCGCTTTCAGAGCGGTTCGGTTTCATTGCTGACAACACTGCTTCGGCAAAGGGGGAGAGCCGACCGATCTGGGTCCATGCCGTGTCGGTAGGAGAGACCATTGCCGTCAGGCCGCTTCTCAGGTCGATCAAGGCGCATTACCCTGAAAAACGCCTGATTCTCTCCACCATGACAGAGACCGGACGCGGGGTTGCCGCGACATTTGCCGAGGTTGATCACTGTCTCTACTTCCCTTTTGATTATCCATTTGCCGTGAGGCGTCTACTGAGGCAGATACATCCGGAACTGGTCATTATTATGGAAACCGAGCTCTGGCCTAATTTCCTTCGCGAAGCTCGGTTCAGGGGGATACCGGTTGTTATTGCCAATGGCCGGATCTCTGACCGCTCCTTTGCCGGTTATCTCCGAGCCCGCTGCCTGTTCCGGCCTGTTCTGGAAAATGTTGCACGCTTCTGCATGCAGAGTGATGAGGACTGCCGGAGAATCATCGCCATTGGGGCTGACCCTGAGAAGGTTGTAGTGGCACGCAATCTGAAATTTGATACTTCGGCGACCCCCGTTTCCTCTGACCATAAGGCGGAATTGAGAGGTAGGTTCGGTATCCCGGTCGAACTCAGGGTGCTGACTGCCGGGAGCACCCATCAGGGTGAGGAAGAGGCAGTCATAGATGCCTTTCGCACTCTGCTCCAATCTTCGGGGGACTTCTTTCTGGTTCTTGTACCGCGCCACCCTGAGCGGGCAGTAGCGGTTGCCGGGCTCCTTCAGGACAGGGGCTTGACCTGCCGCCGCCGCTCCGAGATTTCCGGGGATGCACCTCTTTTTCTTGCAGGCCAGGTACTCCTTGTCGATACAATCGGGGAGCTGATGCAGTTCTATGGCCTTTCCGACCTGGTCTTTGTCGGCGGCAGCCTGGTGCCTGCCGGAGGACATAACCTGCTTGAACCGGCCTCTCTGGGGGTGCCTCTCATCTATGGCCCCCACATGGGCAACTTCCGGGAGATTACCGCACTGGTGAAGGAGTACGGTGCAGGAGTTGCGGTGGAGGATGCTGGCAGTTTAGCCTCTGCCTGCAGACAACTTCTCAATGACACCGAGGGGCGACGTTCAATGGGAGATAACGGGATTCGTCTGATTAAGGATAATGGTGGTGCCACTCAGAGGCATATGGCGGTGATTGAAGGCGTAGTAAAGGGTGAAATGTGAAGGGTGAAGAGTATTTCAAGGAGCTGATATCCGGAAAACGTCGGGGGATAGGTGACCGGATACTTCTGGCGCTCCTTATGCTTGGCTCGGTTCCGTATGCAGCGTTCATGCGTATGCGTGCAGTTGGCTATAGCACAGGCATCATCCCTTCCCTTCACCTCCCCCGGCCGGTTATTTCGGTGGGTAACATCACCATGGGGGGAACCGGCAAGACACCAGCCGTTCTGCTCGTGGCACGACTACTGATGGAGCGAGGCAAGAGGGTCGCGGTTCTCACCCGTGGTTACAACGGTTCGCTGGAGGGAGAGACGCGGATCGTGTCCGATGGTGCTGCGCTTCTGCTCACTCCCGAGGAGGCTGGAGATGAGCCGTGCCTGCTTGCCTCATCATTACCCGGATTGATCGTGGTTATGGGGACTGACCGTTACAGGGCCGGCTCTCTTGCCATGGAGCGACTCTCTCCTGATATGTTCATACTGGACGACGGCTTTCAGCATCAGCGGCTCAGGAGAGATCTTGATATTCTCCTCCTTGATTCAGCTAAGCCGTTTGCCAACGCCAGAACCCTTCCAGCCGGCATACTTCGGGAGCCTCCAGCTTCGGCCAGGAGGGCTGATCTGATACTCTTTACCCGTTGTCCGAAGGATGTGACGCATAGAGATGACATGGTCGCGGGGATTCCGCAATGCAGCTCATCTCATCGCCTTACCGGCTGGGTTCCCCTTGCAGGCGGAAAAACAATGCCTCTGGATGACTTAAAGGGACGCAGGGCTGTTGCATTTGCCGGTATAGCGGATCCGAGAGCCTTCTTTGAAAGCCTTGAAGAGGAGGGAGTTCCTCTGGTTGCCACGCTTGCCTTTCCAGATCATACCTGCTATGGACCACGTGAGATGAAAGCGCTTGGTCTGCTCAAGAATGACAAAAGGGCAGACTGTCTGATTACAACGGCAAAGGATGCAGTTAAGCTTCAACCGTACAGGGGAATCATGGGTGATTGCTGCGTAGCCCAGATGGAACTGCACCTGCATGACTCTGCCCAGCTGGTACTGGCTTTAGAGAAACTATAGTGAGGAGTACAACATGGGACTATCACCAGAACTGATTTCCATACTTGTCTGCCCGCAGTGCAAGGGGAAGCTTGACCTGGAACTCAATGAATCGGCTTTCACCTGTTCTGCATGTCGCCTGCGCTATCCGGTTCGTGAAGGTATTCCGGTGATGTTGGTGGATGAGGCGGAAAAAATCTGACTATCATTTTGCTTGAGACGTGTGATTCCGTTATTGAGGTAGCTGCATTCGTCCGCAGGATTAATCCATTGACGCTTGCAAGCTCTGCATGTTATTAACCAACTGTTTGTAATAATACAGGTTCCGGAGAACAACAATGTCCATTACCAAGGGGATATTACTTGCCGGTGGGGCTGGCAGCAGGCTCTACCCGCTCACGCTAGTGGCCAGCAAGCAGTTGCAGCCGGTCTATGACAAGCCGATGATCTATTACCCTCTTGCCACCATGATGATGGCAGGGATCAAGGAGATTCTGATCATTTCGACCCCCCACGACACGCCGAGGTTTCAGACGCTGCTTGGTGACGGTTCGCGCTGGGGGATCAGCCTGAGCTACAAGGTCCAGCCTGAGCCGAAAGGGATCGCCCAGGCGTTTCTCGTCGGTGAGGAGTTCATTGATGGTGATCCAGTAATGCTCATCCTGGGGGATAATATCTTCTACGGCAAGATGGGTCTTGACCGCCTGGCAATGGAGTTTAAAAGTGGAGCCATGGTATTCGGTTACTATGTGAACGATCCGGAGCGCTACGGTGTGGTTGAGTTCGACTCTACAGGGCGCGCCATCGGGATCGAGGAGAAACCGGAAAGGCCTAAGACTCACTATGCAGTGCCCGGCCTCTACCTCTATGACCAAAAGATTACGGAAATTGCAAAAGCTCTCAAACCTTCCCCCAGAGGTGAGCTTGAGATCACTGATGTCAACCTTGAGTATCTCCGGCTTGGCGAATTGAAGGTGGAAAAGCTCGGCAGAGGTATTGCCTGGCTTGATACCGGCACACACCAGAGCCTTCTTGAGGCAAGCCACTTCATAGGTACCCTTGAGGCTCGTCAGGGGCTGAAGATCGCCTGCCTGGAGGAGATAGCCCTGCGGATGGGGTTTATCGACTGCCGACAGATGGCACGGGTTATAGATGATACCCCTAAATCGTCCTATCGTGAGTATCTTACGCGTGTATACAATGAGTCAGAACTCTGTGGAATTGGAGGGAGTCATGTCTGAGCAGTCGCAGTTCCGTAATGGGAAGATTCATGATGTGGTGGTTCGCCCCCTCACCAAGTTCCTTGACGAAAGGGGTTGGCTTGCCGAGCTCTTTCGCTCCGATGAGATGGATACCTCTATCATGCCGGCTATGGCATATCTTTCGATGACTCAGCCAGGAGTGGCCCGCGGCCCTCACGAACATGTCGATCAGACCGACTATTTCTGCTTTATCGGGCCATCGAATTTTAAGGTCTATCTCTGGGATTCACGTGTGGATTCCCCCACCTTCGGAGTCAGGCAGGTAATCTATTCGGGCATTGACAGCCCCAGTGCGGTGATTGTCCCACCTGGGGTGATTCATGCGTACAAGAATATCGGTCAGGAGAACGGGATAGTCTTCAATGCGCCTAACCGGCTCTTTGCAGGCGAAGGGAAGCGCTCGCCGGTGGATGAGATCAGGCATGAAGAGGGCGTGGCCTCGACTTATCTCATCGATTAGTAAGTAGAATTAATTTGATGCGTATTTTGAGCAGAATATAACGCACTTGTCCTGTTCATAAGGGCCAGCGTCTCCGCCCTTTGCGGGGTATAATGGCAAATCAGAATGAGGAGGGGGGGCGATTGTACGTCTCCCCTTCACCGTTTGTGGAAAGATCTTCATGTGGGATTTGATCAAGAAATACCGTATTGCTGTCTTTACCGGCTTTGTGTTGCTGGCTTCATTCCTTGTCTATGCCAGTAATCTGAAGAACCGCGAGGATGCCAATCTACTGGAGCGGGGGGTGCTTACGACCCTTTCTCCCTTCTTCAGCGTCGGAGCAAGGGTAGGAGGTGCCGTTGAAACTCTGTGGAACGACTATCTCGCCCTGGTGGAGGTCCGCCGCCAGAATGTCCAGCTATTAGAGCAGCTTCGGCTGCTGAACACCAGGCTGATAGGGGAGCAGGAGGTTCTTCTTGCCAACGAGCGATTAAAGCTTTTGCTTCTGCTCAAGCAAACCCTTTCATACCCAACGGTAGCCGCATCTGTCATAGGCGAGGATGGGGCACCCTGGTTCAAGACACTCATCATAGATCGTGGCTCTGCTGAAGGGTTCCGTGAGGGTATGCCTGTCGTGGCTGCCGAGGGGGTGCTTGGGCAGGTGGTAAAGGTCGCTGCAAACAGCAGCCGAGTACTTCTTATAACCGATCATGCGAGTGCCATTTCTGCCCTTGTTCAGCGTTCCAGGGCAAGGGGTGTAATTCGCGGAGGAGGTGGCGGGAGACTTACCCTTGAATTCGCCATGCGGGAAGACGATGTAAAGGTTGGGGACCAGATAGTTACCTCTGGAATAGGCGGAATCTTTCCCAAGGGGCTGCCGATAGGCGAAGTTACCATGGTTAAAAAGGGTGAATACGGCATCTTCCAGACCGTGGAGGTCAGACCTGCAGTTATGATCTCACGCCTTGAGGAGGTTATGGTGCTTCTAAAGCAACGAAATGATTAGTCTGCTTCGCTCATGCATAGCGATAATAGTCGCCTTTCTCTTCCAGGTGACGATTTTCCCTGCCTATCTCTCCGATCCATTCAGGCCCAACCTGCTGCTGGTCATAGTCGTATGGCTTGGGCTTACCGCTTCCCAGCCTTGGGGTGCCCTTTCGGTATATCTCTTAGGTCTTGCGCAGGACTGTGTAAGTGGAGTCTATCTCGGGCTCAATGGGTTTACCTATCTCATTACCTTTCTGGTGCTCCACAATATCGCTCATCGTCTCTACGCTGACAGCCGCTACCTTATGACTCTTGCAGTCTTTACCTCTACAGTTGCATGCGGGATTACCCAACTGCTGCTCCTTGCGCTCTTTTCTTCAGCTGTTGGGATCTATACCACCCTTTTGACATCACTGCTCCCACAGGGGGTGGTGAACGCCCTTGTCGCTTCGCTCTTCTTCAGCTGCCTTGAAAGCACAAGCAAGGAGGAAGAGGTGTGAGCGAGCAGCGTTATGTCCGCGACTTCAGGGAAAAAGGTGAGCGTGTTGTCTGGGCCTCCGCAATTGTCGGGATTGTTTTCTTTATCCTGTTGACCCGGCTCTGGTATCTCCAGGTTATCGAATCGGCAACCCTCGGGGAGCTTTCCGAGATAAACCGTTTACGCTTTGTACCGGTGGCTGCATCACGGGGTGCCATACTGGATCGTAACGGCAAGGTGCTGGTTAGCAATACACCCTCTTTCAGCCTGGCTGTCGTACCCCAGGAGGTGAAGGACAGCGAGGCGCTTCTTTCGGCATTGGCGCGTCACCTTGGGCTGGACCTGGCCGAACTTCGCAAACGCTGGGAAAAGGGGAAGGGGAGGGCCAAATATTATCCGATTGTTATTGCTTCCGGTATAGACCGAGATCAGCTTGAGTTTCTTGAGGAGAATCAGCTCTGGTTGCCGGGAATCGATATCGAGATGAAACCGATCAGGCTCTATCCGAGTGGCCTCCTTGCTTCACATCTCTTTGGCTACCTGGGAGAGATTTCTGAGAACGAACTGCAGTCAGACCAGTTTCGTGAGTATAATCCGGGTGACTATGTCGGCAAGAGCGGGATGGAGCGAAGCTGGGAAAATTCGCTGCATGGAATGGACGGAGGGAGACAGATCGAGGTGGATGCCCGTGGACGATATCTGAGGACCTTGAGCGAAACAAGGCCGACGGTGGGTAACAGTCTGGTCCTGACCATTGACAAAGAACTTCAGCAGGCCACAGAGAAAGCCTTTGGAGAGCAGGCCGGCGCTGCTGTCGTGATGGATGTGAACAGTGGTGAGATACTAGCATTTGCCAGCAACCCTGGGTTCGATCCGGCGCTCTTTACCGGCAGGATGCCTTCAGACGTCTGGAAATCGTACCTGGAAGACAACCGCAATCCTCTTGAAAACAAGGCACTCAAAGGGCAGTACCCCCCGGGATCAACCTATAAAATCATCACAGCACTGGCCGGGCTTGAACATGGGCTCATCGATGAACGGACAACCGTTTTCTGCAATGGAGCTTACGAGGTCGGTACTGATACCTTCAGGTGCTGGGAAAAGCGTGGTCACGGCACGGTAGATCTGAAGCGGGCTCTCCGGGAATCGTGCGATGTTTACTTTTACCAGCTTGGTGAGCGACTTGGAGTGGATCGAATAGCAGAGATGGCTAGAAGATTCGGACTAGGTGCCCCTATGGGCATCGGTCTCGATAATGAAAAAGCAGGCCTGATCCCTACCGCTGAGTGGAAAGAGAAAAAGTTCAAGAAGAAGTGGTACCGCGGGGAAACACTTCCGGTTTCCATTGGCCAGGGTTATACCCTGATGACCCCCATACAGCTTGCATCCATGACAGCAACGGTAGCGAACGAAGGAACGGTCTACCGTCCGCATCTGGTCAAGCGGGTTGTTGATCCTGATGGCAAGGTCATCAAGGAGTTCGTGCCGGAGGTCATGTACCACCCCGGGATCAAGCCTCAGAGTTATCGGCTCGTAAAGGAAGGTCTCCTGGCTGTTGTCAACGAGCAGCGAGGAACCGGTGCTGCCGCACGGCTTTTCGAGGTGAAGGTGGCAGGTAAAACAGGCACATCGCAGGTGGTAAAGCAGGGGGTTGACAGGAAGCGCGAGGTTCAATACAAATACCGTGACCATGCTCTCTTTGTGGCATTTGCTCCGTATGACAAGCCGGAGGTGGCGGTAGCCGTAGTGATCGAACATGGCGAGCACGGAGGAGCTGCCGCAGCGCCCCTTGCGGGAGCAATCCTCAGAATGTACTTTGAACAGAAGGGTGTAATAAAGCGTCCGGTACGGCAGCCCCTTGAAGGCGATGGAGATGCGTCGATAGTAAATGCCGGTCAGAAAGAGGGGGCTCAACAGTGATAGATCGCCGGCTTTTTACCAGTTTCGACTGGGTCTTCTTTGCCCTTGTGCTATTGCTAGCGGCCATTGGCATTATGAATATATTTAGTGCCTCTGCCTCATACAGCACAGCCGGGATGCCCTTCTACCTGAAGCAGCTCTCCTGGGTTACCGGAAGTCTTTTCATCATGTTGCTGGTCTGCAGCATCGATTATCATCTCCTGGAAGATCTTTCCTTCTGGTTCTATGGGATCGTGCTATTGCTTCTCATTCTGGTAATGGTCATTGGAAGGACATCAATGGGTGCAACCCGATGGCTCAACCTTGGATTCATGAATATACAACCTTCAGAACCGATGAAGGTAGTCATTATTATAACCTTTGCCCGCTATTTCAGCCGCTATTCCGTACTGGGTGGCCTCAACATTCGTGACATGGCGTTACCACTGCTCCTGATGGGTCTGCCGGCCTTATTGATCGTGAAGCAACCCGATCTGGGGACGGCGATCATGGTTCTACTGGTGGCCGGTTCAATTATGCTTTTCGTGGGCATCCGCTGGAGCGTAATCTGCTCAGGGATTCTTGCGCTTATCCCTATGCTCTATCTTGGGTGGCACTACCATCTCCGGGATTACCAGAAAAACAGAGTTCTTAACTTCTTTGATCCTGAAAGGGACCCTTTGGGGAGCGGCTACCACCTTATCCAGAGCAAGATCGCAGTCGGTTCAGGAGGGATCCTGGGGAAGGGATATCTCAAGGGGACACAGACCCAACTCCGTTTTCTGCCGGAGCAGCATACCGATTTCGCATTTTCGGTCTTTGCTGAAGAGTGGGGTCTCTTGGGGTGCATGTTTCTACTCCTGCTCTACCTGTTCATCGTGCTTTGGGGGCTACAGATCGCAGGCCAGTGCAACGACCGCTTCGGCAGGCTTCTGGCAGTGGGAGTGACAGCCATGCTGTTCTGGCACATTGTCATCAACATCGGGATGGTGATCGGCCTTTTCCCGGTAGTGGGTGTGCCTCTGCCGTTCCTCTCCTACGGAGGTACCTCTCTTGTCACCTCAATGACCGGAGTGGCAATTCTGCTCAACATCAGCATGAGACGTTTCATGTTTTAGTAGGTAGAAGATATTTCAGCGTTTTCGAACTGAAAAATATCTTATATCTTACTGATCCTCCTTCTGCTCACTGCTGAGGATGTGGATTTGATTGAACCACTGCTTGTTAGTGTGCTGGGAAAAGTAATTGCATGGTATTCGCGTTTCTGTAAGTGGTATGTTATTTTTCCAGAGTGGAAATCAGGCATGATTTTATTCCAGCAGCGACATATTATTGCAGCGGGATTACTACTCTCAGCCTTGGCTTGGGGGCTCGATTCCCTCATCGACAGCGCCTGGGGTGATGAGACACTTCTTGCCCAGCTCGTTATGCCATCACTGCATGATATAAGTCACCGACTGGTTTTCATACTATTCTTCACGCTTTTTCTCGTATTTGCCTGTCGCATGTTCAGGAGTCGTGACCGCCTTCTCGCGGAACTTAAGTCGGCTCTGACCGAATCCGCGCTGGTTGAGGAGGCTTTGGCCATCAAGGCTTCTGACCTTGAGTTGGCGAACCGCGAGTTGGAGGCCTTCAGTTACTCTGTCTCACATGATCTGCGCAATCCGCTTTCAGTTGTCAATGCTGCGGCTCAGGCTCTGAAGGAGGGGCATTCTGCTGACGATGAACTTGGATCATACTTTATCGAAGCGATCTGCGATGCCAGCCACCAGATGGAGGACCTGATAGATTCCCTTCTGGAACTGGCCCAGATATCACGCAGTGAAATGGAGATCACCACGGTGGACCTCTCTGCCATAGCAGACGCTGTTTGCAAGGAGTTACGCTTGATCTCTTCAGACTGTCCGGTCAGCTGCGAGATCACGCCGAACCTTGTTGCCTCAGGCGATCAGAGGATGCTTCGCGTGGTCATGGAGAACCTCATGGGGAATGCCTGGAAATATTCAAGCGGCACCCAGGAACCGGTTATACTATTCGGTATGCAGGAGATGGCGAGTGGCCCCGCGTTTTTCATACGTGATAATGGAGCCGGCTTTGACCAGGCAAGGGCGAATGAGCTATTCAAACCGTTTGCACGTCTGCATGACCCCAAAACTTTCCCCGGGACAGGGATCGGACTTGCAACCGTACAGCGTATTGTGGAGCGCCATGGGGGCAAGGTATGGGCTGAAGGGGGTCTTGGTGAGGGTGCCACCTTCTATTTCACGTTGTCTCCTGCGAGGTCAATAGTGTCTTCCAGCAATCCAGTAGGATGAGAGATCGATTATGAGTGCTTCCCTTGCCCGTCGCATCTGGGTCACCTTCTCAATCTATGTGATAGGGGTCTATGCCTCTCTGATAAACAGGTTCCGGAGCAAAGGGGTAGAAAACATCCCGGGTGAAGGGGGCATACTCTTTGTCGCAAACCACATATCAGCCTATGAGACTATCTTTCTCCCCTGGGCGATCTTACGTAACTTCCCCTTGTGCATGCTCTGGGCGCCTGCCAAGGAGGAGCTATTCAAAAAACCTTTGCAGGGTTGGCTCTACAGTTCATGGGGGGCTTTCCCGGTCAGGCGCGGTCGAGATCTCCGTGCTGGCAAGGTCATCAATGAACTGCTCAAAGACCAGCGTGTCATGCTTTTCCCTGAAGGTACAAGGCATCCTGACGGAGTGCTCGGCAAAGGGAACCGCGGTGTAGGCAAGATCATCTATGACACCCGACCGTCGGTAGTTCCTACTGCGCTTATTGGTCTCAACCGCTGGAAGTTCCCCGGGATCAACCAGAACGGGATGGTTGTATTCGGAAGGCAGCTGGATTTTAGCGACCTTTATGGCAAGGAAGATACAAAGGAGACACACCAGCAAATAGTAGACAGGGTTATGGAAGCAATAGCCCAACTGCTGAAGGCTGAAGGGGCTTATGTCGAATAGCGTCGAAGTGTTCTGTGACGGTGCCTGCAGCGGCAACCCCGGCCCTGGCGGCTGGGGTTGCATACTTCGTTATGGCGACCAGGAGAAGGAGCTTTCCGGAGCTGCTGCTGAAACTACCAACAACCGGATGGAGATGACTGCTGCCATAGCAGCCCTGGAATCTCTCAAGAGGCCCTGCAAGGTGCTCCTCACCAGCGATTCACAGTATCTGGTGAAAGGGATGACCGAGTGGCTTGCCGGCTGGCAGAAGCGTGGATGGATCAATAGCAAGAAAGAGCCGGTTCTGAACCGCGACCTGTGGGAGCGTCTTGCTGAACTTGCCAAGGTCCACACCGTGGAGTGGCGATGGGTAAGGGGGCATGCCGGACATGCCGAGAACGAGCGCTGCGATGAACTGGCCAGGATGGCGATAGCTCAACAACGAATGGAATAACAGGATTCATGTCATTCATTATCGAAGTTTCAGAGCAGGAGATCAGGCGAGAGAAGGAGCGGGCGAGAGAACTCCGCAAGAGTCAGTGGTGGAAGAATCGCCTGGCTAAAGGGCTCTGTCACTGGTGCCATTGCAGCTTTCTCCCTGCTGAGTTGACTCTGGATCACATTGTTCCGATTGTTCGGGGCGGCAAGAGCAGCCGAGGAAACGTGGTGCCGTCCTGCAAGGAGTGCAACAGCAAGAAGAAATACCTGCTGACGATGGAATGGGAAGAGTATCTGCAAAAAATGGGGAAATGACACAGTGAATGGTAAAGGTGATTATAAGGCAGTTATTTACGACTGCGACGGGGTGATGTTCGACTCTTTTGAGGCGAATGTAGCCTTCTATGACAGGATAATGGCGAGAATGGGGAGACCTGCGCTCAGCCGTTCTGATGAAGAGCAGATGCGGATCCTGCATACCTATGCAAACAGGGAGGTGCTGGCCCATTTTTTCCCCGACCCTGACGAGTTTCAGGAGGCCCTGATCAGGGCTGGCGAGATCAACTACATGGAACTTGTGCCGCTCATGATCATGGAAAAAGGGTTCCGTGAAACTCTTGATATACTCCGGCCCATGGTCTCTCTTGCAGTTTGCACCAACCGTTCTACCTCCATGGATGCCGTACTGGAACGCTTCGATCTTGCATCGTATTTTGGTTGTGTGATGACCGCCAGCAAGGTCGTTCATCCAAAGCCGAGCCCGGAGCCGCTTTTCAAGGTGCTGGACCACTATGGCATTTCCCCCTGTGAGGCGCTGTTTGTCGGTGATTCAGAGGTGGACAGCCTGGCAGCCGCTGCAGCCGGAGTAGATTTTGTTGCCTACAAATCAGAGTTTCCCGCCATGATACGGATCGACCGCCATGAACAGATTGTAGGCCTTGTATCGAAAAGGACAGCCTCTGTATTATCTGCTGGGGCGGTATCTGGTCAGAGTGCATGAAAATTGCCATTGTGCGGCTCTCATCGCTAGGGGATATTGTTTTTTGCATGGCTTCCTTGCAACTGGTGAGGAGCCGTTTCCCGGATGCTGAAATTACCTGGGTGGCGGACAGCAGATTTGCGGATATTCTTGATTACAATCCAGATCTGAAACGGGTTGTCAAGCTTGATCTCAAAGGGCTCAAGAAGCGGTTTTCATTTGCAGGACTCCGGTTTGAGGTAGACAAGCTCAAAGGGCTCGGGCCGTTCGACCTGGTGATCGACATGCACGGGATGTTAAAGTCGGCCCTGGTTGCCCGTCAACTCGGAGGTGAGCGGGTTGGATTGCACCGCTCCAACGCCAAGGAGCCGCTGGCTACCCTTTTCTACAACCGGACCTGCCGTTCCCCGGCAGATGTCATTGGTGTACGGCGGTATGCCCTGCTGGCCGGTTATGCGCTGGATTTCGCACCGGATGAGAGTGAGCTGAGAGGGCACACCCCGTACCTGTTTCATGCAGAGGACGATCTGGAGGTGGTTAACCGGTTTTTCCCAGATGACAGTACGAACGTCATCATGGTTGCAGGAACCAGCATTGCCTATAAGGAGTATCCGGCAGGTCAGATGGCGGAGGTGGCCAAGGGGCTAGGGGGGAACGTGCTTGTCTGTCACGGCAATGACCGGGAACAGGCAATTGCCGAGGAGATTGCAGCTCTGGCGGCAAATGTCCGGGTGCTTCCGCGGCTGACCCTGAACCACCTGAAGGCTGCCATTGGCAGGGCAAGCCTTGTCATAGGCGGCGATACCGGACCGACCCACATGGCTTGGGCCATGAACGTCCCATCCATAACCTTGTTCGGGGCTACCCCTTCGGATTGCATCGTACCTACAGAGAATAACCTTATTATCAGGTCGGGAACGACAGTTAACTACGGCAAACCGGATTCGACCGACCTCTCCATCAGGAGTATCCCCGCTGATGCTGTAGTGCGGACTGCCCGCCGGCTGCTTGGAAAAGGAGAAGGTGAAGTATGATGTATCAGCCGATCGATCTAGCAGGTGTGACCACCTATCCGCTGGCAGAGCGGAAGAACAAGGTCATTATGGAGCGGGACAAGGCTGGTCCGGTAACGCAGGGGATGAGCGTTGCCGGCCTCCTCGACACGCTACCCAACCAGCTCGGTTCCCAGGCCCTTAAAGGGGTGATTGATGCCATCGTAAAGGCGCGAGAAAAGGGGAAACCGGTAGTCATGGCCATGGGAGCCCATGTGATCAAGTGCGGTCTGCAACCGGTGCTTCGAAGTCTTGTTGAGGCGGATGTCATCACTGCCTTTGCCTTAAACGGAGCCGGTTCGATCCACGATTACGAGATTTCCCTCATTGGTGAGACCAGCGAAGATGTCGGTGCCGTTCTCCATGCGGGGCTCTTCGGTATGGCGGAGGAGACCGGCAGAGATATCAATATGGCGCTGAAAAAGGGGGTGGCTGAGGGGCTGGGGTATGGTGAGTCGATAGGGCGCTTCATCCTCTCGAACAGGAACCCTCATAGCGACTGGAGCCTGATGGCTCTCTGCGCTGAACAAGGGGTGCCGCTGACCGTTCACGTTGCTCTGGGGACCGATATCATCCACCAACACCCCTCGGCTGACGGCGCGGTGCTGGGGGAGGCCTCCTTCCGGGACTTCCGGCTGCTCACCTCCATCGTTTCCGAGTTGGGTGACGGAGGTGTCTATCTGAACGTGGGGAGCGCGGTGCTGCTGCCGGAGGTCTTTCTGAAGGCGCTCTCCATTGCTCAGAACCTGGGGCATCACGTTGACAACTTCACCACGGTGAACATGGATATGCAGCAGCACTACCGCCCCTTGCAGAACGTTGTCAAACGTCCGACCGCAGGGACAAGCATGGGATATACCATTACCGGACACCACGAGATCATGCTCCCTCTGCTCGCTGCAGGGGTTCTGGATAGAATCGGCAACTCTTACTCTGAATAACTGTGAAAGGTAAAAGGTGAATGTATCGTGGACAGAAGAGCAGTAGAATCCCTGTTTGCTGCTGCTGGCGATATTCGTGTACTGGTAGTCGGTGACCTTATGCTGGACGAGTACCTGTGGGGAAAGGCAGAACGGATCTCGCCGGAGGCCCCGGTGCAGGTGGTGGATGTGCAGCGTGAGGAGTTGCGGCTGGGGGGGGCGGGGAACGTGGTCAACAACCTGGTTGCCCTGGGGTGCCGAGTAACTGCCTGCAGCATCATAGGTGACGATGAAAACGGCCAGCTGCTGCTGGATGCGTTCGCTTCGCGGGGGGTAGATATCGGTGGCATTTTTACCGATCCGGAGCGCAGAACCAGCAAGAAAACCAGGGTGGTGGCCTCGAATCAGCAGATAGTCAGGATCGACCGGGAGAGCCGGGGGGCCATAAGCGAGAAGAGCGATCAAAAGCTCGTGGAGTACATACGGAATCATGCTGAAGGCTGCCAGGTGATCCTGGTTTCCGATTACCTCAAAGGGGTACTGACAGCAGGTGTTCTGGCTGCACTTGTGGAGGCTGGTCGCGTTGCGGGAATCCCGGTAGTGGTCGATCCGAAGGGGGCCGACTATGGCCGCTACCGTGGGGTTACGATCCTGACCCCCAACAGGAAGGAGGCAGAGGCTGCCACGGGAATCGCAATCAATGATGATGAGTCGCTCTGTCGAGCTGCAGAGAGCCTCTTTGCGCGAGCCGAACTGAAGGCTCTCCTGATAACCAGAAGCGAGCAGGGGATGTCCCTGTTTCTTGACCAGGGTAGAGTTGAGCATATCCCGACCGTTGCCCGCGAGGTCTTCGATGTGACCGGGGCTGGTGATACGGTACTGGCAGTTCTCGGACTGGCTCTCGCCGGCGGGCTCCCCTTTGACGAGGCTGCCCGTCTGGCCAACGTAGCTGCAGGGATTGCGGTGGCAAAGGTAGGGACATCGACGGTTGCACCTGCAGAAATAATTGCCGAAGTCGGCCGGGGTCATCTTGACAGCGATACCAAGATCAAGAACCCTGATGTCCTTCAGAGGGTGGTTGCCGAGGCCAGGTCTCGCCGACAGAAGGTGGTCTTTACCAACGGCTGCTTCGACCTGATCCATGTTGGTCATGTAAAGTACCTGCAGAAGGCGCGCTCATTTGGAGACCTGCTGATCCTGGGGCTTAACAGCGATGCCTCGGTGAAAAGGCTCAAGGGTGAAAAGCGCCCGCTCATCAGCCAGGACGAGCGTGCCCATCTGCTGGCAGCCCTTGACTGCGTGGATTATCTGGTAATCTTTGATGAGGATACGCCGCTCAGGCTGATCGAGTCTGTCAGGCCAGATGTGCTGGTAAAAGGGGGGGATTACAGCCGCGAAGGGGTTGTCGGGTTTGACCTGGTTGAATCCTGGGGGGGACGGGTTGAACTGGTTGAGTTCGTAGATGGCAAATCGACTTCGGGGATCATCGAGAAGATCGTGGAGCGCTACCGGTAACCAAGTGGGCTAATGCTACATCACACTATCTCAAAGATTTATTCCCTTCTGATGCCCCGGGAACGGCGGAGGCTTATCGTCCTCTTTGTCTGCGTCCTGGTAACCGCGTTTCTGGAGATGGTAGGAGTAGCCTCCATCATGCCGTTCATCGCTGTCGCGGCAAGGCCTGCCCTGGTGGAACAGAGCAGACTGCTGGCGGCAGTCGGTCAAGCCTTTGACCTGACCGATACAACCTCATTCATCGTTTTTCTCGGATCTTCTGTCCTTATCCTATTGATTGTATCCAACCTTTTTGCGGCGTTTACCACGGCATTTCTTGCACGCACCGGAGCTCGACTCAAACAGTCACTTTCAAAACGTCTGCTTGCGGCATATCTTAGCATGCCTTACGAGCGTTTCCTGCAGGATAACAGCTCCAGGCTCAATCAGAACATCCTCTCCGAGGTCCATAATGTCGTCGTTTCCGTCATTACCCCGGCCCTTTTCGTTGTATCTCGGCTTGCCTCTGCTATCTGTCTCATTCTGCTCCTTCTATTTCTGAAACCGCTCCTTTCCCTGCTGGTAGTGCTGATACTCGGAGGATTCTATACACTCATCTACCTGTTGGTACGCAGGCTTCTCAAATGGAACGGAGAGCGACACCTGCTGGCCAACAGAATGCTCTCCAGGATCGTTTCCGAGGCTCTGGGGGGAGTAAAAGAGATCAAACTCTTTCACCGCGAACATGACTATCTTGCACGCTTTCATGGTCCGTCTGGAGAGGCAGCGCGGCACCAGACCATTGGCGGGGTGGTGCCGCAGCTTCCACGCTACCTGATGGAGACTGTAGCCTTTGGCGGCGTCATACTGCTGGTAGTCTATTATTTAAAGACAGGCAGGGAGTTGACGGCTGTACTGCCACTCATAACACTCTATGCTGTGGTCGGTTACCGATTGATGCCAGCTCTGCAGCAGGTTTTCTCAGGGTTGACCATGATGCGCTTTTCTCTCCCGTCCCTTGACCTGCTCTGTAAAGATCTGGCAGGTGCAACACCTTCGCTCACTTTTCAGCGGGCGAAAAAGCCGGAACGGTCTTCGATTGAGAAAGAGATCAGCCTGAAAGGGGTCACCTACCAGTATGCCGGAGCCCTGTCTCCAGCTCTAGAGGAGGTTACCCTTGTCATCCCTGCCCGAACCACTGTGGCATTCGCTGGGGCATCTGGTGCAGGAAAGAGTACGGTCGTCGATCTGCTCCTTGGCCTTCTGACAATCCAACAGGGGTCGATCATGCTGGACGGACTCAAGTTGTCAGGCGATAATGTGTCCGCATGGCAGCGGAACCTGGGCTACGTGCCACAGTCCATTTTTCTTTCAGATGATACCGTCACCAGGAATATCGCCTTTGGGATCCCGGAAGAGAAGATCGATCATGGCGCTGTGGAACGGGCCGCCAGAAGTGCCAACCTGCACGAATTCATCGTAAAGGAGCTGCCTGAAGGATACGGGACCATAGTTGGAGAGCGTGGCGTGCGACTCTCCGGTGGACAGCGGCAGCGGATCGCCATTGCAAGGGCACTCTACGACGATCCGCAGGTCCTGGTGCTTGATGAGGCTACCAGCGCCTTGGACGGGATCACCGAAAATACGGTAATCGAAGCGATCCATGCTTTTTCAGGCAAGAAGACCATCATTATGATTGCCCACCGTTTCACCACCATCCGCGACTGCGACCTGATCTTCTTCCTGGACAGAGGTCGTCTGGTTGCCCAGGGGAGCTACGACGAACTCATGGAGACCAGTGCCCAGTTTCGCTCCATGGCCGGTTCCCCTGATTAATCCGCCTGCATTATCACTTCCCAATAGTATTGCCAATTATGGCTGTATTATGTATACTCATCCATTCCTTAAGGGGGGGTATATGAAGAAGGCGCTTATCACGGGGATTACAGGCCAGGACGGCTCTTACCTGGCTGAACTGCTGCTTGCTAAAGGTTACGAGGTTCACGGCATTATTCGCAGATCCTCGTCGTTCAATACCGGTCGTATTGATGCGATCTACCGGGATCCGCACGAAACCGGCGTCAGGCTTTTCCTCCATTATGGAGACCTCAACGATGCGAGTTCGATAAACAAGGTCCTCAGGGATGTACGGCCTGACGAGATCTACAATCTTGGTGCGCAAAGCCATGTCAGGGTATCCTTCGACGTGCCCGAATACACCGGCGAGATAGATGCCCTGGGAGCGGTCCGCATCCTGGAAGGTATCCGTGAGACAGGTCTCAACACCAGATTCTATCAGGCCTCATCATCCGAACTGTACGGGAAGGTTGTAGAGACACCGCAAAAAGAGACAACTCCCTTCTATCCCCGCTCTCCTTACGCCTGTGCCAAGGCCTACTCCTTCTATATCACGGTAAACTACCGCGAGAGCTACGGACTTTATGCCTGCAACGGCATCCTCTTCAATCATGAATCTCCCCGCCGAGGTGAGACCTTTGTTACCCGGAAGATCACGCGAGCCGCAGGCCGGATCAAGGTTGGTCTGCAGGAGCGGTTATATCTTGGGAATCTGGATGCCAAACGAGACTGGGGATTTGCCGGCGACTATGTCGAGGCGATGTGGCTCATGCTGCAGCAGACCGAGCCGGACGACTACGTGATCGCCACTGGAGAGACCTGGTCGGTCAGGGAGTTTGCCGAGCGTGTATTTGCACGGCTCGATATGCACATTGCGTGGCAGGGTACCGGTGTTACCGAGAAAGGGATCGACAGCAAGAGCGGAAAGGTGATTATCGAGATAGATCCGAAGTATTTCAGGCCTGCAGAGGTTGATCTCCTGCTGGGAGATTCCACTAAGGCCAGAACAGAGCTCGGATGGCAACCGAAGGCCGATTTCGACGCCCTTGTGGAGATGATGGTAGCAGCAGATCTCGCACTTGCCGAGCAGGAGAAACGAGCCAATGGATAAACATGCCCGCATCTTTGTTGCCGGGCACAGGGGGCTGGTCGGGTCGGCTATTGTCAGGAAGCTTGAGTCAGAAGGGTACACGAACCTTTTAATGCGGACCTGTAAAGATCTGGATCTGCGTAACCAGGCTTCTGTCGCAGGTTTTTTCGAGGACGAGAAACCGGAGTATGTTTTCCTTGCAGCAGCCAGGGTTGGCGGAATAGTGGCAAACAACAGCTACCCGGCCGATTTCATCTACGACAACCTGATGATACAGACCAACGTCATTCATCAGGCATACCTCTCAGGTATCAAAAAACTCCTGTTTTTGGGCAGCACCTGCATCTATCCGAAACTTTCGCCACAGCCGATCAGGGAAGAGTACCTTCTTTCCGGTCCCCTCGAAGCAACCAACGAGGCTTACGCAATAGCCAAAATAGCCGGACTTAAGATGTGCCAGTACTATAACCGTCAGTACGGCACCTGTTTCATCTCTGCAATGCCGACAAACCTCTACGGTCCCAACGACAATTTCGACCTTGAAACTTCTCACGTGCTACCGGCACTGATGCGGAAATTCCACGAAGCAAAGATACTTGGCGCATCAACAGTCACCATCTGGGGGACCGGTTCGCCCATGCGGGAATTCATTCACGTGGACGAAGTGGCAGAGGCATCTCTTTTCCTCATGCGCAGCTATAGCGGGAACGATTTCGTAAACATCGGAACCGGTGAAGAACTGTCAATTAAAGACCTTGCCCTCCTTATCAAGAAGGTGGTTGGATTTGAAGGAGATATACTCTTTGACGCCTCTAAGCCAGACGGAACTCCAAGGAAGCTTTCAGATGTTTCACGCCTGCACTCCCTTGGTTGGCAACACCGGACCGGACTGGAGGACGGCTTGAAAACGACGTATGAGTGGTACCTGCAACATTCTTCAGAGAGGCTTAAATCGATATGACCGACAACCAGAAAAAAACATTGTTGCAGCAGGAAGAGGAAGAGATCAACCTACTGGAACTTGCATTGGTCATCGTAAAGCGTAAGCGATTGGTCATCGGTTTACCACTGATTGCAGCAGTGCTGGCAATTATCTACTCACTCACCCTCCCCAATATTTATACCGCCACAGCAAAGATTCTTCCTCCACAGAAAGAAGGAGGAGGTGGACTTTCAGCGCTTCTTTCCCAGGCAGGTGGCCTAGGTGGCCTTGTAGGTGGGGTTAGCGGATTGGGCGGACCCGCTGAGCTGTACGTCGGCATTCTCAAGAGCAGATCAGTCGGTGATGCTGTGGTAAAGCGGCTGAATCTGGTGCAGATTTTCAAGGCAAAGTCATCCGAGGACGCAAGAGATGCACTTGAAGGTGCCGTAAATATTAAATCCGGCAAGGATGGAATCATAACCATCTCAGTTGATAACAAAGATCCGAAACTGGCTGCACAGCTTGCCAACAGTTATGTCGAAGAACTTTCCAGGGCCAGCACTCGCCTGAACCTGAGTAAGGCGGGGACAGAAAGGGTATTTCTCGAAAAACGTCTTGAACTTGTAAGAGGAGATCTGATCAAAGCTGAGGAAAAGCTCAAATCCTTTGCCCAGCAGAATAAGACCATTCAGATCGATTCGCAGGCAAAGGCATCCATAGAAGGTATCGCTAAGTTAAAGGCAGAGTTGGTTACCAAGGAAGTCCAACTGGAGAGCATTAGAACATTTCAGACTGACGAGAGTTCTGAGGTGAAGGCCCTTGTTTCTGGAATAGCGAAGATCCGCAGAGAGATTGGCTCCCATGCTTCAGCCAGTGGCAGCGGAGAGGGTATTCCGGGTCTGGGCTCGGTTCCCGGACTGGGGCTCCAGTATGCAAGGCTTATGCGGGACCTTAAAATTCAGGAAGCGATTTTCGAGCAGCTTACCAAGCAATTCGAGGTCGCCAAACTCGCTGAAGCCAAGGACTCTACAACCCTTCAGGTGCTGGATGAGGCTGTTTCTCCACTCCATAGGAGCAGGCCAAAGCGGTCGCTTATGGTTATTCTTGCTACGGTATCTGCCTTTTTTGTCGGTGTAATGTGCGCGTTCATTCTCGAATATCTGGAAAAACTGCCTGAAGAGGATCGCATGCGGCTTGTAAAGATGAAAGAGCTGGCACTCCGCGTCAGAGAGTGATCAATAATTTTTATAACATTGAATAATTGGCTTGTAATACAAGAAGTGGTTTGTGAATGAAGTTTATTACGCTTTTCCGCGAGTCTGGCTTCAAAGATTGCCGAATGGCAATATTGTTTACGGTTCTTCGAAGGACACGAAGTGAATAATTGTGAAATCTGAGGGCTTGCTCTAATGACTTACCTATGACTGATAAGGAGCTAGAATATTGTTAAACGGGAAATCAATATTGATAACAGGCGGGACAGGTTCTTTTGGGAAAAAATTTGTTGAAACAATTCTATTGCAATACCCGGAAGTCGATCGATTAGTAGTGTTTTCTCGAGACGAGCTTAAGCAGTTTGAAATGACGCAGCAGTTTTCCGATGAAGCGTTCAATCAAATTCGCTATTTCATTGGTGATGTTCGCGATAGAGATCGTCTCATCAGGGCTATGGAAGGGATTGACATTGTTATTCATGCTGCTGCGCTCAAGCAGGTTCCTGCTTGTGAATATAACCCGTTTGAAGCGATAAAAACAAACATTCATGGGGCACAGAACGTCATCGAAGCAGCAATTGACCGCGGAGTAAAACAGGTGGTAGCACTTAGCACCGATAAGGCTGCCGCTCCCATCAATCTCTATGGCGCCACCAAGCTCTGCTCAGATAAACTGTTCGTGGCCGCCAATAACTTTAAGGGGAAGCACGACATAAAGTTTTCGGTAGTACGCTATGGCAATGTAATGGGGAGCCGTGGCAGCGTCATTCCATTTTTTCTTGAGAAGAGGAGTGAAGGGGTATTGCCGATTACCGACGATAGAATGACACGTTTCAATATTACTTTGGAAGATGGTGTGAAGCTTGTTCTCTATGCCCTCGAAAACATGTGGGGCGGTGAGATATTTGTCCCTAAAATCCCGAGTTATAGGATCAGCGATGTTGCAGAAGCAATCGCTCCGCACGCCAGAAAAGAAATCGTCGGCATTCGGCCAGGAGAAAAACTACACGAAGAGATGATTACCGAAACAGATTCTTTGATTTCCATAGAATTTGATAAATATTATGTCATCTTACCTTCCCTTAAGTTATGGGACGAAGAGCAATTCATTTGTGAATTTAACGGCAAAAGATGTGAGGATGGATTTAAATATAATAGCGGGACCAATACGGATTGGTTGAGTGTTGAGCAGATTCGTGAACTTATAACACTACATGTAGATTCAAGTTTATCATTTTGATCTAAAGTATCTGGACAGGATAAATGATACCATACGGACGTCAATCCATATCTAAGCAGGACATTCAGGCAGTTGTCGAAGTACTCGAGTCAGACTGGTTGACACAAGGCCCGGCAATCGAGCGCTTTGAAGCAGCTATAGCTGAATACTGCGGCTGCAAATATGCTGTGGCGGTCAACAGTGCTACATCGGCATTGCATATCGCCTGCCTGGCGTCAGGTCTTGGTCAAGGCGATACATTGTGGACTTCTCCCAATACATTTGTTGCTTCAGCTAATTGCGGGCTTTACTGCGGCAGCAGTGTGGATTTTGTAGATATTGACAGTAGGTCATATAACCTGAGCATCTTTGAGTTGGAAAGAAAGTTGGAAGCTGCTGATCAAATTGGCAAACTCCCCAAAGTTGTAATCCCTGTTCATTTTGCTGGGCAGTCCTGCGAGATGCTCCCCATTGCCGAACTGTCAAAACGTTACGGATTTACAGTTATTGAAGATGCTTCTCATGCCATAGGAGGGCGTTATCAGGCTTCAAATATCGGTTCATGTACATTCTCCGATATGACAGTATTCAGTTTTCATCCGGTAAAGATTATCACCACCGGTGAGGGCGGAATGGTGCTTACCAATCGCAAGGATTTGTATGAGAGATTAGTGCGACTCCGAAGCCACGGGATTACGCGAGACCAGGGTTTAATGGAGGGGGAATCTCACGGTCCGTGGTACTACCAGCAGATTGAGCTGGGTTTTAATTATCGTATGACGGATATACAAGCGGCACTGGGTAATAGTCAGATGACACGACTCGATGAATTTATCACTCAGCGCCATGAAATTGTTAATAAGTATAATCGCGCTTTCGAAAACCTCCCCATTGTGTTGCCCTGGCAGCATCCAGACATGTATTCAGCTTTTCACTTGTATGTTATCCGCCTGAAACTTGACCGTATTTCGAAGACACATCGTCAGGTATTTGAGGAATTACGGAAACTGGGTATTTTGGTAAATCTGCACTACATCCCTATACACACCCAGCCATTTTATACAAGCATGGGCTTCAAGATGGGTGATTTCCCAAATGCAGAGACGTATTACCGTGAGGCGATAACGTTGCCGCTTTTTTCATCAATGACAGACGATCAGCAGGAACGGGTAATTGCCGCAGTTGCTGAGATTCTTCAATGAAGGTTGCCATTATCCCCGCCCGTGGTGGCAGCAAAAGAATTCCACGCAAGAACATCAAAGAATTCTGCGGCAAGCCGATGATTGCCTGGTCAATAGAAGCGGCTTTGGAAAGCGGATCATTCAACCGAATAGTTGTCTCAACCGATGACCGTGAGATTGCTGATGTCGCTATTCAATATGGTGCAGAAGTGCCGTTTTTGCGCCCTGAATCATTGTCGGATGATCATACCGGCACAATCCCGGTCATTCGTCATGCTATTGAATGGTTCATCCATCAGGGACAGCAACCAGAGCAGGTCTGCTGCATTTACGCAACTGCTCCCTTTCTTTGCCCAGAAGACATTCGTCGAGGGTTTGAAGTTCTCGCAGAAGCCAGCAGCGACTACGCCTTCTCAGTCACCAGCTACCCCTTCCCCATCCAACGGGCTATCCGTATTACGCCGCAAGGTCGGGTTGAGATGTTTAACCCTGAGCTGTTTATAACTCGTTCTCAGGATCTTGAGGTGGCATATCACGATGCAGCTCAGTTTTATTGGGGTCGTGCAAGCGCATGGCTTTCTGAGAAAACAATTTTTTCCCCTGCGGCAGCGCCAGTGTTTTTACCTCGCCATCAAGTGCAGGATATTGACACCTTAGAAGACTGGAATCATGCAGAATTAATGTTTAAGGCATGGGTAAAATCTAGATGAGGATAATTATTCGTACCGATGCTTCGTTGAAGATCGGCTCCGGACATGTAATGCGCTGTCTCACTTTGGCCGATGAACTGAAGCATCGCGGGGCAGATGTAATGTTTATTTGTCGTGAGCAACCAGGCAGTCTGATTGATACGCTTGAAGGTAAGGGTTATTCAGTTGTGCATCTGCAGCAGCCAGAGGTCGCATATATTGAGGAACCGGGCGATGTTGCCCATGCATCCTGGTTGGGCGTGCCATGGGAGTTGGACGCTACAGATACAATTGCTGCTTTGGGAAAAATTCAGACTGACTGGCTGATTGTAGATAATTACGCCCTCGACTCGCGGTGGGAAACTAAAATACGTCCCCATGTTGAAAAGATAATGGTGATTGATGATCTGGCTGACCGGTCCCATGACTGTGACCTTTTACTGGACCAGAATCTGTATCAGTCAATGGCAACACGCTACGACAATCTGGTTTCCAAAACCTGCCAAAAGCTGCTTGGGCCAAAATTTGCTTTGCTGCGGCCTGAATTTGCTGCTGCCCGAAAAAAACATCGCCAGCGTGATGGGCAGGTAAAGCGCGTGCTGGTATTTTTTGGTGGCGTAGACCCGACCAACGAAACAGAAAAGGCATTGCAAGTATTGGCAAGTATAGGCGACCGGCAGTTTGATGTTGATACTGTGGTGGGCGTTGGGAACCTTCATAAAGAGCAGATTCTAAACTTCTGTGCGGGGCATGACGGCTTTCACTACCATTGCCAGGTTGATAACATGGCAGAAATGATGATGAAAGCTGATCTAGCAATCGGAGCCGGGGGGACAGCAACTTGGGAGAGATGTGCAGTGGGAACTCCCTCTATCATAACTGCAATTGCGGATAATCAGAAAGAACTGGCAGAAACGGGAGCGTTGAATGGGCTGTTCTTTTATATTGGTGAGTCGCATTTAGTTACATCTGAACGGCTATTAAATGTACTGAAATTTTCTATGAGCTTTCCTGATACCATGCTGTTTTTTTCTGCTAACTGCTTCTCAACAGTAGATGCAAAAGGTGTCAGCAGAGTAGTAAATATAATCAATCCACCACAAATTACTATTCGCAGAGCATCTCTTGCGGATTGCGATTCCATTTACGAATGGCGCAATGCATATGAAACCCGTCGTTATATATTTAACTCAGAACTTATTCCGCTTGATGACCACCGGAACTGGTATCTGAAGACCCTAGAAAATCCAAATCGAATCCTGCTTATTGGCGAAATAGAAAACAAACCGGTAGGGGTTTTGCGATATGACTTTACTGAGAATGATGCATTGGTTTCAATTTATCTAGTACCTGGCGGTCAAGGACAGGGTGTGGGATCGCAACTTCTTCGCTGTGGTTCTCAATGGGTTAGGGAGAATCACCCCAATATCAGGATTATTAATGCAGAGATATTCAGGGAAAATATTGCATCGTTACGCGCATTTGAATCGGCAGGTTATATAGAGCATCACCTTATATTTCAAGAGGTTCTTTGATGGACTATAATACCTCGATAAAAATTGCCGACCGGCATATTGGTAAGGCTCATATTCCTTTCATTATTGCCGAAATGTCTGGCAACCATAACCAATCTCTTGAACGTGCCCTTGAAATTGTAGATGCGGCAGCGGCGTCAGGAGCACATGCCCTGAAGTTACAGACTTATACCGCAGACACTATGACTCTCGATATAGATGAGAGGGAATTTTTTATCAAAGACCCCAATAGTCTCTGGAAAGGTCGTTCACTTTATGACCTCTATCAAGAGGCTTACACCCCATGGGACTGGCATAAACCAATATTTGCTCGCTGCCGTGAGCGTGGTATAATCTGCTTCAGCACACCCTTTGACGATACTGCAATTGACCTTCTTGAAGAGCTTGATGCCCCCTGCTATAAAATCGCTTCCTTTGAAAATACCGATTTACCTCTTATCCGCAAGGTCGCTGCGACTGGTAAGCCGATGATCATCTCAACCGGCATGGCAACAGTTGCCGAACTGGATGAGACGGTACGCGCTGCCCGTGAATCTGGTTGTAAAGAACTTATCCTTTTGAAATGTACTAGTACTTACCCGGCAACACCGGAAAATACGAATATTTTAACGATCCCACATTTGCGAGAATTGTTTGAATGTGAGGTGGGACTTTCCGATCATACAATGGGGATTGGTGTCTCGGTAGCAGCAGTTGCTCTTGGAGCGACAGTAATTGAAAAGCATTTTACCCTCAGTCGTGTCGATGGGGGAGTAGACTCAAGTTTTTCACTGGAACCTAATGAAATCCATAGTCTCGTAGTTGAGAGTGAGCGAGCCTGGCAATCCTTGGGTAGGGTATGTTACGGATCGACGGAGAAGGAAAAAAAATCTCTTATATATAGACGCTCACTGTATTTTGTGGAGGATATGAAAGTCGGGGATTCCATTACTTCGGAAAACATCCGGAGTATAAGGCCGGGTTTAGGATTACCTCCAAAATATTATGAAATGCTGATTGGTCGGAAGGTAAACAAGGCTGTCACTAAGGGAACACCAGTAACCTGGGAGATTCTGATGTAGGTAGTCATGGTAATAGTTTACTATCTGCTTAGTTCTTCACATGACGTTTCAATAAAGGAAGTTCATGCTCGGCATCATTAACTACGGCATGGGAAATCTCGCCTCAGTTCAAAATGCATTAGATTATCTACAGATACCGAATCGAATGGTAGAAGCGCCTAGTGACATTATTCTGTGTGACCGGGTTATTTTGCCTGGTGTCGGTGCTTTTGGTGAGGCCATGCGCAAGATCACCAGTTTAGGCTTCAAAGAGGAACTACAGGAATTCGCCCTCGTGCGGCAACGCCCTTTGCTTGGTGTCTGCCTTGGAATGCAGCTGTTGTTAGAATCGAGTGTTGAGTATGGTCTTTTTGCAGGACTGAGTTTTGTTGGTGGTTCGGTAAGGCATCTCAGCGATGAGATAAAGGATCTGCCTATTCCACATGTTGGCTGGAATGAAGTTTCTTCGACGACTGATTCGCGCTTAATGGGAGGTATTCCTGAGTCTGACAGATCTTTTTACTTTGTTCACAGCTACTACTGTACGCTTACGGAGCGTTCGACGTCAACCGGGCAGGCCTCATACGGATTTGATTTCGATGTCATGTTCGAAAAAGACAATATCTGCGGGGTACAGTTTCACCCTGAAAAAAGCCAGAAAGGCGGTCTTGAATTGTTACGCAATTTCGGGAAACTCTGATGCTAAAAACCCGACTTATACCTGTTCTGTATATAAAGAATGGCCTGATTGTGAGAAGCGAGGACTTCTCTTACCATCAGAACATCGGTAACGTAATTAATGAAGCTTCTCGCTATAATGAATGGGATGTGGATGAACTGGTTTATATTGATATCAGTAGGGAAAAACAGTATGACCTGCGACGGGATGATCATAAGATCAAGTCAAGCAATACTATTGACCAGATAATAAATGTGATATCCAAGGTTTGCTTCATGCCGTTGACTTTTGGCGGCGGTATCCGCTCAATAGAAGATGTGGTTGTAAGAATCAAGCATGGGGCCGACAAAGTTACACTCAATACAGGTGCTTTCGATAATCCGGACTTGATAAGGTCCGTAGCTCATAAATACGGTGCCCAGTGCGTGGTGATTTCCATAGATTACCGTCTAGTGGAGGGTTCTCCGATTGTATTCACTGAATTTGGGCAGAAAAATACGCATACCTCCGTCTTTGATTGGATAAAAGAATGTGAGCGTTATGGTGCAGGGGAGATTTTCCTCAATGCAATTGACAGGGATGGCAAAGCAATGGGATATGATATTGAAACCATTGGCAATGCTGTCGAGGCAAGCCACCTACCGGTCATTGGCTGCGGCGGTGCCGGTGAAATGTATGATTTTGTTGAACTTGCAAAACTGACTAAGGTCTCGGCGATTGCAGCAGGGAATATGTTTCATTTCACTGAGCGCAGCTATCCAAGAGCCAAACAGCTACTAAAAAAAGAAGGCATTAACGTCAGATAAGAGAAGGGATACCGTCGTCGTCATGTTAGAGATGAATTACTGTAATAAATGCGTATATCCTGCCAGTTCGGCTGTACCGCTTGCATTCGACGATCAGGGGATCTGTTCAGGTTGCAGGACTTCTGCCCAAATGAAGATTGAAATTGATTGGGAAACCAGGAGGAAACGCTTCGAACGGCTTATTGAGCAGTATCGTTGCAAGGACGGGACAAACTATGACTGCATGATTCCGGTGAGTGGAGGTAAGGACAGTTACTTTCAGATTCACGTCATCAAGGCACTCTACGGACTTAACCCGTTGTTGGTGACGTATCATGGGAATAACTACACTCCAACAGGCATGAAGAATCTGATTAATATGCGAGAAGCTTTCGGAGTCGACCACATATTCTTCACTCCGAGCCTCGAAGTTGTCAAAACTATGAATAGGCTTGGCATGTTGATAATGGGTGATATGAACTGGCATGCCCATGCCGGCATCTTCACGTACCCCATCAGAGTTGCAGTACAACAGAATGTTCCACTTATGATCTGGGGAGAGCATGGTTTTATGGATCTGGGGGGGATGCATTCCTATAACGATCTAGTCGAGTTCACCTATCGATATCGCCATGAGCACTGTCTGCGAGGGTATGAATGGCATGATTTCGTTGAGCAGGCTCCAGTCCATGGAGAAAAACTAATTAAGCAGGACCTTCTTCCATGGATGTATCCTACGGATGAGGAGATTGACCGAGTGGGGGTTCGAGGAATCTATATTTCGAACTATTTCAAGTGGGATGCCAATGAACATGGGCCACTGATGGTTGAAAAATACGGATTTAAAGAAGCGGAAGAGCCTTTTGAACGTACCTACCGTACCATGTCCAACCTGGATGATATGCATGAGAATGGCATTCACGACTATATGAAATTCGTGAAATTCGGTTATGGCCGGGCAACGGATCATGTCTGCAAGGATATCCGTGCCGGCTTGATGACGCGCGAGCAAGGGATAGAGATTGTCAGAAAGATGGATGCGATCAAGTCGAAAGATCTTTATCGTTGGCTTGAGTATGTGGGCTGGAATGAAGAGCAATTCGACAGAGTAGCAGATACCTTTCGTGATCCCCGAGTCTGGTGGATTAAGGACGGTCAATGGTGGAAGCAGAACCTTTGGGGTGAGGCATCGGACTACGGACCGGTTAACCTATCATTAGCAGCGCAGGAAAAGTATAAGCGGCTTATTGCCTGACAGGAAAGGTATATTAAATATGTGCGCAGTGATTTTAGAGTCTGGCAGCAAACTCAATGAACATCAGATCAGGCCACCAGAAGCAATGCGAGGGCAGCGAATCGCTCTTCTGACGGATATTGGTAGATTGTTGTCCAAGCGTAAGGAATTTGTTGATGTTGACTGCCCTGCCTGTGGGAGTAACAGTTCGACACGTATGTTTGAAAAATTTGGTATTGACTATGAAGAGTGTCACGAATGTCGCACCCTGTTCGTGACCACACGTCCTTCCCCTGCAGTTCTCAAGTGGTTCTACCATGGTTCAGAAAACTATGCCTACTGGAACGAACATATATTCCCCGCTTCTGAACAGGCACGACGGGAGCGAATTATGGTTCCCCGAGTTGATAAGGTGCTTGAACTCTGCCAAAAACATCGTGTTAACATGGACTCCCTACTTGAGGTTGGGGCAGGTTTCGGGACGTTTTGCGAGGAGCTAAAAAGTCGCGGTTATTTTAAGCGTGTAGTTGCCGTTGAACCGACACCCGACCTGGCCACTACCTGCACGGACAAGGGAATTGAAACCATTCAGAAGCCGATCGAAGAGATCACTTTTTCCAACGCCAGTGAATTCAGCGTAGTCGTCAGCTTCGAGGTGATTGAGCATCTTTTCTCTCCTCGGGAATTTGTCAACAGTATCTTTCAGTTGTTACATCCAGGTGGATTGCTGGTGCTTTCCTGCCCCAATGGTCAGGGATTCGACATTCAGACCCTGGGTCCCTTAAGTAACTCGGTTGATCACGAGCATATTAACTATTTTAACCCTAAATCACTCCCCATTCTTCTGACTGCCTGCGGGTATGAAGTGTTAGAAACATTTACACCAGGCAAACTTGATGCTGAGCTGGTCAGAAACAAAGTTCTGGAAGGAGCATTTGATCTAGGAGGACAACCGTTTTTGAAACGCGTGCTCCTGGATGAGTGGGAGCAACTGGGCGATAGCTTCCAACAATATTTAGTCGACCAAGGGCTTTCTTCCAATATGTGGGTCATAGCGCGCAGGCCTTAGCTTGCAATCCTGTTCGTCATGTATCAAGCGGATTTACAGCAATGCCTACCTATAATTGGTTTCACAACAAACTGGTTGTCCTGTGACAGAACAGATTCCTGGCTGCAAAAAACTTTCCGTTAGGAAGCTCACAACGGTATTTGCTGGTGGCAATTTCATCAGCATGGCGTTACGCGTGGTTGGTGGGCTTCTCACTGCCCGGGTTTGTGATCCTTCCGTACTTGGATTGTTCAACGGGATGGGTCTTGTACTTGGCTATGCCCCGGTGCTACAACTCGGGGTACTCAATGGCCTCAACCGCGAGCTCCCTTTTTATTTAGGGGCAGACGACCATGAACGCGCGCATGCTTTGGCTGCCACGGCCCAGGCCTGGGCGTTGATGGTTGGTGTATTCGTTGCGTTGGGTCTGATGCTCTTTGGCTCATGGCAACTCCTTAACGGACGTCTCGATCTGGCGACAGGATGGTTTACGTATGCCTTTACGGCTTTTCTGTTGTTTTACGCCCAACAGTATCTCCAGATCACCTACCGGACAGGCGGAGATTTTGCGCGTCTGGCGGTCATTAATGTAGTCCTGAGCGTAACATCGCTGTTTTTGATTTGTCTGATCTGGAT
Organism: uncultured Geoanaerobacter sp.; assembly: GCA_964528055.1. Lineage (GTDB taxonomy): Bacteria > Desulfobacterota > Desulfuromonadia > Geobacterales > DSM-12255 > Geoanaerobacter. The sequence continues at coordinate 56,509 of CAZGQM010000011.1, read as the reverse complement.
GTTCAGTTTTTATGGCTTTTGCCTGCGCGCGGTGTTTGTCGGTCTTGTCAACCTGCTTATGTTATGGTTTTGGCGCCCGATTAAGATAAAACCTGTATGGCAACAAGAAAACTTCATCCACCTGTTAAAGATCGGTGCCCCCATTTTTGTGGCTGGCCAGTTGTACACTTGGTGGATTGTCATTGACGCGACCTTAGTTTTGAAATTTGTCGGTACCAAAGGGCTCGGCTTGTACCAGCTGGGCTGCATGGCTGGTCAGGGTATTGAGGTTCTCCCCCTGGCTCTGGCGCAGATATGTTACCCGCGAATGGCCGAGGAATACGGTCGCACAGGCTCACTAGATGCCGTGTTAAAGGTAATACGCAGACCAATCGCTATGATGTCGCTCGGTATGATACCCCTTGTGCTTCTGGCTTGGTTTGCCCTCCCCTCACTAGTCAATGCCCTCTTGCCCAAGTATGTAGACGGTGTCCCTGCAGCCCAGTGGATGTTTTTGTCGGCAGCCATACTGTCGCTGTCACCGGTTTGTGATGTGTTCAGTGTTACCAAGCGACTCGGATTGTATGTCACCGCGATAATAGTAGGAATGGCCTTCTATGCCGTGGCCCTGTACTTGCTCACGCGTGCAGGATTGACTCTTGAGGCATTTCCCCAGGCCATGCTAAGTGGAAGAGTGGCCTACCTCTTATTCTCCTACATAATGGTTGCCCGTATGAAAATTCAGGAGAAAGGTTCCGTTTCAGTATGACTAGGGAGCAACTCATAATTACTTGTGATGCGTTGCTTGCGATTGAAGATGCTCTTCAGAAGCCGCTTTTCTTTGGTTTGCCGATCGGAACAACCCTGAACGATCGGCTTATTACAAAACTTGCAAACGGATACCGCTGCTGGAATTGGAAATCAGCCGCACGGGACCATCTACGCTACCATTATCACCGCATGGTACCGACTGTTAAAAGTTCACGAGATTTCTCTCACTTTGCAGGACGTCTTTGTGTTACTTGGCTTTTTGATCGTTTTGACCTGAAGGGGTTTGTGTTGCCTCTATTAGAGGCATACGGTCCGGGAAATGCATTTGTTGCTGGGGCTGAGACTTCCATGGTGGCCCAATTGCCAGCTGAGACGAATTTTATGTTGTTGAATGAGCTGCCCGGCATATCGTTGAACATCTGGCGCAGAGAATTCAACCGTTGTTCTCCTGTCTGGCGTCGAAGTATTACCGAAGTGCTTGAGGCCCACCGGATACCCCGATATGTAATCCCTTACCTCATGGATTCGCTTCAAATACAGACACAGAGGATCATGGCCAGCGGTAGTTTCCTCGACCAAGCCCGGCCATCTGCCATCGTTACGGAGTATGATCGCAATGAATATGCTTCATGTTTGATTCTTGCAGCTAAGGAGCGCAGTATTCCAACCATGACAATGATTCACGGCGCACTGGATCCGTATCCGTCGTTCGGATTTGTGCCACTTTTGGCGGACTACGCATGTTGTTGGGGCGAACGCCACAGGGCACAGATGCTTGAATTGGGGGCACATCCAGACAATCTATTGGTTACGGGCTGTCAGCGATTAACACGAGAATTGGATGCTAACCGTCAAGAAGCCCGAGCTAAAGCCGATCTGCCTGTTGACAGACCGGTGGTCATGCTTATCACCAACCCTATTATGCCGGAGCACAAAAAACGCTATGCAGAGGTTTTTTGTTCAGGTATGTCGAATGTGGATCAGGCTATTTCCGTGGTCCGTCTGCATCCTGCAGAACATTTAAATGATTATCAGGAACTGATTGGGAGGTTTCCATCGGTAAGATTTCTGTCCAATAAAACCTGGACGCAGGATGAAGCCTTGGCTGCTTCGGATGTTGTCGTTAACCATGATAGCAGTTTTGGGAATGATGCATTGGTGAAAGGCCGACTGGTCGTTGTTATGGATGTTTTGCCGCTTCCGCTGAAAAATGGGAAAGAATTGGTTGAAATGGCTGGTTGCCCATGTGTGCGAAATGCAGAAGAACTGAAAGAAGTAGTTGAAACTATTTTATCGAACAAAAAAATGCAGAATGAACTTCATCTGAAAGCTGAACAATACGTGCGTCTTTATTCTGATGCGTTCGGTGATGAAGCTGCTAAAAATATTATTAAAGTAATAACAAATAGCATCAATAATAATGCAAATATACTGAGATCTAATATATGAACTGTATCAAGACGAAAGAGAAACCAGCATGTATCGTTTGTAACGAAATCGGTAAATTGCTTTACATAAATCAGAAAGACAAGCTTTTTGGGACACCTGGAAAATGGAATTTAAAAAAATGCACCAAGGCGCAATGTGGATCTATCTGGCTCGACCCAATGCCGATAGAGTCTGACATAGGTAAAGCATATCAGACGTACTATACCCATACTGAAGCGAATGAGGTTTCCAGTTCCCTACTTGGAAGGGCATATCGCTATATTAAGCAATGTTATCTAGCGTCGCGTTTTGGTTATGATCAAAACATACCAAACTTTTCCTTTTTTCATCGCATTTTGGGGCAGCTTATGTATATGCATCCTTGTAGGCGTGCAGACCTTGATTTCAGCATCATGTACATGCCTCAAAAGAATGATGGCCTACTTTTAGAAATTGGTTGCGGAAGTGGCAGTATGTTACAAATAATGCAAGGATTGGGTTGGAAAGTAGAGGGGGTTGAGGTCGATACAAAGGCAGTGGAGATTGCGCGCAGTAAAGGGTTGAATGTAAATGACGGAGATCTATCCTCTCAAAAATATCCTGATGATCATTTTGATGCTATTACAATGAGTCATGTTATTGAGCACGTTCACGACCCGTTTTGCCTTCTGCAGGAATGTCACAGAATACTGAAGCCAAATGGAATGATTTCTATAGTGACCCCTAATGCTTTATCTTTCGGGCATAAGATTTACAAATCATCCTGGCTCCACTTGGACCCTCCTCGGCATTTGCATATCTTTAGTCCTTTCGCATTAGAATCCTTGGTAACAAAAACCAGCCTTAAAATCAAATACAATTCGACCACACTTCGAGATGCAAATAACCTGTTTATAGCATCGCGATCTATTCGGAAAAATGCTACATATGTTATGGGGAGTCCTGCCGGTTTATTATTAAAGATATGGGCTAGAGGAATGCAGATTGTGGAGTGGTTATTGTTGAAAATAACTCCAGCTAAAGGCGAAGAAATCGTCATGATAGCGACAAAATAATCAATGTTAAATATTTCAGTTGCAATGTGTACATATAATGGGGCTAAGCATATCAAAGAGCAACTCGATAGCATTGCTCATCAGTATCGTTTACCTGATGAATTGATCATCTGCGATGACAGATCAACCGACAACACGGTATCTATTGTCAACAACTTTGCCGCTAGAGCGTCTTTCCCCGTTCGCCTTGTTGTTAATGATAATACTCTCGGCTCAACTATAAACTTTGAAAAGGCTATTGGGTTGTGTTCAGGTGATATAATCGTGCTTGCTGATCAGGATGATATCTGGTATTCGCACAAATTGACTGTTATTGAAAAAATATTTACCGAAAACTCATCTGTAGGGCTCATATTTTCTGATGCTGATGTAGTAGAAGAAGATTTGAAGCCTTTTGGATATACTCTCTGGGATTCATTTGACTTTGACAATAACAGGCAAAAAATGGTTCGAGGCGGGCAGGCTTTCAATGTTCTTATAAATAACAATTATGTGACCGGTGCGACAATGGCTTTCAGATCAAGATTGAGGGATATGATTATGCCCATATCACCGAACTGGGTTCACGATGGCTGGATTGCTCTTATTGCCAGCGTGGTTACATCGATTGCAATTATTCCTGATGCATTAATCCAATATCGCCAACACGCTGAACAGCAGATCGGAGCAGTGCGAAAGGGGTTAACCGGCAGAATGGCAGCTTCCTCAGATAAGGATGGTGATTATTTCAGCGCGCTAGCCAAGCAATACCAAGAAGTTATTGATAAGTTATCGAGCGACCACTTAGTGATAGAGCAGGCAAAAATTAAGAAATTGTCTGAAAAAGTTAGACATTTGAATGCACGCGCTTCGATTAATTATGGTGTTCCAAAGCGTTTTATAATAATTTTAATGGAATTTATTAAACATAACTATCACCAATACTCAAGCGGCTTTAGCAGCATCGCAAAAGATTTAGTGAGCGCAAGGCTGGTAAGTAGATGAAAATTAGATGATAAATAGAATGTATGTACTATTTTTGGTGGTGGCGGCTGCGATGCCGTATCGTTTTAGTCAGAATATTGGCTATTTTTCAACACTATCAATACTTGATCTCGTGTTATTGTTTGGTGTTATTCTTACACTTATAAAAACAATTTCTAAAATGTGTTTTTATGTCGGTAATACTCGAATGTTTTTGTGTTTATTGGTCCCAATATTAATAGGAGAAATATCAATATTGTGGACAGCCAATTTTGATGCTTCGATGAAGTATCTTTTTAAGCTTACAGTTGGTTTAATCTCGTATTTGGTAATAGTTAATTTGGGGAAACCATTTTCAGAGCAATTTCTGCGTAGATTATGGTTAGTCTTTTCTGTGTGCTGTCTTTTGGGATCCTTTGGTTTCTATCTCGGCATTCCTGGCTTCCAATATCATGAATTGCGAGAAGGGGGAAATCTTCACTTAATTGCGAGTGCTTATGGGCGCTTTGGAAATCCATTTATTGGCAGAGCTCCAGATTTCAGCCCGATTATTGCGTTTTGCATGTTTGTAATATTGGCCTACAGTATAATACATAAGAGTAAATTGTATGCACTACTATCATTTGTGCTCACATTAGCGGTGATTCTTTCCTTAACAAGAGGAGTGCTTATTGGATATTTTGTTGCTTTAATATTTTTTGCATTATCGTTGAAACTAAATATTCGGGAGTTTATAAAATTATCAGCTACTATCACTATAGTTATTATAACATTAAGTTGTGTTGTGTTTACATATAAATTTGAAATAGATAATAACGAATTTAATCTCAAACAAATTATACTAAAAGATAGAACTAATACTGATAGTATAGATTCAAGGCTTGAGATATATAAATATATAGTTGGAAATATCAGCAAATCACCAATAATCGGATATGGCGTCGGAGTATTTAATCCAGGAGAATCAATAAGTGATGATGTAATAGCGGCGCATAATACTTATCTACAATTCATCTTATTCTACGGTATACCACTTGGCATAGTTTCTATTATTATATTATTTTATACCTTTATTGTATGCTGGCGCTGGCGAGCAGCAAATGAACACGTAAGAATAATGTCATTAGCAGTAAGTTCCGCATTAATAACAATACTAATAAGCGCGCTGTCTCAACCATTTTTGGATTCTAGTGTCCCACGTGTTCTATTTTGTCTATTAATTGGGTTAAGTATGTTAGTTCTTAGGGCGTTAAAGGTTGATAAAAAGGTGCATGCCTATGGTTGAACTAGATATTGTAATTGTTAACTGGAACGCAGGAGAGCAGCTTAAGAATTGCTTAGAATCCATACGAACAGCAAGCCAATGTGGGTTCAGGCTTAACCGGCTAGTTATCGTTGATAATGCTTCCTCTGACAATTCACTGGATGAGATCGCTTCATTTGGGTTAATCCTTCCAATATACATCATTCGAAATTCAAGAAATGAAGGTTTTGCTGTTGCATGCAATCAGGGGGCTAAAGACAGCAAATCTGATTATCTCCTGTTTCTTAATCCGGACACAATATTATTTGATACCTCATTATCAACATCGCTGACTTTCTTGGGGAAACCAGAAAATTCATTGATAGGAGTCTTAGGTATTCAGCTTACTGGGGATAATGGTAAACCAAGTCCAACTTGCGCTCGTTTTCCAAAACCTCTTATGTTTTTATCAAAGATGCTGGGATTCGACCGTATTTCAGCGCGATTATTCCCTTCCCATATAATGACAGAATGGGATCACTGTGAAAATAAATATGTTGATCACGTAATCGGGGCTTTTTATCTTGTAAGACGTACTTTATTTGAAGAACTTTGCGGTTTTGATGAGAGGTTTTTTGTTTATCTTGAGGATCTGGATTTCTCATTGCGGACATATAAAGCTGGCTGGCTGTGTTTTTATTTGGCTGAAACTAACGCATATCACAAAGGTGGCGGGATTTCTGAACAGGTTAAATCAACTAGGCTATATTATTCACTTTATAGCAGGATACTCTATGGCTATAAACATTTTAATTTTGTCAGCGCCACTTTACTGATGACAGGCACAGTTCTCATTGAACCGTGTATTAGAGTTGCTTACTCGCTTGCAAAAGGATCGTTAGCACAAATAAATGAAACAATTTCAGGATATATTTTGCTTTGGAAATCAATCCCTAAGATCTTCATGCAAGAAAGAAAATAATGATAACTAAAGTTAAAAGCATCACTCATGAACATATATTGTGTATATTGAATACTGAGCTGAATATAAAACCAATTAACACTGTAATAAAGATACTTGATGTAGGATGTGGTGACGGGCATCTCATAGGAGATATTTTTCAAAATCTTCCTTTGCTTACTAGTGACCTCACTTATGAACTCTATGGTTTCGATGTATTTGACCATGGAGTTCAAAGTGCAGATTACATGAAAAAAACATTGGAATATTTATATGCTAAATATCCATGCATACCATGGAAAGATAGAATAACTTGCATTTCTGTTAATAGTTCATGGCCATATCCTGATAGATATTTCGATGTAGTTATATCAAATCAAGTAATTGAACATATAAAAGACCACGATAAATTCACTTCTGAAGTTAATAGAGTATTAAAAAATAATGGTATTTCTATTCACTTATTTCATTTAAAAGAGCATATATTCGAGCGTCATTTGAACTTACCATTAGTACATAAAATACTTAATACCGATTTGTTAATTACATACATTAAGTTATTTAGCGCTATGATGCTTGGAAAATATAGAATACATAAAAAATCAAGCAATATATCACTATCAAAATATGCTGAGAGACACGCTGACTACATTGCTTTCTATACTAATTATATAAGTTATAAAAACATATTATTACTAGCTAAACGCAACGGCTTGAGAGGTTCATTTAGATATACTGGTGAATTATATGCAAACAAATTGCGATCGCTGCTGAATATAAATCACAATCCTGCATATAAGTTAAACAGGTCCTATGCCTTAGACTTTCTTTCCGTACACTTTTATAAATATGTTTCAATAGTTACATTATTTCTTGAGAAAAAAGAATCTTATACTAATTCAGAGGACTTATGATGTCATTTAGACGCCAAGGCACTGTTACTGCTTGGCTATGGGGTCATTTGCGTTGTCCTGATTGTTACAACCCTGGAATTTATCGAGAAGACGATTTGGCAATCTGTCCCAACTGTTTGTCTCGATACGATGTAGTTACAGAAATTCCTGTTCTCTTACGCTCAGATAATCATGTTTTCTCAAAATTGGCTTTCAAAGGGCAAAAATCGGGCTTTTCTACTGTTCGGCGAGGGAAGATGGTCGATGCCATTGGACGTATTTTCCCACGTATATCCGTTAATCTATCAAGTCGCCGTTGTTTAGATCTGTTTGCTAAACATCTTGAAACTCAAAGTGAATCTTATGTTCTGGTAGTAGGATGCGGAACACAGCGTAAATGGCTCGATGAGCGGTTTAATGGTTATCCTTCTATTAAGTTGATTTATTGTGATATTGACAAGACTTCTTTAGTTGATTGTTTTTGTGACGCACATGATCTTCCGTTCGTAGATGCTTGTTTTGATGGTGTCATAACTACAGCTGTGTTACAGCATGTTCTCTATCCAGAACGGGCTGCGTCGGAGATTTGCCGTTTATTGAAGCCGTCAGGGATGCTTTATTCAGAAATGGCTTTTATGCAACAGGTTATTGAAGGAGCCTATGATTTTACACGGTACTCACATTCTGGGCACCGGCGGTTATTTAATCATTTTCAGGAGATTGAAAGTGGCATGGTTGCTGGTCCTGCAACAGCATTAGTATGGTCCATAGAGAACTTCGTGTTAGCGTTTTTTAGGAACGTAACAGTACGAATGATTGTTAAGTCAATAGTGCGTCTGATGTTATTTTGGATCAAGTACTTCGACTACATGCTGGAAAAGTCTCCTCAGGCGCTAGATGGAGCGTCTTGTACGTTTTTTCTTGGCAGCAAACGACTTGAGAAACTGGAGGATAGTGAAATAATCAACCGGTATACGGGAGCAAAACACCTTGAACATGTTTGAATTCAATTCAAACATTGTGATTATTAAATCATGAAAATCCTTATGCTTACCAGATATGGTCGCCTTGGTGCGAGCAGTCGTCTACGTTCGTATCAGTATATCCCGTATCTTGCGGAACATGGTGTTAGTGTCGACATCTCGCCTCTGTTTGATGATGATTATGTTCGTGAATTATACGTTATCAGGCAACAGCAGTTGAAGCAATCAAGAAGCGGTAGTCCCTATCTAAGTCAATCAGATGTTCCTGTTTCGATCAAAGATAAATCCAAGTCTACGATCCTCGTTTCGTATATGCATCGTCTGATGCAATTAATCCAGCGCAAAAAATACGATTTTCTGTGGATCGAAAAAGAGTTGTTTCCCTGGTTGCCTGCATTTGCAGAAACAATCCTCTGTTGGGCCAGAATCCCTTATGTGATCGATATAGACGATGCCATTTTTCACAAGTACGATCGTCATGCATCTGCTGCTGTAAGATATATTTTAGGGGATAAGATCAAAAGCATTATGCATAATGCCTCTGCTGTGTTTGCCGGCAATCAATATCTTGCACATTATGCCCGTGAGTCCGGCGCGATGAGAGTAGAGATTATTCCTACGGTAGTTGATCTTTCAAAATATCCGCTTGATTATGAAAACTCTTCTGAGACAGCTATTTGCAAAATAGGATGGATCGGATCGCCATCAACAGTATGGTATCTTGAGATGATTAAAGACGCATTAAAGGAAATCTGCAATCATCACCCAGTCGAGTTAGTGATCGTGGGTGGTGGAAATATCGATCTGGGTGATATCACTGTAAGAACGTTAGACTGGTCAGAGGAATCTGAAGTTAGGCATATTAAACTCATTGATATCGGTATTATGCCGCTGCCCGACAGCCCATACGAACAGGGTAAATGTGGTTACAAACTCATCCAGTACATGGCATGCGGACTGCCTGTCGTGGCGTCGCCTGTTGGTGTCAACAAGGAAATTGTGGAGCATGGTATGAACGGATATACTGCACATACCCAGGATGAATGGATACTGGCATTGTCTCGTTTGGTAAATGATAAAAAATTACGTTCTCAGATGGGGGTGGCTGGGAGGGTTAAGGTGAATGAGCGATACTGTTTAGACGTTACGGCGCCAAATATTCTACAAATATTAAACGACTTGCAGTTTGCCAAGTTGCCAATTTCTTCGGCAATCTAAATTATGGGATATGTGTGAACAATAGTACTAGAAACAAATTGTTCAACCGGTTGGGTTGCAGTTTATGCTGATTCCAGTTTCGGACGATTCGGAGTCTTTTGCGGAGTACCTGATCAGGGTTAAGGTAATCCTTGGTTCAGCGGTTTTCGTGATAATGTCATTCTATCTGATATTGCTGCGATACATTGATATCGGGTTTTTCTACGGAAGAATGTATGGGGATCCTCTCCATTATTTCTATCGAGCTGCCAACTTCATACAATATGGCAACGGTAATGCCAGGTATGCTGAAAATGCTTTGCCAATGATAGATTGCGTTTCTCTGCCAAGTTATCTGCGCTTACCGGCTTTTCTGCTGGCTGACAGTTTTGATGGGCGCCTGCGCTTGATTCAACTCTCAAACATTGTGATTGTGGTATTGCTGGGTATTTTGTTTTCGTATTATCTTTCAAAGGTCTTGCCCCGGAAATGCTCTGGTTGGGCTATAGCCTTTTCTTTTCTGTTCCTCATGGTATGTGGTTTTTGGCAAAAAAACGTATTTTTGCCACTAGTCGACAGCTTTTTTGCCCTGTCCACTATCAGTGCAATCTTAATAATGCGCTCGATAGGGAGTCTCACCCCCATTTCAAGGCAGAAGATGTGGCAACTGACACTTGTTTTGTTGCTTATTACAGTGTCGTTTCTGCTAAAAATCACAGGCCTGTTGTTAGTGCTGTATTTTCTTGCGCATTTTTACGAGGATATCGCAATAAAAACCAGATCAAATTCAAAATTGCCAATTATTGTTGCCTTTATTGCAGCTATTTTTAGTGTGGCTATGGTCTGGGTGAATTACACAATGATTCTATTTTACGTAAACGCTGGTATCTACCGAATGCAGATATCAAAGCCGTTGGATTGGGTATTGAATTTTGCGGCGAGGGCGTTACCATCGCAGATACTACCAAATTATAATTATTACTATTCGAGGGGATCTAACACGTTTGTTACCTTCCATTGGTTCTCAAATGTACAGGACGTGATTCTGTTGATTGTGGGTTTGATTATTACTTGTATTATTTTAATGGGTATCTGGCGGTCCCGAAAGACTCATTTACCGGAAATAATTTACTTGCTGAGTGTTATTCCTATAATAGCTCCGATTATGACAAGCACTGACAGGTATTTGGGGCCTTATCAGCCCCTCATCTGGCTTTTCTTTTATAACGGTATCGCGATTCAAAAGCGTGAAGTTGTTGGTGAGGCATCATCTAAAGCTTCCTCATACCGATTATTCATTGTGGCATGTATGGTTGCAGCACTGTTTTTTGGTACTCGTGTCTATGGACTAATGAAGGTTTCGGGAGACAAGTATTATAAAGTATCTGGCATGATTAAAGACGTTTCCTCTGTTAACAGTGCGTTGCGAGATTTTCTCAGTTCGTTGAATCCTGAGAGGACAAGATTATTGTATACCGGTGGAGATGACGGCAAATGGAGAGTTATTGTCGGCTTGAAATACTATGCTCCTGATGAAAATCTGTCCGCTATAGTAAGCAGATATGATACATACATTGTGGTTGACCGTGAAGTGCGATTCAGGCGCGATTACAACGCTGCTGTGAAAAATGCGTTTATCTCTCTCGAACAATTTGGGAAATTCCGAATATATCCGGTCTTTGAACAGGACAACCAGTACGCTAAAGCGACTGTGCTTCGAGTAGTGTTTGCGGATCAATAAAGCCATTTAATTAGCAAATGATAGCTTCGGAGATCTATTGTGATTGGTTGTTTACCGGCCGTAGTGATTTCCCTTGATTTCGAGATGCGATGGGGCATGCACGACAAATTAGGTCTTAATTTCGATGCATATCGTGAAAACTTGGAAAACGTCCGTTATATTGTGCCCGAATTGCTGAAGATGTTTACAGAAAGAAACATCAGGGCAACATGGGCTTGCGTAGGAGCTCTCGGGTGTCACAATTGGGATGAATATTTCGAGAGGGCTCCGAAACCACCCAAATATGACAATCCGTTGCTGGCTGTAAATCCAAAGTATGCTGAATTGGACCCGTACGGTCATCTACATTTCGCACCAGATTTATTGAGCTTGATTTGCAAATTTCCGGGGCAGGAACTGGGGACGCATACTTTCTCGCACATATATATGCGAGAACCCGGTATTACTAGAGAGGATGTACTTGCCGATCTTTGTGCGGTTTCGTCACTTTGGTCAGAACGTTTTGGGGCAAACCCAGTCAGTCTGGTGTTCCCAAGAAATCAAAATGCCTTCATTGAAGACATTCTTTCCACATCCATAAAGATATGGCGCAGCAACGAAAAATCTTGGTATCAGAACTGTAATGAAACAGCAACCAATAAATGGTTGGCGCGTTCTCTGCGTATGTTGGAAGCTGTAAACCCTTTTGTCCGAAGGGCTTCTAAAATTTCTGCCGATTCGACGCGGTCAAGCCTCTTTTTAAGGCCGAACCTCCCCTGGCCAGCTTGGCATTTGCATCGAAAACGAGTTTCATGTGAATTGAATTCATTAAAGGCCGGTGAAATATTTCATGTTTGGTGGCACCCTCATAATTTGGGTTCTGATATGCGTTTGAGGATCTCAAGAACGGAAGAGATTCTTGATCTCATTGGCGAAAAGGTCTCAAAAGGTTGTGTATCATCGAACTGTATGTCTGATTTAATACCAGTGACGATTTGAGTTACGATTGACAGCACGGTTTTCCCGGTACGGAGAAGTTTTGAAAAGTCTTCTAGTTATCATACCTGCATATAATGAAGCCGAAACCATAGTCAAGGTGGTAGCAAGTATTCCTCCCAAGATCGACGGGGTTGACACTGTGACCGTCCTAGTTGTGGATGATGGTTCTACGGATGATACTGCTGATGTTGTGCGTCGTGAAACTTCGGCTCATGTACTACGCCATCAGGTCAACAGAGGAGTCGGTGCGGCATTTCACACCGGTTTGCATCGAGCACTGGAGATCGGAGCAGACATACTTGTCACGATCGATGCCGATGGTCAATTTGATGCTGCTGACATTCCAAAGCTGGTTGAGCCGATAATACGTGGAGAATTCGATTTTGTTACGGTTTCACGTTTCTTGGATAAAGGGCGCTATCCCAATCAAATGCCCAAATTAAAGATTTGGGGTAACCTGGCCATTGCGTATTTGATTAGTTGGGTGATTGCCCGCCGTGTTACGGATGTATCTTGCGGTTTTAGGGCATATAGTCGTAATGTTTTGCTGAATCTGAATCTCTTTGGAGATTTTACCTATACACAGGAAACCATTATTGATTTAACCTTTAAGAAATTCCAATTCCTGGAAATACCCAGTATAGTCAGCTACTTCCCCGGACGAAAATCAAGGGTAGCTAATAATCTTTTTTTGTACGCAATCAGGTCCTTAAGAATTATATTTCGCATCTGGCGCGATTATCGGCCATTGTATTTCTTCGGATCCATCAGCCTCATGTTCGGATTATTGGGAACCCTGATGATCCTTTTCGGATTGGGGCATTATTTTTATTCTGGCGCTTTTACTCCGTATAAATCAGTAATGTTTGCTGGCGGTTTTTTTATTATCATAGCTATGGGGTCTGGAATGCTAGGTTTCATCGCGGACATGCTCAAACGAATCAGACTAAACCAGGAAAAGATATTATTTTATGAGAAATCAAAAAATTTCGAACAAAAATGATTCTGACGCAAAATATGATAGTAAAAACATTATTTCACAATATTTAATAAATAATTTTTATGACAGAATTTCTCGTCTTGTGTCACCACTTCAAATTGATTCACTATTAGAGGTCGGTTGTGGTGCTGGGTTTTCTACGCAATATCTAAAGCGATCATTTTACAATGCACACATTGAAGCTTCGGATGTTGATTCAGGTTTAGTGGCAGATGCTCAGTGTCGTAACCCGGATGTAATTATTTCTCAGGAATCTATCTATAGCCTGAATAGAACTGATCAGTCATTTGATCTCGTGGTATGCCTGGAAGTATTAGAACATCTGGAACGTCCAGATGAGGGGTTGCGTGAACTTAAAAGAGTCGCAAATAAATATTTAATTGTCAGCGTACCCGATGAACCTTTATGGCGAATACTCAATATTGTTCGCGGAAGCTATTGGTCATCTTGGGGCAATCCTCCTGAGCATATCAACCATTGGACTCCTTCAGGGTTTTATCGGTTAGTTTCAGGGTATTTTGACATCGTTGCAATACATAACCCCTTGCCTTGGACCATAATTTTAGCAAAAAACTAATCCAATTTCTTATAGGTTTATTGGAAGGTTTTCAAATGCGCGTATTGGGAATACATGATGGTCACACATCTACAGCCTGTCTTCTGCAGGATGGTGTCATAATAGGTGCGATCAGTGAAGAGCGGTTGACGCATGTTAAAGGGCAGGGAGGATTTCCCGTCAAGTCAGTTGAGAAGCTGCTTTGCATGCACGGACTAACAGCTGCCGACATAGATAAAATTGCACTTGTGGGCTACCTTCCTCCTTTGACAAGTATTTCGGAGTATAGTCATGGTCGCCAGAAGTATTTCCCGATGCTTATTAAGTACTGCCCGGTAGACCCGAGAAACCTTATAAAGTGGTATGTAACACATACTTTGAAACAAAGGTTGAAACAGCCTTCATTGATAGCTAATCTCGCTGCGTCGGGGTTTCCGCTGGAAAAAGTGGAGCTTGTTGAGCACCATCAATCGCATGCGTCGACTGCCTATTACTTATCTCAATTTCATCAGATGAAAGAGAAAACACTTGTTGTGACGTTGGATGGATCCGGTGACGGGTTATCCGGAACTTTCTCTCTGGTAGATGAGAACTGCAACTGGGAGCGGCTCCACACTCTTTCGACTTTTGACTCGCTTGGTATGATTTACAGCCGAGTCACCCAATACCTTGCAATGAAACCCTGGGAACATGAGTATAAACTCATGGGGATGGCCCCCTATGCCTCCGAAAATGATGCACTTCGTGTTTACAGGATTCTAGGCAATTACATTCGCCTCTCTGATGACGGACTGAGTCTGGTCAATCCGAATCGTCTCTGGGGTAACAGCGTTCTTGATAAGATGTTTACGGATTTTCGCGGGCATCGTTTCGACGCGGTTGCTGCTGGTGTCCAACTGTTGCATGAAAAACTTGTAACGCAGTTACTAAGGAACTGGTTGCAAAAGACTGGTTTAGGCAATATAGCTGTTGCGGGTGGATGTTTCATGAACGTAAAAGCCAACAAGCTCCTGTTGGAACTCCCTGAGGTAAAAGACGCTTTTATTATGCCCTCTAGTGGTGATGAAAGTTGTGCAATCGGTGCAGCTCTCTGGTGCTACACCAGAAATAATAAGCCGGAAAATCCTGGTGTTTGCGAGCTCGCTGATTTGTATTGGGGCCCAGATTTTTCGGAAGAAGAAATCGTAGAGGCCTTGGAAAATGAAAGAGGCCGAGTGGCTTATCGTCTCGTTCAAAATATTGAGATTGAATCTGCAAAAATGCTGGCTGAACATAAGATTATCGGACGGTTGAACGGTCGTATGGAATGGGGAGCTCGTGCGTTGGGGAACCGTTCCATATTGGCGAATCCGAGCCGCCCTCAAAATCTTCAAAAGTTGAATACTGCTATTAAAATGCGAGATTTTTGGATGCCTTTTGCTCCATCAATTCTATGGGAACGGCGTAAAGATTATGCTGTCTGGACGAGGGATGTTAGGGCTTATTACATGACGTTAGCATATGAAAGTACAGCGAAGGCTCGGGAACATTTGATAGCAGCTTTGCATCCATATGATTTTACGATGCGACCTCAGTTTGTTACGCGTGAAAATAATCCAAGTTACCATACTCTTATTTCTGAATTCGAAAAACTGACTGGTATTGGTGGGGTATTGAATACCAGCTTTAATTTGCACGGATTGCCGATTGTTTACGACCCGGAAGATGCCATCAGAACACTTTTGTCGTCACATCTCGATTATATAACCATTAATGACTATCTGGTCTGGAAATTGCCAGACTAGAAATAGTCAAAGTTATTAAACTGCATAAATCATTTATAACTTGAGGCATATTTGATAAGAGAATATCAAACATACTATTACAAAATGACATTTAGCTTGCATCATTGACAATGATATTTTATTGATGCGAACTATTCTTAATAAGTTAGTGTGGTTTGGCGGCCTGCTCTTTTTTATTATGCTAGTCGTTAGGGCGAAGGAACTATTCTTAAGACAGCCTGACGTGTTGTCCGGAAGATTTATCTCGCTGATTCTGGGTGGCATCGTTTTGTACTGCGTAAGTATTTGTCTTATTGCTTTATCGTGGACGCATTGTCTCAACAATAGTTCCAGTCGCAGTTATTTGGGTTATTTCAAGGCGCTGCCTATTTATTTCATTTCCTCTATCGGAAAATATGCACCTGGAAATGTAGGTCATCTTGTTGGCCGAGTGGCGTTGCTTGAGAGAGTTCACGTACCTATTAAGCATGGGGCATTATCGGTACTACTGGAAACGCTGTTGGCTAGTGTGGTAGCAGTGGTACTGTCCTTGAGCGGACTAATGATGGGTATTGTCACTGTCCGCTATGAACAACTCGGGCTAAATACCCAATTGGCCATCATTGTAGTTCTTTTCAGTATGCTGCTCTTTGCAATATTTGGCTTCAGAAAAAAACACCAAGAAAAATTGCGACTGATACTTCATACTACGCGATTATCGCTGCTGATTAGTCTGGGTTATATGTTTTTGGCCTTTCTTGTCCTCAGCACCTTGAGTGGTATTATAGCGCTCTGGTGGATTCCTGATGGGTATTTTGCCTTTATCAAATTCTGCGCTGTTTTCCCTGTAGCTTGGCTAGCAGGTGTTCTCACTCCAGGTGCCCCTGCAGGGATCGGTACAAGAGAGTTTGTCATGATTCAGCTTCTTTCTCCTGACTATGGAACTGACCTAGTAACTGCAGTCTCGGTAACCATGCGCACGGTGACCATGCTTGGGGACTGCTTAATATTCGTAGTGGGCACTTGCGTTCATTCGAGAAAAACAGAATGACACATCGAAACAAGAAAATATTATTTCTTTCAAATGACTGTGATTATTTCATTTCGCACAGGCTTCCCGTTGCAGTTGCGTGCCGAGAAATCGGCTATGAAGTCCATGTAGCCGGACCATTCAGCGCCAGTGTAGACAAGATAACAAGCCATGGATTCTCCTATCATCAGCTTGATATGTGCGGTAAGATCTCAAATCCGTTTAAAGAGTTTTCGACGATAACGTCGATCATCAGATTGTACACATTCGTTCGTCCAGACCTGGTTCATCTGGTAGCGATCAAGTCAGTGCTCTATGGAAGTATAGCTGCCCGTTTCACGCATGTCCCGGCGATTGTTAATGCAGTAACTGGTTTGGGTTATCTCTTCATTTCGGAACAACTTAAAACAAAGGCTTTACGTTTTATTGTAATGCGGGGATTCTGGTTTGGGTTTCGTCATAAGAATTGTCGCGTTTTGTTCCAGAATCAGGACGATTCGGCATTGTTCTCCAGATCAAATGTTGTAAACCCCAGTAAAATAACTATAATTCGCGGATCCGGGGTGGATGTAAACCTGTTTTCCCCAGGGGAATACGACGATGGAGTATCCATAGTTGTTTTACCTACCCGAATGTTGTGGGATAAGGGAGTAGCTGAATTTGTTGAAGCTGCAGCAATATTGAAAAACGAGGGGGTAAAAGCACGTTTTGTGCTTGTTGGCGATATCTACGAAGCTAATCCTGCGACAATTTCTAGAGCTCAGTTGTTGGAATGGAAATCTAGCGGAATTATTGAATGGTGGGGGCAAAGAAATAATATGCATGAAGTCTTCCGTCAGTCGCATATTGTCTGCCTTCCATCATATCGGGAAGGCTTGCCGAAGGTTTTAATAGAAGCCGCTGCTTGTGCGCGACCAATAGTGACAACTGATGTCCCTGGATGTCGTGAAGTTGTAATAGATGGGGTCAATGGTTACGTCGTCCCCGTAAAAAACAGCACCATTCTCGCAGCAAAGCTAAAGATTCTGATAAATAATCCTGAGTTACGAAAACAGATGGGCATCAAGGGTCGTGAACTCGCAGTCAATGAGTTTGCAGTTGATAAAATAATTTACGAAACATTAAATTGTTACAAAGAGTTACTCAATTGCCAACGGTATTAATAACAGGCGCTACTGGCTTTGTAGGTCGATTCATATGCACACGTATGCTTGCAGAAGGCTGGCAAGTTCGTGGTACTTTGTTGGCATCTGAGGGGCCATCAGCTCTTATCAAAGGAGTTGAGCCGGTCGTAATTGAACCGCTTGGAGTGAATACCCCGTTGGGACATGCCCTCACTGGAATTGACACCGTGATACACTTGGCTGCACGTGTCCATGTAATGCGTGAAAGCGCTATTGATCCACTTAAGGAGTTTCGTCTGATCAATACCTACGGAACGGAGTCCCTCGCCCGACAAGCCAATGCAGCGGGTGTTCGTAGACTTGTATTCATGAGCACCATCGGCGTTAATGGCGACAATTCAGGAACCAAACAATATACTGAATACGACGACCCGAAGCCTCATAATCCTTATTCTATTTCAAAATATGAAGCTGAAAACATACTTTTGAGCATCTCTTCTGAAACGAACTTGGAAATTTCAATTATACGCGCACCTCTTGTATATGGGCCCGGTAATCCTGGAAACTTTCTTTCTTTAATGCACATGATCTACAAGGGAGTGCCTCTTCCCCTCGCTTCATGTAGAAACCGCCGCAGCCTGATCTACGTTGGTAACTTGGCGGATGCACTGGCGACCTGCGCAATGCACCCAGTAGCATCCGGTAATATCTACTTAGTTAGTGACGGAGACGAAGTCTCTCTTCCCGAGTTGATTCGATTAGTTGCCAAAGCAATTGACAAGCGTGCACGACTCTTCTCCTTTCCTCCGGAAATCATTAAATTGGCTGGTAAATTGACCGGCAGCAGCGCGGCGGTCAACCGCCTTACCGCGTCACTTATTGTGAATAGTTCAAAAATCCGTCAGGAATTGGAGTGGATACCGGCATTTACGATGGCTGAAGGATTAAAAGCAACAGCATCGTGGTATTTAAAGACATATGGTGGCGCAAGCTAAGCGATCACGATACTATGCGTAGTCAGATTTTAATTTTCTGAGTGGTAATGAAACACCAGCCGTTTCTTCAGGCTATCTAGGTTTTCTCTCATCATTGTTAAAGAATTGGAATGTAAAGGTGTGACCAATTGATCAATAACACGCATCTTCCACTTATCACAATCGTCACTCCATCTTATAACCAGGGTAGATTCCTTGAGGAGGCGATCCAAAGCGTACTAAATCAAGATTACCCCAACATTGAATATCTGGTTATTGACGGCGGCTCTACGGACAATACAATGAATGTGTTAGCCAAGTATTGTAATCATGACATTAAGTATATAAGTGAACCAGATGATGGCATTTATGATGCTATGAATAAGGGGATAGCGCTAGCCAAAGGACAAATAATTGGTATTTTGAATGCTGATGATATGTATTACAGCTCTGGAGTTATAGCTCTTGTCGCAAGTGTTATGAGCGATGATTGCATAGATTCTTGTTACGGCGATTTATTGTATGTAAAACGAAATAACATCGATAAAATTGTTAGATACTGGAGATCATCACAGTCAAATAAATTTGATTTCTATCAGGGGTGGATTCCCCCCCACCCGACTTTCTTTGTGAAAAAACAGATATATGAAAAGTATGGTTTTTTCCGCACGGACCTTGGACAGGCTGCTGACTATGAACTCATGTTGCGTCTTCTATTATGTGATTCTATTTTGGCAAGTTACATTCCAACAGTGCTTGTAAAAATGCGAACTGGCGGTATTACTAATGCATCATTTCATAGTCGAATAGATAACCACCGTTCAGCACTTCTTGCATGGGAGGTTAATGGGCTTAAACCTAAACCATGGACGTTATATTTTAGAGCTATGAGGAAATTTGTACAATATTTACTGCCAATATTAAGACATAATATTGCTAAGCAACAACTTATGCCACAATAGTACCTATAATGGAGAATATCTTACCTCGTATTACTGTCGTAACACCATCATACAACCAAGGCGACTTTCTTGAAGAGTGTATTGATTCAGTGTTGAACCAAAATTATCCTGATTTGGAATATATTATTATGGATGGAGGAAGTACAGATAACTCTGTAGAAATAATTAAGAAATATGAAAAATATCTGACTTATTGGCAAAGTGAGCCAGATGGAGGTCAATACTCTGCGTTGGATGCTGGATTTAGGAAGTCATCGGGTGAAATTATGTCTTGGGTTAATTCCGATGATAAGTATCATGCCTTTGCTTTTGATAAAATCTCCACATTCTTTAAAATGAATCCTGAAGTAGAGTGGGTAGTAGGACGTCCTACTGTTTGGGATAAAAACGGTCATCTTAGTAAGGTGTTCAGGGGGAGACTCCCAGACTATTCGCGTGCAAATCACTTGAAAAAAGAGTACCTTGGAGTAGCCATTCAGCAGGAGAGTACTTTCTGGCGCAGATCTTTATGGGCTAAATCAGGTGGATATATTTCGACAAAATATAATTATGCCGGTGATCTTGAGCTTTGGAACAGGTTTTATAGGAATGCCGAGTTGTATACATTAAATGAGTTGATTGGTGGATTTCGCATTCATGGGGATCAAAAATCATTTAATAATTATGACGATTATATAAAAGAAGCAGAGGAAATAATAAACAAAGAGCTGTTACTTGATATTAAGAGTTATAATGATAACTCAAAAACCTGTATTGTAACATCGAATCATAGCGCAACTAACAAACATATAACATCAGATTGCATGATGTTTAAAACAAACAAAAACAATAATTCATATATTGATAAGACAACTCCTATACATGCAATACTATTATCATTAGTTAGAAAAGCCAGACTTGAAACATTAAGAGCCTTAATATATTGCAATCAATATAAAGTTGTCAGAATATTGTATAATGTCAGAAATATATTCAGGAAATGAAATATTAATGCAAGCATTAATTAAAAGAGGATTTGACGTCTCCTTTGCATTAATAATATTGACGATACTCTTTATTCCAATGCTCATCATAGCATTGATGATCAAACTGACTTCGAGTGGTCCGGTTCTATATTGGTCAGACCGAGTAGGCAGAAACAACTCAATCTTCAGTATGCCAAAATTCCGCACCATGCGAACCGATACTCCTGCTGTTGCCACACATCTGCTTGGTGACCCTGGTCAGTGGTTGACGCCTATTGGCGGTTTTCTCCGAAAGTCGAGCCTAGACGAGATTCCGCAGCTATTCAGCATATTAAATAGTGACATGAGTTTTGTCGGACCACGTCCCGCACTTTTCAACCAAGATGACCTGATTGCTTTGCGCACAGCTAAAGGGGTGCAAGCTTTGGTTCCAGGTCTCACTGGTTGGGCGCAGATCAATGGCAGGGATGAACTCCCCATTCCGGTAAAGGTCGAATTTGACGAGTATTATCTCAATCACCGGTCTATGTTTTTCGACCTGAAGATTCTGTTCCTTACCTTTCTTAAAGTTTTACGAAGTGACGGGGTTACACATTAATAATTGATAATAACTATTTTGCTGGTATCAAGAATCCGGGTTGAGCAAGCGTGATGAGGGAGATTTTTCCCTTGAACTTGAATCTCACCAGTTTACACGGTATAACTTGTGTACATGTTCTTTGCAGGTCCTGTCATGTGATTTGAAGGAGGGTCCATGTTCAACAGAAAGCGTCTTATTGTATTTCTGGTTGATATTTGCCTTATCGTAGCTGCTTATACACTTGCTTTTTTCCTTCGGTTTGATTTTTCAATCCCTGTAGCGCAGCGAGAAATATTCTTTAACGGATTATGGTTTGTTATCTGCGTCAAACCAATGGTCTTCCTTGTTTCCGGGCTCTACAAGAATCTCTGGAGCTATGCATCGCTTCAGGATGCCATGGAAATCTTCAAGGTCATAACCATCTCGTCCATCATGTCCGTATTTAGTGTCATGTACATGCATTCATTTGCGTCGTTCCCACGTTCCATTTTCATACTTGACTGGTGTTTCCTCGTGTTTATGGTGGCAGCGAGCCGTCTTGTCTGGCGGTTTTACCGTGAAAAGTACTTTATCCTTGATCAGTTTGGCGTCAGGAACGGCACGGGGCGGCGGACTCTCATAATCGGAGCAGGTGAAGCCGGCAGCCTGCTGTTGAAGGAGATCCGCAAGCAGAGAGGCGCACATTACCATGTAGTCGGGTTTGTAGATGACAGTCAGGAAAAACAGGGGATGCTTCTGCACCGGGTACCGGTTATGGGTACGATTGACCAGCTAAAGGCCCTTGTTCGTAAATATAAGATTGAAGAGATCATTGTTGCCATTCCGTCTGCCCAAGGGAAAATGTTGAAGCGGATTCTTGCCAGTTGTGAAAAGGCAAAGGTCATTGTAAAGATCGTGCCGGGGATGAGCGACATCATTGACGGCAAGTTTTCTGTATCCCAGATCAAGAATGTTGCTATCGATGATCTGCTGGGGAGGGAACCGGTTGTCCTTGATGAACAGGGGATCAGCAGTTATCTCACCGGCAAGCGGGTACTGGTGACCGGCGCAGCGGGGAGCATCGGCAGCGAAATCTGTCGGCAGGTGGCTAAATTCAACCCCGCCAAGATCATCCTGTTCGATAATGCCGAAACCCCTCTTTTTTACGTCGAGAAGGAACTGATTGCGAGATTCCCGAACGTTCCCATAATTCCCGTGGTGGCCGATGTCCGAAATCGCACGCGTATAGAGATGGTATTTGATGAGTTTATGCCTGAGGTTGTCTTTCACGCTGCGGCATACAAGCATGTTCCGATGATGGAGTACAATCCGGTCGAGGCGGTTACAAACAATATTGTTGGAACACGTAAGCTCGCCGATGCAGCCCATCGGTTCAAGGTGAGCAACTTTGTGATGATCTCCACTGACAAGGCGGTGAATCCTACCAATGTGATGGGTGCCAGCAAGAGGGCAGCGGAAATTTACGTGCAATCCCTTGCCAGACAGAGTAGAACAAAGTTTACTACTGTCAGGTTTGGCAATGTCCTTGGGAGTAACGGTAGTGTTATCCCGATCTTTCATGAGCAGATAAGCAACGGCGGGCCGGTCACCGTAACCGATCCTGAAGTGCTCCGGTATTTCATGACTATACCCGAGGCCACGCAGCTCGTACTCCAGGCCGGCTGTATCGGCAAGGGAGGGGAGGTCTTTGTCCTTGACATGGGGGAACCGGTCAAGATCCTTGATCTTGCAGAGGAGTTGATACGCCTCTCCGGATTCATCCCCTATGAAGATATTGACATAGTATTCACCGGGCTTCGCCCTGGTGAGAAGCTATTTGAAGAGCTTCTGGTTGAAGGTGAAGGGATTAAGCCGACGTCTCATATAAAGATCAAGATTGCTTCAGCTATGACTGCGGACCTTGCGCTTGTTTCGGAATCACTTGATTGTCTTCACGAAAGGGCGTGCAGTTCCGATATCCAGGGTATAATGGAAGGGCTTAAAGAGTTGATTCCCGAGTATTCCCCAAAATACTCTTTCCAGGGGACGCCGCCCGTGGCCTTCCAGAGAGTCCGTCCTGACCTGTTTCCGGTGATTCCTTCAATGAGCGGAAAAGTTCTCCGGATCAAGAAGTGATAGGAACGTTCCCTCCCTCATGCCTTTTATCGAATGAAAACCATACATAAATTCTACCATATCCTTCTCTGGGTACAGCTGACCATCCTGAGTATGTCAGGGCACTGCCATGCCTTGTCATCTCCCAATATCCCATTGGACAGTCCTGTGTATGGGTACATAGAAAAACTTGCCGGGTTTGGTCTGCTTTCTTCCGACTTCCGAGGGATCAGGCCGTATACACGAAGTGAAGCAGCGCGCCTTCTGGCAGAGGCCAGAATCAATGCCTCTTCTGAAGCATCCCATCCCATGGTCGAATGGTTGTTCACTGAACTCGATCGATATCTTGCACGCGAGGTGTTTCTTCGCGTACAACCGGACAAGGCCCCGATTTTTGATTGGACGCCAATTTACAATGCCCGTCTCAGGTATCTCTTCCTTGACGGGGTTCCAAGAAGTTACGAGCGGCCGGTTCATGACCCGGGTGGCGATGGGGTCTTCGGTATAGGTGCCGGTCTTCGGCCTGACAATCCGTATCCTTCAGCTGTCCAGCAGCATGGAACCGAAGGTACGCCGATGATGGAGAACAATGAAGGCAACCGTTATGCTGACGGAACAAATGGGGAAATCCGTTTCAGCAGCGAGGGGTATATCGGCAGCCAGCTCTCACTAGCCATAGAGCCTCTGCTGCTCTATCGCAACGGATCATCTACTGCCTCCATGAGGCTCAACAAGGGGTATCTGAAGCTCGGTGGTGGTGCTCTGGAGCTGGAGGCGGGCAGGGATGCCAACTGGTTGGGGCTCGGGTATCGTGGAGCAATCACCCTCACGGACAATGCACGGAATTTTGATCTTCTCAAGCTGTCGAGTCCGGAACCGATAAATGTGGGATTTCTTGGGGCTTTCAAATATGCTCTGCTGGCCTCGCGGTTTGAGGAGACAAACACAGGCGGAGAGGTTCGGCAGCCCTGGTTCTATGCGGTAAAGCTTTCATTGAAGCCTGCTTCAGATTGGGAGCTTGGATTCAACCTTGGAAGACAGGTAGGTGGCCCGGGGGTCAAAAACGGTCTGGGGGATACGCTGCGCGGAATTGTCGGCGGTACCAGTGCCGACAATTCAAACGGACTTGCAGGATTTGAGCTCCGCTATCGGGCTAAATGGCTTCGAAATACTGAGTTGTATGGTGAATTTTCAGGTGAAGATACGGCAGCCTTCTGGCCGATAGTTGAGAGTTATGTTGCCGGCATATTTATCCCCAACCTGACAAATGACGGGCGAAACGACCTCCGCTTCGAGTTTTTCCAGGGGAATCAGATCCTGTACACCTCCGGCACCTTTCCGCAAGGGTATCTGTATCGCGGTATGCCGATCGGCCACTCGCAGGGTGGTGCCAGTCAGGAGCTCTTCTTTCGCTACTCTCACTGGTTCTCGGTACGAAATTCCCTGGCACTGGAATACATTCATACCAGACGCGGTGTGGTCGGCAAGATGCCAGGCCAGTCAGTGGAACAGAAGGACGCTTGGCGCGGCTTCTGGCGACTGCCGCTATATGGAAATTGGGATACTGAGTTGATGTACGGATGGGAGCATATCAATAACTTTAACCTTATTGCTGGGGGAGAGAAGACCAATCAGATTCTTAAGCTAGATCTGAGTTACAGGTATTGATTTTTTAGCAAGTTATACGTAGAGGAGAAGGCATGAAAAAGGTTCTGGTCACAGGAGGTTGTGGTTATATCGGCAGCCATGTGGTTCGGCAGCTTTCCGAGGCCGGCTATGAGGTGGTGGTGTATGACAACCTATCCACCGGTTTTGCTGATGCCCTTATAAACGGGGAAAAACTGGTGGTTGGCGAACTGGCAGATACGGAGCGATTGGCACAGCTCTTTGAAGGAAACGATTTTTCTGCGGTATTACATTTTGCCGCAGCAATTGTAGCCCCTGAGTCGGTGTTCGATCCGCTCAAATACTATTCGAACAATACCCGAAACACCCTTAACCTGTTGCAGACATGCGTCAAACAAGCTATCCCGCGCTTTATCTTTTCAAGCACGGCTGCTGTTTACGGGATGCCTGCCGATGGTCATGCATCGGAAGAGAGTCCTACCGAGCCGATAAACCCGTATGGCACCTCCAAGCTGATGAGTGAGTGGATGCTGCGTGATACGGCAGCTGCACATCCGTTGAGATATGTGGCGCTCAGGTACTTCAATGTTGCCGGTGCCGATCCGGAGGGGCGCATGGGTCAGAGGACTCCCGAGGCGACCCATCTGATCAAGGTGAGCTGCCAGGCGGCACTGGGTATTCGCGATAAGGTTGCGGTCTACGGCACCGACTATCCGACTCCTGACGGCACTGGGATTCGTGACTACATCCACATCGAAGACCTAGCCTCTGCCCACTTGTCTGCTCTGGGCTATCTGGAGCAGGGGGGGGAGTCTACGCGGATCAATGTAGGTTATGGCCAAGGTGCAAGCGTACGAGAGGTCGTCGCAATGGTGAAAAAGGTGAGCGGCATTGATTTCCCAGTTTTGGAAGCATCGCGCCGCCCGGGCGATCCTGCCAAGCTTGTGGCTTGTGCCGAAAGAATCAGAGCAGTGCTTGACTGGTCGCCACGTTTTGATGATCTGGAAACCATTGTAGCCGATGCCTGGCGATGGGAGAGCATCCTGCAAGCAGGTCAACGATAATATGTGAAGAGTGAAAGGTAGCTACCATGATTAATAGCATGACAGGATATGGCAAGGTTGAACGTGAGGTGGGGTCTGGTCGGCTGATTGTGGAGATCCGTGCAGTTAATCACCGTTATGGCGAGGTGACAGTGAAGGTCCCCCGAGCGCTACTTTCATTTGAGCATGAATTGCGTAGGCAGGTTTCAGCGCGGCTTAAAAGAGGGAAAATCGAGGTCTTCGTCAAGCTTGAGAGCACAGCAGTCGCAGCAGGACAGCCGGTGCTGAATATTCCACTGGCAAAGGCCTATCACAAGGTATTTGTTTCTCTCAAGGAGGCGCTTGGCCTGGCCGACCCCATTACACTTTCACTGATCGCCTCCCAGAAGGATGTACTTGCCGGAGGGGATGAGGAACTCAACAATGAAGCCCTCCTTGCAGACTTACTGGATGCTGTAAGCGGAGCGATCGACAGCCTTGAATCGATGCGTGGTCGGGAAGGGGCGGCGCTTCTTGCCGATATCAGCCAGCGCCTGGAGATTCTGGAGGCTCATATGTCAGTGGTAGCTCAACGGGCGCCGGAAGTGGTGTCCGAAGGGGCTGCACGACTGAAAGAGAGAGTTGAACAGCTGCTTGCCGGACAGATACTGGACGAGTCGAGAATTGCCCAGGAAGTTGCCATTCTTGCTGATCGTTGCGACATCACTGAAGAGTTGGTAAGATTCAACAGCCATATGCAGCAAATCTCATCTGCCCTGAAATCTGGTGAACCGGTCGGGCGGAAGCTGGATTTTCTACTGCAGGAGCTTAACCGCGAGGTGAATACCATCGGTTCGAAGGCCAATGATTCCTGTATCGCCAGTCATGTCGTTTCATTAAAAGCCGAAATGGAGAAGATTCGTGAGCAGGTTCAGAATATCGAGTAGACCGTTAAACGCAAGATGTGATACGTGAGACGTTTTTACATCTTGCGTCTCACGTCTCACTTTTTTCAGAGGTTAACATGAAACGCGAAGGGATTCTGTTCATAATCTCTGCTCCTTCCGGGGCCGGCAAGACCTCGCTATGCAAGGAAGTAATTGACATTTTTCAGTGCTTACGGCATTCTGTCAGCTACACAACGCGACAGGCCCGTCCCGGCGAGGTTCACGGCCGGGATTATTTTTTTGTAAGTCCTGATCTGTTCAGGCAGATGGTTGCAGCAGGTGAGTTTGCCGAGTGGGCCGAGGTTCACGGTAACTGTTACGGGACAGCCGTCAAGACCCTTGAGGAGTACAGAGACAACAACACTGATGTGATACTTGACATCGATTGTCAGGGGGCTCAACAGCTGAAGCAGCGGTTCACTGGAGGGGTCTTCATCTTCATCCTCCCTCCGAGCTTCAACGAACTTCGCAGTCGTCTTGACAAGCGGAGTTCGGACAGCGAGACGGTCATTGAGATGCGAATTGAGAATGCTGCCGCAGAGATAAAGGAATCAAGGTGGTATGACTATATTATCGTTAACGACGATTTCGATGAGGCGCTTGAGGAGTTAAAATCGATTATCCAGGCAGAACGCTGTCGTACCGTGCGGGTGCTGGATTCGGTCGGTAAAATGTTTGAAATTTAGGACAGCTATTACAAGGAGCACTATATGGCACGCGTAACGGTAGAAGATTGTCTGGAAAAAGTTGATAACCGGTTTCTGCTGGTGATGCTTTCATCCAAGAGGGTAAAGCAACTTTACAAAGGTGCACGTCCCCTGATAGAAAACAAGAGCGGTAACAAGAATGTAGTGCTCTCGCTGCGGGAGATCGCGGCAGGCAAGGTCGCTTACGAGATTAACACGCGCCGCAGCCGTTAGGGCTGAGTTTCAGAGGGCAGGAGCATGTAACGTTCTTGTCCTCTTTTTATGCTGGACTAAGGGCAAGGGGCTCAAGGCAGAAAGGGGTGATACTGATCCCTTGGCCGGTGGCCTTTTGCCTTTAACCTTATCTGGGGACCAATGATCAGACTAAACGACATATTGGACAAGGTTCTTGCCTACAACCCGTCGGCTGACCTGGATGTTGTTCGTAAGGCCTATGTCTATTGTGCCAAGGTCCATCAGGGGCAGACCAGACTTTCCGGCGAACCATACCTGATCCATCCAATGGAAGTTGCCGCTATCCTTGCTGATCTGAAGCTGGACGTGGCTACGGTTGTGACCGGACTTTTGCATGACACCGTTGAGGATACCCTCACCACCCTTGAACAGCTGAAGGATATGTTCGGCGAAGAGGTGTCGAGCCTGGTGGATGGTGTTACCAAGATCGGCAGGATCCACTTCAAGACAAAAGAGGAAAGCCAGGCAGAGAACTTCCGGAAGATGCTTCTGGCAATGGCCATCGATATACGGGTGATTCTCGTAAAACTCGCAGACCGCCTTCACAACATGCGAACCCTTCAGCACCAGCCCGAGCCGAAGCAGCGGAGTATTGCCAAAGAGACCCTGGATATATACGCACCGATTGCCAACCGTCTTGGTATCTCCTGGATCAAGGGAGAGTTGGAGGATCTGTCGTTCCGATATCTTGATCCTCAGCTTTATTACGACCTTGCGTCGAAAGTGACCAAGAAGAAGCAGGAGCGGGAGACGGACGTGGAAAAGGCACGTGCCGTGATTGCGTCAAAACTTACCGAGCACGGAATCAAGGGTAACGTCTCCGGACGCAGCAAGCACCTCTACTCCATCTACCGCAAGATGGAGATACGAAGTGTCGATATTGATGAAATTTATGACCTTATTGCCATGCGTGTTCTTGTGGAGGATATACGCGACTGCTACGAGGTCTTAGGTATTATTCATTCAACCTGGAAACCTGTGCCAGGCCGCTTCAAAGATTACATTGCCATGCCCAAGGGAAACATGTACCAGTCCCTCCATACGACAGTGATTGGACCTTTCGGCGAGCGGATGGAGGTGCAGATTCGGACTGCCGAGATGCACCGTGTTGCGGAGGCTGGAATAGCAGCACACTGGAAGTACAAGGAAGGGAAAGGATACGACGAGAAGGAGGTCAAGCGTTTCGACTGGCTCAGGCAGCTCCTGGAGTGGCAGCAGGAACTACAGGACTCTCGGGAATTTATGGATACCGTCAAGGTGGAACTCTTCCCCGAAGAGGTTTACGTCTTCACGCCAAAAGGAGATGTGAAGAGTGTCCCAAAGGGTTCGACTCCCATAGACCTGGCCTACAGCATCCACACCGATGTCGGGCATCGCTGTGTGGGTGCCAAGGTCAATGGAAAGCTGGTCCCACTCAAGCTTGAGCTGAAGACCGGTGATATAGTTGAGATCGTTACTTCTCCTCACCATACACCGAGCAAGGACTGGCTCAAGATTGTCAAAAGCTCCAGGGCACGTAACAAGATCCGGGCCTGGATCAAGACCGAAGAGCGGAAAAGGAGTATAACCCTAGGGCTTGAGATCTGTGAAAAGGAGTTCCGCCGCTATTCACTCAACTTTGGCAAGATGCAGAAAACCGGGGAGATAAAGAAACTCGCTGCTGAATTCGGTTTCGTAACCAATGATGACCTGATGGCTGCGGTTGGATATGGAAAGCTCTCATCTCACCAGTTGATCGGCAGGCTCATCCCGGCAGAAAAACTGGAACTTCATCAGGAGCGCAAGGAGAGCCGGGTCGGCAAGGTTCTTGAAAAACTGATCAAGAAGTCTTCGAGCGCTATCCAGATAAGTGGCGTAGAGGATGTGCTGGTTCGTTTCGGCAAGTGCTGCAATCCGGTCCCTGGCGATGATATCGTCGGGTTTATAACCCGTGGAAGGGGGGTTACGGTCCATGCAGCCGACTGCCCGCTGGCTCTTGACAGCGACCCGGAGAGGCGGATAGATGTTGACTGGAACAAGGACAAGCGGGCAGCTCTGCCGGTCAAGATCCGCGTCTCCTGCCACGACGAAAAAGGAATTCTTGCCAATATCTCACTTGCCATAACCAACTGCGAGGCAAATATCTCCAGTGCATCCATCTCCAGTACCGTTGACAAGCGTGGGATCAATATCTTCGAGATAGAAGTTACCGATCTCGATCACCTGAATCGGGTGTTGAAAAAAATAATGCAGATCAAAGGTGTCACAAAGGTTGAGAGACTGAAAAACTAGATGTAATTGGGGATTGGTCGTTCCGTATAGCACTGTGCGTGGGGAGAATCGCATGAAAAAAGAGATCGTCAATACCGACAAGGCACCAAAGGCAATTGGACCATACTCACAAGGGGTTAAGGCGGCAGGGCTTGTTTTTTTCTCCGGGCAGATTCCGTTGGACCCTGTCACAGGTGAGATAAAGGGAGAAAGCACCGCGGAGCAGGCAGGACAGGTTATGGAGAACATCTTTGCACTTCTGCAATCGGTAGGTCTCGGTTTCAACGACGTGGTAAAGACAACTATTTTCCTCACCGACCTTGCAGATTTTGCTGCTGTCAATGAGATTTACGGGAGTCGCTTTACCGGGGAGACGCCGGCACGGTCTACGGTGGAGGTGAAGGGTCTGCCTCGCGGAGCTAAGGTTGAGATCGAAGTCGTGGCACTGGCCGGCTGAACTGCGCCCTTTTCCAATGTCTGTGAAATCCGACCGACGAAAAAAAGCCGCTGACGATTTACGCCGCGGCTTTATCATGTGCAGCCTGATGAATACCTTTACAGGGCCTTGGTGACCTTGTTGGACCGGATGCATCGGGTGCAGACCTTGATGCTCTTGATGCTTCCGTCCTGAATCGCCTTCAACTTCTGCAGATTCGGGAGCCACATCCGGCGTGTCTTGTTGTTGGCGTGACTGACGTTATTGCCGAAGCTGGGGCCTTTGCCGCAGATTTCGCATACCTTGGACATGATAAAACCTCCTCTAGGAAACTAAGCTTTACTTTTTAGCAGATTGGCCGATGAAGTTCAAGATTTTTTTCAGTGTCTGACGCAGTTTAAGGAATATGGTGAGTAATGAGGGGTCTTTTCACGTTCGTCAGGACTGTTCTGCTGCTGCTGGTCATCAGTCTGGTGGTTGCAGCGGTTCTCTTTGTCGACTTTGCCTATAAGACATACTCTCTCAAGAGTCGTGACATTACCACTGATGCCATAGTCGTACTGGCAGGTGGTCGTGGACGGGTTGATGAGGGGGTTCGCCTCTATCTGGAAGGGAAGGCCGATACTCTCTTACTTATCGGGGTCGACCCTTCTGTCCGCAAGGGAGACCTTTACCGGGTGCTTCCGGGACGGCGGAGCGCCGAAGGGGTTGTCCTCGAACAAGTCTCACGCAACACTCTGGAAAATGCCCTCTATTCACGCGAGCTGATCCTGCGTAACAAGATTACCTCTGTCTTGTTGATTACCTCGCGCTATCACATGAAGAGGTCAATGCTCTTTTTCAGAACGTTTCTTCCCAAGGATATCGCCATATATCCACATCCCGTGGACAGCACCAACCTGGTTTCGACCTGGTGGAGCCACGGCGGAAGCTTTCGTCTTTTATTGAGTGAATTCTACAAGTATACGATGTTCAGGGTATTCTTCCTGATTTCCCCTGCCGAGATGAGGACAGTCAACAACATAGGGATCAGGGAGTAGCGACTCGGCTGCGGAATACACCGGAGGTTGCTATTCCCCGCTCTTGTCTTCAATCCTGGGGAAGAGTGGTTCCGCCTTGGTCACTTGGGTGCCTGAAACCATTTTCCCCCATGTAAGGCCTGAATCGGTCACCTCCTGATCCCATCCGAGAAAGTTGAGCGCCTTGGTCGCAGTAGCTGGCATGAATGCACTGAGTAGGAAGTAGATCAGCCGTTGGGACTCTGCCAGGGAGTACATTACCGTTGCAAGGCGACCCTTGAGTGCAGGGTCTTTAGCCAGTGTCCAGGGGGCGGTTTCGTCGATGTACTTGTTGCCGGCGGAAACCACCTCCCAGATTGACTGTAGAGCCTTGCTGAAGGCCAGTTCGTCAAGCAGTCCGTCAACCTGGGCCAGCATCCCTTCCGAACGCGAGCGGTATGCCTGATCGATCGGCTCTGACTCTCCAGGTTCCGGCAGGATACCTTCGAAGTACTTGACGATCATGGCGGTGGTCCGGTTGAGAAGGTTACCCAGGTCATTGGCAAGGTCGGAATTGATCCTGTGCACCAGCGCAGAATGGGAGAAATCGCCATCCAAGCCAAAGGGGACCTCACGCAGCAGGAAGTAACGGATAGCATCAACTCCGTAGCGGTCTATCAACAGGTTCGGTTCCACCACGTTCTGCAGTGACTTGCTCATCTTCTGCCCCTCCACTGTCCACCAGCCGTGGGCAAAGACCTTTTTCGGCAGCGGCAGTCCGGCCGCCATCAGGAAGGTAGGCCAGTAGACGGCGTGGAATCGGAGTATGTCCTTACCCAACAGATGTACATCGACCGGCCAGTACTTGCCGTAGTTGCCTGATTCGTCAGGGTAGCCCAGCGCCGTGATATAGTTCGTAAGGGCATCGAACCATACGTATATCACATGCCGCTCGTTGCCGGGCACCGGAATCCCCCAGCTGAAACTCGTACGTGAAACGGAAAGGTCTCTCAGCCCTTCCTTGACAAAAGAGACGATCTCGTTCCTCTTTGACTTGGGCTGGATGAAGTCGGGGTTAGCCTCAATGTGAGCCAGTATCCGTTCCTGGTATTTGCTCATCCGGAAGAAATACGACTCCTCCTTGAGTTTTTCCACCGGCCGGTTGCAGTCGGGGCACTTGTCATCGATCAGTTGCGTCTCGGTCCAGAAGGTCTCGCAGGGGGTGCAGTACCAGTCCTCGTATTCGCCAAGGAATATGTCGCCTTTCTCAAGGATCTTCGTGAAGATATGACTGACCCCTTCCTTGTGGCGCTCCTGGGTGGTCCGGATAAAGTCGGTGTAGGAGATGTCGAGCTTGTCCCAGAGGGCCTGAAAGCGCTTCACCACTCGATCTGCAAGCTCCAGCGGTGTTTCGCCTGAGGATGTTGCCGCTTTTTCGACCTTCTGACCATGTTCGTCACTTCCGGTAAGGAAGAAGACGTCAAACCCCTTCAGTCTCTTGTATCGTGCGATCACGTCTCCCGCCAGCGTAGTGTAGGCATGGCCGATATGCGGAACGTCATTGACATAGTAAATCGGAGTTGTCACATAAAAGGCTGATTTCATGGTTTCTCCCTGCCCTTATCTTTTTCCTTGTCCCGTTCCTTCCGCTTGTCCCTGCGGGGTTTAGTTGCCGCTGCAGCATCCTGTTTCGGGTCTGGTTTCCCCTTTTCCTGTTCCTTTAACGGTTTCTTGGGGCGCTCGATGATTGAATCCGAGGAGAGATCGTCCTTGCAGATCACAATCTGGCTGCCATCATCTGTCTTGAGGGTAAAGGATGAGTTGAGGATGTCGAGTTTAATTACCTCGCCCTCATTGCAACCGCACTGTACTCGTTTGCCGCACTTGGGGAGCCCCTGCCTGAGGCTGCAGTAGGTCTCGAACTCGTACCCCAGGCAGCAGAGAAGGCGACCGCACTGCCCGGAGATCTTGGTAGGGTTCAGCGCAAGGTTCTGCTCCTTTGCCATCTTCACCGAGACTGGTGCAAAGTCCCTGAGGAAGGTTGAGCAGCAGAGCTCCCGACCACAGATACCTATGCCGCCGACCATCTTGGCCTCGTCACGTACACCGATCTGGCGCATCTCGATGCGGGTGTGAAACTGATGGGCAAGGTCTTTCACCAGTTCGCGGAAGTCAACTCGTCCTTCAGCGGTGAAGAAAAAAATCGCCTTGCTGCCGTCGAAGAGGTACTCTACTTTCACGAGCTTCATTTCCATTGAACGTTCGGAAATTTTGGCCTGGCAGAAGGAGAACGCTTCGGCTTCCCGAACCCGGATACGGGCCAGAGCAGTCAAGTCGTCTTCCTGAGCCATCCGGACAACTCGCTTGATGCCGTCATGGAGCTGTGAATCATCGAATTCGACAGGGGGAACTACTACCGCTGCAATACTTCGACCTCGCTCGGTTTCCACAATTACCTGGTCTCCGGTGTTCATCTCCATGTCGCCTGCATTGAAGTCATAAAGCTTGCCTGCAGTGGAGAATTGGATCTTTACTATTCGCAAAAAAAACTCCTTTGTTCGTTACGCCGCAAGGCGCATCAAAAGCACGTCCATGGCCAGCCTGGCATTTACGTTTCTCTGCAGTGCCAGACGAGCACTCTTGACGGAATCTATCAGTTCCATTAGCTGTTTCGGCGGGTAACGTTTAGTTTCCCGTTCAATAAGGTCAATCAGGTCGCGGTTAACAAGTTCACTACTGCCTACCCTGAGGAAAAGCATGTCGCGCAGGAAGGTTGTCAACAGATCTAGAATCTCAGGAAGTCCTTCCTTTTCTGAAGCCAAACGTTCCGAAGTGTTGAAGATCGTGCCGATATCCTTAAGAGATAGCGAAAAAAGCAGTTCAATTATCTCATGTCTTCCGCTCAGGGCCTCTTCTGAACAGAGTTCCATTGCTCGACCAGGACTTCCCCCGGCAAGACAGGCTGCCAGCCTGGCTGCCACCGGGTCGGTTCCTTGACCGCCAAGCAGCTGAACGATTGCCTCTTCCGACAGGTGCTGAAAATTGACAGTCTGGCAGCGGGATCTGATGGTGGGGAGCACTGCCTCCGGGTTGGAGGTGAGAAGGATCATAAGCGCACTTCCCGGTGGCTCCTCTAGTGTCTTGAGCAGGGCATTGCCCGCAGACTGATGAAACCGGTCGGCAGATTCAATGATGCAGGCCTTGAAGTCCGCCTCGTAGGGTCGAAGAGAGAGTTCACGTTGCAACTGACGCACCTGGTCAATCTTTATGAATGCGCCGTCCGGCTCCAGCAGGTGGAGGTCCGGGTGCTGCAGGGCTGAGACACGACGGCAGGTGGGGCAGCTGCCGCAACCATCGATTCCGTTGCAGAAGGCTGCCTCGATAAGTGCTAGTGCAGTAGTCCGTTTTCCACAACCTTCAGGGCCGACAAAGAGATAGGCGTGGGCGACCCTCCGTGCCTCCAGAGTGCGGCGAAGTATCCCGACAATTCGCTCGTGGCCGACTATATTTGCGAAGGGCATCGAACCCCCGTGGCTCGTGGCTCGTGATTCGTGACGAACCTCAGAACTGAATCTTCAATGACAGCAGCGGTTTTCTCAACAACGGCCGTGCCGTCTACGATCACAAAACGATCCGGTTCCCTTGCTGCAAGATGTAGATATCCGTCACGCACACGGCGATGGAATTCGAGGGATTCAAGCTCAAAGCGCTCTTCCCTGGCTCCTATTGTGCTGTTGATCCGCGAGATGGCACGTTCAAGGCCGATCTCAACGGGACAGTCAATGAGAATGGTCAGATGCGGTACTGCAAGACCGGTGGCAATGTTATTGAGGCTCATGATAAGTTTCTGGTCGAGCCCCCTGGCAAACCCTTGGTACGCAAGGGTTGCATCGGTAAAGCGGTCGCAGAGCACGACGCAGCCTTCTGCCAAAGCGGGAGAGATGACTTCAGAAACATGTTGAGATCGGGCAGCAGCGTAGAGGAGAAGTTCGGCAAGGGGGGTCATGGAGTTATTCTCTCCGTCCAGAAGTATGCCCCTGATCTGGTTGGCAATGGGGCATCCCCCCGGCTCTCTGGTCAATAGAACAGGGATGTCCCGTGACTTCAGACGTTCTGTCAGGAGCCGGATTTGGGTGGTCTTGCCGCACCCTTCAATCCCTTCGAATGTTATAAAACAGCTCATCTTCAATCCCGATCTTGAGAATAGCGCATTATATGTGAGGAGCAGGGATTAATCAAGCGGGATTGAGCACTGATTCGCTTGATGACACCGCCTGAAATCAACTTAAGGATTTCTCAAAAACGCCGATCTGTTCTATAGTATCGAGTCATATCTCCAGCTCCCCTCATCAGTGGCTATTCAAGGGTGCGAGACCTGATTACACCGGCAGCGATCAGCATTGACCCAGACGGATCAACATGCACTTAAGTCTCAACAAAAAAATGGCCTTGGTCGTTTCAATCCTTACTACCACCATTCTGGCAGTTTTGGCCTTTTCTTTCCTCGCTTTTTTTGAAAAACAGATCAAAAAGATTATCTCCGACCAGCAATACATACTGGTCTCAACTATTGCTGATGATATCGAACAGAAGGTCACAGTATTTCGTAGCGGATTAGAGGTTCTTGCACGGACTGCCTCACCGAAGGTCTTTGCCTCGCCCAAAGCGGCAAAGGCTTTCATTGAAAATGAAGCGGATTTCCGCGAGACGTATTTAAGTTGTATGTATGTATTTGATGCACATGGAGCACTCCTTGCCAGCGTCGATGGCAACCAATTTGCGAAGCACCAGGAGAACAGCCTGCAGGAGCTGGTGAAGCAAAGCATTGTAACCTGCAGCCCTAAAATATCTGAACCGTTTTCCCATCATGACAACGCTCGTGACCCGGAGCTCATGTTTGCAGCCCCAGTACTTGATTCTAGCGGGAACCCACTAGGGGTACTCGTTTCTGGAATCAGACTCTTACACGACAATTTCCTCGGCAAGATCCCTTCTATCCGGCTCGGCAGGCAAGGGTACCTGGCACTCTTCGACACCAACCGGGTAATGCTCATTCACAGAGACCGCAGCCGTCTGCTTACCGAAGCGGTCCCTCCTGGCATCAACCTACTCTTCGACAGGGCGGTAAAAGGATTTGAAGGAACAGGCGAGACGATCAACTCCAAAGGGATTCATACGCTGGCATCCTACAAGAGGGTGAACTCGACCAACTGGATTCTTGCAGCCATTTACCCGCTAGACGAAGCCTACGCTCCTGTCTACCGGGCGCATAATTACGTTCGGGTTGGGCTGCTGATTGCGGTAGTCATATCGAATCTGATCATCTGGCGCTTCATGCTGTACCTGACCGCCCCTCTTCGACGCTTTACCACCCATGTGGAGTCTATCGGAGAGAGGTCTTCTCTGGCCTTTCCCATTGCTGTCGAGACTCACGACGAGATAGGGACGCTTGCCAGGAAGTTCAACACGATGGTGGTTGAATTGGATCGACGGCAGACAACGATCGAAGAGCAGCTTAGTTTTTCGCGGAGCCTTCTCCAAAACGCCGCAATACCTGCATTCGTAATCGATCTTGAGCACAAGGTTCTCATATGGAACCATGCCTGTGAAGTGCTGACCGGGGTTGCTGCTGATACTGTTATCGGCACCAGCGGCCACTGGCAAGGATTCTATGGGCAGCAGCGACCTTGTCTGGCCGACATCGTCCTTGATGGCTCAGGGGAGCAGCTTCTGGCGGAGTTGTATCGAACCTACAGCAGTTCAGAGCTCGTTTCTGACGGGTTGAAGGCCGAGGGATGGTACCACTTCAATGGGATGGATCGATACATGTCTTTCTCTGCAGCCCCGGTCAGGTCGGCCTCAGGTAAAGTAGTTGCCGTAATTGAGACATTGGATGACATTACTGAACGTAAACGGATCGAGGATGAACTCCTGATGTTCTCCTATGTGGTGGAACAGAGTCCGCTCTGTATCGTAATCACTGACCCCCAGGGGCGGATCGAGTACACCAATCCAAAGTTTACCGAAGTGACAGGTTACTCCTTTGAGGATGCATTAGGGAAGAACCCGTCGATCCTTAAGTCAGGTGAGACCAGTAGAGAAGAGTACCAGAAGATTTGGGAGACCATTCTTGCCGGCCGGGAGTGGCAGGGGGAATTCCACAATCGCAGGAAGAACGGCGATCTCTACTGGGAGCAGGCCTTGATCGCTCCGATCAGGGATGCTAGTGGGGCTGTCACCCATTTAGTAGGTATCAAGGAAGAGGTAACTGAGAGGAAACGGCTGGAAAATAAGCTGCGATATTCTCAGAAGATGGAGGCTGTAGGGCAGTTGGCTGGTGGCGTTGCGCATGACTTCAATAATTTGCTGACTGCCATTATCGGCTATGCCAGCATCATGGAGATGCAGGGTGGTGAAGACCAGCGCGTTAAACGTTGTGCAGAGAGCATCGTTCAGGCAGCAGAGAGAGGGGCGAAGTTGACCAAGGGTCTCCTTGCGTTCAGTCGCCAGCAGGCGGAAAGTCTTGCCACTGTCAATCTGATAGACGTTGTCGGACGTGTAAATAAGCTTCTGGAGCGGGATGCAGGTGGGGCTGTCATGTGTGAAATGATACTGTCGGAAGAACCACTCCTTGTAATGGGTGACAGCATCCAGCTGGAGCAGTTGATTATGAACCTGGTTACAAACGCTAAAGAGGCCATGCCGGCTGGAGGGAAGCTGAGTATCGAAGCCGGGCGTTGCAGCATCGATCAAGATTTCATCGCCAGTCACGGATTCGGTCAGATTGGGGTATTTGCCATGCTGTCCGTAGCCGATACAGGGAAAGGGATGGATAATGAGATCATAAAACGCATCTATGAGCCGTTCTTCAGCACTAAGGAGGTAGGGCAGGGCCACGGTCTGGGGCTCTCTCTGGTGTATGGAGTAGTAAAACGACACAAGGGATTCATTATCTGCGAAAGCGAACCCGGTGAGGGAACATGTTTCCGGGTCTACTTCCCGTTGATGGAGAAATATGAAATCCTTTAGTATGACTGAATCATTGTTTTGCTGATTTATCGGAAAACGATGCAGGTGATGCAAGGATTCTGTTTTGGGGTTAGGAGGATGTCAGGCAATGAACGACGAAATAAAGGGCACAATAACGATAGTGGATGATGACCCATACGTCCTGGAAAGCGTGTCGACACTCCTTTCTCTGGTAGGTTTCAGAGTGACTGCACACTCCAGCGGAGAAGATGCCTTGGAAACCTTCGACATGCAGCCAGTGGATGTGGTGCTTACCGATGTAAACATGCCGGGGATGTCGGGTATAGATCTTCTGGAGGCAATTCGGCGCATTGATACTGAGACGCCGGTTATCTTGATGACGGCTTACGCAGATCTTGACGTGGCTGTCTCTGCGGTAAAGAAGGGGGCCTATGATTTTATCATTAAGCCTTACAACCCCCAGTATCTGATGCACTCCATTGAAAAGGCCGTGAATTACCGTAGACTGCGGCAGATAGAGCAGAACTACCGACAGGAACTGGAAAGGACTGTTGCTCAGCGTACCGCCGAGCTCGCGGAAGCTTTAGGCCGGCTCAAGCAGATGAGTATTGAAACTATTGCACGACTAACTTCCGCTGTTGAGCTGAGGGATGATGACACTGGCCGGCACATCTCTCGGATCGGGTTGTATGCCGAGTTGATGGCCCGCAGATTGGGTCAGGAGAAAAATTTTATTGAGATCATACGCATAGCCAGCGCCATGCATGATGTGGGAAAGATCGGCATCCCGGATTCAATTCTCCATAAGCCGGGTAGACTAACTGCTGAAGAGTTCGACGTAATCAAAGGTCATA
The DNA here is from genome assembly GCA_964528055.1 of uncultured Geoanaerobacter sp. Classification (GTDB taxonomy): domain Bacteria; phylum Desulfobacterota; class Desulfuromonadia; order Geobacterales; family DSM-12255; genus Geoanaerobacter. Next base: position 17,205 of record CAZGQM010000011.1, on the reverse strand, counting down.
CGTTGATTGGCGAGAGAATACTGTATGGTTCGGGGTTTCCCATGCTGCAGATGGCGGCTTCTATCGCTTTGAATCATCATGAACGCTGGGATGGCACAGGGTACCCCAATGGATTGAAGGGTGAAGAGACTCCGCTTGAGGGGCGGATCGTCATGCTGGTTGACCAGTATGATGCTCTACGCAGCACAAGGGTCTACAAGCATGCCTTTTCCCATGAAGAGGCATGCCGGATAATCATAGATGGAGACGGTCGTACCGAGCCGCATCACTTCGATCCGCAGGTCCTGGCAGTATTCAGGGAAGTCTCCTCTGAGTTCGATACGATTTTTTCAGTAAACAGGGGGTGACGTAACCAATGAATGTTTTGGCAATCCATTCCTGTGACGCTGTGCAATGCTTGCATAGGTGCCCCATTTCAGACATGCACCAGAGAGGTGCCAGAGGTTTAAAAAAATCGTAACCTCTTGAAGTGCAAGCATAATAATTTGTTCGCGATATGGCATGTTGTTTGTTAGTACAATTGCATTCAGTGCTCAAATGGGCCAAAGGCGATGCAGAAAGGAGACAGACGACATGGCAATCAATGCAGAAGCAATACAGGGTTCACAGGATGGGAAGTCGGCAGGTGTACCTCTGCAGATGGTAGGATTCACGGTGGGGAGCGAGGAATTCTGTGTAGACATCCTCAAGGTCCAGGAGATCATCCGCATGGTCAAGATAACCCACACTCCCAATGCGCCGGAATACGTCGAGGGGATCATCAACCTTCGCGGCAGGGTGATTCCGGTAATCGATTTCCGCAGAAGGATGCATTTCCCGGAGTCCGGAGAGATAAATGAACAGACACGCCGGATCGTGGTTGTCTCTTTCGGAACTACCTTGGTAGGGTTGATCGTGGATAAGGTATCCCAGGTGATGAAGATTTCGCCCGAACAGATAACACAGACTCCCGAAGTCATCAAGGGGTACGATTCCGAGTGCCTCATGGGGGTTGGAAGGGTAGGTGAGCAGCTCATAGTTCTACTGGATCTTGACAGGATGTTCAAACAGGAAGAGTCCGAGACGATGCCTAAGGCTGCCTGATTAATTCACAATAGCTGCACTCTGTATACCATTAACCCCTCTCGGTAGATCCGAGGGGGGTTAATGATTTTTACTGCATTGATCTTGAAAAGGACTTGCCGTCTCCGGTAAAAAGTTGTACCCATGTGACCCTTCAAAATTCAAAAGGAGATATGCAATGGGTATTTTGTCCAATACAGTCAGTATCTGTCATTTCGAGGTTGCCGGTAATCTTCCGTCTACGGATTTATTTCAATGGGTATCTCGACAGCTCGCGAGCCGTAGTTTTATCCCGATCGACCAGGGAGTTGCCGAGCTTTCAGTCGGCTGGGTGCAGGTCGACGATCATCGGGAAAGTGCCTTTACCGTGCCTTCTGCATTCTGGCGCGATCATTATCTGGTCTTTACGCTTCGCCAGGACAGGCGCACTATCCCTTCAGTGCTGCTGCGCATCCATATGCAGCTTGAAGAGAGGGAGTTTCTTGCCGCAAACCCCGGCTTTACCCGTGTGTCCAAACAGAAGCGTGAAGAGCTTCGTGAGATTGTGAAAAGCAGGCTTCTGGCCCGGGTTCTACCTGTGCCGTCCACATATGACGCTGTCTGGGACACTCGTAGCAATATTCTCACCCTTGCAACCCTCAGTGCAAAGGCTGCCGAACAGGTTGAGACCCTCTTCAAGAAGACCTTTGAGGGGCTTCGCCTTATTGCAATCCCCTCGTATTCCCGCGCCGAACGTCTGCTTGACTCTGAGACCAAAGCGGCATTGGCAAGGGAGAACAAGGCGAACTCGGATGCAGTGCTGGATCTTATCAAGAGTAACCAATGGCTGGGTTGGGATTTTCTGTACTGGATGCTCTTTCAGACCATGAATGGGTCGTCGGAGTACAGGATCAGTCAGCCAGGTCCTGGCATGGTGGGTGAAGCATTTGTGGCCTATTTGAATGACAGGATGGTACTTTGCGGTTCAGGAGAGAACGGCGTACAGAAGTTTACTGCATCCGGACCGATGGAACAGTTCGGTGAGGTCCGGACAGCGCTCAAAAGCGGAAAGCGGATCACCGAGGCTGCCATCTACCTGGAAAAAGGTGAACACCACTGGAAGATGACGCTGAAAGGCGAGCAGTTCCACTTCGCTTCGTTCAAGTCGCCTCAGGTCAAGGAGGAGCGGGACAATACCGTCGAAGGTGCGAGTGAGCGTGAAGCGGTCTTCTATGAGCGGATGTACGTGCTTGAGTTAGGACTGCAGATGTTTGACAGCCTCTATTCAACCTTTCTCAACCTCAGGTTGGGTGTCGAATGGGAAGTTGAATTGCAAAAAATTGATGCATGGCTCCAAGAGATCTGATCAGTTCCCTCCGTGTCCCACGGCAGCCCACCAGGCCGATCCCACTGCAATGGCGCTTCCCAGCGCCAACAGTGCATTGAGGAGCTTGCCTGGAGGGCCGTACCTCTCTATCATGAATTCCGCAACGAGTCCGATCCCTGTTCCAAACAGAAAACCGAACAGGTGTGCACCAAGATCGGTATGCTCTCCTTCTGTCCCAAGCGATGCTAGAAGGGCCATTGCACCTGCAACAGGAATGAACCATCGCTTCCGGAGGTGGTGCCGGTATCGTACCAGACTGATCGACGCGAGGATGCCGACACAACCGAAGACTAGTGTGGAAGCACCGACCGAGCTGTGGGTGGGGAGATTGAAGTGAGCATTGGCAAGGTTGCCCAATATGCCGGAGCAGAGCAGAAGGCTCCAGGCAAGCCCCGAACCAAGCTCACGGCAGAGGAAGATGATGAATACCCCCCCTATGGTCAGGTTGCTCAGCAGGTGGACCGAGTTGGCGTGCAGAGTGAGCGAGGTGATAAGACGCCACCATTCTCCGTCAAGGATCCTGGCTGCCTGGGCTTTGCCGAGTAGGGTCCATTCAGGAGGCGAAAGTCCAAACAGGGGGGACTCAAGCAGGGTTATATTGTGAAAGACCGCCAGGAGGAGCAGCACCGAAAGGGTTGCAAGGGTATTCTCGTTCAGTCGATTCGGTGGCGGCGATGGTGGTGGCCAGTTGCGGTTTTCCTCTTCGAAGAGGGCCAGCTCCTTTAAGGCTGCATCGAGCTTCCCTAGCGGAACCAGCAGCTGCCACCCCATTCCGAAACGCTCTGTGCGCCAGGGGACCTTGCGAGACTCCAAGACCAGGGACCAGATTCTTACCTGCCGTTCCGAAAGGATAACGCTGGTGCCCCATTTTTCCAGCTTTACCGGAAGCGGAATCCATGCTTCCTCTATTATGAGTTCGATATTTTCCGGCTCCGGCTCCATGTTGGATACTATAAGCATTGCCGACACCTTTTGCCATCCCTGCGAAGAAAAAAACCTTTCCCCTCCCATTTACCGAGAGAGATATCAGTTTAGAATCGATCCTCTCCACATACCTGTGAAGAAGTCAGTTCATACTGCTCTGCGAGCACCTTTTTCCAAGCAGAGGCATAGGACTGGAGCATGTTGCGTGGTGACTGCGATAAGTTAGACTATCTCTCAAGGAGAAACCCCATGCGTACCGACCATGACCTGATAATTATCGGTTCCGGTTCGACAGCATTTGCAGCGGCTCTTCGTGCCCTGTCGTATGGAGCGCGTGTCCTGATGATCGAGAAGAGCGTCCTGGGGGGCACCTGTATAAATTGGGGCTGCATTCCGAGCAAGACCTTGATACATGCTGCCTTATTCAACCACGAAGCAGGCCTGGGGGCAAGGATCGGTCTTCTCCTTGAGAGCCATGGCGTGGATTATAACCGGCTTTCCGTTCATAAGGATGAGGTGGTTGCAGGACTTCGAAAGGATCGATATATGGAAGTCCTGCAGAAGGTCTCCGGACTTGAGATGGTCAAAGGGACCGGACGTTTCATCGATTCGCGAACCGTTGAGGTAAACGAATGCCGCTACTCTGCCGACCGGATTCTGGTTGCAGTGGGTGGTCTGCCGCGTATTCCGCCCATAGAAGGGCTTGAAGGGAGCGGGTATCTCACCAGCCGGAGTGCGCTCCTGATGAAAAAGCTTCCCAAGTCCCTGGTGGTCATCGGTGGCGGGGTCATTGCCGTGGAACTGGGACAAATGTTCCACCGCTTTGGTTGCAGGGTGACTATTCTCGAACATGGTTCGGGGCTTTTGCCGGCGGTTGATCGCGACCTCGCCGGAACTCTGCAGGATCTTCTCGTGGCTGAAGGGATAAAGGTGGTGCCGAACGTTGCCTTCTGTTCGGTGGCCAGGATTGGGGACCTGACAGCGGTCAACGCCGACGTGGGGGGGAACCGTCATGAGTACACCGCTGAGCAGCTTCTTATCGCCGCTGGAACTTCGCCAGGTACAACAGGAATTGGTTTGGAGAGTGCGAGGGTTGAACTGGACCGGAAAGGATTTATTGTCACGGACAACAGGATGAGGACATCGGTACCGGGCATATGGGCGGCAGGTGATGTTACCGGTGGAATGATGATAGCGACGGTTGGAGCCAGAGAGGGGATTGTGTCTGTTGAAGACATGTTCAACCCTGGCTGCGGGTGCACCATGGACTACCTTACCGTACCGATGGCGATCTTCACTGACCCGGAGATGGGAATTGTCGGCCATACGGTTGAGAGTGCCGAAAAGACGGGCTTTGATGTCATGGTCAACTCGATCCCGGTCAGTGCCGTCCCCAAGTCGCATGTTACAGGAAATACGGCAGGCCTGATCAAGTTGGTGGCTGACAGAAGCACCGGACGCCTGCTCGGAGGGCATCTCCTCAGTCACCGGGGAGCCGAGCTTGTCAACGAGATCGCCTTGGCTCTTTGCCTGAAAGCGACAGTCCAGGATCTGGCCAACACGGTTCATGTCTACCCTTCCATCGGAGAGGGTCTGCGACTCTGCGCACAAGGGTTCATCAAGGATTTGAGCCGACTCTCCTGCTGCGCCGAATAAAGATAGCGGGATAGAATATTTCTTTATACATCTGACCGGCAAGTATATCTTAGCTGTCAATTGGAGTTAAAACCCCTTCAGTGGCTGGTTTAAACGGCTTGCCTGTCAGCTCCCTGTATGACGATTCCATACATCTCTCCTCTAAACTCGTTTCCATGCGGGTTTCTGCATTCACCTTACCAGTATGGGAATCCTTTGTTATTCGGCAGGTTAGAGAATGTTTCTTAAAAATATCACATGCTGGCATGACGGATGCAATGTATAAAAACAAAAGCAGACACCAACAGGGTGGATACATAAAGGAGGATGTCATGAGAGCTCTAACTACTATAATGGGAACAGTCGCAGGGATCATTCCGGCCGCCACGGCATTTGCCGCTTCCGGAGCACGTGAAGACAACAGCGGAATATTCGTAACCATATTCCTCGGCCTCTGCGCCCTGATAGTAATCGGACAGCTGGTACCTGCAGTAATGGTAATGCTGGGATTTGCCAAGGGGTTGCGTAAGGGTGCAAGGAGCGAAACAGCTTAAAAGGGGGTGATGATGGAGCAGATAACAGGTGCAGTTGTATAAAAGGGGTCGCTAAATCAGCGGCCCCTTCGTTTTTCTAGAGGGGGGGATTGCCGAAACGTGCAAGCCAGCGGTCGAAGATAATCGGTTTTCCACTACCAAGGCGCTGCAGGCTCTCCCGTACCGCGACGATGCTCTTTTCACTGGAGATGGAGGCGGATTTCTTTGAGAAGAAGAGGTCGGCATAGGTGATGATCTCCTCTTCAATGCAGGTCGGGACCATGTCGCGCAACGGCAAGGGGAACCCCAGTGTCCTGACATCCTCTGCAGTGAGGCCGACACCGATGTGACGCTCGCAAACCAGCGCATGGCGGTGCAGTCCTTCAGATTCGAGTATTTTCCGACCGTGAATGCCGTGGCAGAGGTAGGGATCGCTCCCGAAACAACCGATCTTAGGTGCATCAGTCCGGCAGATGCCGATGTCGTGAAGCCATGCAGCCTCTTCCACAAAACAGAGGTCAACCGGTTCACGAAGGCTTCGGGCGATGGCTGAGGCCTTGGCGGATACCAGTCGGCTGTGCTCGCTCACAATTGCGAAAGCCTCGGGATTCGTGAAGTATTTTTGCAGCAGAAAAATAGGGTTCATGGAGCCCAGAGTATGAACGGTTCATGTATATATTGTCAAGTCATGGAGGCCCGTCTCCCCTTGACCTGTGGCCTGTTATCGGGTAAGGTTGCGAAAATCTGAAGAAACAGAGGCGCAACAATTATGACCCGTCCCACCTGGGATGAATACTTCATGGAGATCACGCACCTGGTAGCCAAGCGCTCCACCTGCCTTCGCAGGCAGGTCGGTGCTGTGCTGGTAAAGGACAAGAACATCCTTGCCACCGGTTACAACGGTGCCCCTTCCGGCGTGGCTCACTGCCTGGACGTTGGGTGTCTGCGGGAGCAGCTGCAGGTACCGTCCGGTGAGCGCCACGAACTATGCCGCGGCCTGCACGGTGAGCAGAACGCCATCATCCAGGCTGCCAAGCACGGGACCTCCATAGAGGGGGCGACCCTGTATACGACCACAATGCCCTGTGTCATCTGCACTAAGATGATTATCAATTCAGGCATTACGAGGATTGTTTATGAAGAGGGGTATGCTGACCGGCTCGCCGGTGAAATGATCGCTGAGTCAGGTGTGGTTATCGACCGCTTTGTTAGCTCTTTAGAGGTCAATTCCCCATGAAGTGCCCGTTCTGTACCTTCCACGACACAAAGGTGGTCGATTCCCGTCCGGATAAAGGTGGTTCTACCATACGTCGCAGGCGTGAATGCGAATCGTGCGGAAAGCGCTTCACAACTCATGAGCGGGTTGAAGATATCTTGCCGCTGGTGCTGAAGAAGGATGGCCGTCGCGAGAGCTTTGACCGCCTCAAGGTCATAGGCGGTATCCAGAAAGCGTGCGAGAAACGCCCGGTTTCGGTGGAACAGATCGAGCAGATGGTTGACCGTTTAGAGACGCGGCTTCAAGAGAGCAGCGAACGGGAGGTGCCGAGCACGAGGATTGGCGAATGGGTAATGAACGAGCTGCACCAGATGGACCAGGTGGCATATGTCCGTTTTGCCTCGGTATATCGGTCGTTCAAGGACATCAACGAGTTTATGGCCGAACTCCAGGATCTATTGCAGAAGTGAGCGACCTTCACGAAAAATACATGCGTCGTGCCCTTGCCCTGGCACGCAAAGGTGTCGGCAGGACCTCTCCCAACCCTGCTGTGGGGTGTGTCATCGTTCGTGACAATGTCGTTGTCGGCGAGGGGTGGCACCAAAAGGCCGGCACCCCGCATGCCGAGGTTCATGCCTTGCGGCAGGCAGGCGCCTTGGCCAGCGGTGCAGATCTCTACGTCACGTTGGAGCCTTGCAGCCATTTCGGTAAGACGCCACCATGCGCCGATGCACTGGTTGATGCGAGGGTGGCTCGGGTTTTTATCGGGATGATCGATCCGAATCCCAGGGTTTCCGGCAGCGGCATCGCTAAACTCCGTTCAGCAGGGATCGAGGTGATTTCAGGCCTGCTGGAGTCTGCCTGCTTCAGCATCAACAGGCCCTTTATCAAGCAGGTGACCACCGGTCTTCCCTATGTCACCCTGAAGAGCGCCATGACCATGGATGGCAGAACCGGCACTGCGTCGGGCGATTCCCGATGGGTCACCGGCGAGAGCGCGCGAAAGATGGTCCATCGTCTGCGGGGGACACATGATTCAATAATGGCCGGTGTAGGTACCGTACTTGCCGATGACCCGCAGCTTACCTGCAGGGTTCGAAGGGGTCATGACCCGTTACGGGTTATCATTGACAGCACCCTGCGGATTCCGGCTAAAGCTGAGGTCCTACACGTGAAATCCAAAGCCTCGACCCTTATCGCCACCATCTCCACTGACAGTGCCAAGATCGCCCCCCTGAAGGCGTATGGGGCTGAAATCCTTCAGTGCAAAGCTCGGGATGGAAGAGTCGACCTCCTTGACCTTCTGTACAGGTTAGGGAGTCGCGGGGTTCAGTCGATCCTTCTGGAAGGTGGGGCTGAGCTGGCTGGAGCCATGCTGCGGGAACAGCTGATAGACCGTTGCATCTTCTTCTATGCCCCCAAGCTGGTGGGTGGTGATGGTGTCGGACTGTTCAGCGGGTCAGGGGTTGAGAGAATGGCCGATGCGATCCGGTTATCTGGAGTGAGTGTCGGAATAATCGGGGAAGATATTATTGTTGAAGGGGAGCCGGCATACTGATGTTTACCGGGTTAATCGAAGATGTGGGACGTGTGGTGCGACTGGAGCCGCGGGGGTCAGCAGCTCGGCTGCTGGTAGTCACCGCTCTCCCCCTGGAAGAGTTTAGCCTGGGGGATTCGGTTGCAGTTAACGGAGTCTGTCTTACCGTTGTAACCAAGGATGCCGGGCAACTCGCCTTTGACGTATCACCCGAATCGCTCAGCACGGCAGGGTTTGCCAGGCTCTCTTCAGGCAGTCAGGTTAATCTCGAGCGGGCATTGCGTCTCTCCGACCGACTGGGTGGCCACATTGTAAGCGGTCACGTTGACTGCACCGCCATTGTTGCCAATCGTCGGGAGATCTCAGGCAATACCGTCTTCAGTTTCAGAATGGAAACCGACCATGCCCGCTATCTCGTCCCCAAGGGATCTGTGGCAATAGACGGCGTCAGTCTTACGGTGAACGAGGCTTCAAGCGAGATCTTCACAGTGAACATCATTCCCCATACCGCCCACTCAACGACCCTTCACCTCCGCCGTCCGGGCGATGAAGTTAACATCGAGCTCGACATCCTCGCCAAGTACGTGGAGCGTCTGCTGATGCATAAGGACGGCGGACCTGCAGGAGGGCTCACCCTGGAGACGCTTGCACAAGCAGGCTTTTTATGAGATAACAACCTTTTGTATTGAATTATAAATCAAGGGTGAAATCAAGGTGGCGAGGGCTGAGGCTACGAAGGCGTACATGATAGTACGTTGAGGAGTCGAAGACGAAGCCTTTGATGATAGCGCCATGATCTGGAATTGGAATAGGGAGTAAGGCAATGCCTGTTGCAAAGATAGAAGATGCAATCGAAGATATCCGGCAGGGTAAGATGGTTATCCTGGTCGACGACGAGGACCGCGAGAACGAAGGTGACCTGACCATGGCGGCAGAGGCGGTTACCCCAGAGGCGATCAATTTCATGGCCAAGTACGGTCGGGGTCTGATCTGTCTGAGCATGACCGCAGAGCGGTGCGACCATCTCCGGCTGCCATTAATGGTGTCGAGCAACACCTCTTCTTTCGGTACTGCCTTTACGGTTTCCATCGAGGCCAAGAAGGGGGTTACCACCGGCATCTCGGCAGCTGACCGGGCCCACACTATCCTGACCGCGGTGGCCGAAAACAGCAAAGCCGAGGACCTGGCCCGTCCCGGGCATATCTTTCCCCTCCGCGCAAAGTCCGGCGGAGTACTTGTGCGTGCCGGTCAGACCGAGGGTTCCGTTGATATGGCACGCTTGGCTGGTCTAAAACCAGCCGGCGTCATCTGCGAGATCATGAACGACGACGGCACCATGGCCCGTCTTCCCGAGCTTAGGAAATTTGCCAAGGAGCATGGCATAAAGATCTGCACCGTGGCGGATCTTGTGGCATATCGTCTCAAGAACGAGTCTCTGGTGAGGAGGGCGGCAGAGGTGAAGTTGCCGACCAGTTTCGGAGGCGATTTTCACGCCATTGCCTTTGAAAACGACATCGATAAACTTGAACACCTGGCCCTTGTCAAGGGTGATATCCGTGGCGACCTGCCGGTACTGGTAAGGGTACACTCCGAGTGCCTGACCGGGGACGTCTTCGGAAGCCGCCGCTGCGACTGTTCGGACCAGCTTCATGCCTCCATGGAGATGATCGGGCGCGAGGGGATGGGGGTCATACTCTACATGCGCCAGGAAGGGCGCGGCATTGGCCTTATCAACAAGCTCAAGGCCTACGCCCTCCAGGACGAAGGGCAAGATACGGTAGAGGCAAATCTCGCACTCGGATTCAAGGCAGATCTGAGAGACTATGGAATCGGAGCACAGATCCTGGTCAACTTGGGAATTAAGAAAATCCGCCTTATGACAAACAATCCCAAGAAAATCGTTGGTCTGGAAGGATATGGGATCAATATCGTCGAAAGGGTCCCCATTGAGGTGGAACCTACAAAGAGTAATAGAGAGTATCTGAAGACGAAGCGGGATAAGATGGGACATCTGATAGAAAATGTTTAGGTACTGGAGTCGATATGCCAAAATTCATTGAAGGAAATCTGGATGCTAAGGGGCTGAAGTTTGGTGTCGTGGTCGGGCGTTTCAACAGCTTCATTGCAGAGCGTCTGTTGGAAGGGGCGTTGGATGCTCTTATCCGCCATGGTGCGGATGACAGTTCCATAACAGTGGCCCGCGTACCCGGCGCGTTCGAGATCCCGCTGGCCGCCAAGGTCATGGCTGAGTCCGGCAGTTATGATGCCCTGATCTGTCTTGGGGCGGTTATCCGTGGCTCTACTCCCCATTTTGACTACGTGGCTTCCGAGGTCTCCAAGGGGGTTGCCCAAGTCTCCCTTAAGGCCGGTCTTCCCATTGCCTTTGGGGTGCTCACTACCGATACCATAGAGCAGGCTGTGGAGCGTGCAGGCACAAAGGCCGGCAACAAGGGTTTCGATGCAGCAGTGACTGCCATAGAATCGGTAAACCTGCTCAAGGGGCTTAAATAGTGGGAGCTCGCCGAGAAGGGCGGGAGCTCGCACTGCAGGCTCTGTACGCCCTGGATGTCAATCCAGTGGATGTACAGATAGGGCTTCGTCTCTTCTGGGATGGACAGCGAGCGCCAAAGGGTATCAGGGAGTTCACCGACGAGCTGGTGACAGGAGTAGCGGCTAACCGCATCGAACTTGACCGGCTTATCAAGGAGAAATCCCGAAACTGGTCGCTTACGAGAATGGCCAAGGTAGACCTGAATATCCTCCGGCTGGCGGCTTTCGAGTTACTACATCGGCAGGATGTCCCAAAGAATGTTACCATAAATGAGGCTATCGAGATTGCCAAGAAGTTTGGCAGCGAAGATTCACCAGCCTTTGTGAACGGCATCCTCGACGAGATCGCTGCAGCACTCCCCGAGAAGGCTAGTGACGGAATTACATATGCTTGACTACTGATGCACGCAGGTTATCGCAGATACAGTCTTAAACAGAGAGTATCTTTGATCATCTGCTGTTTCAGAATGAATTTGTTTTTTATATCTCTATGCAAGAGGACTATATGGATGAAATCAATATCGGCCTGGTCGGTTTCGGTACGGTAGGTGCCGGTGCTGCGAAGCTGCTTCTGAAAAACGGAAAGCTTATAGAGGAGAAGACCGGGTCAAAACTGGTCTTGAAGAAGATAGCAGACCTGGACACTACTACAGACCGCGGTATCGCGCTTCCGGAAGGGGTACTTACAGGCAATCCCGATGAGGTGCTCTGCGACCCTGAGATCGCCATTGTCATCGAGCTGATAGGCGGCTACGAGCCTGCGAAGACCTTTGTGCTGCGCGCCATTGAGCATGGGAAGCATGTAGTCACCGCCAATAAGGCCCTGCTGGCGCTGCATGGTGAGGAGATCTTTGCTGCAGCCGCCAGGCGCGGTGTTGAGGTGCTGTATGAGGCTGCAGTTGGGGGGGGCATTCCGGTGCTCTCCTCCATTAAGGGTAACCTGGCTGCAAACAACTTTGGCACGGTGCTCGGGATACTGAACGGTACCTGCAATTACATCCTGACCAGGATGACTCAGGAGGGGGCCGATTTCACAGCTGTCCTGAAGACCGCACAGGAGCTGGGCTACGCTGAGGCCGACCCGACCTTTGACATAGAGGGGATCGACACCGCCCACAAGATCAGTCTGCTTGCATCGCTCTGCTTCGGTACGCGTGTGGAGTTCAAGGATATCTACACTGAAGGGATAAGCGCTGTTTCTGCTCTTGATATAAACTTTGCCAGGGATTTCGGATACAAGATAAAACTGCTGGCAATTGGCAAGCGCGACAACGGGCAGGTGGAGATCCGCGTTCACCCGACCATGATCCCTGTCGGGCACCCGATTGCAGATGTGGATGGTGTCTTCAACTCGATACGTCTGACGGGCGACTTTGTAGGTCCGGTCATGTTCATCGGACGCGGGGCTGGCATGGATCCTACTGCAAGCGCCGTTGTGGGTGACGTGATCGAGGTTTCTCGCTCCATCCTTGCCGGTGCAGCCCGCAGGACCGCACCACTCGGCTATCTGGATGAGAACGTCGTTACTCTGCCGGTGAAACCGATCGGAGATATCATCAGCAAATACTACATCCGTTTCAGTGTGGCAGACAAACCGGGCGTGCTTGCGCGGATTGCCGGCGAACTCGGAAAGAACGGCATCAGCATTGAATCGATGATCCAGACCCACCGTAGCGCCCAGGAATCTGTACCCATTGTCATAATGACCCATGAGGCGCGGGAGCAGGACGTGCGCAACGCCCTGGCAGCTATCGATGGATTCAGCGATATGATCCGCGAGAAGAGCAATCTGATCCGGATTGAGGATAATCTGGAGTAGGGATGAACCTTTGAATAGATTTGCGAGAAAAGGCTCCTTTGGAATGGGAGCCTTTTCTCGTTTCAGACCGGCTGCACGATCAATGAACCATATACCGGAATCAACTGGGTGAAGTAGTGGATTGATGTATAGGAGGGGGAGGGGATTGGCGTGACAGTTGAGCTGAAACGGCTGACGTAGACCAGGTACCGTATGCCGAACTTGCGGGCGGTGCCGAGGTTTGTTTCGCTGTCTTCGCCAAGCATGGTTCGTTCAGGGTCAAAGGGGATCTTCCTCTGAAGCTTCCCCCAGAAGGCGACCTCTTCCTTCGGCAGTCCAAGGTCGTGGGCTGAGACAATGCCGGTGAAGTATGGACCGATCCTGGTTTTTCGCAACTTCAGATCAAGGGTCTTGCCGTGTGCATTGGTAACCAGCCAGATCTCCTTGTTCTGTTGGCTGAGAAAGGTGAGGAATTCCACCACACCTGGATGTACGGCGATAAGGTGTTCCACTTCTCTCTTGAGCATCGGGATGTCAATGCCGAGCTGGCAGGACCAGTAATCGAGATCAGTCCAGTTAAGGGTCCTCTCCTGGGCCCGGAACATTGCATAGAGCTTTGACTTTGACTCTTCCAGTGGAACGTGGTGCTTTTTGCTCCAGGCGCGCGGCAGATGCTCCAGCCAGAAGTGGTCGTCGAAGTGTCGATCCAGGAGAGTGCCGTCCATGTCCAAAAGGACGGTGTCGATAGTGGTCCAATCGATGGTCATGTAATGTTTGCCTTATGAAAGAGTGATATTGACAATTGCATCTTAGCACAGTTATATGGTTTTTTCTGTTTTTGGTTGACGTTGCCTGTTAGCCGGGCATAATATTCACGGGGCACTGGATGGGGGAAGCGAAGGGTATGATACGAGCGATTGCGGCATTCATGGTGTTTTGGAGCTACCTCCTGACGGCGATCCCCGGTTGGTGCGAGGATAGCAATGGTGACGCCGGTGTGGGGAGATCCTTTACCCTCTGGCCGCTTATCGACTACCGCGAGAGTCCTCAAGAAGGGTTCAGCAATCTGGGGATTCTTGGGCCTCTTTTCAAGATGCAGACGCAGCGTGATGAGCAGCTGCTCGCATTCCGACCGCTCTTTTACCGCACTTCGCGCGAAACCCAGCAAAGTGCGTTCACGGACTACCTTTACCCTCTTGCCTCCAAGGACTCAACGCCCGAAGCCTCTCGATTACAGGTTCTTCAGCTGTTTCAGATAAACAGTTTTCGCAAGGACGAGCCTGAAGTGAAGGAACAGGATTCCATGTTCTTCCCCTTTTTCATCAAAGGGATGTCGAAGAAATACGGAGCATACACCTCGATTTTTCCGCTCTATGGAAACATATATGAACGGTTCTGGCGTGACGAGTATCATTTTTTCCTCTTTCCTCTGTACGGCAGCACAGTTAAAAAGGGGACAACCTCGCGTAACTACCTTTACCCCTTCATTAATACTATCGAAGGGGAACGTGAATCAGGTTTTCATTTCTGGCCTCTCTACGGGCAGTCGACCAAAGAAGGGGTCTACCGCAAACGCTTCGTCTTATGGCCCTTTTTTCTGACAAGTCAGACAGGGCTCGACACGGAAAACCCAACCGAGAAGCTACTTCTCTTCCCTTTGTATGCGTCAACCGATTCTCGCGACATAACAGCTCGAAGCTATCTCTGGCCTTTTTTCGGGTACAGTGAGGATCGTTCTCGTAAGGAGACCGAACGGGATTACGTCTGGCCCTTCTGTTGGACGGTCCGGGGTGAAGAGAGGCGGGTAGACAGCTTTCTCCCCTTTTATTACAACGAGGAGAGGAAAGAGAGCAGCAGGAATTGGTATCTCTGGCCGCTTTACCGGCGTGACTCCCTCACATCCGACGCCTTTGAACGGGAGCGGGAACGTCTATTCTATTTCCTCTACATCGACAGTCGCGAACGATGGCCCAAGGACGGCACCGAAAGGCGCAGAACCACTCTCTGGCCTTTGTTTGTCTACAACCGGGATACTAGAGGTGTTAAAACAATTTCCTTTCCTGCACCGCTTGAACCGATCCTGGATCGGGACGGGATCGAACATATCTGGGCTCCACTCTGGCGTATCTACCAGCAGAGATGGACAGACAACGGTGATTCAATGGCTTCTTTCCTCTGGAACCTCTACTGGCACGAAACTCGCGGCAATTCCCTAGCCTATGAGTTGTATCCTTTAATTGGTTATCGTGGCGAAACCGGGGGTGCCGATATGAGCATCCTGAAAGGGCTGGTCCGTTACAGGAGTGATGGCAACAGGAAGAAGCTGCATCTCCTCTGGCTGCCGTTTGGTTTCGGTTGGGGAGATCAGGCGACCGGAAAGAATGGTATCCATACCCCAGCCGCAGCGGGAGGTGGATCTTGAACAGACTCTTGGATGCCATCGGACGACGGCTTATCTACTTTCAGGAGATAGTCGGTGAAACCCTGATCCTTCTGGGGCAGACCATATATTTTTTCAAGGAGGCGCCAAGGAATCTCCAGAGCATTCTGGTGCAGATATCCATTATCGGTTACGAGACCCTCCCCGTAGCGGGTGTTATGGCCTTTTTCGTTGGGATGGTGCTGGCCCTGAACACCGGCGTAGAGCTCAACAAGTACGGTAGCCAGACCATTATTGGCGCAATAGTGGGCCACTCAATGGTACGTGAACTCGGGCCGGTCATGACCAGCTTCCTCGTTGCAGGTCGGGCAGGGTCTGCGATGGCGGCTGAGATAGGGGTAATGAAGGTCTATGAGGAGATAGATGCCTTAAGGACTCTGGATATAAACCCGGTACGCTATCTTGCCATGCCGAGGATGATCGCATGTCTGGTATGTGTGCCAGCGCTGACCATTTTTGTTGACTTTGTCGGTATAATCGGTGGAGCGGTTATCAGCGACCTCCATCCGAAAATTTTCGTATCATACGCCACCTATTACGACAGCCTCACCGCTGCGCTTAAGCTGCGAGAAATTGCAAACGGCCTGATCAAGTCGGTCGTGTTCGGGGGGATCATTGCGCTGGTATGCTGCTACGTCGGGTTTAAAACCTCCGGCGGTGCGCGTGGCATCGGACGTTCCACTACCCGCTCGGTGGTGCTCTCATTTATGATGGTTCTTGTTGCAGATTACATTCTGACTCGCATTCTGATGTAAGGAAAAAGAAGGAGACCGAACCAAATGCCAATGACAGTTGAAAGAAAGGTTGGGCTGTTTTTCGTTATATCCATCGTAATTCTGGGTGTGATGCTCGAGACCGGGGAGAAATGGAATCCATTAAAGAAGAAGGTTCCCTACAAGACATTCCTGGGGAGTGTAACCGGACTTAAAGTGGGTGATCCGGTTAAGCTAGTCGGTGTTGATGTGGGAAAGATCAAGCAGGTGAGAGTTCTCAGCGACAGGGTGCAGATCGATTTTGAGGTCGAGCCCGGTACAGCGATAAAGAAAGATACCGTGGCCGGTCTCAGACTTACCAATCTGCTCGGAGGGCAGTTTCTGGGGCTGTCGCTCGGTTCGCCCGCAGAGCCGATTCTTGAGCCGGGAAGTACGGTGACTGGCAAGGATGTTGCCAATATCGACATTATCGTTGACGACGTCAGCGCCCTCACAAAGGATGCCAAGGTATTAATAAATGAACTGAACCGAAACCAGAATGAGGTTATGCACAAGATAGCCGCCATTCTGGATGACAATCGGGGAAACCTGCGTAACTCGATTGCCAATCTCAACAGCATCACAGCGAAGATCGACAGGGGGGACGGCTCACTGGCAATGCTTCTCAATGACAAGGCCCTGTACAGTAATGCGAATGAGGCAATTGTCAGCATAAAGAGCGTTTCGGGCAAGATCGACAAGGGAGAAGGTACTTTGGGCAAGCTTGTGAACGACGAGTCCCTCTATGTTGAAGCAAAGAGCGCGATTACAGGCCTAAAGGATGGAGTGAACGAGATGTCAGCCGGCTTCAAGGATATCAAGGAGATCGCCGGCAAGATCAACCGTGGTGATGGTACCATCGGTAAGCTCGTCAACGAGGATCTTCTGTACACCGACTTGCGTGAGACCTCAAAGAACCTGAAAGATATTACCCGAAAAATAAATGATGGTCAGGGGACCCTCGGCAAGCTGGTGAACGAGGACAAACTCTATCGGGACACTACCGCTACCATGAAGAAGGTCGAAAAAGCTGCCGAGGGACTTGGGGATAGTGGCCCGATCTCTGTGATAGGGAGCATTGTCGGGACCCTGTTTTGAGAGCGTGATGTTACCACCATCTCTCGGAACAGTTCGGCCTTGCATGTGCGGCTACAAAAGTACGTCTCCGCGCAATTCATTAACAGCCTTTATCTTGCAATAATTCCACGCCCCCTGTTTTTATCGTTACTTTTCTTGGCGCTTAGGCGCCATTACCTTTTAGGAGCCTGGAAATGGAAGAGTTTGTCAGGATTGCCGTAGGGACTGTCACCATGCGGCCGTATGTGTTCGCCTTCTTTGTCGCCTATCTCTTTGTTGCGGTCCCGCACCTGGGATGGAAAAAGGTCGGGTTGT
>CAZGQM010000010.1:0-135866 GCA_964528055.1 uncultured Geoanaerobacter sp. | reverse complement strand
CGAGACAGCCGGGTTGCCGAAATACACTGATTTCGGCAACCCGGCTTTTTTGTTGCCGCTGGCTGGGGCCGTAGAGGAGGTGATTCCCGCAAAGCGGCACTCGTCTCAAGGCTGATTGGCAGATAATAAAGATCCTAGGAGGAAGAAATGAAAAAAATAGCCATATGTGCATGTTTCGCCCTTATCCTGTCCGTGGCATCAACTGCCCTCGCCGACAGCATCCAGAACCGGTTCGGTGTCACCGGCCGCATCGGATTCCTGGTCCCCTCGGACAGCGAATTCACCGATTCTCCGTATAATCGGAAGTCCGATACGGACACCGGTTTTATCGGGGGGGGCGGTTTCATTTATGGTATCGATAAGAACTGGGCAGCAGAGCTGGATATTACCCAGACGGAATTCCGCGCCCATGACGGTTACGGTTACAAGGGGGGGGATTTCGGCACCACCAACATCTCCCTGGGAGCCCAATACCGGTTCATCAACCTGCCGGTGAAGAAGCTTGTCCCCTATGCCGGTGCTGGCCTCGACATCCTGGTCAACGACTTCTCCCCGGCTGATGGTGCAAGGGGGGACGTGGACAACGTCGTCGGAATTCACCTGTCGGGCGGGGTCGACTACTTCCTCCTCAAGCAGTTGGCCGTAACCGGCCAGCTGAAGGGGGTGTTAGCGCCCGATGCGGATATCCGGGATTACCGGGGCGTCAAAGTGGGCAACTTCGATCCTTCCAGCGTCTCCGTAACGTTTGGCGTTCGATATTTCTTAAATTAGTGAGCATTCGGCATCACGAGAAAAGCCCCGGAACCCGGGGCTTTTTTATCAATACCCACAAGATTCCCTCTACAGGCTTGGAAAAGAGCAGGCCGGCCCAGCCTTTCCTGTAACCGACTTCAATTCGTGGATGGATCGTAACAATCTCTCTCTTAGCGCTGCTGCCAAAGCGCTCGGCATTACGCGACGATCGATTGTATACTATCACGGCGGGCACAAGCCAATTCCTGTCTATATCAAGCTGGCCTGTATCGGTTGGGAAGCCTTTCAATTACAACACGCCGCGTGAATACGATCGTACATGGACGGCGCCGGACGGCAGTGGGGCCGAAACGGTTGCAGCTTGCCTGCCTAGGGGGCGGCTAAACTTCCCGTTGTCTCAAATTCATCCTTGTACCCTGCTTAACGACAGGCTACAATCACGACATATTCGCTTTTGAAAGGCATCATAGCCCTCCCTTTTCGATAATAATATCAGTAAATTACCAGACCCGTGACCTGACAGGTTTTCTGATACCTGCCAGGTCTCTGTTCGTCATGACAAGGATTACCATGCTCGACCTCAAATCTCTCAATCCGGAGCAGCGCGCTGCTGCGACCCATACCGAAGGCCCCCTTCTGGTCCTTGCCGGGGCAGGCTCGGGCAAGACCCGCGTAATCACCTGCCGTATCGCGTACCTTCTCGAAGCAAAGGGGGTCCCTGCCGAGAATATCCTGGCAGTCACCTTTACCAACAAGGCTGCCAGAGAGATGCAGGAGCGCCTGAAGGAGCTGGTCGGAAAGGCAGCCAAGGGTATGGCGGTCTCCACCTTCCACTCCCTTGGCGTGCGGCTCTTGCGCCAGGAGATTGAGCGGCTCGGATACAAGCGGAACTTCTCCATATACTCCGGATCGGACCAGTTAGGCCTGATCCGGCAGGCCTTGCGGGAGGTGAACGACACCGAGCGGAAGTTCGAAGCAGACTCCCTGCTCTGGAAGATATCGGCAGCCAAGAATGCCCTGCTCAGGCCCCAGGAGTACCAGCAGCGCAGTTTCGACGACGCGGAGATGATGGCGGCCCAGGTCTACCCGCGCTATCAGGCCATGCTCAAGGCGTGCAATGCCGTGGACTTCGATGACCTGATCATGCTGACCGTGGAGCTATTGCGAGACCACCCCGATGTGCTTGCCCGCTGGCAGGATCGCTTCCGCTATATCATGGTGGACGAGTACCAGGATACCAACCCCTCCCAGTATCTCCTGATCTCGCTGCTGGCGAAGAAGAACCGCAACATCTGCGTGGTCGGGGACGATGACCAGTCGATTTACGGCTGGCGCGGAGCCGACGTTGAGAAGATACTCACCTTTGAGCGGGATTATTCCGGCTGCAGGGTGGTGATCCTTGAGCAGAACTACCGCTCGACCGGCAACATACTGGAGGCGGCAAACCAGGTCATCAAGAACAATCCGAAACGGAAGGTCAAATCGCTCTGGACCGACAGCGGACCAGGACGTCCCATCGATCTTGTGGTGACTGCCGACGATGAGGAGGAGGCTGCCACTGTGGTGGAGCGTATCCAGCTGGCCTGTTTCCGTGACAAGCTGAGTTTCGGGGAGTGCGCGATACTCTACAGGACCAACGCCCAGAGCCGTCCTTTCGAGGAGCAACTCCGCTTTGCATGCATTCCTTACGTCCTTATCGGCGGAATGCAGTTTTACGAGCGCAAGGAGGTCAAGGACACCTTGGCCTACTTACGGGTGATTGCCAACCCTCTGGACGAGCAGTCGCTTCTCCGGATCATCAACTTTCCCAAACGGGGGATCGGCGACACGACCGTTTTGCGGATCAACCAGTGGTCGCTGGAGCAGGGGATTTCGCTCTTCGCAGCCATGGGAAGGGTAGGGGAGATAGCCGGTATCAGCGATCCCTTACGGGAAAAGGTGCGTGGCTTCCATGCCCTGCTGGCTGAATACCTGGAAGGGTTCAGCCGGCCCGGCCTTCTGGCAGGCCACGCTAATGAGCTTTTCAAGAGGGTCGGCATCGAGGAGGAGCTCTACCGGACCATCGACGATCCAGCAACGGCACGCAGAAAGGTCGAGAACATCGAGCAGGTGGTCAACTCGCTGGCGAACTTCGATAACCAGGCTCCTGGTGCCACACTGGGAGGATTTCTGGAAAAGGTGACCCTTATGGACGAGGACCGCTTTTCCGGAAATGATAAGAAGGAGCATGGCAAGGATGCGGTAACACTGATGTCGCTTCACTCCAGCAAGGGGCTTGAGTTTCCCGTTGTCTACCTGGTGGGGTTGGAGGAGGAGATTCTGCCGCACAAGAGGTCGATCTACGAAGATTTCACCATCGACGAAGAGCGGAGGCTCATGTATGTCGGGATCACCCGTGCCCGCCAACAGCTGACCATCACCCGTGCCCTGCAACGGAAGCACTACGGCAAGTTGCAGGAGTGCCATCCTTCCCGCTTCCTTGAGGAGATCCCCGAGCATCTGGTCAACAACCAGACCGTTGCCGGAGCTCAGATACTGAACGAGGAAGAGGCTGACAAAATGGCCGACAACTTCTTTTCACAGATGAAGGGGATTTTAGGGTGATCTGCTGAAAGTCTGATTTAAGTGGGGAGCCCTGCAGTCGATAAAGCAATAGAGTGCATCTTAGTGCTTATATCATCAGTCAGTAGTCCCGATGCGAGGCATTGCAGGATCGGAACTGCTAGGGGGATTTCCGCATGCACGGCATCATTCAACTGTATCTCGATCTCAAGGTCCGCACAAAGATAGGGCTGATGGTCGCCTGTTATACCGTGGGCCTGCTCATGGCAGGAGGGCTTGGGTTTTTCGTGACCAGCCGGATGTATTTGATTGTCTTTATCCTTGTATATGCAGCTCTCGGGGTTTTTTTCGGTTTGATCATTGCACAGAGTATCAGCAGGCCGCTTTCCGGAATACTCACCGTTGTCAGGCAGATGTCACAGGGGGATCTGACACGTTCAATAGAAATAACGGCAAACGACGAGATGGGACAGCTCTCAACGGAACTCAACCGGATGGTTGATGCATTCAAGGAGATGCTCCACGAGGTAGTGGAAAATACTCATCAGGTGACTTCCACATCGACAAGCCTTAACGATATTTTCGGGAGACTTTCGATCAACATAAGTACCGTTTCCAACAAGACTTCGACGATTGCTTCAGCAGGAGAGCAACTGGCTGCAAATGCCATTGAGGTTGCAGCAAAGACCCAGGATGTTGCAGTTGCATCCCAGTCTACCTATGATTCCGCCTCAAGGGGGGCAGAGCTTGTCAGCCGCAACATGTCTGGTATGCAGGCACTTTCGGTGCAGGTTAAGAGCGCCGCTGAAACGGTCCGACTGCTCGGTGCACGGTCGGACGAAATCGGTGCCATTGTAGGAACAATAGAAGAGATAGCCGATCAGACCAATCTTCTTGCCTTGAATGCAGCCATTGAGGCGGCGCGGGCAGGTGAGACAGGTCGGGGTTTCGCCGTAGTGGCTGACGAGGTTCGCGCCCTTGCAGAGCGGACTGGTAAGGCAACCAAGCAGATCGCCGAAATGATACGGGCTGTTCAGTCGGAGACGCTCAAGGCGGTTTCGTCAATGGAACTCGGGGTAGCAGAGGTTGGGCAGAGTCTTGAAGGGACCGAGCATTCATTACAGGCACTGAACGGCATCCTGGCGCAGAGCGAATTGGTGAAATCAGAGATGGCCAACATCTCGGATTCGGCAAATAGGCAGAACGACATCAGTTCTGAAATCTCCCAGTCGATCATGGAAATTAAGGGAGTAGTCACTGAATGTACCAATGGTCTCACCCGTGACGTGGAAGAGTCAGTGCGCCTTGCATCCCTTGCAGGGGAGCTCAATCGCCATGTGGCAAAATTCAGCCTACCCTAGCCGTTAGTTTGAAACCCGAAAGCCGCCCCAATCTGGGCGGCTTTCGGGAAAGCGGTTTCAGTCTCCAGCCTGTTTACGGTGGATCCTCGGAAATTTCCCGTTTAGATGCCGAAATGCCTTCAACAATCAGTTTGAAACTGCAGGAGCGCTTCCTCCTCCGGGTTTTTTGGTCTTGGGTCTTCTTCGCTTCTTGGGTGGTGGCGGTGCCTCTCCTTTGGCCTCGCCCGGCCTTGCGTGCGGGCGTTCGTGGCTCTTGCCGTGGGTTTTGGACTCATGATGCTTCGGCTTTGCCTTGACCCTCTTGTAGTCATTGACGAAAAGTTCGTTCTCTGCCCATTCGGTGGGGATCTTGTCCTTGATGTACTCCTCGATCGCTTCAATGGAGAAGGCACCGTCCTCATCGGCAAAGGAGATCGCCTTGCCGTCGGCGCCGGCCCGTGCCGTTCTCCCTATCCTGTGGACATAATCTTCGCAGTCCTGAGGAAGATCATAATTAATGACGTGGGAGACACCGTCTATATGCAGGCCACGCGATGCCACGTCGGTTGCGATAAGGATCGGCAGAGTCCCTTCCTTGAACTGCTCCAGGATTCGCATCCGCTTCTTCTGATCCACGTCACCCGAGATAACCCTGCAGGGGGAGTCGTTGGACATGAGTCGGTCGAACAGGAATTCCGCTTCCCGCTTGGTGTTTACAAAGATCATGGTTCGAGCCATACCTTCTCGGCGCAAAAGGCCTAACAGCAGCGGGAATTTTTCCTTGCGGCCGACGTGGTAGAGTACCTGCTGGACCTTTTCGGCGGTCATCTGTTCTGGCGTAGCCTCCACCTTTTGGGGGACGTTCATGAACTCGTAGGCAAGCTCCATGACCCTCTGGTTGAGGGTGGCGGAAAACATCATGTTCTGGCGTTTGTCAAACGGTGGCAGGCGCCGGAGGATAAAGCGGAGGTCGGCAATAAATCCCATGTCGAACATCCGGTCTGCCTCGTCGATGACCAGCACCTCGATCTTGCTGAGAGAGTAGACCTTCTGCTTGAGATAATCGATAAGTCGGCCTGGTGTGCCAATTATTACATCAGCACCTTCGCGAAGGGCGTTTCGCTGGAGCATGTAGTCGACACCACCGTAGATGGCCTGGATGGACAGGCCGCAGTGCGCGCCAATGAGCTGAGCGTCCTGCTCTATCTGCACCACCAACTCTCGGGTCGGGGCAAGTATCAGTGCCCGGGGCTGGCGGGCATCACCCTGTCGCTCCTGGGTGAGAAGCCGTGTGAAAAGGGTTACCAGGAATGCCGCAGTCTTGCCTGTGCCGGTCTGTGCCTGTCCGGCAACATCCTTGCCTGAAAGCGAGAGAGGCAGGGTATCGGCCTGGATCGGGGTGCACTCTGTGAACCCGGCATCGGTAATCCCCTGCCTGACCGGCTCGGGGAGGTTCAACTCACGGAATTTCATTATTGTACTATTCCTTGTCTGCCTTGCGTGATTTCGCCTAATTCCAATTCCATATCAAGGCCCTAGCTTTGTTGGCTTGTCTTCGGCTCCTCAACGTACTGTAATGTACTCCTCGTCGCCTCAATCCTTGCCGCCTTGATATCATCCTTGATCTGGAATAAGAATAACTTACCACGTTTCTCAACCATTAACTAGATATTTAGCTCATGCGTAAAGGCCGTTCCCTGTTCAGGAAACGGCCTTTACGCACTGCAGATGCTTGTCGATACTTGGATGACTCAGACCTTGAACCATGCAATCATCTGGTTGAGCTCGCGGGCAACGTGGGAGATGTCACCGGATGCCCTGGTTATTTCTTGGTAGGAGACTGCCATCTGCTGGGAGATACCGTTTATCGACTCCATATTCCTGGCTACCTCGTCGGAGGTCGAAGTCTGCTCTTCTGTGGCGACTGCAATCCTGTGTACCATGTCGGAGACCTGCTCCACATAACCTACTATCTCTTCGATAGAGGCAAGGGTGTTGCGGACGTTTCCAAGAACCCGTTCGACAGCTTCCTTTTCCTGTTGCATGTAGTTGACAGAGCCTTCGATCTCTCCCTGCATCTCCTTTACGGTGCTGGATATCTCGCTGGTAGCATCTGTGGTCCTTTCGGCCAAGGCTCGCACTTCATCGGCAACGACTGCGAATCCCCGACCCTGCTCGCCAGCTCGCGCTGCCTCAATTGCGGCATTCAGGGCAAGAAGGTTGGTCTGGTCGGCAATATCCTTGATCAGTGCAACTATATTGCTGATCGATGCCGATTTTTCGCCAAGGGTCTCTACCTTGTGCGCTGACTCCTTCACCATGTCCGTAAAAGAGGTCAGGTCATTGGCAGTGACATTCATCGCATCCCGTCCCTGAATCGCTGACTGTTTCATCCGGTGGGCGGCATCGGCAGTGTCGGCAGCGTTGCGGGCAACATCGGCCGAGGTTTGCGACATCTCGGTCATGGCGGTTACCGACTGCGCGACCTGTTGCGACTGTTGATCTCCGCCGCTCTGCAACTGGGTAGAGGTGGAGGCAAGCCCCTCAGATTTGCTCTCCAGGGTACCTGTTGCGCCTGTCAGCTTGCCGATAACATCCCGTAGATTCTCCACCATCTTGGACATGGATGCCTGAACCTGCCCGATCTCATCTTTACTGGTCGCTTCGACGCACCGGTGTAGGTTTCCTTCGGCCACCTCGTCGGCAATGGTCATCAGTGAATGGAGCGGCTTTGATATCGATCTGAATATCCAGATGCCAAAGAGCATGGAGAAGATAATGGCACCTATCCCTATGCCGAGTAACATGGAGATGTTTGTCCTGATTATTGTATTTACCGCGCCAATAGCCTTTTCCTGCTCACCCTGGGCGGCTGAGACCGTCTCCTGCCCCTTGGTAGCCTGGCTTTCGGTAATTTTGTTTATCTTCTGGGTGATTTCAGCGGACTTGACCTGCATCTTTAGGTAAGCGCCATATTTTGCCACAACGTTCTGGACGCTTCCCTTGGTCCCATTCAGCGTACTCTGCGCCCCCTGCAGTTCTTTAATCAAGTCATTGTTCTTAAGTCTCTGCAGGTACCCGACAATGATCTTGGTCTCGGCTGCAGACTTGCCGTAAACCGCGTTGAGTTCGGCAGTTATGGCAGCAAGTTCCTTCTCTGTCTTGGCTGAAAAAATCTCTTTGGCGAGACCATCTATAGTCAAACCGTGCTGAACCAGCTGGGAGTTCTGGATCAATACCTTGCTCGCGTAGCCAAACTGCTGGACAGTGGGGCTGTCACGAACCGCATCGATATCTTTCGACTCTTCCAGGAGGGCGGAAAATGAGCCAAGGTACTGGTTCTGGAGGGCTGCGACCTTTACGTCAAGCTTCCGTAGACGTGCAGTTACACCCTTTAACTGCTGGACAACACCATATTTCCCCTTTAGTGCATCTTCTTCAGACTTCAATCTGCTCTCGACAACCTGAAACAGCTCTCCGGAAGCCTTCTCCAACTCAGAATGCACCTCAAGCTTTGTTCCGCCCATCAGCTTCTCAAGGGCGTCCTGGGTTACTTTCAGATCTGCAAGATCCTTCTCAGCTTCTTTACGGGCGGCCTTGTACTCCTCAGCATTTCTCGATGCGCCGACCTTTACAAGCTCTGTTGAAACAGACTCGGTTTTCCTCTGCATTTCTGCGGTTCGCATCTGGAAAGGGGCGCTCTTCTGGGTCAGGAAATGCAGCTTCCCCTTTACGAAGTTCATTCCGACGATACTGGTAGCAACGACTCCGGAGATAATCAGCAAGACAACCAGTATGTTGATGGTCAGTTTCGTTTTTATGGTCATTGAATCTACTCCCTCTCCAGAGATACAAGCCGGCAGGCGCGGACTTGGCTCATCCGGCCTGCCGGTGCACAATCAGGTCACTGCATTCTAGTTTTTCGGTTTGAACACCTGGATACGGTTGTTTCCGCTGTCGGCTATGTAGAGCCAGCCGGTCGACTTGTCCACGATCATCCCGTGAAGGTTCTTAAACTCACCATTGCCGGTACCATCCTTGCCGAACATGGCAAGCGGCTTACCGTCCGGATCGAACACCTGGATCCGGTTGTTGTCGATCTCGGTCACGTAGACATTGTCATCCTTGTCGAAAGCGAGACCTGCAGGGCGTTGAAATTCACCTGCTGCAGTCCCTTTCTTGCCAAATTCCTTTATGTACTTGCCTGTTTTGTCAAACAGCTGCACGCGGTGGTTGCCAAGGTCCACCACATAAAGAACTCCCTTGCTGTTGAATTTGGCAGCTTCGGGTTTGAAAAGCTCACCCTGACCTTGCCCCTGCTTGCAGAACATGAACTTGAAATTTCCGTTGAGGTCGAAGACATCAACACGGTGGCTCCCCTGCTCAGGCACATACAAAAGGCCGTCATAGATATCGGTGAACTCCGATTTCTCAGTCTGGCCGGGGCCTGCGCCAAGGCCGCTAAACTGTTTGAGTAGCTTGAAATCCTTGCTGTATTTGCGGATGAAACCTGCCTGGTAGTCGGCGACAAAGATGTTGCCGGAGCTGTCGACGGAGATCCCTTCAGGCTTTTCGAAACCGGTGCTTTTGCCTCCGAACTGCGAAAGGAACTTGCCGCTGGTCTTGTCGAAAAGCTGGACGTTGGAGTTGATTGCATCGGTGGCAAGGAGCTTGCCGTCGATGGACCAGGCAAAGTCCTCCACGTACTGGAACTGGCCGTTGCCGGTCCCCTTGGTTCCGATGTTCATCACATGCTCGAACTGCATTTCGGCATGAGATATTGCTGCAATCCCGAACAGCATTGCAGCAGAGATTACGGCTGATATGGCTTTTTTCATCTTCATTTGAATCTCCCCCTCTTGATCATTTTTTGATGGTTACAGGCTTTTGCCAATCACCATTCATTAAGCATAGGCTTTTATCGGTAGGAGAGGGGAGTGGCTTGAATAAAAATATGCAATAATGGCTATGTGTCTAAAAACTGGGCTGATTATGCAAAAGAGGAGTACGGCGAGATTGGCTTTCAGAACTCTCCACCGATCAGCAGAGCTGTTACGCTCCCTACCGTTACCTTGGTCTGGGCCTTGACAGGAATCCGGCGGGCATCGTCGGTGAGCCAGATCGTCACCCCTTTCTTCCCCTCAAAGACCCCTTCCGGCTTTACCATCGGCTCTATGACGATGGTGTCGAACTGACCGAGAGGCGTGCTGACACGTTCCTTGCGCAGGACCCGAATCTCTATCCGTTGAAGCTCTTTGCCATCCAGTATCTGCAGATAGACCGGGGTGCCTACCGTAAGCTCAAGGAAGCGGGCATACATGAAGCTCGAATAGATGTCGTAGGTATTTTCCATAATTTTTATCTCGGCCTTTTCACCCCCAAGCCTGTCATGAAAGAGGGCCTTGCGACCGGCCTGGTCAAAGGTGATCTCCCGGTCGCGCGACCGTCTCCCCTCCCTGATCTGCATCCGGAAATAGTAAGACTTTCCGGGGAAAGGCACTTCCTTTGTCGTAAAGCTGTCAGTCCTGTCGTTAACAGGGAAAAATGCGGAGAGCCAATCATTGGATCTGACTGTAGAGACAATACGCCGCAGTTCACCCTCATCCACAATCTCCTGTGTGGCGGTTGCCACCGGGATGCCGGCCCAAGAGAGGCTGTAGATGAGTTTTTCAGGTATGCGGCCTGCTGCATAGGAAGGGATAGCGATGAGGAGCATCAGAAGTGCGAATGTCCAGAGAAGGGCAGGCTCGATTATGCAGTTTTTCATCGGACAAGTGTACCGCACCTGTCAAAGACCGTCCATCAAGAGAACTTGTCGTAGTATCATCTCCTTGCTTCATTTGATTCTCGGCTTGTGCTATCTTGCCGTGACCACTGCCTCAGGAGAGAATGAACCGTATGCAGAGAATGATAGAAATAACCTCCCGCTTTTTCATCCCGCAGGGCACTCTGCCTGAATCGGACGGGTGGGGGACCGTATTCGGTGAGGATCGCCCGTTAGCGCTTGAGATCGGCTGCGGCATCGGCGATTTTATTGCAAAAACCGCCTCTGATAACCCCGGCACGAACTTCATCGCCATTGACTACTACAACAAGGGGTGCGACAGCACCTGCCGGCGACTTGAGAGGGCTGGGGTCTCAAACGTGCGGGTGGTGCGGATCGAGGCTCGACAGTTCATTCTGGAGCGCCTCGAAAAAGGATCGCTTTCCTCGATCTACATAAACTGTCCCGACCCGTGGCCCAAACAGCGGCATCGAAAACGCCGCCTTGTCAATAATGAGTTCGTGGAGTTCATCCGTGACTACCTCTCCCCTGGCGGCAAAATCTACTTTGCCACCGACTTTGACGACTATGGCATCGATGTCGCAAAGTTGATGTCTGGAATTGCGGGGTTCGAGAACCTTCTGGCTCCGGATCTTTATCGTCACGAGCTGGAGGGCTATCATCTCTCCAAGTACATGCTGAAGTTCATGGCAGAGGGGAAAACGATTTATTTCGTCAACTACAAAAAGATTGTGAGTGGTGAAAAGTGAAAACAGAAAAAGTTGTTTCCCCCTATCTGACAGCGGACATCCCCGGTATCGGAGGGATGATCAAGGAGAGTAGCGAAGATTTCCGGGTAACGGAGATCCCCCTGTATCTCCCCTGTGGCGAGGGGGAGCATATCTATGCTGAACTAGAAAAACGGGGGATAACGACGCTTGAGGCGATCCGTCGCATCTCTCGCGCCTTGAACCTGCAGGAGCGGGACATCGGTTATGCAGGGCAAAAAGACTCCAAAGGGATCACACGCCAGACCGTGTCTCTCCCGAGGGTCAGGCCTGAACAGGTGATGTCGCTGGATATTCCCGGTATCCGAATTCTCTCTGCCATTCCTCATCGGAACAAGTTGAAACTGGGGCATCTGGCCGGAAATCGCTTTGCTCTGGCGGTCCGCGGAGTCCCCTCCGATGCTGCAGCCAGGACAGAGGCCGTATTCGAGGTGTTGGCCCATAGGGGACTTCCGAATTTCTTCGGTCCGCAACGCTATGGCATACAGGGGAATTCCCATCTCATAGGAAGGGCTCTGCTTGCGGGCAACCACAAGGCTGCCTGTGACGCGATCATCGGTGACCCGGCCGCTGTCAGCGATGATCGCTGGCAGTCTGCCATTGCTGCCTATCTCGCCGGTGAGCTGGCTGAGAGCCTTCGACTCTTCCCTCACTCCTGCAGGACCGAGCGGGAGCTTCTGCAAAGGCTTGCAGCGCGTCCCGATGCCTATGAAAAGGCGCTCCATGCGCTCAACCCCAGGCTAAGGAGCCTCTATCTTTCCGCCTGGCAATCGGCTCTCTTTGACCTGGTTCTGGCTGAGCGACTTCATTCCATTGACGAGGTTGAAGAGGGGGACCTTGCCTGGAAACATGCAAACGGTGCATGCTTCCTTGTAGCGGATCCTGCAGTCGAGGCTCCACGTGCAGCGGCCTTTGAGATATCTCCCAGCGGGCCGCTCTTCGGTGCCTCCATGACCTGGCCTGTCGGCGAGCCGGGGAAAAGAGAAGAGCGGGCGCTTACATCAGAGGGGCTAACCCCTGCCGGGCCTGCCGGAGGCTGGCCGAGTCGGCTTGATGGAGCAAGGCGGCCTCTTCGAGTGCCAATCAGCGACCCATCTGTTAGACAGGATGGCGATACACTGTTTCTCGGGTTCTCTCTCCCCAAAGGCTCTTACGCGACCGCAGTTCTCCGGGAGGTTGTGAAGGACTGGTAAATGGCTATTAGAAGGCTTGGACAAAACAGGGGTTGATGCTAGAATCAATAATGGTTTTCCGATATACGGTTCACTTCTCATGATCACGGAGGTGTCATGCGTCACCACGACGATTACAACGTCAACCCATTCAAACCCAAGGACGGCACGATGGTGGACGAACTTGCAGTCATCGTCGCCATTCTCGTCGGGTGGGGGACCCTGAACTTCGGCTTTCAGCTGTTGCTTGGGTTTCTTGCTGAAACCCCGGACGGCAACGGCATGCTGACCAGACTCACTCTCCTCTCTTTTCCCTGGCACTTCTGGTTTACGGCCCAGTTTCTCCCGCTCTGGTTCATCGTACTATGCGTTCTCTTCAACCTCTATATGGATCGGGTTACAGAACGTCACAACAAAATCAGAGACCGCATTTATGAGTGACAGCGCAGCTCAAGTCTGGCCCATACTCATCGTTGCCGGGGTGCTGACCCTGTTCATCGTAGTAGGCCTTATACACAAGGCGCGCGACTCTTCCGAATATCTTTTCGCTGGTCGTTACATCGGCCGGATCGGAGGAGGTGCGGCCATCGCCAGCAACTGGATGAGCGCTGCCAGCTTCCTCGGTATGGCCGGGCTTATCTATCTTAACGGGTATTTTGCTCTGGCTTATGTAATTGGCTGGACAGGAGGCTATGTACTGCTGTTGGTGCTGATGGCCGGCCAGATCCGGCGATTCGGTAAATACACAGCCCCGGATTTTGTCGGCGAACGCTACGCATCACCTAACGCACGAATCATCTCTGCAGTCATATCCATGGCGATTGCCCTGATCTATACCATTGCTCAGTTCAAGGGTATCGGTATGATCTTCGCCTGGCTTTTCGGGCTGGATTACAGCCGAGGGTTGCTGCTTGGTTCAGCCGCAGTAATCTCCTATGTCGTTGTGGCGGGGATGCTTGGAGTGGCTCGCAACCAGCAGCTCCATTACTTTGTCCTGATAGTCTCGTTCATCGCACCTCTCATGTATCTCGCCCACAACCTGGGGTATTTCTGGCTGCTTCCTCAGGTTGGCTACGGTGTCGCGATACAGGATCTGACCCGGGAGTTCAACATCAATGTAAGTGCACCATTTGCAAACGGCACCCTGTTTCAATGGATAGCACTCTGTTTCACCCTGATGGTGGGAACCGCAGGGCTCCCCCACATACTATCCCGTTTCTACACCGTTCCCAATATCCGAGACGCTCGCTGGAGTCTTGTCTGGGGGCTATTTTTCATCGCACTGATCTATTGGTCCGCACCAGCCTACGCCGTATTTGCCCGTCTGATGGACGCCCGCAGCGGCATCATACTCTCTCCGACAGCAGCGCGTACCATGGCAGACATCATAGTCATCAAATCCTCTGTGATGGGGGGGGTTCCGATCTGGATGGTTGGGATACTCGCTGCAGGTGCGACCTGTGCCGCCTTCTTCACCAGCGCAGGGTTGCTTATCAGTGGAGCAGCCTCTTTTTCCCACGATATCTACTATCGGATCATTAACACGCAGGCCACGGAGAGCCGCAAGATGATCGTAGCAAGGGGTGCAATGCTTGTGCTGGCTTGCATAGCAACCCTATGCGCCATGACCCCGCCGGGTATGATCGCTGAGATAACGGCAACTGCCTTCGCGCTTGCCGGAAATACCATATTCCCTGCCTTCCTCTTGGGGATCTGGTGGAGCAGGGCCAATGGCTACGGTGTTATTGCCGGCATGCTCACCGGCATGCTCATTACATTTTCAGAACCGCTTTTCGGGCGGTTCATCCCTCTGGTCGCGACCCTTTTCCCGATTACCTCTTCGGCCTTCTGTGGGGCTCCTCTGGTTATCATGGTAATGATCACGGTATCGTTACTGACACCACCTCCACCTGAAAAGATGCGTCAGTTCCTTGCCAGAGAGGTTCACGGCCAGCTTGATTAGTCAAGACGATTCACGGAGATTCGCATGTCATTAATTCTCGGCGGCAGGGGGGGGGACATCCTTGGCAGCAGCACTATACAGGAGCTGTTTGAAGTGCTCGACCAGATGATTGCTGAACAAACATCCTATTTGATGCCTGAACAGCATCTGGTTCTGCTTGACGGAATCACTAAAGGGTTCAGGGATGAAAGGGTCTGGGAGGAGAAGTTTCTTGCCGACCTTGAACAGGCGCTTGATGCTTTGACAGCCTCTGCTGACCTTGCGGAGCTGGAGCGGCAGTATACCGACTGCATGAGGCTGGGAGGGGAATTTTTCCTCCGCCGTCAGTCCGTTCTGGCTCTGCATGCCTTCTGCACAAAATGTCGTGACAGGTTGATAGACTGGGCTATCAGATCTTTGGAGGCCAGGATCGGTCCTCCTCCCAGAGCATATGCATGTTGCGGAATCGGTTATTGCGGGCGTAGCGAGGCAACTCTCTCCACATCGTGCAATCTGCTGTTGATCTACCAGGATGACGGTGCGGAAGATACTGCCTGGTTTTCACTCCTCGGGGATGAAATATCGACTCTTCTGGATAGTCTCGGGATAATCGGGCCTGGTGGGATGAAGCCTCTCGGCCCAGCGAGGGTAGCAAGCGAAGAGGCTTGGAGGAAGCGGATCGCCTCACTCGCCGCAACGCCCGGCTCTTTCGGCGAAATCGCTCGCATCTGTGATCTGCGTCTGATGTCCGGGAGTGAAGAGCTGGCGGGAAGACTCCATTCTGCAGCATACGAGACGCTTCGCAGCGACCAGTCCAGCCTACAGGGGGCATTGCGAACCGTATCGATCATGCCGGTGGGATTCAATTTCTTCGGCAGACTCAAGCTTGAAAAGAGGGGAGGTCATCGGGGGGAATTCAACCTTATTCAGTCCACGCTGACCCCCCTTGTCTTGACCGTCCGTATCCTCTCCATACGTGCCGGGATATCCTCAACCTCAACGCCAGAGCGAATCAGGCTTCTTCTGGAAGCTGGAGAGCTGGGGGTAAGCCAGACTGCAAACCTCCTGAGGGCCTATCATGATTTCATCAAAATAAAGGTGCAACTTGAAATTTCCGGCAAGGGGGGTGAACGCTTCGGATTTTATTTTGAGCCTGACGAATTAAGCCATGATCAGGAGCTCAGTCTGAAGCAGGGGCTGGATGCCCTGTTCAATCTTCAACGAATCGTATATCAGAGTGTCGAGATATGAACAGTTACTGGCAACTCCATTGCCGGGAGAACTCCTTCAGATGCTGATCTCCATCTCCTCGGGAACACTCTATACCTTTCCCCTGAGACAGGTCTTCGAAATAGCGGCCGAGGTCGGTTTCGACGGGTTGGAACTGATCATAAACCACGATTTCCAGAAGGTTAACCCAAAGAAACTAGTGAGTGAACTCGGTTCAATTCTGCCGATTCTCTCTATTCATTCGCCCTTTATGCCGCTGGATGGATGGGGAGGACCGATCGATTCCCTGAAACGCTCCGTAGAGGTTGCCGCAGAGTGCGGGGTGCCACTGGTGAATTTCCATCCTCCGTCGTGGATGGGGGGTGAGTTTGGTTTCTGGCGTTGGATGTACAGGATTCGGGACTTTCAGCAGGAAATTGGCGAAAATGGGGTTTCGGTTACGTTGGAGAACATGCCCTGGTTGGGCCGCTTCAAACTAAACCACTATATCCTTTCAACCACTGCCGCGATGATTGACTTTATCATGGAGAGAAACCTGGATCTGACCTTCGACTGCACCCATATGGGTTCGGGCAAAACCAATTTTATAAATGATTTCTATCTTTTCTATAATACCGGTAGAATCCGGAATATACATTTCTCGGACTACGGGCATGGGAAGGAGCATCTGCTGCCAGGCCATGGCATACTACCCCTAACCCGATTCCTGAATCACCTTCGCAATACCGACTACGACCACACGTTGACCCTCGAACTCTCCCCGCATGAGTTTCCCAAGGATGAACAGATCATTATCGCAAGCCTTCGGGAGATCCTTGTATACCTGAGAACAGAAACTGAGAAGTTCGCCCCTTGATTCCAATTCCAGATCCGGGCGCTATCATCAATGGTGCATCATCGGCACCACAGCGTACTGACAGAGATCAATCCTCGCCGCCTTGATTTGAAACGGAAAGGCTATCCTCGAACCACATAGACCGAGCATTTTGCGTTCTTGACCACCTTATGGGAAACACTCCCTATCACATTCCTCTTTATGAAACCCTTGCCGGAACTGCCGATGACGATAACATCTACGTTTTCGCGTTCTGCCAGGGTTAAAAGCTCATCTGCCGGATCTCCATAGGCGACGCGGATATCGAGCGGAATTCCGGCATCGGCGGCATTTTTCTCAATGACATAGAATATTCGTCGCCTGAAATCGTCCCAATTGTCTGTCTCCGTAACAGGAGGAGTCGGTACGAAATCGTTATAGGTATTCCTCGGTGCATTGGGCAGAACAAGGAGTGCAAGTATCCTGCTTTTGATAGGCCCCTTTGAGCAGGCCGCCATTCGGACTGCTTCATCTGCCGCTTTGTCTGATAGGGGGGTGCCATCGATTGCGACAAGTATCTGTTTGGGGATGCTCAACATTGCGTACTCCAGGTCGACAGGTCCTAGAGTGTCACCGTTTAGGAGATCAGCCTATGGATGTCGTTTTTCATTGTTGACAATTATAGAACATTATTCTATCATTTTATAGATGTATTTTCCTAAAATTATGGGACAGTTTCATTATTAATTGGATTGCTGGTTGTAATGTTACCTTGAAGAACGGTATTCGAATAAAACAATCAAGAAGCTCTCCTGATCGAACGGTTGCTGGTATGGTGTTTTGTCTTGACATCCAGAAATCATCCGCCTATAAATTATAGGTTTTTAAATCTTACACAGGTGACACTCATGGCAAAAAAGGAAAAATCAGAATATATAATCCAGGCGGTTGATCACGCCCTTGATCTGCTTGAACAGTTTCAAGGCGATATTGACGAACTGGGTGTGACTGAACTGAGCAAGCGGCTCAAACTGCATAAAAACAATGTCTTCCGGCTTCTGGCGACACTTGAGTCAAGAAGTTACATTGAGCAGAATAAGGTCACGGAGAACTATCGCCTCGGTCTCAAGACGCTTGAGCTCGGTCAGACCTTTATCCGGCAGATGGGCCTTCTCCGCCAGTCACGACCGGTTCTCGAAGCCCTGGTCAGGGAGTGCAACGAGACTACCTATGTTGCGATCCTCAAGGACTTTCACATCGTCTATCTTGACACAGTAGAAACCGATCTGACCGTCAGGGTCGTGCCAAGAGTGGGGTCGCGACTTCCTGCTTACTGCACGGCAGCAGGCAAGGTGCAACTGGCCTACATGACCGATGAAGAGTTGGATAACTACATCCCGAGTAAGGAACTAAAACGTTACACTGAGAACACCATAAGCGACAAGGAACAGCTCAAGAAACACCTTGTAACTGTTGCCGAACGGGGCTATGCCGTTGACAATGAGGAACTGGACAGCGGCGTTCGTTGTGTCAGTGCACCTATTCGCGACTACACACGCAGAATCATTGGTGCCGTGAGCATCTCCGGGCCCTCCATGCGCTTTTCCGAAGAGCGTATTGAAAAAGAGCTGATTCCCCTCGTAAAGAAGGCTGCTGAAGAGATATCATCGAAACTTGGATATCACAAATAGTGTAACCGGTGACTGGTGATCGGGGATTGGCTGATTCGTTGCTAGTCCCTGGTCACTCCTCCCGGAATCTCCCTCGCCCAAGCTTCTCTAACCTGTCGTTCCGTCTCTTCCAAACCGCCTCTATTATCGATGATCACCTTTCCGTATCGCCTCTTCTCATCCATTGGCATCTGGCTGCGTATTCTCCTGAGTGCATCTTCACGACTGATCCCGTCTCTTTGCATCAGTCGCTTCAACTGGGTATCGAGGTCTGTGTAGACCACCCAGACCTCATCGACACGCTTAGTTATGCCAGCCTCGATCAAAAGGGGTGCCATGTAGATGGCAACCGCTGTCCCTTCAGCTCTAAGTTGCGCCAGGCGCTCTTCAGAGAGTCTGGCAATTGCGGGATGAGTTATAGCCTCAAGTAGTCTTCGCGATTCTGGCTCTGCAAAGACAATTGCTCCAAGTGCAGGACGATCGATTGATCCGTCGGGGGTCAGAATTGCTGAACCAAACGTCTCGACAATGGCGGCATGGGCCGGACTTCCTGATTTCACCACATCACGGGCCAACATGTCGGCGTCAATAACCGATGCCCCCAGTTTTTCAAGAAGACGTGCTACGGTACTCTTTCCTGATGCTATGCCGCCGGTCAGACCGATTATCCTCATAGATTCCTCAGACGATTATTCTCCCATATGGCATTTAACTGTCAACTGTGTTGGTCTGACGATTGTGCTATGGCTCTACGAGGGGGTCAAACGACCAGAGAGCCATTTTCCAGAAGGGTAATCTCGTTTCCTGCTGCCATCAATGCCTTGAGGGTGGGCTGGTAAAAGATATAGTCTTCATGAAACGGAACCTGTACGATGCCACCAAACCCAGAGTTGTCGCCAAGGGCGACATGCACGGTCCCAAGGATCTTCTCCGCTTCCAGTATGTTGTCCGGGCGGCTGGCGCGATCGTTGGTGCCGATGCCGAGTTCAGCTATGTTTCTGGTCAAAGGGTTTTCTGCAAACAGACCTCTCAGAATTGCGGCGTGGGGGTCGTTGCCAATGACATCGGTCACCAGGCCTTTGCTGACTATCAGGTGGAGAGGCGACTCCAGTTTGCGGGTCGGAGCATACTCCAGTACAAGTTCACCCTCGCTTGTCCCCTCAAGGGGAGCAAGATAGACCTCGCCGGCCGGTAGGTTCCCGAAACTGCCTGCTGTGACGAGAAGGCCGTCATCACCTGCTGCACGCCGGCCTGCAGTAACAAATGAGATTCTGGTCCCGTTGGGGGTGGAAAGACGCAGTTCCACCGCATCACGTAAAGCCCCTGCCAGACGCGCGGTCCGGGCTGCCAGCTCCTGCCAGTTCACACGCATGGAGGTGAAAAACATCTCAGGATCAAAGTGTGGAAGGCTTGCAAAGCGGGTTCCGGAAGCATTGGCCAGTGCGCGGAATCGGGTGTGGCTGGTCGAGTTGTTTGACATAGCCACCACTACATCGGCCACCTCGGCACTTCGGGCGATGACTATTTCGTTCGCCCTTGCAAGATCATTTTCATCAGCGGATTTAAGCAGAAGCCTATCCAGTATTCCTTCTGCCTTGAATTCGGAGACGATGTTTTCCCCAAAAACTGCTCGCCATAGCAGGCCAGGAGGTTCTGCACCAGAGGCGGGTGTAGCCGGAAAGCAGATAAAACGGGAGTTCCCGTAGCTTGCCATGGCAAAGGATGACGCAGCTTCTGCAACCTTGGCAAGACTCTGTCGCCGATTGGCATCGACTGTGTCAAGCTTTTCGTCAGGACGTATCTCGTCGCCGAATACTATGATCCGCTCACCGGGCATAACCCCCATGTTTGTTTCAAAAAGCGATGCAAATGCCTCGCTGAACTGCTCCATTCCGGCCATCGGTTTTCCTTTCCTGATAAACGATTAGTCTGATGCCGTACAAAAATAATCTGAGTATAGGTTTAGATCTGTTTCGTCAACAGCTTTCACATCACGGTATATCAGAGGCGAAGGGAGCATGCAATTCTGAATAATTTCCAATGGATTGTTTTTTTAGCTTGATTATACAAGGTTTGTTGTGCTAATAGTTGCATACTGTATACACAGGCAGTTCGTTGTTTTTCCATATAAAAACAGTTAGTTACTTTAATTTCCGGGCACTGCCGCACGGTTATTCGGAGGCGCACGTGGCACAGGTGGTTTTTTCCAGCTGGGGTAGAAGCATAGTTGATAACCGCTCAGGCGGCGAGGCAAAGGAGGCGGTGTTCAAACTGCCGACAACCTTGGACGGAGAGAGGTCGCTGGCCGCCTTCATGGGATGGGACGGGATAATCGTCTACGACAATGGCGTGGATGTGCCGGCAATGGCTGCCGAGTATATGCGGCGGGTGCAGACCCTCTACTGCTGCGGGAAATGCAGCCCGGGCAAGAAGGGGACCAAGGTTCTGATGGACACCCTGGCCGGCATTATCTCCGGCAAGGGAAAAGAGTCTGATCTTGCAACCATTGCGGATCTGGCTGACCTTCTGAAAAACTGCAAGTGTACACTATGCCCCACGTCAACGGTACCTGTGTTTGATTCGGTCCAGCATTTCCGTGACGACTATCTTGCCTACATACACGGAAACAAGAGTGCATCAGAAGGACACAGATACATTCACAAATACACCGCTCCCTGCCAGGATAAGTGCCCAGCTCATATCGACATCCCGACCTACATCGAGGCGATTAAGGAGTGCCGATTCGAAGAGTCTCTTGAGGTCGTCCGCGAGAACATGCCGCTCCCTTCGGTCTGCGGCCGGGTATGTCCGCATCCCTGTGAAACCGCATGCCGACGAAAGCAAGTGGATGAACCGGTCAGTATCATGGTCCTCAAGCGCTCCGCATCCGACTACGAGTGGCAGCACCATCATGCTCCACCGATGCAGCCCAAGCCGCGAAAGAACAAGACCGTTGCAGTTGTAGGCGCTGGACCTGCAGGACTGGCAGCAGCCTACTATCTTGCTCTCGAGGGCTATCCCTGCACCATCTACGAGGCACTACCCGAAGGGTACGGCGGCGGAATGATCGCTGTCGGTATTCCGGCCTATCGCATGCCGCGTCACATTCTCCAGCGAGACATCGACATCATAGCGAGCATGGGAGTTAAGATCGTTTACGACACCAGGATTGGCAAGGATATTTCGCTGGCGGAACTGAAACAGAAATTCGACGCGGTCTTCCTTGCTCCAGGTGCCCACCGTTCGAAGCCTATGGGTGTTGAGGGTGAAGATAAGGGGTATAAGGGCTTTCTCAAGGGTGGTATCGATTTCCTTCGTGAGGCTTATATGGGCAAGCCGACCGGAATGGGAAAGAAGGTCTGCGTGGTCGGCGGC
The DNA here is from genome assembly GCA_964528055.1 of uncultured Geoanaerobacter sp. Lineage (GTDB taxonomy): Bacteria > Desulfobacterota > Desulfuromonadia > Geobacterales > DSM-12255 > Geoanaerobacter. The sequence continues at coordinate 114,456 of CAZGQM010000010.1, read as the reverse complement.
GGTAACACAGCCATTGACTGCGTTCGTGTTGCCCTTCGGGAAGGGGCCGAGGAATCGGTCCTTCTCTACCGCCGATCCCGCAAGGAAATGCCGGCAGATTCCTGGGAAGTCGACGGTGCCGATGAGGAAGGTGTACGTTTCGAATTCCAGGTTCTACCGACCAAGATCGTCGTTGATGACAACGAGACCGTTATTGGCGTTGAGTGCGTCAGGATGGCCATGGGTGAACCGGACGCCTCCGGTCGCCGCCGTCCGGAACCTGTAGCCGGCAGCGAGTTTATTGTTGAGTGCGACACGGTAATCCCAGCGATCGGTCAGGACCCGGATCTCTCTTTCATCCCGGCTGATATCGGGATAGATGTTACCAAGTGGAACACCATTGTGACCAAGTTTGTCCCGCTTAAGGGCGCGGACGGCAAGGGGCTGAAGGACGGGATGGGAAATGAGCTTGCCAGAACCCTGATTACGGATCTGGATGGCGTCTTTGCCGGTGGGGATGCCGAGATCGGCCCGCTTACCGTTGTTGCCTGTGTAGGCAATGCCCACCGCGCCGCCAGGGTTATCCAGCGCTGGCTGGAAGAGGGGAAGGCCTACATTACCGACGACGAATTGATGGAGGACATCCTTTCGTATATGAGCGTGTACGATAAGAACGAACAGGTTCCCTGGCTTGACTCGGCACACAGAGAACACCAGACCGAGATACACGGCAAGGAACGCGCCAGCAAGGGCAACTATCAGGAAGTAGAACTTGGCTTCGTCAACAGTCAGGCCGTTCGCGAAGCAGAACGCTGTCTTCGCTGCTACCGGATGGCAATGGTAGCAGTCTAATATATCGAACTCACTAGAGGTGCTCTACATATGGTCAGTCTGACTATCGACGGCAAAAACGTATCTGTCCCCAAGGGGGCCACGATCCTGGAAGCGGCTGCAACGGTCGGGACAACTATCCCCACACTATGCTGGCTGCAGAAGGTCTCTCCAACAGGCGCATGCCGGATCTGCGCTGTGGAGATCGAAGGTGTTGATCGGACCATGACCGCATGCAACACCCCGGTCAAGGAGGGGATACAGGTCACTACCCAGTCTGATCGCCTGACGGAGATCCGTCGCAAGATAATGGAACTGATTCTGGTGAATCACCCTCTTGACTGCCCTGTCTGCGATGCTGCTGGAGAGTGCGACCTGCAGAACTGTACCTATGCAATTGAAGCCAACAAACCGGGGTACTCAGCAGTTCTTGAGAGGCAGCCGATCCGTTACGACTGGCCTCTCATCGAAAGTGATCCCAATCGCTGCATTCTCTGTGAAAAATGCGTCAAGGTCGATCACGAGATCGTGGGATGCAACGCTATCCGGGTTGTCAATCGCGGCGACAACACCATTATCGACACCGTTGACGGCACGCCTCTCGATTGCGAATTCTGCGGTAACTGCATCGGAGCTTGTCCCACAGGGACCCTGATCAGCAAGCCCTTCAAGTTTCGAGGCCGTCCGTGGACCTTTTCAGTTACGAAGAGCGTCTGCGGGTTCTGCTCCACCGGATGCCAGATCGAGTACCACTCCCGCAACAACCGTGTGGAAAGGGTTACCAGCGACGACACCACCTACAACAGCGGTAATATATGCATCAATGGACGGTTCGGCTACTCCTATCTGAATGCTCCGGCTCGTCTGACCCACCCCTTGCTTAACCAGTCAAAATCAGACTGGAACAAGGCAATGGAGTTTGCATCAAGAAAGCTCAAGGAGATAGTCAGCAGCTCGAGTGCCGATGCCGTTGCAGGGATCGGTTCTCCGAGGGTCACCAATGAAGAGAGCTACCTCTTTCAGAAGCTTCTCCGCAAGGGGATCGGCACACATAACATCGATTCAGAGGCCCGTTTAGGATATGCTCAGTCACAGGCAATCCTGAAGGGGGTCTTCGGGTTTACCGGCGCCAGCGCCTCTATCGACAGACTCGACAAGGCAGACGCAATCCTGGTGTTCGGATGCGACCTTAACGCCGAGTCAACGGGCATTGAATACCGGGTTATCAAGGCAGCCACAAAGAATGACTCCAAGTTGGTTCTTGCCAGTCAGCGCGATGTGAAACTGAAAAAATTCGCAAATACTCATCTTAAGTACAAGCCAGGTGCAGAGCTGGCTCTCATAGTCGGTCTGATGAAGGTTATCGTGGATGAAGGTCTTGAAAACAAGGGTTTCGTGTCTGCCAAGACCTCAGGATTTGCAGGCATCCAGAAATCCCTTGCCGGCCATCAGTTGACTGCTCTGGCTTCAACCGCCGGGGTGAGTGAAAACGATCTCTGCGAAGCGGCCCGATATCTGGGGGGTAAAAAGGATGTGGCCATACTGTTCGGAGCCGATGTGATTCGCGGAGGAGCAGCTGCAGAAACGGTCAGCGCCATTGCAGATCTAGCACTTCTCCTGGGAAGTCCGGCTGCAGAAAACGGCGGAATCTTCCCTGTTGAGCAGAAAAACAATATTCAGGGGATGCTTGACATGGGTGTTGCTCCGGACATGCTCCCCGGCTACCAGCCTGCCCCCAAGCCGGGTAAGGACCTCTGGCAGATCGTTGACGGCATCGAACAAGGCTCCATTAAGGCACTTTATATAGTTGGTTGTGATCCTCTGGTCAGCTTCCCCGAGAACGGCCGTATCAGGGCCGCGCTTTCTAAACTCGACCTCCTTATCGTGCAGGATATTGTCGCAAGCGAATTGACCGGCATGGCCCACGTCGTATTTCCCGGTGCAGCAGCAGCCGAAAAGAACGGTTCTTTCACCACCCCGGATAACCGTGTTCAGTGCATTACTCGTGCTGTATCACCTCCTGGCGAGGCGCGTGAAGACTGGGACATAATTGCAGAGCTCTTCAGCCGGCTGACCGGTGAGCCGCATGCCCGTAAGGTATCTGACGTTACGGTCGAGCTTAAAGAGGTATCTGCCATTTACGCGGGGAGCTGTTCCATGGTGGAGGGGCGCTGTTCTGGCCTTGCCAAGCAGCCGGCGGCTGCACCTGCAACCTATGCTTTTGCGGAGTTGCCGGCTATGTCGGCAGGTATCTCAACGGACAGTCAGCTCCCCTTTATCCTTTCCGTAGGAGCCATAGGTTACCATAACGGCACCATGTCAACCTGTTCGGAAAATAACCTTTCGGTATCAGAGCGGGGATATATCGAGTTTTCTGAGGAAGACGCCAAGCGCCTCGGAATTTCAGACGGCTCGGCAGTCAAGGTGAGTTCTGCCTCTGCAGGGACGACCGGATACGCAAAGGTAAGCGGAAATCTTCAGCCGGGTCTGCTTTTTGCGCCGTATCACTTTTCTGAACTGAATGCAGCCGGACTGCTCAGTCGTAACGGAAACATGGCAAACGTAAAAATAGAAAAGGCCTGATAGTCAGGAACCTGCCTCCAATACAAACAAGGCCTGCCGGGGATTCCCCGGCAGGCCTTGTTTACTGTATCATTCTATCTCCTTACAGCTTGAACTGACCCACAATCCGCTGTAGTTCCTCCGCAGTCTGCGCAAGCTGACCGGCAGCTGATGCTGATTCCTGTGCGCCCTTGGCTGTCCCCTGCACGACTTCGGTGATCTGGTGTATGTTGTTGCTTATCTCGCTGGTGGTCGCGGTCTGCTCTTCTGCGGCAGTCGCGACCTGGTTCACCTGCATGGTTACGGCATTGATCTGTTCGAGAATCTCCTGCAGCGCCTGGCCCGACTTGGCCGCCTCGATTGTCCCTTGCTCGACCTCGTTGACCCCGGCTTCCATGGCAGCCACGGCTCCCTTTGTCTCGCTCTGGATCGCCTTTATCATCTCGCTGATCTCGCGGGTTGCTTTGGTGGTCCGCTCGGCAAGTGCTCGTACCTCGTCGGCAACAACCGCAAAGCCTCGACCCTGCTCACCTGCTCGGGCGGCTTCGATGGCGGCATTCAGGGCAAGCAGGTTGGTCTGGTCCGCAATGTCCTGGATGGTGGCCACGATCTCACCAATCTGGTCGCTGCGTGCGCCCAGGCTCTCCACGGTCTTGGATGTCTCTTGTACTCGGCTGGCTATCCGTCCCATTACCTGAACCGTATTGTTTACAACCTCTGCACCTGCGCTTGCGGCGTGGCTTGCCTGGGTGCTTCCCTCGGCCGCCATCTGGCAGTTCTGGGCTATGTCGCCGCTGGTGGCGGACATCTCTTCGCCTGCAGTCGCCACGGTGGCTGTCTGTGCTGCAACCTCTTCGGCGCCTGTAGCAATCTGCTCTGCCGTGGCCATCAACTCGGTAGCGGCTGATGCTACCTGGTGACTGTTGCTCGATACGCTTGATATGATTCCATGGAGCTTTTCTATAAACTGGTTGAAGTAATTGCTGGCAACTGCAATCTCATCCTGGCTGTCAGCTTTCAGCCGCTGCGTAAGATCACCTTCGCCCTGCGCCATGTCCTTCAGCATCTCAACCATGGCATTAACCGGCTTGAGTACCGACCTGATAAGCCATCCTGCGAGACCCATCTGAAGAAGAATCCCTACCAATCCGACGATAACCGAAATGGTTATCATTTTTGTGATCTGACGGTCAAACTCCTGATCAGCCAGTTTTGTCTCTTTATCTATCGACTCTTCTATCTTGAGCATATCCTCCCGGACTTTCGCCACCTGCTTGTCGATTGCATTTTCCACCTCCAGAATCTCTTTGGTTATTCCAGACGTGGTTTTAAGAAGAGGAAGCATCTTTGTTTCATAAAGGGTGACGATTTCTTGGGCTGACTTTTTTGCGTCACCTGCCCACTCCTTCTCTTCTTTGGTGTCTACGACCTTTTCAACTTCATCCAGACGTTTGAGGTTTCTCTCTTTGGTCTCTGCCCATTTCTTGCCTGACTCCTCGAGGTTTCGGTTTATGATGGTATCTGCAATAACTGCATACAGGGAGAGGCCGACCCGAGCGCCGTTCGAGGCCAGAATTGCATCCTGACCCCGTTGCGCCCCATTGTCCTGAAGCCTCTGCAGCCCCTTCAAATCGACATACATCAACCCTACAATAACCAAAACTGTTAACAGGACAATTGCTGCGTTTGTGATTAATTTCGATTTGATGGTTGCCATGATAATCCCCTCTTTCTCATTGTATTGGTCTTTTGCATCATCCTTGAAAGTAGGCGTAGGGTTGCTGCCATGTACTAATTAACGGTATCTACTGTTTCGGCAAAATAAGGGATGGCTTTAGCGGTTTCTTACATTATCTTACAGACGCTCTTTTTGTGCATATCTCCAGTGAAACCTGCTCTTCCCATGACTGGTCAGTAGTGGTACTATTGCCCAATGAAAAAGCTCTCGCTGCCAAAGCTTCTGTACGCAGATCCTGACGGTAACATCTACGACCATCCCCAACTCTGCATGGCAGGGATGAACGGGACCGAGCCGGTTCTACCTGATCAGATGGAACTGATCCCGCTTCCGGAAGACAGCCGTCTCTTTACCATTCCCCATACACCGCCGATAGCGTGGGATGCGAAGCAGAAAAAATACGTAACTGTTGAATCTGTCCGCGAGGGTCGCCGTCAAATCAGGGTACAGGCGGTTTCTGCCTTCATGGCGCCGGGATACGTTCGCACGCTTCTGCCGGCATGTGACTATCAAAAGAAAAAGGTCCATCTCCCTCTCTGGTCATATACTGCCGTTGGTTGGGATGAGGAGAGCGAGCGGTTTGTGGTTGCTGCAAGCCGTGTGGACAGCAATGAAAACTGGCTGCCCAAGAACTACGATGACCGCCAGCTTGACCCTCTGGTAACAAAACGTGTAGAGGAGTTCCCGGATAACCGGTTGCTGGTGCAGCTTGCACGCTGCGCAGTCGATTACCACTGTTTTGCAGCAAAGAACCTCTTTTACCGCCGATGGGAAGCCCCTATTCCCACCTCTCCAACGTGTAACTCGCGTTGCCTGGGGTGCATAAGTCTCCAGCCCTCGGAATGCTGCCCTTCCAACCACGAGCGAATCGGTTTCGTCCCAACCCCTGAAGAGATTAGCGAGCTGATGCTCCCCCACCTGAATGAAGCGGAGGAGCCGATAGTATCCTATGGCCAGGGGTGCGAGGGTGACCCGATCATGCAGGTCGCTACGGTTGCCGAGGCGACCAGGCGGCTGAAGAGCGCTACCGGTCGAGGCACTGTCAACTTCAACTCGAACGGATCTTATCCGGACCGGATACGGGTGCTCTGCGACGCAGGAATGGACTCGTTCCGCTTCTCCATGAACTCAGTCAGGGAACTGCAGTACAACGCCTACTACCGGCCCGTCCAGTATCATTTCACTGCAGTCGAGGAGTCACTGAAGATCGCTAAGGATGCCGGGCGGTTTACCATGATAAACTATCTGGTATCCCCGGGTGTTTCTGACCACCCTGACGAGGTAGCGGAGATGCTGAAGTTTATTGAACGGACCGGTGTGGATATGATCCAGATGCGGAACCTCTCCATTGATCCGGATTTCTATAATTTGAAAATGGGTGTCAAGGGCAAGGGGATCGGCATGTACCGGATGCTGGAGAGCATAAAGCGGGAGTTTCCCAAGGTGCAGTTCGGCTATTTCAATCGAACAAAAGAGAAGTTCTATCCGGAGGGGTATGAGAAGGGGTGGCCGATTACTGACAGCTGAAAAGATCGTGCTGAGCCAATGCAGTCAGATGTCATGCAGTTATCTGCCAGACCTCCGAGGAGCTGCCCAACTATGGGGCTACAGCTACATGATGACCTCGGAGGTCTAGTACAGTGCAGTTCGACTACTTGATCGTAATCTTCGCTTTCTCGATTATGACTTTGTACTGGTAACCGCCACCGAAATCCTTGTTGGTGTAGAGGGTCCCTTTGACGGTGACGATATCGCCGACTGAGGGGATTGCGTCCGAGGTTACCACCAGGTCGTTGTTGGAGGTTGTGTGGCTTCCGGTGCCGTCCTGCAGATGAATCCAGTTCTTGCTCATGATGCCTGAAGATACCTTGACCACCTTGCCGTTCACCGTAACCTGCTTCTTGTTCAGCTTGTCTTTCTTCTTGAATATCTCAGCTATGGAATAGGCATTGGTCCCGGTTGCCTTCTTGACCTTGATCTTCTCATCGGTCACTGCAACGGCAGCTCCCATGCTCCCCGGAGAACGCGCGTCCTTGGCGTCTTTTTCCTTAACCGCCTTGGGGTTGGCAGCATCCTTGGCTATACCGTTGGAGAAGATCACCTTGTCAAAGGTCCGTTTCAGGGTGGAACTCGGGAAATTGATCATCTCCATCCCACCTTCAAAGGTAACCTGCTCACCCACAGATACCTTCATCGCCGGTGCGGCAACCCATATCGTGCTGCTGTCCGTTTTCTTCAGCAGTACATAGGTGTAGCCGCCGCTGTCGATGGTCTGCACAACCCGACCGGATACGTTGGATCCCTGTGTGGGGGGCTCCTGAGCAGACTGCTGCATGTCAGGAGCTTTGGCGGCGCTCGACGAGGAGCCCTGAACCGGAGGAGACATGTTCCCGAAACCGTATGCGGCAAGTGGAGAAAGGGAGAGAGAAAGGGCAATGAAAGTAACGAGGTGTTTCATGAAAAGCTCCTAGGAGGTGCAGGAATAGTGTTTCCGTACCAGTTATAAAGCAGGGGAGTTGCCTTGTCAAACCAAGAGGCAGTAAAGGGTGATTATCCGGTTAGAGTTGCGGAATGCGGTGGAGACAGGTCTGTAAAACTCTGCAATATCTCCGTCAATGTGGTTCCAGCGAGCTTTCGTAACTGCTCCAGGAAACCCGCAGGCAGAGGGGCATGGATAACGGTCTCCTGCAAGGTGTCGGGGTGAGTGAACCGAGTCTGGAAGGCGTGGAGTGCGAAACCGGGGAGTGTGGGGAGTAGCGGGCCGCCGTAGCGCTTGTCACCAATGATTGGGAACCCCAGATAGCTGAGGTGCTGTCGGAGCTGATGCATCCTTCCTGTCTCCGGCCAGAGGGCGACCAGCGATGAATTGCGTCCGGGATAAAGTGAGAGGTAACGGGTAAGGGACTCCTTCCCTTCGACCGGAACCGTGATCTCCCCACTCCCGGAGAGTTTTCCGGCGACCAGCGCAAGGTAGAGCTTGCCCAGGCCGTCATCCATGACCAGTTTGCCGAAGATCCCTGCTGCGGTTGAGGATTTGGCCAGTATTACACCGCCTGAAGTCCCACGGTCGAGCCGGTTCACCGGTCGAAGATTGAAGGTCGATGGGGCAGCATGGGGATGCGCGGTGCGATCCCTGTCGTGTAGAAAGGAGGCGCCCAGCTCCACAAGGTTTTCAGGCCCGACCTCGGCTGCTGGGTGCATCGGAAGTCCGGGGGGCTTGTTGAAACAGACAATCCGGTTGTCCTCGAATAGGATCTCGAAAACAGGTGGTCTTACCTTCATGAGTGACCGGGTCCGCCCGCTCTCCTTGATTTCCAGCAGATCCCCCAGTTGGAGGGGTTGGAGGTCAGTGGCTGATGACCCGTTGACCGTCAGGTGCCCCTTCTTCAGAAGCTGGTTCAGGTAACCTGACGTAGCACTCTGCATATGAATCCTGAGCCAGCTCCCCACAGGGCGACAGTGGTCGGATTCAGTGATGGTGAACTTGAGCATTGTAACCTTTGGTTCCGTGCGGGATGGTATTTACTGTTTCAGCCACTTTACCAGATTTGAGGCGAGTGCGGCATTGTTTTCGTCAAGGTACTGATTCTGGAAGATTGCATCGTCAGCGAATACCACAAATTCGCCTTTGCCGAGGGTACCGGTTATTGCCACTGCGAAGGATTGGACAGCATCCCCCTCGTTGAGTTTTCTGTCGCCGTTCAGGTCGATCCATGCCTTGTCGCCGGTTCTGGCAAGAACAGCAGTGTTCGGCTTATCGTTCAAGAGCGCCCATCCTCCATAGATACTGAACAGCTTTATCTCTTTAGTCAGTGGATGGGTCTCCAGATTTGTTACCCTGAAGTTGATGTCATCTGTCTTGATGATGTTCTCACGTTCGTGGATTACGCTGCCTGAAACCACAACCCCCAGTCGATCAAGAAGAGCGGCAAGCGGAGGACCGATGTGCAGCATTATAGCCAGACGCCCACCATTCTCAGTGTAGCCAGCTATCGCATCTATCTCAGCCTGGGTGTAGGCGTTAAAGGGGCCGGAGATCACCAGAGCGTCCTTTCCTGAAAGCCCTTCAGCGGTGAGCGGTCCGTCGCTGACTGCAACCTTGAAACCTTGCTCACGAAAATGCGCAGCCAGGCCTGAGAGCTGGAGCGGGCCATCTCCGTTGACAAGGAATCGCTGGTTGTGCCCTTGATCGAATATGACGATCGGTTCTGCGTGTGCAAAGGGAGGCAAGGCAAGAGAGATCAAAGCGAACAGAAGGGTCAGGCAGATGGAAGTGAATTGCGACATGGCTGGAGAACTCCTTGTATCAGGGATTGGAAACAGGACTTAACGGATCTTATTTATACCAGTATCCATGAGCCGATGCAACACATTTTTCTCTCTGGCCGTATGCAAAAGGTTATGAGGAGGCAACTATGCTAAGCGCTAGCAGGTATGTACGTTGATCTTTCAAGCAAGCGGCAACGCCGTAGAAAGGCGCCGGTCGGTTTTTCCGGATCAGGGGACTCCGGCACCGAATTCAACCCGAGAATTTCCGACCCCATCTTTCCCTGATGTTTTGAATACGTTGCCGCTCTTAAGGAAAAGCCTTTCCCCCGGGACCTTCCCCTGCTGCAGGAGGAAATCGCGAACGGCTGTCTCTCTCTCGCGGGCCAGAGTCTGCATCTGCAACTCTCCTGACGCAGTGTTGGCCAGTATCAGCTTTCTCATCTCGGTCTCTGGGAGCTCCTTGATAAATCCCAGTGCATTACGCGGTTTGGGAAATTTTTCCTTGGCATACACTGCCGCAAGGTATCTCGCGTGCTCTTCGGGGAGTAAATCGATGGAGTCGGGGGTCTGACCCGGCTGGTTCTGGCGTGCTTTTGAAAGTGCGAGAAATTTTTCTGTCTTCATTTTTCTTGCAAGCTGCTCTGTCCTGAATCCTTCACTGTCAAGTTCTCTATCCACATACCCGCTGATATCGACTTTCAAGGCAGGTCTGTCAAGAAGGGCCGCTGAAAGCTTTGCCAGTTTGGCCTGTTCCGGCGGATCGATTCGTGCCGACCCTGGGGAAAAGGCAATGGCGCTGAAGTCGTCTCCTCCACCGATGAGTGAGGAGAGAAGGGCAAAAGGTGAAGTCGCGGCCTTCACCAGAAGGTTCTTCAGCATCTCCATTACTACGCTCCAGACGCTGAACTTAGGGTCATCGGTGCGACCGCTGACCGGGAGATCCAGATGTATCTCTCCCTTGCGGTCTTTGAGAAGGGCTATGGCAAGTCCTACCGGCAGGCTGGTGGCCTTGTCGCTCTTTACGCTCTCCCCGAGGGTAAACTGGTCGATGAATATCCGGTTCTCCGAGATGAGGGCCTTTTTTTCTATACGGTACTTGAGATCGAGAAAGAGTTTCCCCTTGTCCACCGTGTATCCAAGGTAGGTTCCCGAATAGGGGGTGAACGGCGAGAGGTCGATGTCGGTAAAGCTGATCTTGAGGTCTACCAAGGGGTCTGACCAGAGCGGGTTGAGAGTGCCGGTAATCCTGAGTGGCGAGTGGTTCTCAAGGTTCCCTCTCAGGTCCACGTCAGCCGCATGGGTCTCATCGGTAGAGATGCCAGCCACCTTTCCTCCAAGGTTGTAGAAGGTGCTGACGAACTCGACAGGGAGATGCCGGTCTTCAAAGCCCAGGGTGCCGGCCTGAATGGTTATCGTTTCTATTCGGATATCTTTCCTGGCAGTTGCGGACTCAGAAACAGGAGGTGATACAGGAGCGGTTGGCGCAGGTTTGTGTTGGGGGGGCGCCGTATCCTCAGTTTTCAACTGCTGAAGGTTTATGGAGCCGTCTTTGTTGATTACTATTTTCGCGTACATGCCGTTGAGGGCAACCTGTTTGACAGTAAGGGCAAACGGTGAGATTCTGCCGGATATGCCGTCCATCTGGAGGCTTTCCCACTTAAGCAGGTCTTCGAATTCCACCGTATCCATACAGTAGAAAGACCTGATTCCTAGATCTCCGCTGAAGCTGCCAGTCATCCCCTGCGCGGTGGAAGCGAGGTTCAAGGTGGCATGGGTGTCGACGGTTCCGTCAGCCACGTACAGATTCAGATTCTCAGGAAGGTATGCCTCAAAGTCGCGCAGTGGGATGCGGTTTACGTCGATCTTTCCCTTCAGTCCGAAGGGGGCAGGGGTGACGATCCCCGAGCTTTTAAGTTTCCCGGCCTTGCCGTAGTTTGCGGAAAAAGTAAAGCGAACAGGGGCGGCTTTTGGTCCGCTGATGCCGGACAGGGAGATCTGTGCCCTTCGCAGGGTCAAAAGCGGTTTATCGTCACCCTTCACTGACTGGTCGGTAAAGGTTGCGTCCATGCCGTCTACAGATGCCGAGTCGATCCTGTAGCTGAAGGGTGGGGGAGTGGACGAGGGGTTTGGAGTGGAAGGTGCTGGCAACTGAGTGCGGATCAGTCTTGCGGCAGAGAGTCCACCATCCGGCTCCTTGGTCAGCCTGACACTCCCCCCCTTGATCTCGATCCGCTCCAGGTTTGCCTGGCGAGTGGCAAGGTCCAGTTTGCCGCCGCTAATAACAAGATTTTGGAGGGTTACGCTGTCGGTAGTGGTGAACTTCGCCATGATCCCCCGGCCGGTCAGGATAAAATCGGAGATGGAGATCCCTGCCGGTGAGGGCCTGTAGTAAAGAGTGGCACTGACATCAATCTTCCCCGCTACGGGGCTTGTCAGATACTCGGCAAGATAGGGATGGTAGACCTCAGGTCGTATCCCAGTCAAGGAAAGACGAGCCGTGACCGACAGCGGCTCGACCATCAGGTCGCCATTACCCTGGAGAGTCTCTCCATGCCGGGTGCGCAGATACGTGCGCCAGGTGGCCTGACGGTTCGGTTCGGTCGAGAACGATAGAAGGTCCAGGTTAAGGTTTTCAATGTCACTGATGAACGTGCCATTTGCAGCGAGTTGGTCTCTGAAGTGAAGCTGGCCGTTCTCTATCTGAACGGCAGCGATCGTCAGACGGGGCTTCAGATTAGTTGCAGGTGACTCAGGTTGCGGGGTGTGAGTCTCCCTCTGTGGTCTTACTCTCTGAAGATTGATCCCTCCATCGGCATCCCGTTCAAGGTAGAGCTCTGGCCTTTTCAGGGAGAGACGCGAAATATCGAACAATTTCGAGAAGAGCTGCGATCTGTTGATCGCAATTTCCCCCCGCTCGAGGGCAAGAAGGGGTCTGCCACCTTTCTCCTTCATCTCCAGCCTGTCGAGAGACAATCGACCGTCTATCGTCAAGTCGGGCCGTTCTGCCGCAGAAACCCGATAGGCTAGGTTCAGGTCGGTAGTTACGCTGCCGCTTGTGATGCGGAGAGGCATCTCCCTCGGGAGGTATCCCAGATAGTAAGGGAGGTTGAGCCCTTTCACGGCAAGTCGGGCCGTCGCCTCAACCGCGCGAGTCATCGGTTTGAGGCTTCCACTTACCAAGAGAGGGGTGCCGTTGACAACGGCGCTTAACCTGGGAGATACGTAATGGTTTGACAGGTACGGGATGTTGCTGACGAATGGGACTGCAAGATCAAAATCCCTCACCGTATGTCTGGTGGCAGAATCGATGGCGTTATCCATGAAGTCGGCTGAACCGTTCTTTATTTCGATATTGTTCAGGGAGAAGAGAAACGGCTTGGAATTCTTCTGTTTCGGGCTTTTCTGCTCCAATAGATCGGAGAAGTTGTACCTGTTCTCCTGGCTTCGCACCAATCGCAGATAGGGGGCGCGGATCTCCAGTTCAGATACGATCAGTGCCTTGCGGAAGAGGGAGGCCGGACTTACGGATATCCGGGCGCTGCTGAACGAGGCAAAGGTTGTGCTGTTTCCGGGCTCTGAAAGGCGAAATCCTTTGAACTCGGCGCTCAGATTGAGAGGGTTCAGCGAAACCCCGGCAAGTTGAGCCTTGCGACTAGTTGCAGTCTCTATGGCACTGATTGCCGCATCACGAACAATGCCGGGAAGAATCAGGAATGCAAAGATCAGTATCAGAGTAATAATGCCTATACCTAGGGCCATGGCCCTGTTGCGTCTGCGCATCTGTCAGTAGCTCCTTTCAGGAGAAAGTGCTGGCGACATAAAGCCTGAGAAGATATCTCGAGTGTACCTCTTCCATGGGATTCCGCAAACCCAATAATGACGGGAACTCCCTTACCTGTTGCATTTACGGAGAGGTATGCTATAGAAAGCAGAAAGGATTTATTTACCGCCAAGGAGGATTTTCCCTATGAAACGCTTCGTAATCCTGATGCTCGGGGTTTCACTGGTGACAGGCTGCGCTACTCAACCGATGACCAAGACCCAGAAGGGCGCTCTCATTGGAACCGGTGCAGGTGCTGCTGCAGGCGCAGCTCTTGGACAGGCAATAGGCCGGGATACCGGCTCAACCCTTATTGGGGCAGCACTTGGTGCGGCGGTGGGGGGGCTCACCGGCGGTCTGGTCGGTAATTACATGGACAAGCAGGAAGCCGAGATGCGTCAGGCCCTGGCCAACGTGGAAGGAGCCTCAATCCAGCGGGAACAGGATGTCCTGGCGATCAATTTCAAGTCTGATGTCATGTTCAGCACCGGATCAGCCACCATCAAGGGTGGAGCTCAGGACGAGATGGACCGTGTTGCCAAGGTGCTTAACAGATATCCCGAGACCTCGGTTCAGATCGCAGGGTACACAGACAGCACAGGGAGTGCCGATGTCAACCAGAGGCTTTCCGAAAAGCGTGCATCTGCAGTCAAGAGCGCACTGGTGGCTCGGAACGTCAATTCGGGCCGACTGGCTACGGTCGGTTATGGGGAGAACAAGCCGATTGCGGACAACGGCACAGAGGCGGGACGGATGATGAACCGCCGGGTGACCATTACCATAGTTCCGAATCAGCAGTAACAGGAAGTGAAAGGTAAGAACTAAAAAAGCCCCGGCGTTTGCCGGGGCTTTTTCGTGCTGCTAGTTGCTCGCTGCTCGCCTCTCCATGGCGTCGTCCATCACCTTGTATGCGCAGAACTCGCCGCACATGGTACAGGCACCGTGGTCGGCGACTCCCGACTCGGCTCGAAGCTGCCGTGCCTTGTCCGGGTCGAGGGCGATGTCAAACTGCCCCTCCCAGTCGAGCTTTTTGCGACATTTCGCCATCCTTATGTCCTTGTCGATTGCCCCCTTCACCCCTTTGGCAATATCTCCCGCATGGGCCGCTATCCGTGAGGCGATCACCCCGTCCCTGACATCCTGTACTGAAGGGAGCTTCAGATGCTCGCTGGGGGTGACGTAGCAGAGGAAATCTGCTCCTGCGGATGCTGCAATGGCACCACCGATGGCGCAGGTGATATGGTCGTATCCCGGAGCTATGTCGGTAACAAGAGGTCCCAGGACATAGAATGGTGCTCCGTGGCAGAGTCGCTTCTGCAGGAGGATGTTTGCCTCGATCTGGTTGATCGGCACATGGCCAGGCCCTTCGATCATCACCTGTACGCCGAACGCCTGTGCCCGCTGGGTCAGCTCTCCGAGGATGATCAGCTCATGGATCTGGGCCCGGTCGGTCGCATCTGCCAGGCAGCCCGGCCGGAAACCGTCACCCAGCGACAGGGTCATGTCGTACTGCTTCACGATTTCAAGCAGCCGGTCGAAGTGCTCAAAGAGCGGGTTTTCTTTGTTGTTGTAAGCCATCCACTCTACGGTAAAGGCGCCGCCGCGGGAAACCACGTCCATGATTCGCCCTTCGTTGTGCATCCGCTCCACCGTGCTCCTGGTGACGCCACAGTGTACAGTGATGAAGTCGACGCCATCCTCGGCATGCTTTACTATCCCGGCAAAGATGTCTTCCACGGTCATGTCCACGATAGCCTTTTTCTTGGTTCTGACCGCATCCAAGGCAGCCTGGTAGAGCGGAACAGAGCCGATGCAGGCATTTGTTTCCGCAATTATGGCACGCCTGATTTCATCCACCGGTCCGCCGGTTGAGAGATCCATTATGGCGTCAGCCCCGTATTTCACCGCAACACGGGCCTTTTCGAGCTCCTTGGAGATGTCAAGGTCATCCGCCGAGGTGCCGATGTTGGCATTCACCTTGGTTCGAAGCCCCTTGCCGACCCCCAGAGGCTTGCCTCCGGCCCTTTTCAGGTTATGGCAGATGATGATGTTTCCATCAGAGATGCCGTTGCGGATGAATTCCGGCGTGACCCCTTCTGCCAGGGCAACCTCCTTCATCTTGTCGGTGATAATCCCGGCACTGGCAAAATCCAGTTGAGTTGTATGCATTGTGAACTCCTCGTGTACTATCTCTGAAAATTGAATCAATTAAAGGTTTGTTTCTTTTGCGGCAAGAAAATGGTTCACCGGTCCGTGACCTTTGCCCATGGGCTGGGCAAGACGGATGGCAGCGGTTATGAAATCCTTGCCCCGGCCGATTGCTGTCTGCAGCGGTTCACCCTGTGCCAGAAAGGTGGAGACTGCCGAGGCGAGCGTGCAGCCGGTGCCGTGGGTATTGCGGGTCAGAATCCGCTGAGACGGGTAGCGGATGAAGGCGCTGCCGTCAAAGAGAATATCCACGGAGCTTCCCTCGCCAAGATGGCCACCCTTGACCAGCACGTTTCTGGCCCCCATCCGGTGAATGGCCCGTGCCGCCGCCTGCATCCCCTCTTCATCGACGATATCGAGCCCGGTAAGACGTTCCGCCTCCGGGATATTGGGGGTGACCAGGTAGGAGAGCGGCAGAAGCCGCTGCTTAAGGCATGAAACCGCATCCCGATCTATCAGCAATGCCCCCCCTTTGGCAATCATCACCGGGTCGAGCACCAGAAGCGGACGCCGATTCTCTTCCAGGAACGTCGCAAGTATGTCGACGATATCGGAGGAATAGAGCATGCCGGTCTTCACCACGTCTACCGGGATATCTGACAGCACGGCTTCAAGCTGCTTTTCCACGAAATCCGGAGGGATACCGAAAATGCCGGCAACCCCGCGGGTATTCTGGGCGGTAAGTGCGGTGATTACCGATGACCCATACGAGCCCAGCAGGGTGATGGTCTTCAGGTCTCCCTGGATTCCGGCACCTCCGCCCGAATCGCTGCCCGCCACGGTCAGGACTGCACCCCGGGGGAAAGGGGCTTTCCTGTTGAAGAGCAGCGCCAGCTCACGTGTCGCCAGCCCCGGGTCACGGCTCTCCAGGACAGCAGATATCACCGCAAGTGCGTCGGCACCACTGTCGATGACCCTGCACGCATTGAATCTCGTGATGCCGCCAACGGCAACCACCGGGATATGGACAAGATCGCGGATTGCGGCAAGCCCCTCTGGCCCGGCCAGGTGCTGAATCTCTTTGCTCCGCGAGGGGAACATGGCACCGAATCCGATGTAGTCGGCTCCTGCGGCCTGGGCGGCAATCGCCTCATCAGGGGTGTGGGTCGATATACCGAGAAGGCGGTTCGGGCCGATGCCATGGCGCGCTTCGAGCGGATCACCATCCCCCTGCCCCAGGTGCAGACCGTCGGCGTCCAGTTCCAGCGCCAGCTGCAGGTCGTCATTGACGATAAAGGGGATGCCTGCGTCACGGCAGAGCTGCCTGAGTTCGGATCCCAGTCGCGTCTTTTTGACCGGGTCTGTCCCTTTGTGTCTGAACTGGAGAGCGGTTACTCCTCCGGGGATGGCCCGTCTGACGCGTTCCAGGAGATTATCCCCCTGGTCGGTGATAAGGTAGATACCATTGAGACGTGCAGTGTCGCCGCTCCGGTCAACAACAAGCCTGAGATGATCGTTTTTTCTGCGTTCCATAACTGAATCCTGTTGATGTCCTGACAGGGAAGGGGGAAGCGGGGCGCTCACGGGGAGAGAAAAAGTACGTGGCTGCCGCTTCCCTACGCCGGTATTACCCGGATCAGGTATTCGGGGTTCGAGGCAACTGCCTCATCTCAGTTCTTTCAAACTCCCCCAGCTGGCAAAAGCTGTGCAAGGCTAATGCAAAAACGCCGTCAAGTCAATGAGAATGAACGGGAATGGGCTTTACACCATACGGCATCCATGTTAGAAAAGTCATCAACGGTTTGTTTTCTTTTTCATAGATCACCTTTCACCATTCACGGCCTTCCATGGACAGTCGCCCGACAATTGCAGAAATAGATCTTGTTGCACTGCGCCACAACTTCGCCCAGGTCAGGGAGGCGGCGGGTGAGGGGTGCGGCATCCTGGCCGTTGTCAAGGCAGACGCCTACGGACACGGCTTTATGGATGTGGCCACGCTGCTCGACAGGGAGGGGGTTACCGCCTTCGGGGTTGCCTTTCTTGCTGAAGGGATTCAGCTTCGCAAGAGCGGCATAGACCGGCCGATCCTCATACTCGGAGGGGTTTACCCGGGTCAGGAAAAGAAATGTGTCGGGTTCAACCTTTCCACAACGGTATTCAGCCTGGAACAGGCCCGGCTGCTTGATGCTGTGGCAGGAAGGCTCTACCGCAAGGCTAAGCTGCACGTCAAGATCGATACCGGCATGGGGCGCCTCGGTATAGGGCATGGCGAGGCAGCCGCGTTCTTTCGCGAACTGCGGAAGATGAACAATATCGAGCTCGAAGGGATCATCTCTCACTTTGCCTCTGCAGACGAGCTTGACGAGGATGGCGCACGGTACACCTCTCGCCAGATCGAGCTTTTTAATGGTGTACTCAACGGCTGCCGCGATCTTGGCTTCGAGCCGCGGTATATTCATATTGCCAACAGTGCGGCGCTCTTCAGCAGGGAGCTCCCCTTCTGCAACCTTGCCAGGCCAGGAATCGTGCTGTACGGTGCGCTCCCTTCCGTCGATTTTTCCGGGAGGCTTCGGGTCAAGCCTGTCATGAGGCTTGTGAGCCGCATCGCCATGCTGAAAACGGTTGCCCCTGGTACAAATATCAGCTATGCACGCCGCTACACAGCTGCCGAGCCGAGAGTTATTGCCAGTGTGCCGGTGGGGTATGCCGACGGTTATCCCCGCTCCCTCACCAACCGGGGTCAGGTGATCGTTCGCGGGGTGCGAGTGCCGGTGGTCGGGACGATCTGCATGGACTGGTTTATGGCAGATGTGACCGAGGTGCCGGGTGTTTCAGTGGGGGATGAGGTTACCCTGCTCGGTTGCGACCGAGAAGGGAACTGCATCCGGGCTGAAGAGATTGCAGAACAGGCAGGGACAATCCCTTACGAGATCTTCTGCGGTATAAGCAAGCGGGTTCCGCGGGTCTATATACCGTAATCTGAAACCGCCATCATTCGAGGATTGGGAATGACCAGAAACAAGATAAAACTGACTGGTATGGTCAAGGCTGCCGGCTGAGCGGCCAAACTGGGCCCGGCGGGCCTGGAGGAGATCATGCGCACCCTTGTCCGGTCGACCGATCCTGCCCTTCTTGTGGGGCCTGAGACGGCTGATGATGCCGGGGTGTATCGTCTGTCCGACGAACTTGCCCTCGTGGAGACTGTGGACATCATCACCCCGCTGGTGGACGATCCCTACACCTTTGGCCGGATAGCTGCGGCCAATGCCCTTTCCGATGTCTATGCCATGGGAGGACGTCCCGTAACCGCCCTTAACCTGGCCTTCTTCCCAGCCTGCACTCTTCCTTCCCATGCTCTGGCAGAGATCCTGGCGGGTGGACAGTCTATGCTGGCAGAGGCAGGAGTCTGCCTGTTAGGCGGCCATACGGTTGAGGACGAAGAGCTGAAGTACGGGCTCAGTGTCACCGGCATCGTACATCCCGACAGTATTGTGAGGAATTCGACGGCCCGTCCCGGCGACATCCTCTTTCTCACCAAACCGCTCGGGTTCGGGATCGTGAGTACGGCCATCAAGGCCGGGTTGGCTGACCCGGAGATTGCCGATGAAGCGATCCGCTGGATGACCACCCTCAACCGGGAGTCTGCCCGTGTCATGCTGTTTGCCGGTGCAACTGCCTGCACGGACGTGACCGGTTTCGGCCTTATCGGCCATGCACTGGAGATGGCCAACGGTGCTGGAGTGACAATGAGGCTTGATCTGGAAAATATTCCGGTAGTAAACGGGATTGCTGAACTCATTGATGACGGGCTTGTCCCAGCCGGCTGTTACCGCAACCGTGATTATTGCATCGGTTCACTTTCCATCGATGCGCGATTCACGGCTCCCGACTCACGGCTTCTGCCGCTGTATGATCCGCAGACCTCCGGAGGTCTTCTCATTGCCCTCCCTTTGCAGGCGGCAGAACGGTTTGCAGCAGAGGCAAAAAACAGCGGGATACTGGCAGCAAGGGTAGGGGAAGTGATGCCACGGGGAGAGCGAGCCGTACATGTCAGATAACTCCGTTGCACTGGCCGTTGACCTTGGGACCACGACCATTGCAGCTTCACTGGTGGATCAGGCATCTGGGAAGCGACTGGCGAGCGGCGGCTGCCTGAACCCTCAGAGGGAGTTTGGCGCCGATGTCATAACGAGGCTCTCAGCTGCCGAAGATGTTCCGGAGCAGCGCCACCGTATGGCTGAACTCGTCAATGCGGAACTGGAGAGTCTCGCCATGCAGCTGCTGGAAGAGGTTGGCATGCACCCGGACTCCCTGAGACGGGTGGCCATAGCCGGCAACCCCGCCATGGAGCATCTTCTGCTTGACCTCCCGGTGGCGTCGCTGGCCCGCATCCCGTACCGTCCCCTGTTCAGCGAAGGAAGAAATGTCTGCATCACTGAACTCGGCTGGAAGCTCGCATGCGATGCGTATATCTTCCCCCTCCCCGGAGGCTTTGTCGGCGGTGATCTGGTCGCCTTTCTTTACGGTCAGATCTCTTCAGATTCGCAGCTATTGCCGCACCATGCACGGCTTTATCTGGATCTGGGAACCAATGCCGAAATCGCCCTGGTCAGCGGCGACACGGTTTTTGCCACATCTGCCGCTGCCGGGCCGGCTTTCGAGGCGGGTAACCTCTCCTGCGGGATGCCGGGATTGCCGGGAGCGGTCAGTAATGTGGCGATCAACGGTGACAGGGTGACTATTGACACCATTGCAGATGCCCATCCGAAAGGTATCTGCGGGACCGGAGTGCTTTCACTCATGGCCGAACTGTTGAGGTCCGGTGTGATGGAGAGGACCGGAAGGCTCAAGACCCCCGCAGAGATCACATCGAACCTAGCCGGTCGCATTGTCGAACATTCCGGTATTCCTGCATTTCTTGTCTACCGGGATGCCGGGGGAGAGCTGTTTCTCACGCAACACGACATACGGCAGGTGCAGCTTGCAAAGGGAGCTGTCCGTGCCGGTATAGAGGTGCTGCTCGATCGGGCCGGTATACGGTATGAAGCGTTACAGGAACTGGTTCTGACCGGTTCCTTTGGCGCTCTTCTTCGGCCGGAACTGCTGAAAATTGCTGGAATCGTTCCTGACGATGTGGTAGAACATCTCCGCCCTGTGCGTGATGGTGCCCTGGAAGGTGTCGAGCGGATGCTTTCTGCCTCTGACGGGATGGGTGAAGTCGAAACGGTTGCCCGAAAGATCAAGGTATTCCCACTGTCCGGGACCCCGGCCTTTGAAAAAATATTCCTAGAACAGATAGATTTTCCGGCGGTCCGGCAGTAGCGATCATACCATACTCAACATAAAGGAGCGATTCATATGGCAAAAATAACCCGAGCACTCATCAGTCTTTCCGACAAGACCGGAATCGTGGAGTTTGCACAAGAGCTTGCAGCGTTCAATGTCGAGATCCTGTCAACCGGGGGGACCGCAAAACTCCTGCGCGATGCTGGGCTCAAGGTGAAGGATGTGTCGGAGTTTACCGGTTTTCCGGAGATGCTGGACGGCCGGGTCAAGACCCTCCATCCGAAGGTCCATGGCGGACTCCTCGGGATGCGGGGCAACCCGGAGCATGTGGCCACCATGAAGCAGCACGGTATCGAGCCGATCGACATGGTGGTGGTCAACCTCTATCCCTTTGAGGCAACCGTGGCCAAGCCTGACTGTTCGCTTGAGGATGCCATCGAAAATATCGACATCGGCGGGCCGACCATGCTCCGATCTGCCGCCAAGAACAACGCCGATGTGACGGTCATTGTGGATCCGGCCGATTACCGGAGGGTGCTGGATGAAATGAAAGGTGCCAGCGGGACGGTGTCAAAGGAGACCAATTTCGGTTTGGCCGTGAAGGTATACCAGCATACATCCGCTTATGACGGTGCCATATCCAACTGGCTCGGTGCCCGAACCGGTGAGAGTGTGGAGACCTATCCCGATACGCTTACCTTCCAGTTCAAAAAGGCCCAGGGGATGCGCTACGGCGAGAACCCCCACCAGTCGGCTGCATTCTATGTGGAGCGCGATCTGAAGGAGGCATCCATTGCCACTGCCCGCCAGCTTCAGGGGAAAGAGCTCTCCTACAACAACATCGGCGACACCGATGCGGCACTGGAGTGCGTCAAACAGTTTACCGAGGGGCCTGCCTGCGTCATCGTCAAGCATGCCAATCCCTGTGGTGTGGCCATTGGAGGCAATCTTCTGGAGGCATACGACCGGGCCTACAAGACCGACCCCGAATCGGCATTCGGCGGGATCATCGCCTTTAACGGCGAACTTGACGAAGAGACGGCCAGGACGATCTGTGACCGGCAGTTCGTGGAGGTGATCATTGCTCCCAAGGTCACCTCCGGAGCTGTTGCGGCAGTGGCAGCCAAGAAGAACGTCCGCCTGCTCGAGTGTGGGGCCTGGCTCGCAAAGCCGCTTGCGCGCCTCGATTTCAAGCGGGTGAATGGCGGAATCCTTGTACAGGACACCGATCTGGATCTCCATGGCGACCTTAAGGTGGTGACCACCCGCCAGCCGACCGAGAAGGAGATGGTCGACCTCCTCTTTACCTGGCGGATATGCAAGTTCGTCAAGTCGAATGCCATCGTTTACGGCAGGGACGGAATGACCATCGGAGTGGGTGCAGGCCAGATGAGCCGGGTGAATTCAGCCCGGATAGCAGCTATCAAGGCCGAGCATGCCGGTCTGGAGGTAAAGGGTGCGGTCATGGCCTCCGATGCCTTCTTCCCCTTCCGTGACGGGATCGACAATGCTGCTGCAGTCGGCATCACCGCAGTCATCCAGCCGGGTGGCAGCATGCGCGACGAGGAGACCATAAAAGCGGCAAACGAGCATGGGATGGCCATGGTGTTCACCGGGATGCGGCATTTCAGGCATTAATGCCGAGAAAGGTGATAGGTGCTGTTGTGCAACGCGCAGAGTGACCTGGGGAGTGAATCGCTGTTCACACTATATGCGAGGATGAGTCAATGAAAATATTAGTAATAGGCAGTGGCGGCAGAGAGCATTCACTTGTCTGGAAGATTGCCCAGTCACCGTTGGTGGAGGAGCTCTTCTGTGCGCCTGGAAACCCCGGTATCGCACAGCTTGCCGAGAATGTGCCGCTGACCGTTGATGACCTGCCCGGACTGCTGTCGTTTGCGATACGGAAAGGGATCGATCTCACCGTGGTCGGCCCTGAGCTGCCACTGTCGCTCGGGATCGTCGATCTCTTCGAGGAACATGGGCTGAGAGTCTTTGGTGCGCGACGCAATGCTGCGATGATTGAGTCGAGCAAGGCCTTTTCCAAAGAGATCATGAAGAAATACAATGTGCCGACCGCCTTTTACGAGGTGTTTACCGAGATAGAACCCGCTATAGCCTATATCGACCTGCATGGAGCTCCGATTGTGGTCAAGGCCGACGGTCTTGCAGCTGGCAAAGGGGTTATTGTTGCCCAGACCACTGAAGAGGCGGTTGCCGCAGTAAAAGAGATGCTTTCCGGCAATGCCTTTGGCGATGCCGGCTCCAAGGTGGTGATCGAGGAGTTCCTGCGTGGTGAAGAGGCCTCCTTTCTAGCCTTCACCGACGGGAAGAACATCATACCCCTTGCCAGTGCCCAGGATCACAAGGCGGTCTTTGACGGAGACAATGGGCCGAATACCGGCGGAATGGGTGCATATTCACCAGCGCCGGTCGTGACGCCGGCCATCCATGAAAAGGCGATGAATGAGGTGATGCGCCGCACTGTTGACGGAATGGCAGCAGAGGGGAGGCCATATCGCGGCGTTCTCTATGCCGGGCTCATGATCGACGGTGATTCGGTGAAAACACTGGAGTTCAATGCCCGGTTCGGTGACCCTGAGTGCCAACCACTACTGATGCGGATGAAGTCCGACATTGTGCCGGTTCTTATGGCGGTTGCCGATGGCGACATAGGCGGAATAACCATCGAATGGCATGACCAGGCTGCAGTCTGCGTGGTCATGGCCGCCAGGGGGTATCCCGGCGACTACCCCAAGGGAGATCTGATCAACGGGTTGGATCAGGCTGCTGCCATGTCCGATCTGTATGTCTTCCATGCCGGGACCTCAACGAGGGATGGGGCCTTCTTTACCAACGGTGGCAGGGTCCTGGGGGTCACCGGTCGAGGGGATACTGTTCAGGCAGCCATCGATCGCGCCTATAAAGGGGTTGCCGCAATAAACTGGGATGGGGTTCATTTCAGGAGTGATATCGGCAAAAAGGCCCTCGGAAGATAACCGGCTCGCTGGTATCGTAGGAACTACATACTGTCCTGCGGTTTTAGAGCAGTAGAAAATTTGATTTCTCACGTAGTCTGTAAGTACCGTCAGGTACGAAAGGAAATTCATGAACGATCCAAAGGTACTAATTATTATGGGGAGTGACTCGGACCTGTCGGTTATGGAGGAGACGGCAAAGGTCCTTGACGAGTTCGGCGTCCCCTGGGAGATGCGGATCTCTTCAGCGCACCGTTCACCGCGACGGACTGGTGAGCTGGCTGCAGGTGCAGCATCCAGGGGTGTTAAGGTTATTATTGCCGCTGCAGGAATGGCGGCGCACCTGGCTGGTGTGATAGCTGCCGAAACCACGCTCCCGGTGATCGGTGTTCCGATCGGCGGCGGAGCGCTGAGCGGGGTGGATGCACTCTACGCGAT
This sequence comes from uncultured Geoanaerobacter sp., assembly GCA_964528055.1. Taxonomy (GTDB): domain Bacteria; phylum Desulfobacterota; class Desulfuromonadia; order Geobacterales; family DSM-12255; genus Geoanaerobacter. The sequence goes on along the minus strand of CAZGQM010000010.1, from coordinate 90,407 downwards.
GGTGCAGATGCCGGGCGGTATCCCGGTTGCGACAATGTCCATCGGCAAGGCCGGGGCGAAGAATGCCGGAATTCTGGCTGTACAGATCCTTGCTTTGGGTGATGAGGTTCTGACCGAACGGCTGGTTGCCTACAAAAAGAAGCTGGCAGATGAGGTTGCGCAGAAGGATTCCGATCTTCAGGAACGCCGGGCTGCTATCCGCTCCTGAAAGCCCTTAAATCAGGCCTTCACCGGTTTTATGCTGTTGCCAGGACAATGTTTTTGCTTGACAAGCATACAAGATTGGATTAGTTTTTCACAAACTTTCATCTAAAAAAGGGGGAAGATACAATGAAAAAAGCCATCGTTGCACTGATTGCAGTAGTAGCATTCGCCGGGACCGCCTTTGGCGCAGACGTTATCGAAATGAAGAAAGGGGTCAAGTTTAACCACAAGGCCCATGAAGCTGCCGTAGGCGACTGTACAAAGTGTCACAAGGATGCTAAAGGCGGCAAGATCGAAGGATTCGGCAAGGAGATGGCTCACGCCAAGGGTTGCAAGGGATGCCACGCTGACAACAAGAAGGGCCCAACATCCTGCAAAGAGTGCCATAAGTAATTCACTCGGGCATAACCGTATGGAAAAGGGATAACAGGCTGACTGTTATCCCTTTTTTATTACTGTTAATATTCCGGATGGAAATTGGTTGAAATTTTTGGAACGGTTCCTGTATAATCAGCCGTTAATTGACGGACATCAGAATATTCAAAAAGATCACCCAATTTCAAATCAAGAATAAATCAAGGCCCGAGTATGAGGCGCGAGGACGTACAGTTAGTGCGTTTTAGTGTTCAAGGCGAAGCCTGTGATGATAGCGCACTGATCTGGAATTGAATAAGGAGCAGCTCTTGTCTACCAATAAACAAGGTTTTCTGCAGTCACTCTGGGATTTCTTCTGTTCCCTCAAACTCTCCATCTCCCTCCTCATCGGCCTTGCCGTGGTTTCCATCATCGGCACGGTCATTCCGCAGGCACCCAACATTCCTGAGGAGTACATCCAGTCGCTGAGCCAGTCAAAGCTGCAGTTCTACGATAAGATCGGCTTTTTCGACATGTACCACTCCTGGTGGTTCATACTCCTGCTCTACCTGTTGACCGTGAACCTTTTGGCCTGCTCTGTAAAACGGCTGCCACGCGTATGGAAGATCGTGACCGAGCCAAACCTGTTGCTTGATGAGGGGATGGAGAAGTCGCTGTCACTCACCAGAGATATCAAGCATAAAGGGAATCCATCCGCGCTGAAGGAGAGTGTCACAGGTTTCCTGTCAAAAGAATTTGCAACTCCGGTTGTCACCGAACAGAACGGTGAGACGCACCTCTTTGCACAGAAAAACCCCTGGTGCAGACTTGGGGTCTATGTGGTCCATCTGAGCATTATCATAATCTTTATCGGAGCCATGCTCGGCTCGTTTTTTGGCTATAAATCGTTCATGCAGATAGTCGAGGGGAAAAGCGTCGGCAAGATCCAGACGAGGTCCAACAAGGTCATTGACCTTGGTTTTGCAATCAGGCTTGACAAGTTTTCCGTTTCATTTTACGAGACAGGGGCACCCAAGGAGTTCAAGAGCATCCTGACGGTGCTTGAAAACGGCCAGCCTGTACCGGGCTACGTCAATGTGCCGATAGTCGTCAACAGCCCCCTGACCTACAAGGGGATTACCTTCTATCAATCGAGCTACGGCCCGGCCGGCGAAGGTGGTTCGTTCTCCTTTACCGCGCGTGAGCGCAAGGGTGGGGCCCCGGTAAAGGTGCAGGTAAAGCAAGGGGAGTCGGTACAGCTGCCGGGCGGACGCACCATGCATGTTACAGAAACTACCCAGGATGTTCGCCAGTTCATCCCTCAGATGACCGGACCTGCGGCACGAATCGAGGTTCATTCACCAGGCAAGCAGCCGGAAAGCTTCATCGTTTTCCGCGATTTTCCCAAGCTTGACGAAGAGCGTGGCGGCGATCTGATATTCTCTTACGACGGTTCTGACGAGAAGTTCTACACCGGTCTGCAGGTAGCAAAAGACCCAGGCGTCTGGGTGGTATGGCTTGGCTGTACGCTTATGGTGATAGGAATCTCAATGGCCTTTTTCCTCTCCCACAGACGGCTTTGGGTGAGAATTGACCCCAATGGCCGCATGGTGGTTGCAGGGAGTGCCAGCAAGAATCAGGCTGCCTTCCAGGGGGAGTTTGATGAGCTGGCGGCTAAAATTGAAAAACTCTAAATTTAACATTTTCCGGAGGAAATAAAGATGTCCAGTTCCATGCTGTTCAACGTCACCACCATGGCATACATGATCTCCATGCTCCTCTTTTTCGGTTTCCTGGCGAGCAAGAACAAGCAGGTGGGGCTGGCTGCGAGTTTGACAGCCTATTTTGGCTTTCTGGTCCAGACCGTAGCCATTCTGCTCCGCTGGAAGGAGTCATATGACATGGGGGTAGGGCATGCCCCACTCTCCAACCTCTATGAGTCGGTGGTCTTCTTCTCCTGGACCATTGTTTTAATCTACGGAATCATAGAATTCAAATACAAGTATCGTGTAATCGGCGCGTTCGTAATACCGTTTGCCCTTCTCGGCATGTCGTGGGCACAACTCAGGCTCAACAGCGGCATAGAGCCTCTGGTCCCTGCACTGCAGAGCAACTGGCTCCTCTATCACGTCGTAACCTGTTTTCTCGGCTATGCGGCCTTTGCAGTGGCCTGCGGCATCTCCATAATGTATCTTATCAAGGAACGCCAGGAAAAGGCAGACGACGATTCCCCCGCTGGCGGGGTCTTCTCCATGTTTCCCGGGATACGGATCCTTGATGACCTCAACTATCGGGCAATAATGATCGGATTTCCCCTCCTTACCCTGGGTATCGTCACCGGGGCTGCCTGGGCAAACTATGCCTGGGGCACCTACTGGAGCTGGGACCCCAAAGAGACCTGGTCGCTCATCGTCTGGTTCGTCTATGCCGCTTTTTTGCATGCCCGAATCACCAGGGGGTGGGTGGGGAGACGCGCTGCAATCCTCTCCATAGTAGGGTTTGCTGCGACCATCTTCTGTTACCTGGGGGTGAACCTCTTCCTGTCAGGCCTGCACAGCTATGGAGGCGGAAAGTAAGCCTGCACAAAATGGGGCGCGGTTATCCATACCGCGCCCCTTGTTTACGATAGTTTCCGTTAGAATCTTTATTCACTTTCCCATTGTCTGATTTCTTTGTACTGCCGCTTGTCACACTCTCTTCAGATAAGAAGCTGTAAATGCTCCTAAGAAGGATAGTGAAGTGAATCGCTACTGGAAATGCCATGTACTGCTTCTGCTTCTTCTGCTGATCCCGGGGCGCGCCAACGCGGCAATGCAGCTGCTGTATCCTGCCGATAAGAGCTGGGTCTACCGCTCGGATTATATCATCCTCAAAACCAACGAGACCACCATTACCGGGGTTAAGATCACTGTCAACGGCATAGATGGCGATATGATTCAGATCAACTCCCCTGCCTACCTTCGAAGCTTTCAGGATATTCTCATTGCCCAGCCGGTCTGGGACAAAGGCAAAAACACCATTCTCGTTGAGGGTTTCAAGGGGAATCAGAAGGTACAGTCTCTTGCCGCAGAGATTTTTTACAACCCTCTCGGGGAACGATCGCTTGTACCGGCTGGGTTCAGTGCCATGGTTCTGCATACCCCTGAAAACGAGAAGATCTGTGCATTGTGCCATCTCATGGCCCCGGCAGGAGGAAATGCCGCTTCCCCCGCATCCAGCCCCTGTGCTGCATGTCACCGAAAGCTTTCTCAGGTAAAATATCCCCATGAACCGGTTGTAAACTTTACCTGTGCGTACTGTCACACGAAAAGTGCTTCTCCGCGATTTGGCGTAATCCGGCGTGATACGGCGCTCTGTTATGACTGCCATGCTGACAAGGCGGACGATATAAAGAAATTCACGTTTCAGCACGGCCCTGTGGCCGGTGGGATGTGCGAAATCTGTCATGATTCCCATGGTAGCGATTTCCCGGCATTTATGCGCAGGCCGATAAATGAGGTCTGTCTCTCCTGTCACGAAAATATCAGCAAAACAGCGCATGTGGTGAAAGGTTCCGGAGGGAAAGGGCATCCGGTAAGCGGGGTCAAAGACATCTCCGATAAGCGCAAGGGGAAAGAGCTGGCATGTGTCTCTTGTCACAACCCCCATGGCGGCATGGTGCGCAATTATTTTGTCAGTAATGCACCGGAACGGATGAAGCTCTGCCAGTCATGTCACGTCAAATAACAAGATGTATCTGATAAGGGTTACCCTGCCCAACTGAAACAGTGCCTGAGTTATGGGATACAATGCATGCCTAAAGAGGAGTCAACTATGATGAACATGATCAAGAAGATACTGCCTGCAATTTTCTGTCTGGTGCTCTGCGGTGGCTGTGCCGCGGGTACAGCCAAAACCAAGGAACGGTTTTTCTGGCCCCCCCTGCCAGATACCCCCCGCGTAGAATGGATTTCCATCTATGCCGGCAAACAGGATCTAGTTAATGCTGGTTTTGTCAGTGCGCTTCTGGGAGAAGAAAAGGAGCTCACATTTGGCCATCCGATTTTTACTGCCTCGGATGGAGACGGCAGGATTTACACAAGCGATCACCGGTTGGGAGGGGTGGTCGTAATTGATCTGAAGAAACGTGACATGCATATGCTGGGGGGAGAGGGGCTCGAACCGGGCTTTTTTACGCGACCTACCGGCTTGGCCCTTGATATGGAGGGGAACCTCTATGCAGGTGATACGACGACCAAGAAGATCTCCATCTTTAATAAAGAGGAAAAACTGATCAAGGTGCTGGACCTCTCAAATGAGGTGAAGTCAATAGGTTTTTTCGCCATCGACAAACAGAGAAAGCTGATCTATCTCCCTGACCTTAAGGAGCATAAAATTTATACCTTTGATCTGACCGGCAAGCTGATCAGCTCCTTCGGAGGCCCCGGCAACGCAGATGGCTACCTCAGTTTCCCGACCTCGGTAGTTATAGACAAGGACACTCTTGTGGTCTGTGATGCGCAAAACGCCAGGATTCAGCGCTTTTCGCTGGACGGCAAGTTTATCTCCAAATTCGGAAACCGCGGGGATGGGATTGGTGATTTAAGTATCATCAAGGCTGCGGCAGTGGACTCCGAAGGGCATATCTATGTTACCGACGGCAAGCTGAACAAGATTACCATATTTAACAGCCAGGGAGAGTCGTTGCTCATTGTTGGCGGAACCAAGGCTCAAGGGGCCGGAGAACCCATTACCCCTGGCGGTTTTCTCGGTCTGCAGGGGATCTTTATCGATCAGAATGACACGATCTATGTAGTGGACAATATGAATAAAAGAATCCAGATATTTCAGTATATGAACGAGAAATGGCTCCGGGAGAACCCTGTCGTGTCCCAGTCGCCGCCTGGCAGTGCAAAGGTGAAATAGCGGTCAATTGACGGCAAAAGTAGTTAAATAGCCCTTATTCCTTTCTGTCAGGCCGGGGCAGATGCTGTAACTGCCCGAAACATCGCAGATATTAAGATGTTTATGATTGTGGCACATAGCTTGCTAAGTACAAATCATATTTTATTAACTGCGGTAATCGCAGAATTACAAGGAAAGGAAGGAATATCATGAAAAAGATCGTACTCACCGTAGCAGCAGTAATCGCCTTTGCAGCAGCAGCGCAGGCAACAATCGTAGGTTCCAAGCATGACCTCGGCACAACAAACGCATCTATCAGAGGCGTTTACACCCCCACGGGTCCGACCGAGATCTGCGTATACTGCCACACCCCTCACAACCCGACCAGAAACGTGCCTCTCTGGAACCGTAACAACCCGACTGCAGCTGGCTGGAGCTTCTACCAGAGCCCGACCCTTTCTCCTGCAGCACAGGGCGCAGCATTTTCTGCAGACAGCGTATCCCTCTTCTGCATGAGCTGCCATGACGGCGTCACCGGCCTCGGCGACATCAAGAACCTCAAGACTGTTGTTGGTAATGCAATTAACCTCAGCCCTGCTGGCTATGCCAACATCGGCGGCGGCACAGGCGTTGGCGGAACAGGCGGAAACAGCCTGACCAACGATCACCCGGTAGGTTTCAGCTACGATACGGCACAGGGTATTGATGCCGGCCTCAAGGCAAAATCAGCCGTTAATACTGCTCTCGGCTACAACGGCCAGGGCGTATTCTTCGGACCAGGTGCAGACCTGATGGAGTGCGCAAGCTGCCACAAGGTTCATGAGCCAGGCACAAGCGGGCACTTCCTCCGTAAAGAAAACAACCTCAGTGCTCTTTGCCTCGATTGCCACGCTAAGTAATCTGCTGTAAAGCAAGCTGTTTCAGGGGGAGCGGATGACCGCTCCCCCTTTTTTTGCATCATCTCCCCTGTCAACTACTTCTTGACCTTGCCAACGTTAACCGCTACTATTACGCCTCCTGATTATGCTATGTAAGTTAATACACGGACAGATTCCGGCTATTTCGCGCTTTAACGGTAAGTGGTATTTAATGAGATGGTGTTGTGTTTATTTGTAACCCATTCCAATAGGTTAGCCGCTTGATCTCGTGTCAGAAAATTGTCACACATGGCACGTTAGGTGCATTTTAATGATCGATGCTGGTAGTTCGGCGATCAGGCAGCTGCTGATTATCCATTTTTATAACGAATCGATCCTGGTGAACATCAGATGACTCACGGGTTGCACCCACCACATCTTCTACTCAAGGCACTCCTTCTCTCCGTTATGGCAGGGTCTCTTCTGTTGCCAAATGCAGCTGAAGCTAGACTATGGGGAGATGCAGAATTTGGGTATGCCAGCCTTGACACCACAATCAATGGAGAGAAACGGACCAAGGATTCACTGTACCAGCGCTACTCCTTGCTCTATGGGAGCGGCGGAAGGCTGGGTGGCGGGGTGGCCGCCTATGCATATGCAGTCGGCTATGAGTGGGGATCGGTCGACTACTCGGGCAATTCGTCAGCTGTGCAGTCAGGCCATCTGTTATACAGCGGTGATTTTACGTATGAACCGAGAAATGTCCCTGTCAGCCTGAAACTGTTTAGCATGGACAAGAGCCGCATGATGTTTCTCAGTGAAGGGATGACCACCAAGAGCCTCGAATATCCGGTGACAGGTGGAGAAATTCTCCCTTCCGGCATGCCCTCTTCTATTCTCGGCGGAACCCGTACCGTTACGGGCGGCCAGTTGAAACTCGGCTCCAGTCGCTATATCGCGCCTAAATATGCCTTCATGAAAGAACTCCCCTTTACCGTAATCGAGTACCGGGAAGATACTGTTGAAGACCTCAAATCGATTACACCCCAGCATCTGCGCAACCGCAATTTCTCTCTTGCACTGAAAGCTTCGCGGGTCTGGTTCCAATACGGGTTTATTGACTCCAAAGATTATATCGGCAGCTCAAACAATCGCGCGGGAGGGTCGTCTGACAGCAGCTGGCGAGAAGACCGCTACCAGATTGGGACCGTAGACAACACGCAGACCCGTGAATGGGTTGATCTGACAAACTGGATCAAGTTATCCGCGGATGGGGAGTTTGTCAAATATTCGGACCAGATGTCAAACATAGTGCCGAAGGAGAGTTATCGCCTTTCACTGTTCGGTATTGCAACACGTCAGGAGTGGTCGGCGCGCAGTTTCAACCGATTGGAACGGGTTGTTTCCGGGTATGGGGATACCAGGATCATATCCAACAGTACGGATATTCCTCTCTATGTCAGTGGGACATTCGGTACAGATACCTCATGGGATTTCTCGGCACAGACACGCGACCAGCAGGATTTCAATCCTTCATTGCGAACCGCTACTTCGATAAGTAATCTATCGACCTCCTTTCGAGCGCAGACCTTCAAGCGTTCCCCTTTTACCCTTGCTCCGTCATTTACATTCGATCAAACCCGCTATACCGGCGAGAGCAGATCGAACTATACAGCCCGAATTGAGACAGCCAGCACACGCCGGTATTCGGATAACGTCTCCCTATTTGCCGCGTATGATTTCAAATATCTGACTGAAGAAAAGCAGAACGCAGCAGTGACGAACAGGCTTGAAAACTATCTGACAGGCCAGGTTGCATGGCGTCTGACAGAAAGGCTGCGCGTAGAGGTGGAAGAGAACCTGACCTATTCCTCAGGGAACACGACAATAGACAAAGTGACCGATTCATCCGGGAAACCTCTGGATATAACAGAGCGCTCTTCACTGGAAAATAGTTACTTCCGCTCCTTGAGCAAGGCTAAAATTGCCTGGAATCCCACCGGGCGTCTTCGTACCGCTGCAACTGTAACTGTCGATATCTTGAGTCCTTCACCCGGGGATATGGACACCATTATTACCTTTGGCCAGACGATTGACTATAACCTGATGGACTATAAGATAAGCAGCGACCTTAGACATGTGACGAGAATGACTGGTGCAGCAACCAGTTCCGAACTCTATGCCAGTGCAAACGCCAGCTATGCAGTGAAGAAAAACCTGGAGATGTCGATGCGCGGCAACTATACACAGATAGATTCCGGAAATTATCGCTCATCCTCAGGAGAACTCCTTCAGCGTGTCCAGTATCACATCGATCGCAACAAGTTTGGAGGCGGGAAGCTCCTGGAGTTTACGGAAGAGGGGAGTTATCTTAAGGGGGGAAATGGGTGGGGGTATACAGGGACCTACTCTACGATCCGGCGCGTTACCCTCCTTGCCAGCTACTTTCCGTACAAAAACCTCTACATAGGTGCGACAAGCCGTTATTCGCTCCTTGATCCCGGCAATGTGACCGAATGGTTCGGGACTTCCATTATCGGGCTTAACTCACCAAAATTGCAGGCCAGCCTCGAATATGGGTATGGTAAACGAAAAGGTGATGCTGACAATCGCCTGGAGAGCAAATTCTCTGCGAATATAAAGAAGCAGTTCTGAGGGCTCTCTGAAGATAAGAGCATGTCGCTGGCCGAATTCCGGGAGATCCCCGGTTTTTTTATGCCATGTAACGGTTGAGAATAATGAAATCTGCATCAAAAATCGGAAATTGGGATATGAATGACTGCGACTGGACCATAATCATCCCGGTCAAGCCGGGGGGGAGTGTCCGAGCGCTGGAGCCCCTCACAAGGCTCGACTATCCAAGAGATCGCTATGAAATAATCGTTGCCGAGGGGACCAGGCCGAGCAGCCAGCGAAATCGTGCAGCAGAGGCTGCCTCCGGTAAGTTCCTCTACTTTCTGGATGACGATTCACTCGTTGGGCCCGACCTCCTTCAGAGGGCAGCGGCACACTTTGCCGATGCTCATGTAGCGGCTGTCGGAGGCCCTTCCCTAACCCCGCTGACGGATACGCGAATGCAGCAGGCTTTCGGTGCAGCACTTGCTTCATTCATCGGGGGAGGCATGGTTCGCAATCGTTATCGCAAAAACGGTAGTGCCAGAATAACCGGCGACCACGAACTGATTCTCTGCAATCTGAGCTTCAGGCGGGCTCTTTTCCTTGCCAGCGGTGGCCTGGATGAGAGGCTCTACCCGAACGAAGAGAATGAACTGATGGATCGATTACGGCAGGAGGGAGGTCTGCTCATCCATGACCCTGGTCTTGCGGTAGAGCGGAGCCAGCGAAGCTCGTATGCTGCGTTTGCCCGTCAGCTCTTCACCTATGGTCGCGGACGGGCTGAGCAGACCCTCATCAGCCGACGGCTGAGCCCCATGAGCCTGATCCCGGCGATTTTCCTTATCTACCTCCTTCTCGTTCCTCTTCTCCATAAGCCTGTTTACACCCTCCCCCTTTTATGCTATGCAGGTGCTGTTACCCTGACTGCCGTCTGGGAGGCAGTATCCCGCAGATCCCCTTCTCTGCTCTTTCTGTTGCCGTTGCTGCTGCCGACCCTGCATCTGGCATATGGCGCTGGGATGATCTTGGGGATCATCACCCCCCGTTTCCGCAATAACGGCACTACAGCCTCGAAGGTGACGTTGCGAAGGGTGGAGGTATGAAGTTGAATCCTCGTATCACATTTCATGTTGTACATAGTACGGCCTCTCAATGGATCTAAGCATAGTCGTCCCCATATACAACGAGGTTGAAAACCTTCCGATCCTCCATGAGCGGATAGCAGCTGCTCTCTCAGGGAATTCCATCGCATGGGAGCTGATCCTGATTGACGATGGTTCCATCGACGGCTCATTCGACGTAATGAAGGGGATAGCCCTCCGGGATCCGGCCTGCAAGGTGATCCGCTTCCGGCGCAACTTCGGGCAGACCGCTGCCATGGCGGCCGGGTTCAATGCAGCCTCGGGACGTGTGGTGGTCCCCATGGACGGTGATCTTCAGAACGATCCGGCCGATATCCCGCTCCTTCTGGCAAAGATAGACGAGGGGTATGACGTGGTTTCCGGCTGGCGTAAGAACCGCCAGGATACCCTGAGCCGTCGACTCCCGTCTGTCCTGGCCAATGGGCTGATATCCAGGATGACCGGGGTGCATCTCCACGACTACGGCTGTACGCTCAAGGCCTACCGCCGAGAGGTTCTCGACGGGATAAACCTCTACGGCGAGATGCACCGGTTTGTTCCGGCGCTTGCCTCCCAGGTGGGCGCACGGGTGGGGGAGATGCCTGTCCGCCATCACCCGAGACTGCACGGTACCAGCAAGTACGGCATATCGAGAACCATGAGGGTGGTGCTTGACCTGATGACCGTGATGTTCCTTCTTACCTACTCCACAAAGCCGATCCAGCTTTTCGGCAAGTGGGGGATATACTCCCTGTTTGCAGGTTCTGTCACCGGATTTCTCACCGTGTACATGAAGCTTTTCGAGAACACCAGCATGAACCGGAATCCGCTCCTCATCCTGACCGCCTTCCTGCTCTTCATGGGGGTGCAGTTCATCACCCTCGGCCTGCTTGGGGAGCTCAATGCCCGTACCTACTACGAGGCACAGGGGAAACCTATTTATGTAGTCCGTGAGCGCCTCAACCTCGAAAATCTGCAGGGAGAGGTTTGAGGTGGCGCCTGATCCCTCATTAAAGCAAACGGCAAAAGAGAAGGTGGCGGTCATAGCCCCTTGCCCCTTCTATATCGACCGCGGTACCCCCTTACGGATCAGGCGTCTTGCAGAAGCCATGTCCGAGGAGTTCGACCTGCATCTCATCACCTTTTACCAGGGGGCTGATGGTGATTTCCCGTTTCGTATCCATCGTACTTTGCCGCTCCCTGTCACGATCAAACGGAGCGGGGCCAGTCTGGCCAAGCTGTTCTACGACCTTCTCCTCCTTGGGGTCGCCATCCGCGTCGTAAAGGAAGAGCAGATCAGGCTCATTGACTGCCACCTTCACGAAGGTGCCTTCATCGGTCTTATGGTCAGGCTGTTCACCGGTGCCCGGGTGATATACAATGCCCACGGGACCTTTGTGCCGGAGTTGATCGCAACCGGGGCGCTTGCTGCCGATTCATGGCTGGTGAAGCCGTTGTCGCTCTTCGAGCGTTGGGTAGAGCGCCGTGCAGACCGGATTGTTGGCCAATCAATGCTCCGGCGAGACGCATTTGTCGCGGCAGGGCATACATCGAACAAGGTCGCCATGGTGGAGGATGTCCCTGAACTGGAGAGTTTCTACCTGTCGGACGATCAGGTGGACCGTGAGCTTGAGCGTCGACTCCGGCCGGCCGGTGAGAAACTCCTTGTCTACTCCGGTGGCATGGAGGAGTATCAGGGGGTCGATTTTCTCCTGAATGCCTTCAGTGAGCTCTCCCACAGGCGAGGTGATCTCACGTTGGTGCTCTTCGGCAGGCCGCTCCCCCATTACCGCGCAAAGGCTGAGGAGATGGGGATAGCCGACCGGATCATCTTTGTCGATGACGAGCCGTTCGACAGACTTCCCCAGTATCTTAAGATCTGCGACATAGGTTTTGCGTTACGACTCTATGGCGAGAATGTTCCCGGCAAACTCCCTGTGTATCTTGCCAGTGGGATAGCGGTTATCGGAACCGACATACAAGGGATCAGTACCGTGGTCACGCATGGCGAAAGCGCTCTGCTTGTCCCTCCGGGGGATGTGCCGGCACTGGTCGCGGCCATAGACGGCCTCCTGAACGATCCTGGGAAAATTGCGATTCTCGGTGCAGCCGGTAGAAGAGAGGCGGTGCGCCGGTATGATCCCTCTGCGGCATATGCTGAACTGTCGAGGGTATACAAGGAACTTCTGATATGATTTCTCCAGGCTCTGTCCTGATTACCGGTGGAGCAGGGTTCATAGGCTCCCATACATGCGATGCCCTGCTGGCCCACGGGTACCGCGTTCGCGTGCTCGACCTGCTCGATCCCCAGGTGCATGGCCCGGAGAAAAAGCGCCCCCTCTGGCTTGATCCGCGTGTCGAGCTTCAGCTGGGGGATGTCCGATGCCGCGAGGATGTTGTGCGGGCAGTGGACGGGGTGGATGCGATCTTTCATTTTGCCGCCCTGACCGGTGTCGGACAGTCGATGTACGAGATTCACAGCTACTGCGACATCAACATCGGCGGAACGGCAATGCTCCTTGACGTCCTGGCCAACACTCCCCACCAGGTACGCAGGCTTGTACTCTCCTCTTCTCGTGCCGTGTACGGAGAGGGTGCCTACCTCTGCCCCTCCTGCGGACCGGTCTATCCCCCCCTCAGAAACAGGGGCTCACTGGAACGGGGTGACTGGCGGATGCTCTGCCCCACCTGCCACGCTGAACTCGCTCCGGTTTCTACGCCGGAAGGCAAGCCGCTAGCACCCATATCGGTCTATGCTGAGACCAAGCGCGTTCAGGAGGAATTGCTGCAACTCTTTGCCGCCACCTATGACATATCCTGCGTCATCCTCCGCTACTTCAATGTCTATGGAACCAGACAGGCGCTGGGAAATCCGTATACCGGTATCGGCGCCATTTTTGCCGCACAGGCCCTTTCAGGCCGTCCGATCCATATTTATGAGGACGGTCTCCAGGGGCGCGACTTTGTCAATGTGCGCGATGTCGTGCAGGCCAACCTTCTTGCCCTTGAGCGTGATACGGCTGTCGGCGGCACCTTCAACATCGGGAGCGGTGAGCGTCTCACGGTGCTTGACCTCGCGAGTCTCATCTGTCGTGAACTGGGGCTGAGTGTGGAATTTGTCCATGATAGTCGGTTCCGGGTGGGGGACATTCGTGACTGTTATGCAGATCTTGCACAGAGCACCCTTGCTCTGGGCTATGAGCCCCGGATCCCTTTCAGTGCCGGCGTCAAAGAGCTGGTGGCCTGGGCCGGAGGTGAGGAGTGCGAAGACCGGCTCTCAGAGGCCGAGGCAGCACTGAAGGCACGCAGGCTGATGTGAACAGGGGTACCAGTTTGGACATGACGAAATACTTCGGTTCCAGATACGCCGATCTTGCCGTGCTGCTGGTGCTCTCCCTGCTGGGAGGAGTTCTCTACTCGCAGACCCTTCATGTCCCCTGGCTTATCGATGATATTCAGAATATCGTCGAAAATCCTCTGATCAGGAGTCTTGCCGCTGCCTTGAAGAACATCGGCGGTCAGCGCGGCGTTGCCTTCCTCTCCTTTGCCCTCAACTACCGCTTCGGAGGGATGGAGGTCTATGGGTTCCATCTTGCGAACATGGTTATTCACCTGTTTGCCTCCTGGTTTGCCTACCTCCTCGCAAAGCGGGCGTTCTCTGCATCAGGGGCCGACACCCCTTCATCACCTGTCACCATCCACGCGTCACTCCTACCCGTTGCCGTTGCTACACTATTTCTGGTGCATCCCCTTCAGACCCAGGCGGTCAATTATATAGTTCAACGGATGACCTCCCTTTCTGCACTCTTTTCACTTGTGGCGCTTTACCTGTATTGCCGCGCACGGGAGTCGCTCCAGGGGGGTGGGCGCATTGTCTCCACCTATCATGTCGGCTGGTATGTCTCAGCGCTTGCTGCCATGGCACTGGCCCTGATGACCAAACAGAATGCGGCAGTCCTTCCGGTTTTGTTCTTTCTGTTCGACTGGCTTATCCTCAACCGGGGGGCACAGCTGCGTACCATGGCCCGCCGTCTTGTCTACATCCTGCCGTTTTTCCTCCTCTCCTCGCTTTTTATCTACCTGCAGGTGGGGAAAGACGACATCCTCCTCAAGGAGGCCGGTCGAGCCGAATATTGGACCAAGGCCGGCGAGTCGTCCGCAACAAAGAACCTCGCGTCAGCACCCCCTGCACCCGATTCCGCAGGGCTTCCTCAACCTGCGAAACTGGAGAGCCCTCCGGAAAATCTCCAGCTCCTCTACTTTGGCACAGAGCTTTCGGTCCTCTGGCTCTATCTACGCCTCCTTATCCTACCGTACGGGCAGCTGTTCGATTACGGCTATCCTCTTGCCAGCAATCTCATCACCATGCAGACCATCTTAGCCGGGTCAGGGCTGCTTCTGCTCTTTCTGGCCGCCCTTTGGCAGAGCAGTCGCAGGCCGCTTCTTGCGTTCGGGATCTTCTGGTTCTTTGTCGCCCTTTCTGTTGAGTCGACCATAATCCCGCTAGATGCGGCAGTGGAGCACCGGCTTTACCTCCCGATGTTCGGTTTCGCCGTGGCGCTGGTTTCTCTCTTCAGCCGGTTGCCGGGTAAACGCCTCGCAACGGTCTTTCTCTGTCTTCTACTTGCCGGATACTCGGCTGCTGCATGGCAGCGCAATCTTCTCTGGTCCGACCCGATCGCCTTTGCCCGTGACGGTGTCACCAAGGCGCCACATAACCAGCGCAACCATCTTACCCTTGCGAACGCATATGCAGAGGCCGGGCGCTGGTCAGAAGCAGAGGCTGCCCTGCGCAAGGCGATACCCCTTCGCCCGTATTACCACATCCCCTATGACAACCTCGGTTCGGCTCTTTCGCAGCAGGGGAGGTTGCTTGAGGCCCGTACGTATTTCAGCATAGCTGCCATACTCAAGCCCGATTACCCGAATGCAGTGTTCAATTATGGGCAGGTTTCTCTCCGTCTTGGAGACATCTCCGCCGCAACCCGATCGCTCAACCGTCTCAAGGAGCTCCGGTCACCGCTTGCCTGGCAGCTTGGTGCCCAGTTCATGAATGGGCGCTGACAAAAGGTTTTGAGGTTGATTTACGTCATGATGACATGCTAAAGTCTGTCCGGTGAAGACGACAAAAATGCCACTCGGGAGTGCCGCCATAATTGGTTTCGATTTTGCATAATAACTTGCACAGATCAAGTTCATCGGCACCACGTCACAGGAGGAAGACATGTACTTTAGGGTAATGCTCAGTGTCTCATGTATGTTAATGTATGCGGGAATCGTCCACGCAGCCCCCTTTGCATACATAGCAAACAAGGCCGACAATACCGTATCGGTTGTGGATACTGCCTCCAATACTGTCACTGCAACCGTACCAGTCGGGCAAAGCCCCTATGGTGTTGCGGTTAACGCAATTGGTGGGCGGGCTTTCATATCAAACCAGAACAGCAGGACCATCTCCGTGATCGATACCATGGACAACTCGGTATCAACCATCCCGGCGAGCGGGGTGCTGACGAATCAGCCTGGTGGTTTGGCGGTCAATTCCGCGGGAACGCGACTTTTCGTTGCCGACAACGATGGCACTACGGTCTCCGTATTTGATACTGCAACAGGAAATAAACTTGGATCTGTCGATCTCGCACTGACGGGAAATGCCCAGCCTGATGGTGTGGCAATCGGACCGGTTACCGCTGGAGTCTACAAGGTGTATGTTACCTGCTTCGGTACCAATCAGGTCAAAATTGTTACCGCGAACGACGCCACGGCCTTGAATACCTGGCCGGTTGCTGCCGTAAACGTGGGGACTACTCTTACACCTCAGCCCAAAGGGGTTGCGGTCTCTGCCGACGGTTCCATGGTGTTTGTAGCGAATATGGATGAAAATACGGTCAGCGTTATTAACGGTTCCACCAATGCGATAATAGGTTCTCCGATCGCGGTCGGCTCCACGCCGTTCGGTCTTGCAGTTACCCCCGACGGAACCAAGGTATATGTCGCCAACTCCAGCACCGTCAACCTTCCCTATACCGTCACTGTCCTGAATGTCAACACGACTACCAAGACAGTAACCGGGACAAGCACTGTCAATCTGACAAACGGACAGATGCCGATGGGTATAGCCGTAACAGCTGACGGCGTCAAAGTCGTTACCGCCAACAACTACACAACATCCGCATCTACGATCAATGTGAGCGACAACAGCCTTGTCGCGCTCGCGCCTGCTGTCGGGCAGAGCCCGGTTTCCCTCGGCAAGTTTGCCGGCCCGTTCCTCTATGATGTTACGACTTCTGTTTCAGCACCTGGTACCTGGTTTGGCCCCGGAGGGAAGATCTCTCCTCCTGCCGGTATCGTTTCCATTAGCCCGCAGGGTGTTATCAAGGTCGGCGCAGGTCAGAATATCACTTTTTCAGTAGTCCCGGACAGCAATTTTACTATCGCCAATGTACTGGTAAATGGGGCGAGCGTCGGGGCTGCCGCAAGCGTATCCTTCACTAATCTAACGGCTCCACAGACCATCTCTGCAACCTTCAACAAGGTGAAATGGGATCTCAAGGTATCTACCTCAGGTCTTGGTACCGGTGTCGTGACGACCGATGTCGGAGGAATAAACTGCGGCACTGCCTGCACGGCAGCACTTTCATCAGGCACCACGGTTACCCTCTCTGCTGCTGGTACAAATGGTGCGCAGCTGATCAGCTGGGGCGGTTCATGCTCCGGCTATGGAAGCAGCCCAGTATGTTATCTTACCCTGAATGAGTCATTTGCGCAGGGGGCAACGGACCAGTACGGGGTATATATATCAGCGAACAACTCGGGAGTATTCGATGTGACAGCCTCCTTTAGCATACCACCACAAACCGGTGGCCCGGTAAGGACCGGCAGAGGCGGGACCGTTGCATACCACCAGACGCTTCAGGCAGCATACGATGCGGTTGCTGCTGGTACGGCATTAAATCCCATTGATATCGTCATCGGCAGCTATCCCCTTGCCGCCAATAAGAACGTGGCAGTTACGCTGGTAGGCGGCTGGACCGACACTACCTACGGCGGCATTACGGGAGCAGCCTCCATATCCGGCGGCTTCACCATATCGCTCGGCAGTGTCACCATCGGTTCCTCCAGCAATGCCGGGGCTATAATCATCAAATAATCAGTAGTGATAAGTTGACGTCTTATAACAGAGGCGGCCATCTTCGGGTGTGCCGCCTCTGCTGTTTTTGAAAGGAACTCTCTATTCCGTGGAATTCCGGTTTGCAAACATTAATCGCCTGTTGTAGGATTGCGCCATGAGCTTCTTCAGCATATTTTCCGCATTCATCACCGAACTGGTTTCACGGCGGCAGCTCATCCTGGAGATGGCCCGGCGCGACTTCCGGAGCAAGTACCTCGGCTCCTATCTCGGCATGCTCTGGGCCTTTGTACACCCTACCGTCTACATCGGCATTCTCTGGTTCGTCTTCAGCTTTGTCTTCAAGAGCCAGCCGGTAAACGGCATCCCGTACGTCCTCTGGCTGGCGGTCGGAATCATCCCCTGGTTCTTCTTCAACGATGCACTCTCATCAGCCACAAACTCCATACTGGAGAACTCCTTTCTGGTGAAGAAGGTTGCCTTCAGCATCGGGATCCTCCCCCTGGTAAAGATCCTCTCAACCCTGGTGATCCACCTCTTTTTCCTCTGCATGATCTTTGTCATGTTTGCGGTTTCCGGAGCTCCCATACCGTTTCACGCAATTCAGATCCCCTATTATCTCCTTGCATCTCTTCTCCTCCTGACCGGCTTGGCCTGGCTCTTTTCAGCCCTTATTATCTTTCTCAGGGATGTGGGGCAGCTTGTGGCCATGGCGCTCCAGTTCCTCTTCTGGGGTACCCCCATCTTCTGGAATGTGAAACTCCTCCCCCCCCAGTATCAGCCGATCATCAAGCTGAATCCCATTGTCTATATCGTAGAGGGGTACCGTGACAGCCTGATCAATAAGGTCTGGTTCTGGGAACACTGGATGCAGACCATCTGGTTCTGGGGTCTCACCGGATGCTGTCTGCTGCTGGGTGCGATTGTCTTTCGCCGCCTCCGTCCGCATTTTGCGGATGTGTTATAGTAACCGGACCCTGGCAGGTTCCATAAATCTTTATCCACGGATTACACAGATAATGCGGGTAGTCTCTCCTGGTCAGTAAAATCGATTTTGTTTGTCTTGACGCCTATTGATTGTACAAGTATGCTTGTACAACGAGTCAATTATAGGAGGGCATCATGAGGTCGCTATCCGTCTCGAACGCACGCAGCAAGCTGCCATCATTACTTGATGATGTTATAGCAAAACACGAAACAATCCTGATAAGCAGAAAAGGAAAAGTTGTAGCGCAACTGGCACCTATCTCTTCCGGCACCAGTTCTGAAGAAAAACCTCTTTACCCGTTACGTGCAGTTTCCATCTCTATACCTGATGATTTTGACGAGCCGATGCCCGAACTATGGGATGTGCTGCGCTGATGGTAGTACTTGACACCCATGCATGGCTTTGGTGGCTTCATAACCCTGACAAACTGTCCCCTGTTGCCAAAGCACGGATTGAGGATGAGCAAGCGAAGGGGTCTATTGTCATTTCTGCAATCTCTGTATGGGAGGTCGCAATAAAGGTGCAATTGGGGAAACTCGCAATCCCAATGGAGTTGTATCAATGGTATGCTCTGGCGTCAAGTTATCCGGCAACAATCATCGAACCTCTTGTGCCCCTAGATGCGATTGACAGCACACGATTGCCGGGTGATTTTCATACGGATCCGGCAGATCGCATCATAATAGCCCTGGCAAGAAGGAATCGTGCTGACCTTGTGACATCTGACCGCAAAATACTTGCGTATGAGCATGTAAATGCAATCTGGTAAAAATACAGTTTCATCCGTAGCTATAGGTTTGGGTTGAAGATTTGTTGCCACTGATTACACCGATTGCGGATTAATGGCTACGGCATCAGATATTGACTATCTTATCCACGGATTACACGGATGAACACGGATAAATGCTCTTCTACAAATTTGATCGCAGATGAGGTCACCTCCCAAATAATTGGAGCAATTTATGAGGTCCATTCCATTCTTGGGCCGGGTTTTCTTGAACCGGTCTATCAGAAGGCCCTGGTCAAGGAACTTCAACTAAGGCGCTTATATTTGGAGGAGCAGAAGGAACTTCATGTCATGTACAAAGGGGGAAACGTTGGCTTATATTTCCCCGATATCCTGGTTGACAATCAGGTTATCATTGAATTGAAAGCCGTGGATGCCCTGAAACCAATCCATCAGGCGCAGTTGATAAACTACTTGAAGGCAACCGGAATACGGGTTGGGCTCTTGGTGAATTTTGGCAATCTTCGTGCTGAATTTAAAAGATTAGTGCTATAAAAGAGATAAACTTCTTTTCCACGTATTACACGGATTATCACTGATAACTGCCTTACACGAAAGATCCTGTTTTGTTTTTTGACGTCATCCGTGTCAATCCGTGACATCCGTGGATGAAGGTTTTGGATTAAAAGTCTTTTTTAACACGGATAAAGGCAAAGCAAAAGTCACCAGATTATAGGCTTTACCCCCAAATGAAATTGGTTTTAAAGGTTTCTTCCGTGTCAATCCGTGACATCCGTGGATGAAGGTCTGGGTTAAAGGTTTTTTGCTACGAATTGCCCGGGAAAAGGCCTACCCCAAAGATCCTGTTTTGTTTTTGACGTCATCCGTGACATTGGTGGATAAAGTTCTAAAGGTTTTGATTTCCCGGCTCACTGCCTTTTGGCCCTTGATTTGCATTCTCTATTATATCTTAAGTTGGCTAGCAGTTTTTTAAGTTGCGGATCTTTAATATTTGTTTTATTCTTTCAATGCAAACAGGCTTATTCAGGCAGTTGCTGGACAACCCTGCGGTCTCTGGTAGATTAAATGGACCCTGTTGAATAGCGAAGGTAATTACGCTAAATTGAGAACCATGCAGTTAAATAACAGATTCACATCTCACGGTGTTTACAAAGCAAAGGAGGCATACAAAATGCGGAAAATGATGAAGGCTATAGCGGCAGTTCTGGCAGTATCGGCACTGATGGCAGGATCGGCATTTGGGGCGGAGAAGTTGGCGGTTAAGGATACTTTAGGTTCAACTACGGTTTTTGCAGTCGATGAATTAGGTACTGCTACGGCGAAGAAAATAGGGGTTGGGACTACTAATCCAATTTCAGCAATACATGCAATGGAGACATCTTCCACAGATGCTTTCCGTGGTATTCTGTCAGCTCAGCATAGTACAGGCCCACAAGCTGCACAAATTCAGTTTCGCAAGAGTTACGGGACTGAATCCGTTCCTTTAGCTGTAGCAAATGGCGCATACATAGGTGCATTTGATACTCAAGCATATGATGGTTCCGCTTATTTGAATCCTGCTGCATTTGGATTTGCTGTTGATAATACAGTCTCAACCGGTTCGGTTCCTACAGCTTTTACTGTATTTACAGGATACAAGATTGGTAATCCAGGAAGAGCTGAAAGATTCAGAGTAGCCAGCGATGGACGTTTACGCCTCTCTAATCAGCCTGCTGCTCCTGCAATGACTTCCGCATGTACAGCTGGAGATCTTATACTTGACGCGCCAGGCGCAGCTCTCTATCTTTGTACGGCTTCAGGAGCATGGAGGAAGGCAACCTTTACAACATACTAGTCATTACGCTCAACACATAAATAAAATACTGTAATAATTTTTAAGGCGACTGAATTTAATCCAGTCGCCTTTATTTCTGGAATTTGCTAAAAAGGACATATGCTCAGCGGAATAGCCATAAAAGCAGAAAAACTCTCTAAAATCTACAAGCTTTACAATTCACCTGTAGATCGTGTTAAGGAATCCCTGCATCCGCTTCGGAGGCAGTACCATAATGACTTTTACGCCCTTAACGATGTCAGTTTTGAGATTAGGAAGGGGGAATCGGTTGGTATCATCGGTAAGAACGGATCAGGAAAATCCACCTTACTGAAGATACTTGCCGGAGTACTCACTCCCACTAGCGGTAGTGTAACGGTAAACGGCAAAGTTTCGGCGCTTCTGGAACTAGGAGCAGGGTTTAACCCGGAACTCACCGGCCTTGAGAACGTCTACTTCAATGGTATGTTGATGGGATATACCAGAGAAGAGATACGGGAAAGGCTCAATGATATACTTTTATTTGCTGACATTGGGGATTTTGTACATCAACCGGTTAAAACCTATTCAAGCGGAATGTTTATAAGGCTAGCTTTTGCAACATTTACGGTGATTGAACCAGAAATATTAATTATTGATGAAGCGCTTGCAGTTGGTGATGTTTCTTTTCGACAGAAATGTTATCAAAGAATTAATATGCTTAAGGAAAATGGTGTTACAATTGTTCTCGTTTCGCATGCATTTTCTGACATCATACAGATGTGTCAAAGATCTTTATTGATGAATAGGGGAGCAGTGGCATTCCAGGGCGACTCATCTAGGGCAGTAAAGAAATATTTTGTAATTGAACAAAATGATATCCTAAATTCCGAAGGAAATATTAAATCAATTCAAATAGCCTGCGAGAATCAGATACAGAATAATTCAAAGTTCTTAAATGATCAGTTTATTACCCCGACGGACGAAATGTTAAACATCCAAGGTGTTAAAGATAAAGAAAGTGAGTGGGCAAAATTGGTATCGGTTGGTTTAATGGACGGAGATGGTGAAAGTGTAAAATTATTTAGGCAAGGAGAATATGCAAGTATTATCTTTGGATTCGAAATATTAAAAAATATGGAAGTGCCAGTAGGTGGTGTTGCAATTTATAACGACAATAACATATTAGTCCACGCAAAAAGCACCCTCGAATATGGCACAAACGTGCCTTTGTCTGTTCTTGCAGGGAGTAAGTTGATATTTAGGCAGAATATTAAACTTGACCTCCAGCCGGGTGATTACACTTTCTGTGTAGGATTAGCCACTATGAATAACAGTAACTATAGCAATAGATCTAGCTTTATCAACTACGAAATTGATTCTAAAATCATGAGACTATGCTATCCGTCTACTATCAGTTCATTCACTGTAACATTGAGGAGCATAACATTACCAGTACAACTTACGCACAGAGGGTTATGTAATCTACCTGGAACTTGCGAGGTGCACGTGAATAATCCAATTAATGTTGATGACACCAGAATTATAATAGCGGAATATCCAAAGTCCGGAGGTTCTTGGTTTGTTAGCATGCTAGGCGATGCATTGGGAATACCCAAAAGGGATATATATGTAGATGAAAATTACACTAGCTTTGATGTAAAGCGGCATCCCTGGTACATAGGAGATAAATTAGCTCTTACTAAATCATGTGTGATAAAAAGCCATGAATATCCAGAATCTCCTTTACACAACTTTCCAGCAAAATATGTCCACTTAATTCGCGATGGTAGAGATGTTGTTGTATCAAAATATTTTTATGAGAAAAACTTCTGCGTTAACAATGGCATATTAAAATCATTCAACATGTCATTCGATGACTATGTTGCTAAAATAGCATCTGAATGGAAACATTATGTAAATTCATGGTCTTCAAAAAATGTGGTTATTTGTAAATATGAAAACCTTCTGGAATGCACTGAAAATGAAATTATCAAAACATTTGAATTGCTAGAAATAAGTGTACCTAAACACAAGATAGAGAATAGTATTAATAATAATACAAAAGATAAATTGAAGGAATCAACAAAAGAATTATTTAAGGATAATACATTTGTAAGAAAAGGAATTTCTGGTGATTGGGCCAATCATTTTTCAGATAAAAATAAGAATGATTTTAAATTAATAGCTGGTGATCTACTGATGGAATTAGGATACGAAAAAGACATGAATTGGTAATTAACTTAAGGGGATTGAATTGATGCAGAAATATTTCAAACAGATAAAATCAATTCCCCACTTTTACATTATTAGAAAAACCGAGTCTAGGTTATTTTCATACTACCTCAAAGATGCACCTGCACCATTATTAGACATTGGATGTGGAGATGGTAGTTTTGCAAAAACCTTGAAACTCGGGCTTACGGTAGGGATTGATATTGACGAAAGTGCTATTCGCCTGAACAAAGATTGTAGATCTTTTATTGCTAATGCCGCCAATATACCGTTTGATGACTGTAGCTTTAACACAGTTTATTCTAATTGTGCCGTTGAGCATATGAATCAAATAGAACAAGTACTATCAGAGGTCCATAGAGTTCTCAATGATTCAGGACAATTTGTATTTACTGTCCCATCTGACAAATTCTTAACAATGGTATTAACTGATCCTGTATTACTAAAGACTGGATTGGCCGATGATTCTGAAATTATAAAATATAATAAATATCATAACCATGTTAACATTTATGATAAATATACATGGGAACAATTACTTGTGACTGCGGGCTATAAAGTTGTCTCAATAGGAAATTATCTACCTGAACCCTTTGGTAGCTTTGTTATGAGGATGGATATGCTCTATACTCTTCGAAGAGAAGACAGTGCCCGGACAATCGCAAATCTCGAAAGAAGGTTAAGAAGTCCTATAGGCATCTGGTTTTGGGCGAAATTTATCTTATATTTAAATAATATTAATGCGAACAATAATGGGACTCATTTAATTATTCGAGCTGTAAAACAATGACAAATACGACCAATATCAAATTGCCAGTTTCTCAGCCAGAATTAGCGGGTAATGAGAAAAAATATGTACTGGACTGTCTAGATTCTAACTGGATATCTTCGAGTGGGAAATATGTAAAATTATTTGAAGATAAATTTTCAGAATATTTAGGGGTCAAGCATTCTGAATCATGTTGCAACGGTACAGCAGCACTCCATCTTGCTTTATTAGCACTTGGAATTGGCGGTGGAGATGAAGTAATTGTCCCCGCTTTTACCTATGTTGCGACAGCTAATTCGGTTTATTACACTGGGGCTACACCTGTTTTTGCAGATTGTGAGCCGGACACTGGTAATATCGATCCGAAGCATATCAAACATCTTATTACTGGTCGCACAAAAGCAATAGTTGTAGTCCCACTCTATGGACATCCATGCGATATGGATTTGATCTTGGAGGTTGCTAGGAAGCATAAAATCTTCGTTGTTGAAGATGCTGCTGAGGCCCTTGGGGCACGTTACAAGGGAAAGCTTTGTGGAAGCATGGCCGATATTTCAACATTTAGTTTTTATGGGAACAAGACAATTACTACTGGTGAAGGTGGCATGGTTGTCACGAATGACGAGAATTTGGCTGCTAAAGTTCGTCTTTTTAAAGGACAGGGGATGGATCCTAGCCGCCGATATTGGTTTCCTGTTGTGGGTTATAATTATAGGATGACGAACATTGAGGCGGCTATAGGGTTAGCGCAATTGGAAAATGTCGAATCATTTCTTGCCAAACGCCTTGAAATAGCTGGATATTACAATAATCGGTTGAAGAGTATTAAAGGAATAGCTCTGCCGGTGGTAAAAGAGTACGCTGTGCATTCGTGGTGGATGTATTCAATACTTATTGAGCAAGATTATGGTGTGGGAAGAGACCAGGTTATTTCAATGCTTGCTGATAAAGGAATTGAGACGAGACCTTTTTTTTATCCAATGCATAAAATGCCCGTTTATGCAAATAGTGTCAAAGAACCTTTGGATAATGCTGTTATATTGTCTGAAAAGGGTATAAATCTTCCTACATTTACTGCACTAACAAAAGATGATATTATATATATTGCTTCAGTAATAGATCAAGTAGCCCACAAGTAGATTTTAATACATCTGAATCATAGGTGAGGCTTATAGTCAAGATAATTGTAACGTCATGTTACTCTCATTGGGTTACCTTAAATTTGTTAATTACCTAAGTAAAACTCAGTTTACAATTTAGGGTTTGAGTTAAAATATTATGCTAACCTAAACGTTTAATTGGAGAATATGACATAAATGAATAAGCTCATTATTATTGGTGCAGGCAAATTCGGTCGAGAAGTATATGCTTGGGCAAAACAATGTAGT
Source organism: uncultured Geoanaerobacter sp. (assembly GCA_964528055.1). Taxonomy (GTDB): domain Bacteria; phylum Desulfobacterota; class Desulfuromonadia; order Geobacterales; family DSM-12255; genus Geoanaerobacter. The sequence continues at coordinate 65,322 of CAZGQM010000010.1, read as the reverse complement.
AATTATGGCACTGATTGGGATATTAAAGGCTTCCTCGATAATCGTCCTGATATATTGAATAATTACAGGTACGATTGCCCTATTCTCGCGTCAGCGGAGAATTATGTTCCAGATGTGAACGATAGATTTATATGTGCTATTGCCGACCCAATAATCAAAAAATCACTATGCAATATTATGCTGAGTCGAGGAGCAATATTTTGCAATGTTATCCATCCTACTGTAATTATGGGTGAAAATGCTAGGATCGGTACAGGTGTAATACTGTCCCCATATGTTATCGTATCATGTGATGCTGAAATCGAAAATTTTGTTAGTATTAATCTCCATTCGGTAGTAGGACATGATGTGAAAATTGGAGAGTTCTCTCAAATTAATCCACATGTAACTATTTCAGGAGGAGCTAGTATTGAGTACGGAGTGACTATTGGTTGTAATGCATGTATATTGCCTAATGCTGTTATAGAAAAAGGTGCTGTAGTAGGTGCTGGTAGTGTGGTTCTCAGGAGAGTGCCACCCTATCAAACGGTATTTGGTGTTCCAGCGAAAAAAGTTGCTTTGCCGAAGGCTCCGTTAAAAACAGAGGTGATATGATGAGAAACATTGAAACCCTTATCCAGGTATTCACTGAATCACTGGGGATTAGCGCAGAGTTTGTTATAGATAATTTGAGTTACGGAGACGCATCTTGGGATTCAGTAGCTCATATGGCCATTGTAGCTGCAATCGAAACGGCTTTCGATATCATGCTGGACACGGATGATGTCATCGAAATGAGTAGTTTTGTAAAGTGTAAGGAGATTATAACTAAATATGGAGTCGACATTTAATCTTAAAGGCAAGGTAGCCCTAGTTACTGGGTCAACTAGAGGTATTGGTTGGGCTGCTGCTAGGATTCTTGCTCGCCATGGTGCTGCCGTCGTTTTGAACGGATTGGTCAATAGTGAACTTTTGGAACAACGGGTTGAGGAATTAAAGACCGATTTCGAATGTGATGCTTATGGAGTTTTATGTGATGTAGCTAGTCACGCTGCTATCAAGGATTGTTATAGTGCGATATTTAGAAAATACAAAAGGCTTGATGTTTTAGTCAATAATGCTGGAATCCTTGAAGACAGCCTAATAGGGATGGTCACCACCAAAAATTATGAAAAAATATTCAATGTTAATGTTCTCGGCGTAATTTTGAACATTCAGTATGCATCACGCCTGATGACACGCAATCAAAGCGGTTCTATTGTCAATTTAAGTTCTATAATCGGTAAATATGGGAATGAAGGCCAAGTAGTATATGGGGGCAGTAAAGCTGCAGTGATTGGTGTCACCCTTTCTGCCGCCAAGGAGTTGGCTTCCTCAAATATCAGAGTAAATGCCGTAGCACCTGGCTTCATAGACACTGATATGGTGAAAACATTACTCCCATCCAAGTTTGAAGAAAGGATACAGAGCATAAAAATGAAAAGAATCGGTACTCCTGATGATGTCGCAAAAGCAATTTTATTCTTTGCATCTGATCTTTCTCAATATATCACGGGTCAAGTACTAGGTGTGGATGGAGGAATGTTAGTGTAATGTTTTGGGAGATTGAAAGACATCCGCAAAGTTCGCTTTACTGCGCCGGGGATCAACGTTTTATTCAATATACTGAGCTGATTGATTTAAGTGCAGAAATTGAAAAGGTTATACACTCTGATCAGAAGTTATTGGTTGCGCTATATTGCGATAATTCTCTTGCCAATATTGCAGCATATTTGGCAGTCCTTCGTGTTGGACATGCTATTTTGCTACTGAACTCAGCGACTGACTCATGTCTACAGGAGCAAATTCTACAAAGGTATCACCCCGAAATAATCATTATCCCAGGCGGCAATGTCGACTTTCCAAGAGGTTATGTGAAGGGGCGATGCTTTTCTTCTTTAACGGTTGCGTTTGCCCTATTTCCATCTGCTTGTTTAATTCATCCAGAGACAGCGGTGTTGCTTTCTACTTCAGGGAGTACTGGGAACCCGAAATTTGTTAGATTGTCATACCGTAACATTCAGTCCAATGCTCAATCAATTGCCGAGTATTTGCATATTACATCAGACGAAACAGCTATAACTAGCCTTCCTATTAGTTACTCGTATGGTCTTTCTTTGATAAACAGCCATTTTCTGAATGGTGCAAACATGGTCTGTACCAACACATCTGTTGTTAATAGAGAATTCTGGGAAATCTTTCAGAAATGTAAGTGTACCACGTATTCAGGCGTTCCTTATTCATATTTAATGCTTGAACGTCTAAAATTTGAACAGATGCAATTGCCTTCATTGCGAACATTAACCCAGGCTGGAGGTAGGCTAGCGCTTGATAAAATACGTTACTTCAGTGAGTTAGCACGGAGAAAGTCATACCGCTTTATTGTTATGTATGGCCAAACGGAAGCTGCACCCCGGATGTCCTATGTACCTTTTGAACGGCTATCAGAGAAAATAGGATCAGTGGGGATCGCTATTCCAGGAGGAGAACTCAGAATTGCCATTGACGGTTGTATGATTAGCGAACCACATAGAGAGGGTGAGGTTGTCTATATGGGGCCCAATGTTATGTTGGGTTATGCAGAAACTCGAGAAGATTTAATTGAGGGTGATGTGCAAGGAGGAGTTCTTTATACGGGTGATGTTGGTTATCAAGATGCTGATGGATATTTATTTATTACTGGTCGATTGAATCGCTTCATCAAAATATTTGGTTTACGCTTTAATTTAGATGATGTTGAGAGAACGCTTGAAAAGAAATTTAATCTTCAGCTTGCTTGCGTTGGACGAGATGATAACCTTCATATATTAGTTGAGTCATCGTGCCATAACACTTTATTAGAAATTAAATCATTTACTTCAGAACTATATCATATCCATCACTCTGCAATAAAAATAAATCTAACAAATTCTATTCCTGTTAACTCATCAGGAAAAAAGTATTACACAATGATTGAAAAAGAGCTAGGATTGTATGAAGGTACTTGATTTAATATTTGACGCTCCGCAATATACTCTTTCTAAAGCAGATAAAACGGCACTGCTTACAACTGAGATCCATAATCTCCAACAGTTCCACTCTATCCACTGTGAAAAATATCGTCGCATAATTAAATCACATCTACATTCCAATTCGCAAAATGAGCTTGCCACAATTCCTTATATTCCTGTTAATCTCTTCAAGGAACTTGATTTACGCAGCATTCCAGATGGGGACGTACTCAAATATCTAACTTCAAGTGGTACAACGTCGCATCAAGTTGCCCGCATTGCAGTCAATCGTGAAACGTCACTATTGCAGACGAAAGCACTTGCTTCTATTGTTACCTCCTTTATAGGGCCTAAACGTCTACCAATGATTATAATTGATTCTCAAAGTGTAATTCATAGACATTCGACCCTTAGTGCTCGAGGTGCAGGTCTGATCGGGATGTCAAATTTCGGTCGGGATCACTTCTATGCTTTAAATGATGAAATGCAATTAGATTTGCCAGGCATAAAAGCGTTTACAGAAAAATACAATAATTCCCCTGTTCTTGTTTTTGGTTTTACATTCATGATTTGGCAATATTTTATTGGCGAATTACAACGCATAGGCGAAAAAATATCACTCAGTCAGGGTATCCTGATTCACGGTGGTGGCTGGAAAAAACTCCAGGATCAGGCAATAGGCAACGATGTTTTTAAATCTGAAATCTTTGAACATTGCGGTATCAAGCGTGTCCATAATTTTTATGGAATGGTGGAGCAGGTAGGTAGCATCTATATGGAATGCGAACACAATTATCTTCATGCTCCGAATTTTGCCGATATTTTAATTCGCGATTATAGGGACTGGAATATACTCCAGCCAGGATTATCAGGAGTAATTGAGACTATAAGTGTGCTTCCTCGTAGTTATCCTGGCCATGCCCTCCTTACAGAGGATTTAGGTACAATTCATGGAATTGACGACTGTCCATGTGGAAGAAAGGGAACCCGATTTTCAGTTGAAGGAAGAATTACTAGGGCAGAAATACGTGGTTGTAGTGATTCTCATGCTTTTGCGAAGCAAACTATTAAAGAGAGTAAGGAACATATTATTCAGTACTTTCCTGTTTATAGAACAAGTGGGCAAATAAAAGATATAATTGGTGAAGAGATATTTTACCTATCAACATTACCAGCCTTCGATGCGAAAACGATCGAATTCCTATCAGTTATTTCGAAAGAGATTTTCTTAAATCCAACTAGCAAGCAATATCCAGAATTAGTCGCAGCTGCATATTGGTTACGAAAGTCCAATATCACTGGTTATGTACGAGAGTTCATGCACACACTAAAAGAATATGAAATTGTTGTGCCCCGCGGGACTGCTTTTCATGTTGCACCCGCAAATGTAAGCACAATATTTATTTATTCATGGGCATTATCAATTCTGGTTGGGAATCGGAATCTTATTCGGCTACCACAAACAATTTCTCCGCAACTTAGAATACTACTAGATATCGTTTATAATGAGCTTCAGAATCCGCAATGGGATGACATCGCAGCAAGGAATCTTGGTATTTCATATCATCACGATGATTACGTTAACAAGTTCTTTAGTGCTAGAGCTGATATACGCATGATTTGGGGTGGAGATGAAACCGTGATACATTTTAGAGGATTACCAGCAAAACCTTCAACTCAAGATATTATTTTTGCTGATAGGGTATCGTATTCCTTAGTGAATGCGGAAGAATATTTAAATATGACTAAGATACAGATGACAAAAATGGCACATCTTTTCTACAATGATGCATATCAGTTTGACCAATTAGCGTGTTCCTCACCGCGAATTGTCTATTTTCTTGGAGACCCCAAAATTTGTGAGCTTGCGAGTTTAAAGTTCTGGGAAATGCTGGCATGTGAGATTGAACAAAACAAGTATGATAGCGGTGTTGGCACTGCCATAGATAAGCTTATATTTGGTTATAAATCAGCTGCTACAGGGATTACTGAGGGATTTTCATATGGGCCACCATTGTCAAAGTTAGGGGTAATGCGAATTAATCCGGCAGCAATTTCACTAAGCCGCAAATCTTGCGGAGGCGGTTTTTTCTTTGAATGCTTTGTATGTGATGTTGCTGAAATAATTGTAAACGAAAATGACCAAACACTTTCTTATATCGGTTTTACTAGAGATGATATGAAGAATATTGGTTTGTTACTTAGTTCAAAAGGACTTAGTCGTATTGTGCCAGTTGGTCAAGCCCTTTCCTTCTCTCCTGTTTGGGATGGATATGTTCTATTTAACGAATTAACCAAAAGGGTATTAGTTAGTTAATTGTTTAATCTTACCGTTTATTCAAACAGGTAGTAAAGTTTAATATGCTCATGATTGCGGAGGTTGTTGATGGCGGCAATGAAATGTATAATTTGTAAAAATGACATGGTCCCGTATTTCGATAAACGGTATAATAAATTTGATCTATCAACTGTTGAGTACTCTCGTTGTGTAGAATGTGGGTTCGTAATTTCCAAAACTCATGTTGATATGACTCAATCTGAATGGGAAACTCTTAACAATTGTTATCACTCATCATTTCATGGGACAGATGAGTGTGAAGATGACCCACGCTGGGTTACTAGACTTAATTCGCAAGCGACTGTAATAGCTGATCTTAACTCTTTAGGGTTGTTGCCAAATAAACAGCCTTGGCTTGATTATGGTTGCGGTGATGCGAAGCTTTCAAAACTCTTGTTGAATGATTTTGGACTAATCTTATATAAATATGATAGGTACTTAGGTGATCACAGTTACCTAAAGCTTTCTGACCTAAAGTCTAGAAGTTTTAGTTTTGTTATAACTACTTCTGTTTTCGAACATATATTTAAAAGAAAAGACTTAAATAAAATCTCTTCTCTAGTTAATGATAATGGAGTATTTGGTATTCATACGTATGTTGATGAAAATATTACAAATGACCCAGATTGGTTTTATCTGCTTCCAGTTCATTGCTCATTTTATAGTAATAAAAGCATGAAAATACTATTCGATGAATGGGGATATAAGGCTTCAATTTACCACGTTGATTCCCGGTTATGGTTTTGGTTTAAAACAGATATCGATGCAATTGAAAGCAAAATACAAATTGCAAACAAACGGCCAGGAAGAGAATTTCTGTATTATCATTTCAAGCGTGGTTTTATGGACTATTGGAAGTGAAGCAAATTGCCTAGGATAAATTCAAAATGCGAATTGGATTTGATGTAACTTGGATGAATATCGCGAATTGTTCTGGCGGAATATTTCATTATGCCAAACGTTTAATATATGGTTTGGTAGAGCATTCAAATTCAACCTTTGTTGCAATAATAAGTCCCCAAGGTCTTGGTATTTTTGAGCATCTTATCCGTCATGAGAATTTTCGTCTGGTTCTTCTAGAATCTCCCAAGCAATATCATGCTTTGTTGAAAGCTGAGGGGATAGAGGTACTTCATACACCCCTTCAATGGCACCTTCACTATACTCTATCCATACCCATGGTTAATAGTCTTCATGATCTCCAGCAATTTCATTACCCGGAATTTTTCAGTAAGAAGGAGTTGGATTATAGGGAAAAGTTTTATCGTAAATCTGCCGAATTTAGCGAGCGAGTAATTGTAAGTTTCCAACACGTAAAAGATGATATTGAAAACTTTTATGGGATTTCACCAAACAAGATCGACGTTTGTCCTTTTGGTATGATTGAAGTCCCTACTGTTGATCCAAATCTTTTTGAAGGTCTAAGAAACAAGTATCGATTGCCAAATCGGTATCTTTTTTACTCTGCTGGGACCTGGAGACACAAAAACCATGTAGGTTTGATTAAGGCCCTCAAACTGGTTCGAGAAAAACATGGAATCAACATAAATCTGATCTGTACTGGGTATATGTACTCAGATTATTTCCCTGAAATCGAACAAATTCTCAAAGAGCTTAACATGACAGACTTTGTCAGTTTCCTCGGTTATATTCCTGAAGAAGAAATGCCCTTATTACTCTCCAATGCCACGCTTGTTGTTATCCCAACGCTATACGAGGCTGGGAGTGCTCCCCTTGCTGAGGCGATGGCTTGTCAAGTTCCTGTAATCTGCTCAAATGTTACTTCACTGCCCGAAACGATCGGAGATGCGCGCTTTCTTTTTGATCCCAATGATATTGAGCAGATGGCGTCGAAAATTGCCGAAATGTTGAATAGTTCTGAGATGATGGCGGAGAATCGTGCGAATTCATATCAATATACAAGCATGCATGGGTGGGAAGTTGCCTCGAAGGGTTTTCTTGCATCTTATCAAAGAGCTATCGATGGTTTTTGGGAAAAACGCGACGGAACATTTATCCAACGGTGTATTGATTCGTATTCGGAAAGCATTGACGAATTAAGTCAAAAGTTAGAGAGTGAGTTAGATGAAAAAGCACGGATTATAGCTGAGCTTGAGGCCATTAAAGGATCTTTGAGTTGGCGACTCACTGCATTATTAAGAAAAATATTGAGTTATTTAAGATAATCAACCACTTGAACTAACCGGACCTCAAATGCATAATCTCGGATGAAATTTGATTTGTTCAGGACACTTTGATCGTTACGTTACTGTTCATACCTGAATCGTTCAAGAACTGTTTTAAATGTAGAGTTAAGAGATAGTATCGTTTCCTGTTTTAATTTGCCCCTAAAACCACTGACCTGACCTGAGCGACGGTGCGACGTTTCATCCTCTTTATCAAGAGGTCTTGATTCCTTATAGACATGTGCAAGAACTCTTTTTTTGATGTTAATGTATCTGGTGAGATCTTTAACAAAACTGTCCCAGTTTTCGATCATGTCCTCATATTTAAGTAATACGCATCGATCACAGGCTTTACTCAGTCTGTCAATCGTTTCAAAGTTATTTAGCATGCTCTCCGCAGAATCTATAACGTATTCATCAATAGTTTTACTTTGTATGTGTATCATTTGTTGTTGTTGCATGGTCTTTAGTTCTAAAACTCTGCTTAATTTATGAGTATACCCAAACGAGTAGTAAGATGATACCAGGATATCACGGGGATCTCGCACTAGAAATATTGCGATCTTGTTGCGTATGAAGTCGCTGTCAGAGACAGGTTCTATTACTGATTTGTACACGAGTAACACGGGACTAGCTGAAAGACGTATCGGCCCATACACGAAACCATTTTGATTAAAAGTTACTTTCTTGATATTTCCTGTTCTGAAGAATTGGCTTGAATAATCAACGTGACGTAAACCTTTAATATTTCCGAGCACTAAACTCCCAAATAAAGAACTTGCGCATTTATGAAAGGTATAAAAATATACTGATTCATAAGAGTTTTTTGTGTATAGCCATTGTATGTAATCAAAAGGTTTACATACCTGCCTTAACAGATATCGCGGCAACTTTCTCAGCCTTCGTTTAAATGTTGTATAAAAATCTGATCTGTTTTTGGTCAATTTCTACACCGGGTATCCCATGAATTTCTTGCTTTAACTGAAGAAGGAATGCGATTCTACCATCTGGGCAGGGTGTTGTAAATAGGGGGATAGACGGTGTGATCTTCAGGGACGGAGGTTTTGCTTTGTTGTTTGATGGCTTTGTGTTAAAAATACTTTTTGTTTGATTCCATCTGAACTGCATATCCGCACAGCATACGAGGCATCATGTCCGAACAACTCTCGCTCACTCTCCTTGACGAACTTGAGGCAGAGTCGATCCATATAATCCGCGAGGTGGCTGCCGAAGGTGAGAGGCCGGTGATGATGTACTCCATCGGCAAGGACTCTTCGGTAATGCTGCAGCTGGCCCGCAAGGCGTTTCACCCCGCACCGATCCCCTTTCCTCTGCTCCATGTGGATACCGAGTTCAAGTTCCCCGAGATGATCGAGTTTCGCGACCGGATGGCGCGGGAGATAGGATTCGATCTGCGGGTCCATACAAACAGAGAGGCGATAGATGAAGGTGCAAACCCCTGGGATATGGGGACGGTACGCTGCTGCGGGTTCCTGAAAACACAGGCGCTCCTTGATTCGCTGAAAATCGGTGAATATGACCTTGTCATTGGTGGCGCCAGGCGGGAGGAGGAGCGTTCGCGCGCCAAGGAGCGGGTCTTTTCGTTCCGGGACATCCATAGTCAGTGGGATCCGCGCCGTCAGCGCCCTGAGTTCTGGGAACTCTACAACACCCGGCTTCATCCCGGCGAGAGCATGCGGGTCTTCCCCCTTTCGAACTGGACCGAACTGGATGTCTGGCGCTACATCGCACGCGAGGGGATAGAGGTGGTGCCGCTCTATTTTGCCGCTGAGCGCGAGGTGGTTGAGCGAAACGGCCAGTTGATCCCGGTGGGTGAGGGGACGCCGATTTTGCCAGGAGAGCGCTCCGAACTCCGGCTATGCAGGTTCCGCACGCTTGGCTGCTACCCCTGTACCGGCGCCGTGGCCTCTGCAGCAACAACCGTCGAGGAGATCATTGCAGAACTCGAACAGGTGAGACTCTCGGAGCGGACAACCCGGATCATCGATCACGACCAGGACGGCTCCATGGAGAGGAAGAAGCGGGAGGGATACTTCTAATGAAAAACTACTGCGGTCTCCTCGTAACGTTTTGGAGTGAATTGCATGAGTGAGCCGGACAGCCTTCATCTCCTCACTGCCGGCAGTGTGGATGACGGCAAGTCAACCCTGATAGGTCGCCTGCTGTACGATGCCGGTGCCCTGTATGACGACCATGTCGCCGCCCTGAGGCGATCCGCAGGCAACGAGGATGCGCCGCTCGATTTCTCGCTCATAACCGACGGCCTGCGGGCTGAAAGGGAGCAGGGGATTACCATCGATGTCGCCTATCGGTATTTCTCCACCCCTGGCCGCCGCTTCATCATTGCCGATGCCCCGGGCCATGAGCAGTACACGCGCAACATGGCTACGGCAGCTTCCCACGCAGACCTGGCTGTACTCATCATCGACGCGAAGCAGGGGGTTTCCACCCAGTCAAAGCGTCACGCATTCATCTGCGCCCTGCTCGGTATCCCTCGTTTTGTGGTCGTCATAAACAAGATGGACCTGGTTGACTACGCCGAAGAGCGCTTCCGGAAGATCGAGGCGGAATATCGGGAGTTTGCCATCCGGCTGGGGCTGGGCAACCTCACCTTCATACCTGTCTCTGCAGTACTCGGCGATAACGTGGTCCGCGGCAGCGGCAACATGCCCTGGTACTCCGGGCCGCCGTTGCTGTCGTATCTCAGTGAGGTCTATGTCGCCGGAGACCGGAACCTGGTAGATTTCCGACTGCCGGTTCAGAAGGTGATCCACCTCCCCGGTACCTTCCGAGGGGCAGGGGGAAGAATCGTCTCCGGGCTTCTCCGCTGCGGTGACGAGGTGGTGGTGCTCCCTTCAGGCTTCAGGTCGAGGGTAGCATCGCTTACGCTCGGCATGCAGCCGGTTCACTCTGCAGTGGCCGGGCAGTCAATTACCGTCTGCCTGGAGGATGACGTTGATGTCGGGCGCGGTGACCTTGTCGTGCATCCAGGTAACGTCCCCCGGGAGCGGCGGGAAATCGAGGCGATGCTCGTCTGGACCGGCGACGAGCCGATGGTGCCGGGCGAGGTCTACTGGATAAAGCATGCGACCCGTTGGGTCAAGGCCCGCTGTGAGACGATCCGCTACCGGGTCGATCCCAACACCTTCCGCCGGGAGGATGTAGGAAAGCTTACGCTCAACGACATCGGACGGGCGCGATTTTCGCTGTTCACCCCGATCTTTGCGGACGAGTACCGGAAGAACCGCGCACTCGGCTCATTCATCGTTGTCTCTGTCGCCAGCAATGATACAGTTGGTGCAGCTACCATTGTCGACCGAACCGACTTCGACTCCGAACTCAAAACCGAGCGTGCTCTACCTGACCGTCGCACAGTCGTCTGGCATGAAGGGCAGGTGAGCCACGTCGAACGGACCGGGTTGTTGCGGCAGCACCCTGCCACCCTCTGGCTGACCGGATTGAGCGGCGCAGGAAAATCCACACTGGCCTTTGCCCTGGAGCGCAGGCTGATAGATTTAGGCCATGCCTGTTTCGTGCTCGATGGAGACAACGTACGCCATGGCCTTACCCGTGACCTCGGCTTCTCTCCCAAGGACCGTGCAGAGAACATCCGTCGTGTTGCCGAGGTGGCACGGCTGATGAACGAAGCAGGGCTCATCGTGATAACGTCGTTCATCTCCCCCTTCAGGGATGACCGGGAGATGGCAAGGAGAATCATCGGGGATGAACAGTTCGTTGAGGTCTACCTTTCCACCACAATCGGCGTCTGCGAGACACGCGATCCGAAGGGGCTTTACCGAAAGGCACGGAGCGGCGAACTCCAGGGTTTTACCGGAGTTTCAGCCCCATACGAAGCGCCGGAACGTCCCGCTGTATCTCTAGATACCGGGTCATTATCCGTTGGACAGTGCCTCGATACCCTCTGTCATCATCTGGAACGGTACCTGGTTTGATCGGAATTTCAGGAGGTTTTCCCGTGGGTAAGATCTTGATGGTCTGTATGGCAATGATTCTCCTTTCGTTGTCGACAGTGGGGTGTTCCAAGAGTGAGGAGCAGGTACGTATCGGGCATTTCCCGAATATTACCCATGCCCAGCCGCTGGTCGGAAGATCTCTCGGTACTTACGAAAAGCGAATCGGGAACACTATCGACTGGAAGGTTTTCAATGCCGGCCCGACAGAGATGGAAGCGCTCATTGCTGGCCAGCTTGACATCGCCTATGTTGGACCCAACCCTGCGGTGAATGCCTTTCTCAGGTCTAAGGGGAATGCGTTGCGCATTATTGCCGGTGCGGCCAGTGGCGGAGCGGCCCTGGTGGTTCCTGCAAACTCCAGCGCACGTCTACCCGACGACTTCAAGGGGAAACGGATTGCCTCGCCCGAACTCGGCAACACCCAGGATGTTGCGCTCAAACGATGGCTTTCCAGCAACGGTCTGACCCCGGGACGAGATGTGCAGGTGATTCCGATCAAGAACCCTGATATCCTCATGCTCTTTCAACAGGGGAAACTCGACGGTGCATGGGTGCCGGAACCCTGGGTGACTCGCCTTCTCAGGGAAGGAGGGGGCAGGATTCTGCTCGATGAGCGCTCCCTCTGGAAGGACGGGAGGTTTCCTACTGCGGTCGTTGTAGCGCGGAGAGAGTACCTGGAAAAGAACCGGGAGAAGGTCAGGCGCTTTCTTGAAGCTCATCTGGAGGTTACCGACTGGATCAGCAAGAACCCCGATGAGGCGCGAAAGAAGCTTAACGACCAGTTTTCGCGACTCACAGGAAAACCTATCCCTCTGCAGACCCTTGACGAAGCTCTGTCGCGTGTGCAGATAACCTACGACCCGCTGTCTGCTCCGCTCGTTACCTCAGCAGGCTGGGCCCAGGGACTGGGCTATCTGCCAAAGAATGCCGATCTCTCCAAAGACATCTCCGGGCTTATTGATCTGAGCCTGCTGAATGAGGTGTTAACAAAGAGGGGTCTTCCGACTTTGAGGGAGAGATGAAGGGATTATGGCGGTAGTTCAGCTTAACAACCTTTCCAAGGTATACGTCGGACAGTCCGGGACGACGGTCCAAGGGTTGACTGACGTAAATCTCACTATTTCCGACGGTGAGTTTCTCTGCGTCGTCGGTCCGTCAGGGTGTGGTAAGAGTACCCTTCTGAATGTAATCGCCGGGTTTGAGGCGCCGAGCGTCGGAGATGTTCTGGTAAATGGCGTCAGGGTAGTAGGTCCTTCATCGAACCGGTTTGTACTATTCCAGGAGCCGGCACTTTTCCCCTGGCTTAACGTAACCCAGAACGTCGTATTCGGACTGAGGATGGCGGGTGTAGATGCTAACGTGCAGGCCGAGAAAGCTGCCTATCTTCTCAATGTGGTTCATCTCTCCAGATTTGCCACTGCCTGGGTTAATGAACTCTCCGGCGGCATGAAACAGCGGGTAGCTCTTGCACGAGCTCTGGCCATGGATCCGGATATCCTTCTGATGGATGAGCCCTTTGCGGCTCTGGATGCCCAGACTCGAGACATGCTGCACGAGGTGCTTGAAGAGGTGTATCAGGCGACAAAAAAGACGATTGTTTTCGTTACCCATAACGTGCGTGAGGCGGTCAGACTCGGCTCACGGGTCATACTCATGTCGTCCGACGGGGGGAGAATCCTGCGCGAGTTCCCGGTGGACCTCCCCCGGAACCGCTACCTGGAAGACCTTGAGGTGGTGACGATCGCCTCCCAAATCCGTGATCAGCTGCGCCGGGAAGTGCTCATGTCTGATGATGTAAGGGGGGGATATGGCTCCTGAAAGCAGATTGTCCAGGTCAACGGGTAAACTGCGGGGGAGAGCTGTCCGTCTCCTATTTTTCGCTCTGCTGGCACTTGTCTGGCATTTGCTTGCCACTGCAGGGATCTGGAATGAACTGATTTTCCCCGCCCCAAAGAGCGTAGTGCTAGCCTTGATAGGCGGGTTTGCAGACGGTTCGCTGACAAAGGCCATTGGTGCCAGTATGACACGGCTCACCATCGGGTATGGCATATCCCTCATGATCGGGGTCCCTTTGGGTCTGTTTCTTGGCCGAATACGTCTTTTGGACGACACGGTCGGCAGCCTGGCAGTCGGTCTGCAGGCTCTGCCGAGCATCTGCTGGCTTCCGTTGGCCGTGCTCTGGTTCGGCCTCTCAGAGTCTGCCATGCAGTTCGTTATCATCATGGGATCGCTCATGGCAGTGACGCTCACCGTGCGTGACGGCGTGAAGACCATTCCTACGCTCTACTTAAGGGCTGCACCAATTCTTGGTGCCACAGGATGGCGGTTTTACCGCTACGTCCTGTTTCCCGCCTCATTCCCCTCGGTAGTGACCGGCGCAAAGCTTGGCTGGACCTTTGCCTGGCGCTCACTTATGGCGGCTGAACTCCTGTATGTCGCTACCGGCATAGGCTCGACCCTGATGATGGGGCGAGAACTCCATGACATGGCCCTTGTAGTGGCATCCATGATCATCATTATCTGTATCGGACTTATTACCGACCGTCTGATATTCCGGATCGGCGAAGAGTTTGTCCACAATCGCTGGGGAGTGGGGTAAAGAGGCCCCTTGACCCCTTCCTCGCACAAGATTACACCCCCCCGTACGATCCTCTATCTTTCGGCAGTTGCAACCAGCAGACAGAATGGGTGCGTTAGAAACAGTTTCTACAATACCCCAAGGCAGTGATACAATTCAGATGGAGTTCCTTTATCAAACCTGACCGCTTTCGCTCCTAACAACTAGAGGTAACAGATATGGGCGTGCTATTTGCCCACTATACACTGCGGGCAAAATGAGATCACCTGTCACGCCAGAACATCCGATTGCGCTGCTGGAGTCCTTCTCCCGTACACCGTTCTCCCGTTCCTTCCGTTTTGAAGGGGTGGATGCCGTTATCGCGGCGTATTCACCCGACGAGGTTGCTGCGGCCCTGGAGCAGGTCGAGCAGGCTGTTGCAACGGGGAGGCATGCCGCAGGTTTTGTCAGCTATGAGGCGGCTGCGGCCATCAATCCGGAGCTCCCGGTCATGGAACCGACCGATCTGCCGCTGGTCTGGTTCGGCATCTTCAGAGAACGTCTGGAGTGCAGTGCAGGAGCGGATGAGAGCGGCAGCGACGACTGCCGGGTATCAACGCCTGAGCTTGCCATTGATCGGAGCACCTACCTCGGTGTGGTGGACGCTATCCGTGAGCTGATAGCAGGCGGGGAGAGCTATCAGGTCAATTTCACCACCAGGCAGCGATTCACCCTTACCGGCGATCCTTTCTCTCTCTACCGCAGGATCTGCCGCAATCAGCAGGCCCCTTTCTGCGCTTGGCTCGACATCGGAACGCACCGGATACTTTCGGCCTCGCCTGAGCTCTTCTTCTCCCTTGACAACTCCCGAATAACCATGAAGCCGATGAAGGGGACCGCCCCGCGTATGCCTCAGTCTGGCGATGATCTCCGCCAGATGAATCTTCTGTCCCAGAGCGCCAAAGATCGGGCCGAGAACCTGATGATCGTCGATCTGGTGCGCAACGACCTGGCCACCATCGCTGAGACCGGCAGTGTATCGGTAACCTCGCTCTTTGACGTTGAGACATACCCGACCGTTCACCAGATGACCTCGACCGTTACCGCCCGTATCGGACCGGAGGTCGGCCTCTCTGCTATCTTTCGTGCACTCTTCCCCTGCGGTTCGGTCACAGGAGCTCCCAAGCGGCGCACGATGGAGATCATCAAGCGGCTGGAGGGGGTGCAGCGCGGGCTCTATTGCGGCGCCATCGGCTATATGTCGCCCGGAAGGGAAGCGGTTTTCAGTGTTGCCATCCGCACGGCGGTAATGGAGGCTGCCACAGGGCAGACAGAGATCGGCATCGGCAGCGGCATAACCTGGGATTCTGATCCTGAAAGCGAGTTTCTGGAGTGTCTCACCAAAAGTGCCTTCATTGACCGCGACAGCAGACCATTCCGGTTGATCGAAACCGTTCGCTTCGACCGGGAGGGATACCTGCTTCTCGAAGAACACCTGGATCGCCTGGCCGGGTCAGCGGTATATTTTGGGTTCAGCTTCGACACTCCAGCCCTGCGCGAACGGCTCGATCAACTCAGCCAGGGTCTGTCCGGCATCATGAAGATTCGGATTCTGCTGGCACAGGACGGAGCCGTAACCGTTGAAACCCAACCTCTGAACCTCCCTGCGATTGACGCTCCGCCACCGTTGATAGCGATTTCTCAAAAAACGGTGATATCGTCCGACCCGTTTCTCTACCACAAGACGACCCGCCGTACCCTGTATGAGAGCGAACTGCGGGCCCATCCCGACTGCTACGACGTCGTCTTCCTGAATGAGCGAAAGGAGCTGACCGAGGGGAGCTTCAACACCGTTGTCGTCTCGATGCGCGGGGAGCTTTTAACCCCTGCCGTTGACTGCGGAGTGCTGCCTGGTGTGCTGCGGGGGGAGTTGATCAAGGTCGGCGCGATACGGGAAACGATACTGACGGCTGATGACCTGCAGGTGGCCGATACGGTCTGGCTGGTCAACTCGGTGCGCGGTTGGCGGGAATGTATGTTGTCAGGTGCAACGGATACGCAGGGTGACCTGAGCACCCTGCGTATCCCTGAAACCTCCAACAAGGTGTAACGGTTATTTCTGTTGCACCTTGATCATCTCAATTTCCAGAGTGATGGCCACCTCTTCACCGACTGCTACACCTCCGGTTTCGAGGGCCTTGTTCCAGATCAGGCCGAAATCCTTGCGATTGATCAGAGCGCTGGCCGTGGCACCCCGTCGAATGGTGCCCCATGGGTCCTTGCTCTCTATTGAGGGCCCTTCCACATCAAGCGCCACCTCGCGGGTCACTCCATGCAGAGTCAGGTCGCCGGTCACCTTGAGCCTCTCCTTGCCGACTCTGGCCACCTTTTTCGATACGAATGTCATGGTCGGAAATTTGGCCACATCGAAGAAATCCGCACTCCGCAGATGTTCATCCCGTTTCTGGACATTGGTATTGATGGAGCTGGTGTCGATGGTGACCTCAACCCTGGACTTGGTGATATCCTTGTCGTTGATCTCAACGGTGCCTGAGTGCTTTCCAAAGTTCCCCTTGACGTTCGATATCATCAGGTGGCGCACCTTGAAACCCACATTCGAATGATCAGGGTCAATGTTCCAGGTCGAGGCCGAGGCTAAGACCGGTATGGCAAGGGCGACGAGGGTGCTGATGGACACGAGTATACGTTTCATGCGTTCTCTCCTTTTCGTGGTAGCTGATTGATCTGTGGCTCTTTGCTGCGAAATTTCAGGATCCCTGTAAATGGTCGTAACGCTGTGTGACGCAAATCTGCCGGTTAGAACGGTAGTCTAGCTGGCCGCAGATAAGGGGATCTCCCTCAAGGCCTGGTCAATCTCCGTTATCTTGTATGGCTTCGCGATAGCTCCCTTGAAGCCATAGGTTTCGAATTCTGCCATGATCGGATCATTGGAGTAGCCGCTCGAAACTATCAGCCACGCAGCGGGGTCAATTGCCAGAATTCGCTCGGCACTCTCCTTCCCCCCCATGCCGCCGGGGATCGTCAGGTCCATGATCACGGCAGTAAACGGTTTACCCTCATTTTTGGCGCTCACATAGAGGGCAGCGGCCTCCTCTCCATTGGAACAGGTTGTTGCCTGATATCCGAGGTGCGTCAGCATCTCCGATATAAGTTCCAGAATCATCTCGTCATCATCCATCACGAGGACGGATACTCCATCCTGTTGGTTGTCAAAATGGGCTTCAGTGCCGATTTCAAGCACTTCATCCCTCTCTCCTGCGGAGGGGAGCAAGATCTCGAACGTGGTGCCGCTACCGACTTTGGAACGGACATCTATGGATCCGCCATGTTTGCAGACAATGGAGTGGGTAGATGCCAGACCAAGACCCGAACCTCCGACCTTGGTTGTAAAATAGGGGTCGAAAATCCTTTTCTGCTCTTCATACGCAATTCCGCACCCTTTATCGGAAAAAATCAATTTCACATACTCTCCGGCAGGTAAGGAGTGAGGGTTGTCCTCATCCAGAGTGACGTTTTCAGCAGAGATGGTAATTGTTCCACCTCCCGGCATAGCCTGTACGGCATTGATGATGAGGTTGTTTACCACCTGGTTCATCTGCCCTTCGTCTACTTCTATGGCATGCAAAAAATCCGGGATCTCCAGCACTCCCTTGACGTTTGATCCGCTCAGGACAAGGGAGACAGACTCCTGAATCAGCTGCTTTGCTGAAACCGCCTTCGTGATTGGCTGTCCACCTTTTGCGAACGTCAGGAGTTGATGGGCAAGTTCGGCTGCTCTCTGAGTTGCTTTCTCTGCATCGCGCAGGGGTTTAGCGGATTTGTGGCCAGAATCAAGGTATATCTGTGCCATGGAGATGTTGCCCATGATTGCGGTGAGAACGTTGTTAAAGTCATGCGCTATGCCACCAGCCAGTACGCCCAGGGATTCCAGCTTTTGAGTCTTTACACGGTCATTCTGGAGGTTCTCGCGCTCCGTAATGTCGGTGAAGATCACCAGTGTGCGGTTCTGAGCAAGTTGAGCGTTGATGATAACATGGCGGACCGTTCCATCCTTGCAGGTAATATTTGCATCAATTGGTTGAATCAGGGTGCCGCTGATCCGGGCCTTGGCAAGATCGGCACTCCATCTTCCAAGAATCGACTCCCGGTAGTCCTGGTCAGGGTAGGCCTTCACGTACCACTGATCGACGGTGGGGATATCGGAGAGCGTGTATGCAAAGCGTTCCACGAAATATTTGTTCAGATATTCGATCCTTCCATCACTGTCTGACCAGGCAACACCAACCGGCATCAACTCCATCAGGGCCTTGAGATTCTCCTCGCTTGCCGAGAGTTCTTTGACATAGCTACGGATCAGGTAATAGAGGATTGAGGCGGTCAGGGCGATAAAGAGGAGCCCTTTGAAGACCGCAATCCTGGTCATGGTGTCGTGGTCTCTGATCAACCAGCCAAGTATGGTGTCCGAGAGATAGATCCAGAGCCCGCCGACTATGACATAAATGAGGACAATACGGAACGTGTCCAAACTCCATCTGCTGTGTGGTGATCTCCTCATACCTCTCTCCGGACCGGCAGGTCAGACCTTGGCAAGGATCTTCATCAAATGCGGAATCATCTGCTTCTTGCGAGACATGACGTTTTTGAGTTCATAGAGGTGAGGCTCAAGCTGGGGGTATTCCATGACATGCGCGATCCGGGTATGTCCCTCAACCAGGAAGAGTGTGGTCTCGGTGGTAATGTCTGTCACCATCAAACCGGATATGAACAGGTTGTCGCGCTGTTTTACCCCTGCCAATGCGGCAAGCAGAGACTCTTTCATGCCAAAGAACTCATCAAAACCGACGACCTCGGCCTGTCCCACACCGATGGTTTTTTTGTCAAAATGGAATAGTTTGAAATCGGACTCTACCACCTTTTCTGCGGACCCATAGTTTTTCAGCGAACTCCCAGCGGCAAAGATATCACTGCCGAAACACGCGGCATTCAGTCCCGATCGTTCTTCCAGCCATGAAACAGCAATCCGGTCCGCTTCAGTTGTGGTAGGGGACTTGAGGATTACCGTGTCGGAAAGGATCCCTGCCAGAAGCAGAGACGCTATGGAGGGGTCAGGCTCGATTCCGCTTTCGCGATAGCGCCCCGTCACCAGGGTGCAGGTGCTTCCTACGGGTGAAGTGATGAAGGTGATGGGGGTGATGGTGTGGGTATTGCCAAGCTTGTGGTGGTCGATTACCTCCAGGATCTCCACCTCTTCGGCACCCGGAACCGCCTGCCCCATTTCGTTGTGATCAACAAGGATCAGGTTGTACGGCAGGGGTGCAAGCAGTGAAGACTTTGTCGCAACACCGGCCAGCGTCCCATCATCTTCAAGGGCAAGGATCGCCGGTTCCTTGGAGGCGATAAGTTTCTGTCGCAGGTGCGTAAGCGATTCCCCGACCCCGATGGAGGCGAATTTACGCTCGGCAAGCAGGTAAACAGGGGTGGAAAGGCGCGCCAGCCAGGCGGCAGTGGCCGTGTCATGGGGCGAAAGCAGAACGCTGACACCTTTTTCTTCTGCAAGAGATAGCAGTTCGGGATCAAGCGGGTGGTCGCCGGTCACCACAAGGAGCCGTACGCCACGTTCTATGGCAGCCTGCTGGATCGTCCGCCGGTTGCCGGTCATGATAATCAGCTGCCGGGGATCATAGCCGTCAATCCGACCGGAGAAGGACTCCTCAAGCATTGCCCCGATAAAAAGCTTGAGCGTGACAGGGGTATCGTCTCCGCCACCTGCCACAAACCGAGCTGACAGGGTGACGGCCAGTGCCGGAAGGGTGGTCGTTATCTCGCGTAGCTGGTCATGGCCCGGTAGCAGGTAGATTTCGGAAAGCCTCAACAGCGATAGGGTCCCCCATGGCCTCAAAGCAGCGTCGAGAACCGGCAGAACACGTACCCCGCATTCATGGAACAGCTCCAGTGCCGTGTATGCAGATGTCTCCATGGCTACGGTAACAGGTGAGCGGTTGAGGATGTCACGCACCTTTGGGTGAACGTCAGCCAGGTTGTGAGGGTCCGGAATCGCCAGTCTGTCAAGGATGTAACGGGTCTGGGGATTCGGTTCTCCGGACATGGCTGCAACCGCACGGGAAAACCCCTGGGCGTTTTTCAATGCTGCATACCCTATGGCGGCTGCGATGGAATCTGTGTCCGGGTTGCGATGTCCAATCACATACGTGGTCTTTTGCATGGTAAATCAGCTGCTCCTTTAACTCTCAATCTCAATCTCGTCCACTGTCATATAGATCATGATAGATGCTTCTTCACTGTTGTAAAGCGGTGCAGGCACTTTACCTCAAGGACAAAATACGTATAATGCTGCTCAGTAGCAATCAAATCTGTCTGGAAGGAGAAAATGTATGGCAGAAGATAAAAAAGAGCCTTGGCTCAACTGGTTGGCACTTACTACGATCATCCTTGCGGTCTGTGCAACACTCTCCACCTTCAAGGGAGGGGCCTTCTCAACCCGTTCGGTCATGAGCCAGACCCTTGCGTCTGACCAGTGGGCCTTTTACCAGGCAAAAAGCATCAAGAGCTACCTCTACGAGATGCAGAGGGACAAACTTGAACTGGAGCTGAAGGCAATCGGACCAAAGATTTCACCTCCCCTCAAGGATGAGTTTGAAAAGCGGATCGCCGACTACTCCAAAAAGATCCTCAAGTATGACGGAGAAAAGGCCGAGATACAAAAAGATGCCAAAAAGTTTGAAGGGATCCGGGATGTTGCCCAGAAACATACCCAGGCCTTTGGACTGGCGGTGATCTTTCTGCAGATCGCCATTTTGCTTTCGTCGGTAGCTGCACTGCTCAAGCAGAAATATATCTGGGTGATCGGCGTGGCTGTGGGGTTTGTCGGAATCGTCTATTTTGCTAACGGATTCCTGTTGTTTATCTGAACCGGCCGCCAGTCGCAGGCTCAATTTTCGATGCCATACAGTAATCCGCCTGATGGTAGGGAAACGCGTTTCAGAACCGGGTGTCTGATTTGACAGGCTAAAACTGTTCGGTACACTTCAGCTGCGGTTCATTGAGTAATGTTCATACGACGGGCAAGGAGAGAATATGAATATTCACGAGTACCAGGCCAAGGAAATTCTTAATGGGTTCGGAATCCCGGTCCCGCGTGGCAGGGTGGCCCTCACCTCTGACCAGGTGGAACGGGCGGCAAAGGAATTTGGTGGGCGCTGCGTGGTAAAAGCGCAGATCTATGCAGGTGGACGGGGAAAGGCCGGCGGAGTGAAGCTGGTGCATCACCCTGAACAGGCACAGGAATTCGGCAAGGAACTCTTCGGCAAACGCCTTGTAACGCCTCAGACAGGACCGGAAGGTCTCAAGGTCCGCAGAATTCTTGTGGAGGAAGCGGTAGATATCGCCCGTGAGTTTTATCTCTCGATAACCCTGGACCGTAATACCTCCGGCTACAGCCTGATCGCCTCGGCAGAGGGGGGTATGGAGATCGAGGAGGTGGCCAGGAAATGCCCGGAAAAGATCCACGTCCTTCCCATCGACCCCTTCACAGGCCTGCGCCCCTATCAGGCCCGGACTATCGCCCTGGCCCTGGGTTTGACCGGAAGCGTCTGCGAGGACTGTGTGGAGCTGATACAGAACCTCTACCGCTGCTGCCTGGAAAAGGACTGCTCACTTGTGGAGATCAACCCGCTTACCGTGACCAAGGCAGGCTGGCTTCTGGCGATGGATGCCAAGATCAACTTCGATGACAACGCCATGTTCCGTCACCGTGAGTACCCGGACATGATGGACTACTCCCAGCTTGATCCTCTGGAGATCAATGCCGGCAAGTACGACCTCTCCTACATCAAGCTCACCGGCAATATCGGCTGCATGGTAAACGGCGCCGGGCTTGCCATGGCAACCCTTGACGTACTCAAGGAGTTTGGAGGAGAGCCTGCCAACTTCCTGGACGTGGGAGGCGGGTCAACCCGCGAGAAGGTGGCTGAGGCGTTCAAGATAATTCTGGAGGATGAAGATGTAAAAGGGGTCTTTGTGAACATCTTCGGCGGAATCATGCGTTGTGACGTCATCGCTCAGGGGATCATAGAGGCTGCGGCAGAGGTAAAGTGCCTCCTCCCGATAGTAGTCCGGATGGACGGAAGCAAGGTGGAAGAAGGCAAACAGCTCCTGGCAGGCTCGGGGCTTAATGTTCAGACTGCCGACACGCTTGGTGATGGGGCACAGAGGATCGTGCAGATGCTCGGTTGACAGGCGGCTTTGCCAAAAAAAATCTTTTGAGAGAAGGAATCAGACATGGCTATTCTGATACATCAAGAGTCCAAAGTCCTAGTTCAGGGAATAACAGGCCGGAGCGGTCTCTTTCACACACAACAGTGTCGTGACTACGGAACCCACATTGTAGCCGGTGTCACGCCTGGTCGTGGCGGCATACATATCGAGGGGATTCCGGTGTTCAATACTGTTGCCGAGGCAGTTCACTACACCGGCGCCACGGTTTCCATGATCTTCGTTCCGCCGCCGGGAGCTGCGGATGCCATACTTGAGGCCTGTGATGCAGGTCTTGAGCTGGCGGTCTGCATCACCGAAGGAATCCCGGTTCGCGACATGGTCCTTACACGCCGGATCCAGAAGGAGAGCAAGACCCGGCTTGTCGGTCCCAACTGCCCCGGCGTCATCACTCCAGGTCAGTGCAAACTTGGGATCATGCCCGGATATATCCATAAACCGGGGAATATCGGCATAGTTTCACGTAGCGGAACCCTTACCTATGAGGCGGTGAAGCAGGTGACCGATGCCGGACTCGGACAGTCCACCTGTGTCGGCATAGGCGGGGATCCGATCATCGGGATGAATTTCATCGACGTCCTGAAGCTCTTCAATGAAGACCCTGAGACGGAAGGGGTTCTTATGATCGGTGAGATCGGCGGTGGTGCCGAAGAGGACGCGGCAAACTGGATCAGGGAGAACATGAAGAAGCCGGTCGCAGCATTTATCGCCGGGATCACAGCCCCGCCGGGGAAAAGGATGGGGCATGCAGGCGCCATCATAACCGGTGGCAAGGGGAAGGCCGAGGATAAGATCAGCACCCTCCAGGAGTGTGGTGTCACCGTGGCCATGAGTCCCACCAAAATGGGAGAGGCAATGCTTGCGGCTCTCAAAGGGGCCTGACCCCTGAATTTAGAATGTCGGATTTTGGATTGACAAAAGGAGAGTCATTACTTATTCTTCCGCATACAATTGAATATTTCATACGAAGTCAGGTTTGAGATGATACCAAGGCAGCAAGGAGAAAGCGACTGAGGCGTACCGGAAGGTACGTTGAAGGTGCTTTCGACGAAGCAACGCCGGTAGCTCAAAGATGCCTTCGTATAATGCTTATCGAGAGTGGTGGAGGGACAGGCCCTGCGAAACCACAGCAACCGGTCCGGTAACGGACGACAGGTGCTAATTCCTGCCCTGAAGAATGGGCAAAGATGAGTGAGGTGCTTGCATGCCAGATCTATCTCCAAGCCCTTGCTCGTCTGAGCAGGGGCTTTTCTCATCACATCCGTGCGAGTTTGATAATGCCTTATGGAATCGTAAAAGAAAAGGCCGTAACCTTCGACATCGACCTTCGCCTTGAAAGTGGCAGGATTCTCGGGCCGGTCACCATTGTGTACGAGGTCTACGGAAAGCTGAATGCCGACCGTACCAATGCCATCCTGGTGGGCCATGCCTGGACCGGCAACGCACACCTTGCAGGCAGATATCGTGAGGATGAGCCCAAACCGGGTTGGTGGGACGCTATCGTCGGTCCAGGCTCTTTACTTGATACGGACCGCTACTGTGTTATCTGTTCCAATGTAATCGGTTCGTGTTACGGATCAACCGGACCCACCTCCATCAACCCCAGGACCGGTAAGCGCTACAATTTAAGTTTTCCGGTGATCACCGTGCGCGACATGGTCCGAGCCGAGGCTCTCCTCCTCGACTATCTCGGGATCGACAAGCTGGTGACGGTCTTAGGCGGCAGCATGGGAGGGATGCAGGCCCTGGAGTGGGCCACCCAGTTTCCTGGGCGGATATCATCGGCAGTGGTGCTGGCCACTTCACCCCGCCCCTCGGCCATGGCCATATCGCTCAATGCCGTGGCCCGCTGGGCGATTTTCAACGATCCGACCTGGAAGAAGGGGGAATACAAGAAGAACCCCAAGGACGGCCTTGCCCTGGCCCGCGGCATCGGTCACATCACCTTTCTCTCCGACGAGTCGATGACCTCCAAGTTCGGTCGCCGCTTCAACGCCAAGGACGGGCTCTTCGATTTCTTCGGACAGTTTGAGGTCGAACGCTACCTTAATTACAACGGCTACGGCTTTGTCGACCGTTTTGACACCAACTCCTTTCTCTACCTTGCCAAGGCCCTGGATCTCTATGACGTGGCCTGGGGGTGCGAGTCTCTGGAAGAGGCATTCGAGCCGGTTACGGCACCGATCCAGTTCTTTGCCTTTACCTCTGACTGGCTCTATCCTCCTGCCCAGACCGAGGAGATGGTGAATGCCTTAAAGAGCCTCGGCAAGCCGGTGGAGTACCATCTGATCGACTCCCCGTACGGACATGATGCCTTTCTGCTTGAGCACGAGACCTTTGCCCCGCAGGTGCGGGAGTTTCTGGGAAAGATTCCGCAATAGATCTCCTTCCAGCCGGTAGCGTCTTCCAGCAACAAGGATCATACACTTCCTTCCAATATCTCCTCATACAGCCGCAGATACGCCGTAGCTTCCAGATCCGGTGAGTGGGCCTCCGCTACGAGCTTACGGCCAGCCATTGCCAGCCTTCGATAGAGGTCATGATCCGTCATCAGCAGTTCAGCCTTGTTGATGAATTCCTCCGCATCCCGGTAAAGCAGACCGGTGACACCATCGGTCACCAGCGAACGGTTCCCCTCGATATTTGATGCCAGTACCGGTCTTCCCCAGGCCATCGCCTCCAGCAGGCTGTTTGCCATCCCCCCCTCGAAACGGGAGGTGTTGAGCACTACCGCTGCCTTACGATAGAGATCATCCATGTCGTGGTGGTCGACAACCCCCTGGTAGCTGGCAAAGGGGTGCTCAGGCAGTTTTTCAAAAAGCAGTGAGGCGTATTCCTGGTCGAGCAGAGGCCCTGCTATCTGCAGGCTGACTTCTGGGTATTTACTCTGGAGCTCGGTCAGCGGGTTCAACGGGAAGAGCAGGTTCTTCACCGGCCGTACCCCGGCCGGAAGCAGAATTATGAATTCATTCGACTCACCGGTTGTGGCAAGAACATTATCGACAGGCGGAAGCTTCACCCCCTGGGGGATTACAACGATGCGATCAGCAACATCAGGTGAATGCATGGTAAGGCGTGTCGCCACAACCTTGTGGAACGCGACGACGGATGAGGCCGAGCAAAGATTGGCACGTACTTCATCCCGACTGTTGCCTGCAAGAGACTCATAGATGTCCGAACCGGTCAGGGTAATCAGATACGGGAGGCTGCTACGCTCTCTTACTCTTCGGGCAACGCTCCCCCCAAGATGGGCGTGAAAGGCATGGCACAGGTCAAATCGTCCTGAGTTCAGAACCGAGACCATCCTTTCGATGGAATATTCGTCCAGTGAGAATACGTGCAGCTCGCACCCCTGCCGCCGCAGGTGCCGCTCCAGGCGCTGCACGGTAACCGCATTGCCTCGAACTGCCTCTCTGTAATAAGGGGTTATCATGGCAATCCGCATAGCCGTTCGCCTCCGAATGCCATAGTAGCCGGATAGCTGAGACCGGGCAAGGCCAATCTCCTTGGCATTCTCCTTGTTGACTCTCAGGTTTCATGGTAATCTCCGGGCATCCTACCCGGGAGAGAACGTACAATGAAACTGGTAATCCTTGGCAGCGGCACCTCAACCGGGGTTCCGATGGTCGGCTGTCGCTGCCCGGTCTGTACTTCCACCAATCCTCGTGACAAGCGGACCAGGACCTCTCTCCTTGTGGAGTCAGACGGACGTTTCATCGTGGTGGACACATCCACCGATCTCCGACAGCAGGCGATCCGCGAAGGGCTGCCACGAATCGACGCAGTGCTTTTCACCCACTCCCATGCCGACCATGTCAACGGTATAGACGACCTGCGTGGCTTCTATTTCATCCATCGCCGGATTGTGCCATGCTATGCCGAAGACCCCACAATGTCGGACATTGTTGCGCGTTTCCCCTACATCTTTAAAGGGCAGGAGGTCGAAGGGTATGCCCCGCTTCTGGAAGCAGAGACTATCAGCGGTCCGTTTGAGCTCTACGGGTGCCGGATAACGCCTGTACCGCTGCTTCACGGACCGTATCCCGCCACCGGGTACCGTTTCAACGACACAGCCTATCTTACGGACTGCAGCTGCATACCGCCTGCATCTCTGCCTCTTCTTAACGGCTTGGAATTGCTTATCATAGATGCCCTTCGCTACTCTCCGCACGAAAATCATTTCAATATTGCCGACGCCCTGAAGATAGTGGCTGAACTTCGTCCGAAGCGGGCTGTTCTGACCCACCTTACCCATGAGGTCGCTTACCACGATGGGATCCGCCTCCCACATTGCGTGGAATTCGCATATGACGGCATGACCTTTGAATTTGCGTGAAGACCTTGCATTACGTTATCCCTCAAGTATTATTGTGTCGAATCTCCAGAGGTTTCCTTAAATGCCCAAGGACATTCGCCTTCACGGCGTGACAGACAATAATATCGAGTACTTCCTGATCGCTGCCGGTGCCGAGGCCCACAGGCGCTTTTTCTTTAATATTGATGAAACGGGAGACGGTGCCATCCGGGTCTTCTCCCCTGGCAATGAACTGGTCCTGGGCCCTTCCGGGATACTGCATCGCGGCAATGGCGGGTCGTTCTGCGAGTACATGTTCGGTGTGGACCAGCCCATGGCAGACCTGGCAAAGAGCGAGGTTATCAATCGCCTGGTCATGTACGGCGCATGCTATGAAAAGGAGAGCGGTTCCCTTGTCTTTGGCGACAGGACTGACGGGACACTCAGCTTTGAGAAGATATTCTTCGACGGTAACGCCCTCTGCAACTACTTTTTTTTCATCAACTCCTCCTACCTGGACGGATCTCCAAAAGAGCAGCAGGAGATGCTGCTTAAGCTTCTGGGCAAGTCTATCAAGCGTTCACCGGCCGTAGGAGCCGGGCTGGACAACACAATCATTGATGAAATGCTGCTCCTCTTGGACAATTCGCATGCTCAGCTCTTTCTCTTCAAACTGATCAACCGCCGACATCTTGAGTACCACAAGCTTTTTGAGGCCCTGTATCTCAAGAGCAAAAAGATCGCGGACGAGGATTTTGCACTCCTTACGGCACTTGCCGCGGAGCAGGGGATCGATCGCTACCAGCAGGAGCGGATCAGAATCGATGTCATGTACAAGCACCCCGACAACAGGAGGATTGTCGATGAATACAAGAACATCCTGATCTCATGCAACCGCAAGGGTGAGATCAATAAACTCGAAAATGCCCGCCTTACGAGGCTCAAGACCCTCTCTGTCAGAAACAAGATTCCCGGTGCCCTCTTCTATACCCTTGATGAACTGCTTAAAAAAGACAAGAAGGTTGTCGTTCTGGAAGAGAGCGACTACATCTCAGAGACCCGTCAGATCATGGAAGGGATATTCCTTGCAGAGAGGCAGATTGAAAGCGCTATCGACCGCGATGATATGGTAAAACTCCTCTTTGCAAAGAAAAATGCTACGGAAAACCGTGAACATGCCTTTGAAGAGATACTCCTTGATTCCAGCAAACTCTGTGATGAGAAGATTCGGGACGGCGCTGATGCCTCCTTGCTGGAGGGTTTTTCGCACCTTATCACCTATTTCGACCGTTACGACTCGACCTCTTCCATCATCAATCAGCTTGCCTTCATGGAAAACGTTCGGATAACGGAGGATATGATCCGAAGCATCCTTGGAAACAAGCACGAGTTCGATATCCTCCGTTCAGGTCTCTTTGAAGAGCTTTTCATAACCGGGATTACCGACAACAAGTACCTTGGGAAGTACGGCTACAAAAAACTGATTACCTTGATCAAGGGGTTGAAAGAGATCGAGGAGAAGCGGATGACGACTGTCGAGCTGCTCAGTCAGCTACTGGTGTTGGACGACGAGGAGCGAACCTACCTTACGGTTTTGGGGCATGTGCGTGAGCGGATCAGGAACTTCTACTCGAAATACTCGTCCAAAATCGACCAAGATGCCCTGAAGAAGGAGACCACGGAGGAGTTGCACCACCGAAAACTTATCTCGGGAGAGATTCCTGATGCTCTCTTCAACGAAGCCATCCTGACCATAAAAAAGGAGGCGATTTACCTCCACTCCCTTCTGCCCGAGGTGATTGAAGGAAGGAACGTGACTCTCAGGGAGGATTTTCTGGAAAACTCCGGCCTTGACCGCTTCTACATTGAGGAGCTTGAGCGTGAGTACTTCGAACTTAACGAACTGGATTTGGATACACTCTACCAGATACGAAAAGGGCTCACCTAGTCAATATTGGTCCTTTCCGGCCACATCTCCTCCCTTTCCCCTTGACACACCAACGCTCCAAACCTAAACTGCTCACTGTGTACTCTGTCTACTCAGGAGCAGCTATGCCCTCTACAAAGTCTGATTTGGCGGCCATCCGGAACAAGATCCTCGGTTTCGGAAAAGAAAACCTCGAAGAGATGCTCCATGCCCTGGGCGACGGAGCAAGAATTGTCTCGGGAAAGGAGAGGATACGTGTCTACCTGGAGGACCTTACACGTGGCGCCCTGACCTGCTTTCATGCATCAGGTCCTTATTCGGGGATGCTCCGCGAAACCACATTTCCCATCATATCCAATGATGCAATTGTCTCTGCCGTATTTGTCTCACAGTACACGGCTGAATTCAGAAGAGGGGGGGAGAACGACCTTCCCCTGGATCGCGAACTAGCCGCGCAGTGCGAGATTGCCGCGTCAAGACTCCTGCCCATAACCAGCCACGGCAAATCCATAGGCGTTGTCTGTATTGACCAGGATCAGGCGGGGGATCTTCTCTCTTCCTGGGGCCAGGAACTTCTGGAGGAATTCCTTGCCCTTGTGGCTGACAATATTGATCATGCACGCATCTATCACCAGCAGCTGCTCCTGGCACGCAGAGTAGAAGAGTACAAACGCCGCGAGGCAGCATCATTCATGGTCAAGTCGGCGGTACGGTTAATTGACCGACTTACCCTGGCTTCAGTTCTGGTCCCGATGAGACGCGCAGAAGGTGGTACTGCCCTGGAGATACTTGCCAGTCACTCGGAAGATTATGCCTTGAAGGCTCAGTATGACGAGCTCGGTGCAATAGACCTGGAGCGTGGTAAGTCGCTTATCTCTCGCTTCATCGACAACAGCGCGGTTATTACTGACGAACGGCTCTTGCGCCCATTATCCATACAGGATCTCTCAAGGTACACACTACAGAAACCTGCCTTGACGGCGCAGATGTCATTGAAATCCCTTTATGTGGTCCCACGATTTGACCCTGCAACGAGGAAGGTTATCTGTCTGGTCAACTACTTTACCCGGGGGCTGTACCGTTTTTCAGATTTTGAGATGGGCCTCCTTCAGACGCACGCTGAGATGGTTGAGCGGGTTATCCATGAGATAGGCGGCGAACATCTGGAGATACGGGTGCTTGCAGAGATATCCGAGCTTCTCAAGGAGCGTAATGAGGAGTTGCAGCCATTTCTCACAAAGGTTCTTTCCAAAGCCACTGAACTGATAGGGGCAGATACCGGAAGCATTGCTCTGGTCAAAGAGATTGAAGGCGAAACATTCCTGGTGGTCGAGGATGGAGAACGGAAGATCGTGGGTGCGAAAAGCAAAGAGTGGCTAAAGAAGCATATCCCTCCCTTCAGGGTTGGCGGTCCTGAACTTGCGCCGGAGGAAAGAAGCCTTACCGGTTACGTGGCATGGGCCAAGCATCCGAAGATCATTGCCGATGTTGAAGAGGAAAAGAGCGGCGAAGGGTTTCACCGCTCCATGAGCGATCTTATCAGAAGCGAAATTGCTGTCCCGATCATCAGCGACGATGAGGTTATCGCCGTAATCTGCCTCAATTCGATGAAGCCAACCTATTTCACCGAAGAGCACAAGCGGATTTTGCAGCTCATTGATCGCCTTACCGCCCGCCAGATCTCGGATATCCAGCGGATTGAGACCCTTCAGAGCGAGGTGCAGCGGCTACAGTCTGACGTAGCTTACAAGGATCCGCAGATATCATCCTATCGGCTCGGCAACATCATAGGGATCAGTCGCAAGGCTCAGGAGATCGTGGATTTCATAAATACCGTATCCGACCCTCTCTTCAACCGGATAACACTCTGGAGCAAGAACGTACTCCTTGAGGCGACCATCGGCCTACCTTCCATTCTTGTTACCGGCCAGACCGGCGCAGGCAAGGAGTTTTTCTTCAATAACCTCTACAATAAATTAAACGAACTGTATCGTCGGGAGATAAACCCTAATGGTGAACTTCCTGTTAAAAAGACCAATATTGCGGCCTACAGCGGAGAATTGACCTATTCGGAGCTTTTCGGCCACAAGAAAGGGGCCTTCACCGGTGCGTATACCGACCGGAGGGGGATACTGGAAGAGGCTGCAGGGGGTATTGTCTTTCTGGATGAAATCGGTGATGCCGACCCGAAGACCCAGGTGCAGCTCCTCCGTTTCCTTGACAACGGTGGATTCTTTCGTCTGGGGGAAAACCAGGAGCGATATAGTCGTGTTCTCCTGGTGGCTGCCACTAACCGTAACCTGATGGAAGAGATCGCCAAAGGGAACTTCCGGGAAGACCTTTATCACCGGCTCACCGAGCTGTCGGTAAAGGTCCCCTCTCTCAACGAGCGGCGCGAGGATATTCCAGACCTTTCAACGCACTTCATGGGAAAACTCTACCGCACCTACCGCGACCGGAACAGGCCCGACGATTCCCCTCCAGGACTCACAAACGAGGCGAAACAGGTACTCATGGGGCATGCCTACAAAGGCAACATTCGAGAGTTGCGGAGCATACTCCTTCGCGCCCTCTTCTTTCGCCTCGGTAAGGTGGTGACGGGTGACGACATCCGTCGAGCAATCCGCGACGGCATGCACGAGTCATTACCAACTGCCAGCCAGGCACTTACTGAGCAGGTTGCCGACGAAATACTGTCACATCTGGGAAAAGGCCAGGATTTTTGGGAGGCGGTATACGAGCCCTATTCGCAAAACCTCATCTCGCGCGATGCGGTTAGACTGGTTGTGGAGCGGAGCAGAAACGCGGCAGGACGGCAGATGCCACAGGTTGCCCGTCACCTCAAGGCAATCCTGGGGGATATTAATGGCAACGAAGAGGAGCGGCGGAAATTTTTCAAATTCAAGAACTTCCTCTACAAGACGGTTAAGATCTGAGGGGTTTGAAGACCATTGAAAATCGAAGCAGCCCCGAACTGGTCGATGCTCTTACGGGAGGGTCTGGTGAAAATCGACCGGGAGGTCGCTGAAGGAGCACTCCACGTGAGGCTGAAGTCGCAATTGTGACGAAAAAAAAGCCCCAATACTCAGGGGCATACCAGAAGGAAAGGAAGGTTTGAAATCTTCCTTGTTCTCATTAAAGCAAAACTTCGCAAGGAAGAACAGTCTCAAAAATAGGTATAACCGCATAGGGTTAATCCTATTTATCTATAAATTAACTCCACCGGATGATTATTGTTATAGTACTTAAGGGTGAAGCACGGAAGCGGCATTAGTTAATCTTTACGTTGCCTTCTTCAGGTTATTGGGTGACATCGGACCGGGGGGAAAAGGGAAGGGAGCAGATCACAGGGTGTCTCAGGGATTGTCAGCGTTCTATCCATTTGTTTTGGTTTAGCGGTTAGGCTTGGATAGCACTGACGTGCCCAATTCAAAGGGAGGAAAAAAACCAACTATATAAATATTTATTGGGTGGTATGATTAAGTACTTCTCTTGATTAGGTAAGTACATGCGGAAATTCTCCTTAAAATCGAAAATTGCTCTCTGGTCTCTGCTGATATTTCTGCTTTTTGCCACTTCTATTGCAGTTATAACCATAAATTACTTCCAATACGCATTCCAGCAATCTATTGGTGAACATCAGTATTCGCTTGTCAAGCAGGTAGCCTCCGAATTCGATAGCAAAATCATCCTGGCGCAACAATCACTGGTGGCATTAGCCAGCAAAATTACTCCTGAAATGATTTACGACAAGGGTAAGGCCCAGAATTTCCTGGACAGCCGGGTTGTTTCGTTCACAATGTTCAATAATGGGCTCAATCTTTTCAGTGCCAAAGGAATTCTTCTGGTAGAGGCGCCGGATGCCAATTCAGCGTTGATTGGGAAAGACTTTTCAGAAAGAGAGTACATTAAGCATACGATAGCAACCCAAAAGCCGTATATATCCCCTCCCTTTATTTCCGTTCATTCTAACAGGCATCCGCTGGTCATGTTTACTTACCCTGTTTTCGGGGAGGATGGCGAGCTTCTGGCCATCCTTACAGGAAGTATGGATCTGTTGAAGCCTAATTATCTCGGTAGTCTGGTAGATGCAAAGATAGGTGAAAGTGGCTACATGTACCTTGCTACAACAGGTAACCTCATAGTTATTCACCCTGACACGAACATGATAATGAAGGAGCTTACGGTCGAAAATCCTCTTTTCAACCATGCTAAATTAGGTTTTGAGGGGAGCGGACGGACGGTAAATTATAAAGGGGTTCCGGTTCTTTCTTCATTCAAGAGATTATCAACAACTAACTGGATTCTTGTTGCAAGCATTCCAGTAGCTGAGGCATTTGCACCCGTAAGCACAGCGGTTATGAGCGCACTGTTCATAATCGCGATCGGGGCTTTGCTTATTGCCTTGATCTACTGGTTAGTAATGGGGTACCTGATTTCTCCTTTGGATCAAGTAATTAAAACTATTAAAAGCGCCGACATTTCGGATATTACAAATCTTGGTTCAGTAGCTGTATCAACGCGTGATGAAATCATGGAACTTACTGTTGCGTTCAATAATCTTATGAATCAGGTCGCTCAGGACAGTGCTGCACGTAAACAAGTCGAGGGGGAGTTGCATAGGCTCAATGAGGAGCTCGAACAGAGGGTACTGCAAAGAACGGTAGAGCTTAACGAAATGAATCAGGAACTGGAGTCGTTTAGTTATTCGATTTCACACGACCTGAGAGCTCCGCTTCTCAGGATAACCGGTTTTGCCGAAATACTTGAGGGTGCTTGCTCGAATAAACTTTCAGAAGAGGAACTGCACTGCGTTGAACGATTGAAGGCTTCATGCTTTACAATGAAGGAGTTGATCGATGCGTTGTTGAATCTGTCTAAAATGGGAAGACATATTATTAATCTCGAAACGGTGAATCTGAGTTCCATGGCGAATGATATTGTAACTTCTCTTAAAGATAGTGATCCGACTAGAAACGTGG
This sequence comes from uncultured Geoanaerobacter sp., assembly GCA_964528055.1. GTDB lineage: Bacteria > Desulfobacterota > Desulfuromonadia > Geobacterales > DSM-12255 > Geoanaerobacter. Next base: position 31,722 of record CAZGQM010000010.1, on the reverse strand, counting down.
AAATTTCAATTCAAGAAGGGCTTGAAGCACGGGGTGATCGCGCCCTGCTAAAATCTCTGCTTGAGAACCTGCTTGGGAATGCATGGAAGTATTCTTCAAAGGAAGAGGTTGCACGAATAAAGTTCGGAATGAGGGATGATCATGGAAAGCAGATATATTTTGTAAATGACAATGGTGCCGGTTTCGACATGAAATACTCCGAAAGTCTCTTCTCGCCATTCAGAAGACTACATCCTGAGAAGGAGTTCGAAGGTGTCGGAATTGGTCTGGCAACAGTTCAGCGTATTGTACGCCGCCATGAGGGAACGGTCTGGGCTGAGGCGGTTAAGGGTGAAGGGGCAACTTTCTATTTCACGCTGGGAGATACTCCACGATAATCAGAGTTGTAACGTGCTGTTAGTGGATAGACGATCAAGAGCTCCTTCTAAAAGACTTGGAGGGCTGATCTGGTTCAGGTCCGACGGAAATTTCCGGGATCAGAAATATGATGAGATTTACTTTCATAAATTTCATCCTATGCTTAATTAGCCCTGTCAAGAAGCCGACCTCGTATGGCTATTCTTAGGGCAATCAGCATAAGTAGCTGAATGATGTATATTTCTCCGGGCAATCAACAATACTATCCTGAAGTTATCAACAAAACTTGTTGATAATAGTAGTGCTAGGACTGTTAAGTGAATTATATCAGTATGTTAGCTGGTGTTCAAATGTTGATAACCTAGTGTTTCCAGGAGGTTATGCCGAGCTGCGTCTGTCATTATGTTGACGTTTTGAGGGGTAATATCCTGCAATGCATACGTTGCGCAAAAAAAATGCCCCGATGTAGGAGGGGAACATCGGGGCCAATAAGTGGGAAGATGTTGTATTCTCTCTTCCTGATTAAATATATAGCCAGATGTGTGCCAATTCGAATTTGCTGTATTTGCGATGTATTTTTTGAATAGTGGTTGGGATGCTGATTAGTTGATGAACAATGCTGTGAAAAGATTGTCCACCTGGACTTTTGATATGAACGTAGCTATCTGAATACTATGAAAATCTTGGTAAGGAAAAAGTCGGTGACCAGAATCAGCACCGACGAGAGAACAACTGCCCTTTTGGCCGATGCTCCGACCCCCTCGGCACCCCCTTTGGTGGTGAGTCCTACGTAACACCCGATCATCGCAATGATGAATCCGAAGACAGCAGGCTTTACCACACCTTCGATCAGATCCTGAAAAACCATGAATTGCGGAAGTGATTTGTAGTACATGAGCGGGTTGATTTCATAACCCGCAGCGATTATGTATCCCCCCAGTAGCGCAACTGCGTCGGTAAGTATGACCAGTAGCGGCATGGCAAGTATCGTCGCCTTGAGACGTGGCGTCACCAGTCGTTTTATGACGTCGGTTCCCTCCACACGCATAGCATCGATCTGTTCGGTGACCACCATGGTGCCGAGTTCTGCGGTGATTGCCGACCCTACCCGGCCTGAGATCATGAGAGATGCAAGTACCGGCCCGAGCTCTTTCACCATGGTTACGCAGACCATCCCACCCACGTAGCTGGTTGCTGCAAAAGGTTTCAGCTGGATAAGCGCCTGAAGTGCCATGACCATCCCGGTGAAAAGGCCGGTGAGACAACTTATGAAGATGGAATCTACGCCGATCTTCTCGAATTGAGTGGCAAATTCTCTGTAATAGAAGGGTGATGAAAAGATGCGCAGGAATGCCTTGGTAGAAAGGGCGAAAAACTCCTGGATGTGAAGGAAAAAGCACTTGAGCCTTTGTTCAAGGAAGTCAAAGGTCATGGCTCATTCAGGGCGTAACTGATAGCTTCTCGGGCATCCTCTATGAAAATGAAATTGAGATCGTTCCTGACCGCTTCCGGGATGTCATCCATGTCGTCACGGTTTCTGGCCGGCACTAAGAGGGTTCGGACACCCGCTCGACGCGCTGCCAAGGCCTTCTCCTTAAGTCCGCCGATTGGAAGTACCCTGCCGGTAAGGGTTATCTCTCCAGTCATGGCAACGTCGCGCTTAGCCGTCAGACCTTTCAAGAGGGAGACCAGGGAGGTAAACATGGCTACTCCGGCCGATGGGCCGTCCTTGGGGATGCTGCCAGCCGGTACATGCACATGTATGCTCGTATCGATGAGATCTGAGGAGTCGATCCCCAGCTCTTTGCTATTTGCCTCAACAAATGAAAGGGCTGCCCGGGCAGACTCCTTCATGACTGCCCCGAGAGAACCGGTCAGAATCAGTTCCTCTTTTCCTTTCATCTTGGTCGTCTCGATAAATATGATGTCACCGCCACTCTCGGTCCAGGCCAGACCGGTCACTACTCCGACACGGTCCTGTTCAGCCGCCACCTCGTTGAAAAACTTGCGCGGGCCAAGAAATTCCTCGACCACAGCAGGGGTAATCTCGCTTCGGATCGGTTTCCCCTGGGTGAACTCCTTTGTAACCTTGCGGCAGATAGAGGCGATGGTGCGTTGCAGGTTTCTTACCCCGGCCTCCCTGGTGTAGTTTGCAATTATTGCTCGTATGGACTCCTCCGTGAATAGGGGAGGTTGCTCTGCAAGCCCGTTCTCTTCAATCTCGCGGTGTATAAGGAAACGCGAGGCGATCGCTTCCTTTTCCTCGGTAGTGTAGCCGGATAGGTGAAGTACCTCCATCCGGTCCTTGAGGGCCGGTGGTACCGGGTCGAGCTGGTTGGCCGTGGTGATGAACATGACGTTTGAGAGGTCGAACGGAACATCCAGATAGTGGTCGGTGAATGTGCTGTTCTGTTCCGGGTCAAGAACCTCCAGAAGGGCGCTGGCAGGGTCGCCCCGGAAGTCGAGGCCGATCTTGTCAACCTCGTCGAGCATGAATACCGGGTTGTTGTTGCCTGTACGGAAGATTTCCTGGATGATCCTGCCCGGAAGGGCACCGATGTAAGTGCGGCGGTGGCCGCGTATTTCTGCCTCGTCGCGCATCCCTCCCAGCGACATCCGTATGAAGTTTCGCCCAAGGGCCCGAGCTATGGATTTCCCCAGTGATGTCTTGCCGACCCCTGGCGGGCCGACAAAACACAATATCGGTCCCTTCATCTTTGCCCTGACGGTCCTGACAGCAAGGTACTCGAGGATGCGCTCCTTAACCTTCTTCAGGTTGTAGTGGTCCTCGTCAAGGACCCTTTCCGCTTCGTTGATGTCGCGGTTGTCAATGGTTGCACTCTGCCACGGCATCCCTACCAGGTAGTCCAGATAGGTGCGTGCAACGGTGTACTCGGGGGATGACGGGTTGATCCGCTCCAGTCGCCGCATCTCCCTGTTGGCGATGGTCCGGACATCGTCAGGCATGACAGACATCTCTATCTTCTTCTTCAACTCGTTCAGTTCGACGCTGCGAGGATCGTCATCTCCCAGTTCTTCCTGGATATGCTTCATCTGCTCGCGCAGGAGGTATTCCTTCTGCGTTTTGCCGACCCGCTTTGACACCTCACTCTGTATCTCTCCCTTGACCTGCAGGCGCTGCACGTCGGTTGTGAGATGCAGGTAGACCTTTTTCAGCCGCTCCACCGGGTCGACGGTCTCCAGCATCTCCTGAAGCTCAACCGGCGGGAGGTTGCAGTAAAGGGCCACCAGATCGGCAAGCCGGGCAGGAGTATCGATATAGTCGACCATCTTCATTACATCTTCGGGAAGCGGTCTGCCGTAAGAGAGGGCGATCTTTAGGAGTGCAGAAAGGCTGGAGACCAGGGTATCGGTCACCATGTTCTTTTCCACGAATTCGCGGACTACCTCCACATGACCCATGGGGTGCGGAGAAGTCTGGGTAATCTCCAGAATACGGCAGCGTGCAAGCCCTTCCAGGGTCAGTTTGGCGCTGCCGTCGGATTCCAGTCGCGTGAGCTCGGTCACCCTGCAGATTGTGCCGATCTCGTGAAGCGATTCGATCAGGAGATCATGACGCTCGCTACGATACATGCAGACCATCACCAGATTGCCATGGTTCCGGCATTCCTCGAAGAGCGGCAGATCTCGAGGCTTAAGGTAGAGGGTGATCATCATGAAAGGGAAGGCAACCAGCTCTGACTGGAGATAGAGCGGGACGGTCTCAGGAATAGATATGGTCTGCGTAGTTGGCATACTGTAAGCCTACCGGTTCAGGGTTCGCCTGTCAAGGCAGCGAGCTCTTCCCATTCTGCATAGAGCCCCTTCAGTCGGGCATCGATGGCCGAGTGTTCGTCACCCGCCCTTTGGAGGGCAATGAAGTCGCTGGTGACATCGGGGTCGGACAGCCGTATCTCCACTATGCGCAGGTTTTCTTCTTCCGATTCGATGGCTGACTCCACTTCAGAAAGGCGCTTCAGGAGTGTGCGTTCCTCCTTCTGGCGTAGTTTTTCGGCTTCACGAAGCTGCAGGCGATCCTCCTTGGAGGTTGGAACCTGAGAAAGTGATGCGAGCTGCAGAGGGTCAAGATTATCAGCCCGGGCAGGGGAGGGGGATTCATCTCCGCTGTTTTCGGCTTTCTTGGCCAGGTAGTACTCGTAATCACCCATATAGGAGGCCAGTTTGCCCTCTTCGACCTCTACGACCCTTGTGGCAAGGCCGTCAATGAAGTGTCGGTCATGGGATACGAAGACCAGGGTGCCGGCAAACGAACGGAGGGCATCCAGCAGCACCTCCTTGCTGAAGAGATCCAGATGGTTTGTCGGCTCGTCCATCAGCAGCAGATTGGCAGGCTTGAGGAGCATCCGTGCCAGGGCCAGGCGGTTCTTTTCGCCCCCTGAGAGGACGCTGACCTTCTTGGCAATGTCGTCGCCTGAAAAGAGGAAGGCACCGAGGATGTCGCGCAATTGTGGCACCATGTCGTACGGGGATGCGGCCAGAAGCTCCTCGTAGGCAGATTTTGCCGGGTCCATCGCCTGGGCCTGGTCCTGGGCGAAGTAGTCGAGTGAGACGTTATGTCCGATCCGACGCTCGCCTGACTGAAAGGCTTCTCCGTCAAGAATCCGCATCAGGGTCGATTTTCCTGCGCCGTTATGCCCCACCAAAGCTATCCGTTCCCCTGATTCGATGGTGAGGTTGATGTTGTTCAAGACACGTTTTGTGCCGTAGGCCTTGCTGATCCCTGTCAGTTCCATCACCACCCGCCCGCTTTTGGGTGGGCTGGGGAAACGGAAACGTATCCTCTTTCGTTCCGGGGGGAGCACAATACGGACTATCTTTTCCAGCTGCTTGATCCGTGACTGGACCAGCGATGCCTTGTTTGCGTTGTACCGGAAACGCCGAATGAAGTCTTCAATGGCTTCTACTTCCTCATCCTGACGACGTTTCGCCTCCCGCAGGGCTCCCACCCGCTCTTCCCTCTGAACCAGATACTTGCTGTAGGAGCAGTGATAGTCGGTAAGGGTATGATTCCAGACCTCGGTTATCCGGTGGCAGACACGGTCGAGGAAGAAACGGTCATGCGAGACGAGGATGACCGAATAGGGGTAGCTGCGCAGATACTCCTCAAGCCAGTTTCGCGCCTCTATGTCCAGGTGGTTTGTCGGTTCGTCCAGAAGGAGCACGTTCGGTTTCTGAAGCAACAGGCGAGCAAGGGCAATCCGCATCTGCCAGCCGCCGGAGAAGTCACCGCAGTCGCGCTCCCAGTCTGCCTGAATGAATCCGAGGCCTCGCAGAACCGTTGCAACCTCGGCCTCCATTGCGTAGCCCCCCTTAACGCGGAACTCCTCCTGGCGGTGGCCGTATCGCTCCAGCAGAGCATCATGCTCCGGGGCTTCATGGGGGACAGAGGACATCCGCCCTTCCAGCTCTTTAAGTTCACGCTCTATCGCCTGCAGATCGGCCAGTGCGGCCAGCCCTTCCTTGAAAAGCGTGTTGCCGCGCGTGATAAGACCCTCCTGGGGGAGATAGCCTACGGTAGACCCTCTGGCGAGGCGCAGTTCGCCGCCTGACGGGTCGACTTCGCCGGTTACGATCCTCATCAGCGTTGACTTTCCGGCGCCGTTTTCTCCTACAAGTCCGACCCGTTCACCCTTGGGGAGGTGCCAGGTAATGTCGGTGAAGAGCGGCTTGCCGGCGAATTCTTTAGTAAGATTGGAAAGATGGAGCATGCAGATCCCTATGGTGTCTGAAAAGTGGTCTGTATTCTACGGCCTGGTTCAGGATCTGTCAAACAGGAGTGACTCCTGGTCGGCAATGTATTGACTACAGAGGGTTTGGAGGGGTATGATGTTCGCCATTTTGATCTGTTCAAATCTCAGGTCAAGAGGCAGACAAATCAGCTGACACGGATAGTCATTGAAGATCAAACGGATCGAAATCATAGGCTTTAAATCATTCGTGGACAAGACCGTACTGGAATTCCCTCCGGGGGTGACCGCGGTGGTCGGCCCCAACGGCTGCGGCAAGTCCAATGTGGTTGACGCCATCCGCTGGGTCATGGGGGAGCAGTCTGCCAAAAACCTCCGTGGACGGTCGATGGAGGATATCATCTTTGCGGGGAGCGAATCCAGGCGCTCGCTGGGGATGGCCGAGGTTTCGCTGGTCTTTTCCACCGATGACGGACGGGTCCCGGCCAAATACCTGGACTACAGCGAGATCCAGGTTACGCGGCGACTCTATCGAGATGGCGAGAGCGAGTATTCCCTCAACAAGACCCCCTGCCGGTTACTGGACATCAACGAACTGTTCATGGATACCGGTGTCGGTGCTCGTGCCTATTCCATCATCGAGCAGGGGCGGATCGGGATGATCCTGATGGCCAAGCCAGAAGAGCGGCGTTTCCTGATAGAGGAGGCTGCCGGCGTCACCAAATTCAAGGCCCGCAAGCAGGTTGCGCTCAAAAAGATCGAGAGCACCCGACAGAATCTCCTCCGGATCGGTGATGTGGTGTCGGAGATCAAGAGGCAGCTCGGTTCTCTGCAGCGACAGGCAAAGAAGGCAGAGCGCTTCCGATCACTTCGCGAAGAGCTGAAGGGGATAGAGATCGCCTTTGCCGTGCGACGACACTCGGAGCTTGCTTCTGCCGTCCGCTCGCTCGAATCTGGCCATTCCGAGAGCACCGTTCACCTCGCAGCCCTAAGCGCTCAGCTCTCGACAGGTGAATCATCCCTGGAGGAGCGCAGGATTTCACTGCTGGAGGAGGAGCGCTCACTGACCGCATGCCAGGAGGAGATATTCAGGATAAAGGCTGAATATCAGGGGGGAGAGAATCGTCTCGATTTTCAACGTAAAGAGCTGGCCAATCTGGAGCGTCAACGTGCACGCGCCGACGAGGAGCTTACAGGGCTCATCAGGCGCCAGAGTGAGTCAGGCAACGAGCTTACGCAGTTGGAGGAACAGCGCGCGGCACTCCTTGTTGACGCATCAGTGAATGATGAGGAGCTCCTGAAGCGGAACGCCGACCTTGAAGCGCTGCAGGCAGAGGAGGCCGGGCTGGTGCGGCAACAGGATGGAATCCGGCAGACCCTGGTTTCACTGCTCAACCGCCTGGCCCAGTTCAATAACCAGCATGGCGAGGCCGGCCGTCGACTGACCCGGCTGGCGGAACGGTCCGAGAGGAGCGGGCGTGAAGGGGCAGAGCTTGCAGGAAGGCTGACCGCTTCGACCAGCCGTGTTAGCGAGCTTCTCAACTCCAACCAGGCAGTTGATGCTGCCAAGCGTGACCTGGCAGTGCAGGTGGAATCCCTGATTGTCCGTACCAATCAGTTGCGAGGCTCCATGACGGCGGTTGCGGATGAGCTTCAGAAACGTCGCGACGAACTGAGCTCCAAAGCGGCGCGCCTCGCCTCGCTTCTTGATCTTGAGGCGAAGTTTGCCGGCTACGGACAGGGGGTACGGACCCTTTTTCTGTCGGATGGTTTCAAGGATCGATTCGCCGGAGTTGTGGCTGACCTGGTAGAGACCGATGCCGAGTACGAGGCAGCTGTCGAAGCGGCGCTTGAGGGGCAACTGCAATACGTCGCCTGCCGGGATGAGGCGGACGCCATTGCAGCGCTGGCCCATCTGCAAGGAACTGCAGGGGGACGATGCAGCTTCCTTCTCCCCGGGTGGGGGGGATCTCATGCAGAGCATGGGCTGTCAGATCAGAAGTCTCTTCTGGGTCTGGTCCGACTGGATGACAGGCAGCGGTTGCTTGTCGAGCCACTGCTGGCAGATGTCTACCTGGCCGAGGACCTTGCTGAGGCGCTCCTGCTCTCAAAGGGAGATCACCGGCTCACCTTTGTCACCCGGGAAGGTGAAGTTGCCAGAGCCGGCGGCATTGTCACCGGCGGCTCGACAGAAGGGGGCGGCCAGGGGCTTATACATGCCAAGCGGGAGATCCGCGAACTGACCGCAGGCAAGGCAGTTTTGGAATCGAGCGTTTCAACACTTGAGAGTGAACGAGACCGGCTGCGCAGTGAGCTTGCAAACGCAGAGGATGAGCTGCGTCAGGCCCGCCAAGGGCTGCATAAGTCCGAGGTGGAGCTGGTCGGTCTAGAAAAGGATCTGCAGAGGGCCCGTGAGGAGCTCCTCCGGTTGGAGGAACGTCAACGCGTCAAGGCGCATGAGGATGAGCAGCTTGCCGAGGAGAAGGCGTCGCTGGAAAAGGAGCGGACCGCTGCCGAGACCGGACGGGCAGAGCTTGAGCAGGAAAAGGCCCTGCAGGAGTCCGCCTCATCCGCCTTGCAGGAGGCTCTGGCTGTTAAACGGCGTGAGATCGAGCTGCTCCGCGAAACGGTAACCGGGCTGAAGGTGCTGGTCGCAACCATCAGGGAGAAGCGGGAGGCCAACCAGCGCGCCTTTGGCAGGGTCGAAGAGCTGCGGATCGATCTTGCAAAACGGCTTGTTGCTCATCAGGAAGAGCTTGCCAGAGGGGATGATGAGCAGAAACGCCTGACTGGCGAGATTGCCCTGAGTGAAGGGGTTCTTCTGGATCTGCTCAAAAAGCAGCTTGCGGCAGAGGCTTCCCACGGCGCGGTACGGGAGCGCTTCGATGCTCTGGCCGCTGCGCTTCAGGAACAGGAGTTAGCTTTAAAGGGGCTGCGCGAAAAGCTCGACAGCGAGCGCATATCTGCAGGAGAGCGCCAGCTGCGTCTCTCCGGGCTTGTCATGGAGCTCAGGCACCTTGAGAGCTCCATCCAGGAGCGTCACCGGCTTGATATCGCTTCGATCAAGCCGGGAGGAGATGCAGAGGATTTCGACGAGTCATCCATGGGCAAGCGGCAGCAGGATCTGCAGCGGCAGGTGGATGAACTGGGAGAAGTGAACCTTATGGCCATTGAGGAGTGCCGGGAGCTGGAGGAGCGCCACAGCTTTCTGTCGGAGCAGAAGACCGACCTGGAGGAGTCGCTGCAGTCGCTGCAGACGGCAATCCAGCGGATCAACCGGACCACCCGCAAGCGATTCATGGAGACGTTTCTGCTGGTGAACGACAAGTTCAAAGAGGTATTCCCGAGGCTTTTCTGCGGCGGGCAGGCCGAATTGAGGCTTACCAACGAGGAGGATCTCCTGGAGACCGGCATAGAGATCATCGTTCAGCCTCCGGGCAAGAAGCTGCAGAACGTCTCGCTCCTCTCAGGCGGCGAAAAGGCGCTCACAGCGGTTGCGCTGATCTTTTCCATCTTCCTGATAAAACCGTCGCCGTTCTGCCTGCTGGACGAGGTGGATGCACCGCTTGACGACGCCAACATCGGCCGTTTCAACGAAATGATCCGGGAGATGACCGCCTTCTCCCAGTTCATCCTCATAACTCACTCAAAGACCACCATGGCGGTTGCCGACACCCTCTACGGCGTAACCATGGAAGAGCCCGGTGTGTCGAAGGTGGTTTCGGTGAGGCTGCAGTAGGAGATTCACATAACGGGCTGAGGCTGACCTGCACTCGGCGGGTTGTGCCGATGGCTGCGCGTTTGTTAAGCACTTCTGGCTAGTTTTAATAATGACTCTAACTCTGATTCGAGGGTGCCGGTCCAATTAATAAAGTGCCAAAGCCTTTCTCTAGACAATAGTGATGAACTACGTTCATTAATTCCGGGGTGGGCAATTTCATTTCTTAATGGCTCGACTTCGTGACAGAATTCCTTGTTAAACAGTGCTGGAATAGCATGTTTGACGTTCATAGATTTCTTAATAATCGAAATCTTATCAGCTAAGCTGGTACACTCCAATAATCTTGCACTAAACGGTTTGCCATCTTTATCAAAGTTATACTTTCGTAACACATAGATTTCATTTGCTTTGTTTAGGCGGCCTGGGGAAAGAAACCCAACAGACTCTTGAGATGAGAGAAATGCCACATCTAGGAGTAATCTTTCGATATTTATTAGCATTGCAAATAGACACAACCTTAATGGAGGTCTGTGCAAGTCATTATAGGAAAGCCATCCAATGAATTGATTTCCTTTAAGCACAAGAAAAAAAGGACGCAAGCTGATATGAAATTCGTACACGGCATCTACAAGCGATGTGTCAGCTGTGAGGATCGTATCTGGAGTGACTTGTTCCATGCAATCGGAAACCGTTTTATAAGTATCTAGCATGTCGTAACCCAACCATCCTTTAATCTTTCCCCGTTCTTCCACAAGAGCAATTTGCTCCATTGGATCTAATCCCTGTTCAAGACACAGATCTATACTCCACTCGTCCCAAATTTCTGAAGCCTGCCGGCTTGCGTCAATCGTGGAGATGAATGAAGAACAGATATCCTCAACTGTTATTGAATGTGCAAGTTGCAGAAAATTAGAAGAGATCGCCATGTTTATGTCGTCCTTAATCAATTTATATAATCATTGCTTAAAGCGCTATCAGTGACCTACGGTTTCAGGTCCAAAGGCAATTTGGGTATTATTTCATGTAACAGTGACCTTACCTTTTGCATTTTTAGCGAAATAAATTCCTAGCTTCTCACATATGCTTCCCCAGATAGCGACAATCTCTTTTTCAAAATATGAATTTTGGCAGGAAAAGTAGTGCAAAATGAGGTGACAGCACTCTCTATTCGAGAATTCAGGGAATACAACATGATGGTCTGGTCTACACTTATGACATTTTCAGCTTACTAAGATAAGAATATGATGCAATGAGTAGACTTGATTCTCTATTCTTATTTCTGTTCATTGGTCAACAACCCAGCCTTTTTCCATATCAAGCTGAGGTTTGAGCTTTGCGACAACAAAACCGATCATACTCAAGATATCTGGGGCATTCGGTGTCCGCTCAGCAAGTTGATAGATAACTAGATCACCTCCTTCAATTGTAAGTTGATTATTCAGGAGTGATGATGCCACAAATTGTCCGCCTTCAGCATTGGGCAATTTCAGAATCATTCTTGTCCTGTCGTCGACTTTATGCACTTCATGCACCAGCGCGGGTAGACAGCCATCAACTTTTATTGAGCAGTCCATGAACTTACAAGCATGTTCAAATGCCGCCTCATTGGATTTAAAGTACAAAATATCAATGCTCGGTTTCTTTTTTTGAAAAAATGAGAACATCAGTAATTTCCTTAAATTAGGTGAAATAGAGGGACACCATACTTATTAAGAGGTCACCTCTAACGGGATCAGGTCTTCATATTTCATATTATAAATTTCCTCTTTACCTGATCCACCTTCTGCTGCAGCTTTTTGACCGCTACCATCTTCACCGAAAACCTGCGGCTTGCCTCAATTATTGCCGTTTCGCGCACATCTAACAAAGCTCCTATCTCTCGCAGCCGATATGCGGACTGTTGAGTCAGTTACAGATAGCATATTTTAATAAGAATGGATTATATGTGTGGGGTAAATGGTTTGCAATGAGAATTGCACAAATTCAGCCGGTCTAGCTGATGGCTGGTAACTTTATGTAGCCTCAACACCTTTTTCTGGAACTGCTTCGTCAGCCGATCTTTACTGAGCGCATGGATATGGAGCCATATACCAACCCTTGGGCGAAGAAGGCGACCTCTTCCCCCGGCTGCTGCAGCGCCAGGGTGTACAAAAGCGGCAGGTAGTGCTCGTTGGTGGGGATAGAGAGCCGGGCCGCTTCCCCCAGGGTGGGGTAGGCTACCAGCCGGTCGTGCTCCCCCGCCAGAATGAGCTCCGCTGCCAAATGATCGAATTCTGCGGCCCAGGGATAGGGGCTCTCCGCGCCCCAATCCAGCAGACGCAGGTTGTGGACCAGGTTGCCGCTTCCAATCACCAGCACCCCCTCCCGTCGCAGGGGCAAAAGTTCGGCAGCAAGGTCGTAGTGGAAACGTGGATGCTGGGTTCGGTCCAGGCTCAGCTGCACCACCGGAATGTCGGCTTCCGGATACATGCGGCGGAGCACCGACCAGGTTCCGTGGTCCAGTCCCCAGGAATAGCCATCATCCAGACGCACTGCCGTGGAACTGACCAGCTTCTGCACCCGCTCGGCAAGCTCGGGGGAGCCAGGGGCCGCGTACTGAACCCGGTACATCTCATCGGGAAAGCCGTAGAAGTCATGGATAGTCTTGGGGTGCGCCATGGAGGTGACGAAGGTCCCCTCGGTCTCCCAGTGGGCTGAAATGCAGAGTATTGCCTTCGGGCGAAGCATCCGGGCCGCAGTCTCCCGCCAGCCTGCGACAAAGGAGGTCTCCTCGATGGCGTTCATCGGGCTGCCGTGCCCTACGAAAAGGGCTGGCATCAGGAGGTTATCGGTGTTGATTCGAGTACTCATAGGTATGGCAAGAAGATACTCCAAAATTCTATTTCGTCAATTCGTACTACTCTATCTCCGTCAAAACGTCAAAAGGACAAATAGGGGGACCTCACACCTATTTGTCCGCAGAGAAATGCACTCATTCCCGATAATCATCGGATTACTTCGTCACCTCCCAATCTGCCACCGGACCGGGAACAATACGAAACAGCGGGTGCGTCTCTGGGGATGAAACAGGCTCCAATCCGGCGAGCCACGACGGAGCACGGAGCAGAAGTTTCGCCTTAAGGTGTGCCCACTCGTAATCGACTTGTCCCCGAGTGACCGGAATAGATTCGACGCAGCTGATAGGGGATAGTTTCGTTTTGTCGAAGCGGTAACCCCGCAGGGTCGCTTCACTATGAACGGCATGCAGATAAGAGGCAATCGACTCTACGGGTGACACAGAGTTGCTGAATCGGATCAACTGGGGATGGTGGGTGTAACCGGATGTTTTTCCCGTAAGAACTGCTTGTGCCAGTAACGCCTCGCGCCAGAGCGCGACAAGGCCGCGTGAATCCAGATATTTAGGATGGAGTGTCCAAAGACGCATATCCAGCTCTTCCAATAACCGATCGGTTTACGTCACAGTGCAGTTAGCGGGCAATTTTGTCAATTAAAGCCGGAATTTTCCAACCAGCTGTTTCAGATCCTCAGCCTGGCGTGCCAATTGCCCGGATGCTTGGGCCGACTCCTCTGCCCCTCGCGCCGTAGATTGAACGACTTCGGTGATTTGATAGATATTTCTGGAGATCTCACCAGTGGTGGCGGTCTGTTCCTCGGCTGCAGTGGCTATCTGATTGACCTGCATTGTAACATCGTTAATCTGCTCGAGTATCTGCTGTAACGCCTGCCCGGAATGGGCTGCTTCTCCTGACCCGGCTTCTACTTCACGTACTCCCAGTTCCATGGCTGTTACAGCCCCTTTGGTCTCGGTCTGAATGGCCTTGATCATCTCGCCGATTTCACGGGTCGCCTTGGTGGTACGCTCGGCTAGCGCACGTACTTCATCGGCGACTACGGCGAAGCCCCTTCCCTGTTCTCCCGCTCGTGCAGCTTCAATGGCTGCATTAAGTGCCAGCAGATTGGTCTGGTCAGCTATCTCTTCGATTGTGCCGATAATAGCACCAATCTGGTCCGATCGTTCTCCCAGGTTTCGCACGGTCTGGGCGGTTGCGCTGACCCGCTCGGCTATTCGGGCCATTACCTGCACTGTGCCGTTTACGACTTCGGTACCTGCCTGCGCAGCCTGGCTCGCGCGAATCCCGCCTTCAGCCGCCCTCTGGCAGTTTTGGGCGATATCACCGGAGGTTGCGGACATCTCCTCTCCTGCGGTAGCCACGGTTGCTGCCTGGCAGGCTACCTCTTCGCTGCCGGTTGCTATCTGCTCGGCGGTCGAATGAAGCTGGCTTGAGGCGGAGGCGATATTTTCTGCGGAGAGGGTTACCTGAGACACGGTCTGGCGTAGATTGCCCACCATTTCCCGCATTGCCCCGAGGACACTCTGTGTGCCACCCTGCACGACTACGTTGAGAGAAAGATCACCATTAGCAACCTTTCTGGCTATTTCGGCCACATACCTGGGTTCGCCGCCAAGCTGTCCGGTAATGTTGCGTGTAATGAAGAAAAAAATGGCCAGGATTGTGGCGAAGAATAATAGCCCGATGAAGGTAATGATGGTTTTCGAGGTCTGCAGCATGGCGGATGCGCGTTTTTCCGTCCCTGCATTCTGAGCTGTAGTCAGAGTGACAATCTCGTCAACGACCTTTCGATGTGTCTCGTAAGCAGGAGAGAGGGTCTCGATCAGCAGTTTATCCACCTCTTCCTGGTTGTTAGCAGTCAGTGCGGGGAAAAAGGCTTTTTCTGCCGTGTCGTAAAAGGTTACTGCAGGCTTGTAGGACTGTTCCAAAAGGAGGGTTTTGATCTTTCCGTCCGCGAGCTCTTTGACCCAATACGCATGGCGGTCATCGTACTCACTGCGAAGTTTCTTCAGGCGTTCACGGTACGAGGGGATTTTGGAGGGGTCCTTTTCCACCTTCGCCTGTAGAACCACCAGGTAGGATTCGATGATATACTCCGGCGGGGGGAGGATATCGGCAATCAGATCCTTCCCCAGGACTATCTCCTGGTAGAGATGCCCGTTGATCTTAATCCGCTCGGTTGAAACCCCCATCGTTACCATGAGGACAATCAAGCCAAAAGCGATAATGATACATGTAGCGACCAGTTTGGATTTGAGGCTGAATGCGTTGAGGCTGTTCTTCATGGGGGAGTCTCCCTGTACAGAAATTGAGGCTTGGAGACACCGTTGTCTTAGCCTTGGTAATTCAAAAGGTTGTGAGTATAATCGTTAAGCGAATACGTAAAGCTGGACTGTAAAGCGATGTTTAGCTATTCGGTCAGAACTAATAATAGTTTAAAGGATTTTGAGATGGTACCGGTGAGGGTTGCGTAGAGGTGACTTTTTTGGCTGACGTTCAGGGAATCAGCTTCGATAAGAGCAATACGAAATCATGCACCGGTTCACGGCGGAGAGATACTGCCCGAAACATGACCTACAAACCCTATGTGCTTAGGATCTGCAAGAGTCCTGCACTAGTCACCGACCTCCAGAAACACACTTATCATGAAGTGCTGATCAGCTGACTCGAACAGTATCGTCAGCGTATCCGGCAAGGATCCGGCGCAAATGGAGTATTCTTCACCGGTGATAACCGAGGGGGTCGAGAGTTTTACCTCATGCCCGTCTTTCACAAAGTGATGCTTGAATGATCCACCGAGCATGTTTGCGATCTCTCCCAAAGCATCCGTTACGTCTTCATTTACTTCAGTAACAGTCATCCCCAGCATCTCTGAAGCGAACTTCATAGCTAGCGACCTGGGGGTGCTTATGCTAATTAATCCATTGTAAACTCCGGCAAGACCAACCATGGCGGTTAGGCAGTCATTAAATTTTGTGACGGTTTCAATTTTATGGTAAATAGGAGAAATTTCCGATCCGACCATTGTGGAAAAAATCTCTCTCGCGTCTTTATCAAGCTGCATCATCAGCTCATCCTCAGATATTTTGAGTTGTTCCATAATTAGTTGGCTTAGCATGAAGATCCTCCTGGGTTAGATTTGAAGTGATAATATGTGTCACATATTACAAATATCTTTCGTATAACTAAGACTTTACAGGCTATTCCGTCTTAAGCAACCAGCCTGTCACGATCGCACTCTTTATTTTTTCTCAACAGTAAAAGCAGAACACGTTCCAGTTCTTCATTCAATTGTTTGAACTTCACACCGATACCAGGTGTCTTGCGTTGACCCCAAGCAGCAATATGGATGACAATAACTTCCACATGTAAGTTAAATTCCGGAAACGATACGATAATCTCTTCATGTAGCGAGAACCTCTCCGGGTACATATCGACAATAAATAGCCCCCCCCAGGAAATGTTGAGGGTAAAACAGCGACAGGGATCGTGCTCAGCTTCCCTATTGACCATAACGGTTGAAACTGATTGCTCTTTTCGCTTGTGAGACCGTAATCTCCGTGGGTTGAACCCCGCACAGGTTACATTCAGAAAGTCGCTAAGACTCTTATCCTGCTTTGCATCGCCAGCCATGGCCATGGGAACTATCATCGTGCCGATTGCTTTAACCCGCATGGTCGGAAAAAATCCGGTTATTGAACAGGCTATAACCTTTTCTTCGGCCTTTGCTTTGATAATTGTAGAGAGATCGACCAGGATCCCCTGATATAATCCGTGAAGCATTAGGGTCTCGGCCTCGCAAAATGTAGCGCACGGAACAGCTTCCACATTGAAGGGTGCGAGGCTTTTGACAAGCGAATTCATTATGTTTTCGTCATAGGCTATGACGATAATTGGATATAGTTGCATTGGCTGACCTGGGATGAGGCAACGTACGCAACCTCCAAGCAGGTGCCGGAGGTTTCAGCTTTAAGAGTATATGCTAAATGTATCGACAGTCAAAAAGGTGCCCGCATTTCATCAGACTCTCAACTTTTCGGGTCAATATCGCATTAACTTTAAGGAATTGTAATTCATCCGGGTGTTACATGAACAGCGGTCAGGCAATGCTGTTGTGGAGCGCGTTCTGGCGGTTGCATAATTCTCTGAAATCGGTAGAATGCTGGGCTGATTTTCATGCGGGAGGCTTTTGTGCCGTTCAAGACAATATTGAGAGAGCTCGTGGAATCGACCCCCGGCGGCGCCGGCGCTATCCTTGCCGACTGGGAAGGGGAGGCGGTGGAACAGTACTGCCATTTCGATGAGTTCGAGATGAAGGTTATAGGTGCCCACAAGGGGATAATCCTGGGGCTGCTGCGCAAGCTGCATGCCGACCTGGCTTTGGGCGATGTGGAGGATCTGGTGATAACGACCGGAGCGCAGCGCCACATTGTGGCGCCTGTCGGACCCGATTACGTGGTGGTGCTGACGATGTCACGTTCTGCAGTGCCGGCCCTTGCGCTGCGAGAAGTGCGGAGTGCTGTGAAACTGTTGAACAAGGAGATCTACTGAGATGGCTGAAGAGCAGAAGGGTTTTTTTAGAGGGCTGTGGGGTAAACTGACCGGTGCTGAGCAGGATCCCGAGCCGATAGATGCCGCAATTCAAGATGTACTGGCCGATGCCCAGGCTGAGCAGGTTCCGGCACCGCTGCAGGCAGCAGAAAAAATTGCGGCAGATGAGCAGACTCCTGAGCCAGCTCAGAAGCCGAGTCTTTTTCAGCGTCTGAAGCAGGGGCTCTCCCGGACCCATGAAGGGCTGGTGGCGAAGATTGACACCCTTCTCCTCGGCAAAAAGCAGATAGATGCTGATATGCTGGAGGAGCTGGAGGAGATACTGATCACGGCAGACATCGGGGTAACAACTACGGTGGAGCTGATTCGGACCCTTGAGGGAAAGCTTGGCCGCAATGAGCTTCAGGACGGCGCTGCCCTGAAAAAAGCCCTGCAGAGCGAGATTCAGACTCGTTTGGACCGCTATTGCTCTCCCCTGGATGTTTCTTCCGCCAAACCGTTCGTAATCATGGTCATCGGCGTCAACGGCGTTGGTAAGACTACCACCATCGGCAAGCTGGCAAACAGATATGCATCTGAGGGGAAGAAGGTTTTGCTGGTTGCCGGCGATACCTTCCGGGCTGCTGCGGCAGAGCAGCTGGAGGAATGGGGAAAGCGTGCCGGGGTTGATGTCATACGCCATCAGTCAGGGGCCGATCCCTCTGCCGTGGTCTTTGACGGCTGCAAGGCGGCCGTGGCCCGCGGGTGCGACATACTGATCGTGGACACGGCCGGACGACTTCATACCAAGGTAAACCTGATGGAGGAGATGAAGAAGATACGCAGGGTCATGGGTAGGGAAATTTCCGGAGCTCCTCATGAAACACTCCTGGTTCTCGATGCCGCCACCGGTCAGAATGCCATTTCCCAGACTCGACTTTTCAAGGAGGCTGCCGAGGTTTCGGCAGTGGTACTTACCAAACTCGACGGGACTGCCAAGGGGGGGATCGTGCTTGCGGTGAGCAATGAATTTCAGCTTCCCATCCGCTTTATCGGCATCGGTGAGCAGGCAGAGGATCTGCGTCCCTTTGAGCCGGCTATGTTCGTGGCCGCCCTCTTTGAATGATTAGGGGGTATAGTTTCAGACCGGGTGATTTCAAGAAAATGCCTTGACTTTTGCGGGGTTGTCGCATAGAATTGCACCCCGATCAAGGGGGCTGTCATGGACGGCGAACTTATCTCAAATTTGGAAGAACGGATTGATGCTCTGCTTGAGAGCTATGCTGCGCTGAAGCAGGAAAATGCGCGACTGCTTGAGGAAAACACCCGGCTTAGGGGTGCCCGCGAGGGTGTCAAATCTCGGCTGGATGTGATTCTCAAAAAACTCGAGGCGGTCTGATGAGCCAGGTCCGTTCGCATCGTGTCGCAGTTCTTGGGCGCGAGTTCCAGGTCAGAAGCCCGGCCATGCCGGAAAAGGTCTCTGAAATTGAGGCGTTTGTAAATGCACGTTTGGCCCAGGTTTCTGCAGCAGTTGCTGGTGTGGATTCTCAGGCTGTTGCCTCATTGGCCCTTCTCAACCTGGCTGGCGATTACCTCATGCTGGTCGAGGAGTACGAGCTGCAGCGACGGGATGATTCCAAGCGGCTTACCCGACTGATCAAGCGAATGGATGGCGAGATTTTTTAGAAGGACAAGCTCTCTCTCGGGAGATTTTTATATATGAGTGTGTTGGATTGGATATGTACGTCAGTTTCAGCAGGGGCTATCGATACAACAGCCGTCTCTGTTCCTGTTTCGCTGATAGGTGGCTTGAGTGCCATATCAATTCTGCCAGGGGTTAAGCAGCCTTTTATCGTACTTCTCCCGACGCAGGTAGTAACTGCGCCGCCGCGTGCGCTGGCAACTTACTAACCTCCTTCCATACTCACATCTCTCCCCGAGAGCCGGCATGTCAGTACTTTACCGACAACGCCCGGCCGTTCCCATATATTCCGCAGGTCGGCAATCCGGAAAATTGATATGCCCAAACAGACGATCAGGCGCAGGATGCTGGCGCTACGCAGGAGCGTAACCCCTTCTGGACGTCTGGATGCAAGTCTGAGGGCCCAGAAGCTCTGCATGGGACTCACTGCATTCTCGAAAGCAGAGGTAGTGGCTCTTTATTCGGCTATACATAACGAAATAGGGACGGATCTCCTTATGGCCGAGGCGATACATGCGGGGAAGACGGTTCTTTTTCCAGCGGTAACAGGTGATGGGATTGAGTTCAGGAAAATCTCCGATCCTGCTGAGATGCTCTTCGGGAGTTTCGGAATCTGTGAGCCCCCATCATCAAGCCAGATATTCCCCCCCGAGGTGATCGATTTCATCCTGGTGCCCGGGGTTGCCTTTGACATGGCAGGAAGGCGGATCGGATACGGCAAGGGGTATTACGACAGGACCCTTCATAGTCTTGAAGGAAGCGGGCGCTTGGCGGGCTTTTGCTACGATTTCCAACTTCTGGAGTCGATAGCCGGTGCGCCGCACGATGTTCAGATGGATATGGTTATAACCGACCAAAGGGTGGTTAACCCTCTTGGTCACTTCACATAAAGGAGGAACATGACATTGCAAGTTCCAATGGCAGTATTGTTGATAGTGGCCGTAGTAGCAGCCGGTGCCGGGGTGCTCATTGCCATCCTGCTTCGCAGGAAGGAACCGGAGAAAGTTGTTGTCACGGAGGACGCCGGCAGGCTTGTTGAAAATGCACGACGTGAGGCTGACACCATACTGAAGGAGGCCTCTCTTAAGGCCAAGGATGAGGTGTTTCAGGCCAAGGCCGAAGCTGAGCTGGAGGCCAAAGAAAAGCGCAAGGATCTTCAGGCCCTTGAGAAAAGACTGCAGCAGAAAGAGGAAAACCTCGACAAGAAGATGAATCTGTTCGACCAGCGCGATGCCGAGCTGGTGAAGCGGGAGCAGGGGCTTTCCAACCGGGACCAGCTTCTTCTTCAGAAGGAGGAGAAGGTAACCCAGATCATTGATGAACAACGGGCCAAACTTGAAACCATATCAGGAATGACCGCTGCAGAGGCCAAAAAGACACTGATGGATGAAATGGAGAATGAAGCCAAGATGGATGGCGCCAAGCGTGTCAAAGCCATCGAGGAGGAGGCGCGCGAAACTGCCGACAAGAAGTCCAAGGAGATCATGGCATTGGCAATCCAGCGCTATGCCGGCGAGTATGTGGCCGAACGTACCGTTTCAGTGGTTGCGCTTCCGTCGGATGAAATGAAAGGTCGGATTATTGGCCGCGAGGGAAGAAATATCCGTGCCCTGGAGGCAGCTACCGGGATCGACCTGATCATCGACGATACCCCTGAGGCGGTTATCCTCTCCGGGTTCAACCCGGTCCGGCGTGAGGTCGCAAAAATAGCCCTTGAGAAGCTGATAGCAGATGGCAGGATACACCCGGGGCGCATAGAAGAGGTGGTATCCAAGGCTGAGGCCGAAGTAGAACAGGCGATCAAGGAGGCAGGTGAACAGGCCGCATTTGATCTGGGAGTACACGGGATACATCCGGAGATTCTCAAGCTGATCGGTAGACTCAGATACCGGACCTCCTACAGCCAGAACGTCTACCTGCATTCGCTGGAGGTTGCATTTCTCTGCGGAATCATGGCTGCCGAGCTTGGAGTCAATGTCAAGCAGGCCAAGCGAGCCGGTCTTCTTCACGACCTTGGGAAGGCTGTGGACCACGAGATTGAGGGGTCGCATGCGGTCATTGGTGCAGATATTGCCCGAAAATACGGTGAAACGCCGAAGATTGTCCATGCAATAATGGCTCACCATGAGGATGAAAAACCGAACTCCATCCTGGCAGTCCTGGTACAGGCGGCAGACGCACTTTCCGGGGCCAGGCCGGGTGCACGTCGTGAGATGATGGAGACGTATGTCAAGCGGCTGGAGGACCTGGAGCGGATTGCCACTTCGTTCAATGGGGTGACCAACTCTTTTGCAATCCAGGCGGGACGCGAGATCCGGGTTATGGTCTCCAGTGATCTGGTGAACGATGATCAGGCAGTTGTGCTGGCCAAGGATGTGGCCAAGAAGATTGAAGCAGAGATGACCTACCCTGGACAGATCAAGGTTCATGTCATCCGGGAAACCAGAGCGGTTGAATATGCCCGTTAAACTCCTCTTTATAGGGGATATCGTCGGGAAACCGGGTCGTCAGGCGGTCGCCCGCGAGTTGCACCGCCTGGTCGACCGCCACCGTCTTGACCTGGTGATTGCCAATGGCGAGAATGCGTCCGGCGGGTTCGGCATTACAGTTGACAGCGCCAAGGAGCTCTTCGAACTGGGGGTCAATCTCTTTACCAGCGGAAACCACATTTGGGATAAAAAAGATGCGCTTGAGTACATTACGCGTGAGGAACGCTTGATCCGCCCTGCCAACTACCCGCCCGGTACTCCGGGGCAGGGGAGTGTGATCGTAAAAACCGCCGGCGGTATTAAGGTCGGTGTGTTAAATCTCGAGGGTCGGGTTTTCATGAATAACCTCGAGTGCCCTTTCCGGACTGCAGACATCGAGGTGGAGCGACTGCGTCAGGAAACACCGGTTATTCTGGTCGATTTTCATGCCGAGGCAACATCCGAGAAGTCGTCACTCGGATGGTACCTCGATGGGCGGGTCAGTGCGGTTATCGGTACACATACCCATGTGCAGACAGCGGATGAGAGGATTCTGCCGGAAGGGACTGCCTATCTGACCGATGCAGGGATGACGGGTGCTTTCGAGTCGGTAATCGGGGTACGCAAGGATGAGCCGATACAGAAGTTTCTGACGCAGCGCCCTGCCAAGTTCGAGGTGGCCAAGAAGGACATACGGCTTAACGGCGTGGTGATCGAGGTGGACGAGGCGAGCGGCAGGGCATTATGCATCGAGCGGGTAAACGTTGCCTGCGGTTGAAATTCATCTACATGCGATTTTTTATAGTTGGGGGAAACAATGACAGTTGCCGAACAGATGGAAGTAATCAAGCGCGGAGCAGTGGAGATTCTGCTGGAGAAGGAGCTGGAGGAGAAGCTGGCCAAATCCATTGAGTCCGGCGTGCCGCTCAGGATAAAGGCCGGATTCGACCCGACCGCACCTGACCTGCACCTGGGACACACCGTCCTACTCCATAAGCTGCGCCAGTTCCAGCAGCTCGGCCATGAGGTCTGTTTCCTGATCGGTGACTTCACCGGCATGATCGGAGATCCCACCGGCAAGTCCGAGACCCGCAAGGCCCTCACCCGTGAGGACGTACTCAAGAACGCAGAGAGTTACAAGGATCAGGTATTCAAGATCCTTGATCCGGTGAAGACAAAGGTTGTCTTTAACTCAGAATGGCTCGGCGCCATGACTGCAACTGAGATGATAGGACTGGCAGCCCGCTATACCGTGGCGAGGATGCTTGAGCGGGATGACTTCGGCAAGCGCTATGCCACCCAGATGCCGATCAGTATCCATGAATTTCTCTACCCGCTCATTCAGGGGTATGATTCGGTGGCGCTCAAGGCCGATGTGGAGCTGGGAGGCACCGATCAGAAGTTCAACCTGCTGGTAGGGCGTGATCTTCAGCGCGAATGGGGGCAAAGACCCCAATCGGTCATTACCATGCCCCTTCTGGAGGGGCTTGATGGTGTCAACAAGATGTCAAAGTCCCTTGGCAACTACATCGGCATCAACGAGCCTGCCGACGAGATCTTTGGTAAGGTGATGTCTGTCTCGGACGAATTGATGCTCCGTTATTATGAGCTGCTTTCCGACCTCACCCTTACCGAGATCGAAGATCTGAGAAAAGGGCTCAAATCCCACGCAATTCATCCCATGGAGGCGAAAAAACAGCTGGGACGAGAGATCGTCGCCCGTTATCACGGTGCAGCCGCAGCTCTTCAGGCAGAAGAGAACTTTGTGAAGCGCTACCGGGATAATCAGACGCCGGATGAGATGCCGGAATGCATACTGGTGCCGGAAGGGGCAACCATGCTCCTCTGTAAGGTCTTGGCAAAGGCCGGTGTGGTGACGTCCAACAGCGAGGGACGACGTGCCATTCAGCAGGGGGGGGTAAAGGTTGACGGCGAAAAGGTATCCGATGAAAACCTGGAGCTGCCCGCTTCCGGAGTGTATGTGCTGCAGGTGGGCAAACGCCGCTTTGCACGGCTACGCTTCGAGGGATAGGAATTACACTTCAGGACGCTTTTCCTCCCGGTTGTAAGATATCTACTCGGAACCGAAGGTACATTCGATTAACTATTTCCAGCGCGGCTTCGGTCGCGCTTTTTGTTTCACCTACCCTTTCTAATCAAATCCTCCATTGCACTTCAGTTTAGGTAGTGTACTGTTATTCAATAGTTGTTTGAATCCTCATCACTATTTTGCAAATCACTATGCATTGTGAAACAATTATTGCTAAAGCAACTAAGCATTACATATCTATTGGATTGCGATTTCTCTAATGAATCGTGAAAAATGTATTTGAAACTGCAATTATTGTTGCATCAAACCTTCCGCTCAATCCTGTAATCATTTATAACTGGCAGAATAGTATGAGATATATTGTCGGGCTGTTGCTGGCGTGTTTCGTGCAAAATGTTGATAATCGTTTAGTTTTGACTATTGCACATTGGAGCACTGCAGATCGTGGTTAGCCAACTATGGAACAGGACGAACTATGCAAAGGGTAATCGCTGTGCTCATCATAACCTTGATTTCTACGTCGGCATTTGCAGATGAGATCTTCAAAACCGACCATGAGAAAACCCTGTACGCAATTGGGGTGATCGTCGCCAAAACATTGGCGGTCTTTAACCTGACCCCCTCCGAATTGGAGTTTGTGAAACAGGGCCTTACAGACGCCGGCACCGGCAAGAAACCGGAAGTGGATTTAAAGGCATACAACGACAAGGTTCAGGAGTTGGCCCGTGCTCGCCGAAAGGTCCAGGGGGAGAAACTGGCGGTTGCCGGCAAAGAAGTGCTCGACAAGGCAGCGAAAGAGAGAGGTGCTGTTAAAACCGATTCCGGTCTGGTCTACCTTTCACTCAAGGAAGGGGTCGGAGCCGCACCGAAGGTGACGGACACGGTCAAGGTGCACTACCAGGGGACGCTACCCGACGGTACTGAGTTTGACAGCTCGTACAAACGGGGAAAGCCTACCGAATTCCGGGTGGACGGAGTCATCAAGTGCTGGACCGAAGCATTGCAGAAGATGAAGAGCGGTGGCAAGGCCAAGCTTGGCTGTCCAGCTAATATTGCCTATGGAGATGTTGGCGCTGGAAACCTTATTCTTCCGGGCGCCACCCTGTTGTTTGAAGTGGAGCTACTAGAGGTGAAGAAATAGCCGGAACTTCCTATGAGAAATATTGCTCTGAAAATAGTCTTTGCCGGCCTGTTGATGTCGCCATGCACTTCAGTTGCTGACACAGACTGCAGGGTAATCGAGTTACCTGATCATGTAGAACTGGTCTGTGCCGGTGATCCCAGGTTTGTCACTGAACGGGCAGAGCCGGCGGCTGACGAACAGATGAACATTTATGGTGCTCAAGTGTCGAGGAAGCGTAAGAGTATTGATAAAATACGCACTATGAACTTGCACCGCTTTGAAGATCCATCAACACTTGTTACTATCCCAGACAACAGAAGTAATGAAATATTGACCCATCCCAAGGAGAGAAAATGAGACTTGTTGTGAAGATGGCATGGGTAACAATCCTCTTTGCGCTCCAGGCTAACGCTCAAGAACAACAGGTTTTGAAAACTCCCATGGAGAGGCTTAATTACGGTATTGGTGTCGAAACTGCCAGAAACCTTAAAAGTCAGGGGGTTGATGTCAATCTCGACCTGCTGATTCAAGGTTTGAAGCATGGTCTTTCCGGGGGCCCCTTACTGCTCTCGGAAAAGGAACTTCGAGGATCCATGATTGCCTTTCAGAGTGAGCTTAGACGCAGAAAGGCAGTGAGCAAGAAGATGGCAATGATGAATAACATGTCTACCGGTGTTGTTCGGTCTAAATGACGATAAGACGCTGACTTATTGTTACAACCGGCAAGCAACAGGCTAGAAAGCGGAGGGTATATGGACAGGCGAAATTTCTGGAAACTGCTTTATCTACTGGTGGCAGCGGCTCTTCTGCCTTTAGGTACCAACGATGCGCTGGCAGGACCCGGCGGGGGTACATATTATGCCAACAGTCCTGCTGGCGGCGTGTCAGGAACGGGTCTCCGGAAATTTGTTGATAAGCTTCCGGGTGTTGGTGCTTCGGGATGTACTCAGAGTGCCCCTCCAGGTACAGGCACATGTAATGAAAACAATCTTGGGCAGTACATCCCGCTTGCCACACCGATTGCCGGTGCTGCAGGAGTCCCGGCCGATGGTGATTATTATGAAATCGGAGTGGTCCAATATCGTAAGAAGCTCCATTCTGATCTCCCCGCGACTACCGGACCAGCTCCCAATGGTGGCCCGGCACCAGGCACGGGAACCCTGCTTCGTGGATATGTGGACCTGAATCCCGCTCTTGGCGCAACGGATGCTGCCAGTGCCGCTGCACGCGCAAATTATCTGGGACCTCTGATACTTGCAAAAAAAGATATCCCTGTCAGGGTAAAGATGAGGAACCTCCTTCCTACTGGTGCAAATGGCGACCTGTTTATTCCGACCGACACCACCCTTATGGGAGCAGGGCTGGGTCCGCTTACCCCTGGTGGTGCGTTGTGTAATCCTGCAGTACTGCCAAACACCTGTGCCAGTTACACCCAGAACCGCGCTACCTTCCACCTGCATGGTGGCAACACACCCTGGTTCAGCGACGGCACTCCGCACCAGTGGACAGCACCGGTGGGAGAGACATCTGTCGCACTTGCAATGAGAAAAGGGGTCTCAACCTATAATGCTCCGGATATGCCAAATCCTGGAAGGCCTGGTGTTGACGGGGAGATGACTTTTTTTTGGTCGAACCAGCAGAGCAACCGACTTATGTTCTATCATGACCACTCGCTGGGGATTACCCGGCTCAACGTGTATGCCGGTGAGGCTGCCGGTTACCTGTTATGGGATGATTTCGAGAATAATCTTATTACTACAGGTGTTCTGCCGAATGCAGGCGGGGTCTACCGTTACGGAATCCCACTGGTAATTCAGGACAAGACCTTCGTCCCCCAGAACATAGCAGTCCAGGATGCCAAGTGGACCAATCCGAAATGGGGAACGTACGGCGATCTCTGGTTCCCTCATGTCTATGAACCGAATCAGGACCCTAACAACCCTAGCGGTGCAAATCCCTTCGGCCGTTGGGATTACGGCCCCTGGTTCTGGCCTCCTGTTAACGTAGACGCGGCCCATTCAATTATACCGGAGCCATCAACGACACCTGAAGCTTTTCATGACACGCCTTTGGTCAACGGTACCGCGTATCCTTACCTTGTGGTGGAGCCCAAGGCATACCGGTTCCGGATTCTCAACGCCTGCAACGATCGAGGACTCAACCTGAGCCTTTTCTATTCCGACCCTAACGATCCAAGCGGGACTGAGGTCAAAATGGTTCCTGCCGCATCGGGCTCAACATTTCCTGCCGGACCGTTCCCTGATGTAGCAGTGTGGCCAACTGACGGACGCGAAGGCGGAGTTCCTGACCCAGCTACAATGGGCCCCAAAATGATACAGATCGGCAGCGAAGGAGGGTTCCTGCCCAAGCCTGTGGTCCATCCTAACCAGCCGATCAACTACAATTACAACCGCCGCGATATCGTTGTTCTTAATGTACAGGAGAAGAATCTTTTCCTTGGACCGGCTGAACGTGCCGACGTAATTATTGACTTCTCAACCGTGCCACCAGGTAAGAACATTATTCTGTATAATGACGGCCCTGCTCCGACACCGGCTTTTGACACGCGCTATGACTATTACACCGGCAATCCGGACCAGACTGCCGGCGGCGGCGCCCCCTCGACGCTTCGTGGGTACGGCCCCAATACTCGTACCATCATGCAGTTCCGTGTTCAAGGTGCTGTTGGCGCACCATTCAATCTGGCAAATCTTCAGACTCAGTTGCCGTTAGCGTTTGCCGCATCGCAGCCTCCCCCTCTTGTCCCGGAGCCGACCTACCCTGTGGCATCCGGTGGCAATGCATCTACGGAGCAGTATTCCAAAATTCAGGACTACTCATTTACACTGCCGATGAACACTCTCGCAAATCCTGCCCCTGGTGCCAAATTGACGAGCACTATTCCGTTCCGCTCAAAAGCTATCCAGGAGTTGTGGGATCCGTTCGGGCGGATGAACGCTACCCTTGGCATCGAACTCCCCTTTACCAACAACCTTACTCAGACGACCATACCAATGGGGTACGCCGAACCGACCACCGAGGACATCGTTGATCGCCAGCCCCAGATCTGGAAGATTACACACAACGGTGTAGACACCCATCCGGTCCATTTCCACATGGTAAACGTCCAGGTGGTCAACCGCGTTGGCTGGGACGGCGCCATCCGTCCGCCGGATGACAACGAACTGGGCTGGAAAGAAACCGTAAGGATGAATCCTTTGGAAGACATTATTGTGGCTCTGATTCCAAAAAGTACGACACTTCCAGCTACGATGCCTGCAGTCGTCCCTACAAGCACACGTCCTATCGATCCGACACTCCCTGCGTCTGCCATGCTTAATGTTACTGACATAGGTAATCTGGGTCTTACTGGAACGCCGACAAATGCAGTTGCAGGTACCCTAAGAAATGTGCCCAATGGGGCCAATGCCAATTTCCCGGCAAATGTAGACGGATATGACTATGGGCAGGAGTTCGTCTGGCATTGCCATATCCTAGGGCATGAAGAAAACGACTTCATGCGGCCGATGGTTTTCAGGACTTCCAATGCAGCGCAGCCTGCCTTCACTATTACAGGCGCCTATATAGGTGGTGGGACAGTCCCTGGGGCGGCGAACTATGTAGCCTCATATACCAACATATTTGCAAATAAGATTGTACTGCAATGGACTGACGGAGCGCCACTCACAAGGCCGAGCAGTTTCCTGATCAGGAGAAATGGGGTTGATTATGCCACAACTTCCTTCCTGCCAGGGTTCCCGCCGATCTTTACCGACTCCCAGGTTGATTCAGGTGCAACCTATAATTATACGGTATTTGCATATAACGCGGCCACTGGTGCAGATTGTGCCGCACCCGGCAGCATAGTAGGCTCTGCTTGTTTAACTCCGGCAAGCAACAATCCAGTTTCCCCAACCGCCCCGACCTGGACCGACCCAACAAGCGTTACCCTGGCCGCTAACAAGCCTTCGCCTCATATAGAAGGGACAAATGTCGTGTTTACAGCCGCCGCTGCCGGAGCTTCCATTACGGCGGCTCCGGCCGGCACTACAACCGTTGCCTACCTGTACGAATTTTCACTGCAAACCGGAGCAGGAGCGCCTGTGGTAGTGCAAAATTACAGCAATCAGGCTTTCTGGACTATGCCGGATACTACGCCGATCGGTACCTACACGGTCATTGTAAAGGCAAAAACCTCCGATACCGCAGCCGGAGCGGCTGTAGTATCAGCCAACATACCATATTCGGTTGTTTTTTCGCCTCAACCACCAGTAACTACTGCCAGTCCGATCCCAGGCTCATATGTTACATCACCGATACTGGTTACCTTGACTGCCCAGACACCGTCACCGCCCGCCACTATCTACTACACTACTGACGGTACACCGCCGACTACAGCATCAACACTATATGTCGGTCCGGTATCCTTGACAGCGCCAACCACCACCATCAATTACTTTGCACAGGACGTGAACGGCGTAGCCGAAACGCCAAAAACCGGGGTCTGGAACATTCATGGCGCCGACATGATAGCCTCGGTGCTGATCAATAATGGAGCGGCTGTCACAAACAGCAGGAACGTCACGCTGAGCCTGAACGCATCCGATCCAGTTGGTGTAGCCACCATGCAGTTTTCCAACGACAATATCTTCTACTCCGTTGAAGAACCGTACGCGACCAGCAAGATCTGGTCGCTGGATGCTGGCGACGGCTTCAAAACCGTTTACGTTCGCTTCCGCGACAATGCACTTCCCACCGGCAACCTTTATCCGCCGGTCACGGCGTCCATTACCCTGGCTACGACCGCCCCGGTAACAACCGCCAACCCGGTCAGCGGGACATATGGTTCGCCGGTTACGGTACGCCTGCAGGCCACTTCTCCGTCTAATATATACTACACCACTAACGGCACTGCTCCGACCACCTCTTCCACCAAGTACACCGGTCCGATTCTTGTCAGCGCAACGACTGCGATCAGGTTCTTCGCCGTTGACTTGGCCGGCAACTCGGAACAGGCAAAGATTGCCCTCTATACGATCAATTCTACCTATCCAGCAGGCACTCTTAAGATAAACAATGGTGCATCATCCACCGGTAACCAGACGGTTACCTTGAATCTGTCGGCCAGCAACGTCGTCTCAATGCAGCTCTCCAATGACGGCACCTCATACAATACCGAAGAGGCATATGTCACCAGCAAATCGTGGCTTCTGCCTCCGGGAGAAGGGGTAAAGACCGTCTATGCCAAGTTCCGGGATCAGACCAGCAACAACGTGGCTCCTCCTGTTGCGGCCTCAATCACCCTGGGGATCAAGGACGGTTTAATCCCAGGTACCAGCAGCTATCTGGCAAGTGCTATCTTTGCGCTGCATTTCGCAAACGGTGCAGCAATCCCTGATGACCTTGACCTGGCGCATGCTGATGTGGCTCCATACAATAGTGGACAGTCCCAGCCAGACGGCAAAATTAATGTCTTGGATGTGTCCGCCATCTTGCAGCGCCTTGTGGGCCTGATAACCAGCTTCTAATGTGTCGTCCTGCTCCCTTCGCATGGGAGCGGGCGCAGATCCTTTCGGGAGATTAAGAAATGAAAAAACATATTCTGACAAAGGTTATTGGCATTATCGGGATACTGGGAAGCATGGCTCTTTCCGGATGTGGCGGAGGTGGTGGCGGTGGCGGCGGTGCATCCAGGCAGGTCACTGGCCTCTTTCTGTTTGGCACCATGTCATCAAATTCGGTAATAACCGGAGTTACGACATCTATTAATCTCCCGAATTTCAGGGATTACACAACTTCGACAACAACCTCGGCCAACGCACGTGATCTTCGCAGCGGAGTACTTGTCCCGTCCAGCAAAGCTACTTTAAGTGGAGCCAGATATGACACCGTATTAAAAAATCTTACCATTACTCTAACGTTTGATAACATGTCGAGCAGCACTACGAATAACGCTGGCAAGGGGAATGTTATAGCCACGTTACAAACCACGCCAGGCACTATATTCCCCGCTTCAGACAATTCTCCAACGGTTGGGTATTTAAGGTCATCTCCTGTTTCAATTGGTTATTTGAATGGCTGCAAAGTAAATTACGCGCCATAGTTATTTCCCTTATTGAGGTAGGTATTAACTGACCGGTAGCGGCGCAAGCGCCGTTGCCGGTCGGTTTGATTAAACCCTATATAACTCAATTTGCACTTGAACGGACATGCATGATGAAAACGCGATTTCTCCCCATATCTGTTGTTTTGCTCTTACTGAGTTTTGCCGGGTTTGGGTGGTCAGAAACCGGGGTCTCCACAGATGGCAAGATAATTACAGCAATAGACGTAGCGGAATTGCTGAGAAAAGGAGTGGACGTTAAAGAGATTGTAGGGCACATATCTCAAAATACGGGCTTCAATAGAGGGTCAGACTTGAAGATGTGTGAAACGGACATTCGTTGTATATATAATGTGATAACCAAGAAATATACTACAGTAAATCGGGTCGATTTACAAAAATCAAGTCAGCACAAAACTAATGCCGACAAGTTCTACAATGAGGCACTTTATAATAATGCAGCAAGCGAATATACGGCTGCGATATTTTACTCAAGTAATGATCATGAGCTTTATCTGCGTCGGGGAAATACCAACAAACGGTATTTGATGGACAATATGAGCAGTATGTTTAAAGATTATTCATTGAAAGAGAATGGATCAGCAAATGACAATGCTATCAATTTTATGTGTAATGCAATAATCGATGATTATTCAATAGCTGCTAAATTAAACGATGAGGCTATTACTTCGGCTAACCAGGAACTATACCTGCTAAAATACAATATGAAGATCGACAGGCAATATCCGAGATATGATCAAAGCGTTAAGCCTTATTATGCTAAAGCTGCTCAAAACACAGCAGATATGATGCAATTGCGGAGAATGTATCAGGGCCAAAGAATGCTTATGCAGGTCAAGTCCAGCATTAATGAAGCTATTGCAAAATCAAAGATGCTCTGTGAAGGGAATGTTGTGTTCAAGGGAAAGGTGAGTGTGAAATGAGCTGTTCCCCTTGGCCAGATACTAGAGATGCCAAATTGATATAAACCGACGGTAATTTCAGCGCAACATCCAGAGTGATTTATTGAAAGAAATCTAACCAAATTATTTCTTGACAGAAAGGGCAGAGGTTGTTATAAACGCGATTCGATTAACGGTTGGCAGGA